>NZ_SRUU01000159.1 GCF_004791585.1 Mesorhizobium sp. M1C.F.Ca.ET.210.01.1.1
GGTCTATGACAACATCGCCTCGCCGCTCAGGGTGGCCGGTGTCGAGCAGGGCAAGATCGACAGCCAGGTGCGCGAGGCGGCAGCTCTCCTCAAGCTGACGCCCTATCTCGACCGCACCCCGCTCAGCCTGTCGGGCGGCCAGCAGCAGCGCACCGCGCTGGCGCGCGCCATCGTCAAGAATGCCAGCCTGGTGCTGCTCGACGAGCCGCTTGCCAACCTCGACTACAAGCTGCGCGAGGAATTGCGGGCCGAACTGCCGAGGATCTTTGCCGCTGCCGGCACAATCTTCGTCTACGCCACCACCGAGCCGCATGAGGCCCTGCTGCTCGGC
>NZ_SRUU01000160.1 GCF_004791585.1 Mesorhizobium sp. M1C.F.Ca.ET.210.01.1.1
CTGCTGACCGATGGCGTGAAGGTGTATGGCTTCGGCGAAAAGAAAACGCCCGAACCCTTCGTCAACGCATGCTCGAAGTTCACCTACCTGGAAGCGCTGGGCCAGACCCACGCCAGTGTGCCGGATGCCGAGCAGGCATCGAGCGAACAGGCATCCAACGAGCCCGTCGCCAATGACGATGCACGCCCGCGCAAAAGCGGTGCGGAGATGCGCAGCGACACGCGGCTGGTGAAGATGCTGCGCCGCGCGGTGTCTGCGGCCGAGGGCGAGGATGGCTGGTCGCACCTGGGGCCGGTCGGCAGCCAGATCGGCAACCAGGCCTCGTTCGATC
>NZ_SRUU01000161.1 GCF_004791585.1 Mesorhizobium sp. M1C.F.Ca.ET.210.01.1.1
GACACTACCATCTCGGCGCCGTCAGTCATGACAATCAGCCCAAACTCCTGGCGCGCCTGCTGACCGAAGGTGGCATTGACCGGCTGGCGGACGTAACGCGGCTCGCGACGCCGCGTCTTGCCACCCATGCGGCACCCATCGTCATTACCGGCGGCAGCGGTTTCATCGGGTCCAACCTGGCGGACAGTTTCCTCAGGGATGGCGAGGATGTCGTCATTCTCGACAATCTTCAACGCCCGGGCGTTGATCAGAACCTCGCATGGCTGATGGAGCGGCATCGCGACAGGGTTCATCCAGTTCTCGCCGACGTGCGTGATTTCAATGGTATCG
>NZ_SRUU01000162.1 GCF_004791585.1 Mesorhizobium sp. M1C.F.Ca.ET.210.01.1.1
AAGCGCACCGGATATTGGCCCGCACGCTTGACGCAAAAGCGCTGCAGGCGGAGAATTTGGCGCTCCTGTCGCTGCTGACCGCGCGGGAGCGGGAGATACTTGAACGCATCGCGCTCGGTTTTACTTCGCGCCAGATCGCAGACGGACTTGGTCTGTCGCCACGCACGGTGGACAGCCATCGCGCCGCCATTGGCCTGAAGCTCGGCACAACCTCGCAGGCGGAAATGACAAGGCTTTGGCTGGAAGCGGGTGCGGATCGGTAGAACTACCGAGCAGCCGGAAAGTCTTACGGATTCGCGGCTCAACGCCATCCGCTTAAACTGCAGTC
>NZ_SRUU01000163.1 GCF_004791585.1 Mesorhizobium sp. M1C.F.Ca.ET.210.01.1.1
GCGCAATCCCCGTAGCGGCACGGCCGCCTGATCGGCCGCTCGCACCTGACTTTGTCGTGATCTTGCTGGCAAGCAGCCGTGAAAGGGCAGGTAGCCGCCCCGGGCGGCCGGCATGAAACCTTTTGATTTTTAGGCCGTTGTCGGCCTGATGTCAGAAGCTAGATCCAAATCGAAACCGGCCCGCGGCGCCAAATCGCGTACTGCCCGAACGCCGGGCAAAGCGAAATCGGGCCGGGAGAAATCGAATGAAGACAAGCATTTGGTTGTCGAAGCCGCGCCTGAGGTCAATGGCGAGGCGGCGCCACCGCCGGAGGCTGCCGAACCCGAT
>NZ_SRUU01000164.1 GCF_004791585.1 Mesorhizobium sp. M1C.F.Ca.ET.210.01.1.1
CCGATAATGATGTGAGCGAGCCGCATCCCGGGGCCTGTGGTGGTGGCTGGCGTCACATGCGAATCGTTCAGGCCACTTGCGCGTGAAAGAAGTTTCCGCTAGCTCCCGCGCATGGAAGCTATGACCAAGGCGGACGTCGACAAGATCGACAAGGGCCTGGCCGTGCATGACGGCCGGCCCCTGCGTCCGCGTGATGCCGCGACGCTCATCCTGCTCGACCGCCAAGGCGACGACGTCCTGGTGCTGATGGGACGTCGCCACGCCGCGCACGCCTTCATGCCAGGGAAATTCGTTTTCCCGGGCGGCCGCACCGACCCTGCCGACAGCC
>NZ_SRUU01000165.1 GCF_004791585.1 Mesorhizobium sp. M1C.F.Ca.ET.210.01.1.1
AGCGGCAAAGAGACGACGGAGCTTTTCTCGCGGCCCTGGGCCGAGGAGGGCAGGGGCGGGGATGTCCTGCACGACTTCAAGCTGATCGCTGCGCATGCGCGACCATCGACCGGCAGGTTCTTCGCCTACGTGCTCGGTTCGGGCGAGCCGGTGGGCGCGGTAGGGGAATTGCTGGCGGCGGTGCTCAATCAGAACGTCACCTCGTGGCGATCGGCTCCGGCGGCGACGTCGATCGAGCACGCCGTCGTCGGGTGGCTGGCGCAGGCGGTCGGCTGCGCCGGGTTCACAGGCAGCCTTTGCGGCGGCGGCTCGGCGGCAAACCTGATG
>NZ_SRUU01000166.1 GCF_004791585.1 Mesorhizobium sp. M1C.F.Ca.ET.210.01.1.1
CTCCATCCTACGCGGCACGATCGACCGGATCACGGCCAGCGTGGTGCGAGTATGATGCTGCAATCCGGCGAAGCGAGCTTGCTGCTGTTCCGCGGCTTGTTTCTGGCGCGTGATGTCCTGGCCGACGCCACCGATATGAGCGACCTTTCCCGCCGCATCGCGCATCGGAAAGCCGGAATCGCTCAGCCAGCGTTTCTCGTTGTCGGCCGGCCGGCATATTCGGTATTCGAAGGTTGCGCGTTCGCCGTCGCGTATGCACTCGATCTGGCCCAGCACATGCTCGCGATCCTCGGGCACGATAAGGTCGATCCAGGTGGCGAAGTTGT
>NZ_SRUU01000167.1 GCF_004791585.1 Mesorhizobium sp. M1C.F.Ca.ET.210.01.1.1
CCGTCAGCATGGCGACCGACGGCGGCACGCGGGCGGCGAAATCGGGCAGACGCGCGATGTTGCAGGCGCCCGACGCCAGCACCACGGTCCGGCACCGCCACTCGCCGCGGTCCGTGCGCACCAGGTATCCCGTACTGTCGCCGCGCACCGAGGTAACTGTCGTATGGGTTTCGACCGGCGCCGAGATCGCCCTGGCATAGCTGCCGAGGAAGTCGATCACCTCAGGCAGCGTCCGGTAGCCGTCCGGGTCGTCGCCGTCATAGCGGAAGCCGGGCAGCCGGCTCTGCCAGTTGGGCGTGAGCAGCCGCAGCGAATCCCACCGCTC
>NZ_SRUU01000168.1 GCF_004791585.1 Mesorhizobium sp. M1C.F.Ca.ET.210.01.1.1
GTGAAGCCGGGCTTCTATCCGGTGCTGAACTCCGTTGCGCTGGTGCTGAAGAAGTTCCGCCAGACGACGGGGGATGTCTTCGGCCACACCGATTCGACCGGCGGCGACCAGCACAATTTCGACCTGTCGCAGCGCCGCGCGCTTGCCGTCGCCAACTACCTGGCCGGCGAGGGCGTCGATCAGCGCCGCTTCGCCGTCACCGGCTTCGGCAAGACGCGCCCGATCGCATCCAATGCGACGGCCGCCGGCCGCGAGCAGAACCGGCGTGTCGAAATACAGCTGTCGCCGCTCACCTGAGAAAACTTGCCAGCAGCGAATTGCC
>NZ_SRUU01000016.1 GCF_004791585.1 Mesorhizobium sp. M1C.F.Ca.ET.210.01.1.1
ACCGCATCGCCAAAAACATCCTTCAGGCCGCCGATGCTGACAAAGTCCCCATCAGCCACCGCATTAAGAAATGTGCCTGGAATGACGACTACCTCATCCAGGCGCTGACCCATATGCGATAGCCCTGCCCTCGTGGGGGAGATGTCCGGCAGGACAGAGGGGGGCGCGAAGGAATGCGGCGTTCGCGCCTCAGTCCTCAACCAACGCCGCCGTCGTCGTCATCCGTACGCCTTGCTCGGCGAAGGCCGCGTTGTAACGAGCGATGATGTCGGGTGCCTTTTCCTTGTCGCTATCCAGCGTCGAATGCGCGTCGGAAACCACGGTGACGCCGAGCCCTTCGGTAAAGGCGCCTTTGACCGTAGCGGCGACGCAGAAATCGGTCTGGGCGCCGATCAGCACGACGTCCTTGGCGCCCTGCCCCGCCACCCATTCGCCAAGGGCGGTGTTGGAAAAAGCGTTGCCGACGCTCTTGCCGAAGGTCGGCTCGCCGGCCGCCTGGCCGAGCTGCGGCCACACCGGCCAGCCGGAAGCACCCGGCGCCAGCGGATCGCCCGCCGGCCCGTCGTGGCGGATGAAGGCCACCTTGCGGCCGGTACGGCGCGCCCAGTCGATCAGTTTTCGAGCGCGCCCGGCGATTGTGTCGGCGTCATGGATCGGCGGATCGAAACGGCCGTCGAACATGCCGGTCTGCAGGTCGATGACGATGAGCGGAGCGGTGGCGGAGGGAGCGGTGTCTGGCATGGCGGCGAAGATAGCGGAGGCGGGGGACGGGTCAAGAACAAGACGCCGCCGGAAGCGCCATCCTCGAGTCAATAAACAATCCAGGGTTGAAATCTGGTGGCGTCGCAACTAATATCAACTGAGAGGTTGGGGCAACGACGATGAATGAACAATACACCGTATTCCTGATCGGAGGAGGCACGGGCGGAGATGAGCAAGCGACGTTTGAGCTTCGCGACGTAGGCGCAAGATGCGGGCTCACCTGCAAATACCGAGGAAAGGTCATCGAGGCTGAAGAGGACGACTACTTCGAAGCGCTGTTCCGGATTCGCCAGCAACTTGAAATCGATGGGTTGCTGCCCTTCTGCTACGGCGCTAGCGGCTATGTCTTTCCAGAGGGGACAGTGATCGAGATGAGTCGCGGACTGATTGCCTGCAAGGTGAAGATGGGGCAGCCACCGCAAAAGACCGATTTGGTCAATATTTTCGCCGACGGTCACGATGTGGCGCCCACCTTCCCTCGAATGCAGCAGAAATGTTGGGACGCGTGGCTCGCTTCGTTGCCGTCATGAGAGCAGTATCGTCAGGCGTCCCCCTGCCCCCGCCCTACGACATCAGCGGCATCGGTCCTTTCAGCGCCTCCGCCAACGCGTCGCGGAACACCGCGATCGGCCGCGCCAGCCTTCCGGCCGGCGGGCGGTGGAGCAGCCAGCAGCGCACCTGTGGCTTGAAGCCGGGGCAATCGACCACCTCGACCGCTTCGCGCCACGGGCTGCCTGACAGCGCGCCGGGGGTGACGACGCCGATGCCGTGGCCGCGCGCCACCAGCGACATGCGAAGATCGGCCCCCTGCGCCTCGACGCCGACGTGGAAAGGCAGCCGCGCCACCTCGAAGCGATGGCGGATGAAGGCGCGAAAGCCGCAGCCGGTCTCGTTGAGCACCCAGGAGTAGCGCGACAAATCCGTAAGCTCGGCCGGCTTCGGCACGCCGAGGCTTGGCGAGGCCACCAAAAGCACCGACTGCGCGCCGAGATCGTCACGGACGAGCTCCGGCGGCGGCGCGACACCGTCGGCGATGCAGACGGCGACCGCGTCGATCTCGCTGTGCAGCACCTGCTCCACCAGGCGCGGCGACAGGCTGGAGGTGATCTTCAGCGTCAGTTGCGGGAAGGCGGCGCGCAAGCTGTCGAGCGGATCCGACAGCGCGCTGGTCGAGAGGTAAGGCATGATGCCGAGGCGGAATTCCCCCTTCACCTCGCCGGCCGGCGAGACGCCGGCCTTCAGGTCTTCCAGCGAGCGCAGCACCCGGCGGCCGTGCTCATAGGCCTCCCTCCCGGAAGCGGTCGGCTTCAGCGGCTTCGACTGGTGGTCGAGCAAGGGCGTCGCCAGCCGCTCTTCCAGGTTCTGGATGCGGCGGGTGACGCCGGGCTGGGTGAGGTTCAGCCTTGCCGAGGCGCCAACGATGGAGCCGGTCTCGACGACGGCGACGAAGGCTTCGAGGTCGTGAATGTTCATGCGTAACTCGCATAATCATTATCAGATCAATTCAATTGTAGCATTATGATCGTTCGCAATAAAGTCCTCGCCGGATATGCGGACAGCGAGGATCATTCATGCACGGCAATGCGCAACTGGCCGACCGGCCAGCCGAAATCATCACCAGGCCGCAGACGCTGCTGTTCGCCGCCTCGGTCGGCATCATCGTCACCAACCTGTTCGCGCCGCAGACGCTGGTTGGGCTGATCGGTCCGTCGCTGGGCGCGGCGGCGTCCGAAAGTGGCCTCGTCTCGATGGCAACGCTGCTCGGCTATGCCGCCGGGCTGTTCTTCCTGGTGCCGCTGTCGGACCTCGTCGAGAACCGCGTGCTGGTGCTGCGCATGCTCGTCGCGGCGGCGCTCGCCGCCGCCGTGGCTGCCTTCGCGCCCTCCGCCGCCTCGTTGCTCGCCGTACTGTTCATGCTGGGGGCCGCCTGCTCCTGCATCCAGGTGCTGGTGCCGGTCGCGGCTTCCATGGCGCCGCCCGGACAGGACGGGCGCGTCATCGGCGACGTGATGAGCGGTCTGATGGCCGGCATCCTGCTTTCGCGGCCGCTCGCCAGCCTCGTCGCCGACGCCTTCGGCTGGCGGGCCTTCTACGCATTAAGCGCCGCGGCACTCGCGCTACTCGCCATCCTGCTCGGCCTCACGCTGCCGAGGCGGCGGCCGCTGGCGCATGCGAGCTACGCGGCGCTCATCGCCTCGTTGTTGGAGCTTTTGCGACAGGAGCCGGTTCTACGCCGCCGCGCCTTCACGGCAAGCCTGGCGATGGCCGCGTTCAGCGTGTTCTGGACGGCGGTCGCGCTCAGGCTCGCCGCGCCACCCTTCGAGCTTGGCCAGCCCGGCATCGCACTCTTCGCGCTGGTCGGCGCCGGGGGCGCCGCGGTGACGCCGCTGTTCGGCCGCGCCGGCGACCGTGGCTGGACACGGCCGGCGACGATGCTGTGCCATCTCGGCCTCATCGCGGCGCTCGGACTTGCCGCCTGGGCGGGCGGAGCGAATGCTGGCGACTCGTGGCTGCCGCTGGTGCTGATGGGCGCCAGCGCCGTGCTGCTCGACATCGGCGTCACCGGCGACCAGACGCTCGGCCGCCGCGCCGTCAACCTGCTGCAGCCGAAAGCGCGCGGCCGGATCAACGGGCTGTTCGTCGGGATCTTCTTCATCGGCGGGGCGGTTGGCTCGCTGCTGGCGGGGGTCGCGTGGGCGTGGGGCGGGTGGCCGACGGTATGCGCAGCGGGTGCGATGTTCGGGGTGATAGCGCTGGCGGCGGATTGGATGGGATAGCGCGACCTCCCCTTCTCCCCTTGCGGGAGAAGGTGGATCGGCGCGCAGCACCGAGACGGATGAGGGGTGCTGGAAGGAATGAGGCGCGAAAACACCGAGCGAAACTAAGCGCTTAGTTCTTTAAAACAGCGATCCGGCCAACCCCCCTCATCCGTCCGAGCTTCGCTCGGCCACCTTCTCCCACAAGGGGAGAAGGAGGGGCGCTACTCAATCCCGCCCGTCACAAGATACGCCCCGGCACAGCGCCCATCTGGCAGCCGCACGATGGCCGTGACGATCGAGCCATACGCACCGCGCCAGACGCTGTGGAAGCCTTGATGCGTCGAGGCCGGCACGACGACCCGCGCGGTGTGGCGATTGCCGTCCGCCAGCATGATGACCGGCTCGCCGTTGACGTGGACTTTGAGGATAGCCGCTTGTGGGTCGCCGCCCACCTCGAGCTCCAGCGCAATCGCGATCTCGTCGGTGTCGCCGGCGTGGATCGTCTCGGCGCTCAGCGTCAGCGCAAGCGGCGCATCGCCAGGCTTGCCCGGCCCCCTGCCCTCCGCAAACACATCGTCCGCCAGCGCCGGCGTGCGCGGCGGAACGGTGCGGCGCTTTGTGGTGCGCTCGTAGTCGCCGGCCATCGTCAGCAGTGCGACATCATCATAGGCCTTACCGGCGAAGGTGAGCCCCACCGGCATGCCGATATCGGCCATGGTGCCCATCGGCACGGTCACCGTCGGGATGCCGAGATGACGCCAGACGAGATTGCCATTGGCGACCCAGGTGCCGTTGCGCCAAGCGAGATCGGCGGAGGCTTCGTTGACGTCGGCATCGGCGGGGCCGACATCGGCCACCGCCGGCAGCACCACGGCGTCGAGCCCTCGGGCGTCCAGCCAATCCTCGAAATCCACGGGGCGCGTTGTCTCCAGCCCCTCGAGGCCGGCTTCCATCGTCGGGATGCGCTCGAATGGCGTCACGCCCTGCTTCGCCCGCTCGACATACTTCGCGAGATCAAAACCGTCGTCGCCATAGCGGTCGGGCAGCGCGCCCGGCGGTTGCGGGAAGATCTTTGGGCCGTCGACCGAGGCCAGATCGGGCAACGCCGGGTCGGCGTTGGCGCGCAAAAAATCGTCCCAGGACCAGATCGAAAGGTCCCAGATCTCTCGGCTTGCAAACTCCTGCGGCACCAGCCCGCGATCGACCATCGACAGAGCGCCCGGCCGGTCGCGCTCGTAGTTGGAGACGACGGGGAAATCGACCTCGACCACCTCGGCGCCGAGCGCTTCCAGGTCGCGCGCCGCCTGCCGCCAGAGATCGAGCACCGAGGCGCGGGTCTCGATCGGTCGATCGGCGCCTTCATCCTTGCCGATATACATCTTCGGCACGCCGAGCCGCTTGCCCCTAAGCGAACCCTCCAGCGCCAGCCCGGTGTAGCTCGGCGGCCTGAGCGCGGAAGCCTTCGGGATCGAAACCCATGGCTGCACGCGCCAGAAATCGCCGCGCGTCTCTTCATCGTCGGCGACGATCACGTCGAGCAGTTCCAGCATGTCGGGGATGGTGCGCGTGTGCGGCACCACCACATCCATGGTCGGCACCAGCGGCCAGTTGCCACGCACTGAGATCACACCGCGCGAGGGCGTGTAGGCGGCGAGCGCGTTGTTGGAAGCCGGCGCGCGGCCGGACGACCAGGTCTCCTCGCCGAGCCCGAAGGCGGCGAAGGAAGCGGCCGTCGCCGTGCCCGAGCCGTTCGACGAGCCGGAGCCGAAGGCGGCGGTGAGAAAGTCCTTGTTGTAAGGGCTCTCGGCGCGGCCATAGACGCCGCGCTGCATGCCGCCATTGGCCATGGGCGGCATGTTGGTGAGGCCGATCAGCACCGCGCCCGCGGCGCGCAGCCGGGCGATGGTGAAGGCGTCGTCGGTAGCGGTGAGACGCTCGAACGCGGGCGAGCCGGCGGCGACCGTCAGGCCTTTCACCTTGTAGCTGTCCTTGGCGGTGTAAGGGATGCCGTCGAGCGGCCCAAGCGCCTTGCCCTCGCGGCGGCGCCGGTCGGAGGTAGCCGCTTCCTCGAACATCCTGGGATTGAGGATGGGCACGGCGTTGAGCGCGACGCCGTGGCGGTCGTAATGGGCGATGCGCCGCAGATACGTGGCGGTAAGCTCGACGCTGGTGACGGTGCCGTCCTCAAGCGCGCTGCGCAGATCGGCGATCGAGGCTTCTACGAGGTGGAGGGTGGGCATGATTGGCCTTCGCATTGCTATGGCCGCGGCGATCGAAAGTCTCGCTCCGGCACCCCCCCTCTGCCCCACTGGGCATCTCGCCCGCAAGGGGGAGATTGGCTGGACGCCGCCTTTCGCCAATCACGGCGACAGGCTCACAGCGTCTTGCTGTCGAGCAGGCCGTTTTGTTTCATGAGCTCGATATAGGTCTTGGCTTGGGCGTTGCCGTGTTCCGCCGCCTTCAAGAACCATTTGGCCGCTTCCGGGTAATTCGGCGTGCCGTCAATTCCGAAATAGTAGAGCGTGCCAAGGCCGAACTCGGCATCGACGCTGCCAGTCTTGGCCGCCGCCAACCACCAGAACTCCGCGGCCTTGCCGTCCCTGGCTGTACCTCTGCCATTGGCGTAGGCATAGGCGGCGCCCAACTGACCTCGAACATCGCCCTGTCCAGCGGCCTTTTTCCACCATAGCAGCGCGTCTGCGTCACTTTTAGCTAGGCCGATACCTTTTGAATAAGCAACGCCAAGATTCGACTGCGCGCGGGCATCGCCCTGATTGGCAGCCTTCAGCCACCACTGCGCTGCAGTGGCATCATTTTTGGTCACGCCAAGGCCTTGCGAATAGACGTTGCCGAGGTTTGACTGAGCGCCGGCGTCGCCCTGATTGGCTGCCTTGAGCCACCAGGATGCCGCTTCTTCGTCGTTCCTGGCCACACCTTTGCCCGTCGCATAAGCATAGGCCACCGCCGATTGCGCCTGGGAAACACCGCTGGTCGCCGACTTTGTCCACCATTGAACCGCCAGCCGCTCGTCCTGCGCCAGCCCGTCACCCTCATGGTAGAGATTGCCGAGCATATATTGGCCGTTCGCATTCCCCTGATCCGAGGCCTTGCGAGCCCATACCGCGGCGAGTTGGCTGTCCTTCTCGAGACCCAAACCGAACTTGTAGGCCTTGCTGAGAACATAGGCGGCTTCCGGATGCCCCTTGTCAGCCGCCCTGCGGGTCCACATCACCCCCATCTTGTCGTCTTTTTTGACACCCAGGCCGTTAAAGTAAACCTGACCGAGGCTGTACGCGGCCTCCACGCTTCCCGCGTCGAGCGCCTTGCGCCACCAATAGAGTGCCTGCTCATCGCTCTTGGTCAGTCCCTGACCCAGCGAATAGAAGACGCCAAGCTGATACTCGCCATTTGCATTGTTCTTATCAGCCGCCTTGCGCGCCAGGCTGACGGCGAGATCATTGTCCTTTTTAACGCCCCTGCCCAGCGAATAGGCTTGGCTGAGCGCGGCTTCGGCCTCCGCATTGCCGCCGTCGGCGGACTTGCGCCACCAATGGACCGCCTGCTCGTCGTTTTGTGCCGTTCCTTCGCCGCGCCAGTACATCCCGCCGAGATAACCTTGTGCGTCCAGGTTGCCCATGTTCGCCAGCACTGTCAGCTGACGAAACTCCCCGGCGTAATCCTTGGCGAGATACGCCGCCTGTATTTTCTTCGATAGCGACCACTGCTGGTAGTAATTCAGGACCGGCCCAAACAGCAGGAAACCGGCCAGCACCACCAAGGCAAGGCACAGGGCTGGCCCGGGACGCGGCTTGCGCGGACTATAGGTTGCCGTTTGTGACTTAGGCGGCCATTCGAAATCGCTCAAGATTACCAACCCACTTGAAAATCAACAGCAATCAATAACGCAAGACTGTCTGTTCTATAATATCCGCGGCGCGGATGTCACGCTATTCCGGCGCGCCCGCGAACAGCACCACCCCATCCCCTCCACCCGCCGGCCAGTCGCGGATGGTGCGGTCGATGCCGCCGGTGAGCAGCGTGCCGTCGGCGGCAAACGCCACCGAGTAGATCGGGCCGGTGCCGGGGTCGAACTCGGCGATCTCGGCGCCGGTGTTCATGTTCCAGATCCGCGCGGTGCCGTCGAGCGAGACGGAGCCCAGCCGCTTGCCGTCGGAAGACAGCGCCAAAGCGTAGACGGTGTCAGAGTGGCCGTCGAAGCGGCGCACCTCCGTGAAGCTGTCGAGGTCCCAGAGCTTGATCGTGTAGTCGCCGCTGCCGGTCACCGCGTGGCGGCCATCGGCGGTGAAGAGCGCGCCATAGGCGCCGCGGTCGTGGCCGTGCCAGCTGCGCAGCAGCTTGCCCGAAACGATGTCCCAGAGCTTCAGTTCGCCGTCGATGCTGCCTGAGATGGCGCGCGTGCCGTCGGGCGAGACGGCGACGGCGCTGACCGGCCAGCCGTACCCGGTCGACACATGCAGCGCGGCGCCTCTCTCGATATTCCAGACGATGACCTTGCCGGTACTGTCATGCGCGCTGACGGCGCGCTTGCCGTCAGGGGAGATCGCCAGCTTGTTGACGCCGCCGTTCAGAGCCGACGAAAAGACGTGCAGCACCGCGCCGTCGGACAATTGGCGCAAGACGATCTCGCCGTCGTCGCCGGCAGTCAGGGCGGTCTTGCCGTCCGGCATGAAGAGCGCGGTGCGCGCCATGTCCTTGTGGACGCCGAGGTCGCGGATCAGCCTTTGGCCGTCAAGGTCCCAGAGCTTGATGACGCGGTCGGTGCTGGCGCTAATAATCTCGCGGCCGTCGGCCGATACCGCCAGCCAGACGACGGCGTCGCGGTGGCCTTCAGGCGCGGTCGGCAGCGCCGGGGGTGCGAGCTGTGGCGGTGCAACCGTCTCGGGCGGCGTGTCTGGCGCCAAGGCGGTCTGCTCGGCTGGCGGCGCCGAAGGCTGCGCCGGAGCGGCAGGCTCAGCCGGCTCCACCGGCTGCGAGGGTTGTGCGGGCGCGGCCACGAGCTCGGCGGGCGGCTTCGCCGCTATTTCCTGCGCCGGCGAGACCGGCTTGGCCGCCTCGGGCGCGGGAGCCATTGGGTCCGGCGCCGGGACGGACGGTTCGGCTGGAGCGGCGGCGACATCCCTGGCCGCCGGCTCGCGTGCCGGCCCATGCCGCGGACCGAACTGGTCGGCGACGATCGCGAGCAGGGCGAGCAGCGGCACGGCAAGCGCGATGCGGCGGAGCCTGGGACGTCCGGCCGGCACGACCCTGGCGTCGCGGCCGAACAGCGGGACCGCCGGGTCATGCCTGGCCGCCGCCGGCAGCAGGCCTGTGAGGAACAAAAGCCCGGCGAGAATCGATAGCATGCCTGCGGCGCCGAAGATCCCGGCGCCCGTCGTGGCGGCGGGCTTGCCGCCCAGCGCCAGATAGAGCTTGGCGAAGCAGGCCACGCCGACGACGAGCATCGCCAGCGCCAGCAGCCTGTCGGTCGATCTGTTCATCTAGCCCCCGTCCCTTTCCGCCCGGCGGCGGAAGGCGCATCGGCCCATCCTAGCCGAGCTTCCTTGCCAGGCTAAGTGCAAGACATCACACGAGGAAAGATAAAATCTGCATGCCTGCTTCAATCCGGCTGGCGGCCGGATTTCGACTTTATTCAGCCAGCGGACCAATATCCCCTTGCCCAAGCCCGCGGCGTCGATGTCTTTCGCGCCATAAGTGCCGGCCGCGTGAGCAGAAAGCCACACTCCCCAAGAATAAAAAGCTCAACCACCCGCGTTAGTTGACAGGAAACGCCCTTATGACATTATCCGGCGGGGATTTTCAGGAGAGCATTGGCGTGAAGAAGATTTACGAGAAGCCGGTCCTTGTCCGCAAAGGCAAGCTTTCGACGGTCACGGCGGTTGCTTCAACGCCTATCCCGGGTTGATCCCAAAGCTGATCCACTGGGCCCTGTCGCCTGGCGTCAGTGGACAGATTGACCTTTCAAAGGGGAATCCATTCATGAAAAAAATTTACGAAAAACCGACTTTCGTTCGTAAAGGGAAGCTCTCGACCATCGTGGCGACCGCTTCGACTCCGCTGCCGCAGTGATCGAGCAGCCGGATCGGCTCGATCCGGTTTTGACTTTTGTTGTGAGGCCGACAACACGGTTGCTTATCGTGATATCGGCCTGAAAGGCTGAAGGGGGAATTCAGTCATGAAGAAGACCTATGAGAAGCCGGCCTTGGTCAAGAAGGACAGGCTGTCGGCGGTGACGGCTGTCACCAATGGCGGTTCCGTTATCATCCTCCCGCCACCGAGCTGATCGGGACAGTTAGAACCGTCTGGCGGCAGTGCCGGTCAAGACTGGTCTATGGTTTTTGAGAACTGGTGAAACGGCCTATATCGTCAGGCTGGTCGGCAGTTCGTCTCGATTTCACGAATACGGGGAACGTGCCATGAAGAAAACCTATGAGAAGCCGACCCTGGTCAAGACGGGTAGGCTTTCGGCGGTCACGGCCAACGGCGGCGGCTCCCTCGTCACGATCTGAGCGCGCAGGCGCGTGGCATTCAGGCAAGGCGCTTTAGGCTTTGCTTGACACATGTGGTTCCCAAAGCCGTCGACATCCATCAAGGCGCCAGCACCAGATCGTCGAGCACCATCTGCCAATGGTGTTTCGTCGACAGGCGCACACGCGTCACCGCCTTCAGCATCGGGGCGTAGTGAACCGGCGCCAGCGCCGACAACGTGATCTCGTCGCGCGCGACCAGTTCGTCGCCCAGCCAGCTTTCGACCAGCGCGGTCTCCCCCTCTGAACCCCGCCAGGCGGCGGTCAGCATCACCGAATGGAAGCCGAAGGGCTTGGCACGGCCGAACTCGGCCTGATGGCCGCTGCTGGTATAGGCGATGTAGGCGCCCGAGACGTTGCCGTTGACATAGCCCTCGCTGTTCTTGGTGTGGTCGCGCGACATGGCGTTGAGATTGTACCAGTCGAGCCCGGCATGGCCCGACGGGATCTTGCACAGGCCGCGCGTGGTGACATCGTCGAAGCCGATGGTGACGAGCACCGCATCGGGCTCAAGCGCCCCCTGCGCAAGCAGGCCGAGCTCGGCCGGATAGGCCGTGAGCGCGAGGCGGCGGTCAAGCCCGCCGCCGGCAACGACGACCTCGTCGGCTTCCTCGGCCAGAGGAAAGCGGAAGGCCGCGCCGAGCGCGTGACTTTCGAGCACCTGCCCCTTGCCCATGACCGACAGCCTTGCCGCGGCCGCGGCCGGCACCCTGCCGCTCACCATGCGTCGAGGCGTGAGGCCGACCGGCCTTGGCAGGCCCTCCCCGGCCAGGCCCACGAGCGAGCCCGACGCCTCCACAATGCGCACAAGCTGGTTCTCGTTGGCGCCGCTGGCGCGCCAGCCGGGCGGCACGGAAACCGAAAACCTGTAGGTTCCGGGCGCGCGGATCGCCGCCCGCCGACGCCTCAACGCCATTGTGAAATTGGCAAAGCCGGCAGGATTGGTCCGCGCCGAGGCGAGGAAGCGGCCATACTCGTCGAACAGCCGCACCGCGATGCCGGCCATCGCGCGATCGGTCAGACCATAGGTTCCGTCGCCGTCGACATCCATGAAGACGAAGGACGAGAAATTGAGCTTGCCGGATGTCGGACCCCAAGCGGTGCGGGGCGCATAGTCGCCGGCCGGATCGGCGCTGCCGCGCGCCCGGCGGCGCTTGCGCCGCCGGCGCAGCGCGAGTGCGATGAGGGCAACGGCGCCGGCCACGACGAGGGCGGAGATGAACAGGACGAGGGCGTCAGCCATGGCGATTGCAAGATGGCTGGACAAAAATGTGCAAGATGAAATGCATGAAGTCTGTAATCCCCCTTCAAAGTCCTGCAAAAGCTAATGTGAGAGGTCGTTGCTGCACAGCCACTACTTGCCAGATGCTGGCATCGAACGTGGAGACGCCGGCAGGACAAAGGGGGGCGCGAAGGATCGCCAAGTTCGGAATTTCTTCGAGCACGCCCCCCTTACCCTACCTCCACCCACACCGGCGCGTGGTCGCTGGGATTGTCCCCTCCCCGCACATCGCGGTCGATGCCCGCCCCTTTCAACTTCCGCGCCAGCTTCTTCGACAACAGGATATGGTCGAGCCTGAGACCCGCGTCGCGCGGCCAGCGGTTCCGGCGGTAGTCCCAGAAGGTGTAGAGCTTCTCCTCCTTCGGAAAGACTTTTCGCAGCACATCGGTCCAGCCCTGCTCGATCAGCGCCGCAAAGGCGGCGCGGCTCTCAGGCTGCACCAGCGCGTTGTCGTCATAGGAGCGGGTTCGGTAGATGTCGCGCGGCTCGGGCACGATGTTGTAATCGCCGGCCAGCACCACCGGCAGGCCGGTGTCGAGAAGCGCGCCGGCATGTGCCGCAAAACGCTCGTGCCAGGCGAGCTTGTAGTCGAATTTCGGCCCCGGCTGCGGATTGCCGTTCGGCGCATAGAGGCAGGCAATGACGACGCCGTCGACCGCCGCCTCGATGTAGCGCGCCTGGCGGTCGGCGTCGTCGCCGGGCAGCGCCTCGCGGGTGAGCACAGGCTCGGCGCCGCGCGCGAGTATGGCGACGCCGTTCCAGGTCGGCTCGCCCTTCCACACCGCGCCATAGCCGACCTTGGCGAGCCTGGTCAGCGGAAACTGCGTGTCGCGCGCCTTCAGCTCCTGCAGGCAGACGACATCGGGCTTTGCGCGCGCCAGCCAGGCGAGCAGGTTTTCCAGCCGGCTGTTGATGTTGTTGATGTTGAAGGTGGCGATCTTCATGCGGGAGTAGCCGGCACGCCCTTTGCTTCGACCCTGGAGCATGTCTCCCGAAAGCGGTTCGGCACAAAGACATGCGCAAAATCAAAACCTAAAGCGCATGGAGCGAATCCGAAAGATCGCGACGCGCTTCACGATGACGAAGGTGGGGACGCTATCCCTGCGCCTGCCGCGCCTCCACCGGCGCCGCCTCGACTTTTCGCCGTTCCGCCCAGGCTTCCAGCCAGTCGTGACTCTGCATTTCGACCAGCCGCGAGGCGGTGCGCTCGAACTCGAACACTTCCGTACCGCGCTTGGCGGTATAGAGCCCTTCAGGCTGCGCCGCGGCGCTCATCACCAGCCGCATGCGGTGGTCGTAGAGCGTGTCGATCAGAAGGATGAAGCGCTTGGCCTCGTTGCGCCTGCCTTCGCCGAGCACCGGCACATGGTCGATGAAGATGGTCGAGAAGCGGTTGGCGAGCGCCAGGTAATCGCGCGCGCCGAGCGGCTTTTCGCAGAGATCGGCGAACGAGAAACGCGCCGCATCGCCGGCCGCGCGCGGCACGACGAGCTGGCGCCCTTTCAGCGTCAAGACCGCCGCCTCGGTCGGCCTGCCATCGGCAATCGCCTCCCAGGCTTCGTCGAGCGCGCGGTCGGCCGCCGTGTCGGCCGGCGTGACATAGACCGGCAGGCGGTTGAGCTTTTCCTGCCGGTAGTCCTTCTCGGCGTCGAGCGTCATCACGTGGGCATTGCGTTCGAGCAGGCCGATGAAAGGCAGGAAGAGCTGCCGGTTCAGTCCGTCGCGATAAAGCTCTTGCGGGGCGACGTTGGATGTGGCGACCAGGACGACGCCGTTGGCAAACAGCGCCGAGAACAGCCGCGACAGGATCATCGCATCGGCAATGTCGGTGACCGAAAACTCGTCGAAGCACAGCACCCAGGCTTCGTCAGCAAGAGCCCGCGCCACGGGCGGAATCGGATCGTCGTCCTTGACTTCGCCGTTCTTGCGCGCCGCCCGGTGCTTCTGGATCCGGTCCTGCACGTCGGCCATGAAATCGTTGAAATGGACGCGGCGCTTGCGCCTGACCGGCAAGAGCTCGAAGAACATGTCCATCAGCATGGTCTTGCCGCGCCCGACGCCGCCATGGACGTAGAGGCCCTTGACCGCCTCGCGCGGCTTTTTGCTGCGCGCGAACAGCCAGCCCAGCGCGCTGGATTTCTGCGCCAGCCTTTTTGCCGAGATCTCGTCGGTCAGGCGGTCGAGTGCGGCGACGACGCGCTCCTGCGCCGGGTCGCGCTCGACCCCGCCGGTTTCCACCAGATGGTCGTAGCGCTGCCTGACGGTCGCATGGGTCTGGAGGCCGTCACGCAGATGCATAGGTCACGTCGTTTGCTTTGAGCAGGATGCTCTAAGGAGGGCCCAGGGTGCGCTGAGATTCAGGTCAGGCTGGCATCACCTGAATATCAGCATACCCAGCCTTACCTTGTAAGCGAGATCGGCTGGCCG
Source organism: Mesorhizobium sp. M1C.F.Ca.ET.210.01.1.1 (assembly GCF_004791585.1). Lineage (GTDB taxonomy): Bacteria > Pseudomonadota > Alphaproteobacteria > Rhizobiales > Rhizobiaceae > Mesorhizobium. The sequence continues at coordinate 13,776 of NZ_SRUU01000016.1, forward strand.
TTGGAAGTCTGGCCGTCGAACTTTTCGCCGCCCGACGAATAGAGCTTGGCCAACGCACCGCCGTTCTCGTCGTAGAGGGTGAGCTGCTTGCCGGCGACGTTCCACGATTTGATGCCGTCGATCGGGGTCGGGCAGTGCAGCGGACCGGCGCGATAGCCGGCGCCGAACTTGGTCTGCGGCGTCGCCACCTTGCAGCTCTGGCCGGAAACGTTGACGTTCCAGACACCGGCGACGCTGGCCGCGGTCAGGTCGGCGGCGCCGGCCGGCGCCGAGCCGTCCGGCGGCAGCGAGGCAACCTGCGCGTTCTTCGGCGCGTTCGGGAATTGCGATGGGTCGGTGGAGCCCGGAGCGGCCGGCGGCGGCAGCTGATTCTGCGTCACCGTGCCGGAAGGCGCCGGCGTGAGCGGTGCCGGCTGCTGGTCGTCCATCGACGAGAAGCGCGAGGTCGAGCAGCCGCTCGCAACGAGCGCGGCCAGCGATACGGCCAAAAGGCCAGTCTTCGAAAAAGTCATTCCAACCTCCGTCGGATCCGGTGGGGGCGCCGTCCGCGTAAAAACACCTGCTTCACCAAGATGGCGAAGGTGGCAGAATTTCAACCCGATATGGTTAAAATAGGGTTTTCGGAGCCGGTGTTGCAAATTTATCGCAAACCGTCTCTGCAGCCGGGCCGGGTCGGGAAGCTGGACCGTAACCCCTTGAAATCTCAGGCTTGCAGCCGCGCGCTGGGCACGAAGACATAACCGTCCGGACCGACAATGTAGCATTCGCGCAGGCCATGCGGCTTGTCGATCGAGCCGGCAAGCACAATGTGGCCCAAAGCCGCCGCCCTTTTTTCCACCGCATCGGGATCGGCGCCATAAAGGCGCAGTTCGATGCCCGCCCCGCGCGTTTCGGCGCCTGCGATGACGCCGCTCATCGCGTTGTCGAGATAGGAATGGTCGGCATGCAGCATGAAGATCGAGCCCAGCAGCTCGATTGCCGCGAAATCCTCGTCCGCGTAGATGATCTGGGCATCAAGCACGTCGCGGCAGAACGCCACCATCCCCGCCATGTCTGTCACAAGCAGGTTGACGCCCAGCCCGTGCGGCAGGGAGCGGCCGAAATCCTCGGCCTTCATCCATGGTGTCCCGGTTCGTTTTTTCAATCGACCACCCTCACTGCACCGACAGGCGATCCTAACCGAAGCGATCCCGTGCCCCTTGGCATTCGCCAGCAAAATGCTTGCGCCAAGCGGCTGCGTCCTTATCTCAGGAGAAGCGATCGAGCGGGCAGGAGTAACGATGGCCGCAAGAAAGAAGCCAGCCAACCGCTATTACAGCGGCCCGCCCAGCGACCATTTCGACGGCACCCTCTTTTTCAATCCCGACGGCAAGCCGCCGGGGCGCTTCGCCGATCTTCTTAGATGGCAATTGGGCGGCGGGCGCTCGAAATGGCCGGCGGCCTGGCCAAGTCCCTATCCGCAAGCGAAGCCGGAGCAGCGGATCGAAGGCACAGCACTTCGGCTGACCATGGTCGGCCATGCCTCGCTGCTCATCCAGACCGCCGCGCTGAACATCCTGACCGATCCGGTCTGGTCGGAACGCGCCTCGCCCCTCGCCTTCGCCGGGCCGAAGCGGATCAATCCGCCTGGCATTGCCTTCCGCGACCTGCCGGCGATCGACCTGGTTCTGCTCAGCCACAACCACTACGACCATCTCGACCTCATCACGCTCAAGCGGTTGAAGGATAGCCACGACCCGCTGGTGCTCACGCCGCTCGGCAACGACGCCATCATCGGCGCCGCGGTACCCGGCATGCGAATGTCGGCACATGACTGGGGCGACAGGATCGAAGTCGGCAACGGCGCGGTCATTCATGTCGAGCCGACGCATCACTGGTCGGCGCGCGCCGCGCGCGACCGCCGCATGGCGCTGTGGGCAGGCTTCGTGATCGAGGCGCCCGGCGGCAAGGTCTATTTCGCCGGCGACACAGGCTTCCACGGCGGCGCAAACTACCGGCTGATGGCGCAAAAGCACGGCGGCTTCCGGCTGGCCATCCTGCCGATCGGCGCCTACGAGCCGCGCTGGTTCATGGCGCCGCAGCACCAGAACCCCGAAGAGGCGGTGCAAGGCATGACACTGTGCAACGCCGCCCATGCAGCCGGCTGCCATTGGGGCACATTTCAGCTTACCGACGAGCCGATCGAGGAGCCGGCCCAGAGGCTGGCCGAAGCGTTGGAGACACAAGGCGTCCCGGAGGCGCGGTTCCGCGCCATGCGTCCCGGCGAGGTCTGGGACCTTCCAGAATCCGGCGCCGAATCCGGCTAAGGAACCCAGCCTCCCGAATTGCGTTGGTTCCACAACGCAATTCGGCCAGGAGCCTTCTCATGATCAAGTGGATCATCATCCTTCTGATCGTCGCCGCGGCCGCAAGCCTGCTCGGCATGCCGGCGCTGGCCGGCGCCGCCGCCCTGGGCGCGCGCATCCTGATCGGCATCGTGCTCATCATCTTCCTGCTGATCGTGCTCGGCGTCTTCGCGGTAACGTAGAACCCTCGCCACACTGGTAATTCCCGCCCGTTTCCGCCATATAGCGCCAAACGGAACTGGAACGACCGGTTAGATGGCAGGCACTGCCCCCTTCGCCAAGATGAACGGCATCGGCAACGAGATCATCGTTGCCGACATGCGCGGCCGTGCCGACAAGGTGACGCCGGAGGCGGCGATCGCCCTCAACGCCGATGCCGCGACCAAGTTCGACCAGATCATGGCGATCCATGATGCGCGCACATCAGGCACCGCCTATTACGTCGACATATTGAATTCCGACGGCACCGGCGCGCAGGCCTGCGGCAACGGCATGCGCTGCGTCGTGCAGGCCCTGGCCGCCGAGACCGGGCAAAAGATCTTCACCTTCGAAACCCGCGCCGGCATCCTCAACGCAAAGGAGCATGCCGACGGCACGATCTCGGTCGACATGGGCAAGCCGCGCTTCGGCTGGCAGGAGATCCCGCTTGCCGAGGAGTTCCGCGACACCCGCATGATCGAACTGCAGATCGGCCCGATCGACGCGCCGGTACTGCATTCGCCTTCGGTCGTCTCGATGGGCAACCCGCACGCCATCTTCTGGGTCGATCGCGACGTCTGGTCCTACGAGCTCGACCGCTTCGGCCCGCTGCTCGAGAACCATCCGATCTTCCCCGAGCGCGCCAACATCACCATCGCCCAGGTGACGTCGCCGCAGACGATGATCATCCGCACTTGGGAGCGCGGCGCCGGCCTCACCAAGGCCTGCGGCTCGGCCGCATGCGCTGCCGTGGTGGCCGCCGCCCGCACCAAGCGCACCGGCCGCAGCGTCTCGCTGCTCACGCCGGGCGGCGGCGAGCTCAATGTCGAGTGGCGCGACGACGATCACGTCATCCTGACGGGTGCCGCCGAATGGGAATTTTCCGGCAGCTTCGATCCCTCGACCGGCGCCTGGGCCCGCGACACCGAAAGCGCCGCCTGATGTCCGCCGTTCAAAAAGGCCCCGTTTCCACGGGCATCGACGTCGTCACGTTCGGCTGCCGCCTCAACACCTATGAATCGGAAGTGATGCGCCGCGAGGCCGAGAGCGCCGGGCTCGGCGCGCTGAAGGGCGGCGCCGTCATCTTCAACACCTGCGCCGTCACCGCCGAAGCGGTGCGCCAGGCCAAGCAGGCGATCCGCAAGGCGCGCCGCGAGAATCCTGAAGCGCGCATCATCGTCACCGGCTGCGCCGCGCAGACCGAGCCGCAGAAGTTCGCAGCCATGGACGAGGTCGACCTCGTGCTCGGCAACGAGGAGAAGCTGAAGGCGAACTCCTATCGCGCGCTGCCCGATTTCGGCGTCAACGACACCGAGAAGGCGCGCGTCAACGACATCTTCTCGGTGCGCGAGACCGCGAGCCACATGGTCGACGCCATCGAAGGCCGGGCGCGCGCCTTCGTGCAGGTGCAGAACGGTTGTGACCATCGCTGCACCTTCTGCATCATCCCCTTTGGCCGCGGCAATTCGCGCTCGGTGCCGATGGGCGCCGTGGTCGAGCAGATCAAGCGCCTCGCCGGCAACGGCTATGCCGAGATCGTGCTCTCCGGCGTCGACATGACCAGTTTCGGCGCCGACCTGCCGGGCAGCCCGAGGCTGGGCAAGCTGGTGAAGACCATCCTGCGCCAGGTGCCCGACGTGAAGCGGCTCAGGCTTTCCTCGATCGATTCCATCGAGGCCGACGACGACTTGCTCGAGGCCATCGCCACCGAAGCCAGGCTGATGCCGCATCTGCATCTGTCGCTGCAGTCCGGCGACGACATGATCCTGAAGCGCATGAAGCGCCGGCATCTGCGCGACCAGTCGATCCGCTTCTGCGAGGACGTGCGCAAGCTGCGTCCTGCAATCGTCTTCGGCGCCGACATCATCGCCGGCTTCCCGACCGAGACCGAGGCGATGTTCGAGAATTCGGAAAGGATCGTCGAGGAATGCGGCCTGACGCATCTGCACGTCTTTCCGTTCAGCCCGCGCGAAGGCACGCCCGCCGCGCGCATGCCGCAGGTGCGCCGCGAGGTGGTCAAGCAGCGCGCCGCCAGGCTGCGCGCCGCCGGCGAGGCCGCCTATCGCCGTCATCTGGCGTCCCTTGCCGGCACGCCGCAATCGATCCTTATCGAGCGCGACGGGCTCGGCCGCACCGAAGGTTTCACGCTGGCCGCGATTGCCGCCGGCCGGCCGGGCGAGATCGTCGAGGCCGTCATCACCGGCCATGACAGCGCCCGCCTGATCGCGGCACCGCTCGCCGCCCAAGCCGCCTGAGACTGCGAGACGCATGGCTGGTTTCTTCAAGAAGATATTTTCGTTCGGCAAGAAAGAGGTCGTCGAGGAGCGCGTCGACGAGACAGCACCGCTGCCGCCGATCAAATGGGATGCGCTGGAGGCGCTGAAGCCGGAAGCCGAGCAGGCTCCCCACCCTCCCCTCGATGGGGAGGGTCGCCACGAAGTGGCGGGGCGGGGTGACAGCGCCGACGCTGGCGCCAGTCACCCTCACCCCCGAGCTGAACTCGGGACCTCCCCCATCGAGGGGGAGGTACAAGTCGCACCCACGCCCGAGGAGCCGAAGCCCGAGCCTGCTCCGGCCATTCCGCCGGCGCCGGAGCCGGTCGTTCCGGCCGAACCGGAACCGTTGCCGGAGCCTGAACCGGAAGAAGAACCTCAGCCCGCGCCGGAGACGCCAGAGCCGCCGGCGCCGGAGGTGGTGCCGATACCGCCTGTCCAGCCGGGGCCAGAGCCGGCGCCTGAGCCGGAACCGCAGGAAGTGCCGCCACCGGCACCGGCAGAACCGGAGATCGAGCCGTCGCGTCCCGAGCGACAACCGGAACCGGCGCCGGTCGAGGTGCCGATGCCGCCCAGCGAGGTTCCGGCCGAGAAGCCGCTGCCCGAAATCCCGCCTGCCGAAGCTTTGCCCCCCATTCGCCAGCCTGCGCCCATCGAGCCGCAGCCTCTACGCGCCGAGATCGCGCCGGAAGTCGAAGCCGCGCCAATGCCCCACCCTCCCCTCGATGGGGAGGGTCGACGCGAAGCGGCGGGGCGGGGTGGCAGCGCCGGCGCCAGTCACCCCCGAGCCGCGCTCGGGACCTCCCCCATCGAGGGGGAGGTAGAGGCGCCATCTCAACCAAAGCCCGCACCGTCAGCCGGCAAGGTGACGGTCGCCAAAAAGGTCGAGCAGAAGGCCGAGCCGCAAAAAGCGGCGGAGCCGGCGCCGCGGCGCTCCTGGTTCCAGCGCATGCGCGACGGGCTTGCCCGATCCTCGCGCGAGCTCACCGGCAACATCGCCGGCGTCTTCACCAAGCGCAAGCTGGACGAGGACACGCTGCAGGACCTGGAGGACGTGCTGATCCGCGCCGACCTCGGCCTGGAGACGGCGTTGCGCGTCACCGACGCACTGGCCTCCAGCCGCTACGGCAAGGACGTTTCGGACACGGAAGTCCGCGCCGTCATGGCGGCGGAAGTCGAGAAGGTGCTGACCCCGGTAGCCCTGCCGCTGGAGCTCGACCTCAGCCACAAGCCGCATGTCATCCTGGTCGTCGGCGTCAACGGCACGGGCAAGACCACTACCATCGGCAAGCTGGCGGCCAAGCTGACCGAAGGCGGCCTCTCGGTGATGCTGGCGGCTGGTGACACGTTCCGCGCCGCCGCGATCGAGCAGCTCAAGATCTGGGGCGAGCGCACCAAGTCGCCGGTCATCGCCTCGAAGCTCGGCGCCGATGCCGCCGGTCTTGCCTATGACGCCTTCGAGAAGGCGAAGGAGGCCGGCTCCGACGTGCTGATCATCGACACCGCCGGCCGGCTGCAGAACAAGGCCGAGCTGATGGCGGAGCTGGAAAAGATCGTGCGCGTGCTCGGCAAGCTCGACCCGGAAGCCCCGCACACCGTGCTGCAGACCGTCGACGCCACCACCGGCCAGAATGCGCTGAGCCAGGTCGAGATCTTCCGCAACGTCGCCGGCGTCAACGGCCTGGTGATGACCAAGCTGGACGGCACGGCGCGCGGCGGTATTCTGGTGGCGATCGCGGCCAAGCACCGGTTGCCGGTCTATTTCATCGGCGTCGGCGAGCAGGTCGACGACCTCGAACCCTTCTCGGCCAGCGAATTCGCCAGGGCGATCGCCGGCGTGGCTTGAACGATCCCAAAAGCGCCGACTTTCGGGACAACAAGGAAATTCATGAACATCCTCGAACGCGACCCGTCCGACCCGCAGAAACAGAAGAAGGAAGGCGTCAACCCGCTGCTCAAGCTGCTGCTGGAGCTCGGACCGCTGCTGGTCTTCTTCTTCGCCAATGCGCGCAGCGAGTGGCTGGTGCAGAAATTTCCGGCGCTTGGCGAGCTCGGCGGCCCGATCTTCGTCGCAACCGGCCTGTTCATGGCTGCCACGGCGATCGCGCTCATCGCCTCCTGGCTGCTCACCCGCACCCTGCCGATCATGCCGCTGGTGTCGGGCGTCGTCGTCTTTATCTTCGGCGCGCTGACGCTCTATCTGCAGGACGACATCTTCATCAAGATGAAGCCGACCATCGTCAACACGCTGTTCGGCGGCATCTTGCTCGGCGGCCTGTTCTTCGGCAGGTCGCTGCTCGGCTATGTCTTCGATTCCGCCTTCAGCCTCGACGCCGAAGGCTGGCGCAAGCTCACCTTCCGCTGGGGCGTGTTCTTCCTGTTCCTGGCCCTCGTCAACGAGGTGGTCTGGCGGAATTTTTCGACCGATGCCTGGGTTACCTTCAAGGTCTGGGGCATCATGCCGATCACGCTGCTCTTCACCTTCAGCCAGATGCCGCTGATCATGCGCCACTCGCTGGAGGAAAAGGCCAAGGAAGAGAACGCGGGTAAATAACACGGAGACGGGGGCATGGAATTCCTCACCACGCGCGCCGAGCTGAGGACGATCTACAAGACGCCCCGCCCCACCGACGGCTCGATCCGCAAGGAGCTGAAGGCGCTCGACGGCCACTGCCGCTCCTTCATCGGCAAGAGCCCCTTCGTGCTGATCGGCTCCTCCGACGGCGCCGGCAATGCCGATGTGACGCCGAAGGGCGACAAGCCCGGCTTCACCGCCATCCTCGACAACAGCACAATCGCCATCCCCGACCGTCCCGGCAACAACCGTCTGGACACGCTGGAGAACATCGTCCGCAATCCATCGGTGGGGCTGCTCTTCATCATTCCCGGCATGAACGAGACGCTGCGCGTCAATGGTGACGCCCGCATCACCATCGATCCAGGTCTGCGCGAGCGCCTGGCCGTCGACGGCAAGGAGCCGCAAAGCGTCATCGTGGTGACGGTGAAGGCCGCCTACATGCATTGCGCCAAGGCCTTCATGCGTTCCGATCTGTGGAAGCCCGAGACCTGGTACGACCGCGCGAGCCTGCCGACGCTCGGCCAGATCATCCGCGACCAGTTGGCGCTCTCGGAGAGCGCCGGCGAGATCGACCGCGAGCTGGACGACGATTACCGGCAGACCATGTGGTAGATTTCCCGGGCACGATTCGCCGAGCTGCCGTCCTTGCTGAACCTCCTCGCCATCTCCGGCAGCCTGCGCGCCGCCTCGACCAATTCGGCCCTTGTCACGGCTTTAGCCGCCAACGCGCCCGCGGACTGCCGCGTCACCGTCTATGACGGGCTTGGCCGGCTGCCGATCTTCAACCCGGACGACGAGGGCGAGGCAACGCCGCCGGAAGCGGCGCGCCTGATCGACGTCGTCACCCGCGCCGACGGCGTCATCGTCTCCTGTCCCGAATATGCGCATGGCGTGCCCGGCGGGCTGAAGAACGCGCTCGACTGGCTGGTGTCGCGCGACGCCGCCGTCGGCAAGCCGGCGATGCAGGTGCACGCCTCTGCGCGCTCGCTCTATGCGCGCGCGGCACTTGCCGAGATCATGCGCACCATGTCGTTCGCGTTCTACGAAGAGGCCGCGCTTGAGATCGCGCTGCTCGGCAAGAAGCCGCCGGAGATCGAGGCGATCCTGGCGAAGGCCGAGAACCGGCTGGCGATGCGCGAGGCGGTGCAGAGCTTCGCCGGCTTCATCCGGGCTCACGATGAGTAGCAGCGAACCACATCTTCGTCATTCCAGGTAATTGTGGAGACTTCGACTAACCTCGCAAGATGTCGAAACTGTCTCAGTTCTTCGACAGCGCTAACAGCCTCAATAGGTCTTCGCCCCATTCACCATCAGCCGCACCATGTAGAGCGAGGTGGTGCCGGCGATATAGAGGCAGTTGCGCTTGATGCCGCCGAACACGCAATTGGCGGTCACCTCCGGCACCTTGACCTTGCCGATCAGCGTGCCGTCCGGATCGTAGCAGTGGATGCCGTCGGCCGCGCTTGTCCAGATGCGCCCTGCATCGTCGAGCCGGAAGCCGTCGAACAGGCCGGCAGTGCAGTCGGCGAAGACCTTGCCGCCCGAGACCTTCTTGCCGCCCTTGCCGACATTGAACACGCGTATATGCGCAGGGTTCTGGGCGCCGTGCGTGCGGCCGGTATCGGCGACATAGAGAAGGCTTTCGTCGGGCGAGAAGGCAAGCCCGTTCGGCCTGACCATGTCGGTGATGACGGCCTCGATATCGCCTGTGCCCGGGTCGACGCGATATACGTAGCAGGCGCCGATTTCGCTCTCGGCCTTGTCGCCCTCATAGTCGCTGTCGATGCCGTAGGCCGGATCGGTGAACCAGATCGAGCCGTCGGAACGGACCACGACGTCGTTGGGCGAGTTGAGCCGCTTGCCGCGCCATTTGTCGGCGATGGTGGTGACCGAGCCATCATGCTCGGTGCGGCTGACGCGGCGGCCCGAATGCTCGCAGGTGACCAGCCGGCCCTGCCGGTCGACAGTGTTTCCGTTGGAATTGCCCGACGGCTGGCGGAAGACGCTGACGCTGCCGTCGGTCTCGTCATAGCGCAACATGCGGTTGTTGGGGATGTCCGACCACACGACATAGCGGCCGGCGGCGAACCAGGCCGGACCTTCCGCCCACCGGCATCCGGTGAAAAGCTTGTCCACCTGCGCGTTGCCGACGAACAGGCGCGCGAAGCGCGGATCGAGAACTTCGTAGTCGGCGGCCGCCATGCTTTTCCTCCCGGCACGATGTGACGCGCGGATCAAGCCAGCCGATGGCAAAGAAGGCAAGGCCAATGATGGAAGCTTCACCGCATCTTGAGGCTCTGGGGCAGCCGTGGCGATCCTGCTTGGACTGGGCGGGCGGGTAACGGCAGGTTAACCGGCTATGCGCTGGCTGCAATGGTGCATTGCAACATCTTCCTTTTGCGACGCACCATTCCTATGTCATGCTCACAATCGATGAGGGAGGAACAGTTAAGAAGGAACCTCGTCATGATCTTCGACAACATCGTCTCCCGCGCTCGCACCAACATCGCCAAGCGCCGCCAGTACAACCGGCTCGTCGCCGAAGTCGAGAACCTGTCGAGCCGCGATCTCGCCGATCTGCGCGCCGACCGCTCGGAAATGCTCTACCAGATCCACAGGCAGATCTACGGCTAAGCTGCGCCGCGTTCGCCCTCGGGCTTGACCCTAAAGCGCGTCGCGCTGAACAGAGACGCGCTTCAAGTCTTTGCTTCGATGCATGCCGCGCTCCCAAAACCGCCGAGCAGTTTTGGACGACATGCATCAAAGCGCGTCGCGATCGTTCAGATTCGCGCTGCGCTTAGGTCTTTGATCTTACGCATGTCTTTGTCCCGAAACCGGTTCCCGCTTTCGGGAGACATGCTTTAGGATGACGAAGCCAGCCTGGCTTTTATCGTCTCCGCCACCGTCTGCAGGTGATCGGCCGTCGAAAAGCCCGACACCGCCTTGCGCGGCTTCAGATCGTGGTCGCCGTCCTCCAGCCAGACCACGTCTATTGCCGCGGACAGGCCGTAGGTCGCGACCTCGTCCCTGGTGCCGAACTCGTCGCGCGTGCCCTGGAAGATCAGCGTCGGCGTCTTGAGGCCGGCGAGATGCTTCGTCCTCAATTGCTCCGGCTTTCCCGGCGGATGGAACGGATAGCCCAGGCAGACCAGCCCGGCGATCTCGCCTTTTTCAAACATCTCGTCCGCGACCATGGAGGCGACGCGTCCGCCCATCGACTTGCCGCCGATGATCAGCTTGCCGGTCACGCCCTTGGCGCGAAGATCGGCGATCGCCTTGATGTATTCCGGGTTCACCGTCTCGGCGCGCGGCGGCGGCTTGCGGTGGCCGTAGCGGCGCGCCGCCATGTAGTGGAACTCGAAGCGCGCGACCTGGAAGCCGGCCGCGGCGAGAGCCTTGGCGGTGGCGGTCATCGAGGGCGAGTCCATCGCGGCCCCGGCGCCATGGGCGAGCAGGATGGTGACGGGAGCGGTGTCGAAGCCGTCGAAGAGGAAGTGGGTCATGGGTGCTCCAATCTCCCCTTCTCCCCTTGTGGGAGAAGGTGGCCGAGCGAAGCTCGGTCGGATGAGGGGTGTTCCAGCTTGGCGGCCACGTTCATCGATATCCTGGCAAGCGACAAGATTACCGGCGTCTCATTCCTTCCAACACCCCTCATCCGTCTCGGCGCTGCGCGCCGATCCACCTTCTCCCGCAAGGGGAGAAGGAGAGGCGCTCACCCCGCCGTGCGCGCCATATGCAGATCCACGAACTGGATCCCCTTCTGCGCCAACCTTGCCCATTCGGACTCCGCGTCGAGCTCAAGATACCGCGCCCAGAGCCCACGCGCCTCGGCAAGATTGCCGGCATCGAATTCCAGCCGGGCGAGGTTGAACACCGGGTCGGCATAGGCCTTGTCGAGCGCGATTGCCTTCTGCAGGTGCCTTCGCGCCGAGGCAACCTTGCCTTCGTCGCTCATCAGGCCGGCGAGGTTGAACCAGGCTTCGACAAAGCCCGGATCGAGTTTTATCGCGCGGGCATAGTCGTGCGCCGCTTCCGCCACACGGCCGGCACCGCGCAGGCAGTTGGCGCGGTTGAAGGCGGCTATGGCGTCGCCCGGGTCGATCGCCAGGCAGCGCTGGTAAAGCGCTGCCGCATCGTCGTGGCGCCCCTCCTCTTCCGCGGCTTCGGCCTCGGCGAACAATTCCTCCAGCGTGTCGTCTTCCGATGATCCGAGATCGAACAGCAATTGGCCATCGAGCTCGCTCGTGCCGTCGTCGAGATAGATCGCGTCCGGGCGGCCGTGCTGGGAGCCGAGGTTGAGCGACTTGGCGGTGAGCGAGGCGACCGGGCCGGAGCGGTGCACCGAGCGCGCGATCGCGCCCCAGCTGGCGCCGCTGGCGATCAGGCCGGCATATTTCCTGGCCAGGATCAGGTCGCGGAAGGAATAGGGCTCAGCGTCATGCTCGAAGGCGTCGAACAGCGACAGCAGGTCGAGATCGTCGCCGGCCAGGCGCGACTGGTCGATGAGCGACTGCCGGGAGAGCGACGATGCCTCCGGCGCCTTCATCAGGCCGAGCAGGCGCAAGAAGCCGTTCTCGCTGGTGAGCGTGCGCCCGGCCTCGCGCTCGGCTTTCACGCGGCGCTCGATCTCGGCATCGCCGGTCCGGCTGGTCGCGGCTTTCGCCAGCAAGGCGCGGCCGAACACGACATGGGTAGTGCGCCGCGTGACGCCGCGCCTCAGCTCGGCATGGCGGCGCTCGACCTCGCGCGCCGCGAGCCTGAGCGGAAAGGCGGCCAGCGCGCCGACGACGCCGAGGACGGCGCCGGGAACGATCACCGGCCCTCCGGTCACTTCTTGCTCTTGCCGACGGCCTTCAGCAGGTTCGCCTTCAGCGGGTTCTCAGGCGCGCCGCCGCCGGCGGCCGCCTTCTTGGCGGGTTTTGCCGGCGCTTCCTCGGCCTTGCTCTTCGACTTGGCGGGCGGCTTGGCTTGCTGCGACAGGCTCGCCTTCAGCGCATCCATCAGGTTGATGACGTTGCCGCGCTCGGGTGCGGCCGCGATGATCGGCTTGTGGCCTTTCAGCTTCTCGCGGATCATCGCCATCAGCGCCACTTCGTAGCGATCCTCATAATTCTTCGGATCGAAGTGGGTTTCCTTCTGCTTGATCAGCGCCTGGGCAAGCTCCAGCATTTCCGGGTCCGGCTTGCCGGCCGGGATGTTGCCGAAATATTCAGCCGTGCCACGCACTTCGTTGGGATTCCTCAACGTGCAGACGAACATGCCGTTCTCGCGCGCGCCGATTGTCACCACGCGCTCGCGGCTGGAAAGCACCAGGCGCGCGATAGCGAGCTTGCCGGATTTGCGCATGGCCTCGCGCAGCACCGCGAAGGTCTCCTCCGCCATGGCGCCGTCGGGGGCAAGGTAATAGGGCGAATCCTGGTAGATGACATCGACCTCGCCCTCGTCGACGAAGGCCTCGATGTTCATCGTGTGGTTGGATTCGATCCTCACCGCGTCGAGGTCGGCGTCATCGATGATGATGTACTGCTTGTCCTCGTATTCGTAGCCGCGCACCAGATCCGAACGCTCGACCAACCCGAGCTCGGGATCGACCGGCTTCATGTTGATGCGGTTGTGGGTCTTCTTGTGCAGCTGGTTGAACGAGATGCGCTCGCTCGCGCTGGTGGCCGGATAGAGCCGGACCGGACAGCTGACGAGGCTGAGCTTGAGGTAACCTTTCCAACTTGCCCTGGGCGCCATGATGAACTCCTACGCGGCCATGCACTGACACTATGTTGGAGCATGGTCTTGTCCAAAACCCGGTTCCCGCTTCTTGGGACCATGCTCTTTGCAGCGCTTTTCGTCCGGAGGACGATTGGCGCCGTGGAAATCCTACACCGACCCTTCACCTTACAGCCGAATTCCTAGCGAAGTGTTCTTGGGCCGGGTTGGCGCGGAGGATAGTTCAAATTGTAGGAAGCGTCGATGGCCGCCGCCCCTCCTCGCCTCCGCGAGAGCGGGGGAGAGGTGGCTCGGCGAAGTCGAGACGGAGAGGGGGAATGGCGCGAGCCTTGATGCTTCGTGGCGCCCTGACCACACTCGCTGGCACTGCCCCCGCTCCGGCCGCTGCGCGGCCACCTCTCCCCCACTTCGTGGGGGCGAGGAACTAGCGCTCCACCACCGGCAGATCCCTGGCAAACTCATCGATCTCCGCCCAGGGATCGCCCGACGTCTCCAGCAGGCCCGGCAGCGAGGCGTAGTTCAAATCCTCCGGCGCGTCGATCGTCTCGAGATCGGTCCAGCTTACTGGCGTCGAGGCCGGCAAATTGGTGCGGGCGCGCAGCGAATAGGGTGCGGCGGAGGTGTGGCCGCGGGCGTTGCGGTGGAAGTCGATGAAGATGCGCTTCTTGCGGTTTTCCTTGCCCATGGTGGTGACAAACGTGTCCGGCGCGCTTGCCGCAAGCAAAGTCGAAATGGCGCTCGAGGCCTGGTGCAGTTTCTTCCAGTTCTGCTTCTGCGTCACCGGTACCGTGATGTGGATGCCCTTGCCGCCGGAGGTCTTGGCGAAAGGCACCAGGCCGAGGCTCTCCAGCCCGCCCTTGATATGGACGGCCGCCTCCACCACTTCGCGCCAGGAAATCCCCTCGCCCGGGTCGAGGTCGAAGACGATCTGGTCGGGCTTGTCGAGTTTCGTGCGATGCGTGCCCCAGGTGTGGAACTCCACCACGCCGAACTGCGCTAGCGCCAGATAGCCCTTGGCGTCCTCGACCGAGAGATAGGTCTTGGTCTCTCCTTCCGAATTGGTCGATTCGAACACCGCTACCGAAGGGGGCATGCCGGTGAAGGCGTGGCGCTGGAAAAAGCAATCCTGCGGCTTGCCGGTCGGGCAGCGCACCAGCGACACCGGACGGCCGATGATATGCGGCAGCATGAAATCGCCGACCAGCGCGTAATAGACGGCGATGTCGAGTTTTGTCGGCCCGGTCTTGCCGAACAGGCGGCGCTCCGGATTGGTCACCCAGATGGTGGCGAGGTCGGACTCCGCGATCAGCCGCTTGCGCTTGACCGGCACCGGCGTGGTCAGGCCGCCGACATCGCGCAGGCCCCGGAAGACGCCGTGGCGCAGCGCATTGTCGGCGGTGCGGTTGGAATAGTGGATGCGGGCCGACAGCAGCGGCTTCACCCAATGCATCTCGCGCATGATCTCGCGCGGCACGCCTTCCGGCGGCGTGGCGCCCGCCGTCAGCCGCTCCAGCCGGGCGAGCAGGTCCCGCGCCATGTCGCTGTCGAAGCCGGTGCCGACCTTGCCGCGGTAGTGCAATTCGCCGTCCTCGAACTCGGCCATGCCGAGTGCCGCCAGCCCCTCGGCCCGGTCGGAGATCGTGTAGCCGGCGATGATGAAATCGTCCTTCTGCAGCGCCTTGACCTTGGTCCAGCTCTTGGTGCGGCCGCTCTGGTAGATGGCGTCGGCGCGCTTGGAGACGACGCCTTCCAGCCCGAGTTCCGTCGCCTGCTCGTAAAGCCCGCGCCCGTCGCCCTCGACATGGTCGCTGAACTGGATGGCGGAGTTGGCGGCCTGGCCGGCGAGCAGTTCGGCAAGCAACGCCTTACGCTTCTGCAAGGGCGCCTTGCGCAGGTCCCAGCCGTCGAGATGGAGAAGATCGAAGGCGTAGAAATGCAGCTTCGAGCCGGCACCGGAAGACAGCGCGTCCTGCAGCAGCGCGAAGCGGGAGATGCCCTTGTCGTCGAGCACCATGATCTCGCCGTCGATGATCGCCCGGCTGACCGGCAGGCGCGAAAAAGCTTGAGGGAGGTCGCCGTAGCGCTTCGTCCAGTCGATGCCGCCGCGGGTGATCAGGCGCACCTCGCCGTCGACGACATGCGCCATGGTGCGGTAGCCGTCGAATTTTATCTCGTGCAGCCAGAGCTCGCCGGTGCGCTCCGCCGGATCATCGCCACCCGGCGGCTTCGGCACCTGGGTGGCAAGCTGCGGCTCGATGCGGCTCGGCGGCTCGCCCCTCACGGCGCCGGGCAACGCGCCCGGCTTTAGCGAGCCGGGCTTGGGCGGCAGGCGCGGCGGCTTCTTTTCGGCGACCAGTTCCTCGATGCGGCGGCCTGACTTCACGCTTTCCGGCCGCGCCTCGAGGATGTTGAGCGTGGTGTCGGCGGCAAGGTCGCGCTCCTTGAACAAGAGCCAGTTCTTCTTGTTCTCGTCCTCGCCGGGTTTCGGCTTCAGCCTGGTCAGCATCCAGCCGCCGTTCAGTTTTTGCCCGGCCAGCCGGAACTTGAAGGCGCCGGTGCGCAGGCTTTTCTCGACATCCTCCATCGGCGCCCAGGTGCCGGCGTCCCAGACGATCATCGGCCCGCCGCCATATTCGCCCTCGGGGATGACGCCCTCGAAGTCGATATATTCGATCGGATGGTCCTCGGTCTCGACGGCAAGACGCTTGTCGGCCGGGTTGAGCGAGGGCCCGCGCGGCACCGCCCAGCTCTTCAGCACGCCGCCGACTTCGAGGCGCAGGTCGTAGTGGTCGGCGGTGGCGTGGTGCTTGTGGACGACGAAGCGGTTGCCGCCGCCGACCGCTGGCCCGCCGGCGGGCTCAGGGGTCCTGCTGAATTCGCGCTTGGCCCGGTAGGATTTGAGCTTGGAGGGCATGGGTTAGGCGTCGAAGCGCAGAACGGACAATGGCAAAGGCCGCGTTCCTTCACGCCCCCCTCTGTCCTGCCGGACATCTCCCCCTCTAGGGGGGAGATTGGCAGTTCGAGCGCTGTCGCTGCGCTTAAAACGTCGGCGATTGGCGAAGGCAGTGGCGAGATCTGATCTCCCCCCTTGAGGGGGAGATGTCCGGCAGGACAGAGGGGGGCGCTGTCCCGCCGGCCTTGCCGTCGTCATCCCAGCAAAAGCCCTTCAATCGTCGGCAGCCGGCGTCAGTTCCAGCTCGGCCGGCGAAAGCCCTTGCCTCAGTTGCGAGAGCCGGAACTCGTCGACCCAATAGGCCTCGCCGTCGACCAGTACGCGCGCGCTATAGGCGCCGCCGGAAAAGCTCTGCGCGGTGACATAGACCTTGTGGCGGTCGAGCGCCTTCTTCACCGCCGCGCGGCGGGAATTTTCTCTGGCGACGGGACTGGCCATGGCCTCACTCGAAACACGCTGCCGCTGCAACAGCGGCTGCCTTAAGGATGGCGGAGAGCGGCGGGCGAGTCAATTTCGGCGCTGCGGCGGCGCTCACCCCGTCAGAGTCGACACGTTCTAACGCCGCTGAACTTCGCCATCGACGGCCTTGACCCGAAGATGGCGAAGCGGGCCGCCTCAATAATTCATTCCGGCTCCGGGAGGCATCGCCGAAGCGGCCTCGTTCTTCCGCTTTTCCGCCACCATCGCTTCGGTGGTGACCAGCAGCCCCGCGATGGAGGCGGCATCCTGCAGCGCGGTGCGCACCACCTTGGCGGGATCGATGACGCCTTGGCTGTAGAGATCGCCATAGACGCCGGTCTGCGCATTCCAGCCGAAAGAGAACTGCCCGTTCTCGCGCAGCCTGCCGACGATGATCGAGCCTTCGGCGCCCGCGTTCTCGGCGATCTGGCGCACCGGCGTTTCCAGCGCGCGGCGCACGATCTCGATGCCTGTCCTCTGGTCCGGGTTGTCGACAGCGGCAGCGTCGAGCGCCTTTGCGGCTCTCAGCAATGCCACGCCGCCGCCCGGCAGGATGCCTTCCTCAACCGCGGCGCGGGTGGCGTGCAGCGCGTCGTCGACGCGATCCTTGCGCTCCCGGACCTCGATCTCGGTCGAGCCGCCGACGCGGATCACCGCGACGCCGCCCGCGAGCTTGGCCAGACGCTCCTGCAGCTTCTCCTTGTCGTAGTCCGAGGTGGTCTCCTCGATCTGCTGCCTGATCTGGGCGACGCGGCCCTGGATCTCCTCCTTCCCCCCAGCGCCGTCGACGATGGTGGTGGCCTCTTTCTCGACCATCACCCTCCTGGCGCGCCCCAGCATCTCGAGCCTGACACTCTCCAGCTTGATGCCGAGATCTTCCGAGATGACCTGCCCGCCGGTGAGGATGGCGATGTCTTCCAGCATGGCCTTGCGGCGGTCACCGAAGCCCGGAGCCTTGACGGCGGCGATCTTCAGGCCGCCGCGCAACTTGTTGACGACAAGCGTTGCCAGGGCCTCGCCCTCGACGTCCTCGGCGATGATGAGCAGCGGCTTGGTGGACTGCACCACCGCCTCCAGGATCGGCAGCAGCGCCTGCAGGTTCGACAGCTTCTTCTCATGGATCAGAAGATAGGCGTCCTCCAGTTCGGCGCGCATCTTGTCCTGGTTGGTGATGAAGTAGGGCGAGAGATAGCCGCGGTCGAACTGCATGCCTTCGACGACTTCCAGTTCGGTGTTGGCGGTCTTGGCCTCCTCGACGGTGATGACGCCTTCATTGCCGACCTTCTGCATCGCCTCGGCCAGGAAGCGGCCGATCTCGGCATCGCCATTGGCCGAGATGGTGCCGACCTGGGCGATCTCGTCGTTTCGGGTCACCTTGCGGGCATTGGCCCTGATCTCGGCGACAACCGCCTCGACGGCCCGGTCGATGCCGCGTTTCAGGTCCATCGGGTTCATGCCGGCGGCCACGGCCTTCGCCCCTTCCCGCACAATGGTCTGCGCGAGCACGGTGGCGGTGGTGGTTCCGTCACCGGCGATGTCGCTGGTCCTCGAGGCCACCTCGCGCACCATCTGCGCGCCCATGTTCTCGAACTTGTCCACCAGCTCGATTTCCTTCGCCACCGTCACACCGTCCTTGGTGATGCGCGGGGCGCCGAACGACTTGTCGATGACGACGTTGCGGCCTTTCGGGCCGAGCGTCACCTTTACCGCGTCGGCCAGGATATCGACGCCGCGCAGCATCCTGTCGCGGGCCTCGGTGTGGAATTTCACTTCCTTGGCAGCCATGGATCCCTCCCTCCGCGAGGCTTTGCAACCGGACCCCGCGCGCTTATCGCAACTAGTCTGACGCGAAGGGGTTTCAAGAGCGGCGGCCGGAAATTTTCGGTTTCCGGCCTACTTCAACGCGCTGTAATCATGAGGTTATTCGGGATAGCAGAAGCGGAGGCAGCGGCTTTCTTCGCGCTGCCGGGCCCTGTGCGGCGCAGCATCGGAACACTTCGCCCCCGTCAGTCCGTTCAAAGGGACCCCGGCCGGCGGCCTTGCCAGACCCTCTGACAGGCTGCAGAAGTGGCCGTGCCGCCGCTTTGTGCCGGCGGAGCAAAGGAGGCGGCAATGGTTCACATCCGGGCGATGGCAAAGAACGACATCGCGGCCGTCTCGCGGCTGCTCGGCCAGTCCTGGCGGCGGACCTATTCGCCGATCATGGGCGAGGACACCGTTGCCCGGCTCTCCGACGAGAAGCATGCGCCGGAGAAGCTCGCGGCCGAACTTGCCGACGACGACAAGATGTCGTTCGTGGCCGAGCGGACGGACGGCTCGATCGCCGGCTATGCCATGGCGGCGATGGACGGGAATGGCGACGTCACGCTCAACCGGCTGCATGTCGAGCCGGCAGAATTCGGCATGGGTCTGGCGGTCGATCTCCTGCACGCGGTGCTTGCCGCCCATGCCGGCATTCCCTCGATCGCGCTGGAGGTGATCGAGGGCAACGACCGGGCCATCGCCTTCTATCGCAAGCACGGATTCGAGGTGGTCGAGCGCCGCCCGGCTGCGCATGGCGTCGGCGGTCACGCCTCGCTGATCATGCGCCGGTTGCTGCCGATGGCGTAGATGGCCGGTCAGGCGGCGGTCCGCGGCCGCAGCGCCTGCATCACACCTTCCTAGAAGGCGCCGCCGGCGGCGTCTATTGCTACAACGGCTATCGAGGCTATTGGCGCGTGCGGCCCGGCTACCATTACTACAACGGCTACTGGTTCCCGGCCGCCGCCTTCGTGGCCGGCGTCGCGGCGGCCACGGTCGCGCCGCCGCCCCGCCCGGCGGCGCGCCTGGCCGCCACGCATGTGCGCTGGTGCTCGGAGCGCTACGTCTCCTACCGCGCGTGGGACAGCAGCTACCAGCCCTATGACGGGCCCCGGCAGCAATGCTGGTCGCCTTATAGCTGAGTTGAGCGGCTGTTCGCCGAGAGCGGCGATCCGGGTGGTTCCGTCAGGGTCCCGAGGGAGTGGATCGGCCGGAACCACCCGCCCGCCTTGTGTCCTTCCCAAGACGATCGCACCATACTCCCTTGCCTTCTGCCTCCCTTGATCTTGATCAAGCCGACGCGGCTGGACGTGTTCCGTTCCGGCCCTATAATTTCGCGGGCGCTAATTCTTCACCGGAGACAGACAGATGAGCCTGGGCAAGCAGAAACTCGGCAGCCAGGGGCTCGTCGTCTCCTCGATCGGCCTCGGCTGCATGGGCATGAGCCAGTCCTACGGCCCGGCCGACGAAGCGGAATCGATCGCGACGATCCACCGGGCGATCGAGCTCGGCTGCACCTTCCTCGACACGGCCGAGGTCTATGGGCCTTTCATCAACGAGGAGCTGCTCGGCCGCGCGCTGAAGGGCCGGCGCGACCAGGTGACGATCGCGACAAAATTCGGCTTCCGCATCGTCGACGGCAAGCAGGACGGCACCGGCCGCGACAGCCGCCCCGAGCATATCCGCGAGGCAGTGGACGGCTCGCTGCAGCGGCTCGCCACCGACCACATCGACCTCATCTACCAGCACCGCGTCGACCCGGACGTTCCGATGGAGGATGTCGCCGGCACGGTCGGCGAGCTGGTGGCGGAAGGCAAGGTGCGCTTCTTTGGCCTGTCGGAGGCGGGCATCGCCAACATCCGCCGCGCGCATCAAGTGCATCCGGTCTCGGCGCTGCAGAGCGAATATTCGCTGTGGGAGCGCAACCTGGAACCCGAGATCATCCCGGCGCTTGCCGAGCTCGGCATCGGCCTGGTGCCGTTCGCGCCGCTCGGCCGCGGTTTCCTCGCCGGCGACGTCAAACGTGCCGAGGATTATCCGGAAGGCGATTTCAGGCGCGGCGACCCGCGCTACCAGGGCGAGAATTTCGACTTGAATGTCGCGGCGGCCGCCACGGTGCGCGACATCGCCGCGGCAAAAGGCGTCAAGCCCGGCCAGGTGGCGATTGCCTGGCTGCTCGCCAAGGGGCCGGAATTCGGCATCGACATCGTGCCGATCCCCGGCACCAAGCGGCGGACCTATCTTGAAGAAAATGTCGCGGCGGCCGACATCGAGCTCGACGCCACCGAGATGCTCGGGCTCGACATGGCGCTCTCGCCCGACAAGGTGTCGGGGCCGAGGTACAACGAGCGGACCATGTCGATGGTGGACCGGTAGGGCGGCATTCCTGGTGGATCACCTCTGACGCTGGCGGGGCGTCCCCTTCCGTCCTGTCGGACAGAGGGCGAAGGAATGCTACCTGGCAGTCTTTGCCGTTGAGCGCATCACTTCTTGCAATCCACCATCGCTTCCATCGCCTTCCTGGCCTCGCCCTCGCTGGCATATTTCTTCTTGCCGAGATCGATAACCAAGGTCCCGTCAGGTTTCTTCGGCACGATCTCGCACTGCTTCGAGACGGCATCCCTGGCGACCCAATATTCCTCGGCCGCCATGGCGGGCAGGCCGGCAATGCCAGCGGCGAGGATTGCGATGACGATGGGGCGAACCATGCTGGCCTCCATTGCGCGCGTTGCGGGCGGCGCTTCGGGCTGACAGCGCCGGCGCGCTGCTTTTCGGAAACGCCCCGCCGCGACTTCCGTTCCGGCAACTTCGTGGAAGCGCGCTTCGCTCAACCGCCCGAATGCGGATCGATGCTGTAGGGATGCACCGGATAGCCCGGGCCGATCGTCTCGCTCACCCGATCGATCCAGGCGCTGACCGCGGGATAATCGGCAAGCGAAAAGCCGCAATCCTCGGCGCGGTGGCTGTAGGCATAGACGGCGATGTCGGCGATGGTGAGCGAGCCACCGACGAGGAACGGCGTGACCTGCAGGCTGCGCTCGAGAGCGCCGAGCGCGCGGGTACCCGCCTCGCGCTTACCGGGAACAAGCGCCTGGTTGCGTTCCAGCCGTCCGGTCAGCGTCCAGAAGCGCAGCGAGCCAATGACCGGCTCGACATAATACTGCTCGAAGAACAGCCACTGCATGACCTTGGCGCGCGCAAGGCGGTCCGCCGGCAGGTAGGGCGTGCCCTCCGCGACGCAGGTGAGGATCGCGTTGGACTCGGCGATCGCCTGGCCATTTTCCACCGCGAGCACGGGAACGGCACCGGCTGGATTGAGCTTGAGGAAGGCCTCCGTGCGGCTTTCGCCCTCGAAGATCGACACCATACGTGTCTCGTAACCGATGCCGAGCAGCCCGAGCAGGACGCGGACCTTCCAGGCGTTTTGCGACGGCAGGTAGTCGTAGAGCGTGAGCATGGCTGGATCCCTCCCTTGGCAACGATTGGCTTCGCATGCCGCGATCACGAGCGCCACCCGATTTATGCGGCGATCCGCTGGCGTGGAGGCTCCAGGATCTCGACCAGCCTCGCCCCTATGCTCCCGGCAAGCGGCCGGCATCCGAGCTCCATGATCAAATCTGCCGGCAGACGGAATACGGGTCTTGACTTCGGTCGGACAGCTTCCAGATCGACACTTGCCGGTTGCCTGAGGGGACCGGCGACGCCGCCGGTTTGCCGGCCGCGGCTTGTTGGCCACGATTTGCGGGCCATGTGGGTAACGGACCCGATGCGACGGCGCGGTTCGACTTGAGAGTCTCACGATCCCAGGCCAGGACATTCGACGACATCCTGACGCGACCAGATGAGGAGGAAATGCAATGGCAATCCGTGATCTCATTCCCTGGGGCCGGGAGAGCAGCCAGCTCTCCGACATGTATCGCGATCTCCAACGTGGGGGCGACCCCTTCATGACGTTGCATCGCGAAATGAACCGCCTGTTCGACGACGCCATGCGCGGCTTCGAAACGCGCATGCCGTCGTTTGGCGCAGCCTTTGCCGGGCAAGCCTGGCCAAGTGTGGAAATCTCCGACAGCGAGACGGAGATCCACGTGACCGCAGAGATTCCCGGCATGGATGAAAAAGATATCGAGGTGCTGCTCGACGACGGCGTGTTGACGCTGCGCGGCGAGAAGCGCGCCGAAACCGAGGACAAGGGCAAGCAATTCTCCGAACGCTTCTACGGCCGTTTCGAGCGGCGCATCCCGATCGGCACCGAAGTCGAGGAAGACAAGGTCCACGCCAGCTTCCGCAACGGCGTGCTCACCGTGGCGCTGCCCAAGACCAAGCGCGCCCAGACCAAAGCCAGGCGCATCGCCGTCAACGAAGGCAAGGCTAGCAGCGCGAAGCATTGAGGGCCTGGCGCCCCTCTCCCTTGTCGGGGACGGGGCGCACTTTCACCCCCGCTTCTTGATATCGGCGGCCACCGCCTGCGCCTCGATGCCGATCTCGCGCAACAGGCCGGTGACCGGATTGTGGAAGCCGATGAGATAGACGCCGAGGTCGGCTGCTCGTTGATTGACGCCGCTCTTTGCCGGCCGCAGCTCCGCAGGCAGGAAGCCGTCATAGCCCGGCCGGTAGCCGGTGGCGAAGATCACCGCGTCGAATTTCAGCTCGCGCCCGTCGGCGAATTTCGCGCCGTCCTCGGTGAAGCGGACGATGTCGGGAACAATGCCGATCCTGCCCGCCTTGATCGCCGCCACGGTGCCGACATCGATGACCGGAATGCGGCCGGCGTCGATCTGCGCAAGAATGCCGGTCTTCGGCCGCACGATGCCGTATTTCTCCAGCCTGCCCAGCGCTAGGTCGAGGATCTTTGGGAACATCCAGTCGTTCAACGCCTGCGGCATCGGCCGGCTGGCGATGCCGACCATCTGGATCGGCACGCCGAAGAGCTGGCGCGGCACGATGTGGACGCCCTTGCGCACCGAGATCGCCGGACGGGCGCCGGACTCGGCAAGATCGAGCGCGATCTCGGCGCCGGTGTTGCCCATGCCGATGACCAGCACATTCCTGCCGACATAGGGAGCGGCCTCGGTGTAGGCGGCGCTGTGCAGCACTTCGCCCTTGAACGCCTCGATGCCGGCGAAGCCCGGCACGATCGGCTCGGCATTGTTGCCGGTGGCGACGACGATCTTCCTGGCGCCGATGTCGCCCGCGTCGGTCTCGACCAGGAATTTCCCGCCCGCGCGGCGGATCGATTTCACCGTCACGCCGAAGCGCGGCTTCAGGCCGAAGCGCTGGGCATAGGCATCGAGATAGGCGACCACCTTTTCGCGCGGGACATAGCGGGGGTGGCTTTTGGGGAACGGCACGAAGGGCAGCGAGGAGAAGGATTTCACCGTGTGCAGATGCAGCCGCCGGTAATGCCGCCGCCAGGCCGGCGCCACCTCGCCGGCCTTTTCGAGGATGGTGAAATCCATGCCCGCCTGTTTCAGGCAGGCGGCGACGGCCAGCCCCGCCGGCCCCGCGCCGACAATGACAACGTTGGTGTCCATGCTCCCCTCCTCCCGAAAGGCGATGTCAGGCTATGCCGGGAAATGTCGCAGGGGCAAGTAGGGAGAAGCACCTACCAGGAGGAAGAGAAGGAGAGGCCCTACTCCATCCCACCCGGCACCTGCGGAACGTCTTCGGGCGGCTCGAGGATATCGATCAGCTTCGTCACCCTGGCGCTGGGCATCGCACGGCCCTCGTTGATCAGCGCCTCGTCGGCGCCGATCCAGGCGAAAGCCTCGCGCAGCTCCTCGAGGCTGGCGCCGGTGAGCGCGATGTCGGCGATCACAGCCTCGTCGACCGGGCCAAGCACGGAAATGATCTCGTTGCGGGTCATGGCAGCCTCCCCATGGTCGAGACGATGGCATAGAAACGACCGGCGGGCGCGGGGGTTCCGCCGTCATCAATGCCGGCGCCGGCCGCCAAAGTTTCCGCCTGGCAAATCCCCTCTCCTGCGATTTCCAACACTTGGCTATCGCTAGGAAGTTGAAATCGCTTTCTCCCCCATAAGGAGGAAGCTAGAACCGCGCTTCTCATCCGCAATCTACCCGAGAGTCCCATGAAGCTCGTCCTCCTCCTTGCCGCACTGCTCCTTCCCTCGCCAGCGCTTGCCGACTGGAAGCCGGTCGAGAAGGTCGCGCCCTATGCCATCTCGGGCCAGACGGTGGAGGAGCTCTATGTCTCGATCGGCGAGAAGGGGCCGGTCATCGGCAAGGACCCGGCGGGCAATGAGCGGCGGGCGATCGCGCACACTTTCTTCAAGCTGACCTGGCAGCGGGACTACAGGCCGGAGAACGGCGCCTGCGTGCTGAAGACGGCGCGGCCGAAGCTTATCATCACCTACACGCTGCCGAAGCCCGCCGGGAAACTTGCCCCGGCCGTCAAGGCGCGCTGGGATTCCTTCGCCGCCGGGCTCGCCGCGCATGAGAAGGTGCAC
This sequence comes from Mesorhizobium sp. M1C.F.Ca.ET.210.01.1.1, assembly GCF_004791585.1. Lineage (GTDB taxonomy): Bacteria > Pseudomonadota > Alphaproteobacteria > Rhizobiales > Rhizobiaceae > Mesorhizobium. The sequence goes on from NZ_SRUU01000016.1 coordinate 38,569, forward strand.
GGCGCCGGCATCGTCGAGATGGTGGACAAGATCGTCGCCTTCAGCGTCGGCCTCACCGTCGCCGACGACCCCGGCTGCACGAAGATCAGGGCGGAGCTGACGCAATATCTCGACCAGCTCTCCAGGGCGCAGCGCCAGGCCAGCCGCGATTTCGACAAGGTCGAGTTCGGACCGGGCGGGAACCTGCAGAAGCTGATCGCGGGGTTTTTGATTGGCGATTGAAAAGGGCTGAGCGGCACCTGTCGGTTTCCTCGCCCGACACGGCGAGCAGAGCCGCAATGGAAGCAACCAGCAGCGCTCGAACTTGGACAGTCCGCAACCGACCCCCATTCCGCGAATGGTCACCGGTCAGATTCTCTCGGCCAGGTCGAGGCTTATGTATTAGTAATTACTAATGTATATTTACCGTCATTCTACGAATTGTCGGCGGCGCGGCGCGGCTTGACTTGGCCTCGCAGCCGGCATCGCTCATTTTTCCCCAGCGACAAAAGTATAAGCGTGCGCGCCGCCGCTTTACAGGCGGATTTGGTAGCGCTACCGTTTCACAGTCGCGTGACCCGGGGGGAGCTGGGGCAGACGTCGCCGACTCCAGTGGTGGATGCTTGTCGGCATCCGTTTCAGCCACACCTGATACAAACGGCTCCCCGCGAGACTTCGCAGGGACCATCGGGAGGAATGCGATGGCGTCTGTCGCGATTGGCGATGTCTACAAATCGTTCGGGGCTACGCAGATCCTGCATGGCGTCAGCGTCGACATAGACGACGGCGAGTTCGTCACGCTGGTCGGACCCTCGGGCTGCGGAAAATCGACGCTTCTCAGGATGATCGCAGGGCTGGAAAAAATCTCGCGCGGCCATATCTCGATCGGCAGCCGCATCGTCAACGACGTTGCGCCGAAGGAGCGCGACGTGGCCATGGTCTTCCAGAACTACGCGCTCTATCCGCACATGACCGTTGCCGAGAACATGGCGTTCTCGCTCATGCTCAAGGGCGTCCCGAAGGCGGAAAGCGATACGGGCGTGAAGCGGGCGGCCGAAATCCTCGGGCTGGTGCCGCTTTTGTCGCGCTATCCGCGCCAGCTTTCGGGCGGCCAGCGGCAGCGCGTCGCCATGGGCCGCGCCATCGTGCGCAACCCGCAGGTGTTCCTCTTCGACGAGCCGCTCAGCAATCTCGACGCCAAGCTGCGCGTGCAGATGCGCGCCGAGATCAAGGAACTGCACCAGCGGCTGAAGACGACGACCATCTACGTCACCCACGACCAGATCGAGGCCATGACCATGGCCGACAAGATCGTGGTCATGCATGACGGCATCGTCGAGCAAATCGGACCGCCGCTGGAGCTCTACGACCGGCCGAATAACCTCTTCGTCGCGAGCTTCATCGGCTCGCCCGCCATGAACCTGCTCAAGGGCACATTCGCCAACGATGGCGCGCCGTCCTTCCGGGGCGCGGGAGGCGTTTCAGTGCCCTTGCCGAAACCAGCCTCTATCAGCAGCGGCGAAGCCATCGTCCTGGGCGTTCGGCCCGAGCATCTGCGGCTGGCCGACGATGGCATCCCGGTCACCGTGGTGGTGATCGAGCCGACGGGCTCGGAAGTGCAGATCATCGGCCGGACCGCCGGCGGCGAGGATATCGTCGCCAATTTCCGGGAGCGCCATTCCTTCGCGCCGGGAGACACCATCCGACTATCGGTCGAGCCCGGGCCCATCCATCTGTTCCACGGCAAGACCGGCCAGCGGATCGAAGCGGCGCGATAAGCCACCCAGCGAGGAAACACACAGGAGGAGACGAGCATGAAGTTCACCAGACGCGACGTGATCCGCACGACCGCCGGCGCGGCCGCCGGAGCCTTGGGCAGCCGCTTCGTCGGCTCGACCGCCTTTGCCCAGGACACCCTGACCTACAAGCCCGAGGACGGTGCGAAGCTCAGGCTGCTGCGCTGGTCGCCTTTCGTGCAGGGCGACGAGGACCAGTGGCTGAAGAACACGAAGCGGTTCACCGAGGCGACCGGCGTGGAGGTTCGTGTCGACAAGGAAAGCTGGGAAGACATCCGGCCCAAGGCGGCGGTCGCCGCCAATGTCGGTTCCGGCCCGGACCTGATGCTCGTCTGGTTCGACGATCCGCATCAGTATCCCGACAAGCTGCTCGACGTGACCGAACTCGGCGACCATCTCGGCAAGAAGTATGGCGGCTGGCACGACGGCCCGAAACAGTATGCGACGCGCGAGGGCAAGTTCCTCGGCCTGCCGTTGGCCACCATCGGCAATGCCATCGTCTATCGCGAAAGCTGGGTGAAGGAAGCCGGTTTCTCGGAATTTCCGAAGGACACGGCCGGCTTCCTCGAGCTTTGCAAGGCATTGCAGGCGAAGGGACATCCGGCCGGTTTCACGCATGGCCATGGCGTCGGCGATGGCAACAACTATGCTCATTGGCTGCTCTGGAGCCATGGCGGCCAGATGGTCGACGAGAAGGGCAAGGTCACCATCAACAGCCCCGAGACGCTGAAGGCGATCGAATACGCGCAGCAGCTCTACAAGACCTTCATTCCCGGAACTGAAAGCTGGCTCGACGTGAACAACAACCGTGCCTTCCTGGCCGGCGAAGTGAGCGTCATCGCCAACGGCATTTCCGTCTACAACACGGCCAAGGTCAACAAGGACAAGGATCCGAAACTGACCGAAATCGCCAAGGACATGCGCACGACCAACCTGCCGATCGGCCCGGTCGGGAAATCGGTCGAGCTGTTCCAGGTGACGACGGCCGTCATCTTCAACTACACGCCCTACCCCAACGCGGCCAAAGCCTATCTGCAGTTCATGTTCGAGGACCCGCAGATGTCGGACTGGATCACGTCGTCGGCCGGCTATTGCTGCCAGACGCTGAAGGCCTTCGACAGCAACCCGGTATGGAAGGCCGATCCGAACAACGCGGCTTACGCGAAAGCCTCGGCGACGCTGCGTCCCAACGGCTATGCCGGGCCGCTCGGCTATGCCTCGGCCGCGACTATGGCCGACTATGTGCTGGTCGACATGTTCGCCAAGGCGGTGACGGGCCAGGCCACGCCGCAGGAGGCAATGGAAGAGGCCGAGAAGCGCGCCAACCGCTACTATCGCGTCTGATCCTGTTCGACCTCAGCCGGGGTGGCACGTCTTTCGGAGGCGTGCGGAAGAAGGGCTGCCGCCCCGGCCGTTCCACCAGACCTCGCACAGGGAGCCCGCGCCATGGCCGTGCCATCCGTTGCCATTCAGCAACGTCCGTCGATGCTTTCGCGGCTGGCCGAGAGCCGCAACACCCTGGGCCTCGGCTTCATGCTGCCGGCGGCGGCGTTGCTCCTGGTCTTTCTCACCTATCCGCTGGGGCTCGGCATTTGGCTCGGCTTCACCGACACCCGCATCGGCCGGCCAGGCATCTTCATAGGCATCGAGAACTATCAATATCTGTGGAGCGACGGCGTCTTCTGGCTCTCCGTCTTCAACACCTTGCTTTACACGATAAGCGCTTCGATCCTGAAGTTCGTGCTCGGCCTCTGGCTGGCGCTCATCCTCAACGAGAAATTGCCGTTCAAATCCTTCTTCCGCGCGATCGTCCTGCTGCCCTGGGTGGTGCCGACGGTGCTGTCGGCCATCGCCTTCTGGTGGATTTACGATTCGCAGTTTTCGATCCTGTCCTGGGCGCTGCAGCAGATGGGATTGATCGACCACCGGATCAATTTCCTCGGCGACCCGACCAATGCGCGCGCCTCGGTCATCGCTGCCAATGTCTGGCGCGGCATTCCATTCGTCGCCATCACGCTGCTCGCCGGTCTGCAGACGATCCCGCAATCGCTCTATGAAGCTGCCACGCTCGACGGCGCCAGCCGCTGGCAACTGTTCCGCCATGTGACGCTGCCGCTGTTGACGCCGATCATCGCCATCACCATGACGTTTTCGGTGCTGTTTACCTTCACCGACTTCCAGCTCATCTACGTGCTGACCCGCGGCGGGCCGGTGAACGCCACCCATCTGATGGCGACATTGTCGTTCCAGCGCGGCATCTCAGGGGGCCAGCTCGGCGAAGGCGCGGCAATCGCCGTCGCCATGATCCCCTTCCTGCTGGCGGCGATCCTGTTCAGCTATTTCGGCCTGCAACGGCGCAGGTGGCAGCAAGGCGGCGGAGACTGACATGGCCGCGATCAAGGAAGTCGAGCGCATGGATACCGACGAAGGCGGCATGGGCTACCTGCAAAGCCTGCCGCGCCGGGTGGTGACGGTCTATCTGCCGCTGCTGGTGTTTATGATCGTGCTGTTGTTTCCGTTCTACTGGATGACGATCACGGCGGTTAAACCCAATGTCGAGATGACCGACTATGTGAACTACAACCCGTTCTGGGTGGTGCATCCGACGCTGGAGCACATACGCTACCTGCTCCTCGAGACCTCCTATCCCGGCTGGCTGCTCAACACGGTGATCATCTCGACCGCCGCCACCTTCCTGTCGCTGGCGGCCGCGGTGCTTGCCGCCTACGCGATCGAAAGGCTGCGGTTCTCGGGCGCGCGCCAGGTCGGCCTTGGCATCTTCCTCGCCTATCTGGTGCCGCCCTCGATCCTGTTCATCCCGCTGTCGGTCATGGTGTTCAACCTCGGCCTCTACGACACCCCGTTCGCGCTGATCCTCACCTACCCGACCTTCCTGATCCCGTTCTGCACCTGGCTCTTGATGGGCTATTTCCGCTCGATCCCGTTCGAGCTGGAGGAATGCGCGCTCATTGACGGCGCAACCCGCTGGCAGATCCTCACCAAGATCGTGCTGCCGCTGTCGGTGCCTGGCCTGATCTCGGCCGGCATCTTCGCCTTCACGCTCTCCTGGAACGAATTCATCTATGCGCTGACCTTCATCCAGTCATCCGAGAAGAAGACGGTGCCGGTCGGCGTGCTCACCGAGCTCGTCCGCTCCGACGTCTATGAATGGGGAGCGCTGATGGCAGGCGCGCTGATCGGCTCGCTGCCGGTGGTGGTGCTCTATTCCTTCTTCGTCGAGCACTATGTGTCCTCGATGACCGGCGCGGTAAAGGAATAGCGTCGCCTCGCGTCGGCACCGGCACGGGATCATGCCTGTTGACCGGAACTAGCCAGGCGGCACGAGCTTTGCCGCCTCGCGGATGGCGCGCACGGCACCCTGATTGGTGACGGGATAGCCCGATATGAAACCCTCCACCGAGAAGCCGGGAAATTCGGCTCGCAGCCTGGCCGCGATGGCAGCTGCCTCGGGCCCCTCGCCCAGAGTGGCATGGGCGAGCATCAGAAAAATCAATACGTGCGGAGAATCCGGCGTGCTCCGCCGCAGCGCGGCAATGGCTTCGCGGTACCTGCCGGCCGTGAACAGGACGCGGCCCTGCATGCCGAAATACCAGGGCGGAGCAAGCGGGTTGAGGCGCATGGCGCGCTCGATGAGCGGGAGGGCTTCCGCCGGATCGCCGGCAACCAGCGCCTTGCTGCCGGCGAGCAGCACCAGCGTGTCGGCATGGTTGGCGCCGAATTCGAAGGCGCGCCGGTGGGCGCTTTCGGCCGCCTCCAGATCGCCGAGGCAACCCATGAGATCGCCGTAGCAGGTGTGTGCGGCGCTGTCAGTCGGGTCGAGCCGCAGCGCGTTTTCGACCGCCCAGCGCCATTTCCCAATCGAGGCGTTGAGATTCTCGCCAAAACCGTTGCACGCCTCGATCGAATAGGCGTAGGCGAGTTCGGTCCAGGCCCTGACCAAGGTCGGGTCGAGCTCGAGCGCGCGTGAAAACAGCCTGATGGCTTCCCTGTTGCCGCTGCGGCTGAACGTGTTGTGCTGCTCGACACCGAGCAGATAGCAGTCGTAGGCGCGCAGGCTGGCCGGCGGCTTGCGGCGGATCGCATTGCGGCCGACCGTGGCGATCGCCCCGAAACAGCCGGCGAGCGCGTTGATGACGCTTTCGGTCAGGCTGTCCTGCAGCGCGAAGACGTCCTCCACGGGTCGGTCGAAGCGTTCGCTCCACAGGCTGACGCCGGTCCGCGCATCGGCCAATTCCATCGTCAGCCGCACCCGCCGGGCGTCGGCGCGCAGCTGGCCGGACAGAACATAGGCGGCGCCCAAGGCCTTGCCGTCGGCGGCGAAATCGGCCGGCTTGCTGCCCAGTGCCTTCATGGTGTGGAAGGCGACGACCGGCAGGTCCGCGTAGCGCGCAAGGTCGACGGTAATGTCCGACGACAGGCCGTCGGCAAAGCGGCGCCAGTGCTCGTCGGCGCTCAGGCATTCGATGGGAAATATCGCAAGCAGCGGCGAAGCGTCCGGACCGGCCGACGGCCCGGCCGGCGCGCTGCCGATGGCGTTGATATGCATGGCCAGCGCGACCTTGCTGCGCACGCCGAGCTTTTCGTAGATCGCGGCGAGATGGGTACGCACCGTCGACGGCGCGATGAACAGCGCCTCGCCGATCTCGCGGTAAGTCAGGCCAGCCGCGAACCTCTCCGCCACCGCGCGCTCGCGCTCGGACAAGGCCGGGAGGGGCTGGCCCGGCGAAATCAGTGCCGAAGCGGCTGTCGCGTTGTGGTTCATTCCGATCCGCCTGCGCGCGAACGGGACCAACGCCCGCCACCACAAAATACTACAAATGCAGGACCCAAAACACTGCATGCGGCCGATGGCGCTGCAGAGCCCTGCGGTTCAGGCTCCTCGCATACCCTCGATGAGGGCCATTCATTCCGAGGAGCCGATGATGAAACCGACATTGAACACGATTTCCGATTTTTACGGCGCCGTGCGGCTCGATGTCCGCGAACTGGCGGCCGGAGAAAGCCTCTTTCCGCGCCGGCCCGGCCTGTTCGGGCTTTTCGCCGTGTGGCGCGAGCGCGCCTGCTTCCGCGAGGAGCTGGCGGCCAAGGCGCGCGACACGCCATATCTGATCGGCGATATCGGTCTGACCATGGACGACGTGCGGGAGGAACTCGCCAAGCCGTTCTGGCGGCGGTAGCCAGGACAATTCAGCAAAAAATCAGCGTCCGTTCAGGACGAGAGGCGCCGCTCGGAGAGATGCTTCCGACAACCGACGAGCGGTCGGGGCGCTGCTGCCCCCGCCAAACCAAGGAGGGCAATCATGCTTGTGAGGGCTGACGCGCAGTTTGCGCCCGCGCAGCTGGCACGAGAGGAAATGCTTCGTTTCCTTTCGACCGGATTTGGCGGTCCATGTTGTGGCGAGAGCAACGAGATGCTGAGCTACCTCGAGGGGCTGGCGTCCAGCGAGAAGGCCGCGGACACCGAGCCGCCCAGGCCAAGGTCTCGCCTGCGCGGCCTCTTTTCGGGCTTGCACTTGTTTCCAGCTTGACCTTGCCGGCAGATGCGGGTCCGATGATCCTCGCGCAATCAGGCGCGTCGATGGGACAAGGGCTTGGCGCTACGGATCGGCGGCGCGGTGCTCGATCTCGACCGGGGTACGCTCCGGCGTGACGGCGAGATCGTGCCGGTCCGGCCGAAAACCCTGGAGCTGCTGGCCTATCTGACACGCAATCCCGGCCGGGTGCTGAGCAAGGATGAATTGCTGCAAGCGGTCTGGCCGGGAATCATCGTCTCGGAAGACTCGCTCACCCAATCGATCCACGACGCGCGCAAATCGATCGGCGACGAGGCCCAGGCGCTGATCCGCACCGTGCCGCGCCGAGGCTACCTGTTCCAGTCGCCAGAGATCGAGGCCGCGCCACCGCCCTCCGGCGCCATGGCTGCCGCTCGGGCGGAGCCGATGGTGGCCGTCCTGCCCTTCCATGTCGACCCGGCCGACGACGCCGCCAGGGCGCTGTTCGACGGCGCGGTCGAGGAGATCATCAACGCGCTCTCCCACTTCAAGACCATCGCCGTGCTGGCACGTCATTCGGCCTTCGCTCTTGCCGAGCATTCGCGCCAGGACATCCGCGCGACCGCCGAGCGCCTCGGAGCTGACTACGTCGCCGAAGGCAGTGTCGAGACGGCCGGAGCGGAATACAGCGCGCGCGTGGCGCTTACCGAGACGGCGTCCGGCCAGCGCGTCTGGGCCCAGACCTTCACTTTCGCCAAAGGCGAGATTTTTTCATTCCAGACGATGGTCGCGCAGCGGATCGTGACGACCCTGGTCGCCAACATCGAAAGCGCGGTGATGCGGCGCGGTCAGCCGGCGCCAACGGCCAATGTCGAGGCCTATCTGCATTTCCTGCGCGGGAAGGAGCTGCTGCGCAGCTATGGCGAGGGAGTGAACCAGGAGGCGCGCGCGCATTTCCTGAAGGCGATCGAGCGAGATCCGGGCTACGGGCTGGCGCACGCCTATCTTGCGCTCGCCGAGGTGATCATCGGCGGCTACGCCGATGCGCCGCGCGCCGTGCTCGACCAGGCGCGCGACCGGGCGCTGCATGCGATCGCGCTCAGCCCCGACGAGGCACGATGCCACCGTAACCTGGCATTGACCCTGCTCTATCGGGGCCATGAGGAATACGATGCCGCCGAAAAGCATTTCGCCCGCGCGCTCGATCTCAACCCTTATGACGCCGACACGCTTGCCCAAACCGGCTATTTCCGCGCCTTACGCGGCGACGGTGAGGCCGGGCTCGCCCTGCTCGACAAGGCCATCCAGCTCAACCCCATGCATCCGAACTGGTATTATTACGACCGCGGCGAAACCCTGCTGACGCTCGACCGGTATCGGGAAGCGGCGGCCTCCTTCTCGTGCCTGCCGCGCAAGGGCGCCTGGCAATGGGCGCGGCTGGCTGTCTGCCATGCGCTCGCCGGCGACGCCGAAAAGGCGCTGGCCTGCGCCAGGGAGGGTCGCGCGCTGAAGCCCGACCTAACCGTCGCGCAGATCGTCGGGGAGACGCGCCTGGAACGCGCGCAGGACCGCGAACGGGTCCGGCGCGGGCTCGAGCTTGCCGGCTGGGACACCGCCGGCTGTACCGGCCCGGACGCTCCCTAGAAGCTGATCTCCACGGCTGCGGCGCTCCGCCTGGCCTCGCCATGGAACACCGCCTCGATGTTGTTGCCGTCGGGGTCGAGCAGAAAGGCGGCATAATAGCCGGGGTGGTAGGGGCGCGCGCCCGGTGCGCCGTTGTCCCTGCCGCCGGCGGCAAGCCCCGCCTGGTAGAAGGCGTCGACCATGGCGCGGTCCTTGGCCTGGAAAGCGAGATGGTGGCGGCCGGTGAGCACGCCTTGCGCCGCCCGGCTGTCGGCGCTGGAGACGAACAGCTCGTCGGCCCAAAAGTAATCGTCGGCCTCGCCGCCGACCGGAATGCCCAGCACCTCCAACGCCGCGCCGTAGAAGCGCCGGCTGGCTTTCAGGTCGCGCACCACAAGCTGGATGTGGTCGATAAGCCGGCCGCGATAAAGTTCCATGGGTAGCGCCTCCTGGTTGAGGGGGTCAATCTAGAGGTGGCTGGCGTGCGGTCAATGCGGGGCATGGCGGTCTGCTGACACTGAGACGGCAGGACAGAGGGGGGCGCGAAGGAACTCAGCCTTGCAGGCGACAGCCCAGTATTCCACCTCCAAAAATCCGGATAAAAAATGCAACCAGATTGTAGGATCGATGTCGACTGCGGCGTCCTTCGGACGCAAGCGGCACGATGAGCCTGGAAAACCCGTGCCGCATCAAACAGGATGCCCTACGGCATGGAGAAAACCATGAACCATTCCTATCGTTGGGTCATTGTCGCGGCTGGCGCGCTGATGACCTGTGTGGCGCTCGGCGCGATGTTCTCGCTGGCGATCTTCCTCGAGCCGATGTCGCTCGACACCAACTGGTCGCGCGCCGGCATTTCCAGCGCCATGACCTTGAACTTCCTGGTGATGGGGCTCGGCGGCTTCGCCTGGGGCACGATCTATGACCGCGTCGGGGCGCGGCCGGTCGTGCTTGCCGGCGCGGTGCTGCTCGGGCTGGCATTGGTGGTGGCGAGCCGCGCCAATTCCCTGCTGATCTTCCAGCTCAGCTACGGCGTAATCGTGGGGCTGGCGGCCAGCGCCTTCTTCGCGCCGATGATCGCGCTCACCACCGCCTGGTTCGACACCAACCGCAGCCTCGCAGTGTCGCTGGTCTCTGCCGGCATGGGCGTGGCGCCAATGACGATCTCACCCTTCGCGCGCTGGCTGATCTCGGCCTATGACTGGCGCACCGCCATGTTCGACATCGGCGTCATGGCCTGGGTGCTGCTGCTCCCCGCTGTCCTGCTCGTACGCCAGCCGCCCGTCGCCCTCGCCTCGGCTGACGGCGCGCCGCAGTCCGCCGCCGACGACCCCGGCATGAGCGTCGGCCAGGCGCTGCGCTCGCCGCAATTCCTGATCCTCGGCCTCACCTTCTTTGCCTGCTGCGCGGCGCATTCCGGCCCGATCTTCCACATGGTGAGCTACGCGATGGCGTGCGGCGTGGCGCCGATGGCGGCCGTCTCGATCTACAGCGTCGAGGGCCTGGCGGGCCTCGGCGGGCGCCTGCTCTACGGCGTGCTTGCCGACAGGCTGGGCGTCAAGCCGGTGCTGGTCACCGGGCTCGCCATCCAGGGCCTGGTGATCGCCGCCTATCTCGGCGCTGGCCGCCTGGAACATTTCTACATCCTGGCCGTCATCTTCGGCGCCACCTATGGCGGCGTGATGCCGCTCTACGCGGTCTTGGCGCGCGAATATTTCGGCGGACTCATCATCGGCACCGTGCTCGGCGCCGCCACCATGCTCTCCAGCCTCGGCATGTCGTTCGGCCCGCTGGCCGGCGGCATGATCTACGACGCCTATGCGAGCTATTCCTGGCTGTTCATCGGCTCGGCGCTGGTGGGGCTCGGTGCGGCCGGCATCGCCATCGCCTTCCCGCCGCAGCCCAGCCGGCAGCGGCTGCAGATGGCGTAGGCCTCGCAACGGCATCCGGCAGTTCCGATCTTCACGGAGCCGCCGGCTCGCTTCGGCGAGAAATCCATTTGCCCGGCGACGGCGAGTGTGAAACTCTCTCTGCGAAGACGCTGCATCTGAAATGCCGGCGAGGCAGGCGCGATCCGGCGCAGGGGATACTGCAGTGGCCGCAAGCTTGGAATCCGCAGAAACCAGGAATTGGGCCCGCCTGCTGATCGCGGCGGAGAGTGGCGATGCCGAGGCGCTTGGCTCGGAACTGGCGGCGGGCGCGGACGTCAACCAGACCGACGAAGGCGGCTGGACGGCGTTGCACCTTGCCGCCCACAATGGCCACATCGCCGCGCTCGAAGCCCTGATCGGCCACCCGGCGATCGACGTGAACTCGCGAAACAGATGGAAGAGCACGCCCTTGAGCCTGGCCGCGGCCAAGGGTCATCTCGCCTGTATCCAGGCGCTGGTGAAGCATCCGCAGATCGATATCGATGCCCGCGCCGACTATTACGGCAGGACGCCACTGATCGAAGCCGCAAGGAACGGGCATCTGGACATCGTCAAGCTGCTGGTCGAGCACGGCGCCGACGTCAATGCGGCCGACAAGACGGGGCGCAACAGCGCGCTCATCGAGGCCATCAAGGGACGCCACTTCGAGGTCGCGCAATATCTGCTGGGCACCCGGAAGGTGAACTTCCTCAACAAGGACATGCGGCTCAATGCGCTGATCTGGGCCGGCAGCACGCGCAACGCCGAGCTCATCGGGAAGCTGGACACAGCGATCCACAGCTTTTTCGAAGGCAAGTGAGCGGCAGCCGGCGGCGCTGAACCGTCAGGCCGGCGGCACACCCTCGAGGGCTATGATGCGCGTGCGAGCGCTGCGGAAGCGGATTTCCTTCAACCGCGCATATTCCGGCGAGTCGTACCAGGCGGTGAGCGAAGCCATGTCGGGAAATTCGATGATGACCAGGCGGTGAGGTTCCCAGTCGCCCTCGAACACCCTGGTCGCGCCGCCGCGCGCAAGATAGTGCCCACCAAAGCGCGCCTCCGTCGCCGGGACCTCGCGCCTGTACTCGTCAAAAACGGCCATGTCGGTGATTTCGACATCGGCAATCAGATAGGCGACCATCGCAGCCCTCCTAGATCATCTTCCACATCAACAGGATCGGCACCGGCGCGCCGCCGGTATCGTCGAAGATCCTCCTCCTGGGCTGGTAGCCGCAGGCGCGGTAGAGCGGCTCTCCGGCCATGGTCGCGCCGAGTTCGACGCGGCGGAAGCCTTCCTTCCTCGCGGCGTTTCCGCAGACGGAAAGGATGAGGCGGCCAACACCGCGCCGCACGAAATCGGGATGCGTGTACATCGCCCTGACGCGCGCCGCGTCCCTGGCGGGGTCGAGCAATGCGGCGCTGCGCCCGGGCGTCTTGTCGCCGCCATACATGGTGGCGCGCCGGCTCCAGCCGCCGCAGCCGGCAAGCGCTTGTCCGCAAGTCACCACAAAATAGGTTCCGTCATCGATGAGCTGCGTGTCGAGGCCCATGATGGCGCGGCTGGATTCGATCTGGGCGTCGTCGAGGAAGGGTTTTTGCAGCTCGGCGATCGCCAGCGCCATCAGCGCCGAAATCCCCTCGATGTCGTCGCGGGTCGCAATCCGGTACTGCAACTCCTGGCCGGCCATTTGAAGAACGCCAAGGTTATATTAGCAATCTCTCATATTATAGTCGAAATGCTGCTGTCGCGAAAGCGCTTGATCCCGTCCAGAGCGGCGGTCTGCCGAGTTCAATTGCGCAGCGCGATCGTCGCCGCGGCGCCGCCCATGCACACGGCGGCGCCGCGGTTGAACAGGCGCGTGGCGCGCGGCGACTGCAGCGTGCGGCGCGTGCCGGCGCCGGCGACGGCGAAGGGGAACTGCACGGCGGCGAGGATGATGGCGGTGATGGCCAGCAGGGCCGGCACGTCGAGGGCGGACAGCGCGCCGATATCGACCACCGTCGGCAGGATGGAGATGTAGAACAGCACCGATTTCGGGTTGCCGAGCGTAACCAGCACGCCGGAGAGGAAAGCGTTGCCGCCGCTCTTCGCCGCGCCGCCTTCGGAAGCCTCGAAACTCCCTCCCGCCTTCCAGAACTGGACGGCAAGGAAGCAGAGATAGACGACACCGGCCCATTTTATGGCGATCAGGAGGAAGCTGAAGGTCTCGGCGATGAAGGCGAGACCGGCCAGCACCGCGGCAAGATAGAGCACATCGCCCAGCACCATGCCGGCCGTCATCCAGGCCGCCTGGCGGTAGCCGCTGCTCAGCGCCTGCGCCACGATGGCGACGATCTGCGGCCCCGGGATGATGGCGGCGATCGCCAGCGCGCCGGAATAGGCGGCAAAGCCCGACAATGTCATTGTTGCAGTGTCCTTCGAGGCGAGATGGAGGGGAGCAAAATCGGCGGGTGGAGCGATGGTGTCAACCGGCAGTTCAAAGGAGGAGCCCCGCCACCTTCTTGTCGACGACCCAGCGGTGCTTGCCGATCCGGCGGTTGCGGTTGAAACCCTGCGCTTCGAACATCGCCAGCGTGCCGTTGTGCAGGAAGGCGCCGGCGACCTTCCGGCCTTCGGCATCTTCCGGATAGCTTTCCACCATGCCGCCGCCGAGACGGCCGATCTCGGTCAGCGCGCCGGCAAGTGCTGCCGCCGCCACGCCCTTGCCGCGAAACGCCTTGTCGGAGAAGAAGCAGGTGATGCGCCAGTCGGGCAGCGCCGCCAGCCCTTCCTCGTAGGCGCGCCGGTGTTTTATGCGCGGCAATTCCCCGGTCGGTCCGAACTGGCACCAGCCGACACAGGCCGGACCGTCGAACACCAGAGCGGCATGCGCCCGGCCTTGGCGCACCAGGGCCTCCTTCGCCGCGCGGTTGCCGACGGCGCCAGCGCCCTTGGCGTGAAAGGCCATGCACCAGCAACCGCCCCACACGCCATTGTGCCGCTCGACCAGCGCGGCGAAATGCGGCCAGGTGGTCATGTCGAGCGGTTTTGTGCTGAGGTTCATCATCGCCTCCTCGGGCGGCGAGGATAGCCGATCCGGTTGGGTTTTGAAGCGCTGCGCCGGAGCTGCCGATCTCCCCCTCGTGGGGAGACTAGCCAATCCCCTACCCTGTCCCTGACCTCAGCGCCTCCCTGCCCTCGTTGTCGCGGCGCAGGCGCGCGTCGGAGATCAGCACCACGGGGCACGGGCAGCGCTGCAGCACGCCGCTCGTCGTTTCACCGAAGATGAGCTCGTCGCCCGGCCGCCGCGCCACGCCCATGACGATCAGCGCCACGTTCCTGCCGGCCTGGCGGGCGATGGCGTCGGCGGCGGCGGCCCGCGAGCGGATGGCGGTCTCGATCTCGACGCCATAGCGGTCGGCGAGCGCGACAATGTCCTTCAGCACGGCCTCCCTGCGGCGATGCGAGACGGTGTCGCGCGGTTCATCGCGGGCGGCCCGCGCAACATAGAGCATCTTGACCGGCGCGCCGGTGACGGCGGCGATGGAAAGCGCCAGCTCGGCGCCGCGGCGGGCGACCGACGTGCCGTTGACCGGCACCAGGATCCGGCCCGACTGCTGGCCGAGCCTCGGCATATGCCGGCCGGCGCCCGTCGGCTTCAGCACCAAGCAGAGCGGGCCGTCGAAAGCGCCGGCGATCTCGCTCAGGCGATGCGAGAAGCTGCCTTTCGATGTCACGGCGCGGCCGAGGCCGATCAACAGCATGCCGTAGCCCTTGCGCGCTTCCCTGGCGACCGCCTCGGCCGAGAGCGGGGCATCGTGCCGGCGGCGCATGAGCGGTATCTCATGCGCCGGTTCCTCGTCGGCTTGCCTCGCCGCTTCGCGGCCCTCCTCGGCGCCCTTCTCGATCTCGTGGAGATGCGCTGCCTCGCCGGGCTCGGCTTCGCTTTCGCCGCTGGCATGCAGCGCCGTCATCGGCTTGCCGGCGCCGATCACGCCGGCAAGGTAGGCGGCAAAACGGCCAACCACGCCTTCGTCGACCACCACCAGGATCCGCTCCAGGTTGGCGATGAAGCCGCGCTGGTCGACCTCCTCGCGCTCCAGCCTCTTCTTCTCCGCCTCGCCGATCGACAACCGGCCGAGCGCCCAGCGGAGCGTCGGCGGCATGGCCAGAGTGGTGATGACGGCCATGGTGAGGATCATGGTGAAGAGGTTGTGCGAGAGCACGCCCATCGACAGGCCGATCGAGGCGACGATGACCTCGGTCGAGCCGCGCGCATTCATGCCGCAGCCGACGGCGATCCCCTCGGCGCGGCTCATGCCGGAAAATTCGGCGCCAATGAAAGCGCCGCCGAACTTGCCGATGCTGGCGATCACCACCAATGCCACGGTGAGCAGCATAAGCTCCGGGTCGGCAAGCACGGTGAGGTCGGCCGACAGACCGGCGACGCCGAAGAACACCGGCATGAACAGCGCCGTGATCACCCCTCGCAATTGCCCCTCGATGTGGCGGGACAGGATCGGCGACTCGCCGACCAGTATGCCGGCGACGAAGGCGCCGAGCACGGTGTGGACGCCGATCAGGTCGGTGATCAGCGCCATGGCGCCCATGATGGCGAGGATGACGGTGACCACCGCATATTCCGAGCGGAAGGTGTCGTTGGTCCAGCGGATGGCGTCGAAGACGATGCGGCGGCCGAGCGTGAAGGAAAAAGCCATGAAGGCGGCGACGCCCAGGATCGTGAAGGCGAGGTTGCCGAGCTCGATGCGGCCCCGCGTGGCGATGCCGATGGTGATGGCGATGATCACCCAGCCGATCGTGTCCTCGATGATGGCGGAGGAGACGATGATCTGGCCGAGGTCGCGGCGCATGAAGTTCATCTCGCGCACCACCATGGCGACGATCTTGACCGAGGAGATGGAGAGCGCGGTGCCGAGGAAGAGGCCGGCGACGACGCGCTCGCTGCCTGCGGCAAGCAGCGAGGCCGGCATGAACTGCGCCGCCACGAAGCCGAGCACGAAAGGCACCGCGACGCCGGCGGCGGAAATCGAAAAGCAGGCGCGGCCGACGCGCCGCACCAGCCTCAGATCCGTCTCCATGCCGGTGAGCAGGAGGAGCATCAGGACGCCAAGCTGGGCGATGGCATTGATCATCGACTTCTGCGTGGCATCGCCGGCAAAGACCAGCCGCTCGGCCGCCGGCCACAGCCAGCCGAGCAGCGACGGCCCGAGCAGGATGCCGCCGATCAGCTGCCCCATCACCGCCGGCTGGCCGAGCCGCTCCAGCAACTCGCCGATGCCGCGGCCGACGACGAGCAGCAGGACGACTTCGAGAACGAAGATGCCTTCGCTGGACATGCCGCTCTTTTCGGCCGCGAAGGCGACGGCTGGCGTCAAAAGGAGCGATGAGGCGCCAAGCGCAATCGTCCAGCGCCGATTGAGTAAAAAGGACAATTCCTGCACCCCTCGATTATGCTTCGCGATAACGGTTTCGTATATCCATCGGTTGCACGGCTTTTCCTCGCCCCCACGATAGTGGGGAGAGGTGGCTCGGCAAGCCGAGACGGAGAGGGGGAGCGCCCTACGAAGGCCCCTCTCCGTCCGCTTCGCGGACACCTCCCCCATCTTCGGCGGGGCGAGGAAGGGTTCCCGACAATTCGATTCAAATGCGGCTGTGGATGTTTGCAGTTGGGTAAAGCGACTCGCGCATGGTCGAGACAAGGCGGGCAATAAGGAGAAGCTAATGAAAAGCGACTTTGCCGCCGCGCACCTGCACCTCGACAGGGCCTGCCACTATCTTCGCGGCGACGATGAAACCAGCCGCACGGCGCTCGCCGCGCTCGACCTCGTGATCGAGGCGGTCGCCACCGCCCAGTATGCCCGGCCCGAGGCCGAAGTGGTTCCGTTTCCGGCGACGTCGAAGCGGGCGCTGCCTCCCATCGCATCCTGACTTATCCGCCTGAAAGGCGGGAAACATTTCTGCCGGCCGCACATTGTGCTATATGGGGTGTGGCCGGCTCGTTCGGCCGGCCACGGCGGGAGGCACGTGGCAAGGGGAATGTCACAGGTCCAGACCATAAAGCCAGCCGAGGCGGCCGCCGCGCCGCGAGGGTCCGACGCGTCCGCGCTGAAGCTGACCTCTTCCGAATTCGCAACCACCATGTCGCATTTCCATCGCGCCGAGATCGCGCGCATGGCCGGCTGGCGCGACCGGCTCGACCGCACCAGCAACTGGTCGATCACGGTCGTTGCCGCGATGCTCTCGGTGTCGCTGTCGACGCCGAGCGCCCATCACGGCGTGCTGCTCTTCGCCATGCTCTTGATCACGCTGCTCTTGTGGATCGAGGCGCGCCGCTACCGCTTCTTCGACGTCTACCGGGCGCGGGTGCGCCAGTTCGAGCGCTACTACTTCGCGCAGATCTTCTCGCCGCAGCCGGACTTCGCCTCCAACTGGCTGGCGATCCTCGGCGAAGGCCTGCGTTCGCCGCGCTTCCTCATCTCGCAACGCGCGGCGCTGATCCGCCGGCTGCGCCGCAACTACATCTTCATGTACACGATCCTGATGCTCGCCTGGGTCTTGAAGATCACCACGCCCAGCCTGTCGCGCGAAGGCTCGCCGATCGGCTTCGGCGCCTCGCTTCTCGACACCTTCCGGGTGGCGACGCTCGGTCCCATCCCCGGCATCGTGGTGGTGTGCGGCGTCGCGGTATTCTATGTCGGCATGCTCGCCGCGGCCTTCCTGATCAGCGCCGACGACGGCGAACTGTCCTTCGGCGATGTGCATGTGTGAGCGGCGAAAGCCGCAATCCAACTCAAACCGGCCGGAATGCCCGTTTTCGCGTGAACCAGGCGCCGCCCGATACGTGCCGGGACAACCTCCGGGCCGGGCCGCCGTTAGCACGTTAATAAGCATTTGGTAATAAAAACCGATGGATGAGAGATAGGCCTCGATCCGCAAACGGAAAAGCACCGCGGCCGGCGCGGCATCGCCATGCGCATTAGGAGCCAGATCATCCTCAGCATGGTCAGCGCCGCGGCGCTGATCGGGCTGGTTGGCGGCGTCGCCATATTCACGCAGATGACGGCGACCAAATACCTCGGGCTGACCGAAGCGACCAATGTCGCGCGCGAGCTCGCCGACACCATCGTCTTCAAGCCGTCCGACGGCACGCCTTCGCTGCTTGATCGGCCCGAGGCGCTCACGCAGTTCCTTGAGCAGCAGCATCGGCGCGCGCGGCGGGATTTCATCGTCGTCGACCGCAACAAGCTGATCGTCGCCCATGCCGCCGACGAGGAACACAAGGCCGGCGACAAGTTCAACCACGACCCCGGAAACGAGGTTGGCCAGACGCTGGCAGACGGCTTCCCGCGCAAGTTCGTCGATCCGAACGAGGTGAACGCGATCCTGGCCGTTCCGATCGAGCAGGGCGAGGACAACATCGTCGGCGCCGTGCTGCTGGAATACGATCCCGTGGTCAACGCCGCCGAACAGCGCACCAATGGCCTGCTCTGGCTGGTCGGCCTCAGCACCGCCGCCGCCATGCTGGTCGCGGCGGGTTTCGCCTGGATGCTGCTCAGCCGTTTCGGCTCCGGCCTCAAGGACATGATGCGCGGCATGCAGGCTTTGGCGCAGGGCGACGCCATGACCCGCATCGGCCATGCCCGCAGGGACGAGTTCGGGCAGCTGGCCGAAGGCTTCAACACGATGGCCGACCAGCTCGCATCGGCGCGGGCGCATATCGAGGACATCGTCGAGACGGTGGCCGAGGGCATCGTGGTGCTCGACGGCGACGGCCGCATCGTCAGCGCCAACCCGGCCGCGACGACGATGATCGGCCGGCGCGCCGACAAGATCGTCGGGCTGCAATGGGACGCGGCGGTGAAGCTGCACGACGCGAAGGGCGGCGACTTCACCGGCGGGACGTCGCCCATCGAGATCGCTCTGGCCACCGGACGCCAGCACCAGGGCGAAGTGCGCCTGGCCAGGCTGGACGGCTCGCAAACGCCCGTCATCGCCAGCTGCAGCCCGCTGAGCCGGTCGGAGGGCGGCCTGGTGCTGACCCTCAACGACATCAGTGAATTGCGCCGCGCCGAAGGCATCGTCAACGAGCGTGCCGATCAACTGGCCATCCTCAATCGCGAGCTGCACGAGAAGTCGGAGACGACGACCCGGCTGGTCAAGCTTGGCGAATTGCTGCAAGCCTGCGTGACCTTCCCCGAAGCCTTCTCGGTGGTCGGCACGGCGATGACCGAATTTCTCGGGGGTTTAAGCGGCAGCGTGCATCTGACCAGCGCCTCGCGCAACCTGGTCGAGGAGATGGCGCATTGGGGCGATGTCCGCTCGAGCATCACCCAATTCGCGCCGGAAGATTGCTGGGCGCTGCGGCGCGGCCAGGAACATGTCGCCGGGCCAGGCATGCTGACGCCGCGCTGCGCGCATATCACCGAGAACGGCAAGAAGGGCTATGTCTGCATGCCGCTGGCGGCGCAGGGCGAGACGCTCGGCATCCTGCACCTATGCGAGCCGAACGCGGCCGAGAAACCGCAATGGCTGGCCGAGCGGCAGCAGATCCTGCGCGGCGTCGTCGACACTCTCGCCCTGGCGCTGGCCAATCTGCGCCTGCGCGAGACGCTCAGGCAGCAGTCGATCCGCGATCCGAACACAGGCCTGTTCAACCGGCGCTATCTCGAGGAAACCAGCAGCCGGGAACTGAGGCGCATGGAGCGCTCGGGCCAGCCTCTGACGATCATCATGCTCGATGTCGACCACTTCAAGCAGTTCAACGACACCTTCGGCCACGAGGCCGGGGACCTTGTGCTGAAGCAGGTCGCGGCGACGCTGATCGAGCATGCGCGCGACAGCGATGTCGTGTCGCGCTACGGCGGCGAGGAATTCGCCTTGGTGATGCCGGGATGCTCGCTCGAGGAGGGCGCTGAGCGCGCCGAAACGCTACGCCAGGCGATCAAGAATCTGCATCTGGCGCATCGCGGCCGTACGCTGGGCACGGTCACGGCCTCGTTCGGCGTCGCGGCCTATCCTGAGCATGGCTCAGGCTGGGCCGAACTCACCAATGCCGCCGACCATGCGCAATACGATGCCAAGGCCGAGGGACGCGACCGCGTGGTCGTGGCCAGGAACACCCCGCCGGGCGAGCGTCCCGCGATCCAGCTGGTGCCGTCGAAGAAATCGGGCGCGCCGACGTAAAGGGCTGAGGCCGCCGGTAGCGCAGGGCTTACCGGGCTGCCCGCCAGTCGTATCCGGTCGGCGATGACCCTGGATGCGCCGCCTGCTCACAATCCCGGCGGCCTGACGAAGCCGTCGGTGAGGCGCGCCAGCGCCTTGGCGGCGGCGAGCAGCTTCATGTCCGAATGGCGGCGGCCGACGAGCTGGGCGCCGATCGGCAGGCCCTCGCGGTCGAGGCCGATCGGAATGACGGCGGCCGGGTGCCCGGTCAAGTTGAAGCGGCAGGCGTGGCTCAGCGCGCTCCAGTATGGCGTCTCGACGCCGTCGACGGGGATCGGCGCGCCCGTCTCGCGGTGGCGGAAGGCGGTGCACATCATAGCCGGGCAGACGAGCACGTCCCAGTCGTCGAAGAAGCGCTCCCAGGCGTGGATGAATCCGTCGCGCCGGTTCAGCGCCTCGAGATAGGCCGAGAGCGAGGGCGAGGCTTCGCGCGGCGCCACGAAGGCCTGCGAGTACCAGGTGATGAGATCGGAGAACAGCGCCCTTTCCGCCACGAAATCATGCTGCGGCAGTGCCTCCCGCACATGCGCTCCCCCGACCTCGATGGCGCCGGCGAAGCCTGCAATTGCCTCGGCGATGTCGAACGCGGTCGGCACGCCGGGGAATTCCGGCGCGAAGGCCACCCGGAGCCGGCCGAGCGGCGGCTCCGGCGCCTCGTCGGCCGCCACCGGCGGTACCTCGGTGTCGAGGCCGTCGGCGCCGGCAATGATACGGTGGGCAAGGATGAGATCGTCGACGTCGCGGGCCAAGGGCCCGATGTCGAACAGCAGGCGGAAGCTGCGCGGCATGTCGGGCGGATCGGCGTAGCTGCCGGTGATCGGGACGGTCGCCTGCGTCGGCTTGAAGCCGCAGATGCCGGTGAGATGCGCCGGCACTCGGACCGACCCGCCGGCATCGCTGCCGATCTCCAGCGGCACCAGCCCGGCGGCGACGGCCGCGGCGGCGCCGCCGCTGGAGCCGCCCGGCGTGCGGGTGACGTCCCAGGGATTGACGGTGCGGCCGAAGATCGGATTGACGGTCTGCAGGTCGCGCAGCCTCGGCGGCACGTTGGTCTTGCCGATGATGATGGCGCCGGCCTTGCGCAGCCTGGCCGCGACGGTGCTGTCGGCAGACGGAACATAGTCGGCCCACGCCGTCAGGCCGACCGTGGTGCGCATGCCGGCGGTGGCATGGCCGTCCTTCAGCGTGACCGGCACGCCATTGAGCGGACCGAGGGCATCGCCGCGCGCGACCGCCAGATCGGCGGCCTTCGCTCCGGCGCGGGCCGCCTCCTCGTCGAGCGTGACAATGGCGTTGAGGAGCGGATTGACCAGCGCGATCCGGGCAAGCTGCGCCTCCATCGCCTCGACTGCGCTGACTTTCTTCTCACGGATCGCCGCCGCCAGTCGCCTGGCGGTCAGGAAGGTGGTGTCGGAGTGGGGCATGGTGGGATTCTCCCTAGGGAATAGGAAGCAGGGAAAAGATCAGACCGCCCACGCATCCCTATTTCCTATTTCCTATTGCCTACCCCCTATTCCCAACGAAAGCGCCGTGCGGAACTCCTTCGTGGTGTTGCGGTTGGGATAGGGCTCGGCCGGCACCGGGACGCCGAGATGGGCGCAGAGCGGCTCCCAGCCGTCGCCAAGCTTGTGGACCAGCAGGCGTTCGGCGGGCACGGACTCGAGCACCGCCTCGACATTGGCCTCGTAGACGGCGATCGCATGCGCGCGGTCATGCGGGCGACCGCCGAAGACCTGATTTGAGACGAGGGAAATGCCGAGCGCCTCCTGATCCTGGATGTTGCTGATCGCCGGTAGGATGGTCTTTGCGAAACTCTCCCACCAGCTTTCGGGCGAGCGCCAGGTGAGGATGACGCGCGCTTGCGGATAGGCTTCGATCAGTTCGCGCCAGTAGTACGCGGAAGGCCAGTCGACGCAGGACTTGTAGCCGGCGAAGAGCCGATCCCAATCCGGCGCCGCGCCCCTGGCGAGCGCCCGCCAGAGCCGCTTCTGCTCGTCATGCGCCATCACCTCCGACATGTGATGACACGGCCCGAAGCCGAGCGTCGTCAGCGCCTCGCGCATCGAATCCGTGCCGGTGCGGCCGAAGCCGGTTCCCATCACCCTGATCGGCATCTTTCCCCTCCCCTCTTCGTCCGTGGGTCCACTGCCGCGCGGTCAACTTTGCCGAACGACGAGCCGCAAGCGATTGCCCTCCGGATCGGCGGTCTCGATCGCGCCACTGGTCCTCTTCACCGGCACGCTGGCGGCGTCGAGCCTCAGCGCCACGGCGTCAAGCTCCTCCGCCGAGGCAAGCTCGACCGTGAAATGGTCGAGGCCGGCGGCATCCGGCGGCGGCTCGCGCAATTCGTCGCGCGCCCAAATGTTGAAGGCGACCATATGCGGCCGGCGGCCGGTGCCGCAGTCGAACATGCCGAAGGTCCTGGACTGGATGTGGGGCCGGAAGCCGAGCACGCCGACATAGAATTCCATGAGCTGCTCCGGCGCGCGCGTGCGCATATGGATATGGCCGATGAAGGCGTTCGCGGCCATCCTTGGTTCGACATGGCCGGAATTGCCGAGGTCGCGCAGCAGGCCCGGGACGTCCAGCGCCTCGAGCCCGGAATGCGCGCTGCCGTCGGTGGCGATCAGCGCGACGCAGCCGTCGGCCGACACTTCCCGGCGCAGGAAACGCTGCGGCGTGTCGAAGCAGATCTCGATGCCGTTGCCGGACGGATCGGAGACGTAGAGCGATTCCGAAATCAGATGGTCCTGGGCGCTGTATCGCAAGCCCGACGCCTTCAGGCGGGCCGCGGCATGGGCAAGATCGCGGCGGCTCGTGACATGGATGGCGACATGGAAGAGATCGCGCGATTTCTGCGGCAGGGGCGTCTGCGCTCCAGCATGGAGCACAATCAGCGTCCGACCGCCGGCGCCGAGCTCGGCGACGGCGTCGTTCTCGCCGATCAATTCGAGTCCAAGGGTATCGCGCCAGACAGTCAATGCCGCCGGGATATCGGTCACCTTGAGATGGACCGGCCCGAGGCAGGTGGCTTGAGACAGCAATCTTTCGTCCATTGTCTTTATCCGATTGCGGTCGCGAACATATTAGCCCTGAATGATATTTCTGTCTTGCGCCAAGTTCGGGTTGACCCCTCCCCGGCGGGCGGCGACTATCGCCAAAAGGCGATTTGTTCTCACGCAATTCCGGACGGAAAGCCGCTGCACTTTTCCTGGAATTGCTCAGGCAGGAGGAATTCAAATGGACGAGCCCGAACGCTGGCGCAACATGGCGAGCGCGCCGAGGGACGGCAGCCGCATCCTGGTCACGGTGCGCTCGTCCGAGCAGGGACCGGCCGAGGTCGACATGGCCTACTGGTCGCGCGCCGACCAGTTCGGCGCGGAAGGCTGGCGGGCATCCGATTCCTCGCCCGGCCGCGTCGTCGAATATGCCGAGCCGGAGCTCAGATGCTGGATGCCCCTGCCCACGGCCGGACGCGGGACGATGCCTACACCGTGGGAAGAGGATGAGGTGCCGCTGGTGGATGGGGAAGGGATTTAGGCGGGTCGCCCTCTCCCTCCGCCGGCGATTTCGCCAATCGCCATAGGATTCCTACCCCACCGCCACCAACACCTCCCCCGCCTCGACCTTTGCCGGATAGGTGCGGAGGTTGATGCACGGCGGCAGGCGCTTGGCCGCTCCGGTGCGGTAATCGAAGGCGCCGGAATGCTTCGGACATTCGACCTCGTAGTCCATGACCAGGCCGTCGGCGATGTGCACGGCCTCATGCGTGCAGAGTCCGTCGGTGCAGAACACCTCGTCGTCGGGGGAGCGGAAGACGGCATAGGTCTTGCCGCCATGGTCGAAGCGGCGGGCGCCTTCCTGTTCGATGTCGTCGAGGCCGCAGGCCCTGATCCAGCCGGTCATGTTTCTCACCTGTAAGTGCGATTGCGGCGAGCCTCCGGGGCTTGCCCGGAGGCTCAGTCCTGGGTCAGTTCTTGCCGAGGTACTCTGCCGCATTCGCGGGCGTCACCAGCTCGAACGGCACGTAGACGACGCGGTCGACCTTCTCGCCCTTGGCTAAGGCAAGTGCTGCATCGACACCGCCGCCGCCCTGCCCCTTGGCATTCTGGAACACCGTCACCGAAAGCTCGCCGGCCTTCATCGACTGCAGGCCGTCCTGCGTGGCGTCGATGCCGCCGACCACGACGTTCTTCATGTCGACGCCATTGGCCTTCAGCGCCAGGATGGCGCCGATGGCGGATTCATCGTTGTTGGCGATGACGGCGTCGGGCGCCGGACCGGCGGTCAGCCAGTTGGTCATCAGGTTCTGCGCATTGTCGCGCGACCATTCCGACGACTGCTTGTCGGTGACCTTGATGAAGCTGCACATGTCGGTCGAAAAGACCTGCTCGACATCCTTGGTGCGCTGGAGCGCCGCCTGGTGCACCAGGCTGCCCATGACGATGTAGGCACTGGCGCCGGAGGACTTGCCTTTGGCGCGCAGCATCTTGCACACCTCGAAGGCTTCCAGCGTGCCGGACTCGACCTCGTTTGAGCCGACATAGACCTGTTTCTCAGGCAGCTTCGCCATGTCGACCGGCTCGAGATTGACGAAGACCAGCGGAATGCCGGCCTTGGCGGCCTCTTCGCTGATGGTCTTGGAGGCATTGGTGTCGACGAGGGTGACGATGATGGCATCGACGCCTGAGGCGATGAAGTTCTTGACCTGATCGAGCTGCTTGGCGACGTCGTTCTGGGCATCCTCGACCTGGATGTCGGCGCCCTTCTCCTTGGCGCGGTCCTGCATGCCGTGCATCAAGAGCGTCTGGAAATTGTTGTCGAAATTGACGATCGAGACGCCGAGCTTGGCGGCGAATGCGTTGGTCGACATCAGCGCAGCCAAAGCCGTCGAGATGAGAAGTTTCTTCACGGGGTTCCTCCCTTTGGACTGGAGCGCCGGGTCACTCCGCTTCTGATTTTCCGGCCCTTTCGGGATGGCTTGGGTGGAACGCCGAAGGCGTTCTCACCGGGTGGAAGGCCCAAGGCCTTCTCACCGGTGCACGGCCGAGGCCGCTCACATGGTCTGTCGGCGTCATTTCGCAG
The DNA here is from genome assembly GCF_004791585.1 of Mesorhizobium sp. M1C.F.Ca.ET.210.01.1.1. Taxonomy (GTDB): domain Bacteria; phylum Pseudomonadota; class Alphaproteobacteria; order Rhizobiales; family Rhizobiaceae; genus Mesorhizobium. The sequence continues at coordinate 63,698 of NZ_SRUU01000016.1, forward strand.
CCGCGTTGGCGCGCGCCTTCTTCTTCTCGTAGCGGGCCTGCATGCGCGCCTCGCCGTCCTTGCTGCCGTCGTGGAAGGTGCCGAACCAGCGGTCGAAGGGGATCAGGCCGTCGCCGTAGTTCACCTCGAAATATTTGTGGTGGAGGTAGTGGATGTAGGCGTGGCTATCGACGGTTCTGTCCTCGGTCAGCTCGATCTTGTCGAAGCCGACATGGCCGGGAATGGCGCCGAAGCCCGCATAATGGAGCTGGTAGAGCGCCAGCAGCGGGTTCGACGGGATGATGAGATGCCAGAACGCCACGCCGAGATAGCCGAGTTGCTCGACCGGATGCATCGACAGGGACGACCAGGGCGACGGGTTTACCGAATTGTGGTGCACCGAATGCACCCATTTGTAGAGCGGCCCCCAGTGGATCGTCCGGTGCAGCAGGAAGAAATGCGTCTCGTGGATGATCGGCACCACAAGCGCCAGCAGGAACAGGTAGAGCGGGTGCTCGGCGAAGGTCAGCCACGGTACATAGCCATTGGCGTAGGCATAGAGGATCGCGACCTCGATCGCTGTCCAGATCGGCATGCCGGTGCCGAAGGTGCGCAGCATGTTGTCGAGGTTCTGGTTCTCGAAGAAGAAGGCCTTGCTCTTCTGCTCCGAAGGCCATTTGCCGTTGTATTTGAAGCGGTTGCCCTGGGCTCTCAAGATGTAGAGCCGAAGCTCGAAGACGCCGAAGAAGGCGAGCAGCGCCGCGCAGTTGACGATGAAGAGGCGCAGGATCCAGCCCCAGGACAAAGTCTTCATCACCTCGACGTCGGGCAGCACGAAGCGCCACCACGCCACCGCCAAGAGCGCGAACAGCAGATTGTAGGGCAGGAAATAACCCGGCAGCCATTTGAGCAGCGCCAGCGGGCGCGGCGGAAAGACGAAGAGTGGCGCGGTGCCGGCCGGTTCGTTCGGCGCCCAGTCACCTCTTTTGTTGCGCGTGCCGTATTGAAGGTCGTCCATGGCTGGTCTCACAAGGCCCCCATTTCACAAGGATTGTGCGAGGGTGAGGAAGCGGTCGTAGGCGGCATCGTCCATATCCACCTGGTGCCTGGCTTCCGGGTAGCTGCCTTCGGCGACGTCACGGCCGAAGGCGCGGAAGGCACTGATGCGCTTTTCCTGCAGCTCGGCCTCCAGCGTGACGAAGTCGGCATAGCGCTTGGCATGGCGCGGGTAGTGGCCGGTGTGCGTCCCCAGCACATCGCAGGAGAACAGGTACTGCGTGTCGCAAGCCGTACCGCAGCCCATGCCCATGGTGATCAGCGGTGTGCCGCGTGTGATGTGCTCGGCGAGGCGCACCGGCACCACTTCGACCTCGATGCAGGCAGCACCAGCATTCTCAAGATCCTTTGCAGCGCGCAGCACCTTGAAGGCTTCCTCCGCCGTGCGGCCGATGGCGCGGAAATTCGTCCAGGTGGCGCGGTTCGGCACCAGGCCGACGTGGCCGGTGACGGGAATGCCCTCGGCCGCCATGGCCTCGATGAAGCGCGGCGAGTGCGAGCAGTAAACCGCATCGGCGCCGCGCTTCATCATGGCGAAGCCAAGCCGCACCGCCTCGTCGGGCGAAGCGACCGCGCCATGCGGCATGCCGACGGAGAGGAAGGCGAAGGGTGCCGCCTGGCGGATGGCTTCCAGATTGTGGTCGGGCTCGCAGGAGAGGATGACGATGTCGCAGGCCACCGCGGCGGCCGCCTCGGCCGGCGTGTCGACGTGCAGCTGCAGCCATTTCCTGCTGCCCTTGGCGTTCCGCAGGTCATAGGCCGTCAGCCGTCTTGTCACTGGTGATCCTCCGTTTTGCGGGCGAGACGATCACGGCTGGAAAAAGTCCCCCTCACCCGGATTGCCACCTCTCCCGGCAAGAAGAGGATGCCGCCGGCGTCGGTGCTGCGCGGCGGCCGGATGAGGGGGAGATTTCACACGCGATCGTCTTCCCGTTCACGGCGAGTTAGCACCGCGATTGCCGCGAAGGCTCGCGCTTCCTTGATCAAATCAGATCAAAGGTTCTCGGCAGTGAAGGTGATGAAGCGGATCGGCGGGTTGTCGACCGGCAGGTCGTGCAGATTGAGCGCTGCCAGCACCAGGTCTATGGCGCGACGCGCCTGTGCTTCCGGCGCCTGGTCGAGCACGACGTCCATCGTGCCCTCGCGCAAGGCCCGCGCGCTGCGCTCGGTCAGCTCATGGCCGACGAAGAACATCTCGCGGCCTCTCACGTTGCGGCGCAGCACCTCGTTCAGCGCGGTGTTGGCGCCGCCGGCATTGTAGAGGCCGGCAAGGTCCGGCCAGCGCACGAACGCCTCGTGCAGTTGCTCGGCGTTGCGGTCGCCGTCGTCATGGCCGAAGAGCGCCGCGACCGGCTCGAAATCGTGGGCCTCCTCGATCAGATAGTCGAAGAAGCCGCGCACGCGGTCGCGGTGCACGCGATAAATCTGGCTGTGGCAGATCGCGGCCACCTTGCCAGGCCGCCGTTGCATCTTCGCCATCAGCAGCCCGGCCATGCGGCCGGCGGCGTAATTGTCGATGCCGACATAGGTGCTCTTGGTGCCGGAGATCTGGGTGACGATCTGCACGGTCGGGATATTCTCCGCCTCAAGCTTGCGCAGCGCCGCGCTCACCAGCGGATGATCGGGCACGGCGAGGATAAGGGCAGCGCGCCGAAGCTCAGGTTCGAGGATGCGCCTGGCGATCGCCGCCGGGTTCGCTTCATCGAGGAAGGTGCGGTGGACGGCGATGGTGCGGTCGAGCGTCGCGGCGATGCGCTCGAAGGCGCGCGACAGCCGCGCGAAGAAGGTCGCGTCCGGCCTGACCAGGATCACCTCGATGCGGATCACGCCGCGATGCGCCTCCGGCAGCCGGCGCGGATAATCGAGCGAGCGCGCCGCCGCCACCACCTTCTCGACGGTCTGCGGCCGCACCCCGCCCCTGCCGTTCAGCACGCGCTCGACGGTGGCCGTGCCGACGCCGGCGCGGCGGGCGATTTCGAGGAAGGTGGGCTTTGGAATGGTGGGGCTCCAGCGACTGACAGCGCGCAAAGCCTACCGGTTCTCTTCCTGCTGGAGAAGGCGGGAAGCCGACCGGCCGCGCGCCAAGCAACCGATTTTAGATACTTGCGACGGAACTAAAATACCCACAGCCGCTTTACCGGACGCCGCGTTGGACGGCCGACCCGCCTGGTAGCCGGCCCGATGCGGAGGGCGGCGGCATGCCGCCCGGACGGGTGGAGGCGGATTTGGCGCTTGAAGATGCGGCGCGGGCGAACAGCGGCATTCGCTTCATGGTCATCGCGGTGGCGGCGGTGCCGCTGCTCTTCGCCCTGAGCGGCCTTGCCATCCGCTATGCCGCATTTGCCTCGGTGTCGGCGGACCCGAGCTTCGCGGCCTATGCCCGCGCGCTCTGCAGGTGGGATTGCTCATGGTATGTGAACCTTTCCGAACAGGGTTATGAGCGTTTTCCTATCCCGAACCACAGCAATGTCGGACGTTGGGGATTCTTTCCGCTCTATCCGATGCTGGTGGCAGCCATCCGCTCGGTTCTCCCCTTCCCCACCATCGTGATCGCGACCATGGCATCGGTGGCGTGCAGCTATGCTTCGTGCCTCGTGGCATGGCCGCTGCTGGAGAAACACATGCGGGCCTATGTGCTCTATTGCACTTTCCTGCTGAGTGGCCCGTTCTCCTTCTACTTCGCCACTTTCCTGACCGAACCGCTCTTCGTGCTTTTGACGTCCTGCCTTTTTCTTGCGCTCAGGCGCTCGAACTATCTTGCCGCTGGCCTATCATGCGCGTTGCTGTCGGCAACGAGGCTCGTGGGCGTCCTTGCGGTCTTCGCGATCGTCATTCGCATGTTCGAGGAGCATCGCCAGAAGGGCGGACCGGCCGTCGCCTTCCCACGCTGGCTGCTGAGCCGTCCGGATCTCATCATCGCCATATTGATCTCGCCTGCCGGATTGTTCGGCTACATCCTCTTCCTGCATGTCACGGTCGGGGACGGCTTTGCCTTCGCCCATGTCCAGCGCGCGTTCGGACGCGTCGCGGGCGATCCGCTGCTGTTCGTGTGGGACGGCCTCTCCTACCATCCGAAGGCCGGGTGGCTGCCCACGGCGCCGCAATGGAGCGCAATGGCGGCGATTGCCGGACTGGCGCTTTCGGGCGTGCTCGCGGTCCGCAGGCAATATGGCGCGGCCCTGTTCTGCGCTTTGGCCATCATCCTGCCCCTGACCACCAATCTGGCCTCCATGGTGAGGTATGTCGTCGGCCTTGCGCCGCTGACGATGTTGACGACCTCCCTGCTGTCGGCATCGAGGCCGACCTTCGTGGCAGCCATGATAGCCCTCCCAGTCGCCTGCTTCTTCATGACCGTCGCCTGGCTCGGAGGCTATCTTGCCCTGGTCTGAGCCAACGCAATCCGCCAGGCCGGCAGTCTTGCTCGGCGGCTACGGGCTGGCGGCCGCTCTTGCCGCGGCCGAACTCGCCATCCTCGCGCTTGCCCTCAATCCAAACGTCAACAACGACTACCGCGCCTATTACATCGACAAGAGCACGACCTGCCTCAACCGCGACGCCGTCGGGCGCTACACGCCCGGCCGCACGGTGTCGTTCCGCTCCGATGGCGCCAGAGAGGCAACCGCCATGATGGTCTGCGGCTGGTCGGGTCCGGTGGCCGACGGCACCCACTCGCTGGGCGAGACGTCGCGGCTTCGCCTCGCGCTGCCGTCGCCGCCCGGCGAGGGTCTCCTGGCCACGCTGCAGATGGCCGCCGTCATCCGCCCGCCGCAGCTCTCGCAACGGGTCGTCATCTCGGCGAACGGCATCCGGCTGCACCAGGCGACGCTGTCCGGTCCCGCGCCGACGACCGTGACCCTCGCCATTCCGCGGGCAGCCCTGCCCGATAGCGGGATGCTGGAGATAGAATTCGACTATCCCGACGGCATCGCGCAGAGCCCCGCCGCAAGCAACATCTACAACCGCTCCATCAAACTGATCTCATTCCGGCTGGATGCGCTTTAAGTCTTTGTTTTATGCATGTCGTTTCCCAAAACCGCTGTACACTTTTGGGCGACATGCATCTGGCTTCACGCGGACGTTTTGTCCCGCCGACCACGCCTCGCGAACACCCATCGGTCGAGCATCAGGAAATTGAGCGCCGGAATGACCAAGCAGGTGAGCAGGACGGGAACGAAGAGCGGCAGTCCGAAAAGCTCGGTCAGCAGCGACGGCGCCGCGTAGGCGACGGCAAGGCCGGTCGCGGTCAGCAGGAGGAAACGCGGCGCTTCCGTCCGGTGCGAGCCGGCCGACATGAAGGTGAAGAATTTGTGGGCCAGGTAGGAAAACACGGCGGCGGCGGCGTAGGCCGCGAGCGAGGCCTTCACGGGCGCAAGGCCGATCCATCCCGATCCGGCAAAGACGGCGACCAGGGCAGCGTAGAGGATCGTCGCGACGATGCCGACCGAGCCGAAGCGCGCCAGGAGCCTCAGGCTGGCGACGAAACGATGCTCAGGCACGCGCGACACAGGCATACTGCGCTCCGAGCGGCAGGCGCGCGAGGGCGCGCTCCAGCTTCCTGGCAAGGTGCCTCGCCGAGGGCAGAAGCAGAAAATGCTCGCAGCGGATGTCGCTGAAGCCTGCTTGCTCGAAAAGCGATGCCGCCTTGCCGGCGCCGAGCAAGACAGCATCCTCGTCGAACGGGCACCTCAACACCGCTATGCGGGTCAGCGGGTTGTAGGGGTTGTGCTCGATGATGCAGGCGAGCCCGCCTTGCCGAAGGACGCGCCGCATCTCGCAGAAGAAGCCCTGCCACGACGCAGGCGGCACGTGGTGGACGACGCAGCTGGCAAAGGCCAGGTCGAACACGCCGTCGTCATAGGGCAGGCGCGAGGAGGTGCACGCCGTGTAGGCGACGCGCGGATTCTCCCGGCCGGCGCGCGACAGCGATTCCTTCGACACGTCGCAGCCGTCGAGGCGATCGAAGGCGTCCTCGAGATAGGGATGAAGCGACCCGACACCGCAGCCGACATCGAGCGCGCGCAGGTCTGCCCGACCCTGGCGACGGCGCTGCTCGAGCGCCAGGCGCCGCAAAAGCTCGGCCTTGGCAAGCAGGAAGAAATCGTGCCGAAGCCCGGAAAACCGGATCGATCCCTGAACCAGCTCGCCGTAATTGGATTTATAGCTGTCGAAGCGTTCGGACATCCGCCGGAACCCCGTTGCCGGACTTGCGGAATGGCGGACGCCTCTCGCGGGAGGCGACGCGCGCAGGCCGGTCGAAGCCGCTCAGCCTGTTGATGACGTAGAGCGGGCGCCGTTTCACCTCGGCATGGATACTGCCGACATAAAGCCCGACCACACCGGTCATGAAGAGATTGATGCCGATGAGCAGCGACACGATCACCACCGTGGACGTCCAGCCGGCGATCACCCCGGCTTCGAAGATCCAGGCGAGGATCGCGTAGGCGCCATACACCACGGCGAGAGCGGAAACCGCCAACCCGGTCCAAAGCGCCAGCCGCAACGGTTGCTCCGAGAAGCCGATGATGCCGTGGAGCGCAAGATTAAGCATCTTCCAGAAAGGGTATTTGGTCTCGCCCAGGGTGCGCGCCGGGCGCTCGAACGGCACCGCCGCCTGCTTGAAGCCCATCCAGCCGAACATGCCCCGGACGAAACGGTCGTGCTCGGGCATGCGCTTGAACGTCTCCAGCGCCTTGCGGCCCACCAGGCGGAAATCGCCGACATCGCGCGGGATGTCGACCGGCGTCATCTTCTCCAGCAGGCGGTAGAAGACGCTCGCGGTGAAGCGCTTGAACCAGGATTCGCCCTCGCGCCTGACACGCCTTGCATAGACGATTTCGAAGCCTTCCTTCCACTTCGCCACCAAGTCGAGAACGACTTCGGGCGGGTCCTGCAGGTCGGCATCCATGACGATGACCGCGTCGCCGGCAGCCGCTTCCATGCCTGCAGTGATGGCGATCTGATGCCCGAAGTTGCGGGAGAGCTCGATCAGCCGGAAGCTCGGTTCAGCTGTGAGCATGCGGCGCAGATACCGCACGCTTTTGTCGCTGCTTCCGTCGTCGACGAAGATGACTTCGGTCTCTCCGTCCAGCCGCGCGACCAGCGCGCTGATCCTCTCGACCAGCAGAGGCAATACTTCTTCCTCATTGTATATCGGCAGCACCAATGAGTAGCGTGGGGATAGCACGTTTGCCCGCGTCCGGATGCCGTGGACAGAGTCTCGCATGTCGTTGAAAATGAAAGATCCGCCACAAAGTTCCATGAGAGATGGCTAATTTAGAAATGTTTTCCTACCGGCGTGCCGATAGCGTCGCCTCGCCGCCTTCTCCCCCACCTGCGGGGAGACCAGCCGTTCCGTCCTGGCTGCGAAATATTAGAAAATCCTAATTGACAGCCCTCCGGAAGCGGCGCTCATTCGACGCAGCAAGGATCGCAGCCAAGGCGGGCGATTTCGACCCGCCGACGCCACGTTGGGAGGCCTCAAATGCCTACGATCATCGGCTATCACGACATCAGCAAAGACGTGAACCATTGGCTTACGTCGCCCAAGCGCAAGGAGCTGTTCGGCCCGCTCGGGATCACCAATATCCGCACCTTCGTCGACCCGCAGAACCCGAAACGCGTCGCGGTGATGATGGACGTTCCGGACATGGACAAGCTCACGGCCGTGATGCAGAGCAAAGCGGCCGCCGACGCGATGGCCTATGACGGCGTGGTGCCGGAGTCTCTGGTGATCGTGGTGGAATCGAACGGGTAGGCGAACGCCCTCTCCTTCTCCCCTTGCGGGAGAAGGAGAGCCTCTTCCTCAGAACAAGAACGCCGCCGTGGCCGGGTCGGGCCCCGTCCGTCCGTCGCGCGCATCCATGCCGCGGATGGTCTGCATGTCCTCGCTGTCCAGCTCGAAACCGAAGACGTCGAAATTGGCGGCGATGCGGTCCTGGCGGATCGATTTCGGGATGACGATCAGCCCCTCCTGCAGGTGCCAGCGGACGATGACCTGCGCCACCGACCTGCCGTGCTTCTTCGCAATCCCCTCCAGCGTCGGATCGGCGAGCAGCCGGCCGCTGCCCAGCGGGCTCCAGCTTTCTATTCTGATGTTGTGCCTGGCGTGGAAGTCGCGCTTGTCGCGCTGCTGGAAGCGCGGGTGCAATTCGATCTGGTTGACGACGGGCGTGACGCCGGTCTCGCCGATGATGCGCTCCAGATGGTCCTGGTTGAAGTTCGAGACGCCGACCGACTTGATGCGGCCGGCTTGCTTGAGCTCGACGAGCGTCTTCCAGGCCTCGACATATTTGTTCTGGCTGGGCACCGGCCAGTGGATGAGGAAGAGATCGATCCGGTCGATGCCGAGCTTTCGCATCGTGTCGTCGAAGGCGCGCAATGCCGCATCGCGCTGGTGGCCGCCATTGCGCAGCTTCGAGGTGATGAACAGCTCATTGCGAGGCACGCTCGTCGCGCGGATCGCCTCGCCCACGCCCTCTTCGTTGCGGTAGCCCTCGGCGGTGTCGATCAGGCGATAGCCGGCGTCGATGCCCCAGCCCACGACCTGCGACGTGATGCCTGGGTCGACCTGCCACACGCCGAGCCCGATCTGGGGAATGGAGGCGCCATCGTTCAAGGTGAGCTGTTCGGGCATGGTGGGATCCTTATGCGGGGTGGGAGGTGCCGACTATGTAGGCTGCGGGTCGGGGAATGCTAGGCGGTGACGAGGGAAAGTGGATCAGCGCCGGCTCCGTTCTCGCAAGGGGCGAGCGCTACCCCCTCGCCCCGAACCGCAGCCCGTCCATCAGGAGCTTCACCAGCCGCCCCGACCGCTCGCGCCAGTCGGGCGTGTTGGGGGCGGAGTAGATGCCGCCCAGCGCATGCATCACATCGGAGGCGTCGACGTCGGCGCGGATCTTTCCCGCGGCGGCGGCCGCCTCGACCAAGCGCCGCATCGCGCCCGAGACGCGACCCGAGGTGTCGGAGAACAGCGTCGAGTTGGTGCTGAGCAGTAGGCGCAGGCTGGTGGCGAGCCCCCGCTTGGTGGCGATGTAGTCGACGAAGCGCTGCATCCACAGCTCCAGCGCGACGTCGGCCGGATGATCGCGGGCAAGCTCCTCGGCCGCCTGGCAGAGCCCCTCCACCTCGCGGCGATAGACCACCTCGACCAGATGCTCGCGCGTCGGGAAATGCCGGTAGAGCGTGCCGATGCCGACTCCTGCCCGCTTCGCGATATCCTCCAGCGAGACGTCGACGCCGTCGGCCGCAAAAGCCTGCGCCGCCACCTCGACGAGCTTGTCGCGGTTGCGCTGCGCGTCGGCGCGCAGCCGCTTCAGCGCCGGCGTTTCCGGCTTTTCGGCGGTCTCTGGCGACTGTCCGGTCAGTTTTTTCTCCACTCTCGCAATATGGGGCTTGAACCCATTGGGATCAGCCCCCACGTAAATAAACGGAGGCGCCTCCGTTTTAGTGGAGTCGTCTTATCATATAATCGGGGGAAGCGGTATGTCACGTGTTCGAGAACGGAAAGCTCACCCTGTCCGCTGGGGAAGGGCGGCGCTTTTCGCGACGCCTGCGAACAACGACTTCGCCCGGAAGCTCGTCATCCTAGGGCGGAGCAAGGAGCGAAGCGACGCGGCGCAGACCCCAGGATCCATGCCGTTACCTGCGAGCGCGGCTGCGGTGCAGAATTCTGGCCCGTTGCGACCCTCGGCGACCGTCACGGCATGGATCCTCGGGTCAAGCCCGAGGATGACGAATGCAGAGGCCGCCTCCTTGCAACCCTATCCCTTGCCCCTCCTCTCCCAAGCCCCATTTCCATCCCCCTAGCGTCCAGCAATTGGAGCCCGACGCCTCATGACAAGTCAGACCCACGCAGGCCAGACCATCATCGATCCTCCCGAAGACGGCCAGTTCAGAAACGGCCAGGCCACCAACGGCTCAACCCCCAGTCCCACCACCCTCTCCCTCCATCTCACCATCAACGGCCAGACCCACGCGCTCGAAGTCGAGCCGCGGGTGACGCTGCTCGACGCGCTGCGCGAGCGGCTCCACCTCACCGGCACCAAGAAAGGCTGCGACCAGGGCCAGTGCGGCGCCTGCACCGTGCATGTCGACGGCGAGCGCGTGCTCGCCTGCCTGACGCTGGCGGCGCAGGTCGAAGGCCGCTCGGTCACCACCATCGAAGGGCTGGCCGGCGAAGACGGAACGCTGAACGCCGTGCAGGCCGCGTTCCTCGAGCAGGACGCCTTCCAGTGCGGCTATTGCACGCCGGGACAGATCATGTCGGCAGTAGCCTGCATCCGCGAGGGCCATGCCGGCTCCGATGAGGAGATCCGCGAATACATGGCCGGCAATCTCTGCCGCTGCGGCGCCTATCCGCACATCGTCGCCGCCGTCCGCCAGGCAGCACAGGAGCTCCGCTCATGAGAGACTTTTCCTACCTTCGCGCCGACAGCGTGGAAGCCGCGCGCAACGCCGCAGCGCTGCCCGGCGCCATGCTGCTTGCCGGCGGCACGACGCTGGTCGACCTCGCCAAATGCGGCGTCGCCGAACCCTCGACCGTCATCGACGTCAGCCACATCGAGGGGCTCAATGCCATCGACGTGAATTCCGACCGCGCGATCATCGGCGCGCTGGCGAAGATGAGCCATGTCGCCGACCATGCCGCGGTGAAGAGCCAATTCCCGGCCGTGTCGGAGGCGCTCTGGCAGGCGGCCTCGGCGCAGCTTCGCAACATGGCGACCATCGGCGGCAACCTGATGCAGCGCACGCGCTGCCCCTATTTCCGCGACCCCGCCAACTTCCCGGCCTGCAACAAGCGCGCGCCGGGCAGCGGCTGCTCGGCGATCGGCGGCATAACGCGCGGCCATGCCGTGCTTGGCACTAGCGAGGCCTGCATCGCCACCTATCCGGGCGACCTGGCGATCGCGCTCGTCGCCTTCGACGCCGAGGTCGATCTCGGCGAAAGGAGGCTGAAGATCGAGGACTTCTTCCTCGCCCCCGGCGCCACGGCCGAGCAGGAGCACGACATCCGCCCCGGCGAGATCATCACCGCGATCGAGATCCCCGGCTCTGCCGCCGCCAGGCGCTCGACTTATCTGAAGGTCCGCGACCGCCAGTCCTACGAATTCGCGGCGGCGAGCGCGGCGATAGGGCTGGAGCTCGAAGCCGACGGCCGCACCATCCGCGACATCCGCGTCGCGCTCGGTGGCGTCGCGACGAAACCGTGGCGCGCGCGGTCGGTGGAAGACGCGCTGAAAGGCAAGGCGCTCGACGAAGCCAGCGTGCGCAAGGCGAGCGAGCTCGCCATGGAGGGCGCCGTCGACCATGGCGCCAACCACTACAAGATCGCATTGGCGCCGCGCGTCATCGCGCGCGCCATCCTCAAATTGGGAGAGACGGCATGACCGTTCATGACATGAAGCACGCAGCCTCCGACAGCGCGCGCCTCGAAGCGGTCGGCGGGCGGCTGTCGCGCGTCGACGGCCCGGCCAAGATCACCGGCAAGGCGCATTACGCTTTCGAGCAGCAGCTCGAAGGGCTGACGCATGCGGTTCTGGTCAGCGCGACGATTGCCGCCGGCAAAGTCATAGGCATCGACACCCGCGCGGCCGAGACCGCGCCGGGCGTGCTCGCCGTGCTGACGCCCGACACCATCATGGTGCTCAAGGGCGCATCGGACTGGCTCGGCAACCCGCCGGCGCAGCCGACCTACAACCCGCTTGCCCGCGAGGTCACCTTTTCCGGCCAGCACATCGCGGCGGTCGTTGCCGAGACCTTCGAGCAGGCGGTGGCGGCGGCCGCGCTCGTCAAGGTCAGCTATGACGAGACGCCGGCCATCGTCGACCTGAGCGACGGCACCGACGGGATCCCGATCGAGGCCATGACCAAGGAATGGGGCAACGCTGAAGCCGCCTTCGCCGCGGCGCCGGTGCGCGTCTGCGCGGCCTACAACACGCCGCGCGAGTTCCAGGCGGCTATGGAGCCGCACGGGCTGATCGCGCGCTGGCAAGGCGATGAGCTGACCATCTGGGAGCCCAGCCAATGGGTCGACGGCATGGCGCGCACCTATGCCGAATGGTTCGGCGTACCGTTCGAGAATGTGCGGCTGGTCTCGCCTTATATCGGCGGCGGCTTCGGCTCCAAGGCGCTGGCGCTTGCGCACAGCGCGGTGGCGGCGGCAGCGGCAAAGATGCTCGGCCGTCCGGTGAAGCTGGTGCTCAACCGGCCGCAGAATTTCACCTCCTATGGCGGCCGCGCCGCGACCCGGCAGACGGTGGCGATCGGCGCCGACAAGGCGGGCCGCATCCAGTCGATCGTGCATCGCGGCGTCAACGAGACGGCCGTCGACGGCATGTGGGTCGAGCCGCTCGGCTCCGTCACCGCGATCATGTACGCCACGCCCAACTTCTCCTCGAAGCAGAACGTCGTGCGGGTGAACACGGTGGTGCCGGGCGCAAAACGCGCGCCGGGCGAGAACCCCAGCGCCTTCGGCATCGAATGCGCCATCGACGAGCTTGCCTATGAGCTGGGCATCGATCCGCTTGAGATGCGGCTGATCAACTATGCCGAGCAGGACCCGCAGGTGAAGAAGCCGTGGTCCACAAGGCAATTGCGCGAGGCCTTCGCCGCCGGCGCAGAGGCCTTCGGCTGGGCGAAGCGTTCGCCCGCGCCGCACTCGATGCGCGACGGCCGCCAGCTTGTCGGCTGGGGCGTCGCGGCCGGCACCTATCCGGTGCGGCGCGCCTATGGCGAGGCGATGGTGAAGATCCTTGCCGACGGTTCGGTCGAGGTCGAAAGCTCCTCCATCGACATGGGCCAGGGCACCTACACGATCCTGGCGCAGACCGCGGCCGAAACGCTCGGCGTGCCGGTGGAGCAGGTAACGGTGAAGCTCGGCGATTCGCTTCTTGCCCGCGCCGGCGTCACCGGCGGCTCGCGGCTTGCCGGCGTCATGACCGGCGCCGTCTACAAGGCCGCAAGCCAGGCGCTCGACGAGCTGGTCGGGCTGGCGCTCTCCGATCCGCGCTCGCCTTTCCATGGACTGCAGGCGAACACGCTTGCCGTGAAGGACGGACGCATCGCCTCGCCGCGCGGCGAAGGGCCGGAGCTGTCGATCGCGGAACTGATGGGCATGCTTGGCCGCGAGCGGATCGAGGCCAAGGGCGACACCGTTCCGGCCGGCTTCACACCGGAGCAGCGCTACAACAACTACACCACCATCGCCATGGCGCTTCCGCACACCGAGGGCGATTATTCGCGCCATTCCTGGTGCGCGCATTTCGTCGAAGTGCGTGTCGATGAGGACTTCGGCACGGTGCGCGTGTCGCGCGTGGTGTCGGCGCTGGATTCCGGCCGGCTCTACAACCCGAAGCTGGCAGAGAGCCAGTGGAAGGGCGGCATCATCATGGGCATCGGCCAGGCGCTGCTCGAAGAAGGCATCGTCGACCGCAGGCACGGCCGCATCGTCAACGGCAATTTCGCCGACTACATGCTGCCGACCAATGCCGACATCCCCGACATCCAGACGATCTCGGTCGGCATCCCCGACCCGCACTCCTCCGCCCTTGGCGGCAAGGGCGTGGGCGAGCTTGGCATCGTCGGCGTGGCGCCGGCGATTGCCAATGCTGTGTTCCACGCTACCGGGAAAAGGGTACGGGATCTGCCGATCACGCTGGAGAAGTTGATTTAACGCCGGCGCTGGAACTGACGATCTCCCCCCTGGGGGGAGATCACTCGCTCGCGCGCTTTCGCCAATCTCGCTATGATCCCGCCGCATCTCAACGGGGGAGCGATCATGAAAACCGCATTGGCGACATTCATCCTGGCGCTGGCAACCACCCTCCCCGCCCATGCCGCGTCCTGCGCCTGGTCGGCCAAGATGGAAGAGGACGAAGGAGGTAGCGTGCTGATGGCCTCGGTCTGCGGCGGGCCGAAGGGCGATGCAAGCCTGATGCTGGCCTGCTTCGACAGGCCGGTGCTGAGCTACGATCTGGGCGGCGCTGGCGGGCAGCTCGAGCCGGGCACCCGCGGCTCCTTCACCTTCAAGGCCGGAGGCAAGAGCGTGACCAAAAACCTCGTGCTGGAGGCGATGTACAATTATTTCACGGCGGACCTCTCCGGCCCCGCCGACCCGCTGCTGGCGCTCTTGCGCGGCAAGGGCGAGGTGACGATCAGCGCCGACAAATATGGCGCGGCGAGCTTCCCGCTGACGGGATCGAGCGCGGCAATCGGCAAGGTGCTGGCCGAGTGCGGCAAGGGTTCGGGCGAGGCGAATTGAAGCTCCCCGATCTCCCTGCCAGGGAAATCTGGGTCAGGGAAATCGGGGCAAGGAAAATCGGGTCAGGGAGATCGGCAGTTTCATCGCTTTCGCCGATCTCCGGCGGCACACTTCCTACCACTCCAGGCCGAACACCAATTTGCCGAAATGCAGGCCGCCTGCGGCCATGTGGGTGTAGGCTTCTGTCGCATCGTTGTGTGAAAACACCTTGTCGACGACCGGTTCGATGCCGGCGGCGCCGATGGCGCGGGCGGCGTCGCGCAGGTCGGACACCGAACCGGTGTTGTTGCCCACCACCTTCAGCGCCTTGATGATGATCGGCAGCAGGTTGACGGTTGCCTCGGCGCCGGTGACGAAGCCGATGGTGAACAGCGTGCCGCCGGGCGCGGTGGCGTTGACGGCGCGCGCGAAGGTGGCGGTGCCGCCGGTTTCGACGACCAGGTCGGCGCCGAGGCCGTTGGTCAGTTCCAGTACCTTGCCGTCCCAGTCCGGCGTCGCGCGGTAGTTGATCAGGTGGTCGGCGCCGAGCGCCTTGGCTCGCTCCAGCTTCTCGTCCGAAGACGAAGTGATGACGACGGTGGCCCCGGCCGCCTTGGCAAGCTGGAGGGTGTAGATCGAGACGCCGCCGGTGCCGAGCAGCACGACCACCGAGCCAGGTCCGACATCGGCGGCGCGGATCGCGTTCCAGGCGGTGGTGCCGGCGATGGGCAGCGTCGAGGCAGCCTCGAAGGAGAGGTGCGGCGGGACCGGCACGACCGAATTGGCCGGCAGGGCGACATATTGGGCAAGCGACCCGGGGAGCGAGATGCCGCGCATCTGCGTCATCTCGTAAGGCCGCGGCCGGCCGCCGATCCAGCGCGGCTTGGCGTGGGCGACGACGCGGTCGCCCATGCTGAAGCCTGTCACGCCCTCGCCGAGCGCGACGATCTCGCCGGCGCCGTCGGCAACCGGAATGAGCGGGAAGACCGGTCCGGGGTAATTGCCGCTCGCGACAGCGACATCGACGAAATTCAGGCTCGCCGCGCACTGGCGTATCAGCACCTCGCCGCGCTGCGGTTCGGGCGTGGCGACGCTGGCGGCGCGGAAGGCGTCCAGCCTGGGCTGGCTGAGTTCGATGGCTTTCATGGGTTCACTCCGTGGTGTCGATTGACGGGTTGAGCGAACCTATCTGCTGCGCTATCAAGCGATAATTATTGAATTTCACATTTTAGTATTGCAAACCATGCAGCAATCCCATGAACCGGCGGCCCTTGCCGAAATGGCGGCCTTCGCGGCCATCGCCGAGGCGCGCTCCTTCACCAGGGCGGCGGCGCGGGTCGGACGAGACGCGACCATCCTGTCGCGCCGCCTGCAGTCGCTGGAGGAGCGGCTGGGAGTGCGGCTGCTTCACCGCACGACCCGCAGCGTCGCGCTGACAGAGGCGGGTGCGGAATTCCTTGTGCGTGTGCGCGCCATCCTCGCCTCGGTCGACGAGGCGGAAACCGCTGCCGCCGCGCATGCCGGCGGCCGGCCGCGCGGGCTGCTCAGGCTGGCGCTGCCCGGCACGTTCGGGCGCATGTGGATCGGGCCGTTCCTGCCGCAGTTCCTCGCCGAGTTCCCGGATATACGTATCGAGGCGGAATTCTCCAACCGCTTCACCGATCTCGTCGCCGAGAATTTCGACGTCGCCGTGCGGCTGGGCAGCCTGGAGGATTCGCGCCTGGTGGCGCGCAAGGTGGCGACGCGGCGCCGGCTGCTGTGCGCCGCGCCCTCCTACCTCGCCCGAAGGGGCAGGCCGGAGACGCCGCAGGCGCTGCTCGAACATTCCTGCCTCGGCTTCACTGGCTTCCAGACCTTTCCGGCCTGGGAGATGACCGACCGCGAGGGCCGGCGCGTGCGCGTCGAGGTTTCGGGGCCGCTGGTCAGCGACGACGCCGAGGTGCTGGTCGAGGCAGCCGTGCAGGGCGTCGGCCTGATGATGAGCACGGACTGGCTGGTCGGGCGCGAGATTGCCGACGGCCGGCTGGTGCCGATCCTGGAGGACTGGACGCTGGCCGACGAGGGCGCGGTCTACGTCGTCATGCCCTCGGCCAAGGGCCAGGCCGCCAAGACCCGCGCCTTCGTCGACTGGATCGGCAAGCGATTTTCGCCCGAGCCGCCGTGGCGGCTCACTTCTCCTGTCCCTTAAGGAACTGGCTGAGCAGATCCACCGGCAGCGGGAAGACCACCGTGGAGGAGCGCTCGCCGGCGATGTCATGCAGGGCCTCGAAATAGCGCAGCTGCATGGCCTGCGGCTCGGCCGCCAGCATGCGGCCGGCCTCGACGAGCTTTGCCGCCGCCTGCTGCTCGCCGTCGGCATTGATGACCTTGGCGCGCCGCAGCCGCTCGGCCTCGGCCTGCTTGGCGATGGCGCGGATCATGCTCTCGTTCAGATCGACATGCTTGATCTCGACATTGGAGACCTTAATGCCCCAGGCATCGGTGCGCTGGTCGAGGATCTCCTGGATGTCGCTATTGAGCTTGTCGCGTTCGGCCAACATCTCGTCGAGCTCGTGCTTGCCGAGCACCGAACGCAGCGTGGTCTGCGCCAGCTGGTTGGTGGCGGTCATGAAGTCCTCGACCTGGATGATCGCCCGCTCGGCGTCGACGATGCGGAAATAGAGCACGGCGTTGACCTTCACCGAGACGTTGTCGCGCGAGATGACGTCCTGCGGCGGTACGTCCTGCACCACCACGCGCAGATCCACCCGCACCATCTGCTGGATAAAGGGAACCAAGAGGATGAGGCCCGGACCCTTGACCCCGGTGAAGCGGCCCAGCGTGAACACCACGCCGCGCTCATATTCCCTCAGGATGCGGATGGCCGCCGACAAGAACATGATCGCCAGCAGCGCGAGGACCAGATAGGCGACATAACCGACTGTCATTGTTTTGCTCCGTCGTTTCCCACACCGCGCCGCCGCACCGTCAGCACGAGGTCGCTGACGGCGGTGACCTCGACGTTGTCCCCGGGCGCCACCGGATCGTCGGCCCTGGCCCGCCAGCGTTCGCCAAGCGCCAGCACATGGCCCTCGCGGCCTTCCCAGTCGAGGATCTGGGCGGGCTGGCCGCGCATCGCCTCGCCGCCGATGCGCGGCGGATTGCGCCGCGCCGCCCAGAGGTAGCTGCCGGCGAGCAGCGCGAGCCCCAGCGTCAGCGCCACGGCAGGGCCGATGACCGCCCACGATATGGCGAAGCCGGGCCCCTCGATCTTGAGCAGCATGGCGGCGCCGAGCAGGAAGGCGGCCGCGCCGCCGACTCCCAGCACGACAGTCGGATTGAAGGCCTCGACGATGAGGAAGGCGACGCCGAGCAGCATCAGGGCAAGCCCGGTATAGTTGATCGGCAAGAGATCGAGCGCATAGAGGGCGAGCACGAGGCAGATGGCGCCGATGACGCCCGGCGCCACCGCGCCGGGGCTCGTGACCTCGAAGACGATGCCGTAGAAGCCGATCAGCATCAGCAGCACCGCGACGTTCGGGTCGGTGATGACGGCGAGAAGCCGGATGAACCAGCCGGGATCCAGCGTCTCGACGGCCAGGCCCTTCGTCGCCAGCACTTCCTTCCTGCCGGCCATGTCGACGGTGCGGCCGTCGGCCAGCTGCAGAAGCTCGGTCGTGTCGCGGGCGATGAAGTCGATGACATGTTGCTGCAGCGCGGCGCTGGCCGAGAGGCTTGCCGCCTCGCGCACGGCCTTCTCGCCCCAGTCGCCGTTGCGGCCGCGCAGCTCGGCGAGCGAGCGGATCAGCGCCACCGCGTCGTTGGTCACCTTGGCCATCATCGCGTCGCCGGCCGGCCGCCCGCTGGCGTCCTTCTGGTCCTTGTCCTTCTCGCCGCCGGGAAGCGAGGGCAGCCCGCCGAACTCGACCGGCGTCGCCGCGCCCAGATTGGTGCCCGGCGCCATCGCCGCCACATGGGTGGCGTAGAGGATGTAGGTTCCGGCGCTCGCGGCATGGCCGCCGGCCGGCGCGACATAACCGATGACGGGAACGCGAGAGGCCAGGATATCGGCGATCATCTCGCGCATCGAGGTGACCAGGCCGCCCGGCGTGTCGAGCTGGAGGATGAGGACCTCGGCGTTGCGCTCTGCCGCGACCTTGAGCGCCTCCTCGAGCTGGCGCGAGCTCGCCGGGCCGATGGCGCCGTCGATCGCGATGCTCAAGGCGATCCTCTGCCCAGCCGTCCCGGCCGGGGAGAAGGGGAGAAGGACCGCGGCGGCCACGAAGGCCGCTGCCAGAAGGGCCACCCGCGCGAGTTTCACGCTCAAAGCTCCTTCGATTCAATATGGGGTTGTGTCGGGCGAAGTCCAATGAGGACGGAAGCAGCGCTACGACCCTCCCTTCTCCCCTTGTGGGAGAAGGAGAGGCGCTTTCGCTCCCCGCACGATTCCACGGCATTTTCGACGCCGGTTCCAACGCTCGCTCCGTCGCCCGTGCCGCATTGTCCGCATCGACGACGCGAAGGAACGCGTCCGCAACCGATGGAGATGACGATGACCACTTTTGACCACGCAACCTGTGAAACCAGCGGCACCGGCTTCACCCTGCCCGGCTTTGCCGGCCGCGCGTTGCGGCTGGCCTACCACGCCATGCGGATGCGCAGCGACCGCGCCGCGCTGCGCGCCATGCCGGACTATCTCTTGAAGGACATGGGGATCAGCCGCTCGCAGATCGAATACTACACGTCCGCGCGCAGCGCGCTCGCCGAAGCCGACAGGACGGACGCCTGAAGCGGGATGACGGCCGGCCGGAAGGCCTGGCGAAAACCCCGGCGTCGCCGGGGTTTTTCGCGTCTGGCCCCCCGCTGACCGGCCTTCCGACGTTGGCTTCCCGCGCCGAATGTCCGCCTCAAATGAAACGGGCGATGCAATTTCCACGGTGGGCGCATCAAAAATTCCACGCCCGCACCCACTCTCGCTCAAACGCCCGACGGTCAAAGAAAGGCCGTCACGGCAACCAAGCCGCAAACCAACCTTTTGGGAGAAGACAAAATGCAACCGAACACCAAACCTGCGCGACTTCCGCTCAATGGCGTCGACACGCCGAACCTGTTGGCCACGATCAATTTCGTCGCCGGCCAGCCGGAGCTGGCGAAGTTCCAGTTCCGCGCCCACAATGAATGGATCGAGGGCACGCACAGCAAAAGCGTCATGCACGGCTTCCACGGCGCCGGCCAGGAGCAGAAGCACGAAAAGCCCTTCTATGCCGACAGCGACCATCCCGCGATCCTGTGCGGCGCCGACAACGCGCCGACCCCGGTCGAGTGGCTGCTGCATGGGCTGGCGAGCTGCCTGATGGCGGGCCTTGCCAACATCGCCGCGGCGCGCGGCATCAAGCTCAGCCGGGTCAAGTGCTCGGTCGACGGCGACATCGACCTGCGCGGCATCCTCGGCATCTCGGACGAGGTCCGCAACGGCTTCCAGAACATCCAGGTTTCGTTCGAGGTCGAGGGCGACGCGCCGGCCGAGAAGCTCCAGCAACTTGTCGAGCAGGCCCGTGCGCGCTCCGCCGTGTTCGATGTGCTGACCAACGGCGTGCCGGTCACGGTCGGGATCAAGACCATCCAGTAAGGCAGGGCTGACAGACGGTCCGGGGAAATCCGGACCGTCTCTTCCCAAGGTTTCGGAACAGAGCCATGAAACATGCTGACGTCGTCATCATCGGCGGCGGGCAGGCCGGGCTTGCGCTCAGCCATTGCCTTGGCCGCGCCGGCATCGACCATGTCGTGCTGGAGCGCGGCCGCATCGGCGAGCGCTGGCGCGCGCAGGCCTGGCAATCGCTGAGGCTGCTTACGCCCAACTGGCTGAACGGCCTGCCCGGCTCGCCCTATGACGGCCCGGACCTCGACGGCTTCAGGACGAAGGACTGCTTCGTCCGGGACCTCGAAACCTATGCCAGGAACTGGCAGGTGCCGATCGAATGCGGCGTCGAGGTCTCCGCCTGCAGGCGGACCGGCAGCGGCTTCACGCTCGCCACCGGCGCCGGCGACTGGACGGCAAAAGCCGTCGTGGTGGCGACCGGCCATTGCGACCGGCCGGTGATCCCCTTTGCATCCGCGACAATGGGCGGGCGGCTCAGCATCCACGCCTCGCAGTATCGGTCCCCCGGCGAACTGCCGCCCGGCGGGGTGCTGATCGTCGGCGCTTCCTCCTCCGGGGTGCAGATCGCCGACGAGCTTAAGCGCGCCGGCCGGCGTGTCATGCTTTCGGTCGGCAAGCATACGCGCCTGCCGAGGCTGTGGCGCGGCAAGGACATCTTCTTCTGGCTCTGCGAGATGGGCCTGATGGCGCAGCCGCTCGACGGCCTCGCCAACCCCGAGAGCGCCAGGCGCCAGCCCTCGCTGCAGCTTGCCGGGCGGCTGGACAAGGCCGATGTCGACCTCGCCACGCTGCAGGCGCTCGGCGTCGAGCTGGCGGGCCGTGTGCGCGGCATCGCCGATCGCGAGGTCGCCTTCGCCGACGACCTTCCGGCGCAGATCGCGGCGGCCGAGGCGAAGCAGGCGCGCCTGCTTGCCGGGATCGACCGCTTCGCCGGCGCCGCGCGGCCGGCCCGCCGCGAGCCGGTGACAGTGCCTTCGGTCCGCCCGATGCGGCTGTCGCTGACGGACGGATCGATCCGCACGATCATCTGGGCGACCGGCTATGCCCGCTCGTTCGACTGGCTGGAGCCGCTGGCGCTCGGCGCCGACGGCGAGCTCGCGCATCAGGGCGGCATCACCAGCGTGCCCGGCCTCTACGGGCTCGGCTTCCGCTTCCTGCGCAAGCGCGATTCCAACTTCATCGGCGGCGCCAGCGTCGACGCGCAAGCGATCGCCGCCGAGGTCTCCCGCTATCTCGACCGCAAGGGCCTGAGGGCCGCCTGAGGACAATGACGATGCCAGACATCCAGAATCGCCCGCTTCCAGCCGCGCCGAAACGCCGCCACTACGACGCGATCATCGTCGGCGCGCGCTGCGCCGGCGCCTCGACCGCGCTGCTGCTCGCCCGCGCGGGGCTGAAGGTGATGGTCATCGAGCGTCGGCCCTATGGCTCCGACACGCTGTCGACGCACGCGCTGATGCGGCCGGCCGTGCTGCAATTGTCGCGCTGGGGCCTGCTCAAGCCGCTCATCGAGGCCGGCACGCCGCTGATCGAGGCGACGACGTTCCACTATGGCGACGAGGAGATCATCATTGCGCTCGATGCCGGGCCGGACCTGCCCGGCCTGATCGCGCCGCGGCGCACCGTGCTCGATCGCATGCTGGTCGATACCGCGCGCAAGGCCGGCGCCGAGTTCCAGCATGACATGGCCGTCGCCGACCTCTTCGCCGATACACAGGGGCGCGTGCGCGGCGTCGAGATCCGCAGTGCCGGCCGCGACGTCTTGCAGGTGAGCGCCGGCATTGTGATCGGCGCCGACGGCATCGGCTCGCTGGTGGCCAAGCGCAGCAACGCTCGGGTGTTGCGACAGGGAGCCGTGTCGGCCGCCCATGTCTACGGTTACGCGCCCGTCGAGCCAGGCGCGGGCTACCACTGGTATTTTCGCGACGGTCTCGCCGGCTCGTTCATTCCGACCAATGACGGGCTGGCCTGCATCGTCGCCTCGGTGCCGACCAGGCTGTTCGACCAGCGCTTCCGCGCCGACCATGCGCGCGCCCGCATGGCGGTGCTGGAAGCGCTCTCGCCTGCCCTTGCCGCGCAGGCCGACCGCGCGGCGAAGGATGCCCGCCTGCAGGCATTTCGCGGCGTCCCGGGCTATATACGCCAGGCGTATGGGCCGGGCTGGGCGCTGGTCGGCGATGCCGGCTTCTTCCGCGACCCGCTCACAGCGCACGGCATCTCGGATGCGCTGCGCGATGCGGCAGGCCTGGCGCACGCCGTCCTCGACGGATCCGAGGCGGCCTTCGCGGCCTGGCAGCGGGAGCGCGACCTCTTCGCCAACCAGATCCTCGACACCACGGACGCCGTTGCGGGCTTCGACTGGACGCTCGCCGACATCGGCGAGCGGCACCGCCGTTTCAGCGCCGTTATGAAGGCCGAGGTCCAGGCGCTCGCCGGGCAGCCGATGCCGGTCCGCGCCTCCGCCAAATACCGGGCGGCGGGCCTAAGGGCGCCGGCAAACGACGCCAATCCACCGGCCGCGGCCGGTTCGATCACGCAACGCAACCGAATGGGGATGAGACCATGACCGCACATATGAAGGACGGATGGATCGGCATCATCAAGGGGCGGCCGCAGGTGGGCGCCTCCGCCGAGCGCTCGCGGCGCACGCGGCCGCAGGATATCGACGCGTTCGCGGACATGACCGGCGACCGCAACCCGCTGCACTACGACAAGGCGCTGGCCGAGGCTTCGGTCTTCGGCAAGCTCATCGTGCAGGGCGGCGTCACCTCGGGCATCCTCAACGCGGTGGTGGCGGAAGACCTCCCCGGTCCGGGCTCGGTGTTCCTGGAAGTCTCATGGAAATTCGTCAAGGCGGTCGGCGTCGGCGAGCTGATCACCGGCCGTGTCGAGGTCACCGAGGTGCGTTTCGACAAGCCGATCACCAAGCTTGCGACCTCGGTGCGCAACGAGGCCGGCGAGATATGCCTCACCGGCACAGCGACGGTGTTCTCCGTGCCGCTGGCCAAAGCTTAAAGGCACAAATGATGGCCGGCAAAGGCCGGGGGTTCCGGCCCGGCTCTCGATCGCTGAGCCGGGCCGAATGCGATCAATAGTCGGAGCCGCTCTCGACCACGACGGGACGGCGGTAGTAGCGGTGATGACGCTCGATGGAGCCCGTGACCACGACGGTGTCCGGGCGGTGATGACGATGCCAGGCGCGGCGGCCGTGATCATAAAAAGCGACCGTGCCGTGTCGGCGATGATGGAGACGCTGGCCTTCGTCATTGATGACGACGGCGGTGCGGTGATGATAGTGCCGGTGGTGCGTCCTGATGACGACATCGGCCTCGGCCGCGGAAGCAACCGCCGGCGCGGCGATGCAAAGCGCCAAGGCTGCAAGAACCACTGTTTTCATTGCGCTATTCCTGATTTCTAAAACATCCCTTCGCCGGATAAACCGCAATCTGCGGCATTGGTTCCGGGCCAATCTTGCGGGGGGCGCCCCGGCGATCGGACGACAGGAAGGCGCTGCGGCCGCTTCCAGGAGTCAGCTCCCGCGCTCGCGCCTTAACGCTACGTATCGGAGGTAAGTCGTGGCCGCGGCGTCACAGGCCCGCCGCGCGGGGCCGTTCGTCTCCAGCATGGTTTTGGCGAGTTTCCTGGGCAGGCCGTATTTCATGGCGAAGAATTCCGTTTCATATGGTTCGTCTTCCGACTGGGCGGCAGGTCTATCCAGGCTCATGTCGGCTCCCCTACGGATTGGCGATGGATCGGCGCGCTGCAAATGCGAAAGCGCGACTTTGGTTGCCGCCTTCGGCCCTCTCCGTCGGCCGTTGAGACTTCAGTCGGATATCGATTTCAGACCGTGGCCTTACCGGTGGAACGAACGTTCCTTGGTCCCGTTTGCCGGCGAGCAATTCGACAACAGGAGCAACGGATATGGACGACCCGCGCAATAGTGTCCTGGAGGCCCGCTGGCTTCTTGCCGTGCCCGCTTCGATGATCCTCACCGTGCTCCTCGCCGGCTTCCTGCTCGCATAGGCGGCCGATGAACCGGCTCCTCTTTGTCGCCGCCGATTTTCTGTCCCGCCCGCCCGGCTTCTACGTCGTCGTCGTCGCGATGGCTGCCTGCACGCTGCTTGTGCCGTTCGGCCTCACCAGTGCGGTGACCTACGCGCTTTCGGTCGCGGCTATCATCATCACCGGGGTGGTCCTCATCCAGGGCTACCGGGACACAGCGGCCATTCACGCCAAGCTCGACGAGATCGTCATCGCCCTGCAGCAGACGCGCAATGACGTCATCGGGCTCGAGCATGCCGACCCGGAGGAGATCAAGTCGAAGCTGATCGAATTGGAGAAAGAAGCGGAGGCCGACGCCTGGCGGCCGGAAAACCTGCGGACTGGCGCGAAAGAGGCCGGCACCACAGCGGGCGGGGGGCGTTGGGGTAGCTGAGGCACCGGCCGGAGGAAGGCGGGATGGGTACCGCCGTCGCTTAAAAATAGACCTGGCGCGCGGCAGCGAAATTACGCGATCGCGGAAGCGCCTACGATCCCGCCGTCTCGGCCATGAACGCCCGGACGTGGGCGATGAACTCGTCGAAGGCCGGCTCGCCCTCGAGCAGGATGTGGTTCTGGCTTTCAAGTTCGAAGAAGCGCGCGCCGGGAATGCCGGCCGCCATGGTGCGCCCGGACTCGACCGGCGCCACGTTGTCCTCCCGCGCGTGCAGCACCAGGGTCGGCACCCGCACCTTCTCCAGCAAGTCGCTGACATCTATCACCGAGAAGGCGCTTTGCAGGCGGAAGGCATCGTCCGGCGACACGGTGCGCAGCATCAATTCGTCCATCCAGGCGAAATGCTCGTGCGTGGCGCCGGGGATGAACATGGAGCAGAAGACCTGGCGGAACATCGGGTTCTGCTTGCCCCAGCCCTCGCGCATCAGCGTTGCGATCGCCTCGCGTGTCGCGATCTCGCCGGCGTCGCCGCGCGCGCGCCAGCCTTTGACATAGCCGCCGTAGAGGATCATGCCCGAGACCTTCTCGGGATGGCGTATGGCGTAGGCGATCGAGACCGCGCAGCTCTGCGACAGGCCAAGCAGGGTGAAGCGATCGAGCCCTGCCGCCTCGACCACGCATTCGAGGTCCGACACCATGGTGTCGAACGAGACGTCGACCACGTGGCGTTGCGACAGTCCGTTGCAGCGCTCGTCGTAGCGTACGAGCTGGTTCTGGCGCGACAGCTCCCTCATCCAGTGCCGCCAGATCGGGCTGTCCCAGTCGAAGGTGAGATGCGACATCCAGTGCGCGGCGCGCAGGATGGGCGCACCGCTGCCGGTCATGGCGTAGGCGAGCCTCGTGCCGTCGCGCGCGCGGCAGAAATGCACGGCGCGGCCGGGATCCTGCGCGGTTGCCGGGCTCTTTGCGGGCGAAGGCGATTGTGCCGGGGCCGCGGCGGGTTGCGGAGAGCGCGACGTCGGCTGGGCGGCCGCCGCCCTCACCTTCTCCTCCAGCGCCTCCATTTCTTCCGCCAGCCCGATATCCTCCGGCAGCAGGCGGCTCAGGCGCCGGGCAATCGGCAGCGCCCGCCTCGGCTCGCCGGCCAGCCGTTCGACCAGTTCGCGCAGGATGCCGAGTTCGGCGAGCTCGACCTCGCTGGCGAGGGCCTTGCGCCAGGCCTCGTATTGGAAGCAGCGGTCGAGCGAGAGATCGGAGAGGAAATCGCCGCGGATCGAACCGGCGACGGCCTCGAGCTCGTCCGTCGGCAGCAACGAAAGATCGCCCTTCACCATCGGCAGCAGCCGGGCATAGTCCGTCTCGACCTTGAGCGAGACGCTGTTGCGGTCGGCGACCAAGGCGGATTCGTCAGCGCCCAGCACCAGGCGGATCTTGGACAGGCTCCAGCGCAAAGCGCCGCGCGGATCGTCGGGAATGTCCCAGAAGATCTCGCAAAGCCGCTCGCGCTGATGCGCCCTGCCGGTGACGGCGAGATAGGCAAGCAAGGCTCTCGTCTTCCTCGACGGCGGCAGCTCGACGAGTTCGCCGGCGCGGCCCACCTGGAAATCACCGAGCACGCGCATCTCCAGCAGCCCGGCTTGCGGACTGTCGGTCATGCGGCCGCGCACCCTTCCACTGCCACTACCCCCTTCGTTTCCTCATCGGCTCGGCGGGAGGAACCACTCCGCAATATCAAAATCAGCTAAAATGCGGAAGTCTCACTGGCCGACTACGACAGAACAGGCGCGCAGACTGTGCGATGGGTTACATTGGGCGGAGGTGAGGCGCGGCGCGGAAGCTGCTGTCCCCCCGTGGGGGAGGTGTCCGGCAGGACGGAGGGGGTGTGAAGGAACGCAACCTATCGCCTTCTTCATCCTAGGGCGGTCCAGGGAGCGAAGCGACGCGCGCAGACCCTGGGATCCATGCCGTGACGCTAAAGTGTTGCAACGGTTAAGAATTCTGCTCCGCCGCGCCCCACGATCAAGGTCACCGCATGGATCCCAGGCCCGAGGATGACGAAGCGTTGGCGGAGCCGGGGAACCTCGTGCCGAGACGCCGGCGGGACAGCGCCCCCCTTCTGCCTTGCCAGGCTTTCGTCCTTCGGAAAGCCAAGCAATTGACTTTCCGTCCGCTTTGCGGACCAACCTCAACAAGGGAGATTAGGCGCTCCGGCGCTTTCGCAAACCTCCAACCGCCGCAATCGCCACCGCCGCCACCACCAGCGCCGCCGCTACCGCAAATGTAACGCGCATCCCGCCGGCCACCGCCTGCGGCGCGGCGCCCGCGATATCCTTCGTCCCCACGGCGAAGGCAAAGACCGCGCCCATCGCCGCCGTGCCGGTGATCAGGCCGAGATTGCGCGACAGGCTCAGCATGCCTGAGACCACACCGCGCTGGCCCTTGCCGACATCGGCCATGACGGCGGTGTTGTTGGCCGCTTGGAAGAGCTGGTAGCCGGGCGTCAGGATGACGATCGCCGCCGCGTAACCGGCGACGCCGCACAGCGCCGGCAGCACGGAGAGAGCGGCGCAGCCCACGGCCATCAGCGCCAGCCCGGCGACGACCATCGCGGACGCGCCCCACCGGTCGACGATGCGGCCGGCGACGACGCCGCACAGCGCCGACACGACCGGGCCGATCGACAGCACGGCGCCGACCAGCGCTTCGCTGAGGCCCAGCGCGCGTGACAGGAAGAACGGCCCGACCACCAGCGTCGCCATCATCACCGTCGAGACCAGCGCGTTCATGGCAAGGCTCGGCGCCAGCACCGGGTCGCGGAACAGCGCCGGTTTGACCAGCGGCGAAGCCACCTTGCCCTCGGCATGGAGGAACAGGCCGGCGCCGAGGACGGCCATGCCGAGCAGCGCGACGTTCAGGCCGCCGAAACCGCCGCGCGCAAGAGTCATCGCCAGCGCGTAGGCGGCGAGCGTCAGCGCCAGCAGCACCGTGCCCAGCATATCGAAGCGAGCGCCTTCCCTTGTCGCGCCGCGATCCTGCCCCGCCTCGCCCGGGGGCAGGAAGCGGCGGGTAGCGAGCATGGCCGCGATGCCGAGCGCCGCATTGACGAGGAAGATCGAGCGCCAGCCGAAGGAGGCGATCAGCACGCCGCCGAGCGACGGCCCGAGTGCCGTGCCGATCGCCGACATGGTGCCGAGCAGGCCCATGGCGCTGCCGGTGCGTTCCTTTGGCACCGTCTCGCCGACGAAGGCGATGGTCAGCGCCATCATCACCGCCGCGCCCAGGCCTTGCGCGGCGCGCGCGGCGATCAGCAGCGGCAGGGTCGGCGCCAGCGCCGCCGCCAGCGAGGCGGCGCTGAACAGCGCGAGCCCCGCCACCAGCAGCAGCCTGCGGCCGACGAGATCGCCCAGCCGCCCGACGCTGACGATGAGCGCGGTGATGGCAAGCAGATAGGCAAGCACCACCCATTGCACCGCCGGGAAGGACGCGGAAAAGGCCTCGCTCAGCGTCGGCAGCGCGACATTGGCGATGCTGGTGCTGAGCGAGGACAACAGCATCGCCAGCGACAGGCTGGCCAGCGCGCCGGTCGCCGAGCGGCTCACTTCTACGGCACGTGGATCTGCGATATCGGCCATGGTTCTTCTCCGGCTGGCGTGAAACCTGCCGGGAAAATAGGCGTGCGCCCGATATGGCGGAATGCGCAGCATTTGCATTTTATTCGTGCATGGAACGCCATGCCACTTTGCCGGAAGCGTGCTAAGGTCGCGCCATGTCGCGACCCGATCTCAACCTGCTCGTCACGCTGGATGTGCTGCTTGCCGAAGGCAGCGTCGCCAGGGCCGCGCGGCGGCTGAAGCTCAGCCCTTCGGCGATGAGCCGGGCGCTCGCCAGGCTGCGCGAGGCGACCGGCGATCCGCTTCTGGTGCGCGCGGGGCGCGGCCTTGTGCCGACGCC
Source organism: Mesorhizobium sp. M1C.F.Ca.ET.210.01.1.1 (assembly GCF_004791585.1). Classification (GTDB taxonomy): domain Bacteria; phylum Pseudomonadota; class Alphaproteobacteria; order Rhizobiales; family Rhizobiaceae; genus Mesorhizobium. The sequence continues at coordinate 91,993 of NZ_SRUU01000016.1, forward strand.
GCGTGCCATGGAACTCAGCCTGGAAGCCGGCCGGCTGGTGAAGGAAGCGCAAGCCATGCTCAGGCCCGCTGAGCGGCTCGACCTGAAGCGCCTGGCGCGCAGCTTCACGCTGCGCAACAGCGACGGTTTCGTCGAGAATTTCGGCCCTGCCCTGCTGGCGCGCGTCGCCGCCGAGGCACCGGGCGTGCAGTTGCGCTTCGTGCCGAAGCCCGACAAGGACAGCGGACCGATGCGCGAGGGCAGCGTCGATCTCGAGACCGGCGTGGTCGGCGGTTCGACCGGCCCGGAGGTGCGGGCGCAGGCGCTGTTCCGCGACCGTTTCGTAGGGGTGGCGCGCGTCGGCCACCCTTTAAGCGAAGGCAAGATCACCGCCGCCCGTTTCGCCGCCGGCCGGCACATACTGATCTCGCGCCGCGGCCTCGACCGCGGGCCGGTGGACGACGCGCTGGAGCCCGCCGGGCTGACGCGGACGATCGCGACCGTCGTCGGCGGCTTTTCGGAAGCGCTGGCGCTTGCCCGCGGCTCCGACCTCATCGCCACCGTGCCCGAGCGCTACACGGGCAAGCTGCGCGAAGGCCTGGTCACCTTCGCGCTGCCGGTAAAGCTCGCCCCGCTCACCATCTCGCTCATGTGGCACCCGCGCCTCGACGCCGACGCCGCGCACCGCTGGCTGCGGGGCGTGGTGCGCGAGGTGTGTGGGGGGCAGAGGCATGGCAACCCGCAGAAGCTGCCAACTCCCCTCTTGTGGGGAGATCGGCTGTCGCCAAAAGCCGGCGGGAAACTTTGACCCGCTAGAGCGGTTCAACGTTTCACGGAATCGCCGAACCGCTCTAAGTATTTGTTTTTACGCTATTCCGGACGGAAAACCGTTACACACTTTTCCTGGAATTGCTCTAAGTCAGCTTCGAGTCAATTCGGTTCGACCCATATGAAAAAGCCCGCCGCCGTGTGGGGGGAACGGGCGACGGGCCTTTGCTTGGGGACTTAAATGCTGGCAGCCCTTAAAAGAGGATAACGACCGCCTTTCTGCTAAATGGCGGGATCAGCGTTCGGTTCCAACAATTTTCCGGCGATGGTCCTCACCGTGAGTTAGCGGATGGCGCCGTCTTGCCGTCAACGGCCGACGGCATGCTCCTGGTCGAGGCGCCCGTCTGTGTGTCGGTGGCCGGCACGGTATGGTCCTCACCCGACAACGGACTACCTCCGCCCGGCACAGCCTCGGCTGTAGGAGCCGTGTTGTTTATGCCGTTCTGGAATGGTTGGCTGGAGGTCGTCAAGCCGCCTGCCGCTGTGGCGGTGAAGAGGTGATCAGCTGCCGACGCAGGGCCGGCGAACAGCGAAAACGCTGCAAGGACAATAAGCGTTCGCATGGTGGGATTCTCCAATGATTGCACGGTTTAACGCCCATCCGGCGCCAGACCTTAAGCAACTTTGGAAGGTCTACAGCGTCAGGGACGGCAGTCCCTTCATGGCTTCAACGCCCCGCTTCATCGCCATGTTCCCGAAAACATGAGCGAACGGTGAGCATCGGCGGCAATGGGCAGGTCGTCACTCGTCTTCGCGAAAGTCCTTCAGCGAGGCGTGGCGGAGCTTCTCCTCGCCCTTCAGGAACTTCACACGGCCGACGAGCCCAGGCTTCAGCCATTCGGCTTTTTCCTTTGCCAAGCCGTTTGGCGGTGCGGCGCCGGCCTTGCCCTCGACGCGGGCCCATAGCGCCTGGCGCTTGTCGGCTTTAAAGGTGACGAACGCGCCGCCCATGTAGCGACCGTGGTCAGCCATGAGCACTATCGCGGGCTTACCGGTCTCGCGTTTGACTCCGATGATGTCCATTTCCTTCTCGACATAGCACTTGATCTTCCGCCAGTTCATCGTCGAGCCGCTGCGGTACACGCTATCCAGCCGCTTCGACACGATGCCTTCCAAGCCCGCTTCGCAAGCAAGGTGGTAAACGGCGTCACCTGTGCCAGGCAGCGCCTCGCTGAATTGGATGCGACCGCCGGCCGCAATAAGTGCCTGCAGGATTTCGCGCCGATCCTCGAGCGACATGTCGCGCAGATCGTGGCCATTGAGATGCAGCAGATCGAACGCGACCAGGTAAAGATCCTGCGGCCGGCGCGTGATGGCCGAGCGAAGCGCATGGAAGTCGGACAGCCCGGTCTCGTCCGTGACGATCGTTTCGCATTCGATGATGAAGCTTTCCGCTTCGAGCGCCGCGGCTTCCTTCGCGAGAGGCCGATACTTGGCCGTCCAGTCAATTCCAGTCCTGGTGTAGAGGCGGATTCCGTCGGTGTCTTTGATTACCTGTGTCCGGTAGCCATCGAATTTCACTTCGTGGCTCCAGCCTTCACCTTTGGGCGGCTGCTCGACCAGTTCAGGCTCCATTGGACGAATGAAGGGCAGCCGGGCGCCTCTGCCAGGCTTACGCATCGGAACTCCACGAAACGCGAAACTTTGATTCAAATAGCTTGGAACGCCTTCCGCTCCATTAGCAAGTGCTGGAACAAATGGCGGAGCGAATTTGTTATCCGTCCGATGTTCGAGGGTCGGATGAGAGCGAAGCTGCTCGCACAGGGCTTGTCGGAAGAACGGCTTGCCGAAGCCGACTACTATGCCCGCAAGTGCGGCATAACCCGCGACGAAGTGCTGCGGATCATAGAAGCCGCCTATAGCGCCAGTCTCAAATCCAGGAAGAAACGCAAGCACGCAAAACGCTGAACGGGAACCTTTGGGCGTCATCCAGCTTTCTGGCACCTAGGGAGGATCAGCCATGACGGACGACAAGGCCAAGCGCGATTTTCGGGACCGCGACCGCGTGTCGGCGGATGAAGATTACGAGGTCCGCTACTTCGCCAAACAGCATCGGATCACGCCGGAGCAGGTGAGAGAGCTGATCAGCGAGCATGGCAACGACCGCAAGACCTTGGAACGCGAAGCCCGGAAACTTCACGGTTGACAAAGCTTTCGGATCTCGGGCCGCCGATCACCGGGACGCGTCATGGCGGTGAGCCGCCATGCGAGTTCGATCATTTCTATCGCTGCAAGGGGTGCGGGCAGCCCGTCGATCGCCGCGACCTGCGTCAGGTGATCTGGCATGAAAAGCCCGATCACAAGCCTCTCGAGATGGATGGCTGAAAGAAAAGAAGCCCGACGGCTGGGCCGGCGGGCTGAGTTCGGTTGGAGTAGCCCGGCGGCGCGCGGAGGGGTGTGGGGGTATGCCGAGCACCGTCCGGCATCATTCCAACGGGGCTTTGAGACTGTTGTTCCGTCGGAATGTCGAAATACCTTCGTGCGCGCTGGTCACCGGCGGCAAGTTGGCTGGCCGCGGCGTCTTGCGGTCGAGGATAATCACTTCGCGGAAGTCCTTCCCCTGGCCGCGCCGAACCGTATGTCAGCGGGCCGCCGATCAGCTCGAACTCGGAGAAAATTTCTCGGATCTCCGCCCTGTCGTTCAGCGTAAAACGCCCTTGGGTCGCCGTCAGCTTTGTGTGCCGTCACCGTAAAGCCGGCCCGTGCAAAGACGCCGCTTCGTCCTTATGGATGCATTCCAGCAATATTAGCAAGAGCGTATATTCTTCGTTAGCCGGTGCCGTGTCTCGCCCCCGAGCCCCGCCGGCTAGGCCCGGCGTTTGCTGGCCTACCCCGCCAGCCTGCCGGGCCGCTCCCTTGTCGGGTCTTCCTCCGCGGCGCCCAGCAGAAGTCCTGCGCCTAACTTATTACCGAGCCATGCGGCGCTTCGAAAGGGACTGCCACAGCTCGACCTCGTCGGCGAAGCCATTCTCGAATGCCTGGATGACCTCGCGGGCGAGCTCGTCCCTTTGCTCTCTGTCCTTGAGGGCTAAATGGCGCTCCCTGCAGAGCTGGTCAAAAACCCTCTGGAGAAGCGCCAACTCGGTCGGCGTGAAAACGCCCACGTATTTGTTGAGAGCCATGACGCATCCGTCCCCTCAAATGGGCGAAAGCGCGAATCTACTCTTCCGAGCGTCCGTGTGCCTCGGCTAGGTGCGGACGACACCATCATTTTACACCCGACACCACTCCTGGGCGAATCCTTCATAGTCGTAGTTCGAGAGTCCGCCCCCGCCCCAATTTGAATTAGACTTGACGACCCATGGCGGCTTTCCCTTGCGCTCCTCGACAAGCCCCTGGAGGGTGGCGGTCAGGGCGGCAAGGCGTTCGAAAGGCCGACGAAGGAAACCGCCAGATTCGAAACGCAGCTCCCACTGACGAGGGCTTTGATGCGGGCTGGCAGATCCGTCTAGCGCCCGCTTCATGGCTCAAGCCAGTCGAGTCCGTCCGTCGCGAACGGCACGGTCCTAGTGGACGCGCCTCGAAGCGACCAGAGCGGCCTTCATGTCATCGACGTCATTAATGCCGCTGACGAAAAGCACCATGACAAGCCGCGCGATATCATCCCGCTCGGCGTCGGCGGAAATGCCATAGGCGTCGCAATGGTCCTTCAATGCCTGGGTGAGCATGTCCAGATCGTCAGAGCCTAGGTAGGCGGGGAAAGGCATGGCATATTCCTCACCCGGGGGCGCGTGGAGCACGTCCCCTTCTCTGCCGCGACGGAAGTAGCTCGTCGCGCCTCGATCCCACTTCACTTTTATTTGGGTGTCGGTAGCCTCGACTACCGTGCCGTTCTCAATGCCCCTCTTGCGGACTACCCGCTGGCTTAACTGCAAGGTCGCGGTGGCTGGGGCACCCCGGTGGGGACGCCTGCATTCTGAGCGCATTACGCTCTCCTTCCCTCGGTCGGGCGAAAGCGTGATGAACTCTTCCAAACGTCCGCGTGCCTCGGCTGGGTGCGAACGGCATAAAGAAATCCAAACAAGGCGGCCTTGGTTCCATTTCTGGGCAACAAAAGCCCGCCGCCACTTGGGAGAAATTGGCGACGGGCATCCTAAGGAGAGTTGGCAACCGCTGAAGGGTTCAACCACTTGAAAATCAATTCCCAGGAGAGCGGCCGGTCCTGTCAATCTATGCCACATTAGAGAAATCTTAATGAAGCTGCGGGCCGCACCAGACTCCCGGTATGGCCAAGGGCAGGATCAATATCGGCGACGGAGTCGGGATCATCGCGACCATGCGCCGACGCGTCACAACGAAGCCGCGTTGACCGGGCGCTTCTTGCCTTCGGCGCCGGCCCGCATGAGCTTCTCGTTTCGACGCCTAAGCGCCGGCGCCGCCCATAAGACCGGCAATCAAAGTCGCCACGAAGACAAGCAGGCCCAGCGCCACCCTGTCCAGCCAGGATTTGCGCCTGGCAAGCACCTCGAGCAACCGATCGCCCATGGCACCCTCCCTCGCTCGAACAGGCTACTATAGCACGCCTCAATGAGAGCATCATGAAGCTGTTCACGGAAAGCCGCCTATCTCCCCCAAAGGAGGAGATTGGCGGTTTCGGCGTCTCCCCCGGCCCCCATTGTTGCGCTGCGGAAATGCACCCAAAAAAAGTCAGGTTGAGAACCGGAACCCAAAACACCTTGAGCCGGCGAAAAACGAACCTATTCAAGCGGATAGGCAAATGGGCTCGCGCCGGCTCAAGAGCTGGCCGAAAAGCCCGGAAATCCGCCATTTCCGGGCTTTCGCCAACCGCAACGGCGCGATCGCGGCAGGGCGATTTCGGCACTGCGGGACGGGAAAAACGCCCGCCGCAAGGCCCTGCGGCCGGCGTTGACAGCAAGGCCCGCCAATGGCACTCCGCAGTGACTGGTCACGCCATGACCGTTGCTGTTGGGGACGGACGGGGTTTCAGCAGCTTGGCGGCGGCGCCGGACGGGCGGGCACCTGCGCGGTGTACCGCCCGCTCCTGGCCAGGAGCGGCGAGGCTTCGAAGCGGGGCCCGGAAACGCCGGCTGGAGCAATTCCTCAAAAAAATGCGTAGCGGTTTTCCGTCCGGGATCGCCGAACCGCTCAAACCGCGATGGATGCGCCGTTGCCGGCCGTGACGGCGGAAAGCTTCCCGCGCTTTTCAAGCGTCGGCTTGCTGTAGACCTTCTTCATCGAGATTCCCCCTGAAGACAACGCGCGCAACATGGGCGCCGCGCAGCGCGCTTGTCAAGCTCGACCGTCCTCAGAATGAGAAGCCGGATGACGGCGTGGCGGCGGTCGCGGCCGAGAGCCTGTCGCGCTTTTCAAGCCTGGGCTTTTCGTAGGTCTTTTTCATCGTCCGTTCCTGCGCAGGTCAACGACCGGCGCAGGTGAACGCGATGCGGCCGCGCTGTCAAGGTCGCCGGGATGCCGGGATCAGCCCGCGTGCTGCAGCCAGTGGCGGTCGAACACGTCGAGGATGGCGCGGAATTCGGCCGGCGGGATCTGGTTGACGCCGCTGTCGCTGTCGGCGCTGAGGAACCGCTCGAGTTGCCGGTCGACCGTTTCCGGGTGCTCGATCACGATGCCGAGGCTCGCCAGATCGGCGGCGATCGAGGTGCCTGGCGGCAAATACCCGCCCCATTGTTCGGCGGCGGGCGCATCGCGCAGCCGCACCAGGAGGATCCTGGTGATCGACGGCTGCGCCTCGGGCCCGATGATGGCGGTGCCGCACATATAGCCGCCGAGCACGCTGACCGGCTGCGTGTGCGGGAACAGGCAGAGGAAGAACTGCGCCTCGCCGCCGACCTCCCTCAGATGCAGGTAGAGGCTGCGCTTTGCCGGCGTGACCGGGCCGCCGAGCTGCAACTGGCCGGTCGGCAATGTCTCGCGATAGATGGCGCTGAACCCATGCACGCCCGGCCCGGCCCCGATCGACAGGCGGCCCCTGATCAGCTGGCCGCGATAATAGGGCGACCAGGCGCGCGAATAGCAGGCATAGGTACCGGCAAGCGCCGGGCCAACGCTCTTGTCGTCGTGCCCGGGCGAGGCCTCGGACTGCGCGCTGGCGCGGCGTTCGAGCTCCGCCGTGTCGATGCCGTGCTGGGCCGCGACGGCGGCCGCGAAGCTCGGCAGATCGCTTTCGGCGATCCAGGCGCCTGGCCGTTCGAGGCGCAGCACTTTCGCCCAGTCTTCATAGACGCTGTGCTCGCGGGGCTGGGCGCGGCCCTGCAGCCATTTGTCGGCGCGGCCAACATCGAAAGCCGTCTTCGGGTTGACGGCGCGAAACGCCGCCGCCAGGTCCTTGCGGGTGGCGGTTCCCAGCACGACCGAAGTCAGTCGCAACTTCTGCGCGATGTTCAATGCCATCCGGCTGCACCTTCTCCATCCCGATAGAATCGGGACTGGCTCCTCATTCGAGCGAAGACCGTGCCTTCAGGCCCGTCGCAAGGCCACCGTGTGCTGCAGCCAACCAAGCAGGCCATCTCGCCGAATCCATGCCCCATCGCCTTATCTCTACAGGCTAATATTCCAGGAATTCCAGAGAATTCCACGCCGTTCCGCACGCGCCCCCTTTTCGCACCATCGACCAGCGCTAAGCTCGCCCTGGGCAAGGGGCAGACCGTCAGGGAAAACGCGCTGAATGTGGGGCTTGAGCTCCCCTTCCTTCGTAGAGCAGTGACACGCTCGATTTCGAGCAACGGCGAAACCCGGCTTCAAGAGACGGGAACAACCGAACCGTGAGCCACCTCGTCAAGAAGGATCAAAACATGACCGCTTCTCCCAAATTGACCCTCACCATGCTTGCCACAGGATGCATCGCCCTGGCGTTGCTCTTTGCAAACGCGCCAGACGGAGGATTTCCGTCGAAATATGTCAAGGCGCCTGCGGTGCAGGCTCTTCAACCGACGCGCATTGCCATCGACAACGAGGCGCATGCGATACGCTTCTACATCGACGGCAAGCAGGTCGCCCTGCTCGATGCGTCCGGCTTCAAGCAATGAGGCGGCCGCCGAGCCGAGAGGGAACACGGTCATGAAAATCATCCTGCCAGCGCTTTCGGCGCTGCTGCTCACGCTTGTGCCGCCGCAAGCCGCTCCGGCCAAAGCGAAAACGCTGGTGACGGAGTGCAATACCGACAAACACCGGCCGTTGCTCGATGAAAAAGCCACCGGCGGCATCGTGCCTTCGCCCGGCCAGACGGCGAAGGCCGCCGAACCAGGCCAGGCCTATCCGCCGCCGCTGGACCTGCATTTCTAGCGCCGTTTCCGGAAGGATCGTGGCGGCGATCTTTCCCGGGAACGCTCGAGCCGCCCGGCCAGCCTGAGGGTTGGGAGGCTTGGCGCCGCCGCGGGGGCAGGCGCCCGTCCGCACGGACCGCAAGGCGACGCGGTCCGTGCGGACCATGCCCGCCGACCCGCTTGACGAAAGGACAACGAACCGGAAAGCTCTGCATGAGGTCGCGGGCATGACGCTGGAACAGCGCCGCGCGACGATGCGTCGAGGGGGCCGCGCCATGCCGGGTGCCGATGAACGACTTGCCGCGCTGGGCATCGTCCTGCCGCCGCCGTTGAAACTGCCGCCGGACGTGGTGCTGCCCTTTCCCTGGGTGAATCTGCGCGGCGACCGCGCCTACATCTCCGGCCACGGACCGCAGGAACCGGACGGCACGCTTGCCGGCCCGTTCGGCGTCGTCGGCGTGAGCGTGTCGCTTGAAGAGGCGCGCGCATCGGCCCGCAAGGTCGGGCTGTCGATGCTCGCCAGCCTCAGGCGCGAACTCGGCAGCCTCGACCGGATCACCGGCTGGTGCCGCGTGCACGGCATGGTCAACGCGGCGCCGGGCTTCACCCAGACCCCGGCGGTGATGAACGGCTTTTCCGACCTCGTCCTCGAGATCTTCGGGCCGGAGGTCGGCCGCCACGCCCGCACGGCAATCGGCGTCGCCACCCTGCCCTTCAATCTCCCGGTCGAGATCGAGGCCGAGGTGATGATCGGATTGGCTTGACCAGGGCGTCGCCGGCGCGATAGGCGGGCGCACGCCATCCAACCGATGAAAGACCCGCCATGACAGACGCCATCGTGAAAGACAGCAACGGCACGCCCCTGAAGGACGGCGACTCCGTGACCCTGATCAAGGACCTCAAGGTCAAGGGCACCTCCGAGACGATCAAGCGCGGCACGCTGGTCAAGAACATCCGCCTCACCGGCAATCCCGGCGAGATCGAATGCAACACCAAGCAGGTGAAGGGCCTGGTGCTGAAGACGGAGTTCTTGAAGAAGGCGTGATTGCGGGCCTCGATTGTCCGGGAGTTGTCCGGCACAGCGGCGCGGAACGATGCCCTACCGCATTCAGCTCGCGGCCGCCCGCAGTTCCTTCTTGCGGGCCGGACGTCGCCGGCGCGGGCGGCGCTGGGCCGCGAGCGTGAGCGGCACCGCCGGTTCGTTCGAGAGGGCGCCGGTCACTGCGTCGACCATGCCATAGGCGAGGAAATCGGCATTGAGGTCGCTCGCCAGCTTTGCGGCGGCCTCGGTGTCGCCATTGCCGATTTCCGACCAGAACACGATGCCGACCCGGAGCTTCGGCTTGAGGCGCTTCAGCCGGCGCACCATGAAGCGCGCGTGCTTGGTGGAATCGCGGTTCAGGAAGCCGATGACCGCCGTGTCGATCGAGCCCAGCTCGAGCCGGCGGATGGCCGAGGGTTCGAGGGCGGTGAAGCTTGCCCGCGACGCCCCGGCGCCCTGCACTTCAAGCACCTGCGCCAGCATGGCGGCGGCGGCATCGTCGAGCTCGCCGCGCCCGCCGGCGCAAAGCACGGAAATGCCGGAGCCGTCCGGCAGGTCGACCTCGTCGGCCTCGCCGTCTGCCTTGCCTTCAGTTGCCTTGCCTTCAGCTGCCTTGCCTTCGGCGGCTTTCTCCTCGTCCGAAGCGGCGGCCTGTTCATCCTCCTCCGCCTCCTCCTGGGCGCTGTCGTCGAGATTGGCGACCAGCGTCAGCGCGCTTTCGGCAACCTGCCGGCGCTGCTCGTCGTCCATGACACCGCGCATGCGGTCCTGCTCGCCGAGCAGCAGCGCGGGAATGGCCACCTGGTCGTAGAGCTCGAACAGGTATTTCTCCTCGAGCAGTTCCTCGGCATGGTCGGTCGCCTCCTCCGGATCGCCGGCGAGCAGCCGCTGGTAGAGCCTCGCATGCGGCTCCAGCACCGGCTCGTTGCCGAACAGCACGTCGAGGAACTCGAATTGCGGTACATGCCGGCCGAGAACCACGAGGCAGACGGTGAGCGGCGTCGACAGCACCAGGCCGATCGGGCCCCAGAGCCAGGTCCAGAAGATCGCCGCGACGATGATGGCAAGCGGCGACAGGCCCGTGCGGGAGCCGTAGAGCCAGGGCTCGATGACATTGCCGGTGATCAGCTCCATGACGACGAACAGCGCCGCAGTCCACAAAAGCAGCGACCAGCCGGGTGCGACCGCAAGCGCCAGAAACAGCGGCAGCAGCGCGCCGATGACAGGGCCGATATAGGGAACGAAGCGAAGCGCCAGCGCTAGCATGCCCCAGAGCAGCGCATTGGGAATGCCCAGCACCCACAGCCCGATGGTGATCGGCACCGCGTAGACGATGTTGACCACCATCTGCATCAGAAGATACTGGCCGACCCGCTTGCCGGCATCCTGCAGCGCCTGCGTCGTGCGGTGGAGGTCGCCATAGCCGACGAGGCGGATGAAGCGGTCGCGCAGGTCCTCCCGCTCCAGCAGCATGAAGATGACCACGACGATGACCAGGCCGGCCGAGGCGAGCGGGCTGAGCAGCGGCGCGACCAGGTTCTGCAGCACTTCGAGCGGCTTTTCATGGGCGATGATCTCGACCGGGATCGGATCGCGCTTCGGCGCCTGGGCGGCCGAAGGCAGCTGCGGCTCCTGGCGGTCGATCTCCTGGCCGACGCGCTCGATGACCCCGCTCAAGCGCGAGATGATGCCGCCGCCGAGGCCGCTTTCCTTCAGCGCGCGGATCTTTGTCAGGATGTTGATCTGGTAGACGGGGATGTTCTGGGCGAGATCGCTGACCTGGCTGGCGACGACGAAGGAAAACAGCGCCAGCGCGGCGAAGGCCCCAAGCACGCTGGCTATGACGGCGGGAAGGCGCGGAATGCCGATCCGCTTCAGTGCCGAGACGACCGGGGCGATGGCGAAGGTCAAAAGCAGCGCGACCGCGATCGGCAGGAACACCTCGCGCCCGAAATAGAGCGCCGCGACCGTCGCGACGACGGAGGCGACCGTCGGCAGTGCCGTGCGCGGATGGCCTCGCGAGGCGGCGAGCAGGCTCGCCAGCCCCGGTTTCGACGCGCGCGCCCCATTTTGCAGATTGCCCGCCACCTTCAGCCTCCACCCTGCCTGAACCATGATTGGCGATATTTCACCGGCGCGCAACGCGCGGAAGGATGGATGGTTGCGGGACAGGTCGGAGATTGGCGAACGCAGACGTGACAGCCAGTCTCCCATGCGCGGAGATCGGCCGTTCCGGCTCCCTTCTTCCTCCCTTTATGTTGCACTGCGTTAGATTTGTTGCATTGCGGTATAAGCCCGTAGGCGCAACTCTTTACCCAAGGCGGGATGCGATCGACCGTTGCGAGGTTCGTCTTCGTGTCAGCAGCATCGCCGGAGTTCCGGCCAGACATCGAAGGGTTGCGCGCGCTGGCAGTGGCCGGCGTCGTCGCCTTTCATTTCGGCCTCACGGCGCTGCCGGGCGGCTTTGCCGGCGTGGACATCTTCTTCGTCATCTCCGGCTATCTGATCACACGCCATCTGACGTCCGAGATTTCGCTGACCGGCCGGCTGGACTTCCTGCGCTTCTACGCCCGGCGCGCGCGCAGGCTCCTGCCGGCGGCGCTCTTCGTCATCGCCGCGACGCTTGCCGCGGGCGCCGTCATCCTGTCGCCGGAGGAGCAGGCGCTCTATTCCAAGGGCGCGATGTTCGCCTCAGCCTATATGATCAATCTGTGGCTGATCCGCTGGTCGTTCGACTATTTCGCCAACGACGCCGCCAACAATCCCTTCATCCACTACTGGTCGCTGTCGGTGGAGGAGCAGTTCTATCTCGCCTGGCCGGCGCTGTTGATGCTGGCGGCCTGGCTGAAGCCCGGCAAGCGGACGATCATGCTTGCGATCGGCGTTGCCGGCCTCGCCTCCTTCGCTGTCTGCGCCTGGCTTACCCCCATATCGCAGCCCTGGGCGTTCTATTTCTCGCCGCTGCGCGCCTGGGAGTTCGCCGCCGGCGGGCTGGCCTCGATGGCGCCGGCCTGGCTGCTCGACAAGCGCCCGCGGCTCGGGGCGGCGTTCAGCCTGGCCGGGCTGGCGATGATTGCTTTCGCTTACCTGACCTTCAGCGAGGAGGCTCCCTTCCCCGGTTTCCTGGCCCTGGTGCCGGTTGCCGGCACTGTCCTTCTGCTGCTGGCGGGCGCGGCCGGCGCGAGGAGCGGCCCAACTGCGCTCCTCGCGCTGCCGCCCTTGCAATGGACCGGCAAGCTCTCCTATTCGCTCTATCTCTGGCACTGGCCGGTCATCGTCTATGCCGGCATGCTGGTGGAAGAGCTGACTTTTGCCCAGCGCCTCGCCTGCCTCGGGCTGACGCTGGCGCTTTCGGCGCTCACCTACCATCTCATCGAGAACCCGATCCGTCGCAACGGCTGGCTTATGGCCAATGCGGCGCGGGCGCTGGTGCCGGCCCTCCTCCTGACCGGCACCGGCGTCGCAGCCGCCTACGGCAACGCAGCGCTTGCCGTGCGCGACCTCGACCCCGAGCAGCGGACGATCGCGGCAAGTGCTGCCGAGCCCGCCACGGCGCGCGCCAAAGCCTGCGTGGAGGGCTACGACAGCGTGGCGCCGAGCCCTTGCGTGTTCGGCACCGGCCAGCGCGCCATCGCGCTGTTCGGCGATTCCCACGCCGACCACTGGTCGACGCCGCTGGTCGAGGCGGCGAAGAAGAACGGCTACCGCGTCGAGACCTGGCTGAAGAGCTCGTGCCGCGCCTCGCGCTACAGCTTCTTCGTCGCCAAGCTCAACCGCGACTACCGCGAATGCGACCAATGGCGCGAGCAGGCGATCAAGGAGATCATCGCGGCGAAGCCTTCGCTGGTGGTGATCTCGGAGCTGGCGCTGACCTCCTCGCGCAAGATGGCGGCCGGCAAGGGCGAGCCGGACACGTCGGATGCCGCCTGGCGGGCGGGCCTGCGCTCGACGCTGGTGAGCCTGAGCAACGCCGGGCTGAAGATCGCCTTCATCCGCGACGTGCCGTTCAACGACGAGAACGTCGACACCTGCGTGGCCAGAGCGCTGTGGCGCAACAAGACGCCCTCGCTCTGCGACCAAACGCGCAGCTATGCCGCCAACGACGCCATGGCCGCGGTCGAGCGCGAGATCGTCGACAGCGTGCCCAACGCCTCCTACGTCGACCTCACCGACCGCTTCTGCAACACCACCACCTGCCACGTCTTCATCGACGGCAAGCTCGCGTTCCGCGACCAGCACCATCTGGCGACGCCGTTTGCGGAATCGCTGGAGCCGGAGGTGGAGAAAAGGGTGATCTCGAAGGTGGGCAGGTGAAGCTGCTAATCTCCCCCCTTGTGGGGGAGATCAGAAGCTTCGCCGATAGCGCTGTATTACCCCACCACAACCACAAAATGCTTGGTCACCGGCTCGAGGATCTTCCAGGTGCCTTTGAAATCCGCCTCGACCACGAAGGCGTCGCCGGGGCCGACCTCGACGGGCTCGCCGCCGTCCGGCGTGATGATGATGCGGCCGGCGATCATGTGCACGAATTCATAGTCGGTATAGGTGGCGTGGTAGGTGCCGGGCGAAGCGCGCCAGGTGCCCGACATCACCTTGCCGTCGGCGCTGGTGTGCTGGACGGCGGTCTGCATGGTCGGCCTGCCCTCGACGACGACCCAGCCCGGCAGGTCGCCGGCCTCGGCATGCTCGACGGCGCCGAATTTGAGAATGGTGGGCTTGGTCATGGGAAGCTCCTGCGGTTGCCGGGATTGGCTGGGCGATTGAATAGCGGATTGCGCCGCATCGAGATGCGCGGCACCGCGACAAGAGGTGGCGGTATGGCGACGGGGCGTGGCCTCAACGTCAGAAAGGCCCAGAACTTTCCCTGGAACACCAGCCACCCCAAAACCGTTTACCCCCCGAAGGGGCGTAAATCGGAACCTTAAAGAGGAGGCAGCGATGAAAAAGCTTCTGCTTGCTTCGGTGATCGCCATCGCCTCGGCGTTTGCGATCGCGCCGGCCAGCGCCGGCAGCGTTGAGTTCGGTATTGGCGTCGGCCCGTCCTACGACCCTTACTATGGAGACGACTACTATGGCGGGTATTACCCTCACCGCTATTACCGACACGTCTACGATGACGACTACTACGCTCCCTATCGTGAGCGTTATGTGATGCGCTATCATAACCGGTATTATAACGATAATTGCCGGATTAGGATCGTGAAACACTGGCGCCATCACCACCGCGTCATCGAAAGAATCCGCATCTGCGAGCGCTGACCGACTGGCGCGCGACTGGCTCATCTTCCCCGGAGGGAGATGAGCCGGAAGCGACAGAAAGGACTCGAATCCGGACAAATTCCTCGCGCGCCTAGCGCCGGGCCGCTCTTCGCGCCCGTAGCCGCCCGGTCGCGACGACCTTCTCCTCCAAGACATCGGCAAGCATTAGCTGTCGGGAACATAGGCCTCCCGCGGTGCGTTTAGCCGATGATCAGCCTTCAGGAGGAGGTTGCCATGAAAAAACTGCTACTTGCTTCTGTGATCGCCGTTGCCTCCGCGGCAGCCACGGTCGCCCCGGCGGATGCGCAAGGATTGGGAATGTTCGGTCCCGCTTTTGGTCCGTTCGGCGGCTTCAGTCCGTTCTACGGCGGCCCGTTCGGCGGCCCGTTCTATGGCGGCGGACCGTTCTACGGCGGCGGACCGTTCTACGATTATCGCGGCCGGTATTACGGCCCGCGTTATTACCGTGACTATTATCCCGGTTACATGGTCCGCTATCCGCACCGCTACTACTACTACCGGCACCATTACCGCCATTGCCACGTGAAGTGGGTGAGGCACTGGCATCATCACCGCCGGGTGCTGGAACGCGTGCGGATTTGCCGTTACTGACAAGGCGGAACGAAGGCCCTCACGCATCGTCATCCTCGGGCTTGACCCGAGGATCCATGCCGTTACGCCAGTCGTACAATGCGGCGGATCAGAATATTCCGCCGTCGCTGCAACGCTCGAAAGTCACGGCATGGATCCTAGGGTCTGCGCCGCGTCGCTTCGCTCCTTGCTCCGCCCTAGGATGACGACCGCGACGCGCTTGTGGGCACCACCTCCTCCACCTTGCAAATCCCACCCCTGCCATCTACCTCTGCGTTATCCACGGAGACAGACGCGTGACGCAGCGAAGCGGCAGCGCCGACCTGCCGCTGCATGGCGGGCGGGTCCCGAAATGGCTGGGCGATCGGATGACGAAGCTCGGCGCTGTGCTGTGCGAAGCGATCATCCACCATTACGGCCGTGACGAGCTTTTGCGGCGCTTGGCGCATCCCTTCTGGTTCCAGTCTTTTGGGGCCGTGATGGGCATGGACTGGCATTCCTCCGGCATCACCACTTCGGTCATCGGCGCGCTGAAGCGGGGTCTCAACCCGATGTCCGGCGAGCTCGGCATCCATGTCTGCGGCGGGCGCGGCGCGCATTCGCGCAAGACGCCGGGTGAGCTGCTGGCGATCGGCGACCGCGTCGGTCTCGACGGCGCAGCGCTTGCCACCGCCAGCCGGCTGGTGGCCAAGGTGGACAGCGCCGCCGTGCAGGACGGCTACGACCTCTACCTGCACGGCTTCATCGTCACCGATGACGGGCGCTGGGTGGTGGTGCAGCAGGGCATGAACGGCGACGCCCGCCAGGCGCGCCGCTACCACTGGCTGTCGGAGGGGCTCAAAAGCTTCGTCGACCAGCCGCATGCGGCGATCGAGGGCGAGCGCCAGGGCGAGATCGTCAACCTCACCGACCATCGGGCCGAAAAAGCCCGCGGCGGCCAGATCGCGCTCTTGAAGACCATGAGCCCGGAAAAGATCCTGAGCGAGCTTGCCGTGCTGGAGCCGCAACCGGAGCCTGAACCCGCCGCGCAGCCGCTGCTGCCCAACCTCGTCATGCCCGCGCATCACGACGTGCGCGAGAGCGACATCGTCATGCGCCGCCTGCACGGCAACATCGCCTCGGCGATCGAAAGCGGCCCGAAGGATTTCCCCGAGCTGCTTCTGGTGCCCGGCGTCGGCCCGCGCACGGTGCGCGCTCTGGCCATGGTCTCGGAAGTGGTGCACGGCGCGCCCTACCGCTTCTCCGACCCGGCGCGCTTCTCGCTCGCCCACGGCGGCAAGGACCGCCACCCTTTCCCCGTGCCGCTGAAAGTCTATGACGAGGCGATTTCCGTGCTGAAATCGGCGGTGGGCAAGGCCAAGCTCGGGCGGGAGGAGGAGTTGCAGGCGCTCAAGCGGCTGGACGGCGAGTCGCGACGGATGGAGCGCTACGTGACGGGGCCGAGCTTGAAGGAGATCGTGGCCGGCGAGATGGACCTGTCGCATCTGCTGGGCTGGCGGAGTGTGTTTGGGTGGGAGAAGGGGCCGGAGGGGAAGTGAGGCGGAATAGCGGAAGATCGAGAGAACGACTCCTGCGCTGCCTACTCTATCGCACGTTCAAAGTGAGCGATCAGCTATGACTTTTGCTTCTACCGCCCAAGAAAGAAACCTGCTTATAAACTCTTCCGAGATATCAATTTTCTGATCACTCCAGCGGAAGCTCTTATCTTCGGCTGATAGGCCGTCGTGAATAGTGCGTTCGTTCCCAGCTTCTTCGATCTTTTTAGCGCATTCTTTCGAGAGCCATAGAGCCGATCCTCAATATGCTCGAAATGATCCCTTGCTCTTTTGTATCCCGAGAGGTCAAGAGTTCCCACATGGCGAACCATTTCGGCGCCCAAGACGTTTGACGCCAAGACAATTCCATCCTTTACCCTGTCGATAGCAATCAGAAAAAAGTGCAGCTCTACCAGAGCGCGTTTGTATCTCTTCTGCCGCCACGCATCGAATATCAGAGCATGTTGTCGCTCGACAGCTTCGAGGTATTTGTCAACCAACCCCAGGCCATCATGCAACTGACCAGTTGGGTCCGCAGTTAGGTAAGCAAACAGCTTTTCAGTTTCTTCGTTCATGGGATGAACAATAGTACCTTCGGCAATACATGCTAGGCGCCATCACCCCGCCCGCCGCCCCATCATCCCATAATGCACCGCCAGCAGGTCCAACCCCACCTTCAGCAGCTTCACCACCACGTCGCGCCCGTCGCCGGTGCGTTCGGCGATCGCCTTCACCGACTGGCCTTCGAGGCAGGTTTTTCGCACCACCTCGGCCACCTCCCAGTGGGCAAGCGCGGCGGCGGCGTGGGCATGCGCCCGGCCGGCTGACAGCACGCGGTCGGGGATGCCGCCGCCGACCCGGCCGCCGTCGACGCGCTCGCTCCAGGATTGCGGCTGCAGGCCCTGGCGCTCAGCGCTCTCGAAATCGTCGCGAAAGCGCCCTCCTGCCTCGCGCTGCTGGCGGGTGAGTGAGGTGATGCCGGTGAGCGGATCGACATTGCGCAGGCGCACGATGCCGCCGGTGGAGGTGTAGCCGCCGTTCGACACCTCGTAGACGCGGCGCGCCTCGGCGGTGCCGGGGGTCAGGCGCTGGCGGCCGAAGCCGTCGGCCTTCAGCGCGAAATCATGGCCGATCTCGCGGCGGATGCGCACCTGCTCCGCCTCGCCCTTGGGGAGCTTTGGAGGTTGGGGTTTTTTGACGGGTTTGCGGGGCATGGGCGGGTCCTTGTTCAATGGGATGGCAATTGGAAAGGCCGGCGGACAGCACCCCTCTCTGGCCTGCCGGCCATCTCCCCCTCAAGGGGGGAGATCAATCTCTTCGCGGCTTTCGCCAATCACCGACGCTGCAGGAAAAGCGCCACGGGCGAAGCTGCCAATCTCCCCCCTTGAGGGGGAGATGGCCGGCAGGCCAGAGGGGGGTGCCTGGCGCCGACCTCACTTTCATTATCGGCGGTGCTCCCCCGCTCCGTCGCGGCTGCGCCGCGCCACCTCTCCCCCGCGTCCCGGGGGCGAGGAAAGGAGCCCTTCCCGCTTCGCCATCAGCTCCCGCATCAGCCGGCGCTCGCGTACCTCGATCGAAAGCTGGGCGCTCGACGGGCAGAACTGGGCGTTGTCGACCTTGGCCTCGCCGCGGATGAAACGCTGGATGGCGGCCTGCACGTCGCCAAGCTCGGCATCCTGCACGGCGGCCAGATAGCCGCGCAGCTGCATCTCGGCGTCAGCGAGGGCGGATTGCGGGAAGCAACTGAACATCGCGGCCAGCGCTTTCGCCGCCTGCTGCAATTCGGCTGCGGTCATTGATCTCCTCGATGATCTTGTTGGCGGCATCGACATGGGTCTTGCGGCGATGCCATTTCGGCCCGGGCGCGGCATCCCGCCCCGGAACAGCTTTCCCGTTCCTGCTCCGCGAAGCCCGAGGAGAAAAGGCGGCAGCCTTTTCTCCGGTTGGAATCCTGGTTTCTGGATTCATGGCTTCTGGACTCTGGGGCTTATCCCCCCGCTTATCCCCTGCCTTAACCCCTCCCTTATCCGAGGGCGAAAAAACCCTTTCCTTCGAAAGGCTTGGGCTGCCGCCCCTCAAGCCGTTGCGGCGCGCCACACGTGCCTTGCGGGCATCCGCAGTCATGCGCCGCGAAAAGATGCGGCCGTGACGGTCGCGCGAGAAGACGCGGTTCTGCTCGAGCTCGGAAAGCAGCATGCCAAGCTCGTTCTCCGCGCAGCCGGCAAGGCGGGCAAGGGCGGCCTCGTCCAGCCGCTTGCCGGCGATCGCGACATAGCCGACCGGCTCGTGCGCGGCGGCAATGCACAGCATGCGCATCCACAGCCCTTGGGCTGCCAGCGAGCAGAGGCGCAGGTTCGGATCGGACTCCCAGTCCGACCAGAAGAATTTCGACCAGACCGTGCCGCTCATGGGGAGGGCTCGCTGGCCGCACAGCGAGGGCCAAGGCGAATGGCCGATCTCCCCCCTTGTGGGGGAGACGTCCGGCAGGACAGAGGGGGGCGCTGTCCCGCCAGCCTATCAGCCAAGGGGAAGCACATCCCTTGGGTATCAGCGAATGCACGACATGTGAGAAGTTGGCATTCCTTCGCGCCCCCCTCTGCCCTGCCGGGCATCTCCCCCACTTGGGGGGAGATCAGCAGCTCCACCCTCACATCCCCCTCCCGCGATGGCCATGGAACCTGGCATGGTGATGCGCGCAGTACGATCGCGCGCCGGTCGTGCGCAGGCCGCAGCAGAGCATGTCCGGCCCTGGACGCGCGCCCGGCGGTTCGCCTTCCGCATCCCCGCGCAGGGCGAGGTCGACCGGGGCGCGGCAGCGGCCGAACAGGCAGTCGAGGAAACGCATCGCCGCGACATGCGGCTGGCGGCCGGGCGGCACGGGCGGCGGCGGCGCCGGGAGCTTGTAGCGCTGCGCTTCGGATTTCTGGCGCTCGCCGGCGAGCCAGGCCGGCGGCAGCGTGCGGGCTGGTTTGCGCGGCTTGGGTTTCTTGGGCTTGGGCGTGCGGCCGTCGTCTGTCGGCGAAGAGTTCCCATCACCGGATATGTCGGCGGGACAGCATCTGCCCTGCCGGGCATCTCCCCCGCAAGGGGGGAGATCGGCAGCTTCGGCGCCGGCGCCCTCCACCAGTTCGATATGTCTGGAAAGCATTGCCGGTTCCGAGAGCGTGACACCTCCGGCCGCCACCCTGCCGCGCCGGCCGGGACGATCCGGATACGCATGCTTCCGCGGCCTTCCGCCGGCGCGGCCGCCCTTCGGGTTGGCGAAGCCGATGGCGCTCAGGCCCGCATTGCGGTGGACGATGCCGATGATGGCGTTGCGCGAGACCGGACTGCCGCGCAGCGCGCTGAAGCGGCCGGCGATGCGCGAGGCCGAGAGCCCCTCCTTCAGCAAGGCGGCGATCTCGTCGATTTCCTGTTCGGTATAGGCGGCTGCCATCGTGTCGTTCCATTGCTTGGGCTTGCGAAGGGCTTGGGAAGGCTTGGGGCTTGGGAAGGCTTGGGGCTTGCGAAAGGCCTGGCTGAAGGCCAAGCGCCAGGGTTCGGCCGCGAGGCCGCATGTCAGGTCAGCGAAAGGGTGAAGGTCAGGCGGCGCCGGTCAGCCGAAGCAGGGCCGCCTCGGCCACTGCCCGCGTCAGCCCCGACACCGCCCGGCCCGTCGCCGGATCGAACAGGATGACGGTGCCGTCCTCGGTGCGGATGCAGCTTGGGCCGGGCGAATTGGGGGCCGGAGCCGGGGGAGGAGCGGCTCCGGCCGTTCCGGTGAACCGGGGTGCGGGCGGTTCGACCGGATCCGGGGCGAGCGCCCCGGAATGCGTCCGGACCGGGGACAGTCCGGACGATTGGAATTCATGGGTCGAGGCAAGCGCGTTCATGCCGCCTCCCCTTGCATGGCGGCTGCGGCGCGGCCGGCCAGCCATTCGTAGCTGACGCCGGCAATGCCACGCCTGCGGCTCGCCGCCACCACATGCGGCCAGTGCTGCGGCGCGATGCGGCCGCGGCGGCGCATCTGGCGGGCGGCTTCATAGCCGCAGCCGACATCGGCGGCGAAGGCGCCGATGCTGTGCCAGCGGTTTATCAGCCCCGAGATGCTCACGGGCGATGCGGAAATGCTTGCGGGATGCTCATTCATGCGCTAAGCGTACGTTATGTACGAAAGAGTCGCAAGCGAAATCGTACACAACGGACGACAATTTTCAGGCATTTTGTACGATGATGGATTCTCGGCACAGATTGCAGCAGGCGCGCGCCCAGGCCGGCTATGCCTCGCCCAGCGATGCCGCGCGGGCGCTGCGCGACATCAACAAGAACACGCTGATCAGCCACGAGAACGGCAACCGGCCATTGTCTCGGAAAGCTGCGGAGAAATACGGCCGGCTGTTTGGCGTCGACCCCGGCTGGCTCTTGTTCGATGGTGGTTTGGGGGCGGACGGCGCCGACGCGGCGTCGGTGCACCTTGCCCCCTCGCCCGTCACCGTCGACGTGCCGATCGTGTCCTGGATCAGCGCCGGCGAGCTCGGCAGCCAGGAGGGCGTGGTCAACCTCTCCGACTATCCGACCATCCCCACCGCCGATCTCGAGGAAGGCGAATGGATCGCGCTGCGCGTCGACGGCCCGTCGATGAACAAGATCTCGCCGCCGGATTCGATCATCTTCGTCAACCTGCGCGACAAGCGGCTGGTGACCAATGGCTGCTACGTGATTTCGGACGAGACCGGCCGCGCCACCTACAAGCGCTACCGCCCCAACGACACCCCGCCCTTCCAGCCGGCCTCCTATCTCGACATCCCGCCGCCGGAACTCGAAGGCGCGATCACCATCATCGGCCGGGTGAAAAGGTCGATGATCGATATGTGAGGGGCGATATGCGAGGGCTCAACAGCACTGCAGTCGTGTCCCTATCCCAAAGAACAAAAAAAGAACTTTGGGACTTGTACTTGCCTCGAAAATCCCCTTAGATCACGGTTGCGTGAGGGTTGGGGTTCCCGTTTGCCGGGAGGGGGTCATGAACACATCGATCAGGAAGCACCTGGTTTTCATCCTGTTGGCGCAGACCTGCTTGCTGGCGGAGCCGGCCGTCCTGCATGCCGAGGATGCGGACTATCATCCGCAGAATTTCACCCAGCCGCTCAGCGCCGCCAGGGGCACGATCGCTCCGGCTGGCGGCGGCGCCGTCTACCTGAAGCCGGAGGACAGGTGCAATCTGGTGGTGAAGGAGTTCGGCTGGGACCGTGACCAGTGCGGCACGATCGACCAGCTGATCTTCGGCTTCACGCCGGAGATCGACAACCTCACCGTCGAACAGCCGGTGTCGGACGGCTATGTCAGCCTGGCAGACTGGGACAGCGCCGGCCGCGACGAAGAGATCGGCGCCATCGAGCAGAGCTTCAAGGAATCGGTGAAGGCGCAGTCGCAGCGGATCGGGCAGGAGATCCGCTTCGACGGCTGGCTCGTCTATCCGCAAATCGACAAGGCCAGGAACATCCTCTACTACGCCAACATCCTGAACTGGGGCGGCGACAGGACGATCAACATCTCCGTCTCGATCTTCGACCGGCAGGGCTATGTCCCGATGAAGATCGTGCCGGTCAACGGCAATATCGCGGCGGAGTCCGTGCAGAAGATCGTCGAGGCATCGGCCGCCGCCTACAAGCCGAAGGCGGGCTCTTCCTATTTCGAACATTCGAGCGGCGACAAGGTGGCCGGCTACGGCGCGCTCGGCGTCCTGGCGGCGATGCTCGGCGTCAAATTCGGCAAGGCTGCAGGCGTCGGTCTCATCGCCCTTGCCCTGGTGGTGCTGAAGAAGGGCGCCTTCCTGCTGCTCCTGCCGCTGGTCTGGCTCAAAAAACTGTTCAGCCGGAACAAGGCGGGCAGTTGATCCCCGGGAGGCCGGCAAATGGCGAGCGGGGCGGATGGAAGCCCGTTGATACGGCTGGTGCGAAGATGGCGCCTGCCGCTGTTGCTGTTGCTGGCCGGCCTTGTCGCGCTCGACGTCCGCGGCGCCATGGGGATCGCCGCCAACCTCACCTACGCGGCCTGCATCGGCAATGCCGCCGACCCGGCCCGCCGGCTCGAAGCCTGCACGCATATTGTCGAGGACGAGGCTGCTCGCCCCGACGAACGCGCGATAGCCTACTTCAAGCGCGCCTATGCCTGGGCGGCAAAAGGTGATTATGACCGCGCCATCACCGATAGCGACGAGGCGATAGACATCAATCCGAAATATGCCGTCGCCTATTACAATCGCGGCATCTTCTGGTCGGACAAGGGTGACGACAGCCGGGCCATCGCCGATTTCGGCCAGGCAATCAGCTTCGGTTTTGACGGCGCCGATGTTTACCAGAACAGAGGCGCTGCCTGGGCATCCGAGGGCAATTTCGAGCGCGCTATCGCCGACTTCAATCAGGCGATCGACATCGACCCGAAACAAGCCAGTGCCTATTACGCCCGGGGCACGGCCTGGGGGCAGAGCGGCAACTACGATCGCGCCATCGCCGATTACACACAGGCAATCGGCGTCGGCCCGACAGGTGGCGATGCCTACGCCTACTATAGCCGAGGCGTCGCCTGGTCATTCAAAGGCGACGACGACCGCGCCATCGCAGACTACGCCAAGGCCGTAGACCTCGATCCGAAGCTGGCCGACGCCTATTACGCGCTGGGCCTCGCCTGGGCGCACAAGGGCGACCAGGACCAGGCCATCGTCGACTACGACAAGGCAATCGCGCTCAATTGGAAATCGGCGGATTTTTACAGCGCCCGAAGCAACTCTTGGCAGGCGAAGGGCAACCACGAACGCGCCGAGGCGGACCGGAAGAAGGCGGTTAGCCTCGGGGCGAAGTAGATAGCCTGGGAAGCCCGCGTTCCTTCACGCTTCCCTGTCCTGCCGGGCATCTCCCACACTTCTCCCTCGCTTCTCCCCCGCCTGGGGGCAGCTTCGACTCCCTGCTCGTCCTTCGCACCGTTAGCGACCGGCGGAAGGCGGCCGGCTTCTCCCAGCAGGAGGAAAGGGAGCCTTGCGTTATAAGATTTTCACTATTTTCTTATAATGACCTTGCAATTCAGCGCGACAGCGCGCAGTTATAAGAAAACTGTGAACTTCTTATAACGCTGCGCGCGCCCCGGGAGCAGGCCCGTGAAAACCATCGATCTCGCCTACCGCACGCTCTACGCCGAGTTGGTGCAGCGCAGCCTCGACGCTTCCTTCGAGACCGACTTCTCGACGGCCGGCAATTTCGTGCGCGTGCCCGTGAAAGGCCGCGACTACTGGTATTTCGAGGAGACCCGTCCGCAGAAGTCCAGGCGTTATGTCGGCCCGGCCGAGGATTCCGAGATCGCCAAGCGGGTCGCGGCCTTCAAGGAGATCAAGGGCGATCTCAGAAGCCGCCGCAAGCTGGTTTCAACGCTGGTGCGCGACGCCGGCCTGACGGCGCCCGACCCATTCACCGGCGACGTCGTCGAGGCGCTGGAGAAGGCCGGGCTGTTCCGGCTGCGCGCAGTGCTCGTCGGTACCGTCGCCTTCCAGACCTATGCCGGGCATCTCGGCGTGCGGCTGCCCGGCGCCGCGTTGCAGACGGGCGACGCCGACTTCGCCCAGTTCCATTCCGTCTCGGCCGAGGTCGACGACAGCATGGCGCCGGTCATCGACGTTCTGCGAACGATCGATCCGACATTCCGCGAAATTCCGCACCGGACGGATGCCGGGCGCACGACCCAATACGAGAACGCGACGCGCTACCGCATCGAGTTCCTCACCCCGAACCGCGGCAGCGAGGACCATGCCGACCACGCCAGCCCGATGCCGTCGCTCGGCGGCGCATCCGCCCAGCCGTTGCGTTTCCTCGACTTCCTGATCCGCGACCCCGTCAGGACGGTGTTGCTGCACCGTTCCGGCGTGCCGGTCCTTGTCCCCTCGCCCGAGCGCTTCGCCGTTCACAAGCTGATCGTGGCGGCGCGGCGCGAACGAAGTGCCGCCGCCAAGCGCGAGAAGGATCTCGCCCAGGCGAGCCTGCTGGTCGAGGCGCTGGACACCACGCGCCGCGGGGACGATCTTGCTTTTGCCTTCGCCGAAGCGTGGGGACGAGGCGAGAGCTGGCGCGAGGCGCTGCTGAAGGGATTGCATCTTCTCGGTCCGGACAGGCATGAGATGGTCGATCTGGTCCTCGGGAAGGCGCTGGACGAAGCGCATATAGATCTCGAAGGCTTTCCGATGCGCTAGGGTAATTTCCCCTCGAGCGTTTCAGCGATTCATAGAATCGCCGAACCGCTCTAAGTATTTGTTTTTACGCAATTCCGGACCGAAAGCCGTTACACACTTTTCCTGGAATTGCTCCAGAGAGGGCGCTGCCGCCCCAACGACACCCCGCCCTTCCAGCCGGCCTCCTATCTCGACATCCCGCCGCCGGAGCGCGAAGGCGCGATCACGATCATCGGCCGGGTGAAGCGGTCGATGATCGATATGTGAGGGGCCGCGATTGGCGAAAGCGACCGACGCCAATCTCCTTCGGCGATCGAGAGGAGATTGGCGGCGGCTGACTGCGGACCGTTACGGCCGCCGAAGTTCGGGTGGTTCGACAGCCCGGCGCGCGTTCGATGTGGAGCTTACTGGACCTTGATGGTCGCCCACATGCCGTTCATGAAATGATCGGGGATGTTGCAGAAAACCGCGTAGAAGCCCGGCTTGAGATCGAGCGTCAGCGAACCCGCTTTGCCCGGATCGAGCTCCGAAACCTCACCGAGATGGCCGGCCGCATCCTCGTCGACACGGTTCTCGTTCGAAACATAAGGCAGCGTCGTCTTCTTGGGGTCGGCCACCGGCACGACGATCATCTCGTGGACGGTGCCCTTCGAGGTGTTGGTGACATCGAAGGTCACCTTGCCCGCCGGCACAACCTTCTTGTCGAGTTGGATCTTCATCACGGCCATGCTCATGTTCGCCGGCATGCCCATGCCCATCTTGGCATCGGGTTTCATGTCGCCGTCCTTGTCCCACAATTTGACGTTGACCGTGGTACCCGCGAATGCCGGCGCCGCAACGGTCAGCATGGTCAATGCCAGTCCAATTCTCAAAAAATGCATAGGGGTGCTCCTGGCCGCCATCTGGCGACCTCAGGTGGCGGACTGCTATGGAATCAGGGTCGGTCGCAGGCGCTGTTTAAGAGAACAAAGCTGACAGCCAGCTGACAGGATGACGGCTGCACGCAACATCTATCGTTCAAATTGTACGAATCCCGCTTGACCAAATTTCGTACATAAAGTACGATCTTCCCTTTCTTTGAGGGGGCTTGCTTGAACACCGCGAACCATGCCGCTTTCGCCGACCTCTCCCATCCAATCCTGTCGCCATTGCCGTTCGCCGAGCGCGAGCGCCTGGCCGGCGCCTGGCGCATGGCCAGCCAGGACATCGCCGACGACATCCGCTTCATCCGGCAATATCTGAAAGTGATCGCCGAGAAGGACGAGCGGCTGTCGACCGGCACGCTGGTGCATGGCCGCGCCTACGTCGAAGCCTGCGCCGCCTGGCTGCCGGAGACGGTGGCGCGGTATCTGAGGAACCTGCGGCTGATCAGCGAATGCGAGAGCGCGATGATCGCGGCGGGCGTGCGGTTCGCCAGGTCGAGCGATGCGTGGTGATGCTTTCAGCCGGCGAACTTGTCGGGAAACTGTTTGGCGATGCCTTCCGTCAGCATGTCGGCAAACTTCAGCATGTGATCATGCCCTTCGTCATAGGACTTGATATCTGCCGCCCAATTCTTCTCCAGCCGGCCAACCACTTCGCCGGTCGTCAGTTCCAGATGCTTGTGAAGCATCTCTTGTAGGGCCTTTTCGGACCAGTTCGGATTGGCCTTGGCGAGAAACATCGCAATGTCGTCGGCATTGCCGCTCCATTTTTTCTGAGCGGCCGCGAGCTTGTCCTTGCTGCCCGATTTTGCCGCCTTGACCACTTCCGTCGCGATCTTGATGTGGTCCTTCAGCAGCGAAGCCAGTTTTTGACCGGCGGCCTCACCGTAATAGGGGCTTACCGCGACGCCGATGTCGTCCTGGTTCTTGAGGAGGCGCGAGGCGACGTCGTCCGCATCCCGCAGACCAGCGAGGGCGCTGATGATGTAGTTTCGCGTGTAGGTGATATGGTCTTCCCAGAGCTTTCGCATTGCCGCTCGAAGCTCCGCCGCCGATTGCTGCTCGGCGGCGCGGGCGGACGGCGGGGACAAGGACCCGGCGGCCGCAAGCGACACTGCCGTGAGGGAGGAAAGGATCATAAGACGCCGGTTCATGGCTCGATCTCCGAATGTGCGACAATCGCGCGGCACCAAATGACCTCGATTGAGTTCGGCCCGATCGGCGGCCCAGTCCATGGCGATGTTCGCGTCGGAAGATCAACATTAGCAATAGCTAAAGGCTCCACCCCGCAGGGCATAAGCGCAGCATAGGCTTTCATTCCTGCAACCGCCGCAGCCCGGCATGAGGAATGGAACGTTTCACACAATTGCAAATTGGTGGACGCGGGCGAGCGGCGAGGAGTTAAATCCCTCCCAGGCTAAGGAGGGTAGAGCCGCATACCAGGGAGGAATTCGTTTAATGGACCAGCAAATCGACATTGGCACATTGCCGGACGACCAGCCTTACGAAGTCACCTCATTCGCCAAGAAGCATGGCTTGACCATCCCCGTCGCGGACGCGGTCCTCTTCGCCAAGGGCCCGTCGCCGTCGCGGAGAGCCTGCGATACGGCTGCGCTTGCCTTCCTCTGCGCGGTCGCCCAGTACGCCAAGAAGCAGGGCGCGCATTAGCGGTTTCAGCGCCCCTCCCTTCTCCCATTGGGAGAAGGGGAAGCCTCATCCTACCAACTGAACTGCAGCCCCGCATTGCCGCCGACGACATTGCCGGAGAAGGCGATGCCCAGCGTGCCGGTCAGGCGGCCGCCATGGGCAAAGCCTTCGCTCAGCACCGCGGCGCCGGTGATGCCGAAGGCGTCGGCGTCGCCGGCATTGCCCCAGTTGACGCGCAGGCCGAAATGCTCGCCCTGGACGAGGTCGGGCGCGGCAAGGGCGGCCGAGATCGAGGCGTTCTCGAAGGCGCGCGTGACGCGGTTGTCGATGTCGTCGACGTGGGCAGCCAGCGCCGTCTTGCCGGTGACGGTGGTGAACCCGCCGTTGCCGTCGTCGACCTTCCGGTTGGTCACGCCGGTGTCGGCGTTGATGCAGGTGTCGGTGCCCGGGCTGTAATAGTAGTTGGCCCCATAGGCCGAGCAGACCCTGACATATTCGACCGCGGCCTGGGCCGGCGCGGCCAGCAGCGTTGCCGCCCCGAGGATTGCCGGCGCAAGGAAATATCTGAACATGATTGCCCCCTGGTCAACGCTTACCAGGTGAGCTGCAGGCCGGCGTTGCCGCCGACGGTCTTGCCAGAGAAGGCGACGCCGGCGGCGCCCGCCAGCCGGCCATTGCCGCCGGCGAAAAGGCCCTCGCCCAGCACGGCCGCGCCGGTGACGCCCATGGCGTTGGACTGGCCGGCATTGCCCCAGTTGACGCGCGCGCCGAAATGCTCGCCCTGCACCAGGTCCGGGCTGGTCAGCGCCGAGGCCACCGAGGCGCCTTCGAAGGCGCGCTGGACGCGGGCGTCGATGTCGTCGACCTTGCTCGCCAGTGCCGTCTTGCCGACGACCACGCCGTCCTCGGTCAGGCGGCGCGTCTCGCCGGTATTGGCGTTGATGCAGGTGTCGGTGCCGGGGCTGTAGTAATACTGCGCACCGTAAAGCGAGCATACCTTGACGTGCTCGACCGGCGCGGCCGAACCCTGTGCCGCAACGCCGCTTGCCGCAGCCAGAAACGCAAACGAAATAAGACGGTTGATGCCCCGCATACCCTGCCCCCAAGTTGGATTGAAAAAGCCCTTGCGCGAAAGCACCATTGGAGCGCGAACCGCGTCAACGGGAGTTCCGGGCTCAATACCTGACTTTTACTGGGATCATTTCGAATGAACGCGCGCTGTTGCCGCAACGTCACAGTGGACTGGCCGACCTATCCAGCAACCCGCGATCGGGCGAGGTCTATTTATAAAGGATAGCTAATTTTAGCCTAAACTAATACTATTCGCACCTACGCCATAGGCGGCGCAAGTTGCTGCATATCCATGCGCGTTAAAATCTATCAGGCGCGAGCTTGCCCGCGCCCTCGTTCACAGTTGTGGGGATGGACCGGCGACGCTGGTCGCCGGAAATCAGCCCTTGGCTTTCGGCTTGGCGGCTTGCTTTGCCTTGCTTGGGGCCTTGCTTGCTGCCTTGGCTGGGGCTTTGGCGGGCGCCTTGGCCTTGGCGGTGGCGGCCTTCTTCGGCGCGGCCTTCGGCTTCGGCTTCGCAGCGCCGTCGATCTCGGCGGCCGCCTGGTCCCAGTGCTCCATATGCGCGCCTTCCGGCCGCCCTGCCTGTTCCCAAATCTCGTGCGCCCGCCGGCGAATGCGTTCCTGCCTGTCGTCCGTCACTGTCGCCTCCTTTGGATGGGGCCGTTGCCCCGACGGAAACATTAGCGGAATTTTCCGGTTGCGTCTTGCGCATCGGACGCGTGGGACGTGAACTTACGCAACGATTTTCTTCAGTGCGCGCCGGAGACGACGGCGACGCCCAGATACGCTGCCTTTTTTGTAATCAATGCGGCTAAATCCGCGTCAGAGCGGTCGGTTCCGGTGCTCTTGCGCAGGATGGTGATCGCTTCATCCATCGACAGCAGGCCGGTGCGATGTTCGGCCAACAGCTTGTCGACGGCCTTTGCGCAATCGGCTGATTCGACATGGGGATGGTGCATGGTTGCGACTCCTTTCTAGGAGCCGGCATCCTCCCGCCGGCATGGCGGGAGGATCGGGGCTCGTAAGCACATAGGTTACTCGATAACCTGTACCACTCTGCGAGTGCTCGGGTCGACCAAAACCGCATGGTCGTTGACGACCACATACCTGTACTGAACGTCCGGCACCGTCTGCAATTCGACCGTGTCAGGCACCGTCGAGCCAATGCCGAGCTCCAGCCCCAGGATATTGACCGAGGCGACCGGATGCTTGTGGACGTACTCCTTGACGATGGTCTGCTGCTGCGGTGTGACGATCACCTCATCCGCAGCCGCAAAGCCTATGCCGGCGATCAGAGCTAGGCCGGCAACAGCAGGAATAAGGGTGGTTTTCATCATAAGTCTCCTGTTGTTTTGGCGAGCTCCGCCCTGCCTCCGCGCGGAAACCAGGCAGAATCGAACATAGGAGCTCCCGGGGCAAACGCCTCGGGAACGCTGTTGTTCCGTCGGCGGCTAAATGATCCGGCTCCGCCGAGCGAGCCCGGGAACCGTCGCGGCGGCTTTGCATTGTTTGCTTTGCACGATCAGGCAAGCCGAAAGCCCGCCATGCATAGAGTTCTCGTCAGAAGCGACATGGCCTTTCGCCGCCCGGTGGCGATCGCCGTCGGCGCCGGCTTCAAGCGCGAGATCGCTTCGCTGGCCGCGATGGAGAATTTCCTCACCGAATGGCCGCCGGCGATGCGGGGCGACTGCTATCGCGCGGCAGTGCGGGCCTGCGATGCAACGAGGACGGGAGACGTGAAGCTCGAGGAAGCGCGGCGGACCTTCCTCGCATTCGCCCAGAAGGCCGGCATCCTATGGACCGGCATCGATCCGGTGACGGCGCTGCGCGAAGCCAAGATCAGGCGCGTCAGAGCCAGGCGCGAGAACCAGCCGAGGCTATGAAAGAAAAAGCCCCTCGCTACTCGGCGAAGGGCTCTTTTTTCGAGGAAGGCCCTCGATACCGGATCAATCGATGACTTGCTGCGAGGTCGGAACATCGGCCGTCACCGCGGACAGCTTCTCGCGCTTCACCAGCACCGGCTTTTCATAGGTCCTTTTCATGTTCACCCCCTTTTGCTCGCTTGGCTTGCGCAGGTTCACGCCACAACCATGAAGTTGTCAATCGCACGGGCATCGCATGGCGAAGCGAACTTTGCCGGTGCCGGTGTGGGCCATGCGCAACGCCGCTCGCTGCCGCCCTATTCCGGGCGGCAGCCGGTCGACATCGAATGGCTGGGAGGTGCTGGCCGCCTCAGGTCGGCGATGTTTCGCTGAGCGCCTCGCTGAGGAAGGATGCGGCGATCAGGTCGTCCGCATCGATGCGTAGGGAGCCGTCGCCGCCCCCCATGATGGCCGCGACCTTCTGGAAGGTCTTCATCTCGTGTTCGGTGATCCTGGCGTCCTGCATCCGGGCTTTCAGATCGGCGACGCGCATCCCGAGCGAGCGGGATGTTCCGATTTCTCGTTTCGACATGTTGACTAGTCCTCCTCGCCCCCAGCCCGGGCCTGTTATCGCCGCCGCCCGAATCCACATGCTGCCCGTACTTTGTGTTGTCTATGTGTTGTCTGTGAGACAGGGCGAACCAGAGGCGGCAACGCGCGCTCCGGCGGAAGGTTCCGTTAGCATCTGGTAACAAAATAAAACCGGTCAATGGTCCGTCGCCCGCAAACGGACGACGGACCATTCCAGCGCGACCCGCCGGTTTTATTGGATCACTTTGACGACCTTGCGAGTACCGGGATCGACGATAACGGTCTTGTTGTCGACCACGACGTAACGGTATTTGACGTTCGGCACTTCGTGGAGTTCTACCGTATCGGGGAGCGTGCTGCCGATACTGAGCTCGACGCCGGGAACCTTCACCGAAGCCAGCGGCTGCTTGTGCACATATTCGCGGATGACCGTCTCCTGCTCGGGCTGGATGATGACGTCCTGAGCGGCGGCGGCGCCTATGCCGACGAGAAGCAGGAGGCCCGCGGCGGCTGTGGTGAGATGCATCTTCATGGTCGTTTCCTTTCGTGGGTGACGTTCGCCTCCTACGCTGCGCCTGCGATCTCCACAGCCGTCGGCACTCGCCCAACGCGGGCCGCCAATCCTTGTTCCTGCAAAACTTCCGTCGGCGTTTCCACAAAACGTCACCGGAGGTTCGAGGAGTAAATTCGGAACAATGGCTTTTACGTCGGGTTTATCCGAGTGAAGGGACCGACTCTCCGAGGAGAAATCAGATGAAACACCTGCTGATCACGAGCATGATCGCGCTCGGCGTCGGTTGCGGCGCCGCGATGGCGCAGACCGAATCCGCGCAGCCGAGCGGCGACAACAACTGTGTCGCCGGCCAAGCCGACTGTCAGAAGGGCGGCAAGGCGGGCGAGAAGGCCCAGGGCAAGATGAAGCCGCAGACCGAGCAGAAAGCCCAGGGCAAGGCCGGCGCCAACACTGAAGAGCAGGCCCAGGGCAAGACCAAGTTGAAGACCAATGAGGCCCAGGGTCAAGCCGGTACCAGCACCGAGCAGCAGGCTCAGGGCAAGCCGAAGATGAAGACCGCTGAGCAGGCTCAGGGGCAGGTCGGCACAAAGACCGAGGAGCAGGCTCAGGGTACGGCCAAGTGCCAGACCGGCATGGCCAACTGCCCGAAGGGCTCGAAGACGAACGAACAGGCCCAGGGCAAGACCAAGTTGAAGGCCACTGAGCAGAACGCCCAAGGGACGACCGGCACAACGACGGAGCAGAACGCCCAGAGCAAGACCGGCACAACGACTGAGCAGAATGCGCAGGGCACCACCAAGATGCAGACCCAGCAGAACGCGCAGGGCAAGACGGGCACGAGCACCGAGCAGAACGCTCAGGGCACCGTCCAGACCGACCAGAACAAGACGGCCTCGATCACCAACGTGACGGTCGAGCAGAAGACGCAGATCACGCAGATCATTCACGAGACCCACGTCCAGCCGGTTCGTGATGTCACCTTCGACATCTCGGTCGGCGTCGAGATCCCGCGGCACAAGATTCGCCTGCACCGTGTTCCGGCCCGCATCGTCAAGATCGTCCCGGCTTATGAAGACTTCGAGTACTTCGTGTTGGCCGACGGACGCATCATCATCGTCGATCCGGACACGTATACGATCGTGGCGATCCTGGAGGCCTGATCCGGACGTCATCGCGACAAACGAACCCGCCGCGCCGCGAGGCCTGGCGGGTCCTTTTTGTTTTCCTGCGCCAGCACGCTGCCGAAGCCACGTTGCCTCCCGGACGCGGGGCACGCCAATCGTACCCGGCGAAAGATCGGGGCAAAGTCATATTCGGACAGCGGATCCCGGACAGCCCGACCTGCTTATCGTGATGACACAGGACTTCGCCGACCGGGCTGTGTCCAGCAGTTGAGGGACGACCAACTATCTGGATCGCCTTGCAGCCTCCGCATATCGGCGGCCGGCATCCGGAGAAACGACAAACCGGCCCCGCCGCCTTTACAGGAAAGCAGCTGGGTCGGCCTCCCGCCGATGAAGGGACGTTTTCGGCGGTCGTCGGGTTGCGGAATCGCGACGGTTCTAGTTCAGCAGGATTCCGGTGGCGGCAACGACGACGAAAAGGTCGAAGACGGGCGCAAGAAGCCACCGCGCCTCGTAGACGCTGCGGCCCATCAGTTCCTCCTGATTAACGCGATGAATGGGAACGGATCGGCCCTGGCTTGGTTCCTGAGGCAGAGGTCCCGGACCGTTGGCCGTGATGGCACGGCCTTAAGGTCTATGGCATGGAGACTGCCTGAAGCCTTGCGGTCCTCGCGGAAAAGGTGCAAGGGTCGAGACGGGTAGAAAAACGGGCGAGATCGCCGGAGCCGAAACGGGTTGCGGCGCTCGGTAGGGCAAATGTATTTTCCGCAGTTCCTTGTGGGAATGACGGCAACGCTTCTGGTGGTCCTTGGATGGACCTACGGATCCACGGGATCGGTCTGGGCATCGCTGGCCTGGACGTTCCTGGCGGGCGTGGTGCTGCAGGCAGGCTATTTCGTGGCCGTGCTGTGGCTCGTGCACGCCGAAAATCGCGTGATGGACGAGACCACGGCGAGCGACGCCAGCCCAACGCCGGCCAAGCTGCCCGGCCCGTTCGAGCGGGACGGCATTATCCATGCGCTGATCTCGCGGCTGTTCCCGAAGCTGCTGCCCTAAAGTCGTTACGGCGAGCCGCTCTGACAATCGTCAGCGCCGCCTTCGGGAGCGGCCCGGTGTCCTTGATTTCGGGGAGCAAGAGCCACCGGGCCTAACCAGCGGGGACCTTACGGGGACTTAGCTACTTGGACGCGCCGGCTGGCGAAGAAGAGTACGCTCATGCCGATGTAGTCGAAACGCATCCATAAGGACGAAGGTCGGGGTAGCTCGTCATTCGGGTGCTGGAACAGCGCGATTGCAACCGCCCGGACGCATAGCGGGCTTGCGACGATATTCGGGCCCAACCGGCGCGCGGGCCGATCCGGAAGTCTGCAGCTCTTCCACCCGTGCCGCGGCCGAGCGGCGAGCGGCCGCCCGGCGATGGCTATCGATGTTCAGCGCGCCGTGGCAGCCGCCGTGGAGCGCACCGCTTCGGCGGGCGAAAAGACGACGAAGGCAAAGACCAGCACGGCGGCGGCGACGACCAGCGAGCCGATAGCCACGACCGGCTCGATCCCCGGATGGCCTCCCGCCAGCAGCCAGTAGAGCGCCGGCAGCATGATGACGAGGCCAACCGTGTAGAGGCCGTAGTGGATCATGGCGACGCGGCGCTCGGCCTTGGCCGGATTGAGCGCATAGTAACCGCCGAAGATCGCGCTGGTGACCCAGCCGAGAAGGTTGATGTGGGCATGCGCCGGGAAGGCGCCGTGGTCGCCCGAAATCGCCATCTGCAGCCCGGCGGCAATGCCCAGGATGAGAAAGACGACGGCAGTTTTAAAGAAAAGCTCCGAAACCCGCGGCATTTTGTTGTCCTCCCAATGCCCTGTGAAACCCTCACCCGCTAACTCTACACGCCGCAAGGCATATTAGCCATGACGCGCGGGGGCGGCGGCGCGATTTGGTGTGGATGAAATCTTCTTCAAGCCGGCGGGACACTTCTAAAAGGCGATCGAGCCGGGCTCTCAGGTCGTCGTCATTGGTTACGGGATCGGCTGGATGAGTGGCGATAGCTGCATCCCTCTAATCGAACACAAGACCGGGCTCGGCGTTGGAGAAACGCCGAAGCAAAAACCAGTCTGCATCACAAGAGAATGCTGCTCTTGGCTACGCGGATGGGCACAAACGCGAAAGGTCAGGATGCGGCTTCGGCTCCAGCCCGGCAACGCCTAAGTCTTTCGGAGAACTATTATCCTTGCGATGGAAGACTAAAGTAAAATCGCAAAAAGGGGGTGGTAACATGGCGACTGAAAGCACAAAACATACAAAGCGGATACCTGAGAGTCTGGTTTCAGAGGCTCGAGCGCGCCGCGATTTTCTCAAGAAGGCCGGTCGCTTCGCGGCAATGACGCCGCCAGCCATAACGCTTCTGCTCGGCACGAGTCTGAACTCCACGGCAATTGCCAAGTCGGGTGGATCGCGTCCCGGCAATGGACAGGGCGACAAGAAGCACATCCACCGCGGCCCGCCAGGTCAGGGCTACCTGTCCGGTCGCGGTCAGTCCGACAGCTACGGGGGCGGATCACACGGCGGCTCGAGGGCCGGTGATCCCAACTAGCGCTGGCCTTGCCACGTCTGGTGATTTTCCTTCGGCCTTAGAGCCGTTTCAGCGATTCATAGAATCGCCGAACCGCTCTAAGTATTTGTTTTTACGCAATTCCGGGCGGAAAACCGTTACACACTTTTCCTGGAATTGCTCTCGCGGTGCCGGCGCTCAGCTCTCGCGGCAGTGGCGGCGATCGTCCACGACGCGCGCGAGCACCTCGGTCGGGTCGTGGTCGACAGGCAGCGCGAGCGCGTTTTCGATGTCGAAGGCGGTGAGGCCGATGTCGCGGCGCTCGCATTCGCTCATGGCGGCAAGGGCTGCGAGGTCGTTCCGCGCTCTCCAGAAGCGCGGCAGCCACAGCAGGGACGACGTCACAGCGGCCAGCAGCCGGAAAAGCCGCGAGGGAGAAGCATGCGACAGGCGATCGGCTGCGAGGCCGATGAAAGGAACCAGCGTGGTCATGGTGTGGTCTCCGTCCTCGAACTGTCCGTGAGCGACAGCGAGGATGAGGGTAGCCGGCACCCGGCCGGAGATCGTGAAGCCCCGACGAAACTGCGCGGAAATTGCGGCGAAATCGGCGGGCGGGCGCCAGCGCTAAGGCATGTCTCTCGAAAGTGGGAACCGGTTTCGGGACAAAGACATGCGTAAAATCAAAACCCAAAGCGCATGGAGCGAATCTGAAAGATCGCGACGCGCTTTAGGGCGGCCGGTTCTAGATCACTCCGGCAGGCCGGCCTCGCGCAGGCCGGCGGCGATGCGTTCACTCGTGCCCGCGTCGAAGGGCGAGGCGTCGCCAACCCTGGCAATGGTGAGGCCCGGGTAGGTTTCCATGAGCCTGCGGCAAGCGTGCCGTGCTTCGTCCTTGCGACCGGCATGAACCAGCGCCGTGACCAGCAGGCGCAGTCCCCACCAGGCGCCCGGCTGCTGGCTAAGGCCGCGCTGCGTCAGCGCCACCGCCTCGTCATAGCGCGCGGCGACGAAATGCGCGGCGCCGATGCCGATCTCGGCCATGTAGCCCATCGGGTCGCGCGGGCTCAGCCGTTCGAAATGCTCGAACTTCTCGATCGCCGCCTCGGGCCGCTCGCGATAGACGTCCAGCCAGGCGCTGCGCAGCCAGGCCCAGGCGGAATTCGGATCGAGCGCGCGCGCCCGCGCCAGATGCATGTCGGCGACATCGTAGTCGCGGGCAAAGGAATGCGCCGCGCCGAGCACGGCGAGCACCATCGGGTCGTCGCCGGAGAGCGTCGCGCCCTTCTGCGCCAGGCGCAGGCCCTCCTCGCGGGAAGCGGCCGGCGTTTCGGTCCAGCGGTAGCCCGCGCGCTGCAGGTGGCACCAGGCGAGCAGCGAAAGCGCCAACGGATAATCCGGCTCGATCGCGATCGCCCGTTCAAGCAGCGTGCCGGCCTCCTCGTTTTGCGCCCGCTCGAGCGACCAGGTGAGCGGAAAGGCGCGCAACACGTAGTCGTAGGCGGCGAGGCTTTCCGGCCGCTTGCGCCGCGAACGCTCGATCTCGGCCGACAGGATGGACGGCTGGATGGCGCCGACGACACTCGCCGCAAGCCGGTCCTGCAGGTCGAACACATCGGCCATGGTGCCGTCGTAACGGTCGGCCCAGATCGTCTTGCCGGAAGCGGAGTCGATGAGTTGTCCGGTGAGGCGGATGTGATCGGCGGCCTTGCGGACGCTGCCGGTCAGCACGTAGCGCACACCGAGCTCGGCTCCGGCCCGTTTCACGCCGTCGGCCTCGCCTTTGTAGGCGAAGCTCGAATTGCGGGCGATGACGAACAGCCAGCGCATGCGCGACAGCGCCGCGGTGATCTCGTCGACCATGCCGTCGGCGAAATAGTCCTGCGCCGGGTCGCCGCTGAGGTTCTCGAAGGGCAGCACCGCGATCGACGGCTTGTCGTCGGCCGTCCCCTCCCCGGCCGCGGTGGCAACCCGATCCTCGAGGCGGCGCACGCGCTCCTCGTCGATCACATAGCCGCGCCGCAACACGGTGCGGATCAGGCCATCGGCCTCCGCGCCGAGCGCCTTGCGGATGTCCTTCATGCATTGGGTGAGCGAATCGTCGGAAACGGCGATGTTCGGCCAGACCGCATTGACCAACTCGTCCTTGCCGATGACGCGGCCGGCATTCTCCAGCAGGTAAGTAAGCAGCGAAAGCGATTTGGCGCGCAGGTCGACGTCGTGCCCGCCCCTCTGCAGCCTGCCCCTGTGCAGATCGAGCCTGTGGCCGGAGAATTCGAACGTCGTCATGTCGCCCCTCGAGGAGACGTCACACAAATTCGGCCTGCACGCGACGGCTTAGCCGTCGGTCAACATCCTTGCACGCTCGAAGACATCACGACTGCCCCGCGACATCAAGGCTTGCGTCCGCTGAAGATTGCATGGCCGGCGAAGAGCCAGATGCAGTCGACCTCGGTGAAACCGGCCTCGGACAGCCAGGCAAGCTGCTCGGCCAGCGAGGACGGCTTGTCGATCGGCTCGCCGTCGGGGTTGCGGAAATAGTTCCAGCCCAGCCGGTTGAACTCGGCGAAGGCCGCAAGGTCGCCGTCGATCGCGAGCGAGCGCGAACGCACCGCCTCGTCCCATTGCCGCGCGGCGATGCCGAGGCCGGCCGCGCTCGGCGGCCGCACGATGTCGGCCACCACCAGCACGCCGCCGGGGCGGAGCGCCGCTGCAAGGTCCGCGAACAGCATCTGCTTCTGCCGGCCGTCGAGATGGTGGATGGCGAGCGATGAGACGATCGCCTGCGGCGGCTCGGAAAAGCTCCGCCAGCCGCGATCCGCCAGCTCGAAGACACTGGTGGTCAGCCGAGTGGCATGATCGCAGCAGGTTGTCTGCGTCCGCTCGAGCATGCGCTGCGAGCCGTCGAGCGCCAGCACCCGGCTGTCCGGGAATCGCTCAAGCAGGGCGCGGCTGAGCAAGCCCTCGCCTGGGCAGAGCTCGACCAGCAGGCCGCCCGGCGCGGCCGGGATAAGGTCGGCGATCATGTCGATCTGGCGTTCGCGTTCGGGAACGAAGTAGCGCCCATAGTCGAGAAAGCTGCGGGAATTGTTCTCGTTCCAGTGCCGTGCGCCTTGCGTGTCCGCCATGATGCGTTCCTTCCTTTTCGCTCATCCTGCCCGAAGCCCTGTCCGCCGGCGTGATGCCCGGCTGAAATTCGGCTGAAATCGGCGTGAGGCGGCGGACCGCCGATCCCGCTCAGGGGGCTTGCAAGGGGAGATCAATGTCACCAACGAAAATGCCGCCGGGCGGAAGCCCGGCGGCATGGCAAGTTCACCCCTCTGGCAGGCTCGCGCCTTACGGCGTCGTCATCGTGGCGGCTGCCTGGTCGATCTTGTCGGCCAGCACGTCCTTGGCCCAGTCCGTGACCTCCTGATCGACCGGCTTGTTGGCCATGTCCTGGAGGGCCGCGTCGAGCGAGGCGTCATCGGGGGCGGGGTTAGCGGCCACCGTGGCCTCGGCATCCGTGACCGCCTGGGTGTCATCGGTGATCGCCGTGTTCTGCGCGTCGATCTGGTCCTGCACGTCGGCGATCTGCGCGTCGAGATCCGCCTGCTGTTCGGGCGTGAAGCCGGTCGTGTCAGTCGCGTTGAGGTCGGCGAGCTGCTGGTTGAGCGCGTCGAGCTGGGCCTGGTCGGCGGCCAGCTTGGCGTTTGCCGCGTCGAGCGCGGCCTGCGCGTTCTGGGCCGTGGCCGCCTGAGTCACATAGGCCTGGACGGCAGCGAACTTCGGGCTCTTGGAGTTCAGGTAGGCGTTGATGTTGCGCTGCAGCGAGTTCAGCCGGCCGAGCTTGGCGTGGAGGTTCTTTTCCTTCGGCGTCGCGGCCACGGTGGTGTCGTCCTGCGACTTCGCCAGTTGACCCGGAGCCGACGCCTTGCCATGCGTGCCGCTGTTGCCCTTGCCGCCGCCGTTGCCCTTGCCGCCGCCATTGCCGTTGCCGCCGCCATGGCTGCCGCCGTTGCCGCCGCCATGGCCGCCACCGTTGCCACCGGCCCCGGCAAGCGCCGGAGCAGCCGCGAGCGCCAGGATGGCCAGTGATGCCAGGAGTGTCTTTCGGATTGTCATAACCTATCTCCGCAGGTGAATCTCACTACT
Organism: Mesorhizobium sp. M1C.F.Ca.ET.210.01.1.1; assembly: GCF_004791585.1. Classification (GTDB taxonomy): domain Bacteria; phylum Pseudomonadota; class Alphaproteobacteria; order Rhizobiales; family Rhizobiaceae; genus Mesorhizobium. Next base: position 131,077 of record NZ_SRUU01000016.1, read on the forward strand.
GCCCAACCGCTAGGCCGCGTCATATGAGAATTTCCTAAGGGCTTGGAGTAACTTTTAGACAAATACCGCCACGGCAGCGGAGCAAGCCGGCAAAACAACCTCGACGCCGGTCGAAAATACATTTTAACTTATTGAAATCATTACATAAATAATTCGACCAAGCGCGGGTCCGCCCTCTGGAACAATGAAGGCCCACGCCGCATCGGACCATCGGCCCAACGCCGTGCGGCCTGGGTCGGCAGAAGAGCTCCAAAGTCTTGTTTATGCATCGGTTTTCGCAAAAAATGCTGCACCAGGTGCTTGGCGTGATGCATTGCGCCGCCGGCATCCGGCCGCTAGGCGCGCCGGCGGTTCGTTTCTACGCAATCGCGAGCGAATACCAATATATACTTTTATATAGCTTTGCCGGGATCGGCCTAACCAACTCACGCAATTCCGGACGGAAAAACGCTGCGCAGCGAGCTCGACGGTCGGCCGATCGAGTTGCGGCTATGTCGGGCAAGCTCCCTTCACGCTGTTGAGCAGCGGCACGTTCACCGTGGTCGACTGGCTGATCGGAAAGTCGCTGAAAAGCGGGAAGTCGATGACGAAGGCATAGCTGGCGTTCACATGCGCGATGCAGAAGCCGCCGCTCGGCTTATCGGTGGCGATCGTGACGGTTACATCCTGCAGGCCAAGCGCCTGCAGCTTCTGCGTCGCGATCGCCTGGATCTGGGACTGGGTCATCGTGTTGTTGAGCTGCAGCGAGCGCGCGGAGGCCTCCAGCGCGTAGCGCACGCTGGACATGTTGTTCATCGACCAGCCGAAGGCGAAGATGCCGAACAAGAGCATGATCAGGAAAGGCACGACCAGCGCGAATTCAATCGCGGCCCCGCCCGAAGCGTTGGCAGCGAACGCCTTTGCTCTTTTGTCAACGAACACGGACCACCTGCTGATGGGCGAGCCCGCTGTTGTGCGGGAAGACACCGAAGGTGAAAGGGGGCACCCAGGTGCCCGACGCCTGGATCTGGACATAGATCGAGGGATATTTGGACCCCGCGCACATGGTCGACGCCGACGCGACCACGGTCGTTCCGCACTTGTAGCTGCGGGAAATCGCGACCGCCGCATCGTCGGGCTTCTTTTGCCAGCTTGCGAGCGCGGCGGCCTGGACGGCGTTGTCATCGGAGGCGCCGGCCAACAAAAGGTTCGCCGCCGTCTTCACGCCGGACCGCATCGCCAGTGAGCTGGTGACGTAGGACCAGCCGTCGGCGATGCCGAAGAGCGCGGCGCACAGCACCGGCAGCACGAGCGCGAATTCCACCGCGGCGGCGCCGGAGCGGTTCTTGCGGAAGCGTTTCGCTGCCGGCCCCATGCCGCTACTCGACGATCGCAACCGACGCCGCCGCAGGGATATTCCTCATCCCGAGGCTCGTGCAGTCCTGCTTGATGGTCGTGCTGCCGGACCATTGGATGGTGTCGGCAACCACCTGCGTGCAGCCGCCCGACCCGGAGAAGTTGCCGAGATAGTTGACCTGCTGCTTGGGGAAATAGATGGCGCCCGTCAAAAGTGAATTCGCGGTGCCGTTGAAGGTGCTTTGCGCCGCGGTCCCGTTCCTGTCGCCATAGAACAGCACGCCGGAATAGTTGCCCGAGGTCGGCGCGCTCAGGTTCACCGTGGCGTTGCCGTTCATGCTGACGGTGTTGCTGCCGGACATGAAGATGGTCACGCCGGTGCAGGGCGAGGCGCAGGTAATGACCGCGTTGGCGTTGATCTTGAAAGCGCCCTGCACGACATAGGTGCCTGACTGGAGCGCGACATTGCCCTTGAGGTCCATGCCGCTGCAGTAGGTGCCGGACTGCAGCGTCTGCGAGCTCTTGTTGCCGTTGACATTCTTGCATGGGCTGGTGGCCGCTGGCGTCGGCAGGTCGGAGAAGGGGTCAGAAGCGGGCAATGCCTGGGTGATCGGGGTGGCACAGACGGTGGTTGCCGGAGTGTTCAGCGACACGCCGCCAACCGAGATCAGGCAGTCGACCGAGAGCCCGGCCGATCCCTGCGACTTGATGGCATCGCTGGCGGTCGAATTCGCCATGACCGAGCAGCCGACAAGGTTGACGTTGGTGTTGCCGGCAAACAGCGCTGACTGCGAGGCTGACGGATTGAGCGCCTCCACGCAGGCCTTGGAAGCATCGATGATCAGCGCCACCGCCCTCGCCTTCTCCGATACCTTGCTCTGGGTGAAGATGGCGGTGAACATCCGGTCGAGATTCTGGTTGAGGATAACCTCGACAGCCTTGTTGCCGGTGTTCGGCCCCGTGGTGGGCGGCGTGTGGACAGTGATGGTGACGTTACCCAGCCCGTTGTCGGTCGCCGACTGCGTGGCGGCCGCCGTGATCGCCGCGGCATCGGACCCGGCGACCTTCTCCAGCGCGCCGGCATAGGCGGCGGCGTCGGCCGTCGCCTGCAGCTTCAGGCTCGAATAATACCAGTAGGACGTCTCGACGCCGAGCCCCGCCCCGCCGACCACGACCGGCAAGGCAAGCGCGAAGATGGTGGCGACATTGCCGCTCCTGTCCCTTCGCAAGCGACAAGTGAGGAACTGTTTGAATATTCGACTGAATGAGGCCATGGCCAAGCGCGCCCAAGCTATCCCGACCATTACGTCAAACACCCGCCGATAAACGAATGACTAATTTTTTTGCTCGACTTACGCCGGTCGGACCCCAGAGGGCGCTTTCGCCCCTCATGCGGCAAATGGATAAGACTTAAGGCCCTAATCCATTCAGACTAAAGGAGTAACCATTAGAAAATGCTGCTATTTTAGCATTCGCTGCATTTTATCTTTTTCGGAAATCGCTCGTAGAGACGGCTGGGATATCTGTCTGTGATTTACGGCGAGGGCGGCTCCCATGATTGGACGGTTCTGGGCTTCGAAGGGCGGCAATTTCGCGCTGGCGACCGCGCTCGCCATGGTGCCGCTGATGCTCGTCGTGGCCGGTGGCGTCGACCTGGTGGGCACCAGCAACGACGCCGCGCAGTTGCAGAACTCGCTGGACGCGGCCGGGCTCGCGGTGGGCACGAAATACCAGCCGACCATGTCGGCGAACGACGTGCGGCAACTCGGCCAGACCTTCTTCGCCGCCAATATGAGCGCCGCCGACGCCGGGGAATATTCGGGCAGCCTCGACGCCTTCCAGGCAACGGCCAGCGGCGATCCGAGCGCATATTTTATTTCGCTGTCGTCCAGCATCAGCCGGCCGGCCTTCGTCAGCGGCGCGCCCGCCTGGCAGGCGATCCGCTCGGCTTCAGTCGAGGTCAAGCCCGGAGCGCAGGCCTGCGTGCTGGCGCTCGATCCGCATGCCGGTGACGCGGTCGACCTGCAGGGCTCGACCAATGTCGCGATGAACGGCTGCGTGATCGCCGCCAACTCGGACGCGGCCAATGCCGTCAACCGGGGCGGTTCGGCCGTGGTCAGCGCCGGATGCGTCTCGACGGTCGGCGCGACCTCGGGCATGACGCCGCCGAGCGCCACGCTCTCCTGCGGCGCGCCGCTGGAGAACCAGTATGCGTCCTTCGATCCGCTGGCCGACGTCACGCCGCCCCCCTTCGGGCTCTGCACCACGATGCCCAACGGCAAGACGATCACGCTCTCGCCCGGCACCTATTGCGACAAGACCTGGTCGGGAAAGATCACGCTCAACCCGGGCATCTACGTCCTGCGCAACGTCGTCATAAAGCCCGGCGGCAACGGCAGCCTGACGGGCCATGGCGTGACGATCTTCCTGATGGAGGGCTCGCAGCTCATCATCAACGCCAACGAGACGGTTGACCTTTCGCCGATGACCAGCGGCCCTTACGCCGGCATCACCATCTTCCAGGCCCACGGCAACACACAGGCGCTGACGCTGAACGGCGGATCCGGCTCGGTGGTGAGCGGCTTCATCTACGCCCCCGATGCGACCATGACCTATACCGGCAATTCCGACATGAGCGCGCAAGGCAGCTGCCTGCGGCTGGTCGGCAATACGGTGCAGATGACGGGGAACTCCGCCGTGAAGGCGGACTGCACGGCCGAGCTCGGCAACCGCGAGATGTATGCGGGCCGGATGATCACCCTGGTGAAGTGAGAGATGGCGGGGCGCCACTCTCCCCGCTGAGGGGAGATGGCCAGAGGGGGCTGTCTCCGCTTGGAGGCGGCCCCCTCTGTCGCCTTCCCTCGAGAGGCGGAGATCACAATTCGCCGACAATGTCGGCGCCCGGCTGTTCGTCGAAGAGCACCGCGCAGCCGCGCTCCAGGGCGACCTGGCTCAAGGCATTCGCCGCCGCCTCGTCCGACGAGACGAAGTCGCCGGTCAGGACGCGCAGTTCCTCGACGGCTTTCGACATTGAGATAAGGTAGCCGGCCGCGCGATCGCTTGCGCAGGCATCGACGACGCAGAGAAGATCGATGAGTTCGAAGCTGTTCATGGCGGCCTCCGCCCACAGCATCCCTTCGGGGGACTCAACGGCGCGACCGGCGATAGGGTTCCTCAGAGTTGGTCCGGTGATGGCCTCGGCGGCGCGCGCTCGAGATCGAAGCGGGACGGCAGGCAAGGCTCGAAGCAGGCGCCGCGCACCGAGCCGGTCGTCGTCGCATCGGTCGGGAAAAGTACCGTCATCTGGGCCCGGCGCTCCGGCCAGGGCGACCTGCCGAAGGCGAGAAAGACGCCGGCGATCACCGCTGCCAGCAAAAGAGCGGCGAACAGGTTCGCGATAAACTCGCCGAGTTGCATAACAACACCCTTGGCAGGAAATGCAGAACCGCTCTGGCAGGCTATGGAGCTGCCCGCCACGTCGCAGGAAATGGCGGGCAGCTCCCTTTGAGCCGCCGATGAAGGGACTTTGTTCGACGACCTGTCAGGCAATGAACTGGCCACGCACTTGTTTCCAGAAATCCGGATGGTCGGGCCTCTGCGTTGCAAGGTGAGACTTCAGTCCGCCGGCACATGGGACCGTAGCCCGGTCGCAACGTGTTGCGCCCAACCAGGCGCAACCAGTTGGCCGCAAGCGCGTTGGATGAACGGCTACTCCAGCTTCGGCCCGCGCATTCATTCCGGAAGACGCGGGCCTTTTTTCATTGGCCTGAACCCATTGGCTCCGCGTTATATTAGCAATTACTGATTGCAAGGCGTATGAATCCGGCGGCGGACGCCGATGATCACGGCGTCAGGCTCCGCTGGGCTCTTGCAATCTGGGAGGATGCCATGGGCCGAAGCGCCAATGAACGTCACCAAACTCGAATCCAAATCGCACAACAACCCCGACGAGGTCCGCTCGCCCGCCAAGACGCGCGTCGAGATCGTGCGCCTGCCGGGCTTCACGCTCGGGCGCCTCAACATGCAGCCGGGCTGGAAATGGTCCGAGTGCGTGAAGCCGGTGGTCAAGACCGACAGCTGCCAGGTCTCGCATGTCGGCTATGTGGTATCCGGGACGATCACCGTGCGGATGAACGACGGGACCGAGAAAACCTTCACCGAGGGCGTCCTACACGATCCCGCCCGGCCATGACGCCTGGGTGGTGGGCAACCAGCCATTCCAGTGCATCGAGGTGCTCAGCGCCGAGCAATACGCCAAACCGGCATAATGGCAGCCGATCTCGCCTCGTGAGGGAGATCGGCGGCTTCTGCATTGCGCACAACCCCTCCAAACGCCTCGGTTGTATCCGGTTGCAAGTGTTCTCTTGTGCAGCGCGGCGGCTTGACAAAAAACCGGTTTTGTTCTCTTTATGTTCCTAAGGACACCGCTTGCAACAGTCGCTGCTAATGCTGCGACGCCGCAAAGCGGACGGGAGACTGGAGCGCGCGATGCCCGCCATGAACGCCGCTTCGACCGCCACCATCCTGCATGCCGATCTCGACGCTTTCTACGCCTCTGTCGAGCAGCTTCTCGACCCATCGCTGCGCGGCAAGCCGATCGCCGTCGGCGGCGGCGTGGTACTTGCCGCCTCCTATGAGGCCAAGATTTTCGGGGTGCGCGGCGGCATGCCCGGCCGCAAGGCGCGCGAGCTCTGCCCGCAGCTCATCTTCGTCGGCGGGCGCTTCAGCGAATACCAGCGCCTCGGCGACGCCGCGATCAAGGTGCTCGACGATTTCACGCCGCTGGTCGAGCGCATCTCGATCGACGAAGCCTTCGCCGATGTCGCCGGCTGCACGCATCTGTTCGGGCCGCCGGAGGAGATCGCGAAAACCATCCGCCGCCGCGTGAAGGCCGAGCTCGGCCTGCCGATCTCGATCGGCGTGGCGCGCACGAAACATCTCGCCAAGATCGCCTCGCAGGTGGCCAAGCCCGACGGGCTGGTGGTGGTCGAGCCCGGCACCGAGCTTTCCTTCCTGCACGATCTGCCGGTCACGCTGATGTGGGGCGTCGGCCCGGCGACCAAGGCGAGGCTCGCCGAGATCGGCGTCGAGACGATCGGGCAGCTGGCGCGCACGCACAGCGGCGCGCTGCAGCGGCTGATCGGCCAAGCCGCCGGCCAGAAGCTTGCGGCCCTTGCCTGGAACCGCGACCCGCGCCGGCTGGAGACGCACAGGCGGGCGCATTCGGCCGGCGCGCAATCGGCGCTCGGCCGCAAGCCGGCGCTGCCCAGCGTCTTCGTGCCGACGCTCCTGCATCTGGCCGATCGCGTCGCCAGCCGCCTGCGCGCCAAGGACCGCCCCGGCCGCACCGTGACGGTGCGCGTGCGTTTCGCCGATCTGCGCGCCGTCACCCGCGCGGTGACGCTGGAGCAGCCGATCTCGGCCACCAAGATGCTCGCCGAGATCGCCGAGGAGCTGGTGCGCGGCGTGCTCGCCGCCCATCCGGGCGAGCGCGAGATCTCGCTGCTCGCCATCTCGGTCTCGCATCTGGAAGAGCACGCCGAACTGCAGCTCGAGCTGCCGCTCGGCCTCGCCGATGAGAAGCTGAAGCCCGGCAGCCGCAAGGGGCTCGCCCGCTTCGGCGCCGACCGCGCCATCGACAAGATCCGCCAGCGCTTCGGCAAGGAGGCGGTGGGCTACGGCACGGTGGCGCTGGAAGCCGCGCGCTCGGTGCCGGACGAGTTCAGGGAGCTGGCGGAGAAGGAGCTGTGAAGGGGGCATCGAGAATCGAAGGAGATTAGCGAAAGCCGAGGCGACGTCCGATCTCCCCCCTCGTGGGGGAGATGTCCGGCAGGACAGAGGGGGGCGCTGTCCCGCCAGCGTCTCAGATCGGACCAGCCAATCCCGCCGTAATAACAATGTGCTGACAGACATTGTCGATGTCGCGGATGACCTCGTCGTTCCAGAAGCGCAGGACGGTCCAGCCGTCCTGTTGCAGTCGATTGGTTCTGGCCCCATCGGCTCCTGCCCGGCCGGCTTCGCCGTGCTGTGACCCATCCACCTCCACAACCAGCCTTTTCTCCGGGCAGGCGAAGTCGACAATGTAACCTGCGATTGGAAACTGCCTGCGGAACCCCAGGCCCATCAGCCGATGCGCGCGGAGTTCGTTCCACAACTTCAACTCGCATCAGTCATGACCTTGCGCATCGATTTCGCCTTGGCGCGGTGTCTTGGTGGCGGACGCGTATGCGGCATGGTCGGAGTTAGGACGCTGAGGTTTGGGTCGCCAACGCTTCTACTCTATGGCGCCCCCCTCTGTCCTGCCGGACATCTCCCCCACTTGGGGGGAGATTGGACGTCGCCTCGGCTTTCGCCAATCTCCAGCACTTCAAGAGTGGCGCGCCTTGGCCGAAGGCGCCCATCCCCTCACCGAGGGAGATTTCGCGCCGCCGGCGCGCCTCAATCGGTCTCCACCACTTCCCAGTCCAGCCGCATCTCGGCGCTCATCGTTTCCCCATCGTCAAGCGGCGTCAGCCCTTCGCCGTGATGCGCGTCGACCGCGTGCGAGACCGGCTCGAAGCAGAAGAAGCCGGCGTCCGGCGACGGCGAATAGAGGATGTAGACATCAAGTTCCGGCGAGGCGGTCAGCGTGATCTTGATCCCGTCCTCGAACTGCACGATCGAGGCGCGGCCGTCCCAGCCGTCGAAGCCGTTGTTCACCCATTCCGGCGGCAGCGGGATTGGGCGATCGAAATCCCACCCTGGGCGCTCGCTCACCGGCACCACGCCGACGGGCAGATGGCGTTCGTCCTCCAGCCAGACGCGCTTCGCCCTCGCCTTCAAAAGGGTCGTGTCGCCGCGCGGGAACCATGGGTGGAAGCCGAGGCCGTAAGGCAGGCGCATGCCGGCGCGGTTCTCCACCGTCAGGCGCGCCTCCAGCGCGCCGTCGCGCAGCGCATAGGTGACCGACGCCGCATAGCGATAGGGTCCGATGGCGCCCTCCTCCAGCACCAGCTCCGCCTGCGTGGCGGTGCGGCCGGCGAGCCGCCACGGCTTCTGGAACCCGTCGCCATGGATCGGGAAGGCTTCGCCCGGCACGTTCGGCAGGACGGCATGGAACCGGCTTTCGAAGGTGAAGCCGCCGCCCGAGATGCGGTTCGACCACGGCACCAGGAGCTGGCAGCCGGACATGCCTGTGCCGTCTCCTGGCTTCAGCAGCGGGACAGGCGCGCTGTCGATCGGCAGCGCGTCGTAGCGGGCGATCGCCGCACCCTTCTCAGGTGCCAGAACAAGGCTCGACCGCCCGTCGTTCAGCTCGACCATGCCGGGCATGCGCCGTTCTCCTTTCTCAGTCTCGAGAACCACACGGCAGACGGAAAAATCCCATCCTGCGGGGCATGCACATGCGGCATTTCAATTCACTTCATACTTTCCCCGGACAGCCCACAAGGGGGAGATTGCGCGCTTCCGACGATGGCGGATCTCGCCAGGCGGCATCGGCTACCGAACATCGCCGTTCTGCCGGCGAAGGCTGGCGGCGAAAAATCTCCTCCATCGATGTCGGGCTGGCCAAACGCCGTTCGTCATAGGAGCATAGACCGGCAATCATGAGGAGAAACGATATGCCAAGCACTGTCCGTCTGCACCGCGTGCTCGCCACCAAGCCCGAGAAAGTCTACCGCGCCTTCATCGAGGCGGACGCGCTGGCGAAGTGGCTGCCGCCGAACGGCTTCACCTGCACCGTCCATCACTTCGAGGCAAAGGTCGGCGGCAACTTCAAGATGTCCTTCCGCAACTTCACCACGGGCGAAAGCCATGCCTTCGGCGGCGACTATGTCGAGCTCGTCCCGGGCGAGCTCGTGCGCTACACGGACAAGTTCGACGATCCCAACCTTCCCGGCGAGATGCAGGTGACCGTGACCCTGAAGAAGGTCTCGGTCGGCACGGAGATGGAGATCACCCAGGCCGGCATCCCGGACGCGATCCCCGCCGAGGCCTGCTATCTCGGCTGGCAGGAGTCGCTCAAGAACCTGGCAAGGCTCGTCGAGCCCGAGATCAATCAGTAGAGGTTTCATCCCCCTGTCATAATGATGATGCAGATTGGTAGCCGCCGAACGAATGGCTCCGGTCGGCAGATCCCAAAGCCTTCTTGCCCGGCTTGCGACCGGGCTTTCTTTTTCCAGAAAGGCCGGCACGCGGCCCGATTCCCAATCTGTGAAGTTACGCGTTTCCGCCGCTTGCCAGAACGGCTGCACTGGGCTGGAGTGAGCAAAGCCGAGCTCGAATGCGCCGAACGGACAGACAGAGGGGGCCGCGATGGAGCCGATTCCGGCAGTATCATCACCGGATGACGACAAGGTCGAGCGTTACGATCTCGGCCTCTGCCTGTCGGGCGGCGGCTACCGCGCCATGCTGTTCCATGCCGGCGTGCTCTGCCGGCTGAACGAGGCCGGCCTGCTTCAAAAAATCGATATGGTGAGCTCGGTCTCGGGCGGCTCGATCGCCGCCGGGCTGCTGGCGGTGGTCTGGCCGCGCCTCACCTTCGCCAATGGCGTCGCCGGCAATTTCCGCGAGCTTTACCTCACAAAGATCCTCGCCTTCTCGCAGGTCTTCCTCGACGCGCCCTCGATCCTCAAGGGCCTGCTCAATCCGTTTTCGAGCGCGGCGGCGGAAGTCGCGGCCTGCTACGAGCGCCACCTGTTCAATGGATCGAGGCCGATGCTGAAGGGCCTGACCGGGCGTCCCTGGTTCGTGTTCTGCTCCAGCAATCTCAGCACCGGCTCGCTGTTCCGCATGTCCAACCGCTATATCGCCGACTACCGGATCGGCGTCGCCTACCATGCCGACCTGCCGGTCGCGACCGCGATCGCGGCGTCCTCGGCCTTCCCGCCGTTCCTGTCGCCGCTGAGGCTCGACCTGACGCAATTCGAGTGGCAAAACGACAAGCTCGACGCCAGCGTCGGTCCTGCGGTTCCGGCCGGCCGCGCCGTGCTCACCGATGGCGGCGTCTACGACAATCACGGCATCGAGCCGGCGCTGAAGCGCTGCCGCTGGCTGCTGGTCAGCGATGCCGGCGCGCCCTGGCGCGCCTCGGGCTCCGGCTACTGGAACTGGTTCTCGCAGGTAAACCGCGTGCTCGACACCACCGACAACCAGGTGCGGTCGCTGCGGCGACGCGATCTCATCGCCCGCTTCCAGGCCGCCAAAGACGCCGACGCCACGGGCCTGCCCAATGACGCGAGCCGCCCCGCCTATGCCGCCACCCGCGGCGTCTACTGGTCGATCGCCAGCAGGCCGGACGCAACGGACCCGACCTTCGTGCAGAGCGCTGCGACAGCGCCCGCCGATATCGCCACCTCACTGCACTTCCTGGGAAGCGAAGAGACGATCGATCTCGTCAACTGGGGCTACTCAGCCAGCGACCAGGCGCTGCGCAGCTGGTACGAGCCGGCGGTGCCGGCTGGAAATGGCGTGCCGCTGGCGGCGGGCGCGGTAGAGCCCGGCCGCTGCGCGGTGGTGTCGAAGGCGATCATGAGCGCCATCAAGATTTGAACGCGAGCTGCCAATCTCCTTGAGGGGAGACGGCGGGCAGGCCAGAGGGGGCGAAGGATCACGGTCTGTCGTCTTCGTCATCCTAGGGCGGAGCAAGGAGCGAAGCGACGAGCGCAGACCCTAGGATCCTGTGTGTTGGTTCGGGTGTATGGTTGAAGTGGGAAGGAGGCCGAGAGGATCCTGGTCGTCCTTTCGAGGACAGGCCGCGGCATGGCTCGGTCCCTTCCCACCAATGAACCATCAACCTGA
>NZ_SRUU01000169.1 GCF_004791585.1 Mesorhizobium sp. M1C.F.Ca.ET.210.01.1.1
GGCAAGCTTGGCGACCACCAGCGCCGCATCGTCTCCAACTTTGTCATGGCCGAGGGCCTCGCCAGGCTTTCCGCCGACGGGGAGATCATCGTCGAGCCGAGGAAACCGGTGGTGCAGTTCGGACCGGTCGCCGTCGCCGTGCCGCCCGGCGCCTTCCTGCAGGCGACGGAGGCCGCGGAACAGACGATGGCGAGCCTTGTCGGCCAGCATCTGGCGCGTGCGAAGAAGGTCGCGGATCTGTTTGCCGGCTGCGGCAGCTTCGCGCTTCGGCTGGCGGCGAAATCCGAGGTTCATGCCGTCGAGGGCGACGGTCCGGCGCTC
>NZ_SRUU01000170.1 GCF_004791585.1 Mesorhizobium sp. M1C.F.Ca.ET.210.01.1.1
CCGGCCCTTGCGAGCCGAAAGGCGGCGCCGACGCTGCTCATCGGACGCTGCTCATCGTCTGGCCTGCCTCAAGGTTTCCTGCCTCAAAGCTTCCAGCCCGAATGCAGTGCGGCGATGCCGCCGGAATAGTTGCGGAAGGAGACGCGGTCGAAGCCCGCCCGGGTGATCATGGAAGCGAAATTCGCCTGGTTCGGAAATTTGCGGATCGATTCGACCAGGTAGGAATAGGGTTCGCCGTCGCCGGTGACCGCCTGGCCGATCTTCGGGATGGCGTTGAACGACTAGGCTTCGTAGGCCTTGTCGAGCAACGGCATCTCGACC
>NZ_SRUU01000171.1 GCF_004791585.1 Mesorhizobium sp. M1C.F.Ca.ET.210.01.1.1
CCGGCAGCGCCAGGAAGACCGCGCGCCGCATCGGCCTGGGCGGGGCCTGGGCGGGCGCCAGATACGCCTTTCTCGAAGCACCTGCTCATTTCAAGCCCGGTGGTCTGGCCGAGGATCTCAGCAGCCGGGAACATTAGCCGTTTCGAATGGTTGAGGTCCTGTGTGTGGCGTCGCTGCTTGGCGTCCCACGCAGGCTGGTGGGCAAACATCGGCCGGCCCGCGTCATCGGTCCCTCCGTTGCGCGGGCGCTTAGCGGGCCGCGGCGACGGTACTCCGCTGGGCCACGTGCGATTTTTCTTCCGGGCGCTTTTCGATTTCGT
>NZ_SRUU01000172.1 GCF_004791585.1 Mesorhizobium sp. M1C.F.Ca.ET.210.01.1.1
GTCCTTGAATATCGGCCGCAGCCGGTGGCCGATGGCCTGGGAGACGGCATCGATGACCTCGCTGGCGCTGCCGTCGCCGGAGATTTCGAGAACCAGAGCGCCTTTCTCGACGCCGGAAGCGTCCTCGATTTCGCCAGTGCCGGCCACGGCGAGGCTGGTGAAGTGAATGGTGCCGGCGGTGTCGAGCGAGGCTCTCATCTCCTCGATGGCCGGATTGTCGAGCATGGCGACCTTGTCGCGGATGGCGTCCAGCGGCACGGACCGGACGACCGGACAGACCACTGTCACCATCGACTGATCGACGGTGTGGCAGAACGCCG
>NZ_SRUU01000173.1 GCF_004791585.1 Mesorhizobium sp. M1C.F.Ca.ET.210.01.1.1
TGACGTTGCGCGACTATTGCCGCCCCGACGTCTTGGCGAAACTGCCGGCGCCGGGCGAGCCGATAACGCTCGGCATCGATGCCCAGGACGTCGTGCTGGTGGCAGACCAATGAGCCTTGCATCCGCCAGTCTCGATCATGCCTCCCACCGCGACGGGGTGATCAACGCCGATGCCTTGCGCGCCGACGCCCGACGGGAATCGCGCGGCATGTTCGCGCTGCTGTCGCCTGGGCTCTTCCTGGTCTTCGCCGTCATCATCGTGCCGATCGGCTGGCTGTTCTGGCTTTCCTTGTTCGATGAGAGCGGCCAGCTCAGCGCC
>NZ_SRUU01000174.1 GCF_004791585.1 Mesorhizobium sp. M1C.F.Ca.ET.210.01.1.1
TCGCGCTGCAGCAGCGTCCACGGCTGGTACGCGGCCGGGCTCCAGTCCGGCAGTTCACTGGCGCCGCCGCCGAGTTGCCCCAGCAACTGCTGCCAATGCCGCAGCGCCGCCGGATCGGCGTTGTCGACTTCGATCGCATCGAACAGTGGATGCGCGCCATGCTGGCGCAGCCATTGGTCGAGCTGGTGGCCGAATCCGCAGAAGTGGCCATAGCTGCGGTCGCCCAGTGCGAGCACGCCGTACTGCAGGTGCTGCAGTGACGGCGGCGCGGCCATCACCCCGCGCAGGAAGGGCAGGGCGTGGTCGGGCGGATCGCCC
>NZ_SRUU01000175.1 GCF_004791585.1 Mesorhizobium sp. M1C.F.Ca.ET.210.01.1.1
GCCACCACCGACAGGCTGAAGCCGGCATTTTGCAGCCGCTCGAGGCTCCAGCCCTCGCCCTTCTCGACGACGTCATGCAGGTAGGCGACGGTTTTTTGGTCCAGCGTCTCAACCGCATCGGCAACGCGCCTCAGATGTTCGATGTAGGGTCTGCCGGTCTTGTCCTTCTGGCCACGATGGGCCTGCTCAGCGATCTGCGCTGCCTGATGTAGCATGATCCTTCCGATCTTTTCTCTGGTAGAGCCCGCCCTGGCGAGGGACAGCCAAGGCGGGCTTGCCCGGGTCTGAACCCGGTCCGGATGGCGCGCCATTCGCGG
>NZ_SRUU01000176.1 GCF_004791585.1 Mesorhizobium sp. M1C.F.Ca.ET.210.01.1.1
GAGATAGACGGACCTCGGCTCGACCTCGATCGTTTCACGGTCCCATGCCGCGCCGTTCTTGCGGCGCAGCCGGAAGCTGCAGGGCGCCAGCAGGGAAACGCCCGCCACGAGTTCGAAATGCGGCTTGTCCCGGTGCCAGCCTATGCCGGCGCCCGGGCGATATTCGTTAATCAGCACTTGCGCGAACGCGGCGGCTTGGACGCCCGCGAATTCGGCGACCTTGGCGCGAAGCGGCAGCAGGAAGTCCGGAATGGGCGGCGCTTCGAGCACCTGGCGGCGCTCATAGTCGTAGCGCAGGCCAAAGCCGACGACATGCC
>NZ_SRUU01000177.1 GCF_004791585.1 Mesorhizobium sp. M1C.F.Ca.ET.210.01.1.1
GTTCGCTTGTTCGAAGAGTCTTTTGCTCGCATGCACGGCGCGGACGATTGCGTTGCAGTGAGTTCCTGCACGGCGGCACTTCATCTCATTTTGCACGCACTTGGTATCGGCCCAGGCGATGAGGTGTTGGTTCCGTCGCTGACTTTCGTAGCGACCGCGAACTCAGTGCTCTATGTCGGCGCGACTCCTGTCTTTGTCGACATCGAGTCAGCCGACTTGCCGCTGATGTCCCTTGCGGAAGCCGAGGCTCGATGCACGCCGCGCACCAACGCAATAATCCTCGTTCATTTCGCCGGGTATCTGGCCAATCGGGAAC
>NZ_SRUU01000178.1 GCF_004791585.1 Mesorhizobium sp. M1C.F.Ca.ET.210.01.1.1
AAGACGGCAGTCATCATCGGCTCCATCGTGGTCCAGACATCTTCCTGGGTCACGAAGCTCATTTCGACGTCGAGCTGGTAGAATTCGCCCGGCAGGCGGTCGGCGCGCGGGTCTTCATCGCGGAAGCACGGCGCGATCTGGAAGTAACGGTCGAAACCCGCCACCATCAGAAGCTGCTTGTACTGCTGCGGCGCCTGCGGCAGCGCGAAGAACTTGCCCTCATGAATACGCGACGGCACGAGGAAGTCGCGTGCACCTTCCGGCGAGGAGGCCGTGAGGATCGGCGTCGTATATTCGGCAAAGCCGGCATCGGCC
>NZ_SRUU01000017.1 GCF_004791585.1 Mesorhizobium sp. M1C.F.Ca.ET.210.01.1.1
CCCTCGACTATCTCTCGCCGGACGAATACGAAACCGATCTCATGCAACTACGCCAAACGACATCAAACGCTATCCACAGCAGGGAGAACTGTTACTGATTACTGTCTCACGGAAGGGGTGCAGTCCACATCTATCCGGAATGAACTGTCACCCATCTCTCGGGAAGGGCAATGCCCTGTCGATAGCTTGGCCCCTTGAGCTTTCCCAGTTGCTACGGCTGCCGCCGTTTCTGCAAGAAAATCAAATGGTTGCCTGAAGTTTGCGGGGACTTCGCCGCGATTCCATTCGCAGTTCGACATCACCGGACATGCGGCTCGACCTCGAACTGCGGTGGCACGTCGGTGACGGCGCCGGAGGGGCTCAGCAGCATCCAGGAAGGCACCATTCCGAACACAGCCGCCGTGCTACACAGATTCGTGAACCCTGGCGTTCGGACCCGCCGTAACCTCCCCGCCGCCGCCGCGAACCTTTAGAGGAACCCTGCGGCTTTCGGCGTCGCCGGGAGAAGGGTTTGTAAGACAACCAACAACGCCCATTGGAGGACAACCATGTCAAACCGCCTGATTTCCGCTGCCGTCGCCAGTGCCTTTGCCGCAGCCATAGGCGCCGCAGCCATCGGTTCCGCATCCGCCGCGATGAGCGAAGCAGAAATGATGAAGATGCGGGAGATGACCAAGAAGGAGGTCGCTTCCGGCAAGATGGAGAAATGCTTCGGCGTGGCGCTGAAGGGCCACAACGACTGCTACGCGGGCGCGGGAACCACCTGCGCGGGCACCGCCACCAAGGACTACCAGGGCAATGCCTTCAAGCTGGTGAAGAAGGGAACCTGCACCGCCATGACCACGCCCAGTGGCCACGGCTCGCTGAAGCCGATCACCTGATTTTCAGGGAACTCCGGCGGGTGGCGGCGCCATCCGCCTCCCGCCCGTTGCCTTTCCGGGAGCCCGACCATGAACATTCCTCCGCGCGCCGGCGTCGGACTTAAGCCGCAGCACTACCGCGAGATCCTGGAAACCGCGCCGGATATCGGCTTTTTCGAGGTCCACGCCGAAAACTACATGGGGGCTGGTGGGCCACCGCACCGTTACCTCGCAGCGATCCGCGAGCTTTATCCCCTGTCGTTGCACGGCGTCGGCCTGTCGATCGGTGCGGCCGGGCCCCTCGACCAAGACCATTTGAGGCGCCTGAAAGACCTGATCGCCCGCTACCAGCCGGGGCTTTTCTCCGAGCACCTTGCATGGTCGAGCCATGGCGAGGCGTTTCTGAACGATCTGTTGCCAGTGCCCTACACGAAGGAAACGCTCCAGCGCATCGCCTCACATATCGACCACGTGCAGGAGACACTGGGCCGCCAGATGCTGCTGGAAAATCCTTCCACCTATGTGGCCTTCGCCGAAAGCACCTATGCCGAGCCTGAGTTCATCGCCGAGGTGCAACGGCGCACCGGCTGCGGTCTGCTGCTCGATGTGAGCAACGTCCACGTCGCTTCGACCAATCAGCAGTGGGATCCTTTCGCCTATATCGATGCCTACCCGCTCGGCGCCGTGCAGGAGATACATCTTGCCGGCTTCACGCCGGAAACCGACGAGAAACAGAGGCCGCTTCTTATCGATACCCACAACCGGACGGTCGACCCGTTGGTTTGGCAGCTCTATGCTTACGTGATCGGCAAACTCGGTCCCACGTCGACGCTGATCGAATGGGATGCCGATTTGCCATCATGGGGCGAGCTACACGCCGAGGCCATGCGGGCCGAAGCGCATATGAAGTCTCACGCGACACCGCAGGAGGTGCGCCTTGCAAGGACTGGCTGACCGGCAGCAGGACTTCGCGATGGCCCTGCTTGATGCTGCTCGGGCCACGCCGCCGGGCCTTGTGGGACCCGATGGCTTACCAAGTCCGCGCCGCTTTGCGGTCTATCGCAACAATGTCGTGGCGGGTCTGATCGAGACACTGAAGGAAAACTACCCGGCGATTCATCGCATCGTCGGCGACGAACTCTTCCGCGCCATGGCGGGGCTATTCGTAACAGCTCATCCGCCGCGGTCCCCCATCATGCTGGGCTACGGCGCGGGCTTCCCCGATTTCATTGCTGGGTTCGAGCCTGTGGCGACTCTCCCTTATCTCGCCGACGTGGCGAGGATCGAGCGTGCCTGGATCGAGGCCTATCACGCGGCCGACGCGGGGCCGCTTTCCGCCGCCGATCTCCTCGCCATCGATCAGGACCGCCTCGCCCAGGTCAGGCTGGCGCTCCATCCTTCGCTCCGTGTTACGCAATCGCGCTTTCCCGCCCTCACCATCTGGCGCATGAACATTGCAGATGGCGAGCCCGCATCTGTCGATATCGGAGCTGATTGCGAGGATGCCCTCATCATCCGCCCAAGCGCAGAAGTTCGTGTGCACCAAATCCCGATGGGCGCAGCGGCCCTTGTCAGGAGCCTGGGGGCCGGTAGGCCAGTGGTGGCCGCGGCTATCGCCGCACTTGAGGTCACAGTCCACTTCGATCTCAGCACGATGCTGGCCGGACTGATTGAAGCCGGCGCTTTCATCGGTTGGAGCCTCGCACCCGAGGCCAGAAACGAACCGTCATGATGCCAGCTCCGGAACTGGTCCAAACACTGACGAGGTGGCTTTCCTCGGTCGCCAAGGCCGTGGCGCCCCTGTTTCTGAGAGCCGCACTTGCGGTACCATTTTTCCGCTCCGGCCTCACCCGCTGGGATGGCTTCCTGCAACTCTCGGACAGCACCACCTATCTGTTCGAGGAGGAGTTCAAGTTGCACATCTTCGGTGCCGAGTATGGTTTCCCTATGCCCGATGCCGTGGCCTATCTGGTGGCAACAGCCGAACTCATTTTGCCGGTGCTGCTGGTCCTGGGCCTCGCCACCCGCTTTGCCGCCTTGGCGATGCTCGTCATGACCGGCGTCATCCAGCTTGTGGTGCCCGAGGGCTGGGCCAACTTCCATCTACCCTGGGCCGCCATGGCGATCTCCATCATGGCCCTGGGCGCCGGGCCCATTTCCCTCGACCGGCTGATAGCCTTACGATTTGCATCGGAGGCGTACCGGCAATGACCACCAAACCGGTGCTGAAACTTGTGCGGGGTGCGGCTGCTCCCTTGCCGCAGGTGCGAGAGCTGGACTGGTCGATCCTCATGGCTCGGGCTCAGGACGGTGACGCCAATGCATACCGGCGGCTCCTCGAGGGCATCACGCCTTACCTCCGCGCCCACGCGGCGCGCTGTCACCGCAATCCCAGCGATGTCGAGGACGCGATACAGGATATACTGCTCACCCTACATGCGGCGCGTGCAACTTACGATCCGGCGCGGCCCTTCGCTCCCTGGCTCACGGCCATCGCCAGACGCAGGCTGATCGACCGCCTGCGCCGCCAAGGGCGCCGCCGGGCCTTCGAAACGGAATTTGAACTTGCGCACGAAGCCTTTGCCGGCCAGCCCACGAACCTCGAGGACATGACGAATATCCATGAGATTGCCACGGCCCTCGACCGCCTCCCTCCCGGACAGCGTGAAGCCGTGCTGCTTACCAAGATCGAAGGACTGTCGCTGAAGGAAGCCTCGGCGGCGAGCGGGATGAGCGTGGCGGCGCTCAAAGTCGCAACTCACCGCGCCGTCCAGCGCCTGCGGCGATTCTTCTCTGGCGGGAGTGAGCCATGACCCCCACGGATGATCTCATCTCCGCGCTTACCGCCAACCTGAGGCCGGTCAGGCGGCTTCGTCCGCCGTTGTTGCGCGCCGCCGGTTTCCTGCTCCTGGCTGCATTGATCCTCACCATGATTGCTGCTGCGCATGGCTGGCGACCGGGGCTGCTCGTTCGCCTGGCGGAAATCCGCTTCGTCTTGAGCCTTGCGGGGGCTCTTTTCACTGGCGTTCTTGCCGCAGTCGCGGCATTCCTCGTCAGCCTTCCCGGCCGTTCACGCCATTGGCTGTGGCTGCCCTTTCCGGCGCTTGCCCTGTGGCTTTTCTCGATCGGCTATCAGTGCCTGAGCTTCTGGACACCGATGGTTCCGGGCGGCGCGTCTCCCGGCGAAACGGTTTCGTGCATTGCCACTTTGGTGCTGACCAGCCTGCCCTTGTCACTCGCCCTGGGCCTCATGCTTCGCCACGCCGCCAGTTTCAACCCGGCGCCGGTGATATTCGCTGCAAGCCTTTCCGTGGCTGGAATTACAGCGACGGCGCTGACCCTGTTCCATCCGCTAGACGCCAGCGTCGAGATCCTGATGTTCAATCTTGGCACCGGATCGTTGATAATGCTGTCGGGCGGCGCCATTAACCTGTTCGTGTCGCACCGCGCGGAGATGCCGGAATGATCGGACCTTCGCCCAACCCAATGACATCGCGAGTTGCCCTGTCGCTCGCCCTTGGCGGACTTTCGGCAGGTTTCCTCGCCTCCGCCTGCTGTATCCTTCCCCTCGCCTTCGCTATTGCGGGAATCAGCGGCGCCTGGATCGGGCACCTCACCGCGCTGGCACCCTATCAGCCATACTTCCTTACGCTCGCAGCCGTCTCCATTGGTCTCGGATTCTGGCGCTACCGCCGCAGCGAAGCCGCCTGCCTTCCAGGCTCCCTTTGCGCCAGCCCCATCTATCGCCGTTCCACACGATGGGCCCTGTTGGCCGCGAGCCTGATTACAGCGTCGGCCGCCGCTGTCGATGTCTTCGGACAGCTCAACCTGTAGGAGATCCCCATGCGCATCGCCATTGCAGTCCTTGTCCCGCTCCTGGCCACCGCGCCCGCCGCTGCAGGACAGCACACCGCCACATTTTCGGTGCCCGACATGACATGTCCGCTTTGCCCGGCCACCGTCGCGACCGCAATCAGACACCTCGACGGCATCGTCTCCGTTTCAACCGATGTCGACGCTAGGACCGCGACGGTGGTCTTCGACAACGGCAAGACGAGCGCCACCGCGATCGCCGAAGCTTCCGCCAACGCCGGCTACGCGGCCGCATTGGTGAAAGAGCAATGATCGAGCTCACCAGCACAATCACCTGTCCGGCCTGCGGCCACCGCAGGACCGAGACAATGCCCACCGATGCCTGCCAGCATTTCTACGAATGCGAAAGCTGCAGGGCTCTGCTCAAGCCCCTGGCGGGAGATTGCTGCGTATTCTGCTCTTACGGGGATCATCCCTGCCCGCCGAAACAGAGAGAGCGGCAGTCCGGCGCCGTGGGCCAGCATCATTGCTGCTGATATCTATAACGCCATACATGCGATGCCGGACGGGCGCCAAGAGTAGGAGATCAGGCTTGCTCCACAGCGTATCCTGATATCCCGATCTCTTTCACAAGCCGCCCCGTCGGATCGCTTTCGGCAATTCCTGTCCGGCGGCAACGGCCTGAAGTGAGCCGGCTGCATTTCCCGCGCTATTCGCAACCACCACGTATCCGAGAAGGTAACCAACACCATGGCCATACAGACCACCGCCTCCGAAACCGTGATCGTCGGAGGCGGTATCCACGGTGTGAGCCTCGCCTACGAACTGGCGCAGGCCGGCAGGACCGTTACGTTGCTGGAGACCGACGACATCGCTGCGGGCGCATCGGGCGGTTCCGGTGAACGAGGCGTGCGCGCCAACGGCCGCGACTTGCGCGAATTGCCGATGGCGACCGTCGGCTTTCCGCTCTGGGCGCAGTATCAGCGACAATTCGAGGGCGGTGTCGGCTACCGCCGGACCGGCGGTCTTCACCTCTTCAATATCCCGCACGGCGCGCACGAGCATGAAGTGCGCGGTAGCATAGAAGCGATGGCAATGGTGCAGAACGTGCTCGGCATTCCTTCACAGCTTCTGAACCGCGATGAAACGCTGGAGCGCGAGCCTGAGTTGGCTGGCGATCTGATCGGTTCGGTCTATTGCCCGGATGACGGGGTATGCGACCAGACCTTCGCCACGCAGGCATTCGCCGGGCAGGCACGCAAAGGCCGGGGCAACCTTGCGCACCGGCGCGCGCGTCGTTGAAATCCTCCACACCAATGAGAGAGCAACGGGGGTGAGGCTGGCGAGCGGCGAAGTCTTGCCTGTCGGCGAAAAGCTCGTTCTTCTCGCCAACAAGGGTGTGCTGGCCTTGCTGAAGCCCGTTCTCCGGCCACAGGAAATCATGCCCGTCACCACGCAGATGCCGCAAATGATGTTCGTCACCAACCCGAACGGCAAAAGGATCAATCATCTTCTAGGTCATGCCCATCGCAAGCTATCCGCGAAGCAGATTCCAGATGGGACCTTGATGCTTTCGGGCGGCCACAGTGTCGCCCATACGCCTGAGGGGCGCTGGAAAGGATCGTTGAGCTCGATAGCGCTCGGCTTGACCGATGCCATCGCGACCCTGCCCTTCATCGACGAGTCGTCGTTCCTGAAGGTCGATGCCTCCCGCGTCGAAACTTGTTCGGTCGACGGCATCCCCATTGTCGATACCCCCGCAGCCTTGCACAACACCATCTATGGATTTGCCTGGACGGGCCATGGCTTCGCGATCGCCCTTGGCTTCGCTAAATATCTCGCTGAATGGATCGTCAGCGGTGAAAGGCCGCCAGCGCTAGACGTTTTCTCCGGGAAACGCTTTCACGGGTCGTTTTCCAGCCGTTGATCAGGCTTCCAACCGGTGATTGAGCCGCCCAGGCGACGGTCGTGCGGCCGGCGGCGTAGTTCCAAAAGGGAACGCCATTTTGCCCCTTCCCTGTGTCGGAGCAAAAGTTCGTGCTGCCGGCAAAAAGCTACCCAGCGCCCCGCCACCGGTGGAAGCGTTCAGTAACGGTGACCAGTAAAAACAGGCACTTAGCCTTAAAGGCGGGTTAAATCGACGCTGGGCCAGCCCTCTGAAATTCCTTACGAAATTCTTAGTCTGTTACCGTGCGTGAACGCTCTGTTCAAGGCGCTTAAGCCGAGCCTCGGCGAAGCGATCAGCGGCCGCGGTCGGAGGCGAAGAAGGTACGCGGCCGCGCCGGACGATGGGGTTACCGAGCCGCCGGCGCAGTGTTCCCTGGACTAAGGAACCGCCGTGGATCACATCATCCCGCTCGGGCCGCTACCCCAACGGAATAGGGGGTTATATCTTTTCATTATTCAGACCAATGCCGTCGGTAGGGTGGACCTCCGTCGATTGCGGACTTGCGAGCAAATCGGACAGTTTGCGCTCGCGCGGCTGATAAACCCCAAGCCCCCCGCCCATCAGTCGGTGCATAGCCCGGCTTGCAAGCCTCAATCACACCCCAAAAGCAAGCCGGGCTCATCTTGTTGCTATGGCCGAAATTAGAAGCGCGCATAGACCTGCGCATTGTCGCACGCGTCGCGTTCGCGCAAGCCGGGCTTGGAACGTGACGCACTGCTGGCCGCAGCAGAACGGCATTGACGGCGCCGCCGTACGGGAACGAGTCGAGTGGGATCACCCGTATAGTGGGCGGCCGTCAGGAAGTCCTTGGCAAGAGCCACCTCCTGGTCGTCCTCCAGAAATTCTTCTTGCTGTCCCCTTAAGTGACCCACCCCGTCAGTTTCGAACTTGTGACCCCTGCCCCTGGGGGGACCGCGCGTTTTGATTTTGCGACGTTTGCGTTTTCCCCGGCCGCCGCGCAGCCTTATTTGGTGGCGGCGGAAATGCTCTTCCACACATTCACCCTTCTAATCCCGCCCGCGGCATCGCGCCGGATCGAGTAGGCACATCTGACATCAGGGAATTGCTGGTACTGAATGTCGCGAATGATGCTCCGCACATTGTTGAATGGCGCCAGGATGTCGATGAACCAAAGGTGCGAACCCGAGCACCACCGATCATCGGGCGGGTTCTGTCCGTGACACCGTAAATTGTTGTGGCATTCATCATCGACAAGCGCCCACGTCACGAAGGCAGTCGGCCGCCGCTGATCATCCAGAAAAATTTTACCTTGCCCAACCCGCAGGGCCGGAACGATGTTGTGCACTATGTCTGCGACGTGCCAATTTCGGTAGTTGGACGCCATCGCCAGGGCGGTGACCATGCCAAGCACTTCAAAGTATCCAATCCGATCTGTGCTCATCGTCAGCGTTCGCCGAAGCTATCCTGAATTGACTTGAGAATGGGCTCGAAAAAGTAGCTGATCAGCCGGCGCTCCCCGATGATCACGTCGACGGTCGCGGTCATGCCAGGGGCAAAGCGGATTTCGTGCTGCGGAGTGTCGTGAATTCCCCGTTGCTGCAGCTGAAGCCGAGCGGCATAGACCCACTTCCCGGGCTCCACATTGCCTCGTGCATCCGCCCCCACGCTCGTCACACGACCATGCACAATGCCGAAACGTTCGGCCGGGAATGCGTCAAACTTGATGAACGCAGGCTGGCCGCTTTGCAGGAACCCGACGTCACGGTTATCGAAGAAGGCCTCAATCTCGATCGCGTCGTCAGCAGGAACGATTGACATCATCGTCGATCCTGCCTCGACAAAGCCACCGACGGTGAACACCAAAAGATTGTCCACTCGACCGCTCACCGGCGCTGTCAGGGTAAGATCTCCAAGCCGGCTTTGGGCAGCGCGCAGGTCCGCTTCAAGACTGTGGAGCGCGTTCTCGGCGTCGCTCAACTGCTGTTGATAGGTGGACAACGCGCTGGAGATGACGCTCGCCCGCTGCTTGCTCGCCGCCGCGCTCTCGCGTGCGAGTTCGTCGAGTTCGCGCTGGGCAATCAGGACGTCGCCGTCGATCGATCGGCGTTCACGCAGGCGATCGAGATAGTCGAATTCGCTGATCGTTCCCTGTCTTCGCAACCTGTCGGCTGACATGAACCTTTGAGAGACAATATCCTGGGCTGCAAGCGTCTGTTCGAGCTTGGCCCGTTGAACGCTCTGGCTTCCCGCGATCCGTGCACGCTGCGCATCGGACAGTGCCACCTGATCCCGAAGCGCTATGAGCACCGAGGCCACCAGCGCATCCGAGGCGGGCTTCTCTTTGATGCCGGCGCTGACATGATCGAAGGCCGCCAGACCCGCCTTGACAAACCCTACATCACCGGGATCGCCGGCAACGAGTGGCTCAATGATCGATCGCGCAACCGACGCCTGCAACTTCTGGCGTTCGATGGTTGCCGAGATCCGATCGATTTCGGTTTCGGCCGCAGTCTTGTTCAAAACGGCCAGAGTGTCGCCGGCTTTGACGGACTGCCCTTCGCTCACCAGAATTTCGGCGATCTTGCCGTCGACCTGAGGCTGAATGACCTGAACACGCTTCGCAGGGATAACCTTGCCCTGGCCGCGCGCAACGATTTCTGTTTTTGCCAGGTAGCTGCCGACGACGATCGCAGTGAACAGGATGAAAAGAACGAGAACGGTCAGATGGATCGTCGGCGATATCGGCTTTTCGATCGGGTCTCTCATTCGGCGGCCCGTTGCCGGTACTGGGCAGGTTCGCTTAGGTCGACGATTCGGACGTCTTTACCAAGCAGGACAGGATCATGGGTGACCACGATCAACGTTTTTTCGGTGGCCAGACGCTTCAAGGATTCGATTACGATAGCGGCCGACTGCGCATCGAGAGCGCTGGTCGGTTCGTCCAGGATGAGAACCTTCGGATCGCACAGCAGCAAGCGCGCCAGTGCGATGCGTTGGCGCTGGCCACCCGAAAGATATCCCCCGCGCTCCCCCACATCTGTGTGGATGCCGTCGGCCAGTTGCTCGATAAAAAGTTCACTTGCGCTGTCCGCCAGAGACTTTCGGATTTCGTCTTCTGTGGCATTCGGCTTCGCCATGAGCAAATTGTCTAGGATGGACCCTGAAAAGAGTACCGGCTCCTGGGGAAGATAGGCGATCGTCTGCCTGACGCTTTGCGGGTCGTACACCGCCAGGTCCTGTCCGTTCGCTTCAATGCGTCCGGCATCAGGCGCGTAGAGCCCGGACATAAGCTTGGCCAGCGTGGACTTGCCGCATCCGGAGTCGCCAACGATGATTGTCGGCGTGTCGGGCCCGAAGTCGAGTGTCATGTCGTTGATGATTAGCTGATCTGGGACATAGCCGAACGACAGCGCGGTCACGCGCAGATGCAACGGCCCTCTGATCCGCAAGCGTGGCCGCGCTGTATCCAACTCGGCGGGTATATTCAGGAAATCGCCGAGACGCAGGCGAGCAATCCTGAGGCCTTGCCATCGTTCCCATACCGTGGAGAGGGACAGGATTGGCCCCGAGACCTTCTCGGCGAGTAAATGGAAGGCGATCAGCTCGCCGAGCGTGATTTGGCTCTGAAATACCAGCTGCGAGCCGAACAAGATGATCAGGATGACCGAGCCGTTACCAAGAAGCTCGCCGATGAACCTGTTCAGGATATCGAGCTTTACGACCAGAAACCCCGAAAGCAGAGATGCATTCAACGTCTGCTGGAAGCGGGCGACGTGCACGTCTTCGCATGCGAGCGCCTTTACTGTGACGGCGTTGCCAAAGGCCTCGACCAGCCTCGATTGATGGCGAGAGCTTGCAAGAAACGACTCCTGCATGCGATTCCGCAGAAACGGGCCGGTTAGCGCAAACGCGATGATCTGCAGCGGCAGCATGATCAGTACGATGATAGTGAGAAACGGGCTGATCGACAGCAGTGCGAAGACGTACACAAGCGCGAAAAGCACATCCAGAATGACCCCCGACACGGTGCTGGTGAGAAAGGCTCTGACCGTGTCGATCTCACCAATGCGGGTCAGGGTTTCGCCGACCTGCCATCTCTGTAAGTAGCCAAGCGGCAGATTCAAAACGTGATGATAGATGCGCCGACCGAGCTCCGCCGTCAGTCGATTCCCAACATTGTTACCGAGAAAGGTCGAAAGAGCATCCAGACAGGCAGAAAAAAGCGTTGCGACCATAAGAACTACGACGATCAAGCTCAGCGTTGATCCGCGTTGGAAAGGTAGTACGCGGTCGATTATTGTCTGAAACGCGAAGGGTTGCACGAGTCCTAGCAGGCGCAAAACGATTGCGATGACCATGAGCTCGATTGTCAGAGGCGTATATTTGATTGTCGATTGAGTGAACCACGAGAGCCGAGCGGGTCGCGATGCAAGTCGCTTCAAATTAGTACTCTCTAAAGCTGTATAAGTGAAATTGACAACCAGAAGGCAATGACTAATGATACGGATGCACTTTGTGCAAGCATTACTTTTAGTTGCAACCAACAATGATCAGGAGGTGTGGGTTTATGGGAAGCAGGAGTGGAAACAGCGGATCACAGAGTCCGCGGTCATCTGATTACGGATATTCCGGTACGCTCGCCGGTGTGACAGTAGGCGTTGACAATGGGAAACTAGGGACCGATTGCCACTATTCGACGCCTGTGGGAGGCTTCACAATCTCGAAGTCGGGTGGCTCTGGGAACTGTGATCCGACTGCGCCGGCGCCAAAAGGAATCGGCGGCAGCTACCGCCGCTGAAAGAAAGTCATCCAACCAGTCCAAGGTTTGGCACTCCTTAGACTGCGAGGCTCGGTGTGAAATGAAGCTAGTAAGGAACATCACGCTTACCCCAGAGGCCGAAGAATTTATCAAGCAGCGCTATATCGAGCCGGACGTCGCCAGTTATTCTGAGCTTCAGTTCATGCCAAGGTTTATCTGGGTGATAGCTTACAAGGACGCTGATGGAAAAATTATGGAAGGAGAGACCGTAGGCTACAAGCTATCTAGATCGCCTGTATCCTTCCTAGCTGATTCGGTAATCTCTTCATTTGACAGCGGTCGCAAATTCTTCGCTGTTGAATTCAACGCGGATGGCGAAAAATACGATGCCGACGCGCATTATACGATCGAACATTTCGACGATGTTAACTACATCATCAAGCTGCCTAGCAAGACGAACGAACGCAACGCCTAAGTGGATATCACTGCGATGACACTGCCAGGGACCATTTAGTTTCCTGAGCCAGTGCATTGATCAATACTATCCCGCTGCGTGTTCCGATACCCCGATTTCTTTCATAAGCACACGCAATTCGGCTGGAGGCGCAAGACAGAAAGTTCGAAAAGCTTCCAGAGGCCCAAGCAAACTAGACGCCTCGCGCACAATCGCCTGTCGGAATCTCCCTCGGACAATGAGCAGTTACAATTCCAATCGACACTGGTCGTCGGATCCCCAACGCAGGGCTGCGAAACTCATTGGCCCAGCAAGTCTAGCGCCCTTTGCGCTGCGATGAGGTCGACGACCGGATATCTGGTTTCAATCGCGTCGATCACGGATCGTAGGCGCGTCTCGGCGTCATTGACACGACCTTGCCGTGCCAGAACTGGTGCTAGGTGCGTTGTGGCGCGAAGCTCGAAGAGTCTCGCTTGCTGCCGACGGGCAGTAGCAATCGCCGTTTCGAATAGGTGTGTGGCACCCGCCAGGTCACCTCTGTCCGCGGCGATCTGGCCACGAAGCCGGATGCATTCTGCCAGGTAGGACGCTTCGTCCGTATCGAAAACGAGCGTGTCGACATCATCAAGCATTTGCGATGCCTCTTCGATGCGACCGGCCCGGAGGAGTAGATCACAAAGCGCGCATGTTTTCTCAGGGGTATGAAATACGACGCCCTGCCCACGCCAAACAACCATGCTCTCTCGGACGTCATCGATACCGGCGTCCAGTTCTCCTAGATGCGAGCGGGCATGGCCACGCCACCTTTCCGGCAGCATTTTCGAAATGCACATAATCATCAATGGACGATTGGCGCGCCAAAGAGGACGAAGATGAAAACAGCTGAAGATCAGCCCCAGTCAGGCCGAAATGATCGCTCACAGCTGCGTCGCCCCTATCGCAAGCATGAGGATGACGCTTACTCCGATGAACAGCGCCGTAGGTATCTGCTTCAGGTGAGCGCCGAAGCGGCTGCCCGAGAAGTCGTCGACTGCATCATCCAGCATCGCCTTTAAGTCATCCATGGCGGCCTTGGCTGCCAAGACCCCATAAACTGTGATTGCGACCACAATCGTCGCGAGCGCGAACCTGGCGGCTAGTCCCGCTGATGGCGCGTACGCCAGTATCGCGAACATGGTCGCGATACTGGCGAAAAAAGTGATCGCATATGTCTGCGTCAGATGGGCAAGTCGCGCAGCCGCCGCCGCCAGATATTGATCGACGCTGAGTTTCGCCATGTGCTCCTCCGGCAAGTGACCCGCTTAGGTACCGAGTTGCAAATGAACTCCACGAAATTGGCAAGGGTCTATGATTGTGATCATAAGACGCCCGACATCCAATGCTAACCTTCATTTCCCCGGATCGGAGTTCCATATGTCCCGGTAGAGCTTCCAGCTGCCGTCCTGCCCCTTCTTCCAGACCACCACATACTTCCCGGCGGCATCCACCAGCTTCGAATCCTTGCCCGGTGCCTTGAGGGAGAAAGTCCCGGACTCGTATGCAAAATCTCCGCTTTCCTGGACCTCAAGCGTGGTGAGCGTGAGCTCCGATATGCCCATATCGATCGCGCCCTGCCATAGCTTTTGGATATTTTGGCGGCCGCCGACTCGCGCCATATCTGGCGGGAATGCGGCCGCATCATCCGCGTACTTCGATGCGACGCCGGCCGCATCCTTACTGTTGTACGCCTTCACGAACTCGGCATTGGCCGCTTCAATGGCTTCTTTCGCAGACTGGGCCTGGGCGGATCCGAGGCAGAGCGACGTGACAGCGACGACCAGCAGACAATGCTTGAAAGTCATTTCATCCTCCCGTGTTCCGGTCTCTAGTTATTCCTCGTTTGAGGTTATCACACAGACTTTCTGGTGGTCGCCCGGCCGCGAGATCATGACGTCCATCTGCTCGCGGCGTCACAGTGCTGGCAGGCATCCCGGCGCATTCCCGGTGTCCGCTTCGCCGTGACGGGCTGCAGCCGCGGCCATCACGCTTGCCAGCCCTGCGCGTCGTAGCGTGCTGACCACCTGCACCGAAGGTGCCCCAAACGGTAGTCGCAGTCGCCACACCTACAGCACCCTTCGCGGACATGCCAAATGGCCCTTCGGACTTTGCGCTGGGCGATGCGACCGCAGCCTTTTGTTTAGCATTTACTAATATTCAATGCAAACGCGAGGAGCACCGGCGCGACCGATGGGGCGGCATCTTTGCCGGCACCGTCACCTATGTCTTCGCATGCGAGGAGCTTTTTACGGCCGACAGGACGGAGTTGGCTGGGTCCCGAGCCTCGCCGCTGCGATGGCATCCCTCAGTGCATCGGACAGGCGAGAATCCGAGATGGTGTTCTACCGCGAAGCGAACGGCTCCCCCTTCAAGTTTCCCTGTGTATCCCGCGCAGGCGGTTAGGCTGGCGCCGCGCGTGCCTGACGGTGAGCAAACTTTTCGTCCGATCGGTTTCCCAAGCCATGGGAGTTCACCGCGAGGAAGACGACGAATTCTTTTCGTGAACCCCTACGTCGCTAAGCACTGCTGCATCGAGCCGTCCGTGCCAACGGCAGCAGCGAAATGGTTCTTACTGCAACAGGCGCCGTAATCAAATATAGTCCCTGAGCGATCGCAGACGGAGGAGGAAAATAGCAAATGTCCGTCGACGCCGGACCGCGAAAAGTGGACGCCGAATACGCGATCGAGTACCTGCAAGAGCATCCGGAAGCCGGGGTTTGCTGCGAGGATCGGCGCTGGTGGATTACGCCGAATGCAAACGAGACCGATCAGCAGGTCCTGCTTCTTGATGTGGCTGAGGCTGAGCGGCTCAAGGATGACCCTCGCCTTCGACTCGTGTCCGGAATCGCTCATGCGGGGCGGTCGCTCTGGGTCGTTCGGAGAATGACATAACTATCTGCCACTCGAACGTTGAAGGTTAGCGGAACCGGGTCGGAGCTTAGCTTTGTCAGGCGAGCATACTATGTCAGTCAAAGTACCATTCGCGGACCGAAAGGATGCAATTCGCGCAGAGGTAACTAGGCGCGCGGCCAGAGGCCTAACGATCACATATGCGGAGTTGGGTCGCGGGGTCGGCGTCCCGAACATGGGATACTGGAAGCCGGTCCTGGATGAGATCAGCCGCGAGGAGATTTCCAAGGGGCTACCGGATATCAACTTTCTCGTCGTATCGCGAGAGCGTGGATTGCCGAGCCAAATAGGCTTCAAGTCGGCGAAACCAGCCTCATCCGATCAGGAAAGACGCGCGGTTGAGGCAATTCAGGAGGCCTTCGAATACTACCGCCCTCCGAGAGCATAACCTCGGAGAAGCTGCAGCATCGAAGCGGCTCCCGCTATCTGCATGATCGGGTTGTGATCCAGCGAAGTCGACCGGGCGGGGCCTCGCCGCCTAGTGCCAGGCCTACGATGCAACCAGCCCCGGCAAAGGCGGCCAATCGCAGGGCGCGGCCATAGCCTGCGCTACGGTCCCATGTTCCTGTCGAGCGCAAATGCGACCCTCTCGCGCAGCAACTCGGCCATGTCACCATTTAGATGCAGCCGTACCCGGCCGCCACGGGCATCCGTGAGCATGAGCGCTATGCCATCGTCGGCATCGTTGTCGGACAACTGAACATCCATGACCACGAATTCGTGTGTGTCCTGTTTTGATCTGAACTCATTTTCGCTCTCCTCTGCTGAAGAACGAAATAGCGCGTTAACTTTGGTGGGCCATGCGCCCAGCCATTGACGCCGGGCATGTGACTCCGCGGTTCGGCTATTCAGCTGCTTTCGAAAAGGCAGTGGGGATGTAGTTGAGGATCGGCCCGAGCCAGCGCTCCACTTCGGCCACATCCATGCGCTTGCGTGCGGCATAGTCCTCGACCTGGTCGCGCTCGACCTTGGCGACGCCGAAATAATAGCTTTCCGGATGCGATAGATAGAGTCCCGAGACGGATGAGCCCGGCCACATCGCCATGCTCTCCGTCAGGCTGACACCGGCGTTGCGTCCGGCACCGAGCAGCCGGAACAGCGTAACCTTTTCGGTGTGATCGGGCTGCGCGGGATACCCCGGCGCTGGGCGGATACCCTGATATGGTTCGCCAATCAGGTCATCCGGGGACAGGTTCTCGCCAGGCGCATAACCCCAGAACTCCTTGCGCACCTTCTCGTGCAGGCACTCCGCAAAGGCTTCGGCGAAGCGGTCCGCCAGCGCCTTGACCAGGATGGAACTGTAGTCGTCGTTGGCCCGCTCGAAGCGTTCGGCGATCGCCCCTTCCTCGACGCCCGCTGTCACGACGAACCCGCCGAGATAGTCCGCCTTGCCGCTCTCGACCGGTGCGACAAAGTCCGAGAGCGCGACATTCGGCTTACCTTCACGCTTGGAGAGCTGCTGGCGCAGCGTGAAAAACGTCGCGAGTTCTCGCGCACGACCATTGTCGGTGAAGAGCCTGATGTCGTCGCCGACCGCATTGGCCGGCCAGAAGCCGATCACCGCTCTTGGTGCGAACCATTTCTCGTCGACGATCTTCTTCAGCATCGCTTGGGCGTCTTCGAAGAGCTGCCTGGCCGCCGGCCCCTGTTTCTCGTCCTCGAGGACCTTCGGATAGCGGCCTTTCAGCTCCCAGGTCTGGAAGAACGGCGTCCAGTCGATGTATCGGGCAAGCTCCGCCAGGTCCCAGGTCTCGAAGACCTTCGCGCCCAGGAACGACGGCGCCGGAGGCTCGTAGTCCACCCAATCGATCTTGTGGGCATTGGCGCGGGCCTTGGCCAGAGGCAGCCGCAGCTTGTCGGCTTCCGAACGGTGATGCGCTTCCGTCACCTTCCTGTACTCGGAGCGCACGGTCTCGATATAACCGTCCTTCGCGTCCTTCGACAGCAAGGCCGACACCACGCCGACCGCACGGCTGGCGTCGTTGACATGGACGGTCTGGCCTCTGGCGTAGCTCGGGTGGATTTTGACCGCCGTATGAATGCGGCTGGTGGTCGCCCCGCCGATCAGCAGCGGGATTTCGAAACCTTCGCGTTCCATCTCCGATGCCACATGCACCATCTCGTCGAGCGAGGGCGTGATGAGGCCCGACAGGCCGATGACGTCGACCTTCTCGTCTTTCGCCGTCTGCAGGATCTTCGTCGCCGGAACCATGACGCCGAGATCGATGATCTCGTAGTTGTTGCAGGCGAGAACGACGCCGACAATGTTCTTGCCGATGTCGTGGACGTCGCCCTTGACCGTCGCCATCAGGATCTTGCCGGCGGTCTTGCGCTCGCCATTGTCGATGCCGTTGGCGGCGTTGGCCAGCTTCTCCGCCTCCATGTGCGGCAGCAGGCCTGCCACGGCCTGTTTCATGACGCGCGCGGATTTCACCACCTGCGGCAGGAACATCTTTCCGGCCCCGAAGAGGTCGCCCACGACATTCATGCCCGCCATCAATGGGCCTTCAATGACATGCAGCGGTCGTTCCGCCTGCAAGCGAGCCTCGTCGGTGTCGGCGTCGATGAACTCGGTGATGCCGTTGACCAGCGCATGGCTGATGCGCTGCTCGACGGTGCGGTCGCGCCAGGCGAGGTCGCGTTCCTTGGCTTCCTTGCCGGCCGTTCCCTTGAAGCGCTCGGCGATCTCCAGCATGCGCTCTGTCGCTGTGCCGCCGGCCTTCGGTTTGCGGTTGAGGACGACGTCCTCGCAGGCCTCGCGCAGCTCCGACTCGATCGTGTCGTAGACGGCGAGCTGGCCGGCATTGACGATGCCCATGTCCATGCCGCGCTGGATGGCATGGTAGAGAAACACCGCATGCATGGCCTCGCGCACCGGCTCGTTGCCGCGGAACGAGAAGGAGAGGTTGGATACGCCGCCGGAAATATGCACATGCGGCAGCTTCGAGGTGATCTCGCCGGTCGCCTCGATGAAGTTGGCGCCGTAATTGTCATGCTCCTCGATGCCGGTGGCCACCGCAAAGACGTTAGGATCGAAGATGATGTCCTCGGGCGCAAAGCCGGCCTGTTCCGTAAGCAGCCTGTGGGCACGCGTGCAGATCTCGACCTTGCGTGCCTTGGTGTCCGCCTGGCCTTGCTCGTCGAATGCCATCACGACCACCGCCGCGCCATACATGCGGCAGAGTTTGGCGTGGTGCAGGAAAGCCTCCTCGCCTTCCTTCATGGAAATCGAATTGACGATCGGCTTGCCCTGCACACATTTGAGGCCTGCCTCGATCACCTCCCATTTGGAACTGTCGATCATGACGGGCACACGGGCGATGTCCGGCTCGGCGGCGATGAGGTTCAGGTACTCGACCATCGCCTTCTTCGAGTCGATCAGGCCCTCGTCCATGTTGACGTCGATGACCTGCGCGCCATTCGCCACCTGGTCGCGCGCAACGTCGAGCGCGGCGGCGTAGTCGCCGGCGGTGATCAGTTTCCTGAACTTCGCCGAGCCCGTGACATTGGTGCGCTCGCCGACATTCACGAAGGGAATATCCTTGGTCAGCGTGAACGGCTCCAAGCCGGAAAGCTGCATCAGCGGCTTGCGCTCAGCTATTGCGCGCGGGCCATGCCTGCCCACCGCATCGGTGATGGCGCGGATGTGCTCCGGCGTTGAGCCGCAGCAGCCGCCGACGACATTGACGAGGCCTTCGCGCGCAAATTGCTCGACCTGCGCAGCCATGACATCCGGGCTCTCGTCATACCGGCCGAAGGCGTTCGGCAGGCCGGCGTTCGGATAGGCGCAGATCAAGGTGTCGGCAACGCCTGAAAGCTCGGCCAGATGCGGACGCATCGCAGCGGCGCCGAGCGCGCAGTTCAGTCCGATCGTGAATGGCTTGGCATGGCGCACCGAATGCCAGAAGGCGGTTGGCGTCTGGCCGGACAGCGTGCGACCGGAAAGGTCGGTGATTGTGCCCGAGATCATCACCGGGAGCCAGATGCCCTTTTCGGCGAAGAACTCCTGCGCAGCAAAGATCGCCGCCTTGGCATTGAGCGTGTCGAAGATCGTCTCGATCAGGATGATGTCGACGCCGCCGTCGACCAGCCCACGCAACTGCTCGCCATAGCCAAGGCGCAGGTCATCGAAGGTGATGGCGCGAAAGCCGGGATTGTTGACATCCGGCGAGATCGAGGCGGTCCGGTTGGTCGGCCCGAGTGCACCAGCGACGAAGCGGCGCTTGCCATCCTCCTGCTGTGCGCGGATCGCCGCACGGCGCGCCAGCCGCGCACCGTCGCGATTGAGCTCATAGACCATCTCTTCCATGCCGTAGTCGGCCTGCGCGATACGCGTGGAGGAGAAGGTGTTTGTCTCGATGATGTCCGCACCAGCCTTGGCGTAGGCGTAGTGAATGTCCTCGATGGCCCTTGGCTGAGTCAGTATGAGCAGATCGTTGTTGCCCTGCTGATGGCAAGCGCAGCCGACGAACCGGTCCCCACGGAAATGATCCTCCTGGAAGCCCAGACCCTGGATCTGCGTACCCATCGCGCCGTCGAGGATCAGGATACGCTCGCGTGCCGCAGCCTGGAGGGCGGCAAGGATCGCAGAACCGTCCGGCCTAGCTGCTACCGGTCCGAAGAGTTCATCGACTGAGGACATTAGCGCCGCTCTTCGTTCTCGATGCGACATGATTGGTATCAATCACATAAAGACATCTTTATGTCAACATGCGATTGTTAGACCGAAAGGCTCTCAGGTCATGACCTGGCAAGCGTCAAACCAACCGCGTAGTGAACAGGCGCATTACCCACCCGCTACTGTGATTGCAGTGGCCTATTGTGCGGATCGGCGTGGAGTCCCCAGGCCGATTGACATTGGGGCGGCATGCCTGGCTCCAGCTATGCCGCCCCGTCTATTTGAGGCAGGCGTCCCTGAAAACCTCAGGCGGCCTGCACGTGCCGTTCAGCGTCGCGTGCGGCGATCTTGGCAAGCGGCGCGAAGATCGAACTTTCGCCGTTCAGGGCGATATCACCCAGCGAGATGAGGCCGGTCATCCGCTTCTGCCGGTTGAGCACTGGAAGGTGATGCACCTGGCGCTCCTGCATTTGCCCAAGCGCCTGCTCCAGGGTCTGGTCCTCGAAACAGAAGAATATGCCGGGCGACATCACCGCGCGGCACGTCAACGCATCGAGGCGTTCGCCCGCGGCCACGCCGCGGCAAGTGATGTCGCGATCCGTGACCATGCCAACGAGCCGATCGTTCTCGCCGATCGGCACGCAACCGATACCTTCATCACGCATAACGCGCGCGACTTCCTGTACGGGCGTATCGGGGGAGTACCAACGCACTTCGCCCGTCATCGCTTCCTTTACCAGCATGGCAGCCTCCATGTTGGCCTGGTCCCATCGGGATTGCGGACGGATGCAGCATAAAGACGGGACCGGGCACAATGGCATTGCTGCGGACAGTACCGCCCGCGAGTTCCCGGACATAACTATGCGCCCGAACGATCCGGTCTGGCCAGCACATTCAGAAAGGCTTCGAAACCCTCTCGGAATAACGCCAGCCCAGGTCACGCACCCCCCTTTCCGGACGGACACTGAGCATGATGCGGATCGGCGAGGGCGATGAAGCCGGCCGTAGTTCGCGCCGGCAGCATTTGCGGTGAATCCGTCAGACGCCGCGTCTGTTACCCCAGGCCAGCACGTGCAATTGCGGCAGGACCGTCGCCGTGAACCAGCGATCCGCCGCGACCTTGTCGACAAGCCAGCTGAAGCGCCGCATCAAATCGTCGATGTCGGCCTCCTCCCTGCCCGGGCCTGCAAGAGTCATCAACGAGGCAGGATTTCCGACTTGAAGGTAAACCGGCAGGGCCGGATAGCGGTTCGCCACGAGCCGGGCATAGGCATAGTCGTCGTCGTCAAACACTGCCACCTTGACGACGCATCGCGGTCCGCTGGCCCCCGCCGCGACGCATTCGTCAAGGGCCTGCCAATCCGTTGCCATCCCCGAAGACGGCGGCTTCGGGCTGAGCATCAGCCATTCGAGCGCGGCAAACCAAGGCTGCGGCACGCTGCCTTGGGTTTCCAAGGCGAAGGTGTACCCCTTCCGGTGCCCGAGCGCGATGAGCGGCGCCAGAGGCTGAAGAGCCGGATTGCCGCCCGACAGCGATACGAGCATCGGCACGGAGCCAGCCAGATCCTCGACCTGCGCCAGGATCTCGGCAGGCGTCATCAATGTCCATTCATCTCGGAATTCGGGCAGCACCGCATAGAGCGTATCGCACCAACGGCAGCGATAGTCGCAACCACCGGTGCGCACGAACACGGTCGGGCGTCCGATCAACGGACCCTCGCCCTGGATCGTCGGACCGAAGATTTCACTGATGCGAATGCGCCCCTTCATGGACGGTATTCGGCCCAGGTTTTTGGGGTCTCACTGACGCGGACGGCCGCAACTTCCGGCCAGCGCGCGTTGCACCAGTCGTAGATCCACTTGGCGATGACCTCGCTGGTTGTCCGGTCGTGCCCGAGGACCTCGTTGAGGTGACGATGGTCGAGGTTTTCGTCGATAAACTCTTTGAGTGGCGAAAGTTCACGATAATCGCGGACAAAGCCGACTGGATCGAGTTCGGCCGCTTGCAGCACAACCTCAACTTCGTAGTTGTGGCCGTGGAGCCGGGCGCAAGGATGCTCCTCGGGCAGGCCGCCGATCACGTGCGAGGCCGAGAACGCAAACCGCTTGGCGATGATGTACATGGCAGCGCGCCCTCTCACCGTTGTCTTGCCTGGTGCTGCCGGCACGCCTCGATCCAGTAGTCCGGGTCCTCGTAAGGCGTTGGATCGTCTTGGCCGGCAAGGTGAAAGGCCTCGCGCCGCTCGACGCAGGTGCCGCAGCGACCGCAATGAAGAGATCCGCCCTGGTAACACGACCAGGTTTCGGCAAAGGGGACGTCAAGACGCACGCCTTCGCGCACGATGTCGGCTTTGCTGAGCTGCAAGAACGGTGTGTAGAAGGCGATCTTCGCCAGCCCCTCCAGCGCGTGGCGCTGCATTGTCTCGAACGCTTCCACGAAAGCCGGGCGGCAGTCCGGGTATATAAAATGGTCGCCGCCGTGGACCGCGGCCGCTACAGCATCGGCCTGTTCCGCCGCGGCCACGCCGAAGGCGATCGCGAGCATGATGGCGTTGCGGTTAGGCACTACGGTGACCCGCATGGTGTCTTCCGCATAATGCCCCTCAGGGACCGGTCCGCCGCCGGTCAGCGCCGATCCGGACAGGAGGCGTCCGACCGCGGTGATATCGACGTCGTCGTGGGGCACGCCGAGGCGCATGGCGCACCTCCGCGCGTAATCCAGCTCCTTTTTGTGGCGTTGGCCGTAGTCGAACGACAAGAGGCGGATGAGGGTTCTTTCGGCGGCGACTTTGTGGGCGAGTGTGACGGAGTCCAATCCGCCGGAACAGATAACGATGGTTCTCACGAGGGTTCCTTGTTTTAACCGGGTAGGCTGCGACCGGATCGGCTAACGCGCCGATAGGCGTTCTGCGGGTCACGCCGGCAAGGGCGCTATCCGGCAGATGAATCGAACGAGCGAACGGCCCAGCCGAACTATCGCTCCATCTGCCTTCCGGCGCACAGATAGCCTGTCTTGTGCCGATGTCAACATGGCCGTGGCCAGCCGAAAGACGCCGTTAAGTGGCGATTTTCTCTTCGATGTTGATCTGCCGTCCTCGCTCTTTAGCTGAATGAGCGCGCGCGAGGGGCGTCTCTGGTTACTTTATCGAGAGCTGCTAATGTCCACCTGTCATTCTCGATGGATCCAATCACACCTGCCCGCAGCCGGACCGCCGGACCTGCTCCGTCGCTCGGCCGTTGTGCTGTTCCTCAGATGGGCCAATGCCGTCCCGGCGGTTAGACCGGAACGGTGAGTGAGTTATGATGAAAGTGGTTGCGGGGACCGGCTTTGAAGCTGCAGACCTCGCAGTGTTTCCCAGACGAACGCAGCGTAGCGCTATATTGACGGTATCACTCTCCGAACACCCAATTACGGGCGAACGGGACGCCCTTTTCTATAGGTTCGGGTTCGGGCGAGTCTGGCTGTGGAAATCTTCCTGCACCGCCATGGAATGGCAATGCGAAGGACCCGCACGCCTGTCTTGGACCTGACCCATGAATGCAAGCGACCGGTAACGGCCTACAACAAAAACAAGCACTTACCCTTAAGGTCGCGTTACGTCGCGCCCTTGGCGCGACGTACCTGGTCCGCCATCCAATGGACTCGCACGGTCGGAGCAGACCGTCACCTTATCCCACCACGAGGGTCGACCGACGGCATGCACAGCACTTATCGGAGGGCCGGCACCGACAAGTTGTGAAACTCTTCAAAATGGCCGGGAAAATTATGAGCCAGATACCGCACCACCCTGGAATTATCCATCAGCCGGTCCAAATAGCGGCCGGCCGCCAACAGTTCCAGGCTCACGGAGCCACGTCGCTCCGCAGCGCTCAAAAACTCACTGCTTAGCCCGCCAAGCTCAGGCGTCATCGCGCGCAGTTGGTCTTCAGACACGTTGGCAATCATCGCCGGATAGAATCCCTCGACCAGCAGCGGACGCGGCGTAAAGGCGACAAGGATCTTTGCGTACGTGAATGTGACCCGCTCCATGGCAACCATCAACCGGGCAATTTCCAATTGCCTGGCCGGGAGCACATGCCGCAGCAAGCCGAAGATTTTCACCCTCACAGGGCAGTCTTGGAGGAAATCGAGGACGTTCGGGCAAATCCCGCTGACAGGTTGACGGCCTGCGTTCCTACCAGGAGGGGGCTCGCTGGCATGCGTTGCTGCTTCCGGTTCGAACGTCGTGCCTTGCAACCTCTGGGCCAAGGATTTTGGCATGGTGGCAAGCCCCTCGGACACCAGCAACGACTGAAACATTTTGTCACTCATTATCAGGCGAAGCGCTTCGACCAGACGGCCCAAGCGCTGTTCTGCTTCGACTGCTTCTCTTATGAAATCGCGCTTGCGCCTGCATGGCGCTTGATAGGCTGCCAGGAGCTTAGGCGCGAAGAGCTTCTCCTTTGACCCTGGCTGATCAGCAGCAATATTCCGGGCGTGCCTCTGGTCGCCGTCGTGCAAAAATTTGTAGGCCGCTTCGCGGTCATATGACGCTTCACGCCCACAATATGTTCTCCGCACTTGCTCGATCTGCCAGCCTGGTTAGTGGGGTGAGAGTGGGGAAAAGGTAGGTGTCCAGCTGAGCTCCGTTGTTAGCCCGCAATTCCGATTTGCCGACGATCTTAGACATAGGGGCAATCAGATAGTCTCGAATGACAAGGTCACCAGGGCGCATCCGGATCAAGGTGAAAATGTCGGCCAGCGACTGGCGTTGGGTGTTCAGAGACCAGAAGGGATATCCGTAGTCGGAAGTGCTGCAACGCGCGATTTCGATCGCAACCGTGAACTCGTCGTTGATCCGCAGGAGGTCGTTCTCCCTGTCATAAATTACCTTTCCGCCAGCTCTTCCGATCGTGGCCGCTAGGTTCTCTATCGCCTGTATACGCATCATCGCCAGTGGCTCTTTCGAGGCGATGAACTGCCAGTTCCTAGCCGGCTGATACCCAATCAATTCATAGGCCTTCAGGATGCCTCCAAAGCGTTGGTAATACAGGCTGGCTGCGGGGCAATCGGGCGCAGCGTCAATGATGGAGGTGGACAAGAC
Source organism: Mesorhizobium sp. M1C.F.Ca.ET.210.01.1.1 (assembly GCF_004791585.1). Classification (GTDB taxonomy): domain Bacteria; phylum Pseudomonadota; class Alphaproteobacteria; order Rhizobiales; family Rhizobiaceae; genus Mesorhizobium. The sequence continues at coordinate 24,444 of NZ_SRUU01000017.1, forward strand.
GCCTTGGCGCGCCAGGACCTTCTTCAACGCAGCCAACATCTCTCCGTTGCTCATGCTCATACGGGAATAGAGCGTTTTGTGGATGCGTTGCGCCCGTTCGAACAGCTTGCGGTCAACGATAGGCTCGAATGCGCCTTCCGCTCGCACCCACTGTTCAGGGGGATTGTCCGCTGCCTTTGCTTTTAGCTTGCGAGAGCGCCTGTTCCAGACATTGTTGCCGATGTATTTTTCATTGGTCAGAACTCCGCGTACAGTTTCCCGCTTCCATGGTCGCCCAAGGTCCGTCATCACGCCGCGCTTGTTCAGCAGCTTTGCCATCTCGGTCTCTGTCTTGTGCGTCTTGACGAAGTGCCTGAAGATCCACCGCACCGTTGCGATCTCTTCTGGCGGCCCGGGCACCAAGATCATTCTGTCGGTGTGCACGCTCTTTTGTTCGCGCTCGGAGAGAACAAGTTTGGGACGCCCCGAATGGTCGATCAGTTGACGTCTTAAGCCGAGCCCGGGCTCACCACCCTGGCGGAATCCCAGTCGGATCAGCCTTGCCTGACCTATGAACGTCTTTTGCGAGAGCATGCGGCTGTGCTCGGCCGCCATGCTGCGTTTGATGGCCTTAAGCACATCGGAGCCGACGCTGCCGTCGTTTGCGAATTGCTCGGCGCAATATTCGATCCGCACGCCGGCCATCTGGCAACGGTATTCGTAGGCGGCACTTTCATCGATGTTCTGGAAGCGCCCCCAGCGACTGACATCATAAACCACGACAGTTTCGAACTCGGCTCGCCCGCTCTCCACATCGGCCAGCATCTGCTGAAGACCGGGGCGACCGCCCAGGTTGAGACCGCTGCGACCGGCATCTTCGTAAGTAGCGACGATGTCGTAGCCCATGATGTCGGCATAGTTGCGGATGGCATCTTTCTGGTTGTCGATCGAGTAGGTCTGATGCTCTTTCGACATGCGCAGATATTGAGCCGCGCGAACTATGCGCCCACCTGAAGCAGCGTTGCGGACGGTTGCAACCTTGTCCATCGCGTTGCGCCATCGTATCGATGCCTTAAGATAGCCATTGTCGACCTGCGAGTAGGTTAGCAATTCCGGTCCAGTTTGTGTCGAATCCCGTGCGTCGTTGATTGGTACCGCCGCAGGCGAGAGAAAAAATGCGTCGATACGTCGGGCTGATTCACAAAGAAACCGGAAGCGACTACGGCGTGTCCTTTCCTGACTTTCCGGGTGTTGTCAGCGCAGGTGCAAGCGTAGGCGAGGCGCTCGAGCTCGCTGAGCAGGCGCTTGCGCTGCATGTCGCCGGCATCGTCGAGGACGGCGAGACGATTCCGGATCCATCGTCACTCGATCAGGTGCTGACCATCAGCGATCACAGTGCCCTTATCGCAGTCACGGTCCCGTTGAAGACTGGCTGATAAAGCACACAGGCTCGGTTTCCGCTTTGGAAACCATGGTGTTCAACTGCCGGGAAACCGTGTCTCACTTCGTGAGCCGGTGCGCCGCCGTTCCGCCGCAATGCGACCGCACTTGGCGCTTCTGCCCCCGTTTTCCAATCCCTGGGCTTCAGAGGAGTTCTAGTGATGATCATCAAGAAAGTCATCCTGGCGGTGCTTATGACCGCCGCGCTCGCCGGCTGCGAGACGCAGACCGAAGGCCAGCAGCGGGCAACTACCGGCGCGCTGGTCGGTGGCGCCGGCGGCGCGCTCGTTGGTCAGGCGATCGGCGGCAACACCAAGAGCACGGTCATCGGCGCCGCGAGCGGCGCCCTGCTCGGCGCCGTCGTCGGCTCGGCCACCACCCCGCAGCGCCGCGGCGAGCAGCTCTGCCGCTACCAGGACCGCTACGGCCGCATCTACACCGCGCCCTGCGACGACCGGTATTACAACGGCGATTATTGACCACGAACGCGGCAGAGCCGGAAGGGATAGCCTCTGTCCGGCTCTGCCAGTTACGGAAGATTGCGCACGTCATCTTTTCCGCACTTCGCGCCGCTATATCTTTGCTAGCGGCGGGCAGGAGGAGGTCGAGAATGACAAGCCTTGCCGGCGCGCTGAAAAATCGCAGCAAACACGCAGTGAAGCGGCTGCTTCGTTATGACAACCGCAACTGGCTGCGCATCCGCCAGATCGAAGCCTTCACCACGTTCCTTGAAGCGGCCAACCGCAAGTCGCGTGACGTGATCGAGATCTCGCCGGGCTGGAACCGCTATTGGCGGGCGCTTTGCCCGGACTATCGCTCGGTCGACTTTCCCGACTTCGACATCTGCAAGGACTGCACCGACGAGCAGCACTCGATCGTCATCGCCGACCAGGTGCTGGAGCATGTGCGGCGCCCGCAGGCGGCGGCCGCCAACATCCACGCCATGACCAGGCCCGGCGGCTGGGCGATGGTGGCGACACCCTTCCTGTTCCGCGTGCACGCCCGACCGCACGATTACAACCGCTGGACGCCCGCGGGGCTGAAGCAATTGATGGTCGAGGGCGGCTTCAGCGATGACGACGTCCAGGCCTTCGGCTGGGGCAACAAAGCCTGCGCGAGGGCCCATATCGGCGGCCCGGTGCGAGCCTACGGGCTGTGGCGGGACCTCAGCAACGACGAGGAATACCCGTTGATGGTCTGGGCGTTCGCAAAGAAGGCCTAGGCCTGCCGCTTTTCGTACGTTGGGTCGCTAGTGGACTGTCCCTTTTTCGGAAGGCGCATTGCTGCCGTCAGAAAGCAGAACATGAGGAGTGTGGTGCATGCCCAGGCAAACCTGCCAGAGGTCGACGCTACCAAACTCCAAAAACCGAATCTAGTGTCCCACTTTGTCCATAAGCACCCGCAATTCGGGCTGAGGCGCGACGCAAAAAGTTCGAAAAGCTTCCAGGAACCCCAGCCATTCGCTCCAAGGTGGTTTTAGTCCCTCCGCAAGGTGTCTTCGATCATGGTGTCGAGACTGCTGGCAGAGACCCCGCGGCGGCGCTGGCGTGAAGTTGAGAAAGGGCTGCGGCGCGGACGGTCGAGGCTGATCGTTTTGCCTTTCCTGGCCTTCAGCGGCGCGTCTCCAGGGGGCCGATAGGTTCGAAGAAGCTTGCCAGAACACCACCGGCCAGTGCCGTAGTGGCTGGAATCTCGTCGGTGCCTTCCTTCGCCTTCAGTTCGCGAATGGTCTCCGCCAGATCCTTCGTTTCGATTTCGTAGATCACCAGATATCGATAGGGCGTTGCAGCAATTTGCTCGGGGCTCAGCCGAAACCGCTGAGCCGAAACCAGTCCTGGCAGCTTTAGTATGTCATGGAGGTGGCGATCGCTATACCAAGCATTGAACTCTGCCTCGCGTCCCTCCACTGGATTGGTCAGCACGGCAAAGATATGTCTGCTCATAGGGATATCCCTTCCGTTCGGCAGCGGCCTTATTTTAGCGATATCTGGAAAAACGGCCAGCCAAGGACGTGCCGCCAGCGCGCGTTTCCTCTCGGGCAATGCCCTGCGCATCGGCGTTGTAGGTTACCGTGACGAGACGAACGGGGTATAAGCTATTTGGCAGCAGCTGGTCGATGAAAGCCTCACCGTCATGAAACCGATGAGCGAAAAGCATCTTGCGGTTCTACGCAGGCACATGGTCGAGATGATTGCAATCCATGCTGACCTCGCAAGCGAAGAACTCGGCAAGGCAACGCTCGACGAGCGGGTGATGGCATCGATGCGGCGGATCCCGCGACATCTCTTCGTGCCAGCTGCGGTCGCGCCTTATGCCTACCAGGACATGCCGCTGCCGATTGGCTTCGATAAGACCGTGTCGCAGCCCTTCATTGTCGCTCTGATGACCGATCTCCTTGCTCCCCAACCGCACGAAACGGTGCTCGAGATCGGGACCGGCCTGGGCTATCAATCCGCGATCCTCGCGGAACTCGCAGCACAAGTTTGGAGCGTCGAAATCATCGAGGAATTTGCAAACCATGCCGAGGCTCTGCTGCAGGGCCTTGGCTTCTCGAATGTCGCCATTCGCGTCGGAGACGGGTCTCGCGGCTGGGCCGAGCACGCCCCATTCGACAAGATCCTGGTCAGCGTGGCGGCAGAGCGGACGCCGCCGGCTTTGTTGAACCAGCTCAAGCCTGGGGGGCGCCTTGTTCTGCCTTTGGCGTCTGAAGAAGCACAGTTTCTGACTATCATCGACAAGGATGCTGCCGGACAACTCGAGACCCGGAAACTCATCCCGGTTCGGTTCAGCCGGCTTGAAACGAACTAGCGAGGTGCGCGCAACTGGCGCGACTTCGCCCCAGCCGGACGCCGGCAGCTCCGCGCTCTTCTCGCAGCAATCCTCAGACTGTCAAACGCGATCCTCATAGAACTCAATGGGGAGACCGTCGGGGTCTGCCACGAAAGTAAACGAGCGTCCTGTGTGAGGGTCTATGCGGATAGGCTCAACTTCGACGCCTCGTGCCTGAAGCAACCGGGCTGTCGCCTCTACTGAGTCCACCGAGAATGCTACATGTCGTAGTCCGCATGCCTCAGGCCTGGTTGGCCGGCTGGGTGGCATGGGAAAACTGAACAATTCGATCTGGACAGGACCATGCCGCAAGTCGCACTTCCAAGATTGCTTTTCGGCGCGCCAGTTTTCGTCGACGACGACGAAATCGAGCTTATCCCTGTAGAACTGCTTCGACAGCTCGTAGTCACTACAGATGATTGCAATATGATGGATTCCCAGAAGCAACGGACTAACCCCACATGAGCATGGACAAGCCTGACGCCGCAGATAATAGCAGGCTTGAAACAAAGAGAACGACTGCCCGCCCGGTCGCAAGCGCCCGCAGTTCGACTGGTGCCGCGAGGCAGAAAGCTCGGAAGGCTTCCAGGAACCCCAGCCATTCTCTTCCAAGGTGGTTTTAATCCTTCCGCAGGGTGTCGTCGATCATGGTGTCGAGGCTGCTGGCAGAGACCCCAAGCACCCGCTCGGTGTCCGACGCATCGAGGATTAACGGCCGCCGGAAGAGATAGGCCATTTCCGGCAACTCACGCATGAGCTCGTCGTCGCGTCCCAGCGCGTCCAGGTCTTCCTCGCTGAGCGCTTGCAATTCAGGATCGGGTAGGCCCGCGAGTTCGGCGAAACGCACCGCCAGATTGCGGATCGAAGCGTGCTGCGACGGCACGAGGAAGGCCCGGCCCCATTCGCCCCGATAGCGCGAGGCAGCGACCAGGGTCCGGGCCACGTCCTTGGTGAAGGTCCATGCGTGCAGGGCATCGAGATCGCCTGACACCATGGCAGGCCTGCCAGCGAGCAGCGGCGGAAGCGTCATCAGCGTGAAGAGCGAGCCGGCGCCATTGCCCAGGTAATCGCTGGCTCGGATCTCCAGCGCCGGAATGTTCGCGGAGAGCGCACGCTCCCACATGGCGGCCCTGACATTGCCCTTCACGCTTGTCGGAGCCAGCGGAGCGGTGGACGTCAAGGGAGACTTTGCTCCGCTGCCATAGCCATAGACGTTGCCAAGGACGATGAGGCGGGCCTGCAGGTCATCCGCCGCCGCGGCCACTCCTTCCATGATCGGCGGGAAATCCGTCGGCCATCGGGTGTAAAGCGGCATGGCGCACATGAAGATCGCTTCCGCGCCGGCCCCGATCCGGACAAGGCCCTGCCCGTCGCGGGCATCAAGCGCGATGCCGACGACTGATCCACCCGGCGCCGTCCCGCTTCGGCTGACCAGCCGGACCTCGTGGCCGTCAGCAGCAAGAAGACGCGCGGTCTCGCGTCCGACCGGACCGGCGCCAACCACAACAAACACAGACATTTCAAGCCTCATCGATGTTGAACATGGAGAGGCAATCTCTGTCCGCCTGCGTTGAAATTCGCGCAGGAAGCGCCGATCTTTGAGCATGTTCTGCCTTAGATTGGGAGCGGCTCATGGAAGGCTCGCCTGAAACGCCCTGGGCACCGGCAAGCGTCAGCGTCTCGCGCGAACGCCATGAGGCCGGCACGATCGTGCTGCCGCCGGTCAGCGACCATCGCATCGTCGTGCATGCCAGCCCCGAGACATGGTCGTTCTGCACGATCACGGGAACCCGTCACCTCCGCCGGGAGGGTGACATCGACCTCGTTCCCGCCGGCGAGGAAGGCGGCCACGCGGCAGAGACCGCCTACGAAGCGCTGGAGATTCGGCTTGCGCCGCAAGTCCTTGAACAGGCCGCCTTCGAGATGGGATCCGGCAGACGATCGGGCCTCGACATGCGCCACATCATGAAAAACGAGCGCATCGTCTACATGGCCCTTGCGCTGGAAAGCGAGCGCCGCGCGGGCGCCCCAAGCGGCCCGCTCTACGCCGACACGATAGGCGTCGCGCTGGCAACGCAACTTGTGGGCCTGACGAAGCCCGCCGCGAATGCCGCCAGCGGACTTTCAGCTGCGCAGCTCAGGCGCCTCTATGATTTCGTAGAGGCCCATATCGACAGGCCCTTGACCATCGGGGTGCTCGCCCGCGTCGCAGGCGCGAGCAGTTCCCATCTGCGCAACGCATTCAAAAAGGCGACCGGCAGCACCGTTCACCGATTTGTCGTGCGCCGGCGGGTGGAGCGGGCACGACTGATGCTGGCGCAGGGAAGGCTGAGCGCCGCCGAAGTGGCGCTCGCCGCAGGGTTCTCGCATCAGTCGCACATGGCGCGCTGGATGCGCCGGGAGCTGGGCCAGACGCCGCGGTCGTTGCGAGCCGACCCGGTCGGGCCCCGGTCCATAGCGCCTTGACGCCCCGACTACGCCCTGGACCGGAATTCACGCCGGTTCCCACTTTCGGGAAACATATTTTGGGGCACGCCTTTGGCAAAGTCGCTCAAACGCGGATCACGACCTTGCCAAAGGGACCTCGCTGTTCACGCGGTCCGTCCGCAGGCACCCGATGCCGCTTCCAGGGTTCGAGCGGCGATCGACGAACTCGTTCTGCAAATGCCTGAGCGGCTCGCGGCGACCTCGACCGGATGATCGGCCGCGCCCTCAATTGAAGCTTCGAGCGGTTTGATCGGAAAGCCGGTCCGGAGATCAGGCGCTTTGGATGGCGATTGCGGTGGTGAGCAGGATCAGGCTCAGCATCGCCAACACCGCGCGGACAACGTGCGAGAGCTCCCACCGGTCACGAAGCGCAGTCCAATCGTCCGTTGGCGGGAGCGGCGCTCCGCCGCTGCCCTCGGTTGCGAAGAAGCGCTTTGCCGCAGAGGTCAGTTCCGTCTCTTGCAACCAGCGTTTGTTGATGGGCTGGGTCATGAACCAGAAGACAAGCTGCACGATGAGCAGCGCAGCCAACGCGCCGGCGATCAGCCAGAATTGGACTGGGCCGCTCGGCGTCAACATCAACGCGAATGTCGCAACGATCCCGCCGACCTCGGCGACGCCGCCTCCGATCGTGAAACCCGGATAGTAGATGCGTTGGACGACAAAATACTCTTGCCTGCCGAGCCGCAATTTGCCCGGCAATTCCAGCGCATGGGCGAGAGCCATGGCCATCGAGCTCGCCACCAGGATGACTGTCACGACCTGCAGTGAAACATACATCGCAAGTCCTCTCGTTTCGGCTCGACTTCCGAGCGACGCTTCGGATTGAACGTGACCGTCCTGACCGGGTTCCATCGAGCAAGGGTTTGCCAGCGGGCTTGCCGCAGGCTTCTCGCATCAGTCGCACATGGCGCGCTGGATGCGCCGCGAGCTGGGCGCGACGCCGAGGTCGTTGCGAGGCAAGGCGTCGGCCTAAACCTTTTCCGCCGACAGGCGTTGTTCGTTCAAGACGGACCGAGCGACTGCCAGCGGAGAGGATCACCCGATGTATTTCATGGCACTGGCCACCGACTACGACGGCACGCTGGCGCACAACGGCCTGGTCACTGCCAGCACGCTCTCGGCGCTGGAAAAACTGAAGAAGTCCGGCCGCAGGCTTGTCCTGGTCACCGGCCGCGAGCTGCCCGATCTCAAGCAGGTTTTTCCGGAGATCGGTCTGTTCGACAAGGTAGTCGCGGAAAACGGCGCGCTGATCTACACGCCGGCCAGCGAGGAGGAGCGCACGATCTCGCCCTCTCCTTCCACCGACTTCGTCGACAGGCTGAAGACCCGCGGCGTCAAGCCGCTCTCGGTCGGCCGTTCGATCGTCGCCACCTGGGAACCGCACCAGGCCACGGTGCTCGACGTCATCAAGAAGCTCGGGCTGGAGCTGGAGATCATCTTCAACAAGGGTGCGGTGATGATCCTGCCCTCAGGTATCAACAAGGCGACGGGTCTTGCGGCGGCGCTGGACGATCTCAAGCTGTCGCCGAGCAATGTGGTGGCAGTTGGCGATGCCGAAAACGACCACGCTTTCCTGAGGGCCTCCGGCTGCAGCGTCGCCGTGGCCAATGCGCTGCCTGCCGTCAAGGACACCGCCGATCTCGTCACCAAGGAGGCACGCGGCAAGGGCGTCGAAGAACTGATCCGCAAGTTGATCAAGCGCGATCATCTCATTGCGAGAAAGCGCTCGCGCGGCGTCCTGCTTGGAACCTCACGTGGCAAGGAGATCTATCTGTCGCCGGTCGAGACGGTGTTGATCGCCGGCAGTTCGGGCATCGGCAAATCGACGCTGGCCACGGCGCTGACCGAACGGCTCGTCGAGAAGAGGCTGCAATTCTGCATCTTCGACCCGGAGGGGGACTATGACGGGCTGAAGGGCGCAGTGCCGCTCGGCAAAGGCTCGACCGCGCCGAACAAGGAACAATTGCTGGAACTGATCGAAAAGCCGGACACCAATGTCGTGGTCAACGGTTTGGCGCTGAAGGTCGACGAGCGGCCCGATTTCTTCGCTGAACTGCTGCCGGGCCTCGGCAATGTCCGCTACCGCACGGCAAGGCCGCACTGGCTGATCATCGACGAAGCGCATCATCTCCTGCCGAAGCGCCGCGAGGACACGCGCGCCGTGCTTTCGCTCGAGCTGCCGGGCACCGTGCTGATCACGGTGCATCCGGAAGCAATCTCGACGGGTGTCTTGCACCTGGTCACGGCGGTGATCGCGCTCGGCCCCAAGGCGAAGGACGTCATCAAGACCTTCTGTAAGGAGACCGAACTGGAGGCGCCCAAGAACATTCCCACCCCAAAGGGCGACCGCGTGCTGGTATGGCGGCCGCATGACGACAAGAAGCCATTCACGGTCAAGGCGATCGAGCCCGGCCAATCGCTGAAGCGGCACAGCCGCAAATATGCCGAAGGCGAGCTCGACGAGGCGGGCAGCTTCTATTTCACCGGACCGAAGAAGGCGATGAATCTCAGGGCCCACAACCTGATGATCTTCGCCCGGATGGCGGAAGGCATCGACGACAAGACCTGGGAATATCACCTGCGTGCCGGCGACTATTCGAAATGGTTCCGCCAGCAGATCAGGGACAAGGAGCTGGCGCGCGAAACGGCCGAGGCCGAGAAGGACAAGCGTCTATCGCCCGAGGAGAGCCGCAAGCTCGTGCTGGAGGCCGTACGCCGCCGTTATACGGCGCCGGCCACGGCACCGGAGAAATAGGAACTTAGCCGATCCGGTCCGGGCGCCAGGTGACCTCAGCTCGCCTCGCGCATCGCTTCGGCCGCCTGCAGGTCGACGGAGACCAGCTGGCTGACGCCCTGCTCGGCCATGGTGACGCCGAACAGCCGGTCCATGCGCGCCATGGTGATCGGGTTGTGGGTGATGATGACGAAGCGGGTCTCGGTGGTCTTCGCCATCTCTTCCATCAGATTGCAGAAACGCTCGACATTGTGGTCGTCGAGCGGCGCGTCGACCTCGTCGAGCACGCAGATCGGCGCCGGATTGGTCAGGAACACGGCAAAGATCAGCGACATGGCGGTCAGCGCCTGCTCGCCGCCGGAAAGCAGCGTCATGGTCTGCGGTTTCTTGCCGGGCGGACGGGCTAGGATTTCGAGCCCTGCTTCCAGCGGGTCTTCCGACTCGATCAGCTGCAGCTCGGCCGTGCCGCCGCCGAACAGATGCGAGAACAACCGCTGGAAATGGCCGTTGACCAACTCGAAGGCCGACAGCAGCCGCTCGCGGCCCTCGCGGTTGAGGCTCTGGATGGCCTGGCGCAGCTTGCGGATCGCCTCGATGATGTCCTCGCGCTCGGAAACGATGGTCTCCAGCCGCTCGGAAAGCTCCCTCTGTTCTTCCTCGGCGCGCAGATTGACGGCGCCGAGCCGCTCGCGCTCGATCTTCAGCCGGTCGAGCTGGCGCTCGATTTCGGCCATGTCCGGCATCGGGTCGTCGGCTTCGAGGCCTGTGTGCTTGATGACCAGATGCGGCGGCGTGTTCAGCGCTTCCTGGATGCGCGCCTCGACCTCGGCGCGCCGTTCGTCGGCCGCCGTCAGCCGCTCCTCGGCGCGGACGCGGGTCTCGCGCGCCTCGGCGAGCGACTGGATGGCGGCGGTCGCGGCCTTGTCGAGCTCGGCCTGCTTGTTCTCCGCTTCCTGCAGGCGGTCGCCGGCCGCCTGGCGCAGCGCCTCGGCCTCGGAAAGCTGCGACAGCAGCGCGCGGCGCTTGGCGTCGATCTCGTCGGGCGCGTCGGCCAGCCTCTCGCGCTCGACTTCCGCCTCTGCCTTGCGCTCACCGAGCGCGGCGATCTGCGTCGAGGCATTCTCGGCGCGCTCCAGCCAGCTCTTGCGCTCGGCGCCGATGGCTTCGAGCCGGCGCGTGCGCGCCTCTGCCTCGCGCCGCAGGCCCTCATGCACGGCGCGTGCGTCAGCGAGCGTGGCGCGGTCGCGCGAGACATTGGCGGAGGCCTGTTCGAGCTGGAGTTGCAGGTCGCCGAGATCGGGCGCGTCCTTCAGCATCTCCTCGGCTTCGAGGAAGGCGGCTTGAGTCTCTTCGTGACTATCGACGACCCGGGCGCGCGCCTCCTCTAGCGCCGCGCGCCGGCTCGCCAGTTCGCCACCGGCCTTCTCGGCCTCGGCCAGCGCGTTGCGGGCGGCGTCCAGCCCATGCTGGGCATCGCGACCGGCCTGACGGGCATTGCGCTCGGCCTCGCTCGCCTGGCGCATCGCCTGCTCGGCGCGCGCCAATGCTTCTTCCGCCTCGCGCACGACGCGGGTCGCCTGCACGGCCTCGGCGTCGAGCTCGGCCAGACGGTTCTTCTGCGCCAGACGCTGCGCGGCGGCGGTCGGCGCGTCGGCGCTGGCCGTCAAGCCATCCCAGCGCCAGAGCGCGCCGTCGCGGCTGACCAGCCGCTGGCCGGGGGCGAGCTGCGCCTGAAGGCGGCGCCCGTCGGCCGCATCGACAATGCCGATCTGCGCCAGGCGGCGGGCAAGCTGCGCCGGCGCGCGTACCACGCTGGCAAGGCTCTTCACGCCTTCGGGCAATGCCGCATCGCCGGGCAGGACCGCGCTTTCGCCCCAATGCACCGGGGCGCTGCGGTCGAGCGGCACGTCGAGGTCCTCGCCAAGTGCTGCACCCAATGCAGTCTCATAGCCGCGCTCGACGCTGATCTGTTCCAGCACCGAAGGGAAGAGGTCGCCACTCGCGGCGTTGAGGATCTTGGCCAGCGTGCGCGCTTCGGTTTCGATGCGCTGCAATTCCGCCTTGGCGTCCTGCAAAGGCGGGCGGGCGGCGCTTTCGGCGGCGCGCGCCTCGGCGACCGCCTGCTCGGCGGCGATGGCGCCGGCCTCGCTCTCTTCCAGGCGGGCGAGCGCGTCCTCGACCAGAAGCCGCTTTTCGGCGGGATCCGGCAGGCCGGAAATGCGCGCGACGATATCGGAGAGCTCGCGATCGACCTCGGCGAGCTGGCGGGCGAAGCGTTCGCGGCGCTCGGCGGTTTCGCGCAGCGTGCGTTCGATCTGGTGGCGCGAGGCGGCCGCCTCGGCGCGTTCGGCGGTCAGCGCGGCAAGTCTTGCCTCGCTTTGCGACAGCGTCGCGCCGGCTTGCTCGAAGGCGGCGCGCGTGGTGGCCTCGCGCTCGGCGGCACCTGCGTTTTCCGAGTTGAGCTCGGCTTCCTCGGTGCGAAGACGTTCCAGGATGTCAGCGTTGTCACGCACCATCCGCTCCTCGCGGGCGATGTCGGCGTCGAGCTGCTGCAGCCGGCGTTCCAGCTCCGCCTGGCGGGAGCGGATGCGGCCGGCTTCCTCCTCGATCTGCGTCTTGGCGATCGAGAGGCGCTGGAAGGCAGCCGCCGCGGCGGCTTCCGCGTCGCGCAGATCCGGCAGCCGATGCGCTGCGATGCCCTGCTCCCTGGCGGCCGCCATCTGGGCGGCGGCGCGGTCGCCGACCAGCGTGGTGGCGACGGCAAGCGCGGAACGGGCCTCGCCTTCCTGTGTCTTGGCCAGTGCCCAGCGCAGGTGCAGCAGCGTCGCTTCGGCCTTGCGGATATCGGCCGACAGGTTCTTGAAGCGCGAGGCCTGGCGCGCCTGGCGCTTCAGGCTCTCGATCTGGCTTTCCAGCTCGCCGACGACATCGTCCAGCCGTTCGAGGTTCTGCTCGGCCGCCTTCAGCCTCAGCTCCGCCTCGTGGCGGCGCGTGTGCAGGCCGGAAATGCCGGCGGCTTCTTCGAGAAGCGCGCGGCGGGCCTGCGGCTTGGCCTGGATCAGCTCGCCAATGCGGCCCTGGCCAACCATGGAGGGTGAGCGGGCGCCGGTGGACTGGTCGGCGAAGAGCAGTTGCACGTCCTTGGCACGGGCTTCCTTGCCGTTGATGCGGTAAAGCGAGCCCGCCTCGCGCTCGATGCGGCGCGACACCTGCAGTTCGTCGGCATCGTTGAAGGCGGCTGGCGCGGTGCGGTCGGTATTGTCGAGGAAAAGCGTGACTTCGGCGGTGTTGCGCGCCGGCCGCGCGCCGGAGCCGGAAAAGATCACGTCATCCATGCCGGACGCGCGCATGTTCTTGTAGGAGCTTTCGCCCATCACCCAGCGCAGCGCCTCGACAAGGTTCGACTTGCCGCAGCCGTTCGGCCCGACGATGCCGGTCAGCCCGCGTTCGATGACGAACTCGCCGGGCTCGACGAAGGACTTGAAACCGAGGAGGCGCAGGCGCGAAAACTTCATTCGCGCCGCCCCACAGAGCCTAGAACGCCGAGGCGCGATCGCTTCGGCGCGGCCCGGACATCAGAGCAGAGGGTCGATGATGGCCGACATTTCCTCAATCGACATCGCCCCTTTGTAGGTCTTTCCGTTGATGAAGAAGGTCGGCGTCGAGTCGACCTTGAACTCGTCCGCTCCGCGTTTCTGGACTGCTCTCACATCGTCCAGAAGCTTCTGGTCCGTCAAGCAGGCCTCAAAGGACTCCTGTGTAAAACCGGCAAGCTTGGAAATCTGCAGCAGTGCTTCCTTGGTGTTGCTGACGCCAACCCAGCTCGGCTGCTGCTTGAACAGCACGTCGACCATGGCGAAATAGTTGTCCTTGGCGCAGCGCGCCAGCATGAAGCCGGCCTCGGCGCTCGGATCGAAGGGGAATTCGCGCAGGATGTAACGGGCCTTGCCCGTGTCGATATACTTGGTCTTCAACTCAGGGAAGGTGGTCGCGGCGAAATGCGCGCAATGCGGGCATGTCATCGACGCATATTCGACGATGGTGACCTTGGCGTCGTCCTTGCCGAGCTGCTTTTCGGGCAAGGCGCCGGGCTTGAGCAGTTCCGCCATATCGACCGTGCCCTGTGCTTCCGGCACCTGAGCCGCCGCCGGCGTGGCCGGCTTGGCTGGCGTCGACGGATTGGCGGGCTTCACATCGGCCGCCTTGGCATCCTCGCCCGAGTCGCTGCATGCGGCGAGCAGCGCCACTGCCGGAACGGCTGCCAGCGTGGTCAAAAGGTTCCTGCGGGACAAAGAGCGGTTCATGCGAATCACCTGGTATCGGTTGGATTTTGCAATGCAAGGGCTAGAAAAGGCGAGAGTTGGCGCGAATTAAGGCATCCTCGTCCCCAATCCAATCGCCAAATTTTTCGGGCGCAATCACGAATACGCGATATTGACGACAATTTTGCAGCATGCCGCATGTCTTTTCCCGGAACCGCTGCACACTTTCGGGAGACATGCTCATGGCCTTTTTTGTCCCAGGATGGTCGCTCCGAGCCGCTCCAGCGAAGCGCGCAGACCATCGTCCTCGATCTTGCCGACCGTGCGCGCCAGCTTCGACTTCTCGGCCTCGCTGAGCGGCCTTGGCGCCGGTTTCGGCCGGGCTTTCGCCGAAAGCACCGGCTTCTGCAGGATCTTGATGCGGCCGATGGCGTTGAAGCCCAGAAAGGCGTTGACGCGGTTGATGACCTCGCCGGCCTCATGCTGCAGGTGCAGCGCCGCCATACCTTCGCAGGCGATGACCAGCACCGCCGGCTCGAACGGGTCGTCCTCATGCAGGCGGCGCGGCCACTGGATCTTTTCCGGACGCGAGTGGCTGGCCAGACGCGGTCCGGCGATCTCTTCCCAGGATTGCACCAGCCCGATCGAGATACCGGCGCGCTTCTTCAGCACCGGATCGAGGATCTCGGTCGCGAGATCGCTCACCGGAACGGGATTGCCGAAGGGCCTTTTCCCTGCCATGTGCGTTCTCCGATCCCCAGTTCATCCGATCAATGGCACCGCAAGACCAGACCCGCAAGGCCGAGAAGGCCGACAACAGCATCGCCGCCCGCCTGCTCGCCTGGTACGACGCCCATCATCGCGACCTGCCCTGGCGCGTGACGCCGGGCGCATTCTCGCGGGGGGCAAGGCCGGACCCGTACCGCGTCTGGCTCTCCGAGGTGATGCTGCAGCAGACCACGGTCGAGGCGGTGAAAGCCTATTTCCGAACCTTCACCGAGAAATGGCCGACCGTCGTGGCGCTGGCCGCAGCTCCCGCCGAGGACGTCATGAAGGCTTGGGCCGGGCTCGGCTACTATTCCCGGGCGCGTAACCTCAAGGCCTGCGCCGATCTCTTGGCGCGGCAGGGCGGCCGTTTTCCCGACACCGAGGCCGGACTGAAGGAATTGCCGGGCATCGGCGCCTATACGGCGGCGGCGATCGCGGCGATCGCCTTCGACCGGCCGGCCGCCGTCGTCGACGGCAATGTCGAGCGCGTCGTCTCGCGGCTTTATTCGATCGAGACGCCGCTCAGCGAGGCCAAGCCCGAAATCCGCGCGCTGGTCGAGAAACTGGTGCCGCAGACACGGCCCGGCGACTTCGCCCAGGCAATGATGGACCTTGGCGCGACGATCTGCACGCCGCGCCGGCCGCGCTGCATGCTGTGCCCGGTGCGCGAGGATTGCAGCGCCATTCTCGCGGGCGATCCGGAGCGTTTTCCCGTACGCCTTCCCAAGGACGACAAGCCGCTCAGGCGCGGCGCCGCCTTCGTTGTCGAGCGCGACGACGGCGCCGTTCTTTTGCGCAAGCGGCCGGACAAGGGGCTGCTCGGCGGCATGACGGAAGTTCCGACCACGGCCTGGACGGCGCGAGTAGACGGGGCGACCACCAAAGACGCCGCGCCCTTTCCGGCCGAATGGCGGCGTGCCGGGCGGATCGGCCATGTCTTCACGCATTTCGCGCTCGAACTCGACGTCTTTCATGCCCACATCAAAGGTAATGTTCCGAGCGGGGGCGATGCGCCGGATGGGCATTTCTGGTCGCTGGCCCATGACATTTCCGGGGAAGCGCTGCCCACTGTCATGAAAAAGGTAATCGAGGCAGCGATACCGGGCAGGACCAAGAAACAGCACCCTCACTGAAAGGCCTGCAATGACTGAAATCCGCCACATCGTGTTCGACATCGGCAGGGTGCTGATCCACTACGACCCGGACATCCCGTTCAGCCGCCTGATCCCCGATGCCGGCGAGCGGAAATGGTTCTTCGACAACGTCTGCACCAGCGCCTGGAACATCGAGCAGGACCGCGGGCGGACATGGGAAGAGGCCGAGGCGCTGCTGATCGCCGAGCACCCTGGTCATGCCGAGAACATCCGCAACTTCCGCCGCTACTGGCACGACATGGTGCCGCATGCCTATGACGACAGCGTCGCCATCATGGTCGGCCTGATCGAGAGTGGCCGCGACGTGACGATGCTGACCAATTTCGCCGCCGACACTTTCACGGAGGCCCGCCAGCGCTTCGGTTTTCTCGACCGCCCGCGCGGCGTCACCGTCTCGGGCGAGATCGGCCTGATCAAGCCGGATCAGGCCATCTACGACCATCACGTCGCGTCATTCGGCCTGGAGCCGGCCGCCACGCTGTTCATCGACGACAGCCAGAGGAATGTCGATGGCGCCAAGGCGGCCGGCTGGCAGGCGGTGCTGTTCACCGACGCCAGGGCGCTTAAAGCAGACCTTGAGCGGCTCGGGATTGCGGTCTGATCTGAATCATTTGCGGCGATCCGCTAAAGTCTTGATTCAAGAGCGGTTCGGCGATTTTCATGGAAACGCCCAACCGCTCCAAATTGTTTTCCGCAATTCCGAACGGAAACCCGCTGAGCACTTTTCCTGGAATTGCTTTGGCGGATCAGGCCCCTGCCCGCTCCATGCCGAGGCGGGCGATGCGGCGCAGCTCGTCGATAGGGGTCAGGCCGCCGCTGCGCTCATAGTGCCAGAAGGTCCAGCCGTTGCAGGCGTCCAGCCCCTGCACTTCGGCGCCGATCTTGTGGATCGAGCCGGCGCTGTCGCCGATGGCCAGTGTGCCGTCGGCGCGCACCTTCGCGGCCCAGCGTTTCTTGGCGTCGTAGAGGATGGCACCCGGCGCCACCAGGCCGGTGTCGATCAGGCTGATGAAGGCGACGCGCGGTTCGGCGCGCTTGCCCGAAAGCACGGTGAGATCGGCGTTTTCCAGCGGGCGCACCGCGGCGATGCGCTCATTGGCGGCATCGATATAGGCCTGCTCGCGCTCGATGCCGACGAAGTGGCGGCCGAGGCGCCTGGCGACGGCGCCGGTCGTGCCCGAGCCGAAGAAGGGATCGAGCACGACATCGCCCGGCCTGGTCGAGGCCATCATGATGCGGGCAAGCAGCGCCTCCGGCTTCTGCGTCGGATGCAGCTTGTTGCCGTTCTCGTCCTTCAGCCGTTCGCCGCCCGTGCAGATCGGGAACAGCCAGTCGGAGCGCATCTGCAGGTCGTCGTTCGACGCCTTCAGCGCTTCGTAGTTGAAGGTGTAGCCCTTGGCCTTCTGGTCGCGCGAGGCCCAGATCATCGTCTCATGCGCGTTCTGGAAGCGGCGGCCGCGAAAGTTCGGCATCGGGTTCGTCTTGCGCCAGACGACGTCGTTGAGGATCCAGAAGCCGAGATCCTGCATCCGGGCGCCGACGCGGAAGATGTTGTGGTAGGAGCCGATGACCCAGATGGTGCCGTTGGGCTTCAGCACGCGCCGCGCCGCGAGCAGCCAGGCGCGGGTGAAGGCGTCATAGGCTTCAAAACTCTCGAACTGGTCCCAGTCGTCGTCGACGGCGTCGACCTTGGACTGGTCAGGCCGGTGCAGGTCGCCGTCGAGTTGAAGGTTGTAGGGCGGGTCGGCGAAGACGACGTCGATCGACTTTTCCGGCAGCCTGTCGAGAGCCGCGACGCAGTCGCCTTTCAGGATCGTGTCCAGCCATTCGGACTTAAGGGGAGCGTGGGAGAGCTCGTCGAGAAGACGCACGGCAGACATCAAATCACCCAAAGCACGCGTTACGGTTTACTGCCTGTTATGGTTACCGATCAGCGTAAACATTCGGTGAAGGCTGATCAGCGTTGCGCGATTTGCGAAGACCGGCCCATTGGTGTATGCCGCGCCGCTTGAGCCAGCCAGGCCATGTTTCCTCCCCAAGTTCCGGATAGCCATGCCCCAGCCAGACCTTGTCATCTTCGATTGCGACGGCGTGCTCGTCGATTCCGAAATCATCGCCGCGCGCATCGAGGCCGAGCTCATCACTTTGGCCGGATACGAGATCTCGGCCGAGGAGCTAGCCGAGACCTATGCCGGGCTGACCTTCAAGGACATCCTGATGCGGGTCGAGGAGAAGTCGCAGATACCGCTCCAGGCCTCGCTGATCGACCGCGCCGAAGAGCTGGTCGACCGCAAGCTGCGCAGCGACGTGCGCATCATCGACGGCGCCCGCGAGGCGGTGGCGGCCGTCACGGCTCCGCGTGCCGTCTGCTCCAATTCCCGCAAGGATCGGGTCGAGTTCATGCTGGAGAAGGTGCGTCTGTTGCCGTTCTTCGCCGGCCACATCTTCTCCGGGCTCGACATCCCCAGCAAGAAGACGAAGCCGGCGCCGGACGTGTTCCTCTACGCCGCCGAACAGCTCGGCGCGAACCCGAAAAACACCTTCGTCATCGAGGATTCGGTGCACGGCATCACCGGCGCCAGGGCAGCCGGCATGCGCGTCATCGGCTTCACCGGCGCCGGGCACAGCTATCCCGGGCACGCCGACGCGCTGACCGAGGCGGGCGCCGAGACCGTCATCCGCCGCTGGGCTGAGCTGAACAGCACGATCGCGGCACTGTCGGAGTGGTCGGAAGACGCCTAGAGCCTGCCTAGCGTCTGGCGCGACGGAACTGATCAGTTCGTCGCGGCGACGCGCTTCTTCCTCTTGCCCTTGGACTTGTCCCCGGGTGCCGGCGTGTTCTCGTCATAGCCGGCATAGGCCTGGTAGTCGCGTGCGGTCGGCTCCGGCACCACGACATTGGCGTCGGTGAAGACGAACTGCGTGGCGGCCGACGGATCGGTGACCTGAACCTGGTACTGGTGGAGCTGCGAATAGAGCACGTCAGGCCCGTGCTGGACCGCGACGCGGATCGGCATGGTGACGGTGCCCGGCGCGAACATCGGGCCAGGGACGACCTTGCCGGCGACCGCGATCTTCATCGTCAGCTGGCCGTTTTCGTGCGTGCAGTCGCGTGTCACGTCCGCAATCGAGGCCTGGTAGATGATCTTGGCCGGATCGCGATTGGGATCGACCGGCGCGCCGTCGGGTCCGGTCTGCGCGGCCGCGGCGGCCGCCGCGTCGGCGCCCTCGGGCGCATCGCTCTTCTTTTTCTTCGGCTTGGCGGTTGCGCCCTTGGCATAAGTGTTGAAGAAAGCAGTGCCGTCGCGCAGCGTCACCTTCGGGCAGTAGGCGCGCAGCTGGCTGGCAACCACCTTGGGGTCCTGCGGCGGCGGCGGAGCGGTCGGATCCTTCTTGCCGAAGCCGAAGTCCAGGATGCCGTTGTCGCTGGATTGGCAGCCGGCGGCGGCAAGCATAAAGCCGGCAAGCGCCAGACCCGCGACAAAACGACGGTTGACCGAATTAAACGCCATAAACTGCTCTTCCCTCTCACAAAGCCGGTGACGTATATCAACGCCGCGGCAAAAATGCGACTGAGCCGGTTCGGAAAATTAACCAATTTGTCGTGGATGACGCGGCCGGCAGCAAATGGACTGTTAGCGATGCAATATGTGAGTACCCGCGGGGATGCGCCCGTGCTTGGATTTTCCGACGCGGTGCTGGCCGGGCTGGCGCGCGACGGCGGGCTTTACGTGCCGCGCGAATGGCCGCAGTTCTCGGCCGCCGACATCCGCTCCATGCGCGGGCTTGCCTATCCCGACCTTGCCATCCGCGTCCTGACGCCTTTCCTCGGCGACGAGATCGCCGCACCCGTCTTCGAGCGGCTGGTGCGCGAAGCCTACGCCACTTTCCGGCACGACGCGGTCTGCCCGCTGGTACAGGCCGGCACCAACACCTTCATCCTCGAGCTCTTCCACGGCCCGACGCTCGCCTTCAAGGACGTGGCGATGCAGTTGCTGGCGCGGCTGATGGACCATGTGCTTGCCGAACGCGGCCAGCGCGCGACCATCGTCGGCGCCACGTCGGGCGACACCGGGGGCGCTGCCATAGACGCCTTCGCCGGACGCGACCGCACCGACATCTTCATCCTTTTCCCCAACGGCAAGGTCTCGCCAGTGCAGCAGCGGCAGATGACGACGTCGAGCGCTGCGAATGTCCATGCGCTGTCGATCGAAGGCAATTTCGACGATTGCCAGGGCCTGGTGAAGGAGATGTTCAACGATCACGCCTTCCGCGACAGGGTGTCGCTGTCGGGCGTCAATTCGATCAACTGGGCCCGCATCATGGCCCAGATCGTCTATTATTTCTCCTCGGCGCTGTCGCTCGGCGCGCCCGACCGGCCGGTCTCCTTCACCGTGCCGACGGGCAATTTCGGCGACATTTTCGCAGGCTATGCCGCCAAGCGCATGGGGCTGCCGGTCGAGCGGCTGATCATCGCCACCAACGACAACGACATATTGGCACGCACGCTGTCGAGCGGCGAATACCGGACCAGGGGCGTGTTCGCCACCACCTCGCCTTCCATGGACATCCAGGTGTCGTCGAACTTCGAGCGCCTGCTGTTCGAGGCCGCGGGCCGCGACGCCGCAACCGTCAGGCGCTACATGAACGGGCTCAAGCAGTCCGGCGCCTTCACCATCGAAGCGGGCGAAATGGCGCGGATAAGGGCCGAGTTCGATGCCGGCCGCGCCAGCGTCGACGAGGTCGCCGCCACGATCCGTTCGACGCTCGAAGCGAGCAGCTATCTGCTCGACCCGCACACGGCGGCCGCCGTGCATGTCGCGGCCGGCCACGCTTCGGGCGCCGTGCCCATGGTGGTGCTCGGCACAGCGCATCCGGCGAAGTTCCCGGCGGCGGTCGAAGCCGCCAGCGGCATCACGCCGGCCCTGCCGGCATGGCTGGGCGGCTTGATGACAGCCGACGAAAAATACACGATACTTCCATCCGACCTGAAAATGGTGGAAGATTACGTGGGCCGCCACACGCGGGCGGCACGTTAGGGAGTAGTTGCCATATGGGTGTTGAGGTAAGCCGTCTGTCGAACGGCCTGACAGTCGCCACCGAAACCCTTCCAAGCCTCGAATCCGTTGCCCTTGGTGCCTGGGTCAAGTCAGGCGCACGCAATGAACGCGACGAAGAGCACGGCATGGCGCACCTGCTCGAGCACATGGCGTTCAAGGGAACGAAACGGCGCAGCGCCTTCGAGATCGCCTCGGAAATCGAGAATGTCGGCGGCGAGATCAACGCCGCCACCAGCGTCGAGACGACGTCCTACTACGCCAGGGTGCTCTCCGACGACGTGCCGCTCGCCGTCGACATCCTGGCCGACATCCTGCAGGAATCGGAATTCGATCCCGAGGAACTGGAGCGCGAGCAGCATGTGATCTTGCAGGAGATCGGCGCCGCGCACGACACACCCGACGACATCGTCTTCGACCGCTTCACCGAAACCGCCTTCCGCCACCAGACCATCGGCCGCTCGATCCTCGGCACGCCGGAGACGGTCAAGTCCTTCACCTCCAAGCAGCTGCACGATTTCATCGAACGGCAATATGGCGCCGAGCGGATGGTGATCGTGGCGGCCGGCGACATCAAGCACGACAATTTCGTGCGCGAAGTCGAGAAGCAGCTCGGCGGCTTCCGCGCCAAGGTCGACAGCAGCATTCCGCAATATGCGCAATATGTCGGCGGCGACTTCCGCGAGGACCGCGACCTGATGGACGCGCAGATCGTGCTCGGCTTCGAGGGCCGCGCCTATCACGTGCGCGACTTCTACGCCTCTCAGGTGCTGTCGATGATCCTCGGCGGCGGCATGTCGTCGAGGCTGTTCCAGGAAGTGCGCGAGAAGCGCGGCCTATGCTATTCGGTCTATGCCTTCCACTGGGGCTTTTCCGACACCGGCATCTTCGGCGTGCACGCCGCCACCGGGCAGAGCGATATCGCCAAGCTGGTGCCGGTCATCATCGACGAATTGCAGAAAGCCGGCGAAAGCATCCTCCAGGAAGAGCTCGATCGGGCGCGCGCGCAATATCGCGCCGGCCTCATCATGTCGGCCGAAAGCCCGGCCAGCCGCGCCTCGCAGATCGCCAGGCAACTGCTTCTGTTCGGCCGTCCGATCGCCAAGGAAGAGCTGATGGAGCGGCTGGCGGCACTCACCGTCGAGCGGCTGACCGACCTCTCGTCGCGGCTGTTCTCGACCAAGCCTACATTGACGGCGGTTGGCCCCGTGGGCACGCTGGCGCCCTACGAGACGATCCTCGAATCGCTTGCGGGCCCGCAGACAACGGCCCGCAAGCTCGCCGTCTAGCCCGACCAAAAGCCGTGTTCGCGCTTCCTTTCTTTCGCCGCGACCTGCCGGCACTGAAGGGCGACAAGGTCACGCTGCGCGTGCCGCTGACCAACGACTACCGCGAATGGTCGACGCTGCGCGGCGAAAGCCGCGCCTTCCTCGAGCCCTGGGAGCCGCGCTGGCAGCCGGACGAGCTCGACCGCGCCGCTTGGCGGCTGCGCATCGGCCGCTACCGCGAGGATTATGCGCAAGGCACGGCCATCGCCTTCTTCATCTTCGAGAAGTCGAGCGGCAAGCTCGCCGGCGGCATCACGCTCGGCAACATCCGCCACGGCGTCTCGCAAAGCGGCCATATCGGCTACTGGATCGGCGAGCGCTTCGGCGGCCGCGGCCTGATGACCGAGGCGGTCAAGCTGGTGTCGCGCTTCGCCTTCGATACGCTGAGGTTGCACCGGATCGAGGCTGCCTGTATTCCCGACAACGCCCGATCGATCCGCGTGCTTGAAAAAGCCGGATTCCGGCGCGAAGGACTTCTGCGATCCTACCTCAGGATCAACGGTATCTGGCAGGATCACTACCTCTACGCCCGGATCGCGGACGATCCGCCGGGTGATGGAACGAAGGGCTGATATGTGACGAATTTTTCGCGAATCGCGTCGCTGTTCGCCCTCATCCTGGCCGTCGTCGTCACGCTTTCGGCAGCCGCGCCGGCGCTTGCCGTCGAGCCGATCAAGATCGCCCGCGACGACAAGGCGCTCGACCTCTCGGGCGCCCTCGAGATCTACCCGAACCAGGGCGAGAATTTCCAGGTTTCCACCGCGCCCGGCCCTGACGGCATCGTGCGGCGCATCGAGGTCGAGGCCAAGGACGCGCGCTCGACCGGCGACTGGGCGGTGTTCGCGCTCGCCAATACCACCGACCAGCAGCTCGACCGACTGATCGTCGCGCCGCATTTCCGCCTGGTGAATTCCGGCATCTTCTGGCCGGACCTCGGCTCGACTCGCATCGCGGCGATCACGCCTAGCGAAGGCTTCGCGCTCGACCGCCAGACCAGCCCGGATGCCGACGTCTTCCGGGTGACGCTGAACCCCGGCACGGTGGTCACATTCGTGGCCGAGCTTGCCTCGCCGAAGCTGCCCCAGGTCTATCTTTGGGAACCTGAATCCTACAAGGACTCGGTCAATTCCTACACGCTGTTTCGCGGCATCGTCATCGGCATAGCCGGGCTTCTGGCGCTGTTCCTGACGATCCTGTTCGTGGTCAAGGGAACCTCGATGTTCCCGGCCACCGCCGCGCTCGCCTGGGCGGTGCTCGCCTATATCTGCGTCGATTTCGGCTTCCTCAACAAGGTCATCGAGATCTCGCCCGGCAACGAGCAGATGTGGCGGGCGGGCACCGAGGTGGCCTTGGCCGCGACCTTCGTGGTGTTCCTGTTCGCCTATCTCAATCTCAACCGATGGCACGGCCATTTCAGCTATGGCGCGCTGGTGTGGATTCTGGGTCTGCTGCTCATCGCGGGCGTGGCCATCGTCGATCCGGCGGTCGCCGCCGGCATCGCCCGCATCTCCTTCGCGGCAACCGCGCTCACCGGGCTCGGCCTCATCATCTTCCTCGGCATCCGCGGTTATGACCGCGCGATCATGCTGGTGCCTAGCTGGGTCATGGTTCTCTTGTGGCTATGCGGCTCGTGGATGGCCATCACCGGCATGCTGGACAACGATATTGCCCAGCCGGCGCTAGGCGGCGGCCTGATCCTCATCATCCTTCTGATCGGCTTCACCGTCATGCAGCACGCCTTTGCCGGCGGCGCGCTGCACCAGGGCCTGTTCTCCGACCTCGAGCGCCAGGCGCTCGCGGTTGCCGGATCGGGCGACATCGTGTGGGACTGGGACGTGCTGCGCGACCGCGTGGTGACCAAGCCCGACATCAGCATGCAGCTCGGCCTTGCCCCCAACAGCCTGTCGGGCGCGGCGCGCAACTGGCTGCCGGTGCTGCATGCCGACGACCGCGACACCTTCCGCACCACGCTCGACGTGGTGCTTGAGCACCGCCGCGGCCGCGTGGCGCAGAATTTCCGCCTGCGCGGCGCCGACGGCCACTATCACTGGTTCTCGCTGAGGGCGCGGCCGGTGATCGGGTCGGACGGCGAGGTGATCCGCTGCGTCGGCACGATGGTCGACGTCACCGAGCAGAAGAAGTCCGAGGAAAGGCTGCTGCACGACGCTGTGCACGATAACCTCACCGGTCTGCCGAACCGCGAATTGTTCATGAATAGGCTGGAGGCGATCATCTCGATCGCCCGCACCGAGGACAAGGTTCGCCCCACCGTGTTCGTCATTGACATCGACCGCTTCAAGCAGGTCAATGACGGTCTCGGCATCTCGGCCGGCGACACCATCCTGCTCACCATCGCGCGCCGGCTGCACCGGCTCTTGAAACCCAAGGATTCACTGTCGCGCTTTGCCGGCGACCAGTTCGCGCTGATGCTGCTTTCCGACCAGGACCCAGCCCGCATCGCGGCGATGGCCGACGCCATCAAGCATGCGATCAACAACCCGATCACCTTCGCCAAGCGCGAGATCGTGCTCACCGCCTCGATCGGCCTGATCACCTGGACGACGGCGCAGACCTCGTCGGAGGACATGGTCAAGGACGCCGAGCTTGCCATGCACCAGGCCAAACGCTTCGGCGGCGACAGGATCGAGCCGTTCCGGCCGGCCTTCCGCACCGTTGGCACCGACCGGCTGCAGTTCGAATCCGACCTTCGCCGCGCCATCGAGCGGCGCGAATTCACGCTCGCCTACCAGCCGATCGTGCGGCTGGAGGACGGCAGCGTCGCCGGCTTCGAGGCCTTGCTGCGCTGGGATCATCCCAGGCGCGGCATGATCCCGCCGGGGGACTTCATCCCGGTGGCCGAGAATTGTGGTCTGATCGTGCAGCTCGGGCTGTTCGCCATGCAGCAGGCGGCCGAGGACCTGGCGACCTGGCAGAAGCAGATCGGCGACGCGCCGCTCTCGGTCTCGGTCAACTTGTCCAGCCGGCAACTCATCCGCCGCGACCTCGTCAGCGACGTCCGATCGGTCATCGCGCGCGCCAACCTGAAGCCGCGCTGCTTCCGGCTCGAGCTCACCGAATCCCTGGTGATGGACAATCCCGAGCAGACCGCGCATGTGCTGACCAAGCTGAAGCAGCTCGGCATCGGGCTGTCGCTCGACGATTTCGGCACCGGCTATTCCTCGCTGTCCTACCTGACGCGCTTCCCCTTCGACACGATCAAGATCGACAAGAGCTTCGTCGACGACGCGACGCCGAAGCGGGCCGTGCTGCTCAAGTCCATGGTCAACATGGCGCATGAGCTCGGCCTGTCGGTCGTCGCCGAAGGTATCTCCGACGAGAGCGACGCGCTGGAGCTGCGCCAGATGGGCTGCGAATACGTCCAGAGCTTCATGTTCGGCGCACCGATGCCCGGCGACCAAGTGCTTAAGACCTTGAGGGAGCAGTATCCGCTGACGCAGGCTTAGCTTGGCGTAGCGCGTCGGTGCTCGCAGGCTGAGCGGAGGCCTTCCAACCTCGTCATCCTAGGGTCTACGCGCGTCGGTTCGTTCCTTGCTTCGCCCTAGGATGACGAAGCTGAGGTGGCTCGGCCAATCTCCGACGTTTATGATGATCCGATGCAACAAGGTCCCCGCAGGCGAAGGCGAGGCCTAGGCGTGGCCGGCGGCGGCGCTGAGATGGGCGAGATCGATGCCGATCGAGGCGAGGATGCGGTCGTATTTGCGCTCGATGTCGGCATCGAACAGAAGTTCCGTCGTCGCCGGGCAGGTCAGCCAGCCGTTCTCGGCGATCTCGCTTTCGAGCTGGCCGGCGCCCCAGCCGGAATAGCCGAGCGCCATCAGCGCATGACGCGGCCCGCGGCCGGTCGAGATGGCGCGCAGGATGTCCACGGTCGCGGTCAGGCAGATGTCGTCCGAGACGTTGAGCGAGGATTCCACCCGATAGTCGCCGGAATGCAGCACGAAGCCGCGGCTGCGGTCGACCGGGCCGCCGTTGCGCACGACGAAGTCGCGGGCATGGGCCGGCAGGCGGATCGCCTCCTGCTCGTTCATGATGCCGAGCTGCACCAAAAGGTCGGGAAACAGCATCTGCTGCGTCTGGTTGATGATCAGGCCCATCGCGCCCTCGTCGCTGTGGGCGCAGATATAGATGACCGAGCGCGTAAAACGGCCGTCCTTCATGCCGGGCATGGCAATGAGGAACTGATCGTCGAGAAAGCCGCGCCCGGCGGCCATCTTTTTGTGGCGCAACAAGTCCATGAGGTTGAGCGTAACCCGTTTCCGCGGCGCCGAAAAGATGCTGAGGCTGCCGGATGTCACGCAAATATGATACCGGCAGGAACATGAGACCATTGCGCGGCCAAGAATGGGCGATCAAATCAACGCCATGCGATACCTGAATATTGTGGCGCTGGGCGCCGTCGTCGGCTTGGGAGCGGCTCTGCCGGCCGAGGCGTCGTCCTCCGCCTGGTACAACAGCGAAGGCGGCAAGGTGCGGTTGGTGACCAGCGGCAAGCCGGATGAGGCGGGCCAGATCCACGGCGTGCTCGACATTGCGCTGAAGCCCGGCTGGAAAACCTATTGGCGCGACCCCGGCGACGCCGGCGTGCCACCGCAGATCGACGTCTCGGCCAGCACCAACGTCGCCGATGCAAGGCTTTCGTTTCCGCCGCCGCAGCGCCACGACGACGGCTACGGCAAATGGGCCGGCTACGACCGCCCGGTGTCGCTGCCGGTGACCTTCACGCTGTCTTCGCCCGACCAGCCGGCGACCATCGACGCCAACGTCTTCCTCGGCATCTGCGAGACGATCTGCATTCCGGTGCAGACGCGGCTCAGCGTCGACCCCGCTTCCGATCCGGACAACGCCACCGACGCGGCGCTGGTGAAGACGGCGCTCGCGACGCTGCCCTCGCCGGCACGGCCCGATTTCGGCATCAGCGTGCTGCCCGGCGACCACGAGACGCTTGTCGTCGAGGCCCAATCACCGGGCGATCGGGATTCGGTCGACTTCTTCATCGCCGGCGAGCGCGACTACATGTTCGGAGCGCCGGTGCGCAGCGAGAAGGACGGCAAGATCGTCTTCACCGTGCCGATCCTCGACCGACCGTCGGCGACACCCACGGGCGGCGGGCTGTACTATACGCTGACCGGTGCCGAGGGCGCGGTGGACGGGTTGCTGCCTTTCCCTTGATCCAGGCCCTCATGGAGCCGCAATTCCGGACGGGAAACCCCTGCGCACTTTTCCTGCAATTGCTGTGAACAGTTGCGGGAAGCCGCTCAGTCCGATACGCAGGCACAGATCCTTCCCCATCTCCCAAGCGAGGAACCCATGACCATTTCGGTTGGCGAAAAACTGCCCGAAGCGACCTTCAAGGTAATGACCGACGACGGCGCGAAGCCGGTCACGGGCGCCGAAATCTTCGCTGGAAAGAAGGTGGTCCTGTTCGGAGTTCCCGGCGCCTTCACGCCGACCTGCAGCAACAACCACCTGCCCGGCTACCTCGAGAACCACGACGCCATCCTAGCGCGCGGCGTCGACACTATCGCTGTCGTCTCGGTCAACGACGTCCATGTCATGGGCGCCTGGGCGCGCTTTACCGGTGGCGAAGGCAAGATCCTTTATCTGGCCGACGGCAGCGGCGACTTCGCCAAGTCGGTCGGGCTCGACAACGACCTTTCCGCGAACGGCATGGGGCTGCGCTCGAAGCGCTTTTCGATGATCGTCAACGACGGCAAGGTCGTGGCGATCAATGTCGAAACCAAGCCGGGTGTCGACGAGAGCGGCGCGGCCAAGATCCTCGAGCAGCTCTGATGCTCGACATCGCCTGGCGCGCCATCGCGATCGGCATCGGTGCCACGGTCTTCATGGACGTCTGGGCGATTGTCCTCAACAAGGCGTTCGGCCTGCCGCGGCCGAATTGGGGACTGGTCGGCCGCTGGGTCCGGCACCTGCCCGAGAAGGTCTTCCACGACGATATCGGCGAGGCCGCGCCCTATGCGCATGAAAAGGCGCTAGGCTGGGCATTCCACTATCTCGTCGGCATCCTCTATGGCGTGATCCTGGTCGTGCTCGCGGGCGCGGGCTGGCTTGCCGCGCCGACCCTCCTGCCGGCCTTCATCCTCGGCATCGTCACCGTCGGCGCCGGCTGGTTCCTGCTGGCGCCCGGCATGGGCGCCGGCTGGGCGGCGTCCAAACTGCCCAATCCGATGTTGGTGCGCGCGCTCAACCTCGTCTCGCACACCGTGTTCGCGCTCGGCCTGTTCACCACGGCGCTGCTGATCCGTTAGTTGATCAGAACAGACGCTTCAAATCCCTGCGGCCGTCCACCACACGAA
Source organism: Mesorhizobium sp. M1C.F.Ca.ET.210.01.1.1 (assembly GCF_004791585.1). Taxonomy (GTDB): domain Bacteria; phylum Pseudomonadota; class Alphaproteobacteria; order Rhizobiales; family Rhizobiaceae; genus Mesorhizobium. Next base: position 52,820 of record NZ_SRUU01000017.1, read on the forward strand.
CGATCTCGACCCGTTCAACAAGACCATCGTTCGTGTCCGGAATCGTTTCGTAAAGCAGTATAAACGGTGCTGCCACAAGCATTCGCGCGGACGGCCTGATGTCGGCCCGTCTCACCCCCATGCGTGGCTGTTCAGCCAACTGCATCGCGCGCGCTTCTATCCAAGCATAATAGCGTTCGGCGGCCGTTGCGTTCTCCCCGCCTATAGTCACGTAAATATCGATGAGGTCGGCTCTGGCCGCCGGTGACCAAACGACCTTAACGGCCATTCGGCGCGGCTTCCGCAAGCTTGCGCCGAGCTTCTTTTCGCAAGGCATCGAAGTCGACAGGTTCCGCCTTGCCGCTCGCCTTGCCTTCATCCCAGAGCCGCTGCAGCCGGCGCACATCTTCCTGACGCAATTCGCGCTTTGCCAACCAGTCCCGCATCGCTTCGCGCACAATCTCGCTCGTAGTGGCGTATTCGCCAGCTTCCACAGCTTCGCGCATGACTGTTGCCTGTTGCGTCGTAACGGCCACGCTTAACTTTTCGACGTTCGCCATCGGGTCCGATCCATGCTCTATGGTAGTAAATATTACTCGCTTTGCTGGATTGCAATCAACTGGTCGCTGCGTCCTACTCGCCGAACTCGAGACGCGGCGCCGGACTGTCGATCGGTAGCCATCCATGGATCAGGTGTCGCGCGCCGATATCGTAGGCAAAATAGTTGCCGCCACCGGCCGGCTGATCCGCTTTGCGGCTGATTTCCTGGCCGCTGAGATGGAGCAACAGAAGCGTCCCCACCCCGCCGTGGCCTACGAACGCAATGTCCCCGGTTTCACCGGATCCGAGCACGGCCTCGACTTCGCTCACAATACGACGTCGAGCATCGATGGCTCGCTCCCATCCGCGAACGCTGACATGCGGATTGGCGAAGAACTGGTCGGCGACCGCCTCGAATTCCGGAGGCGGCAGGAAGTCGGTTGCCGAGCGGTCATTCTCATGCATGCGCTCCCTCACCTCTACGGTCAGGTTAAGGCGCCCGGCGAGCACCTCGGCAGTTTCGATGGCCTTGCGTTCGCCCGATGGGACGATGCACCGGATCGATCCGACCCATGGCTGGTCGAGCATCGCGTTCGCTCTCGCGCGGCCGAGCTCGGACAAACCCCACTCCGATACGGGAATATCGGCGTCGATCTGAACCTGGGGATGAGTGATATAGTATGCAATCGACAAGACCGCGGTTTCCCACCAGTGGAGCCGAAGCTCAATAGCTCTGGGTCGAACGGCGCGGAGCCTTGGCCAGTGGCCGCTTTGGCTGAACATCCGGCTTAGGCGCGGCCACCATCGGCTTGGACGATGTCTTCTTGAACGGCGCCATGCCTTGCCTTGCCAGTTCGTCGGCGCGCTCATTTTCCGGATGGCCGGCATGGCCTTTGACCCAGTGCCAGGTGACCTTGTGGCGCCGGTTGGCCTCGTCGAGCGCCTGCCACAGTTCGCCGTTCTTGACCGGCTTCTTGTCGCCGGTCCTCCAGCCGTTCTTCTTCCAGCCGTGGATCCATTTGGAGATACCATCCATGACGTATTTGCTGTCGGTATAAAGATCGACCGTGCAGGGCTCCTTCAGCGCGTTGAGCGCGGTGATGGCTGCAAGCAGTTCCATGCGGTTGTTGGTGGTCTCGGCCTCGCCGCCCGACAGCTCCTTGGTGACGCCGTTGTAGCGCAGCACGGCGCCCCAGCCGCCTGGCCCAGGATTGCCCGAGCAGGCGCCATCGGTGAAGATCTCGATCTCTTTGTTCATATCAGCCCGTATTCGGATGGCGATCTGATCGCCCGGTGGAAGCGCATGCGGCGGATATATTCGGTCGGATCGCGCTTCATCACCAGGCCGCCATTGGGGATGGTCAGCCAGTCATAGAGCCTGGTCAGCATGAAGCGCAGCGCCGAACCACGCGCCAGCATCGGCAGCGCCGCCTTCTCGTCGCCTCCAAGCGGCCGCACCGACTGGTAGCCGGCAAGCAGCGCCGTGCCTTTGGTGAGGTTGAAGGAAAAATCCTTCTCGAAACACCAGGCGTTGAGGCATGTGGCGACATCATAGGCGTAGAGGTCGTCGCAGGCGAAATAGAAGTCGATCAGCCCGGACAGCTTCTCGCCGAGGAAGAAGACGTTGTCCGGGAAGAGATCGGCATGGATGATGCCTCGCGGCAGGTCGGCCGGCCAGTTGCGTTCGAAATCCGCGAAGTCGGCGTCGACCTCTGCCGCCAGCCCTGGCTCGACCTCGTCGGCGCGCTCGCGTGACGCGGCCCAGAGCTTGCGCCAGCCGTCGATGGCAAGCGCGTTCGGCCGATGCATCGGAAAATCCCGGCCGGCGAGATGGAGCGCGGCCAGCGCCTTGCCGACCTCGCCGCAATGGGCCGCCGTCGGCCGTCTGAGCGACAGGCCCTCGAGGAAGGTGATGATGACGGCCGGCCGGCCGGCGAGCGTGCCGATGACGGTGCCGTCATGCGCGGTGACCGGAAGCGGGCAGGAAATGCCCTTTCGCGCCAGATGGCCCATCAGGCCGAGGAAAAAGGGCAGGTCGGCCTTGTCGACGCGCTTCTCGTAGAGCGTCAGGATGTAAGAGCCGGTGGACGCGTGGACGAGAAAATTCGAGTTCTCGGTGCCCTCGGCGATGCCCTTGTAGGACAGGAGCTCGCCCACCGGGTAGGCTTTCAGGAACGCGCTGAGCTCGTTTTCGTTGACGTCGGTGTAGACGGCCATTTGGGTTCACGCGGCTCCGTTGACGAAGGCCATGTCGGCCGCCGTCAGTTCGACATCGCGCAACACCCGCATCACCGGAAAATCCTCCGTTTCGGTGGCCGTGATAGCCAGGTCGATGGTGACGTCGAAGCGCTGCCGGAACGCGTCGATGATCTCATCGACGATGATTTCGGGCGCCGAGGCGCCGGCCGACAGGCCGAGCGTCGAAATCTCGCCGATCTCATGCCACGGAATTTCGGAAGCCCGCTGCACGAGAAGCGACATCGCGGCACCGGCTCGCTCCGCCACTTCGACAAGGCGCCGCGAGTTGGACGAGTTCGGCGCGCCGACGACGAGGAAGAGATCGGCGCCGGCGGCCGTTTCCTTCACCGCCTCCTGGCGGTTGGTGGTGGCGTAGCAGATCGATTCGGCAGCCGCCGCGTGAAGCTCCGGGAAGCGCTCCCGCAGCGCCCGGATGATGCCGGCGGTGTCCTCGACCGACAGCGTCGTCTGGGTGACGAAGCCGAGCGCGGCAGGGTCCGCCGGCACGAAGGTGGCTGCGTCCGCCTCGGTCTCGATCAGGGTCACCGCGCCCTCCGGCAACTGGCCCATCGTGCCGATCACTTCCGGGTGGCCGGCATGGCCGATCAGGAGCACATGGCGGCCAAGCCGCTGGTGGCGCATCGCCTGCTTGTGCACCTTCGACACCAGCGGACAGGTGGCGTCGAGATAGAACAGGTTTCGTGCCTCGGCATCGGCCGGCACCGATTTCGGCACGCCATGGGCGGAAAAGACGACCGGCGACTGACGATGCTCGGGCGGGATCTCGGACAGTTCCTCGATGAACACCGCGCCCAGGCTCTGCAGCCCCTCGACGACATAGCGGTTGTGCACGATCTCATGGCGGACATAGACCGGCGCGCCGTATTTCTTCAGCGCCAACACGACGATCTGGATGGCGCGGTCGACGCCGGCGCAGAAGCCGCGCGGCTGGCAGAGCCTGATCGTCAGCGGTGGCTTTTTCTCAATCATCGAAGCGGGCCGGTTTCAGTCGGAAAGCTGGAGGCGAAATGAGGCGTGCAGCCCTGCCCTGTCAAGAGCGGCGGCGCTCACCCTTCTTTCGCCGGGCGGCGGAGCCTGAGGATCAGCACGGCGGCAAGGGCGGCCGCCAGGCCATACCAGGTGACGGCATATTGCAGGTGGTTGTTCGGCAGATCGATGATGGTGACGCCGCCGACCGGCAGGCCGCCGGGATTCGGCGTCTTGTCGGCATCGATGAAGAACGGCGCCAGCACGGCGCCGGCGGGCAGGCCCGCGCTCGAGGCCATGACGTCGCGGTCCTTCCAGTAGAAGATGTTCTTGGCGACATCGTTGTCGGGCAGCATCATCGAGGGCTTCCCAGGCAGCGGATTGCGTGCAAGCCCGGTCACCGTCACCTTGCCGCCGACCTCGCCCTGCCGGCGCTTGGCCGGGTCCTTCAGGTCGTAGGGAACGAAGCCGCGATTCACGAGCACGAAGCGGCCGTCGTCGAGCTGCAGGGGCGTGTAGACATTGAAGCCGGTGTCACCTTCCCAAGTGGAAAAGAAATGCCGCTCGCCCTGGTGCAGGAAAGTGCCGGTCACCGTCACCGGCGTGTAGTCGACATCGTGAGAGGCGGCGAACTCTTTCTCGACGTCGGCCAAAGGCAGCGCCGCCGCATGGGTGCGCCGGTCGATGGTCTCGAGCAGGCCTTCCTTCCAGTGCAGGCGCTGCACCTGCCAAGTGCCGAGACCGAGGAGAATGGCGAACAGGACGAGGCCGAGACCAAGCAGCAACGCCGAGCGCGGCCGCGAAGGGCCGGCAATCGAACCGATCGCATCGCTCATTGGCTGCTGTCCAGCCTGCCTTCCGCGGCCTTCTTCGAGTATTGCAGGGTGATCAGCACGCCCTTGATCAGGCGCAACGCCGTCAGGCTCAGCACCAGCGCCAGCGGTATCCACAAGATAAAATGCAGCCAGAGCGGCGGGCTCAGCGTCACTTCCATCCACAGCGCCAGGCCGACGACGATGAAGCCGATGATCAGGATGACGAAGACGGCCGGGCCGTCGCCGGCGTCAGCAAAAGAATAGTCGAGGCCGCAACTGTGGCACCGCTTGCCGACGGTGAGGAAGCCGGAGAACAGCTTGCCCTCGCCGCAGCGCGGGCAGCGGCCATGCAGGCCGGCCGAAACCGGGTCGATGGGAGGCCAGATCGCCTTGTCTTCGCTCATATCCGCACCCTAGGCCCTTTCGCTGAAAAAGATAAGGCGGCCACGTCGCCGCAGCCGCCTTTGGGATTCCGAAAACCGTCGGTTCAATGGGCTTCGATCAACGCCCCATTCGAGGCCCAGACATAGATGCAGCTGAACAGGAACAGCCAGACCACGTCGACGAAGTGCCAGTACCAGGCGGCCGCCTCGAAGCCGAAATGCTGCTTCGGGGTGAAGTCGCCGCGCATCGCGCGCACCAGGCAGACGAGCAGGAAGATGGTGCCGATGATGACGTGGAAGCCATGGAAGCCGGTCGCCATGAAGAAGGTGGCGCCGTAGATCGAATCCTTGAAGGCGAACGGAGCGTGCATGTACTCGTAGGCCTGCACCATGGTGAACAGCATGCCGAGGCCGACGGTCAGCGCCAGGCCGTTGATCAGGCCCTTGCGGTCGCCGTGCAGCAGCGCGTGGTGCGCCCAGGTCACCGTCGTGCCCGAGGTGAGCAGGATGATGGTGTTGTAAAGCGGCAGGTGGAAGGGGTCGAGGACCTCCAGGCCCTTCGGCGGCCAGACACCGCCGGTGAAGGTGGTGCGGGCATATTGCGCCGCCTCGCCGGGGAACAGGCTGGCGTCGAAGAAGGCCCAGAACCAGGCGACGAAGAACATCACCTCGGAGGCGATGAACATGATCATGCCGTAGCGCAGATGCAGCGACACGACGCGCGTGTGGTGGCCCTCATGCGCTTCCTTGATGGTGTCCGACCACCAGGCGAACATCGTGTAAAGCACGATGATCAGGCCGATGAAGAACAGCCACGGATTGGCAATGTTGTGGCCGAAGACCGGGAAGTTGCCGGCCTTCAGATACTGCATCAGGCACACGCCGCCGATGGCCGTGACCAGCGCGCCGATCGAGCCCAGGAAAGGCCAGGGGCTGGGATTGACGAGATGGTAGTCGTGGTTCGGTTTTGCGTGCGCGTCTGCCATATCAACCCCCGAGGCTTGCTTCGGAATCTGGAACTTTGTTGCTGCTGCCAGCGACCGGCGCGGACGAGGCGACCGGCTGTTTCTTTTCGACCGGGAACATGGTGTAGGACAGGGTGATGGTCTTCAAGTCCTTCAGTTCCGGTACATTGACGATGTCTGGATCGACGTAGAACACGACCGGCATGTCCAGCGTCTCGCCGGGCTTCAGCGTCGTGTCGGTGAAGCAGAAGCACTCCACCTTGTTGAAATAGGCGCCTGCCATTTCCGGCTGCACGTTGAAGGAAGCGCGGCCGGTGATGGGGCGATCGAACTTGTTGGTGGCGCTGTAATGCGCCTGCGTGGTCTCGCCGACCTTGATCGTCACGGAGCGGGCGACGGGCTCGAACTGCCACGGAATGCCGTTGGTGTTGGCGTCGAAGCGGATGGTGATGTCACGGTCGAGCACGCGGCCGGCATATTGCTTCTCGGCACGCTGCGTCGTGCCACCATAGCCGGTGGCCTGGCAGAACATCTTGTAAAGCGGCACCGCCGCGTAGGCCATGCCGACCATGCCGGTGAAGAAGGCCAGGCAGACCGCCACGATGGCGCGGTTGCCGTTCTTCCTGATGGGTGTGGTCTCGCCGCTCATCGCCGTCTCACATCAAGTTCGTAGGCGTGAGGCCAGAAGCATTGTGGCCGAACTTCACGATGGTCGCGACGTAGAAGATGATGACGAGCGCGGCCAGCGCCACGCCGATAGCGACGGAGCGGTTGCGCCGCGCCTTCTGCTGGCGCTCGGTCAAGGTCACAAGTTCGAGGTTCTTGTCGGCCACGATCATGCTCCCCCCGTCATGAGCGCGCGTGCGACCACGCTATCGACGAGATAGGCGGCGAAGATTGCGAAGAGGTAGAGGAGCGAATAGCCGAACAGCGCCTTGGCCGGCTTCATCGCGCGATCGTCGTCGGCCATGCCGAGCACCTTCCAGGCATACCAGACGAAGCCCAGGCCCAGCATGGCCGAGACCACGCCATAGGCAGCGGTGGTGTAGCCGAGGCCCCAAGGCAGCACGCCGACCGGCGCCAGGATCAACGCATAGGCAAGGATCTGGCGTCGGGTCGAGGCATGGCCGGCGACGTTCGGCATCATCGGGATGCCGGCGCGGGCGTAGTCATCGGACTTGAACAGCGCCAGGGCCCAGAAATGCGGTGGCGTCCACAGGAAGATGATGAGGAAGAGGATCAGGCTTTCGAGGCTGACCGATCCGGTCACGGCCGCCCAGCCGATCACCGGCGGGATGGCGCCGGCGGCGCCGCCGATGACGATGTTCTGCGGCGTCCAGCGCTTCAGCCACATCGTGTAGACGACGGCATAGAAGAAGATGGTGAAGGCAAGAAGCGCCGCCGACAGCCAGTTGACCAGCACGCCCAGCGTCATCACCGACAGCACCGAGAGCACCAGGCCGAAGCTCAGCGCCTCGCCGGGCGTGACGCGGCCGGCCGGCACCGGACGTCCGGCGGTCCTGGTCATCACCGCGTCGATGTCGGCGTCGTACCACATGTTGAGCGCGCCCGAGGCGCCGGCGCCGATGGCGATTGCCAGGATGGCGATCACCGCCAGCAGCGGATTGATGGCGACGGGCGCCGCGACCATGCCGACAAAGGCCGTGAAGACGACCAGCGACATGACGCGCGGCTTCAGGAGGGCGAAGAAATCGCCCGCGGTTGCTTCCGACATGCGAAAGCCCGCTTCCTCCATCAATTTGTGGTTGGCAAGGGCCATGCGTACTTAAAGTCCATCATTCCGTTGGCCAAGACCGCCGGTTCGCCGGCGGTCTCGTATTTCGGGCAGCCGCCTTACTTGATCTTCGGCAGCTGTTCCCACTGGTGGAACGGCGGCGGCGACGGCAGCTGCCATTCGAGCGTGGTGGCACCCTCGCCCCACGGATTGGCGCCCGCGACGCGCTTCTTCTGGAAGGCTTCGAACACGCCGTAGAGGAAGATCGCAACACCGACGGCTGCGATGTAGGAGCCGTAGGACGAGATCATGTTCCAGCCGGCGAACGCATCCGGATAGTCGACGGTGCGGCGCGGCATGCCGGCGAGGCCGAGGAAGTGCTGCGGGAAGAAGATCAGGTTGACGCCGACGAAGGTGACCCAGAAGTGGGTGTTGGCGATCACCGGCGAGTACATGTAGCCGGTCATCTTCGGGAACCAGTAGTACCAGCCGGCGAAGATGGCGAAGACTGCGCCCAGCGACAGCACGTAGTGGAAGTGGGCGATCACGAAATAAGTGTCGTGCAGCGAGCGGTCGAGGCCGGCATTGGCCAGCTGGACGCCCGTGACGCCACCGATCGTGAACAGGAAGATGAAGCCCAGCGCCCACAGCATCGGCGGCTTGAAGGAGATCGAGCCGCCCCACATGGTGGCGATCCAGGAGAAGATCTTCACGCCGGTCGGCACCGCGATGACCATGGTGGCGAACACGAAATAGCGCTGCGTGTCGAGCGACAGGCCGGTCGTGTACATATGGTGCGCCCAGACGATGAAGCCGACGGCGCCGATCGCGACCATGGCGTAGGCCATGCCGAGATAGCCGAAGACGGGCTTCTTCGAGAAGGTCGAGACGATGTGGCTGATGATGCCGAAGCCCGGCAGGATCAGGATGTACACCTCGGGATGACCGAAGAACCAGAACAGATGCTGGAAGAGCAGCGGGTCACCGCCATTGTCCGGCACGAAGAAGGAGGTGCCGAAGTTGCGGTCCGTGAGCAGCATGGTGATGCCACCCGCCAGAACCGGCAGCGACAGGAGCAGCAGGAAGGCCGTGATCAGCACCGCCCAGGCAAACAGCGGCATCTTGTGCATCGTCATGCCGGGCGCGCGCATGTTGAAGATGGTGGTGATGAAGTTGATCGCGCCGAGGATCGACGAGGCGCCGGCGATGTGGATCGATAGGATCGCCAAGTCCATTGCGGGGCCAGGCTGGCCGGAGGTCGAGAGCGGCGGATAGATCGTCCAGCCGCCGCCGACGCCGAAGGCGCCAGGCGCGCTCGGCACGAACATCGAGCCGAGCAGCAGCAGGAAGGCCGGCGGCAGCAGCCAGAAGGAGATGTTGTTCATGCGCGGGAAGGCCATGTCCGGCGCGCCGATCATGATCGGCACCATCCAGTTGGCGAAGCCGCCGATCAGGGCCGGCATCACCATGAAGAAGATCATGATCAGGCCGTGCGCGGCGCCGAAGGCATTGTACATGCTCTTGCCGCCGTCGATAGCAGCGTCACCCTGCATGCCGTAGACCATCTGCGCCAGGCCACTGAAGATCTGGATGCCCGGCTCCTGCAGCTCCATGCGGATGGCGACCGAAAGCGCGCCGCCGATAATGCCAGCGATGATCGCGAAGATCAGGTAGAGCGTGCCGATGTCCTTGTGGTTGGTCGAATACACCCAACGGACCCAGCCATGCGGCCTGTGGTCGTGGTGCTCGTGAGCTGCAGCCTCTGCCATATTCCGCTCCGTTCCCTAATTCTTGCTAACCCGCGGCATCAGTTGCCAGCGGCCGCTACCTTGTTGGTACCATCGATCTCGGCCATCAGCGCCTTGTTGGCGGCAGGCACGTCGGTCTTGGCCGCCTCCAGCCAGGTCTTGAACTGCGCGTCGGAAACGACGCGGACCGCGATCGGCATGAAGGCGTGGTCCTTGCCGCAGAGCTGCGAGCACTGGCCGTAATAAAGGCCTTCCTTGTCCGCCTTGAACCAGGTCTCGTTGGTGCGGCCGGGCACGGCGTCCATCTTGATGCCGAAGGACGGCACGGCGAAGGAGTGGATGACGTCGGTGGCGGTGATCAACACGCGGGTCATGGTATTAACCGGCACCACCAGTTCGTTGTCGACGGCAAGCAGGCGCGGATAGAGGCTGCGGTCTTCCTTGCCGGCCTTGGCGCGGTCGCCATCCTGGAGGATCGCCGAGTTGAAGGAGAAGCTCTTGTCGACCTGGTATTCGTAGTCCCAGTTCCACTGGTTGCCGGTCGCCTTGACGGTGAGCTTGGCCTCTTCCGGCGGCGTGTACTGCGCGGTGAGCAGCTGGAAGGACGGAATGGCGATGAGCAGCAGCACCACGACCGGGCCGACCGTCCAGATCACCTCGATCAGCGTGTTATGGCTGGTCCTTGAAGGCACCGGATTGGCGCTCGCGCGGAACCGCAGGATGCAATAAGCCAGCAGGACCAGCACCAGAAGGGTGATCACCACGATGAAGGCGAAGGTATAGTTCCCGAACCATTCGATCTGCCGCATCATGTCGGTCGCAGGCGCCTGGAAGCTGGTCTCCCATGGCCGCGGCTGATCCGCATAGGCGGAGGTGCCGGCGAGGAGCGCGCCAGCAAGTGCAGCACCTGCCAGCAATTTGGCGCTTGCCAGGAATTTTCTCATCGCCCTCTCGTCTCCCACTTCCTGCGATCGGATCGCACCAATAACGAACGACGCCGGGATTGGGAATCCCGGTCTGTCCCTAAGGTGGTTCAAACCATACTCTATTTCCCTCTGCAAGGAAGGAGCGGAGGAAACCGTGCGGCATTTTTGCGCGCAGCCCGAAGGCCATCCTCGGCCTTCGCCGCGCCACACGCCGGACGGTCGCAATTCGGGCGAATTTGCTCTGGAAAAGCGCGTAATTGCCGGTATCGGGGCGGGTCGGCAACGGTCTCGTCCTTTACTTGGCCTTGGCGCAGCTTAAAGTGCCGTGATTCGCAATGGAGCCGTCATGACTTCCTGGCTTTCGAGACCCCTGGCGAAGGTTGTCTTCCTTGCCGCCTTGCTTGGCGCCAGCCTGACCGGCGCGGCGAGCGCCGCGCCGCCGCAGACCGCCGCGCCACCCAGCGGCACGGTCAAGTCGACGCATGGGGCGTGGTCGATCATCTGCGACACGCCGGTCGGCGCGACCTCCGAGCAATGCGTGATGATGCAGAACGTCGTCGCCGAGGACCGTCCGGAAATGGGGCTTTCCGTCGTGGTGCTGCGCACCGCCGACAACAAGGCCGAGATCCTGCGGGTGCTAGCGCCGCTCGGTGTGCTGCTACCCAACGGGCTTGGCCTCAACGTCGACGGCAAGGACATCGGCCGCGCCTATTTCGTGCGCTGCTTCCAGGACGGCTGCTATGCGGAAGTGATCCTCGAGAAGCCGCTGCTCGACACGCTGAAGAGCGGCACCTCGGCCACCTTCATCGTCTTCCAGACGCCGGAAGAAGGTATCGGCATTCCCGTCGATCTCAAGGGATTCGCCGAAGGCTTCGCCGCCCTGCCTTGAGACTGCCCGTTTGGCCTTGAAATTGCTGGATCCGGACGACGTCGAGATCTTGAAGCGAATTCGCCTGGAGGCCTTGCGTGCAGCTCCCGAAGCCTTCGCCAGCAGCGCAGCGGATTGGGAAAGTCTGCCAGACGAGGAATGGCGGCGGCGCCTGGCCAACAATCCAGTCGTCGTCAGCTTTCAGGGCCAGGAGCCTGTCGGCCTGATGGGCCTGATGCGGCAACAGGCCAGCAAGATGGCGCATCGCGCTACCATCGTCATGGTCTATTTGCGTGGCTCGGAGCGTGGCGGTGGGCATGCAGTCGCGATGCTCAATCTACTGCTCGATCACGCTCGCGCCTTGGGTATAAGGCAGGTCGAACTGGCTGTAAGTGCTGAAAATCCGGCGGCCATGCGGTTCTATCTGCGCGAGGGTTTCCACCAAATCGGCTGCATACCCGGTGGTCTCCTTCATGAGGGCCGGGAGATAGACGAAGTCGTGATGGCGCGACGGCTGACTTAGCATCTGCTTCGAAGATTGCCGAACGGCGCCGCGACGCCTACATCCCCGTGGAACCGCTTACTGAAAGGCACGCGCATGAACAGCCTGATCGGCCAATTCGACATTTCCGACGACCGCGTCAAAGAGATCGTCGCCGACACCATCAAGGGCGCCGACGATGGCGAGCTGTTCCTCGAATACAGCGAGAGCGAGGCGCTGATGTTCGACAACGGACGGCTGAAGACGGCCAATTTCAACACCGACCAGGGTTTCGGCCTGCGCGCCGTCGCCGGCGAGGCGAGCGGCTATGCGCATTCCAGCGATCTTTCCGAGGCCTCGCTGCTGCGCGCGGCCGACGCCGTCTCGGCGGTCAAGGGCGGCTATTCGGGAACGCTGGCCGCGGCGCCCGCCCGCACCAATCGCCACCTCTACGGCGACGAGAACCCGATCCCCTCGCCCAGCTTCGAGGCCAAGGCCAAGCTGCTGCAGGAGATCGACGGCTGGCTGCGGGCCGCCGATCCGCGCGTGCGCCAGGTGACGGCCTCGCTCGCGGCGTCCTGGCAGCATGTCGAGATCGTGCGCGGCGACGGCCAGGTGGTGCGCGACATCCGCCCGCTCGTCAGGATCAACGTCTCAGTGGTGGTCGGCGATGGCGACCGGCAGGAAAGTGGCTCCTATGGCATGGGCGGCCGCAAGAGCTTTGGCGAATTCCTGACCGAGGAAAGCTGGAAACATGCAGCGAGCGAAGCGCTCAGGCAGGCGCTGGTCAATCTCGAGGCCATTCCGGCGCCGGCCGGCACATTCGACATCGTGCTTTCCAGCGGCTGGCCGGGCGTGATGCTGCACGAGGCGGTCGGCCACGGGCTGGAGGGCGATTTCAACCGCAAGAAGACGTCGGCCTTCGCCGGCCTGATGGGTCAGCAGGTCGCGGCAAAGGGCGTCACCGTGGTCGATGACGGCACGATCGCCGAGCGGCGCGGCTCGCTCACCGTCGACGACGAAGGCACGCCCTCGGCCCGCAACGTGCTGATCGAGGACGGCAAACTGGTCGGCTACATGCAGGACCGCCAGAACGCTCGGCTGATGGGCATGAAGGCGACCGGCAACGGTCGGCGCGAGGGCTACGCGCATCAGCCGATGCCGCGCATGACCAACACCTACATGACCTCGGGCGACATGAACCCGGAGGAGATCATCGCCTCGGTCAAAAACGGCATCTATGCCGTCTCCTTCGGCGGCGGCCAGGTCGATATCACCTCAGGCAAGTTCGTGTTCGGCTGCACCGAGGCCTACATGATCGAAAACGGCAAGGTAACGCAGCCGATCAAGGGCGCGATGCTGATCGGCAACGGGCCCGACGCCATGCATCGCGTCACCATGGTCGGCAACGACATGAAGCTCGACAAAGGCATCGGCATGTGCGGCAAGGCCGGACAGGGCGTGCCAGTCGGCGTCGGCCAGCCGCATCTGAGGATGAACCAGATGACGGTGGGCGGCACCAGGGTTTGAAGCCCAGCACGGCGAGGTATGCAAGAAGCGTAGCGATCCTTCCGGACGCAAACACGATCGTGTTAGCAGATTATTAATTGTTCAATTGCGCCGGCCGCCGTTTCCGCATTAGCTTGCACCAGTCTTCTCGTTGCGGTGGTGTTAGCAGTGGTGCATTCCCCTGGCGTCCTGACCTCTTCCCTCCTCCTTTTGTCATTGATCGGCGCCACGTCGCTCTCTGTCGGCACGGCGGCGGCGCAGTCGACATTGTTCAAGCGGCCATCCAGTCCGACCATGGCGCAGCCAGTCGCAGTCGACCTCCGCTCCGCCGCGGTCGGAGGACGCACCAGCGTCCCTTATGGCTGGCTCGATTTCTGCCACCGCCGGCCAAAAGAGTGCAAAGTGCCTGCCCTGCAGGCCGCGAGCGTCAAGCTGACCCAGCAGAACATGCGCACCCTCAAGCGGATAAACCAGAAGGCGAACCGCGCCATCAAGCCCGTCAGCAACTACGATCACTGGGGCACGATGATGGACCACTGGGACTATCCGGTGGACGGCAAGGGCGACTGCAAGATCTACGCGCTCTACAAGCGCAAGCTTCTCATGGAAGCGGGATTTCCCAGGCAGGCGCTGCTGATGACAGTGGTGCGCGACCTCAACAATGAAGGCCACACCATCCTGACGGTGAAGACCGACAAGGGCGATCTCGTCCTCGACAATCTGGTCGACGAAGTCCGGCCCTGGAACGCGACCGGCTATTATTTCCTAAAACGCCAGTCGCAGCAGAACCCGAACATCTGGGTGTCGATCAACCAGCGAGGCGGCACGCCCAAGACCTGACGAGTGTCGCCGGGCTCATAGACCGAGCGGCCTACCGAACTGTGCGCCCTTGAGGGCTGTTATCGCACAGTTCCGGATGGAAACCCGTTCCACACTTTTCCTGGGACTGCTCCCCTCCGCGACAGCCTATTGCTGGCAGGCCGGTTCGCCCTGCTGTCCGCAAGACGGTTTCTTCTTGAATTGCTGTTGCGGCGGCGGCTGCTGCTGCGGGAGACGGCGTTCCTGCATCTGCGGTCTCGGCTGCGCGCGGAATTCCGGCTTCGGCTCCGATCTTTGCGGCCGCAGCACCTGCTCGTTAGGCCTTTCCTGCCTGAACTGGCGCTGCGCATTCTCGTTCGGCCTGTTGACCTTGAAGTTGCGCTGCACGTTGACTTCCGGACCGGCGGAACCTTCTTCGTTCTGCAGCCTGCGGAACTTCCTGCTCCTGTCGTTCCCGCCGACCGAACCCTGATTCTCGTCCGAGAACACGCTCGGATTGTTCCTTCTGAGCCGCTTCTGCATGCTCGGCCCGTTGTCGGCCGGCTCACCGTTGACGGTCGGCAGCCTGCGGAACTTCCTGCCGCGGTCATTCCCGCTGGCCGGGCCCTGAGTCTGGTCGGAGAACACGTCCGGATTGTTCCTCCTTAGCCGTTTCTGCACGCTCGGCCGGTTGTCGGCCGGCTCACCGTTGACGGTCGGCAGCTTGCGGAATTTCCTGCTCTTGTTGTCGCGGTTGGCCGAGCCCTGATCGCCCGGTTCGACAATTGCCTGGCCGGCGGACAAATCCCTGCGCGTCAGCTTCTTGGGTTTGCCGGACGGCACGTTCGGATTGTTCTTCCCGAATCTCTGCTGGGCGCCCTGGCCATTGTCGGCCGGCATGCCGTTTACGGTAGGCAGCTTGCGCAATTTCTTGCCCTTCTGCTGACCGGTGCCCTGCTCTCCGGTCGCGGCGGCGCCGGCATTTCCCGTCGCCTCCTGGTTGCCGCCCACAATGCCTTGCCTGCCGAACTGCTTCCTCGACTTGTTGCCTGGCAAATTCCGGCCGCCGAGCACCGGTTTGCCGTTGACGAGCGGCAGCGCTTTGCCACCGGCTCCCGGCAAGGCGTGTTCGGTTGAGAGCCTGCGGGTTGTGGAGGGGACCTCCGACTGCGGGTTCGCGACACCAGGCTGCTGGCCCTGGATAGCGCGCTGGCCGGGCTTCACCGGCAAGCCGCTCTGCTCCTGATTGTACTGGGCGCGACCGGACGTGGCCGCCCTCTTCCTCAGCACCGGCGGCAGCGCGACCCTTGCAGCCAGCGCAGCGCCGGTGCCGACGGCAGCTCCGGTCATTTTCTGGCGAGTGGTGAGGCCACCCTCGGCATTGCCGCTTGGCTGTCCGGCCTGATTGACGGTCTCGTTGTTGATCACCGTGTTGTTGATGACCGTCGCGTTGTGGATGTTGTTGAAGATGATGTTGTCCGGCGGCGGCACGATGTCATGCGGCGGTGCCTGACCCATACGGGCACGGGCACGAAGACCGGCACCGGCAGAACAAAGACATCGACCGGCGGCCGCGGTGGCGGCAGCACGATGAAATCCGGCGGCGGCGGTGGCAGGAAGATGATCGTGACCGGCGGCGGCGGTTCGAAATCGAAATCGTCGAAATAGAGCACCGGGCGATCGACATAGATGATCTCCTCCTCCGGCGGCGGCGGCACGTCATAGATAATCACGGCGAAGCTCGGTGGCGGCTCCAGCTCGGCGTCGAAATGCCTTAGCCGGCGGCGCGCGTCCCAGGCATGCGGTCCGTGCGGATAGCGGTCCAAGTAGGACCAGTAGGCTTCCGGCGTGTCCCGCATCCAGGTCTGGCGCCAGGTGATCGCCTCGCGCCGCGCCGCGATGATGGCGCGCACCCGCTTGGCCATCGGATCGTGCGGATAGGCGATGAGGAAGTCCTGGTAGCCGCGCATCGTGTCGCGATCGAGGGCCGCTTCATAGGCGTCGTGGGCATCGAAATCGCGAATCTCCCTTGTCCGGTTGGCCTGGGATTCGGCTTCGGAAACCTTGGGCGCGGGCGCATCCGGCGCGCGGTCGAAGAAAACGAACGGCGCGGTGATCCTCGAGGCGTCCCACGGCAATTCGGCGCCTTGCGTCACTTCGTTGACGCGCAGGCGCGTACGGTCGAATACGTCTTCGAGCGGCAGGCCGCCCTCACGCATCATCTCGGCAAGCGCCTGGGCATAGGCGCCGTAAGGGCCCTTGCCTTCGAACGCGACAGTTCCGGGAGCGGCATTGAAGGCAATCAGCATGTTCGGGTCGGGATCGACCAAGGCGAGGCCGCCGGCCAGCGGCTGGTTCGATTGTGGGAAAGCGTTCGGGCGCGCCGCGTCGAGCACGACGATGTTGACCTTCGTCGGCATGGCGACGAGCGGCCTGGTGAGATCGGAGATGCGCACGGCCTGGATCGGCACATCAGTCGGATTCACAATCCGGGCGTCGACCGGCAGGAAATAGTTCTCACCTTCGAACTGCACGCCATGGCCGGCTAGGTAGACGAAAACGACCGCATCGGGACCGGCTTCCGAAACCTTGGCGAGGAAATCGCGATAGGCGCCGCGCAGCGATTCCTGATCGACATCGCGCGCGCCGACCACATCGAAACCGGCCGCCTGCAACGTCTGTCCGATCAGGCCCGCATCATTGGCGGCCGTCGCGAGTTCACCGAACTGATAGGCGCCATTGCCGATGACAAAGGCTAGGCGTTTTTGCTCCTGCGCAAGCGCGCTTGTCGCGGACGCGATGGCGAACACGATGAGAACGAGGATGAGGCCGAGGTATTTGTGAAGCGTGCGCATTGCAATCCGCCATCCGCTGTCCGCTCAGACACTAACGCCGGAGAGGCAGGAATGTTTCCCTACAGCTCGAAATTAAGACCCTGCAAAAAGGCGGCTTTAGGGCGCAATTTCGTCGAAAGAACAGAGACTTCACAAAATTTCTTGCGAACCGCCGGTTGTGGACTACCGGCGCCGTCTCGGCTTCTCCAGCAGCGCGACGGCCTCGACATGCGGCGACCACAGGAACTGGTCGATCGGCGTCACGCTCTTCAACGTATAGCCGCCGTCGAGGAGGATGCGCAGGTCCCGCGCCAGCGTCACCGGATTGCAGGACACGGCCGCGACCAGCGGGACTTCGGAGCGGGCGATCTGCTTCGACTGATCCTCGGCGCCGGCGCGCGGCGGATCGAAGACCAGGCCGTCGAAGCCGTTCAATTCCTTGAAGGTCAACGGTCGGCGGAAGAGGTCGCGGCGCTCGCTAGTCACCCGTTTCAATCCGCTGGCAAAACGGAAGGCGTGGTCGAGCGCGGCAAGAGCCGGCGCGTCACCTTCGACGGCATGGACTTCCGACTTCGCCGCGAGCCTGAGCGCGAAGCTGCCGCAGCCGGCGAAAAGGTCGGCGACCTTTTTCGCGCGCGATAGATGCTGGCCGACGAGACTGGCCATAGCCTGCTCGGCGGCCTCCGTCGCCTGCAGGAAGGCGCCAGGCGGCACCGCGACGGCCACCGACCCGAACTGCACCACCGGCTTCTTCGGCTCGACGATGACCTCGCCGTCGACGGAAAGCCTGGCCAACCCCTCGGCCATGACGAAATTGGAGGCGATGCGGCGCTGGTTCTCGCCGAGCTTGCCGGAATCCTGCACCGCGATATCGAGGCCGGATGCCGTGACTGTGACCGTCATGTGGAAGGCCTTCGGCGCGGCGCAAACCAGATCGGCCAGCCTCCGCAAACGATCAAGCGCGGCAACGATCACCCACAGCGAGATCGGGCATTCCTCGATCGGGATGATCTCGGAAGAAAGCGCGCGCATGAAGCCGAGCAGCATGCCGGCCTCGGTGCGCCTGGCGCTGAAAACGACACGGCGGCGCGTGTGCGGCGCGCATGGCACCAGATCGGCGACCTCGCAAGCGATGCCTTTGGCCTTCAACGCGTGCACGACCTTTTCACGCTTCCATTGCCGGTAAGCCTCGGCCTCGAAATGCTGCAGCGCGCAGCCGCCGCATTCGGTGAAATGGCGGCAAGCCGCATCGATCCTGAGCGGGGACGCCTCCAGCACCGACATCAGCGTGGCGCGATCCTTCTGGCGTGCGGCGGTGACGGTCTCGCCGGGCAGCGTGAACGGGATGAAGACCTCGCCGCCCTCGGCAGCGGCGATTCCGTCGCCCTGCGCGCCAAGCCTGCCGATGGTGAAGCGCGCGCTCATTTCCCGCCATCCTTGATCGCAGCGAGCAGGAATTCGCGGTTGCCGTCGCCGCCCTCAATCGGCGAGGGACGCAGCCCCAGCACCCGCCAGCCGGGAATACCGCGAAGCCAGTCCCTGAGCAGGCCGGCGATGCGCTCGGCATCGGCCGGATCCCTGAGCAGTCCGCCCTTGCCGATCGCCTCGCGCCCCGCCTCGAATTGCGGCTTGACGAGGAGCAGCGCCCTGGCGCCCTCCCGCGCCAATGCAAGCGCTGGCGGCAGTGCCAGCTTCAGCGAGATGAAGCTGACGTCGCATACGATGAAATCCGGGATACGGCCGCCGAGATCGGCGACAGTCAGGTCGCGGGCGTTGAGCCCCTCGACGACCGTCACGCGCGGATCGCCGCCCATGTCGGGATGGATCTGGCCATGGCCGACATCGATCGCGGTGACGTGCGCCGCGCCGCGCTCGAGCAGCACCTGGGTGAAGCCGCCGGTCGAGGCGCCGATGTCGAGCGCTTCGCTGCCCTTAGGATCGAGGCCGAAATGGTCGAGGCCGGCAATCAGCTTGAGCGCCGCGCGCGAGACGTAGGCCTGCGCCGGATCGTCGATGGCGACAAGGCAGTCCGCCGCGACGGACTGACCAGGCTTGCGGGCAACAACACCGTCAACTGTGACCGTGCCGCGCTCGATCGCGTCGCGGGCGCGCGAACGGCTGGCGAACAGGCAGCGCTCGACGAGCAATTCGTCGAGCCGCTGGCGTGTGCTGGCTGGCAACGGAGAGTTCATCGGCCTTCATTGGCGAAAGCCGGCCGCGAAGGCAATGGCAGCGTGTTGAATATGGCTTGCGGCACGGCGGAATACAGGTCACGAAAGTCCGCGCACTCAACCTGAAGAGGAGGCAATGCTGAAGGGAACCTGCCATTGCGGCGCCGCCCACTGGACACTGGAAGGCGATCCGGGGCCGATCACGGCCTGCAACTGCACGCTTTGCCGCCGCTACGGCACCCTCTGGGCCTACGATTACGTCGACGAGCGCATCCGCGTCGCGGGACCGATAAATTCCTACACGCGCGCCGAAGTGACCGAGCCCGCGTTCGAGATCCTGTTCTGTCCGACCTGTGCCTGCGTGCTCGCCTGGCGTGGCCTCCGTTCGAGCGCCGGCGACCGCACCCGCATTGCCGTCAATGTCAGGCTGGCGCCGCCGGAAGCCGTCGCCGACCTGCCGATCGACCATTTCGACGGCCTCGAGACCTTCGACGACCTGCCGCGCGACGGTCGCTGCGTGCGCGATCTCTGGTTCTGATTTTTCTTTGATGCATGTCGTTGTCCCAAAACCGCAAGGCACTTTTGGGCGACATGCATCAGAAGACCGTACGCGAGACCGGGCGCTCGACGGCCGGCTTCAGGCGGTCACTGTTGGAGGCTTGCTTGCGCGGCTCAACCGGAACGGGCGCGGTCGGCGCGACTTCGGGCAGCACCACGAGCTGGGGAGCCTGCGTTAACAAATACTTACAACCGGAACCCGGCAAACCGATACAGCAGCTTGAGGTTTCGATTCAGGCGCGCTGCGCCTGAACGCCATGGCCAAGGGCGGCGAAGACGGTGCGCACGATGCCGGCCGTGTCGAGGCCGGCGTCGGCATACATCTTCTCGGGCTTGGCGTGATCGGTGAACTCGTCCGGCAACACCAGCGGGCGCACCTTGAGGCCGTTTTCCAGCAAACCTTCATGGGCGAGGAAATGAAGCACATGGCTGGCGAAGCCGCCGACGGAGCCCTCTTCCACGGTCACCAGGACCTCATGCGAGCGCGCCAGGCGGCGGATCAGATCCTCGTCCAGCGGCTTGGCGAAGCGGGCGTCGGCAACGGTGGTGGAGAGGCCCGCCGCGCCGAGCTCTTCGGCAGCCAGCAGGCAATCCTGCAGCCGCGTGCCGAAGGAGAGAAGCGCGACCTTGGTGCCTTCCTTCAGGATGCGGCCCTTGCCGATCTCGAGCACCGAGCCGCGCTCCGGCATGTCGACGCCGACGCCGTTGCCGCGCGGATAGCGGAAGGCGATCGGGCCGCCATCGTAGTCGGCGGCGGTGCGCACCATGTGGCGAAGCTCCGCCTCGTCGGCAGCGGCCATGACGACGAAGCCGGGCAACGAGGCCAGGAAGGTCGTGTCGAAGGCGCCACAATGGGTGGCGCCGTCGGCGCCGACGAAGCCGGCGCGATCGATCGGGAAGCGCACCGGCAGCTTCTGGATCGCCACGTCATGCACGACCTGGTCGTAGGCGCGCTGCAGAAAGGTCGAATAGATGGCGGCGAAGGGCTTGTAGCCTTCGGTGGCGAGGCCGGCGGCGAAGGTCACCGCATGCTGCTCGGCGATGCCTACATCGAAGGTCCTGGTCGGGAACACCTCGCCGAACAGGTCGAGGCCGGTGCCGCTCGGCATGGCGGCGGTGATTGCCACGATGCGGTCGTCCTCGCGGGCCTCCTGGATAAGGCTCTCGGCGAAGACCTTGGTGTAGCTCGGCGCGTTGGCTGGCGCCTTGGCCTGCGCGCCGGTGATGACGTCGAACTTGTTGACGCCGTGATATTTGTCGGCGGCGGCTTCCGCCGGCGCGTAGCCCTTGCCCTTCTGGGTCACGACATGGATCAGCACCGGGCCGCCGGCATTGTCGCGGACGTTCTTCAGCACCGGGATCAGGTGCTCCAGATTGTGCCCGTCGATCGGGCCGATGTGGTAGAAACCCATCTCCTCGAACAGCGTGCCGCCGGTGACGTAGCCGCGCGCATGCTCGACCGCCCGCGTGATGGCGCGGTCGGCGCGCTTGCCGAGATAAGACGACAGCTTCTTGCCGAAATCGCGCAGGCCGAGATAGGCCTTGCCGGAGGCGAGCCTGGCCAGATAGGCGCTCATCGCGCCGGTCGGCGGGGCGATCGACATATCGTTGTCGTTGAGGATGACGATCAGGCGCGCATCGAGCGCGCCGGCATTGTTCATCGCTTCATAGGCCATGCCGGCCGACATGGCGCCGTCGCCGATGACGGCAATGACATTGTTGCGGCCGCCCGAAAGGTCGCGGCCCATCGCCATGCCGAGGCC
This sequence comes from Mesorhizobium sp. M1C.F.Ca.ET.210.01.1.1, assembly GCF_004791585.1. Taxonomy (GTDB): domain Bacteria; phylum Pseudomonadota; class Alphaproteobacteria; order Rhizobiales; family Rhizobiaceae; genus Mesorhizobium. Next base: position 74,118 of record NZ_SRUU01000017.1, read on the forward strand.
GGCGGAAATCGAGGTCGAGGAGTGCGCGGCGCCGAAGGGGTCGTATTCGCTCTCGGCTCGCCGCGTAAAGCCGGAAAGGCCACCTTCCTGGCGCAGCGTACGAATGCGGTCACGGCGGCCGGTCAGGATCTTGTGCGGATAGGCCTGGTGGCCGACGTCCCAGATCAGCCGGTCCTGCGGTGTGTTGAAGACATAGTGCAGCGCCACCGTCAGCTCGACGACGCCAAGGCCGGCGCCAAGATGGCCGCCCGTGTGCGACACGGCATCGATCAGCTCGGTGCGCAGCTCGCTTGCCAGCTGCGGCAGCTCGCTTTCCTCGAGCGCCCGCAGATCCGCGGGGATGCGGACCTTGTCGAGCAGCGGCGTGTCGGGCTTCGGGTTCACTCTGTTGCGGCCTGCTTAAATCTCAACCTTGCCTCAGAGCGGTTAACCGTTTCACCGGACCGCCCTGTCTCTTTGTCTTCCTGCAATTCCGGACGGAAAACCGTTCACACTTTTCCTGGAATTGCTTCGACCTTCACCAATATGCGCCTTGATCATGCGCGAAATATGCCGCCGGCGAGCGAATGTAAATGCGTGTCAGTGACGCGGCCGGCGCAGGATGTCCGTCCTGCTCTAACCTTCTGGCAGCGGTATGAATTCTTCCTCATCGCCAGGAACGATATCGAAGCGCCCTGTCTTCCATTCTTCCTTGGCCTGTTCGATGCGCTCCTTCGAGGACGAGACGAAATTCCACCAGATGTAACGCTTGGAGCCCAGCGACGCGCCGCCGAAGAGCATGAAATGCGCGCCACGCTCCGACGAAACGACGATCTCCTCGCCCGGCTTGAACACCAGCAGCCGCTCGGCCGGGAAGCGGTCACCGGCAATCGAAACCTCGCCCTCCAGCGTATAGATGGCGCGCTCCTCGGCATCGGCGGGGATCTTGACGCTGGCGCCCGCCGCCAGCCGCAGATCGGCATAGAGCGTCTCCGAGGCGGTCGCGACCGGCGAGCGCAGGCCGGAAAATTCGCCGATGACGACGCGGCCGCTGACGCCTTCGGCGTCGATCTCGGGCAGGCGGATCACCGATGTGTTCGCGAACACCGGAGCGACCTCTTCCTTGCCGTCGGGCAAGGCCAGCCAGGTCTGCAGGCCGGAGACCGACATCGGCGCGCCGCGCAATTCCTCGGGCGTGCGCTCGGAATGGACGATGCCGCGGCCGGCGGTCATCAGGTTCACGTCGCCTGGCGCGATGACCATTTCGGTGCCGAGCGAGTCGCGATGCCGGATCTTGCCGTCGAACAGATAAGTGACGGTGGAAAGTCCGATATGCGGATGCGGGCGCACGTCGATCGCGTGGCCGGCGCGCAGGATCGCCGGCCCCATGCGGTCGAAGAAGATGAACGGACCGACCAGCCGGCGTTTTGCCGTCGGCAAGGCGCGGCGGACCTCGAAGTCACCGATGTCCTTGGCGTTGGGGATGACCATCAACTCGATCTGGTCGCAGGCAAACGCGTCGCCGGCCTCAGGATCGTTGCCCGGGAAGAAGCTCATGTCACGACCTCAGGCGAAGCGAAGCGCGGACCTGGCTTTCGCCCTGGCCGCCTCTTCCTCGCGATTGCGTGGATGCTGCGTGGTTTCGAGCGAATCGATGAGCTCGCGCGCAGCGGCGGCAATCGCCTCGACAGCATGGTGGAAAGCGTGCTCGTTGCGCTTCGACGGTTTGGTCGAGCCGCTCAGCTTGCGCACGAACTGCAGGGCCGCATCATGGACCTCGTCATTGCTCGCCGGCGGATCGAAATTGAACAGGGTCTTGATGTTTCGGCACATGCTTGAACTCCTAACCTGCTTGTCTGTCCCACCCCCGTTCCAAACTACTCGGCGTCGAGCGGCTCCGTGCCCGCCGGCTTGCCGTCGCGCGAGAGCCTGATCTTCTCGACCTTGTCCTCGGCAGCCTTCAGCAGGCGGTCGCAATGGGCTTTCAGCGCCTCGCCGCGCTCGTAGATCCTGATCGACTGGTCGAGCGGGACATCACCGCGCTCCAGATCATCGACGATCTTCTCCAGCGCGTCGAGCGCCTGTTCGAAGCTCATCGCCTTGACGTCTTGGTTAGCTTCATCAGCCATCATTCATCCCTTCATCAGCCGCCCGACATGGGCGGCGACCGAAAATGCCAGTCCCTGCAGATCGTAGCCGCCCTCCAGCAGGCTGACGAGCCGGTTGCCGCTGTGGCGCCCGGCACGCTCCATCAATTGGCCGGTCGCCCAGTCGAAATCGTCCTCGGTCAGGTTGATCTCGGCCAGCGGATCGCGATGGTGCGCGTCGAAGCCGGCGGAAATGATGATCAGGTCCGGCGCGAACGCGTCGATCGACGGCAGCACGCGCGACAGGAACGCGTCGCGGAACAGCTCGCTGCCGGTCCTGGGCGCAAGCGGCGCGTTGACGATGTTGCCGGCGCCGGTCTCGCTTTTCGCGCCGGTGCCCGGATAAAGCGGCATCTGGTGCGTCGAGCAATAGAGGACCGACGGATCGTCCCAGAAGATATCCTGCGTGCCGTTGCCGTGGTGAACGTCCCAGTCGACGATGGCGACGCGCTCCGCCTGGTGTTTCTTCTGCGCATGGCGGGCGGCGATCGCCGCGGTGTTGAACAGGCAAAAGCCCATCGCTGTCGTCTTTTCGGCGTGATGGCCGGGCGGGCGGGCGGCGACGAAGGCATTGGCGGCGCGGCCCTCGAAGACGTCGTCAATCGCAGCATTGGCAGCGCCGATCGCTGTCACCGCGGCCCGCCAGCTCTTCGGGCTGGCGCTGGTGTCGGCGTCGATGGAAACGATACCGCTCGCCGGGATAGCCGCACGGACACGGGCGACGAAATCCTCGGGATGGGCATAGAGGATGGTCGCCTCGTCGCCTGCCGGCGCCTTGACGCGTTCGAGAGCCGAGAAAGCCTCGTCGTCAAGCACGCGCTCGATGGCGCGCAGGCGGTCGGGACGCTCGGGGTGGCCGGGCGGCGTGAGGTGTTCCAGAAATACCGGATGGGTGTAGAGACGGGTGGTCATGGCGCCTAATCTAGGCATCCGTAACCCGGATGACCATGTTTGAGCGCCGAATGGCTGGGGAAAATCGCGCCCTATCGTGTCGCTGGTGGCATTGGCGCGGCCTTCGCTTCGCGGTAAGGTGGCGCCGCTGCCTGGTGCCCGCAACGCGCGGGAGAATCGGGAACACGGTTGAACTCCGTGGCGTGCCCAACGCTGTAAGGGGGACCGCGCCGGCAAAGCCACTGTCCTGGACGGGAAGGCGCCGGACGCGGGACGATCCCGAGCCAGAAGACCGGCCTGGCAGACATGGTCGTCCGCATGGTCAGGCGGGGGACTGCTGTCGCAAGGGGACAAGCGATGCAGGCACGAGCGGCCGCCACCGGCGGCGATGATTTTGACCAATTGGCGCGCGACGCCGTCTACCGGGCGATGTTCACCAGGCGCGACGTGCGCAGCCATTTCGTTGCCGACGATCTCGATGATTCCGTTCTGGCGCGACTGCTCACGGCAGCACACCACGCGCCGTCGGTCGGCTACATGCAGCCGTGGAACTTCATCGTCATCCGCGATGGCGAACGACGCAAGCAGGTGCGCGACCTGTTCCTGGCCGCGCGCGAGCAGGAACTGCCGGCGATCGAGGCGGAACGGCAGGCGCTCTACCGCAAGCTGAAGCTCGAAGGCATCTGCGAAAGCGCGCTCAACCTTTGCATCACCTGCGACCGCCTACGCTCGCAGAACTCGCCGCTCGGGCGCTGGCACAATCCGGAAATGGATCTCTACAGCACCGTCTGCGCGGTGCAGAATTTCTGGCTGGCGGCGCGCGCCGAAGGCGTCGGGGTCGGCTGGGTGAGCATCATCGAGACCGAGGCGCTGAAGCGGCTCTTGTCGATCCCCGAGCATATCACGCCGATCGCCTATCTCTGCGTCGGCCGCGTCTCGGAATTCGCGCCGAAGCCCGATCTCGAAGCGCATGGCTGGGGCAAGCGCCTGCCGCTGCCCGACCTGGTGATGAGCGAGACCTTTTGCGGCGCCGGCGAAGCGCCGCTCAAATCGGCGATCGCGAGGCTTCGTGGCGCTGACCTGCCGAAGCCCTGATCGGGCGGCTTTCGCGGTCGGGGCTGCGATCACGCAGCCCGGGGCGAATCCCAGCGCGAGCCACCGAAGGAGCCGAGCGCCTTGTCGCGAAGCTCCCTGAACTTGGACGAGGCCTCGGCGAGGCGGCGGTCCCATTCCGGATTGGGAGCCTGGCCCTCGATGGCGGCGAAATAGACCTGCATCAGCGAAGCGATGGCGAAGGGCTCGATGAAGGCCGCCTTGAAGGCCCAGGCGAAGACGATTGCCAGCACGAAGGCCCAGCCCGCGAGCTGGCCCGGCATGAACCACAGGATCGCGCCGGCCGGTGCCAGCATCAACAGGAAGATAACGAAGGACACGCCCCACATGATCACCGCCAGCCAGACGGCATTCTTGACCATGTGCTTGCCGTTCTGCGCGTAGAGCACGACGCCTTGCCGCGCCGTCTCGAAAGGCGAAGAGGAATTGATGCGGATGTTGTAGCCGAGGATGATCTCGTCGACATAAGTCAGCGACAGTCGGATGACGGTATTGATGAAGCTCACCAGACCGCTCAGGCCCGGAATGGGCAGGAATGCCGCGATGCCACCGATCAGACCGGTGATGGCGCGGATGGCGCCCTTCACCAGCTGGTCGACGACGAAAAGGATGTTGGCCTCGGCGAAGCGCTTGGTCACCACCTCGCGCGCATAGGTGATCTGGCCCTGGCCGTCGGGAACGTCGCGGCCGTCGATCAGATGGACCATGACGGCGATGTGGCCGGCCTTGAGCACATAGAGGATGTATTCACGGATCCAGTAGACGGCGATCGAGACGACGCCGAAGCCGACGACACCGCCCCAAAGCGCGAAAGACGCCGGGCCATCGGGATCGGTGGAAATGTGGCCGACGCCATAGCCGACACTCGCGCCGGTGCCGGTCGCCACGATATAGGCGACCGTGATGCCGAAATAGACGATCATGCGAAAGACAATGAACGGCCATGTCCGCATCATGATGGACACCGACCGGCCGATGCTGAAGTCCCACATGGCCCGACTCTCCCGCCTCAGAGTTGGCCGGAGAGGATGCGCTCGTGCCGGCGATTGTCAATCGCGGGGCGGCGGCCCCGCCGCAAAACCGGTGCACAAACTCGGGGACATGCTGCCTGACGGCCTGATCAGGATTGCTTGCGTAGACCTTCCAGGAGCTGCTTGAACGCCGCTATCGCCTTCTTCGACGTCGCCTCGGGATCCTCGGAATTGGCGATGCGCTGCGCGGCCTGGCTGCTGGCGCCGTTGATCAGCCGCGCGGCGGTCTCAGGATCGAGATCGGGAACGACGACGCCGTCCCGCTGCAGCGCCGTCAGGTGATCGGTCATCGAAGCCGTGCAGGCGTTGGCGTTTTGCCATTGCGCCGGGTCGCCGAGCACCGCCGGGCCGTCGCGGAACATGATGCGCTGGATCTCCGGCTCCAGCGCCATCTCGATGTAGGTGGTGCATTCATCGACGAAGTGCTGCCAGCGCGTCGGCGCCCGCGAGGCCACCTCGTCCACCCGGGCAGCCATCTCGCCGTCGATCTCGGCGATCACCGCCTGCAGCAGCCCCTTCTTGTCGCCGAAGTGATGGTAGAGCGCGCCACGCGTCAGCCCGGCCGAGGCGGTGAAATCGTCCATCGAGGCCTCGGCATAGCCGATCGTGCCGAAGGCATGGCGGGCCGCCGCGATCAGCTTGGCGCGCGTCTCGGCGATCATCTCCTTGCGGGGTCTGTGCATGGCTTCTGGCCCTATTAACATACGCCTCGTATGCCAATTGACATACGAGGCGTATGAACTATCTGACACTCATACGCTGCGTATGTAATTGCGGCATCTTCCCTTGTCGAGGAGCAGGACCATGCGAAACCCCTATTCGGACATCTTTCGGGCTCCCGGCACGAAAGGCTTTGCCGCGGCGGCCTTCGTCGCTCGGCTGCCGATCGCCATGGCGCCGATCGGCATGGTGGCGATGCTGTCGCAGACGCATGGCGAATACTGGCTGGCCGGCGCCGTCTCGGCCACCTACGCGCTGGTCAACGCCGTCCTGTCGCCGCAGGTCTCGCGGCTGGTGGACCGGCTCGGCCAGAGCCGGGTTGCCGTGCCCACAACCCTCGTGTCGGTGCTTTCCTTCGCGACCCTCATCGCCGCGGCCAACCAGCACTGGCCGTTATGGACCTTGTTCCTGTCCGCGCTGCTTGCCGCCGCCATGCCCAGCATCCCGGCGCTGGTCAGGGCGCGCTGGACCGAGATCTTTCGCAATCGCCCCGAGCTCAACACCGCCTTCGCCTTCGAATCGGCGGCGGACGAACTGGTCTATGTCGCCGGCGCCTCGCTGTCGGTGGGCCTGAGCGCAGCGCTGTTCCCGGAGGCGGGCATGCTGGTGAGCACATTGCTGCTCGCCTTCGGCTCGGCGGCGTTCCTGCTGCAGCGCTCGACTGAGCCGCCGGTGCGTCCGGCGGAACACGGCGCGGCCGGTTCAGCGATCCGGCTGCGCCCGGTGCAGATCATCACCTTCGCCCTGATCTTCGTCGGCGCGACCTTCGCCACCACCGAAGTCACGACGGTTGCGATCACCAAAGGGCTCGGCCAGCCTGAAGCGGCGAGCCTCGTCATCGGTGTCTATGCGCTCGGATCCTTCGTGCTCGGCATTATCGTCGGCGCGCTCAATCTGAAGGCGCCGCTGCAGCGGCAACTCGCGATAGCCGTGGCAGTGATTGCGCTGACCACGCTGCCGCTGCTCTTTGCCGATACGCTGCCGACGCTGGCGCTCGCCGTCTTCGTCAGCGGCGTGGCGATCTCGCCGACCTTCATCACCGCCTTCGGCCTGATCGAACGCCATGTGCCGCCGGCAATGCTGACCGAAGGCGTCACCTGGGTGACGACCGGGATCGGCATCGGCATGGCACTGGGCTCATTCGCCGCCGGCTGGACGGTCGACACTTTTGGACCGCAGAACGGGTTCTTTGTATCGGTTGCCGCAGGCGCGGTCGCGCTGGCTGCGGTGCTAGCCGGTCGATGCCGGCTGGCGACAGAGGATTGCGACGTGGATGGGGGCGAAGCGGTGGTTCCGGCGGAGTAACGGGAAGAGGCATGCAGCCAATCGTTTCCACGCTGGAGATTAACTGAAGCCAGCTACAAAATCTCTGTCTTGGCGATGTGGATGCCGAACCCTTCAAGGCCGACATAGTGGCGCTCGCGCGAGGCGATCAGGTTGATCGAGGAGATGCCGAGATCCTTCAGGATCTGGGCGCCGAGGCCGATCTCGCGCCACTCGCTCTCGCGCCGGCGGGCTTCCTCGTGATCCTCGCGCTCACCGCTCACGGGCCGCTTGCGCTCCTGGTGGGCGACGCCGACCGAGCCCTCGCGCAGATAGACGATGACGCCGCGCCTGCGCTCGCCCATCGCCTTCATGATGCGCTCCAGCCGGTGGCTGGTGCCGAAGACGTCGGTAACGACATCCTCCGAATGCAGGCGCACTGGCACGTCCTCGCCGTCGCGGATGTCGCCGAAGACGATCGCGACGTGGTGCATGGAATCCCAGGGCAGCGTGTAGGTGAAGACCTGCGCCTTGCCGCCGGGGGTATCGATGTCCGAGCAGGCGACGCGCTCGACCAGCGTTTCCTTGCGCTGGCGGTAGGCGATGAGATCGGCGACCGAGACCTGCTTCAGGCCGTGCTGCTCGGCGAAGGCCTGAACCTCGGGCCCGCGCTTGACCGTGCCGTCGTCATTGACCAGCTCGGAGATGACGCCGACCGGCGGCAGGCCGGCGAGCTTGCAGAGGTCGACCGCTGCCTCCGTGTGGCCCGAGCGCATCAGGACGCCGCCCTCGCGTGCGATCAGCGGGAAGATATGGCCCGGACGGACGAAGTCGGAGGCGCCGACATTGCCGTTGGCGAGGTTGCGCACGGTGAGCGTGCGGTCGTCGGCCGAAATGCCGGTCGTTGTGCCGTGCTTGAAGTCGACGCTGACGGTGAAGGCGGTGGTGTGGGCGGAATCGTTGTCGGCCACCATCGGCGCCAGGTTCAGCCGCCTCGCCTCCTCGCGCGGCATCGGCGTGCAGACAATGCCGGAGGTGTTGCGGACGATGAAGGCCATCTTTTCGGGCGTGCAGTGCACGGCGGCGACGATCAGGTCGCCCTCGTTCTCGCGTCCGTCATCGTCCATGACGACGACGATCTCGCCGCGCTCGAAAGCGCGGATCGCTTCGACGATCTTTTTCTGGTCGTATGGCATGGATCGCTCGCTTCGCTCGCAAGGGAATAGGAATTAGGCAGTAGGGAAGGAAAGGGCTGTGTCGGGCTGGCATGCTGCCTACTGCCTAATCCCTACTGCCTACTCCCTTACCTGTCTGTCCTCTATGCCGCAGATAATGATCCGCGATCGCGCAGGCAACCATGGCCTCGCCGATCGGCACGGCGCGAATGCCGACGCACGGGTCATGGCGGCCCTTGGTCATGACCTCGACGTCCTTGCCGTCCTTGTCGATGGACTTGCGCGGCGTCAGGATCGAGGAGGTCGGCTTGACGGCGAAGCGGGCAATGATCGCCTGGCCGGTCGAGATGCCGCCCAGGATACCGCCGGCATTGTTGGACAAAAACACCGGTTTGCCGTCATTGCCGATGCGCATCTCGTCGGCGTTCTGCTCGCCGGTGATGCGGGCGGCTTCGAAGCCGTTGCCGATCTCGACGCCCTTGACGGCGTTGATCGACATCAGGCCGGAGGCGATGTCCTGGTCGAGCTTGGCATAGATCGGCGCGCCGAGGCCGGCCGGCACGCCCTCGGCGACGATCTCGATCACCGCGCCGACGGAGGAGCCGGCCTTGCGGATGCCGTCGAGATAGGCGGCAAAGACGGGGACCGAGGCCGGATCGGGGGTGAAGAACGGATTTTCGGCATCACCGACGAAATTCCAATTCCAGTTGGCGCGGTCGATCGATTTTTCACCCATCGAGACCAGGGCGCCGCGCACCACCATGCCGGGCACCACCTTGCGCGCCAGCGCGCCGGCCGCCACCCGCGCGGCCGTCTCGCGCGCCGAGGAGCGGCCGCCGCCGCGATGGTCGCGCAGGCCATATTTGACCTCATAGGTGTAGTCGGCATGGCCCGGCCGATACTGGCGGGCGATCTCGCCATAATCCTTCGAGCGCTGGTCGACATTCTCGATCAGCATCGAGATGGGCGTGCCGGTGGTGATCATCGTCTCGCCGTCCTCGTCGAGGATGAAGCCGGACAGGATCTTCACCTCGTCCGGCTCGCGGCGCTGGGTGACGAAACGGGACTGGCCGGGGCGGCGCCTGTCGAGCTCGGCCTGGATATCCTCGCGCTTGAAGCGGATGCCGGGCGGGCAGCCGTCGACAACGCAGCCGAGCGCGGCGCCATGGCTTTCACCCCAGGTGGTGACGCGGAAGAGATGGCCGAAGGTGTTGTGAGACATGGAAGAAACGCCCTGCCCGGCGGCGGAGCCGGTTCGCCGGTTCAAGGGTGCCTTCTATTGGCGTTTTCCACAGCGGTCAAACGGTGATCGGCTGCATCAATCTGTGATCTGGCTGTTTTAGTTTTGACACATTCGCTTGGTTTCTGCTCTCTTCCCATCCGCCGTTGAGGACCCGCCGCTGACCAGCCGGCGCAATGACCAAAGAGGACGACGATGCGTACCCTGATTGGCGCTGTTTGCGCCATGCTCATGATTTCCACCGCCGCGTTCGCCGGCCAGACCGAAGGCCTGATCAAGAAGGTCGACAAGGACACGCTGACGCTGACGCTCGACGACGGAAAGGCCTACAAGCTCAACGCCGAGACGGATCTCGATGCACTGAAGCCCGGCATGGACATCGTCATCGCCTTTGACGTGACCAATGGCGAGAACGTCGTCACCGATATGCAGCTGCCGGACAGCGACCAGAATTAACCCGCGCCACGAGGTCTTGGCCAACGCGGTGCGCCGGTAGAGGGACCACCTTAGGCGTTGGCCGGGACGCCGAAAGCTTCGTCATTCTAGGGCGAAGCAAGGAGTGGATCGACGCGCGCAGACCCTAGAATCCATGCCGTTGCGTCGGAGCTTTGCAGCGGTGCCGAACGACCTCTGTTCTGCACCGCTTTTGCCATTCGGCCTAGGTCATGGCATGGATCCTAGGGTCTCCGCGACGGAGCTTCGCTCCTGCTTCGCCCTAGGATGACGACGCTGAGGCGCGGCTGCTACAGCCACTCCAGGCTCCGGCCCTCCAGCCGAAGCAGGCGATCCTGCGGGATTTCGAGGCCGGCCGCTTCCTGCTTGGACAGGCCGGCGACGACGCGGAAGAAGCAGCGCATGACGCCGCCATGGGTGACGCAGACCGTCTGCCGGTCGAGAGCGTCGAGCCACGGCTTCAGCCGCTCGAGCAGCATCTCATAGCTTTCCGCGCCCTCGCCGGGCGGCAGGAAGTCCCATTTGGTGGCGCGGCGGCCCTTGGTCGAGCCCGGATGCTGGGCCTCGAGCTCGGCGAAGGTGAAACCCTGCCAGTCGCCGAAACTCAGCTCCACCAGACGCGGATCGGTGCGATAGGCAAGCGGATCGAGCCCCATCGCCGCGCGCATCAGCTCCATCGTCTCGCGGGTGCGCCGCATCGGGCTGGCGACAAAGTCGAACGAAGCGGGATTTTTGACAAGGCCGGCCAGACGATGGCCGTTGCGGGTCGCCTGCTCGCGGCCGAGCGCGTTGATGTCGGTGTCAGCCTGGCCCTGCAGCCGACGCTCGGTATTCCACTGCGTCTGGCCATGGCGTGCGATGTAGACGAGCGGATACATCAGGTCTTCCGGAGGTCGGGCCAGGGCCTGGATGGAAGGTAGGCGGAGAGAGGGCTATTCCTTGACGGTCGAGATGTCCGGTGCGTCGACCGCCTTCATGCCGACGACGTGGTAGCCGGAATCGACGTGATGGACCTCGCCGGTGACGCCGCGCGACAGGTCCGACAGGAAGTAGACGCCGGAATCGCCGACTTCCTCCTGCGTCACCGTCTGCTTGAGCGGCGCGTTGTACTCGTTCCACTTGAGGATGTAGCGGAAGTCGCCGATGCCGGAGGCGGCCAGCGTCTTGATCGGGCCGGCCGAGATCGCGTTGACGCGGATCTTCTTGGCGCCGAGGTCGACGGCGAGATAGCGCACGCTGGCTTCGAGCGCCGCCTTGGCCACGCCCATGACGTTGTAGTGCGGCATCACCTTCTCGGCGCCGTAGTAGGTCAGTGTCAGCAGCGAGCCGCCCTCGCTCATCAGCGGCTCGGCGCGCTTGGCGATGGTGGTGAAGGAAAACACCGAGATGTCCATGGTGCGCAGGAAATTATCGCGCGTCGTCTCGACATAACGGCCGGTGAGCTCGTCCTTGTCGGAGAAGGCGATGGCATGGACGAGGAAATCCAGCTTGCCCCAGTGCTTGGCGATGTCGGCAAAGACGGCGTCGAGGCTTTCCGGATCGGTGACGTCGCAATGGCCGGCGACATGGGCGTTGAGCTCAGCCGCCAGCGGCTCGACGCGCTTCTTGAACGCCTCGCCCTGATAGGTCAGCGCGATTTCCGCGCCGTGGTCGACGCAAGCCTTGGCGATGCCGAAAGCGATCGACCGATTGTTCGCGACGCCGAGGATAAGGCCTCGCTTACCGGCCATAAGGCCCTGTCCACCCGCCATGTGCGCGTTCTCCGCAAGAATGTCAGCTTGTGGAGCCCTATCGCACAGGCACAAAGCCCCTTCAAGCGTCGAAAACAGACTGGCTCGAGGAGAAGATCGCCTCGATCAGCCTTTTCGCTTGCGCATCAGGGCTTCGAGATCGGCATCTCCGCCCTCCGGCAGCATCAGCCGCACATGGGCGTAGAGGTCGCCGTGGCCACCGGTTTTTTCCGGCAGGCCCCTGCCCTTCAGCCGCAGCACCTTGTCCGAGCTCGACCATGCCGGAACGTTGACCGCGAGCTTGCCGGTCGGCGTCTCGACGGCCACCTTGGCGCCCAGCACCGCGTCGGCCAGGTCGACGGGCAGGTCGACATGCAGGTCGCGGCCCTCGATGCGATAGCGCGGATGGCGGCGGATGTGGATCTTGACCAGCGCGTCGCCGGGCTGGCCCGGTCCCTGCTCGCCCTGGCCCTTGAGGCGGATGGTCTGGCCGTCCTCGACATAGGCCGGAAGCTTGACCGCCATCTTGCGGCCATCGGGGAACATCGCCGTCACCTTCTCGGCAGTGGCTGCCTCTTCGACGGTGATGTCGAGCGTGACGTTGAGGTCCGCCGCCTGGGCCGGCTGGCGGCGGTCGCCACGGCCCGCGCCGCGCGCGCCCGAGAAGGCATCGCCGAAGATCTGGCTGAAGATATCGCTGTTGCCGTCGAACGGATCGCCGCCCGGGCGACCGGTGCGGAATTCGAAATGCGCGCCGCCGGGGCCCTGCTGGCGGCGGAAGCCGGCGAACGGATCGCCACCGCCGGCCGCGCCCTCGAAGCCCTGGAATCTCGGCTTGCCGTCGGCGTCGATCTCGCCGCGATCGTAAGCGGCGCGCGACTTCTCGTCGCCGACGATCTCGTATGCCTGGTTGGCGGCGGCGAAACGCTCCTTCGCCTTCGGATCATTCGGATTCTGGTCCGGATGATGCTGCTTGGCGAGCTTGCGGTACGCCGATTTTATTTCCTTGGCCGATGCGTTCTTTGCAACGCCCAGCACCTCATAGGGGTCGCGCATGATTCCTGCCTGACAAAGAGGATGAGTCCACGGTTGCCCCCTATATGCGCTCGGATAGGAAGAAATTCCAGTGGCGCAAGAGGGATCGGCGAGCGAAAATCAGAGCGCCCCGAATTAATCAGAGCGCTTTGAACTCTTGCATATGCCAGCCACCCGCACCAGCCATGCAAAGCTCGCCCTTGTACAAGGCGACGCCGTCGAAGCTCTCGCGCGTGGCGGAGAAGCGGCGGCAGTTGAGGCCGCCATCCTTGAGCTCCATCAGCTCGGTGATCGCACCGCGCGAGCCGGTGCCGGCATTGGCCCATGGCACGGGCTGGCCGCCGAGCTCCCGGATATCGGCGGACGAGACTGCGTTGCCGATGGTGGTCTGGTCCGAATCGGTGTCGCTGCCCGCCGGCTGGGCGGGCGAGGAAGGCATGCTGGAGGTGACGATCGAGCGGTCGACCTCCGCCTTATCGAGGCTGAAGCCGCCGGCGCCACAGGCGGCAAGCGGGAGCGCCAATATCAGCAGCGCAGCCTTGGCGCTGGCCGAAGCGATAACGCCCCGTTGCCCGCTGTCAAAAGCTTGCGCAATACGCGACAATCGGCGAACTCCTCCCGCAGTGTTAAAAATTTGGAAAACTATGAACGAAACCGAGTTAACAAGCAGTGACTTCACCGAGGCAGCGGAGCCGTTCAGGCTGTTTGCCGCATGGCTGGAGGACGCCACCAAGAGCGAGCCCAACGACCCCAACGGCGTGGCGCTGGCAACCGTCGATGCCGACGGCATGCCGGATGTGCGGATGGTGCTGCTCAAGGGATTCGACGAAAAGGGGTTTGTCTTCTACACGAATTTCGAGAGCGCCAAGGGCCGCGAGATTCTTGGCAGCATGAAGGCAGCGATGTGCTTCCACTGGAAATCGCTGCGCCGCCAGGTTCGCGTGCGCGGGCCGGTGGAGATCGTCAGCGACGCCGAGGCCGATGCCTACTACGCGACGCGGCCGCGCGGCAGCCGCATCGGCGCCTGGGCCTCGAAACAGTCGCGGCCGCTCGAAAGCCGCTTCGCGCTGGAGAAGGCGGTGGCCGAATACACGGCGCGCTACGCGATCGGCGAGATTCCGCGGCCGAAGCACTGGTCCGGCTTCCGCATCCTGCCGCAGACGATCGAGTTCTGGCACGACCGTCCCTTCCGGCTGCATGACCGCGTCGTCTTTTCGCGCAACGTCAAAGGCGGCTGGGACAAGACGCGGCTGTACCCCTAGAGCGGTTCAGCGATAATCGCCGAACCCCTCTAAGTATTTGTCTTTACGCAATTCCGGACGGAAAACCGTCACACACTTTTCCTCGAATTGCTCTAATCCTTTTCCAGCTGGAACAGCAGGAAATGCGGCCGTTCGCTGGCGACGCCGACGGCCGGGCGTATTGATTTGGTGGCCTCCTTCGGCACCAGAAACGTCTCACGCAGGTTGACTGCGTCGCCGCTCTTGGCGCCGGAGAAGATCGCCGACGTGCAGCTCTGCACGTTGTCCGTGGTGTTCAGCGACGCGACGGAAGTCGGCGACCAGCGCCGTCCGTCCTTGTCGATCAGCATCACCTTGCAACCGAGCCATCGGTTCTGCAGATCGGGATCGCCAATCTTCACCGAGAAGTCGGCCAGCACCGGCACGGCATCCGGCGGCAGGTTCGACATGCCGAAGGCGCCGCGCAGATCCGTCAGCTTCCAGTCACTGCCGCCGAAACGGACGCTTTGGCCCCAGGCAACGCGGCGCGGGAAGAGGTCGTTGTCGCCAAGCATCGCCTTGACGCTGTCATAGGCCTCAACGGCAAGGCTCAGCGGGACGAGCAGAACCAGCGACCAAAGGCTGCGGCGGCGCCATTTCCGCTCGCTCGTGCCGCTATTGCCATCCAGAAGCTGCGCCGTCATTCGATACCCCTCAGATCGGCTGCGTCATATCGAGCGTGTCGACCGTTCCGGGCGGCAAGCCGTCGGGTCCGATGGCGACCGGCCCGAGCGATATTTCGGCTTGCGAGTCGAGCGCGGACATCAGCTTTTCCGAAACCAGCAAGGTGGCATCGCTGACCTCGTCGGCCCGCAACTCGAAGATCAGCCTCGCCTTCTTCGGCAGGCCGGGGTCGACGGCCACGGGAAGCAGGCCATCGGCGAAGGACAGCCGCTCGGTCTGGTCATAGGTGAGGCCGGTCCTTCCCCGCCAGGACGCGACCGCCACCGTCGTCGATTGCGCCCGCGCCGCAAACTCCACCGTGACAACGGCCCAGATACCGCCGGTGGTCAGAACCTTGCTGTCACCGAACCTGTCGACTTTCAGGTTGCGGGCGAATTCCACCGTTTCGGCACGGACCTCGAAGCCGCGCCCGACGACGGTGTCGCCCAGATTGCCGCGGGCGGGAATCGGCCCGATGAGGTCGCCATAACGCGGCTTCGACGCCTGCAGCCCATAGCAAAGCGACACCGCGGCGAGCAGCAGGACAATGTTGGCGAGTTTGCGCATCATGGCTGGATATCCGCGGTATCGGGCCCTCTGCCAACGGGCAGAGTCAGCCTGCCGACCGGCGCCGGATTGAACCAGCCGGGCAGGCCGTAGAGATTGTCGCGCTGCTTGTAGGTCTTGCGGACGACCGTCAGCTCGAGCTTGGCGGGCAAGGTCGCTCCGTCAGGCAACTGCCAGATGTAGGCCATCTTCTCCGGCATGCCTGGGTGCAGTTCCGGCGACAGCGTGGAATCGCGCGTCAGCGCGATGAAGGGTTTCGTCGCCGGATCGATCGTCGCCTGGTTCGCCTGCAGGACATCGAAATAGTCCTTTGTCGATTTTGCCGTGCGGTTGGTCATTTCGAGCTCGACGACGAGCGCTTTCGCACCAGGCTTCAGCGGTACTCCGTAGAGGTTCTCGCCGTCGGCGGAATAGGCCTTGAGCGGCCTCAGCAGCCATTGGCCCGTTTCGATCCGGCTGGCCGGCGCCAGAACTGGCATCGGCTCGTGCCTTGCGCCGAAGGCGCCCATGACGCCGGCGGCCGCAATCGCCGCCGCGGTGCCAATGCCGGCCACCAGCCAGGCTTTCAGGCGGGAACCGGCATTCTCAAGCATTCTGGGGCACCACTTCCGCTCCGCCCGGTGAGCCGGCCAGCCGGGCATCTTCAGAGGTCCGGCGCTTCGGCAGCGCGAAGGCCGTCTCGAGGATCGCGGCGAGGAAACAGATCCGAACCGGCTCGACAAGAATGCCGGTCGAGGAGTCCTGGAACGGGCTGCCAAAGAGCAGCGAGACGCCTTGGGAAAGCACCTGCCAAGTATCGAGCCCATGCGGGCCGATGAGGCGTGTCATGCCGAGCCACGCCCAGGCCGCCAGCCAGTCGATCAGGCGATAGCCGACGATCAGCGTGACGATGAGCACCAAGCCCGAGCTCAACGTGATGCGCACGCCATTGGCGATCGGCAAGTAGCGCGAGCGGTAGCCCGAGATGAAGTGCTCGACGAAGTCGCGCAGGAATCTCGGAATGGCTCGATAGCGCTCGCCGACACGTTCGACCCGCCGGTGCATACGCATCAGTTCCTTGTCGTCGCGCACGTCGTAGCCGTAGATGAGAGCGGCGAGGACCAGCCAGATCACCGGCAGCAGCATGTAGAAGAACAGGTTGACCAGCCTGGTCGTGGTATCGATTGAGGTGACCTCGACGGGAACCATCGGATCGGCAAAGGCGCTGGCGATGGGATTGGCGACCCCTTCGGCGGCGGCCTGCAGGATGGAAAAGATGCTGCGGCTCATGATCCAGGCGACGGCCTCGTCCTTCCAGCGCGAGATCACGTAGAGACCGATGAATATCCAGTTGGTCTCGCAGATGACCACGACGATCTGCCAGAAGGAGCGCGAGCCGCCGCGCTTCTGCATCGTGGTGGCAAAGCGCCTTATCAGCCAGGAGATGACGACAGACAGGATCAGCCAGCGCGAATCCAGCACGTCGAGCACATTGCCGGCGCCCTCGCCGAAGGGCGCCATGTCGAGCGTGACGCGCGAATATTGCCGCACCGTGTCGCCGAGAAAACCCCAGGCGGCGTAGTAGGCGAAGAAGGGCAGCAGCGCGACAGTGACCATGCGCGCCAGCCGCCCGCCGCCTGAACCCGGCTCGGCTTCGCTTTCGCCTTGAGCCGCCTGCTGCGCGGCCCGCACTGACGGCAAGGCAGGCAGCAGGGTCTGGAACATGGCGACGGTGACGACGAGCTGGGTCAAGGCAACCAGCGTCAGCAGGGCCAGGCCCGCCATGTGGTTGAGGAAGGCAGCTCGCGCGGCGACCTGCATGAACAGATCGCCGAACACGATGCCCAAAAGCACCATGGCGATGAGTTGCGGCCAGAAGCGCCACCAGAGTTTCAGGGTCAGCGCCAGTGGCTTTGCGGCGTCGGCAAGCATGTCGAGGTATTCAGTCGATCAGCGAACGCCCTCCGATGCCCCGGCGGGTCGCGTAGCGATGGCGGCGTCTCGGCTCATGTCCTCTCCACTTTCACGAGCCCCCCGCACGCGTCGACGAGAGATAGTGCAGACCGGATCGCTTTGATACCCCTGCACCAACCTTTAGGTGAAATTGGACGGACAGTTCGCCTTACGCCAGGAGCCATTTCCGGCCATATTGATGCAAGCACCTCAAGCCTGGCGAGGGTTCGGCATGGCAATCTTCCTGGCATTCCTCGGCGTCGCGCTCGTGGTGATCGTCACGCCCGGGCCCGATACCGCGATCACCATCCGCAACACCTTGCTGGGCGGCCGCCCGGCGGGAATCCTGACCGCGCTCGGTGTCGGTTGCGGCTTGACGATCTGGGCGCTGGCGACGAGCATCGGCCTCGTCGCGCTTTTGACGGCGTCCGAACCGCTCTTCCTCGCCGTCAAATATGCCGGCGCCGCCTATCTGATCTATCTCGGCATGCAGGCGCTGCGCGAGGCGATCCGGCCGGTGCACATCCACCATGTGCAGGCGCCGGCCCTGCCTCATAGACGACTGGCACCGATCGCCGCTTTCCGGCAAGGCTTCATCAGCGATCTCGGCAATCCGAAGATAGCGGTGTTTTTCCCCAGCCTGCTGCCGCAATTCGTGCCGGCCGGACAACCGTCTTTTCTGTCGCTGCTCCTGCTCGGCGTCGTCTTCGCGCTGATCACCTTCACATGGCTGACCATCTACGCGACCGTCGTGGCCAAGGCCGGCGACTGGCTGCGACGGCCGAATGTGCGCCGGATCGTCGAAGCGGTCAGCGGCACGCTACTGATCGGCCTTGGCATCCGCATCGCGGCCGAGCAGCGATAGCTCGGTCAGCTCGCCTTCTTGCGCGTCATGAAAGCGGTGAGCGCGGCGCGCGCCTCGTCGGACTTCAGCCGCTCGTGGAAATGCTCGCTTTCCACCTTGATGCGAGCGATGAGATCTTCACGCGGGCCGCGCATCAGGTCGCGGGCGATCCTCAGCGCCTGCGGCGGCTTGGCGGCGATATCATCGGCAGCGGCGAGCACCGCACCTTCCAGCGCGTCTCCCGCGACCACCTCATAAATCAGCCCGGCGGACTTGGCGCGCTCGGCGGAGAAACCTTCGCCGAGGCCCAGTAGCGCAAAGGCGCCCTGCCGGCCGAGGACCTGCGGCGCAAGCAGGCTCGAGCCGGCCTCCGGCACGAGGCCGAGGTCGACGAAGGGGGTGCGGAAGAGCGTGCGCGGCGTGGCGAAAGTCAGGTCGCAATGCAGGTTGAGCGTGGTGCCGATGCCGACCGCGATGCCGTCGACACCCGACACCATCGGCTTTTCAGTCTTGGCCAGCGCCATCAGGAAATCCCAGACCTCGTTGCCGCCCTCGCCGCCCGTGGCGATGACCAGGAAGTCGGCAAGATCGTTGCCGGAAGAAAAGGCGCCGGGCACGCCGAGGAAGACGTGGACGCGAACCGCCGGATCGGCGTCGCCCTCGATAAGAGCGGCCGACATTTTCGCGTACATGGCGCGCGTCAGCGCGTTCTTCTTGTCCGGCCGGTTCATGCGTATGATCTGTACGGCGCCCCGGCGCTCGATGAGGACATGGTCGGTCACGGTCGGTTCCTTCGAATATCAGGGGTCAAGCGGATATCAGCGCCTTGCCGGCGGCGGCGAGGCTCTCGGCGCCGTCGATGACGCGCTCCTTCAAGGCGCGCGTCTCGCCAAGCAGGTTTTCGGCAAAGAAGCGGCAGAGCGCGATGCGGCTGCGCTCAACGAGCCCGCCCTGCGCCAGATAGGCGCCGCCGGCGGCGAGCGAGATCAAGCGCAGATAGGGCGTGGCGCCGGCCATGGCGGCGTCGGCTTTGCCGTCGGCCATGAGCTGTTGCAAAAAGCGCGTCGCCTCGTCGAGATCGGCAAGCGCCCGGTCGAGATTGTCGGCGGTGCGGCCGAAGCCCTCGATATTCGAAGTGCGAACCGCATCGGCCGTCGCTTTCAGCTCGCCGATGTAGCGATGCACATGCTCGCCGCCGGCGAGCGGCAGTTTGCGCGAGACGAGGTCGATCGCCTGGATGCCGTTGGTGCCTTCATAGATCGGCGCGATGCGAGCATCTCGATAAAGCGCTGCAGCACCCGTCTCCTCGACGAAACCCATGCCGCCATGCACCTGGACGCCCAGCGAGGCGACTTCGACGCCGACGTCGGTCGAAAAGGCCTTTGCCAAGGGCGTCAGCAAGTTGGCACGGTCGCGCCAAGTGGCGGCGGCCTCGCCCTTTGCGACGCGGGCGCGGTCGATGGCATGCGCGCAGGAATAGCTGATGGCGCGCGCGATCTGGGTCAGCGCCCGCATGGTGAGAAGATTGCGCTGCACGTCCGGGTGATGGACGATCGGCGCCATGCCGGAGCCGGCATAGTCCGAGGCCTTGCCCTGGCGGCGCTCATTGGCATAGGCGATCGCCTTTTGCGTCGCGGTCTCGGCCACCGCCACGCCCTGCATGCCGACGGCAAGGCGGGCGTTGTTCATCATGGTGAACATGCAGGCCAGCCCCTTGTTCTCCTCGCCGATCAGCCAGCCGATGGCGCCGGGCGTCTCGCCTGAAAAACCGTCGCCGTAGATCATGGTGCAGGTCGGCGAGGCATGGATGCCGAGCTTGTGCTCGAGGCCGGAACAGAAGACGTCGTTGCGGGCGCCGAGCGAGCCGTCGTCATTGACCAGGAATTTCGGCACCAGGAACAGCGAGATGCCGCGCGTGCCGGCCGGCGCGTCGGGAAGCCTGGCCAGCACCAGATGCACGATGTTGTCGGTGAAATCGTGCTCGCCATAGGTGATGAAAATCTTCTGGCCGAAGATGCGGTAGGTGCCGTCGCCGGCAGGCTCGGCACGGGTGCGCAAGGCCGCGAGGTCGGAGCCGGCCTGCGGCTCGGTCAGGTTCATCGTGCCCATCCAGTCGCCGGAGACGAGCTTCACCAGATACTTTTCCTTCAGCGCCTCGGAGGCGTGCTTGTCGAGGGCTTCCACCGCGCCCATGGTCAGCGTCGGGCCGATGCCGAAGGCCATGGCGGCGGAATTCCACATTTCGAGCGCGGCGACGGCAAGCATGGTGGGCAGGCCCTGGCCGCCGAACTCCTCCGGTCCCGACAGCGCGTTCCAGCCGCCGTCGATCCAGCGGCGGTAAAGCTCCTTCCAGCCGGGCGGCATGGTGACGGCCGCGTCCTTCAAGACCGCGCCATGCTCGTCGCCGATCTTATAGAGCGGCGCCACCTCCTCGCTGGCAAAGCGGCCGGCCTCGGCAAGTATCGCGTCGACCAGGTCTTCGCCGAGATCGCCGAAGGTGCCGGAATCCAGCGCCGGCTTCAGGCCGGCAACGTGCTTCAGCGTGAAAGCGATGTCCTCGACCGGTGCGCGGTACATTTTGCTGCTCCTCCTCCGTTCCGGCCACCGTAGTCGCGCGGCCGAAGCGAGACCATCCGCCTTTGGGTTGGTCTCGCGCCTTCTTTTTACGTAAACGTCAAATTTTGTCACGCGGATTTTGCATTCGCTGCATGATCTTTGTCATCCACGGGCGAGCGGGAGTGAAGCGGACGGGTAGACCCTAGGACTATGCCGTGACCTCGCGCGAAGAATACGGCGGAGCAGAATTCTGGATCGTGGAAACGCCTGGATGTAACGGCAGGATCCTATGGTCTGCGCCGCGTCGCTTCGCTCCTTGCTCCGCCATAGGATGACGAAACCGCGAAGGCTTTGGCGATTTTCAAGGCTGCTCTATACCCTCAAGGCCACTGCCCCAGCCCTCAAAATTTCTACGATAAGGAATTGCATCCTGCTGATATGATCTTCATCGACTGATCGGCCAGATTGAATCGGAACATCCCATGCTTGCCAGACCTGACGCCTATCGCTGCATCGAATGCGGCCTGCCCTATCGGGCGACGGGCTTCTGGTATCACGAGGGCAAACTCGACAACGGCCCGGCCTATTGGTCGGATCGCGGCATATTGTGCTCGCCGCAATGCTCGCTGACGCATCACAAGAAGCGCGCGGCCGAAGGCACGCTGCCGCAGGAGCCGGCACCCGATCCGTTCGCGGTCCAGTCGTTGTTTCGGCGCTGAGCGCCAAACGGCTTTGAAAGCACTTCCTTAACCATAGCGGTTCAGGATCATCCCCTGGTCAGTGGGGACAACCCTGATTGAAAAAGCCGGCGCGCTCTCTTCGCCGCCTGGCGCTTCTCGCTGCTGCGATGGCGCTGGGCACGGCGGCAAAGGCCTCGGATTTCTCCGAGCCGTGGAAGAATGCCGACCGCGCGCTGGTGATCGACGCCTACGAATACAACTCCATCGACTGGGCTGAGCTTGCCACCGACAAGCGCATCGTCGGCTTCATCAACAAGGCTTCCGACGGGCTGCCGCCACCCTATTTCTGCTTGGGCAGCGAAACCGACGTCAAGCTCTGCAAGGCGCTGTGGAAGCGCTATGCGGTGACGCGCGAGCTGTTCCAGACGCGCAAGGTGGTGGCCAAGGCGCTCGGCCTGAAGTGGGGCGCCTATCACCTTGCCCGCCCCGGCAACCCGATCGAGCAGGCCAACAATTTCGTCGATTTCGCCGAGCCGGCGCCGGACGATCTCATCGCCCTCGACATCGAGGGCATCGATCCGACGCAATGGATGTCGCTCGAGGACGCGGAAGAATTCGTGCGCCAGGTGCACCGCCGCCTCGGCCGCTTCCCGGTGCTCTACTCGAACGGCAAGACCGCCCAGTACATCGCCGACAACCGCTACACCTACCGGCTCTTGTCGCGGCTGCCGCTCTGGTACGCGCGCTACAAGCCGGACATCGACGTGCATTTCCCGATGGGCAACTGGCAGGGTTACGCGCTCTGGCAGTTTTCCGCGAAGGCGAATTGCGGCCGCTTCAGCTGCCCCTATCGCGTGCCGGGCACGCCCAACGACATCGATGTCAGCGTCGCGCCGATGAAAGCCGATGAGTTGCGCCAGCAATGGGCCTTCGGCGGGCTGATCGACGTGCCGGCGGATTACCTCGCCTCCATCCCGGTG
Source organism: Mesorhizobium sp. M1C.F.Ca.ET.210.01.1.1 (assembly GCF_004791585.1). Classification (GTDB taxonomy): domain Bacteria; phylum Pseudomonadota; class Alphaproteobacteria; order Rhizobiales; family Rhizobiaceae; genus Mesorhizobium. The sequence goes on from NZ_SRUU01000017.1 coordinate 96,397, forward strand.
CCGATCCCGCGCGCAGCAGGCCTCGCCGGCAAGGTCACCATCACCTATGCCGATGTCGCGACGCCGCCGACCATCGAGGAGCTGGTAGCGGTGCTTGGCGCGCGCTGGGAGAAATTCCGCGACGGATTCCACATGCCGGTGGTGAAGACCGTGCCGCAACGCCCGAGCTTCGGCATTGTCCAGTATGTCGCCTGGAAGCGTGCAGAGCAGCGCACGCCCGAAGAGCTCGACGCCGCCCTCGCCGCGGCCGACCCGGTCAACACCGCTTCGACGGCGCTCGACCACCGCCGACAATAGCCAACGGTAGCGTCAACGATGATTACCCAGGCTGGCATACATGCCGGTGGTGCGAAACTGCGTCGGGTTGATGCCGTAACAGCGGCGAAACACCTTGGAGAAGTAGTTCGCATCCTCAAAACCACACAGCACAGCGACTTCCTTCACCGGCAGGAAATCCGCTCTGGTCAGCAATTTCGCCGCGCGCTGCAGCCGCTGCTGCAACACGAATTCAGCCGGCGGCAATCCTTCGCTCTCGGCGAAGCAGCGCGAGAAATGAGCGCGGCTGAGACCGCTGATCCCGACCAGTTCCGCCACCGGCAGCGGCTTGTCGAGATTGGCGTTGATGTGGTCGATGACCGGCTGCATGGCGCTCTGTTTTTCTGCAAAGGCATGCGAGCCGAAGACATCGTCATAGAGCGCCATCGCCGCCTCATAGGCGATCGCGGAGGCCGCGCCCGGCGAACCCGCTCCCTTGATGAGGCGCAGGCTGCAATCGGCAAGATGGTCGACGGTCGCCGGCTGCAGCCGGAACACAGGCCCCGAGACGCTGAGGATCGACTTGTGGATGCGCAGCGCCTCCTCGCCGTTCATCGAGATCCAGAAATATTCCCAGCGGTCGCCCTTGGCCAACCAGTAGCGATGGTTATGCGGCACCAGCACCAGCAGAGTATCGTTCGCCTGCAGACGATAGTTGCGGCTCTCGTAACGCAACTGGCCGGTGCCGCTGATCGTATGCTGAAGAACCGTGAACGGGGTCTGGCCGCGTTTCCGGCCGTCCCAGTCGTAGGTTTCGTCCTCGCGCAACTCATAGCCCGTACTGGTCGGCATGGCATGCAGGCGCTGGCGGCCGCGCGGCAGCGAGATCGTCCGCATCGACTGTCCGTTGGCGATCAGGTCTCGCAGCACAAAATTACCCTCGAAAGCATAATCCTTCTCTGGCCGCGCTCGCGAATAAGCGCATAATCGGGCCCTCAAGAACGCGAAAGACCCGCGGTCGAGGAGCGGGCGGGAGGAGAAAAAGCCGGATTTCCGGCTTCGAATGGCATGCGCGCTGTGGCGCGCGGCCATATCCCCCCTTGCTTCTCCTTGCCTAGCATTCGATTGGATCGAGGTGAAGACGATGAGTTTCAAAATCGCTATTATCGGCGCCGGCAGCGTCGGATTCACCAAGAAGCTGTTCACCGATATTTTGTGCGTCCCCGAATTCCGGGACATCGAGTTCGCGCTGACCGACATCAGCGAGCACAATCTCGGGATGATCAAGGCGATCCTCGACAGGATCGTGGAAGCCAACAATTTGCCGACGAAGGTGACAGCGACGACCGAACGCCGCAAGGCGCTGGAGGGCGCACGCTACATCATCAGCTGCGTGCGCGTCGGCGGCCTGGAGGCCTATGCCGACGACATCCGCATCCCGCTGAAATATGGCATCGACCAGTGCGTCGGCGACACGATCTGCGCCGGCGGCATCCTCTACGGCCAGCGCAACATCCCGGTGATCCTCGATTTCTGCAAGGACATACGCGAGGTCGCCGATACCGGCGCAAAGTTCCTCAACTATGCCAACCCGATGGCGATGAACACCTGGGCAGCGATCGAATACGGCAAGGTCGACACGGTCGGCCTCTGCCACGGCGTGCAGCACGGCGCCAGGCAGATCGCCGAAGTGCTGGGCGCGAAGTCGCCCAAGGAGCTCGACTACGTCTGTTCCGGCATCAACCACCAGACCTGGTTCATCGAGCTCAGGCTGAACGGCCGCCGGATCGGCAAGGACGAGTTGGTCGCCGCCTTCGAGGCGCATCCGGTCTATTCGAAGCAGGAAAAGCTGCGCATCGACGTGCTGAAGCGCTTCGGCGTCTATTCGACCGAAAGCAATGGCCATCTGTCGGAGTATCTGCCCTGGTACCGCAAGCGTCCCGACGAGATCACACGCTGGATCGACATGTCCGACTGGATCCATGGCGAGACCGGCGGCTATCTCCGCTACTCGACCGAGACCCGCAATTGGTTCGAGACGGAATATCCGCAGTTCCTCGAAGCGGCGTCGAAGCCGATCGATCCGGCCGCACGCTCCAACGAGCATGCCAGCCACATCCTCGAAGCGCTGGAGACGAACCGCGTCTATCGCGGCCACTTCAACGTCAAGAACAATGGCGTGATCACCAACCTGCCGCAGGACGCCATCATCGAATCGCCCGGCTTCGTCGACCGTTTCGGCATCAACATGGCGGCCGGCATCACGCTGCCGGAGGCCTGCGCCGCCACCTGCATGTCCTCGATCAACGTGCAGCGCATGTCGGTGCATGCGGCGATCGCCGGCGACATCGACCTCTTGAAGCTAGCCGTGCTGCACGATCCGCTGGTCGGCGCGGTGTCGACGCCGGAGGAGGTCTGGCAGATGGTGGACGAGATGGTCGTCGCCCAAGCTCAATGGCTGCCGCAATACGCGCATGCCGTGCCGGCGGCGAAAGAGCGGCTTTCGAAATCCAAGGTCAAGACCCGTGAATGGGCCGGCGCGGCGCGCCGGAGCGTGCGCTCGATCGAGGAATTGCGCGCCGAGAAGGCGGCGCTCAAGCAGGCCGGCTGAGACCATGCCCCGGCGGACATGCGGGAGGCAGGTCCGCCAAATCAGCCGCCCGGAAGAACAAGCGGGCAGCAGCAGGCGTCCAAACAACTGGGAGGAGACGATGAGGACCTTACGCAGAATTGGCTTTGCCGCCGGACTGGCGATGAGCGTTGCCATTCCGGCACACGCCTTCGCATCCGAACCGACGATCCCGCCCGAGCCGGCGACGTTTCCGGCCGAGGGCAAGATCCATCTTGTTGCGCGCGACTCCATCCTGGAGTTCAAGGCGCTGCCCGAATATCACGAGCCGGACTGGGTAACGGAGAAATACGTCAAGGCCGGCAAGCTGCCGCCGGTGAAGGACAGGCTGCCGAAGGAGCCGCTGGTCTTCAAGACCGCGAACATGACGGACGGCATCGGCGTCTATGGCGACACGATGCGGCACGTCATCGGCGGCCGGCCGGAAGGCTGGAACTACGGCGCCGGCCAGACGCAAGGCTGGGGCGGCATCGACATCGCGCTTTCCGAATGCCTGACACGCACCGCGCCGCTGTTCCAGGTCGATGCAAAGGACACCGAGCCGCTGCCGAACCTCGCCAAAAGCTGGGACTGGTCGAGCGACGGCCACAAGCTGACGATGCATCTGATCGAAGGCGCCAAATGGTCGGACGGCGTCCCCTTCAATGCCGACGATGTCATGTTCTACTGGGACGACGAGGTGGTCGATCCCAATGTATCGCCGCTGAACGGCGCGACACCCGAAACGTTCGGCGTCGGCACGACGTTGAAGAAGGTCGACGACTACACGGTCGAATGGACTTTCAAGGAGGCCTTCCCGCGACAGTATCTCTATGCGATGGCCTACGGCACCTTCTGCCCCGGCCCCGCGCACATATTGAAGCCGCAGCATCCGAAATATTCGAAGAACACCTACGACCAGTTCAAGAACGCCTTCCCGCCGGAATACATGAACATTCCGGTGATGGGCGCCTGGGTGCCGGTCGAATACCGGCCGGACGACATCGTCGTCATGCGCCGCAACCCCTATTACTGGAAGGTCGACGAGAAGGGCAACCAGCTGCCCTATCTCAACGAGCTGCAGTACAAGCTCTCGACCTGGGCCGACCGCGACGTGCAGGCGGTGGCGGGCTCGGGCGACTTCTCCAATCTCGAGCAGCCGGAAAACTTCGTCGCTTCGCTGAAGCGCGCGGCCGAGAAGAACGCGCCGGCGCGGCTTGCCTTCGGTCCGCGCCTAATCGGCTACAATCTGCGCTTCAACTTTTCCGCCAATGGCTGGGGCAACCCTGACGAGCGCGGTCAGGCGATCCGTGAATTGAACCGCAACGAGGATTTCCGCAAGGCCGTGACCATGGCGCTCAACCGCAAGGCGCTTGGCGATTCGCTAGTCAAGGGGCCGTTCACCGCCATCTATCCCGGCGGCTTCTCCTCCGGCACCAGTTTCTATGACCGCAAGTCGACGGTCTACTATCCGTTCGATCTCAAAGGCGCCAAGGCCGAGCTCGCCAAGGCCGGCCTCAAGGATACCGACGGCGACGGGTTCGTGAACTTCCCGGCCGGCACCGCCGGCGGCAAGAATGTCGAGATCGTGATGCTGGTCAACAACGACTACACCACCGACAAGAGCCTCGCCGAAGGCGTCGTGGCGCAGATGGAAAAGCTGGGCTTGAGGGTCGTGCTCAACGGGGTCAACGGCACGCAGCGCGACGCGATCCAATATTCGGGCCGTTTCGACTGGCTGATCCGGCGCAACGACCAGGAGCTTACTTCTGTCGTGCAGAACACGGAGCAACTCGCTCCAGTCGGTCCGAAGACCAGCTGGAACCATCGCGCGCCGGAAAGCGGCGAAGTCGATCTGTTGCCGTTCGAGAAGGACCTCGTCGACATCGTCAACAAGTTCGTCACGACGCAGGACAACGACCAGCGCGCGGGGCTGATGAGGAAATTCCAGAAGATCTCGACGGAAAACATCTACAATGTCGGGCTGACGGAATATCCGGGCGCGCTGATCATCAACAAGCGCTTCTCGAACATACCGCAGGGCACGCCGATCTTCATGTTCAACTGGGCCGAGGATTCGATCGTCCGCGAACGCGTCTTCGTCCCGGCCGACAAGCAGGCCAAGTACGAACTCTACCCCGAGGAGCTGCCCGGCAAACCGGGAGACAAGGGCCCGATGTAAGGTTTACCTCCCCTGACGAAGAAAGTCCGGCCGCGCCGCGGCGCGGCCGGACCAACGAAACTTCCGAACGCACCCGAGGGAGCGACCGGCAGACAAAGGAAGCAGACCGTCCATGTTGCGATTCCTGCTCATGCGCATAGCGTCGGCGCTTCCCGTGCTTGCCATTTTGAGCCTCGTCACCTTCGCCATCATCCAGGCGCCGCCTGGCGACTATGCCGACTATATCCGTTCGCAGTTGATCAACCAGGGCGGAGCTTCCTACGCCGAGGCGGATGCGCAGGCGCAGGCCTACCGGAAGGAACATGGCCTCGATAAGCCATTGCCCATCCAGTATCTCAACTGGGTCGGCGGCATCCTCACCCGGGGCGATTTCGGCTACAGCCTCTATTACAACAAGCCGGTGGCCGATGTGGTCGGCGAACGCCTGCCGCGCACGCTGCTGCTTGCGCTGGTCTGCCACCTGCTCGCTTCGGTGCTCGGCATCGGCTTCGGCATATGGGCGGCGACCCGGCAATATTCCTGGATCGACTCGACGCTTTCAGCCATCTCCTTCCTCGGCATGACGGTGCCGCGCTTCCTGATGGCGCTGATCATCGTCTATCTCCTGGTCTTCCAGTTCAACGTGTCGGAGATCGGCTCGTTCTTCTCGCCGCAATATGGCGGCGCGCCATGGTCGTGGGCGAAGTTCGTCGACCTGGTGAAGCATGTCTGGCCGGTGGTGGCGATCGCGACCTTCGGCGGCCTCGCCTACAATATGCGCGTCATGCGCGGCAATCTGCTCGACACGCTCAACGCGCAATATGTCGAGACGGCGAAGGCCAAGGGCCTGACCGGAGGCGCCGTCGTCATGCGCCACGCGGTGCCCAACGCGCTGCATCCGCTGGTCATGTATCAGGGCGTGGTGCTGCCCTACATGCTCACAGGCGAGATCGAGACGGCGATCATCTTCGCGCTGCCGACCGTCGGGCCGGCGATCGTCGGCTCGATGGCGGTGGGCGACGTCTATGTGACGGCGACCTTCATGATGGTGCTGTCGGCAACGCTGATCGTCGGCAACATCATCGCCGACATGCTGCTCGCGCTGCTCGATCCGCGCGTGCGCCAGTTCGGGGAGCATTAGATGTTGGCGCGCGATCCGTCACCCCCGCCACCGCCGGCCGAAGGCGCAGTGCACCAGCCCGCGCACGGCAATGAAAGCTACGTCGCGCTGGTCTGGCGCCGGCTGAAGCGCTCCTGGACCGGCATGGCGGGACTTTGCCTGGTTGTGCTCTTGCTGGTGATGGCGCTCTTTGCGGAATTCCTGGCGCCCCTGGACCCGAAGGCGACCGATATCGCCTTTGCGCCGCCGGAGGTCCCAAGCTTCCACGACAAGGATGGCAATTTCGTCGCGCGGCCCAGGATCTATGCGTTGGCCGAGTCGACCGACCTCGATCCGGTCACCTTCCAGCCGATCGTCGGCCCGGACTACGACCATCCGCGGCTGCTCGGCTTCTTCGTCGAGGGCGCGCCTTACAAGCTCCTCGGACTGATTCCATCGGACCGGCATTTCTTCGGCTCCATGGACGGCGAACCGGTGCATTTCCTCGGCACCGACAAGTTCGGCCGCGATGTGCTGTCGCGCGCCATCCACGGCTCGCGCGTCTCGCTGATGATCGCGCTGACGGTGGTCTTCATCATCACCGTCATCGGCACCACCGTCGGCATGGTCTCGGGCTATTTCGGCGGCCGGTTCGACGTCTGGATGCAGCGCTTCGTCGAGCTGGTGCTCGCCTTCCCTCAATTGCCGCTCTATCTCGCGCTGACGACGCTGATCCCGGTCACCGCGCCGACCAACGTCTTCCTCGCCTTCGTCATCATCGTCATGTCGGCGCTGGGCTGGGCGCAGATGTCGCGCGAGGTGCGCGGCAAGACGCTGGCGCTGGCGCGGATCGATTATGTGCGCGCCGCCATGGCGGTCGGCGCCACCGACCGGCGCATCATCATGCAGCACATCTTCCCCAATGTGATGAGCCACGTGATCGTCGCGGTGACGCTGGCGATCCCGACAGTGGTGCTGCTTGAATCCTTCCTCGGCTTCCTCGGCTTCGCGGTGAAGCCGCCGCTGATCTCCTGGGGCCTGATGCTGCAGGACACCGCGACCTATTCGGTCATCGGAACCTATCCCTGGATCCTGTCGCCGGTCGGCTTCGTACTGATCGCCGTCTTTGCCTTCAACGCGCTGGGCGACGGCCTGCGCGATGCCGTCGATCCCTATTGAGGTGACTGGATGACGACCGTCGCGCTCGCAGACTCCTTCGCACCGGCCGTCAGGCACGACCATGACGGCCGCCATGACCAGCCCGTCATCGACGCCCGCAACATCGAGGTCGCCTTCAAGGTCGAGCACGGCACCGTCGAGGCGGTCAGGGACGTCTCGTTCCAGCTCTATCGCGGCGAGACGATCGCGATCGTCGGCGAATCCGGCTCCGGCAAATCGGTGACGGCGAGAACCGTCATGGGGCTGCTGTCACGGCGGGCGACGGTATCGCCGAAATCGAGCGTCGACTATCACGGCCAGAACATCCTGAAATTTTCCGAGCGCGCCCGGCGCAAGCTGCGCGGCAACCGCATCTCGATGATCTTCCAGGAGCCGATGAGCTCGCTCAACCCGATCTACACGGTCGGCAGCCAGATCGTCGAGGCGATCAGGGTGCACCGCAAGGTGAGCCGAAAGGAGGCCTGGGCGCGGGCGCTCGAGCTTTTGCGGCATGTGCAGATCCCCGAGCCGGAAGCACGGCTCAAGCAATATCCGCATCAGCTCTCCGGCGGGCAGCGCCAGCGCGTCATGATCGCGATGGCTCTGGCCAACGACCCCGACGTGCTGATCGCCGACGAGCCGACGACGGCGCTCGACGTCACGGTGCAGGCACAGATCCTGAACCTGATCCGCAACCTGCAGAAGGAATTGCGGATGGCGGTGATCCTGATCACCCACGACCTCACCGTGGTGCGCAAGTTCTCCGACTATGTCTATGTCATGCAGCATGGCGAGATGCGCGAGCACAACGTCACCGAGCGGCTCTTCGCCGACCCGCAGCATCCCTACACGAAGCGGCTGCTCGCCTCCGAGCCGCGTGGGCGGCCGCAGCCGCTGCCCGAGGGCTGCGGCACCATCCTCGAGGCGAACGGCGTGCGCGTCTGCTTCACGCTGCGCCACGGCAGCTTCCTCAAGCCAGACTGGCGCGAGCTGGTCGCGGTCGACGACCTCGATCTCAAGCTTTGCCGCCACGAGACGCTCGGGCTGGTCGGCGAATCCGGTTCCGGCAAGACCACCTTCGGCCAGGCCCTGCTTCGGCTGCTGGACGCCAAGCGCGGCGCGATCCGCTTCGACGGCCAGCCGATCCAGGGCCTGTCGCGCGCCGAGATGCGGCCGCTGCGCTCGCGCATGCAGATCGTCTTCCAGGACCCGTTCTCCTCGCTCAATCCGCGCATGACGATCGGCCAGATCATCGAGGAAGGGCTGGCCGTGAACAGGTTGGGCGCGACGCGGCGCGAGCGCATCGATCGGGTGCGCGAGGCGCTGGTGAGCGCCGGCATGCCCGGCGAAATCCTGTCGCGGTTCCCGCACGAATTCTCCGGCGGCCAGCGCCAGCGCATCGCGATCGCGCGGGCGATCGCGCTAGAACCGGAATTCATCCTGCTCGACGAGCCGACTTCGGCACTCGACCTTTCGGTGCAAGCGCAGATCATCGACCTGTTGCGCAAGCTGCAGGACGAGCGCGGCCTGAGCTACCTCTTCATCTCGCACGACCTCAAGGTGGTGCGGGCGCTGTGTCATCGCGTCATCGTCATGCAGGACGGCAAGATCGTCGAACAGGGACCCGTCGACGAAGTGCTTTCCAATCCCAAGACCGCCTACACCGAACGGCTCGTGAGGGCCGCCTTCGACGTGGCTTAGAGTGCCGGAGGCTTACAGTGGCTAGAAATCCCAAGATCACGTTTATCGGCGCCGGCTCGACGGTGTTCATGAAGAACATCGTCGGCGACGTGCTGCAGCGGCCGGCGCTGTCGGGCGCGACGATCGCGCTGATGGACATCAACCCGCAACGGCTGGAAGAAAGCGCCGTCGTCGTCAACAAGCTGATCGCCACGCTCGGCGTCAAGGCGAAGGCCGAAACCTATTCCGACCAGCGCAAGGCGCTCACCGGCGCCGACTTCGTCGTCGTCGCCTTCCAGATCGGCGGCTACGAGCCCTGCACCGTCACCGACTTCGAGGTGCCGAAGAAATACGGCCTGCGCCAGACGATCGCCGACACGGTCGGCGTCGGCGGCATCATGCGCGGCTTGAGGACCGTGCCGCATCTGTGGACAATCTGCGAGGACATGCTCGCCGTCTGCCCGGAGGCGATCATGCTGCAATATGTGAACCCGATGGCCATCAACACATGGGCGATCGCGGAAAAATACCCTCAGATCAAGCAGGTCGGGCTCTGCCACTCGGTGCAGGGCACCGCCATGGAGCTGGCGCACGACCTCGACCTTCCCTATGAGGAGATCCGCTATCGCTCGGCCGGCATCAACCACATGGCCTTCTATCTGAAGTTCGAGCATCGCCAGCCGGACGGTTCCTACCGCGATCTTTATCCCGATCTTATCCGCGCCTATCGCGAGGGGCGCGCGCCGAAACCCGGCTGGAACCCGCGCTGCCCGAACAAGGTGCGCTACGAGATGCTGACCCGGCTCGGTTACTTCGTCACCGAAAGCTCGGAGCATTTCGCCGAATACACGCCCTATTTCATCAAGGACGGCCGCCCCGACCTGATCGAGAAATACGGCATCCCGCTCGACGAATATCCGAAGCGCTGCATCGAGCAGATCGAGCGCTGGAAAGGCCAGGCGGAGGCCTATCGCTCGGCCGACCGGATCGAGGTCGAGCAGTCGAAGGAATACGCCTCCTCGATCATGAATTCGGTGTGGACCGGCGAGCCGTCGGTGATCTACGGCAATGTCCGCAACAATGGCTGCATCACCTCGCTGCCCTTCGACTGCGCGGCCGAAGTGCCGTGCCTGGTCGACGCCTCAGGCATCCAGCCGACCTATATCGGCGACCTGCCGCCGCAGGTCACGGCACTGATCCGCACCAACATCAACGTGCAAGAACTGACGGTGCGGGCGCTGATGAGCGAAAACCGCGAGCACATCTACCATGCGGCGATGATGGACCCGCACACGGCGGCCGAGCTCGACCTGGATCAGATTTGGTCGCTGGTCGACGACCTGCTTGCCGCGCATGGCGACTGGCTGCCGGCCTGGGCGCGCACGCGCAGAAAGACGCAGGCGGCCTGAAGGATCAGCCGCCGGCCTGCTCGCGCTCGACGGCGCGCCAGCCGATGTCGTGGCGGAAGAAGCCCTGCGGCCAGTCGATATGGTCGATAGCCGAGTAGGCCTTTTTCTGCGCCTTGGCGACCGTGGCGCCGGTTGCTGTGACGTTGAGCACGCGGCCGCCATTGGCGACCAGCGCGCCGCCGTTGATGGCAGTGCCGGCATGGAAGATCTCGACGCCTTCGCCTGCTGCCTCGTCGAGGCCGCGGATGACCGAGCCCTTCTCCGGCGTGCCGGGATAGCCCCTCGCCGCCATCACCACGGTGAGCGCGGCCTCGTCGCTCCAGCGCGCCGACATATGCGCGAGCTGGCCATCGACGGCGGCGTTGAGCAGGACCAGCAGATCGTCCTTCAGCCGCATCATCAGCACCTGGCACTCCGGATCGCCGAAGCGGGTGTTGTATTCGATCAGCTTCGGCCCCTGATCGGTGATCATCAGCCCGGCGAACAGGATGCCGGCGAAGGGCGCGCCGAGATTGGCCATGCCGCGCATGGTCGGCTCGACGATCTCGCGCATGGTGCGTTCGGTCATCTCGGGCGTCATCACCGGCGCCGGCGAATAGGCGCCCATGCCGCCGGTGTTCGGGCCGGTATCGCCGTCGCCGACGCGCTTGTGGTCCTGCGCTGTGCCGAAGGGCAGCGCGGTGGCGCCATCGCACAGGCAAAAGAAGCTCGCCTCCTCGCCGGTCAGATACTCCTCGACTACCACCTCGGCGCCGGCGGCGCCAAACGCGCCATCGAAACAGGCCTCGAGCGCGGAGCGCGCCTCCTCCAGCGTCATCGCGATGGTGACGCCCTTGCCGGCGGCGAGCCCGTCAGCCTTGATGACGATCGGCGCGCCGGTCTTCTCGACATAGGCTTTCGCCGAGGCGAGATCGCCGAAGCGGCCATAAGCTGCCGTCGGAATGTTGAATTTCGCGCAGAGGTCCTTGGTGAAGCCTTTCGAGCCCTCGAGCCGCGCCGCCGCCTTGGACGGACCGAAAACGCGGATGCCCCAGGCGCGCAGATCGTCGGCAATGCCGGCGACCAGCGGGCCTTCCGGCCCGACCACGACGAGATCGATCTTCTTCTCCTGGCAGAAGGCGGCGACGGCGGAATGGTCGGCGACGTCCAGCTTGACCAGTTCGGCGACGCTGCCGATGCCGGGATTGCCGGGCGACGCATAGAGCCTGGTCAAAAGCGGCGAGGCGGCGATCTTCCAGGCAAGCGCATGTTCGCGGCCGCCCGAACCGAGAAGAAGAACGTTCATGGCCACCTCTTGCTGATCGTCTCCCTGAACCCGCTATTGGTCCGCGGGCGACGGGTCAAGGCGTCTCGGCAATTTGGCGGCAATTGCGCACGGGAACATGGCCCTCATCGAGACGTGATGAGCAGGCCCGTGCCTGACGGGGGTCCGACCAGTCAGCTCTGGAAGATGATGGGGAACCAATCCTCGCGCAATTTCTGGCCGGGCTTCATGTCGTGACCCGGATAGGGCGGCGAGGTTCGGCCCGGTCGCTCGACATAATGCGCATCGTCGCCGACCCAGCGCAGCGACAGCGCCCTGCGCCGGGCCGAGGTCATGTTGCCGCGCGCGCCATGGGCGGTGCGGAAATCGAACAGGATGGCGTCGCCCGGCTCCATCTCCCATTCGAGCACCTTCATCGACGGGTCGTTGTCGGGATCGGGCACCGGCAGGTAGTCGCCCTCGCCAGCATAGAAATTGGCGTCGTTCAGCCAGCGCACCGGCAGGACCATCTTTTCCCATTTGTGCGAGCCGGCAATCAGCCTGAGCGTCGCCTCCTTCACCGGATCGATCGGGATCCAGAAGCTCACCGTCTGGCTGCCATCGACGAAGTAGTAGGGAATGTCCTGGTGCCAGGGCGTCGGCTTCTGCGTGCCGGGCTCCTTGACCAGGACGTGATCGTGGAAGAACTGCGCGCTGCGCGACTGCATGACCGAAGCGGCGAGCTCTGCCGCCGGCGATTCGCGCACGATCCTGACGAATTCCGGGATGCGCTCCCAGTTGCAGTAATCGTCGAAGAAGCTGCCCTTGCCGCCGGCGATGTCGGACGCTGCAGCGCTGCGGTTTTCAATGTTGCGCTCGATGCCGTCGGCAATGACATCGACCCAGTCCTTGAAGGCGCCACGGATGCAGACCGCGCCGTCGCGCTGGTAGTCGGCAATCGTCGCGGCATCGATCTTTGCCGTGGCCATGGGCAATCTCCTTCGTCGGGCAAACCGACTATCGCAAGAGCGCTACATCGCGTAAAATAATAACTTGTCATCTTGCTTATAGTTTTTACCTATGAAACCCACGCTTGTGCAATTGCGCTACGTCATCGCCGTGGCCCGCTATGGCAGCGTGACCGCCGCGGCCGCGGCGCTCAATGTTTCTCAGCCTTCGATTTCGGTCGCGATCGACAATGTCGAGGACGCGCTCGGCCAAAAACTGTTCGTGCGTCATCGCGGCAGCGGCGTGACGCTGACCTCCTTTGGCCGCCAGGCTGTCGCCAAGGCCAGGCAGGTGCTGGCCGAGGCGGACGAATTGGCCGCGCTCGCATCGCGCGAGGCCGATGTCGGCGGCGAGCTGGCGCTCGGCTGTTTCGAGGATCTGGCGCCCTATTTCGCGCCGGCGCTGATGCGCGCTTTCGCCGAACGCTGCCCGGCAGTCACGGTCGTGATCCGCGACGAAACCTTCGAGACGCTGGGGCGGCGCCTGGCCGACAGCGCCATCGACCTCGGCCTGACCTACGATCTCGGCCTGCCGGCGCATTTCAAGCGCGCGCTTCTGCACGAGCTTCGGCCGCACGCGCTGCTGCCGGCCGGCCATGTGCTGGCCGACAAGCGTGCCGTCAGCCTGGCGGAGTTGGCCGCGCATCCGCTGATCACCACCGAGCAGCCGCACAGCTGGCAGCACATGCTGGACCTTTTCTTAAGCCGCGGCCTGTCGCCCGTCGCCCAGTCGTCGACAAGCTCGTTCGAGCTGCAGCGCAGCATGGTGGCCAACGGCTTCGGCGTGGCGGTGAGCTACACCAGGCCGCATGGCGACAGGAGCTATGACGGCCTGCCGCTGGTCTGCAAGCCGATTTCCGACCCGCTTCCCATGCAGCGCATCATCCTGGCCCACGACACGCGCCAGCGCCTGCCGAAGGCGGCGCTCGCCTTCATCGAGACGGCGAAAGCGTGGTTCGCCGGTCACGATGTTTTCACCGGCTGAGCGACAACGCGGCCGCTTGACGGCGCCCATCGCTGCTGCCACTCCAGCACAATGGAAACCATCCAGTCGAAAGCGACCCAGGGCCGCGTCGCCGATGCCCCGAGCGGCCATTGGGTCTACCGGGTGCTGCCGCGCTGGCTGTGGCCCTATGCGCAGCTTGCGCGCTGGGACAGGCCGATCGGCTGGCAATTGCTGCTCTGGCCCTGCTGGTGGTCGGCCGCCCTTGCGGCGAGCGCCTATCCGCGCCCGACGGACCCGCTGCTGACGCTATTGCCGGCGCCCTGGTACCTGTTGCTGTTCTTCATCGGCGCCGTCGCCATGCGCGGCGCCGGCTGCACCTATAACGACATTGCCGACGAGGACATCGACAACCAGGTCGAGCGCACCCGCTCGCGGCCGCTGCCGGCCGGCAAGGTGACGCGCCGCCAGGCCTGGGCGTTCCTCGTCATCCAGGCGCTGATCGGGCTCGCCGTGCTGTTGCAGTTCAACAGCTTCGCCATCCCGCTCGGCATCGCTTCGCTCGTGATCGTCGCCGTCTATCCGTTCATGAAGCGCATCACCAATTGGCCGCAATTCGTGCTTGGGCTGGCCTTCTCCTGGGGCGCGCTGATGGGATGGGCGGTCGAGTTCGGCGACCTCGATGGCCCGGCCATCATGCTCTATATCGGCTCGATCCTGTGGGTGATCGGCTACGACACGATCTACGCGCATCAGGACAAGGAAGACGACGCCATCGTCGGCGTGCGCTCGACGGCGCGGCTGTTCGGCGACAACACCAAGACCTGGCTGGTCGGGCTCTATGGCGGCGCGCTCGTCTGCTTCGCCATCGCCTTCGCTTCGGCGCAGGTGCCGATGCCGGCGCTGGCCGGGCTGATCGCCGCCGGCGCGCATATGGCGCGCCAGATCGTGCGGCTCGACATCAACAATCCGGATCAGTGCCTGAGACTGTTCAAGTCGAACAACCAGGTCGGCTGGCTGATCTTTCTGGGGCTGATCGGCGGGGCGCTGTGGGTGGCGTTGAAGCCGTTGGTGTGACGGCGCTCCCCTTCTCCCCTTGTGGGAGAAGGAAAAAGCGCTACTCCCGCGCGATGATCTCCTCACCGCCGATGACAAGGCGCAGGCCGAGATTGCCGGCCTTGCGACGGGCGAGGAAGCGCGGCCGGCGCATGTTGGAGACACGGCCCTTGCGGCGCTCCTGTGGCGGCAGCGCCCTGATGGCGGCGCCGAGCGATTCTTCCAGCGTGCGGGCGATGCCGTCGGCCTCGATCAGGAGCATCGGCAGGCGATAGGCGTCGGCCCAGGCGCGCCAATCGGCGGCGACATCGTCGAGATCGTCGGCGACAAGCAGAGGCACCGACAGCATCGGATCATTGTGCAGAAGTTCCAGCGTCACCGTGACGTTGCCGTCCGGATCTTCCATAGCGCGCGCGGCGACGCCGCGGAACGCATTGGCGGGCAGCGCGATGATCGCCGGCACGCCGCTCATCTCCAGCATGCGCCGGATGACGGCGCCGCGCTGATCGATGGTGAAGGTGACATCGCCATAATCGTCGCGCGTGGCATAGCTTACCATCTGCGGCAGGCGAAACGGGTCGAGACGCATGTTGCGCCCCGCCCAGACTGGCTTCAGTCCAGTGTTCATCGAATGCCTTCCTGTTTCTCCTGAGGGCCGTTTTCCGGTTCTCTCCGGGCCGGTTTTTCCGGCCTCGTTTATGAGGAGAAACATTAGCGCTCGCTTCTTACCGCCGCGCTTAAGAAAGTCGGTTAAATTTTGCTGATCGGAGCCGATGGTTATCGGAATGCAACCAGCCACAACATCTGGGAAGGATCAGATAACCTTACCGGGATTCATGATGCCGGCTGGATCGAAGGCCGCCTTCACGCGGCGCATCAGATCGATCGCCATCGGCGGCGCGGTGGCGATCAGCTCGTCGCGCTTCAACTGGCCGATCCCGTGCTCGGCCGAGATCGAGCCATGGAAGGAGCGCACGACGTCATGCACGGCATTGTTCATCGGGCGGTAGAGGCCGAGGAACGCTTCGTCGTCGCCGCCTTCAGGGCGGGAAATGTTGTAGTGCAGGTTGCCGTCGCCCATATGGCCGAAGCAGACGACACGCGCGCCGGGGCTGACGGACGCGACGGCGCTTGCCGCCTTCTCGATGAAGTCCGGGATCGAGGCGATCGGTACCGAGATGTCGTGCTTGATCGAGGCGCCCTCCGGCTTCTGGCACTCGGGCAGCACCTCGCGGAAATTCCAGAAGGCATCGCCCTGCGCCAAGCTGGCCGCGACCACCGCGTCGCCGACGATGCCTTTCTCGAGTCCGGCCGCCAGCACCTCCTCGATCAGCGCCCTGCCATCCTCCTCCGAGCGGCCGGAGGAGATCTGCATCAGCACATACCACGGCCAGTCGTCGGCCAGCGGCCGCGTGATGCCTTGGCCATGCTTGAGCGTGAAGTCGTACGGCCTCCTGCCGATCAGCTCGAATGCAGTGAGCGACGCGCCGGCCTGGTCCGTCGCCAGGCTGAACAGTGACAACGCGTCCCGGGCCGAAGGCAGGCCGACGAAGGCAACCTCCCTGCCCTTCGGCTTCGGAAAGAGTTTCAAAACGGCAGCGGTGATGACGCCAAGCGTGCCCTCGGCGCCGACGAAGAGGTTCTTCAAGTCGTAGCCGGTGTTGTCCTTCTTCAGCTTGCGCAGGTCGTCGAACACCTCGCCGGTCGGCAGCACCACCTCGACACCGAGGCAAAGCTCACGCGCATTGCCATAGGCAAGCACGCCGGTGCCGCCGGCGTTGGAGGAGAGATTGCCGCCGATCTGGCAGGAGCCTTGCGCGGCAAGCGACAGCGGAAACAGCCGGTCGGCCGCGTCGGCCGCTTCCTGCAGCGTCTGCAGGATAACGCCCGCCTCGGCGGTGACCGTGTTCGATAGCACATCGATCTCGCGGATGCGGTTCAGCCGCGATAGCGACAGCACGATGTCGTGACCGGATTTGTCCGGCACCTGGGCGCCGACCAGACCGGTGTTGCCGCTCTGCGGCACGACCGGGGTTCCGGTCTCGGTGGCGAGCCGCATGATGCGACTCACTTCCTCGACGCTGCCCGGCCTCAGCACCAGCGATGTCCTGCCATGCCAGAGGCCGCGCCGCTCGGTGATGTAGGGCGCGATGTCGGCCTGGTCGCGCAGCGCGTATTTGTCGCCGACAATGGCCGCGAAGCGGTCGATGAGGACGGGATCGAGGTCGAAAGGCTGGTCGTTCATGACCCCAACCTATGGCGCTCAGGCAATCTTGTCACGCGGGGCGGCGGCGCGTGCGAGCCGGTCGTTGATCGCCTCGCCCAGCCCGTCGAACGGGATAGGCTCGACGGCGATGGTGGCGGCGCCGCTGCGGTCGAGCGCCTGCATATAGGCGAAGAGATTGGTGGCCGCCTCACGCAGGTCGCCCGCCTCGGAAAGATTGCGCACCGCGACCGCATCCTGCCAGCCTTCGGCACGATGACGGCCGAAGGCAAGCAGCGCCTCCCCGCCGGCGATCTTGCCGACATTGAGCCGCATTGATGCGCCCGGCGCGTAATGCGAAGCGAGCATGCCCGGCGCCTCGATGCCCGCGGCGCCGCGCAGCAGTCTTACGCCGGCAGCAGCTTCAATATCCTCGGCGGCAATGCCGCCAGGCCTCAGCAGCCTCAGCTTGCCGCCCTCGATCTTGACGATGGTCGATTCCAGGCCGACCGGCGTTGCGCCGCCGTCGACCACCAGCTTGATCCTCTCGCCGAGATCGGCTGCCACGGCCTCGGCCGTCGTGGCGCTGATCCTGCCGGAGGAATTGGCGCTGGGGGCGGCGAGCGGCCGGCCGAGCCGCCCGATCAGCTCGCCGCCAAAGCCCCTCGGCATGCGCAGCGCGATGGTGTCCAGCCCCGCCGTGACCAGCGGATGGATGCCGTTTTCCACGCGCTGCGGCAGCACCAGCGTCAGCGGACCGGGCCAGAAGGCCTCGGCCAGCCTTGCCGACAGGGGATCGAAGTCGGCGATGCGGCTTGCCATGGCGAGGTCGGCGACATGGGCGATCAGCGGATTGAAGCGCGGGCGGCCCTTGGCCTCGAAGATGCGCGCCACGGCGACGCCATTGGTGGCGTCGCCGGCCAGCCCGTAAACAGTCTCGGTCGGAATGGCGACGACATCGCCGCCTTCGAGCAGCGCCAGCGCCCGTTCCATCGCCTCGCCGACAGCCAGTATCTCAGCCAAATCCGTCACCAATCCTGAACACGCCGGTCCCGTAATACGGCGGGCAAAGCGGGGCAAGGCGGGGATTGGCGATTTATCAATCCCTAAAATGTTAAGTTTCAATGCAAGCCGGCATCAATTCGCCGCCACTAGGCTGCGGATTTCCGGTTGTTGGGCTCGGGGAGTTATCGTGATGCGCATGCTTTGCTTTGACGCAATTGCGGACAGAAAAACGCTGCACATTTTTCCTGGAATTGCTCTAGGAGCGTTCGGCATCGGCCTGTTGGCGACGACCGGTCTGGCGCAGGCTTCGTCCATCGTCGCGCCTGGCGTTCCGACCTCGACCCCGTCCGTGGTCAGGCTGGCCGCGATCGATCCAGGCAAGGCTTCCACATCGTCGGTCGTGGCGCTCGGCGATCCGGTGCCCGCCGTCACCGACGAGAAGGTGGCCGCGATCCCGCAGACATCCGGGCAGAGGCACGCGCAAGCGCCAATGATCATTCGCGGCGGCATCGTCGGCGGCGCTTCAGCGACGCCCGCGGTGACCGCCTCGGCCAAATCCGCGGAGCCGGCGGCTGCAACACCGGCAAACGGCACCGCCCCGCCCGCGGCCACGCCCCCCAACGACACCGCCGCGGCGGCTCCCAACGGCGACACCCAGGCGACCGACAACAAGGCGGCCGCGACGGAAAATGCGCCGGATGGCCAGGCGCAGCCGGAAGCTCGGCCGCAGGAAGCCCCGACAATGCCACGCTTCAGCAAGGCGATGTAGGCCAGCTCAAGCGGCAGCCCGGTTGCGTCGGGCGTCAGACAAGCCTGTTTTCGTTACTGTCCGATTTCGTCATCCGGGTTCGGGCACGATAAGGCTGACGTTTCAGAGGGGGATTTCATGACGGGCTCGAAAGCTATTGCCGTCGTCGGTTTGCTGGCGGTCTTGGGGCTCAATGCGAGCACCGTCCGAGCCCAGGACATGCTGGGCTCCTATGTGGCGCGGATTTCCGAACGCGACCATCACGCCAGTGACGGCTACCAGTTGGAGAGTGCGACGCAGATGGTTCGGCAGGACCGGGCCAACTGGCACAAGTTCCGCCGCCGCGACAGCGACGACCAGGGCGATCCGTGGTTCCGCGGCAACGATGACCGCGCCCAACTGGAGCGCATGCTGGAACGCGGCGGCGCGATGAGCGGCGCGACGCGACGCGCCATTGTCAACGGCGAGCCATTGATCGAGGTCGACGTCTATCCCGACCGCGTGCGCGTCAGCATCTTAGAAGATTGACAAGGCCGGACCGACGAAGAAGGGCGGCGCCGGACCGCGTCGCCCCTCTTTCTTTCAAACCGCGAGAAGCGGCTCACGCCGCTTCTTCCTTCTCGTCATCCTCGGACTCGTCTTCGTCGTCGTCCTCGCCATCTTCGTCCTCATGATCGCCCGAGGCCGTGGCTTCTTCGTCTTCGTCGGCGTCCTCCTCGTCGTCGCCGTCTTCATTGTCGTCATCCTCCTCGTCCAACTCGTCGTCCGAGGCAGAGGCTTCCTCATCGCCGTCTGCGTCGTCGGCTTCTTCGCCATCGTCAGACGGTTCGGCGGCTTCGACCGCCGCGGCGGCGGCATGGTCGAGGATGTTGTCGGAAGCGGTTTCGGTGGCCTCGGCGGCGGCCGGGGTCTCTTCAGTCAATTCGATATCGTGATCGGAATTCATGGCATGCCTCCGTGGTTTGGGAACGTCCTGAGGCGCGTCGTGCTGAAATGAATCCAGGCGACGCGCTTAAGTCCTTTTCTGATGCATGTCGTTGTCCCAGAGCCGCTGCATGCTTCTGGGCGACACGCACTAGTTCTCCCATGTGGAGGTCATCGTCATATGACTGTAAGCCGGCTCCGGCGTGTTAAATTTGGGCCATGAAATTGTCGAAGCATGCCCGCGACTTGTGAGGCGCAGGCTGCTTCGGAGTTTGCGATTTTTGGGACGTCAGCCGACGATCTTTGAAAAATCGGCGACCTGGTCGGTGGCGGCGCGGATGCGGGCAAGCAGCGCCAGGCGGTTGGCGCGCACGGCCTGGTCCTCATCATTCACGAGAACGCCTTCAAAGAATGAATCAACCGGTTCACGCAATACGCTAAGCGACAGCATCGCGGCGGAAAAATCTTCATTCTGAATCGCTTGGCCGGCTTCCTTCTCGGCCTGATTCACCGCGGCAAACAGCTTCTTTTCCGCGTTCTCGCGGAACAGCGCCGGTTCAACAGCCTCGGCGACCAGCGTTTTCTTCTTCTCCTCGGCGGCCAGGATATTGGCGGCGCGCTTGGTGCCGGCCAGCAGGTTCTTGCCGCCCTCGGTATCGAGCAGGGAGCCCAGCGCCTCGACGCGGCGCACGATCTGCAGAAGATCGTCGGACTGCGGCGTGATAACGGCATCGATCAGATCGTACCGCGCGCCTTGGTCGCGAAGATAAACCTTCAGGCGGTCGTGGAAGAATGCGAGCAGATCCGACGTCTGGCCGGCGCCGCCGGGGAAGTTTGCGAAGGCCTTGGCGAAGATCGACGTCAGCCCCAGGCGAATGCGGTTCTCGACCAAAATCCTGACCACGCCAAGCGCCGCGCGCCGCAGCGCGAACGGGTCCTTGCTGCCGGTCGGCTTTTCATCGATCGCCCAGAAGCCGGTCAGCGTGTCGAGCTTGTCGGCAAGCCCAACGGCAACCGACACCGGGTCGGTGGGCACGCGGTCGGATGGGCCTTGCGGCTTGTAGTGGTCCTCGGCGGCTGCCGCGACGGACGGGTGCTCGCCCTGCAGCAGCGCATATTTGCGGCCCATGGCGCCCTGCAACTCAGGAAACTCGCCGACCACCTCGGTCTGCAGATCGGCCTTGGCGAGCACCGCGGCGCGGGTGACGAGCGCGGCATCGGCGCCGACGAACGGCGCCAGTTCTTCAGCGAGCTTCTTGATCCGCTCGACCCGTTCCCCTTGCGTGCCCAGCTTGGCATGGAAGGTGACGTTGAGATGGTCGAGCCGCGCCATGCGCTGGTCGAGCGGCTTCTTCAAATCCAGCTCGAACTTCGCCGCCGATTCCTGAAGCTGATCGAGGTCCGGCAGGTCGCCCTGATCCGTCTTCCAGAAATAAAGAGCGTCGGAGAGGCGTGCCCGCACCACCTTGCCGTTGCCATATGCGATCTCCATGCCGCCGTCCTTCGCCTCGATGTTGGCAACGAGGATGAAGCGGTTGGAGAGGTCTTCGACCACGCCATGCGGCCGAGTGACGAAGCATTTCTGGTTGGCGCGAATGGTCAAGCGGATGACCTCGGCCGGAATGGTGAGAAAATCCTGTTCGAACTCGCCCATCAGCACGACCGGCCATTCGACCAGGCCCGACACTTCCTCCAGCAGGACTTCGTCCTCGACGAGATCCAGCCCATTGGCGAAGGCGATGTTGCGCGCGTCGGCGAGGATGATCTCCTTGCGCCGGTCGGCATCGAGCACGACCTTGGCCGCCTCGAGCTTGGCCACGTAGTCGTCGAAACGGCGAACGGTGATCGGGCCCGGCGCGTGGAAGCGGTGGCCAAAGGTGATGTTGCCGGAGCGGACGCCGTCGATCTCGAAATCGACCACCACCGGCTCCTCGGTCTCCGGGCCGAACGTGCAGACGATCGACTGCAGAGGCCGCACCCAGCGCAGCGAGCCGGGCCTGGCCGATGCCGGCCCCCAGCGCATCGACTTCGGCCAGGGGAAGCTTTTGATGATGCCCGGCACCAGCTCGGCGATAATCTCTTCGGCCGCCCGGCCCGGCTTTGAGATATGGGCGACGTAGAAGTCGCCCTTCTTCGGATCGGAATGGACATGCGCCTCGGCGATCGATGAAAGGCCAGCCTTGCGCAGGAAGCCCTGCACCGCCTGCTCGGGGGCCGTGGTCGACGGACCTTTGATCTCCTCGCGAATATCCTTCGAGCGCGCGGTCAGCCCGCGGATGTCCAGCGCCAGGCGCCGCGGCGTCCAGTATTCGCGCGCCGCCTCATAGGTCAAACCCGCCTCGACCAGTCCGTCGGTCAGCATCTTGCGAAGATCGCCGGCAGCCTTGCGCTGCATGCGCGCAGGAATTTCCTCGGAGCGAAGTTCGAGCAACAAATCCGGCATCAGAGTCTCTCCGCCCGCATGCCTCTTTCCTGTTTGCGCGTCCTCACGCCTTCGGCGCTGCGATCGCGCGGACAGGCGGGGATCTCTTTCGAGCGGAGTTCCAGAAGCAGGTCAGGCATTGGTTAGCTCCTCACCCTCCCCTTGATGGGGAGGGTCGGCGCGGCAGCGCCGGGTGTCACGAATGCGCGGGAAATAGCAACTCGGCCAGCCGCTGTCACCCCGCAAGCAGATGGCCTCTTCAATCGATTTCCGGAATTTTTTCAGCCTGCTGTCGGGATAGCGCGGTTGCGCCCGTCCTTAGGGCAGAAATTCCCGTGAACCGAAAGCAGCGCTGAAGCGACCAACGCTCAGGTGGAGAACTATTGGCTGAACGACGATGAAGACGGCATCGAGAACCCTGCAAATCCTGGCACTGAGCGCCTGCTTCGCCGCCCAGATGCATGGCACGTTCACGATGCCTGGCGTGAGGCAAGCTCTGCGCACCATCGATGGCGCTACAACACAGATCACGTTGCCGATCACTGCCGTTACGGCCCAACCCGAACTGGGTTAAGCCGCCAGCCCGCCCGCCTTCGTCTGCAGGAACGCCTCGCCACAGGCCTTTGCCAGGTTGCGCACCCTAAGGATGTAGCTCTGGCGCTCGGTAACGGAAATCACGCCGCGCGCATCGAGCAGGTTGAAGACATGGCTCGCCTTGATGCACTGGTCGTAGGCCGGAAACACCATTCGGTGCATGGCCAGATTGTCGTTCGACGCCGGCGCGGCGGCGGCAAGCAGTGCCTTGCATTCGGCCTCTGCGTCCTCGAAATGCCTAAGCAGCATCGCCGTGTTGGCGAATTCGAAATTGTGGCGCGAGTATTCCTGCTCGGCCTGCAGGAAGACGTCGCCATAGGTGACCTTCTCGGCGCCCTCGCGGCCGTTGAAGTTCAAATCGTAGACATTGTCGACGCCCTGCACATACATGGCGAGCCGCTCCAGCCCGTAGGTCAGCTCGCCCGCCACCGGCGCGCATTCGATGCCGCAGACCTGCTGGAAATAGGTGAACTGCGACACTTCCATGCCGTCGCACCAGCACTCCCAGCCGAGGCCCCAGGCGCCGAGCGTCGGGCTTTCCCAGTCGTCCTCGACGAAGCGGATGTCGTGCAGGAGGGGATCGACGCCGATCGCCTCGAGCGAACCGAGATAGAGTTCCTGCAGGTTGGGCGGGTTCGGCTTCAGGATCACCTGGTACTGATAATAATGCTGCAGCCGGTTCGGGTTCTCGCCGTAGCGGCCGTCCTTCGGGCGGCGCGACGGCTGCACGTAAGCCGCGTTCCAGCGGCGCGGGCCCAGCGCGCGCAAGGTGGTTGCCGGGTGGAAGGTGCCGGCGCCAACTTCCATGTCGTAGGGCTGCAGGATGACGCAGCCATAGTCGGCCCAGTAATTGTGCAAGGTCAGGATCAGCCCCTGGAAGGAGCGGCTGGGATGCATGTGGGCAGGAATGTCGATGGTCACGGCGGCCTCGGAAAGCGCTGGGATTCAAGCATTCCCTAGTTGCCGGGCCGGCGAGCGTCAAGGCAATGCCCCCTCGCCGGCGAGTGGAAGGTTGAACGCTTTGCCTGCGGCTGGCCCATTGCCGGGCGCCCGCGCCGGCCGTTTGCTCGCGTGAGCCGCAACGACAAAGGTTCCGCCATGCCCGGTCAACTCACCATCCGCCCCGTCGCCCGGCAGGATTACGAACGATGGCTGCCGCTCTGGGACGGCTATAATGCGTTCTACGGCCGCTCGGGCGAAACCGCGCTTGCCGGCGAGATCACCCGGATGACCTGGTCGCGCTTCTTCGATGCCTATGAGCCGATGCATGCGCTGGTGGCCGAGCGCGACGGAAACCTTCTCGGCCTCGTCCATTATCTCTACCATCGCTCGACCACGGCGATCGCGCCGAACTGCTATCTGCAGGACCTTTTCACATTGGAGGTCGCGCGCGGCCAGGGCGTCGGCCGGGCGCTGATCGAAGGCGTCTACGAACGCGCAAAAGCCGCCGGGTCGGGCCGCGTCTACTGGCTGACGCATGAGACCAACCACACCGCCATGCAGCTCTACGACAGGATCGGCGAGCGCTCGGGGTTCGTCGTCTACCGCAAGCTCTTTTGAAATGAAAACGGGGCCCAGCGAGCCCCGTTTTTTGAACATTCCGGTGGTTTCAGCCCTTCGGCGGCGGCGGCGGAGCGACCGGCTTCACCTTCGGGGTTTCCTGCGCCGTGTTGGATTCGATCGGCGGCAGGCCCTTGAGCAGCTTCTGCTGCAGGGTGGCGAGCACGTCCGGATCCGGCTTCAGGTCGCGCGCCTGCGTCCACTGGAAGGTCGCTTCCAGCTTGCGGCCGACGCGCCAGTAGGCATCGCCCAGATGATCGTTGAGAACCGGATCTTCCGGCTTCAGCGATACGGCGCGCTCCATTTCGCGGACGGCGTCGTCGAAGCGGCCGAGGCGGTAATAGGCCCACCCCAGCGAATCGACGATGTAGCCGTCGCTTGGCCGCAGATCCACGGCCTTCTGGATCATCGCCAGGCCTTCCTTGAGGTTCGTGTTCATGTCGACCCAGGAATAGCCGAGATAGTTCAGAACCTGAGGCTGGTCGGGCTGCAGCTCCAGCGCCTTGCGGAAATTGGGCTCTGCCTTCGGCCATTCCTTCAGCCGCTCATAGGCGATGCCGCGCTGGTAGAAGATGTTCCAGTTGGCAGCGGTCGGCGTCTTCAGTTCCTCGACGGCCTTGTCGTAGAGATTGGCGGCCGACCGGAAATCCTCCTTGGAGGAATAGACGCCGCCGAGCGCGAGGTAGCCGCGCATATCGGTCGGATGCGCATCGACATAGCCCTTGAGGTGCGCGATCGCCTCGTCATGGCGGTCGATGTCGGCGAGGTTCAGGCCAAGCTGCAGCTCCGACAGCTCCTTCAGCGGCGACGTGGCCGGAATGCGGCGATAGAGCGCGATCGCCCCTTCGCCGTCCTTCAACTGCTCGGCGACGGCGGCAAGTTGAACCAGGGCGGCGTCGCTGTCCGGCTTCAGCGCCAGCGCATATTGCAGATAGAGCCGCACGAAAGGCTCGCCGCCGCCGCGGTTGAGCGCGGTGGCGAGGTCGAGCAGGATTTCCGAGGCACCGTCCGCCGGAGTGGCGACCAGGGGCTCGATCTTGTCGCCCTTGCTGATCCTGTCGCGCAGCGTGGTGATTTCCAGCTTGCCCGGCGCAAAGGCCTCGGCCTGGTTGAGCACCGCGAGCGCCTTCGACTTGTCCCCTTTGCGGGCGAGGAAGGAGGCATAGGCCTGGGCGTTGCGCATCCACGTCTCGGGCGCGGAGCCGCCGGCGGCGGTGTCGGCCAGGGTGGCGGCGTAGATCTCATCGGCCTTGTCGGAAAGGCCGGCGGCGTCGGCGATCAGCGCGCGGTGGAAGGACTTGAACAGGCCGAACCAGTCCGGCCCCTTGAGCTTGTCGATCGAGGCCATAGCCTCAGAGGCATCGCCCGCGCCTTCCTTGGCCCAGCCGTCCATGACGCCGGATAGCAGCCGGTCGAGATCGGATTCGAGCGACAGCTTCAGCCAGTACTGAGCCTTAGCGTAATCCTTCTTGTGGAAGGAATCGACGGCAAGCGCCAGGCGCGAGAAGCGCTCGATATCGGGCACCTCCTTGAGCTTGTCGGCATAGACCAGCGATTCCTCGAAGCGGCCCTGCGCGACCAGCGCCAGCATCAGGCTCTGCTGCAGGTCGGTGTCATTGGGGGCAAAGGCCAGCGCCTGCTTGTAATAGGCGATAGCATTGTCGAGATCATTGTCGCTTTCGGCGGTATGAGCGGCGAGATAGGCGCCCGAGAAGGACGTGATCTGGAGCGGTGGGGCGTTTTCCTTGGCATGGGCAGGCAGCGCCGCAAGCGCCACCCCCGCTAAAAATGCCAGCCTCTTGAGCCAGCGCGCACGTCCTTGCCGCATCGTATCCCTTTCAGCCAGACGCGATCCCGCCTTGGCGGACCGCCCACAGACTCGATCTTTTCCAGATAAAGCATGGCCTTTTTGGGGTCAGGCTTCAATCCCGGCTCGAATCACATTCGTGCCGCTCAACAGAGCACGGCCAGCGGGAATAATATCTGCATCCAGCCTTGACGTCGATCGCCCGTCTGGCTGATGCGCCGATCTCCCATGGCAGTCGATCGTACTACAAACGGGTAGAGCGGCCCCCCTCGGCGGCAACGGCATCGCAGGCCGGACACCCGGAAACCAAGGCTCTCAGTTGACGCGGCTGATGCAGAAATCAATGACGTCGATCAGCGCCGATTTCTGGCGCGTCGCTTCCAGCGGCGCCAGCGCGTCGCGGGCGATCTCGCCGAAGTGACGGGCG
The DNA here is from genome assembly GCF_004791585.1 of Mesorhizobium sp. M1C.F.Ca.ET.210.01.1.1. Lineage (GTDB taxonomy): Bacteria > Pseudomonadota > Alphaproteobacteria > Rhizobiales > Rhizobiaceae > Mesorhizobium. Next base: position 122,706 of record NZ_SRUU01000017.1, read on the forward strand.
CGGCCGATCGTGTCGGCGATGGCGCCGTGGCGGGTCATCAGGCCGATCGCCTTCTCCAGCCCGGCGTCGTCGGTGACATTGTCCTCGATGGCGCGCTTCCAGAAGGTGCGCTCGGCCTTGGTGCCGCGCCGGTAGGCGAGGATCACCGGCAGCGTCACCTTGCCCTCGCGGAAATCGTCGCCGACATTCTTGCCGAGCTCCTTGCTCGAGCCGCCATAGTCGAGCGCGTCGTCGATGAGCTGGAAGGCAAGGCCGAGATTCATGCCGTAGGAGCGCAGCGCGGCGCGATCGTTTCGGGAAGCCTGGGCGATTACCGGGCCAACCTCGGCGGCGGCCGAGAACAGGGCGGCGGTCTTTGCCTTGATGACGGCGAAATGCTCGTCCTCGGTGGTCTCCAGGTTCTTGGCGGCGGCAAGCTGCATCACCTCGCCCTCGGCGATGATGGAGGCGGCGCTCGACAGGATGTCCAAGGCCTCCAGCGAGCCGACCTCGACCATCATGCGAAAAGCCTGGCCGAGCAGGAAATCGCCGACCAGCACGCTTGCCTGGTTGCCCCAGATCATGCGCGCCGTCTTCTTGCCGCGGCGCAGCGCGCTCTCGTCGACGACGTCGTCATGGAGAAGTGTGGCGGTATGCATGAACTCGACCGCGGTGGCGAGCTTGACATGGCCTTCGCCTGCATAGCCGAACATCTGGGCGGCGGCGAGCGTCAGCATCGGCCGCAGCCGCTTGCCGCCGGACGAGATCAGGTGGTTGGCAACCTCCGGTATCATCTCAACGTCGGAGCCGGCCTTCGACAGGATCAGCTCGTTGACGCGTCCCATGTCGGCTGCCGTCAGATCGATGAGATCCTTGATGGAAGCGGGTTCCCGCTTGCCTTCGATATTCAGAACGACACCCACCACGATCACTCCCGTCTCGGTTGACGCGCACGACAACACCCTGGTCCCGAGGCGGGACTCTAGGGCGGTACAACCGGGCACGGCAAGAGGCGAATTGGCGCGGCCTGGCTGCCGCAGGTCCGCCTCGACGTTTACAGGAACGCCGCAACCTGCGATTTTCATTCCATGATCGAGCTTGTCCGCACCAACGACGCCGTCCTCATCTCCTTCGTCGAATCGCTGATGCGCGACGCCGGCATCGCCTGTTTCGTCGCCGACCAGAATATGAGCGTGCTCGACGGTTCGATCGGCATCCTGCCGAGGCGCATCATGGTTGATGCCGACAAAGCCGATGCGGCGCGGCGCATCCTGAAGGATGCCGGCATCGAGAACGAGATCCGCCGGAAATAATGGCAGTGTCAGCCGCCCTCGCCCCCAACGCTTCACAGGCCGACACGCCGGCCCACACGGTCGATGCCTTCCATCGCGGCCGCTTCTGGCTGGTGCAGCCAAGGCAAGGCCATCGCGCCGGCATGGACGCCATGATGCTGGCGGCGGCCGTGCCGGCCGCATTTTCCGGCAAGCTCGCCGATTTCGGCGCCGGCGCCGGCGCCGCGGCCCTTGCCGTCCTGTCGCGCTGTCCGCAGTCGCGCGCGGTGCTGGTCGAGCGCTCCGCCGAGATGGCGGCCTTTGCCGCCGCCACGCTTGCGCATCCGGGCAATGCGCATCTCGGCGACCGCGCCTCGGTGCTGGCGGCCGACGTCACGCTTGCCGGCCGCGCGCGGGCCGAAGCCGGGCTTGCCGACAACCGCTTCGACTTCGTCATCATGAACCCGCCCTTCAACGCTGCGCAGGACCGCGCCACGCCGGACGCGTTGCGCAGAGAAGCGCATGTCGTCGAGGACGGGCTGTTCGAGCACTGGATCAGGAGCGCGGCCGCCGTCGTCAAGCCGCGCGGCGGGCTTGCGGTGATTGCGCGACCGGAGCAGCTCGTCGCCATCCTCGATGCTCTCGAGGGCCGCTTCGGCGATGCCGAGATGCTGTGCGTGCATCCGCGGCCCGAGGCCGCGGCGATCCGCATCATCGTCAGGGCGGCGCTCGGCCAGCGCGGCAAGCTGTCGATCCGGCCGCCGCTCACCCTGCACGGACCGTCCGGCAACGAGCCCACGGAGCGGACCGAGATGATCAACAATGGGCTGGCGTCGCTGTTTGGCGATTGATCAGCGGCCGGCAATGCGGCATTGCCGTTGGCCGGCGAATTCCTACATGCCGGGAGCAAGGATGAGGTCTCGCCTTGCTCCTTGCACCTCTTCCGGAGACAAGTTTTCGTGAAACGCCTTCTCAACCGCCTGCTGCCGAAATCCTGGCGCTCGACAGTCGTCACCATTCCCGTCATCCGGCTGCACGGCACCATCATGGCCGGCGGCGGCCAGTTCCGGCCGAGCCTGTCGCTCGCCTCGACCGCCGGCCTCATCGAGAAGGCGTTCGGCTTCGACGCGCCCGCGATCGCCATTTCGATCAACTCGCCTGGCGGCTCGCCGGTGCAGTCGCGGCTGATCTTCAAGCGCATCCGCGATCTGGCGGCTGAGAAGAACAAGAAGGTGCTGGTCTTCGTCGAGGATGTGGCGGCCTCCGGCGGCTACATGATCGCCGTCGCCGGCGACGAAATCTTCGCCGACCCGTCCTCGATCGTCGGCTCGATCGGCGTGGTCTCGGCTTCGTTCGGCTTCCCGGAACTGATGAAGAAGATCGGCGTCGAACGCCGCGTCCACACCGCCGGCCAGAACAAGGCCGTGCTCGACCCGTTCAAGCCGGAGAAGAAGGAGGACGTCGAGCGGCTGAAGGCGCTGCAGCTCGAAGTGCATGAGACTTTCATCGATCTCGTCAAGGAGCGGCGCGGCACCAAGCTCAAGGACGATCCGGACCTATTCACCGGCCTGTTCTGGACCGCCAAGAAGGGCCTGGAGCTCGGTCTCGTCGATGCGCTGGGCGACATGCGCAGCGTGCTCAAGACCCGTTTCGGCGAAAAGACGCAGCTCAAGCTGATCACCGCGCCGCGCGGCCTCTTCGGCCGCTTCGGCCTGTTCGGCTCGCGCATTTCGGCGCCCGACATCGCGGCGGCCGCGGCCAGCGGCGTCATCGATGCGGCGGAAGAGCGCGCGCTGTGGGCGCGCTTCGGGCTTTGAAAAAGCCATGAAAGCGTCTAGCATAACCGCTTGACCGGCCTGTACGGCCGGCCTTGCCGCGCAAACGCGGGAGGAGTTTCGAGATGCCGCAGATCATCTTCTTCGTCGTTGTCGGCGCCGCCGCCTATTTCGGCTATCGCGCGTTCATCCGCGAGGCCGAGCGCGTGACGGCCAAGATCCGGCGCACCGAGAAACAGGCGGCCAACGGCACGATGGGCACGCTGGTCAAGGACCCCAAGACCGGCGAATACCGTCTGGCCAAGGACTAAACCCATCTCGCCAGCAGCCGACACTCTGGAGCCCGAGGCCAAGTCCCGGACATTGCTTGCGCCTGCCAAGATCAATCTGGCGCTGCATGTGACCGGCAGGCGCGCCGACGGCTACCATCTGCTCGACAGCCTCGCGGTCTTCACCCGTTTCGGCGACCGGCTGCAGATCGAGCCGGCCGAGCGCGACGCGTTCTCGGTATCCGGGCCCTTCGCCTCCGGCGTGCCGCTCGATGACGACAATCTGGTGGTGAAGACGCGTGAGGCCTTGCGGCGGGAAGCCGGCGCGGCACGTACCCCGCCCGTCGCCATCCGGCTGGAAAAGAACCTGCCGATCGCTTCCGGCGTCGGCGGCGGCTCCAGCGACGCGGCGGCCGCTCTCAACGGCCTTGCCCGCCTCTGGGCGCTCGATATCGACGAAGCCGAACTGGCGCGGATCGGGCTGACGCTCGGCGCCGATCTGCCGATGTGCCTCAAGGCCAAGCCACTGATCGCGCGCGGCATCGGCGATGAATTGTCGCCGCTGGCGGGCTTTCCCGCGCTGGCGCTGGTTCTGGTCAATCCCGGTGTCGCCGTCTCGACGCCGGAGGTGTTCAAGGCGCTTTCCAGGCGCGACAGCGAGGCATTGCCGCCACTGCCCAGTCGCCTCGACTTCCACACGATCTGGAACTGGCTGGAGACCACGCGCAACGATCTCGAGCCAGCCGCCCGTTCGATCCAGCCCGCCGTCGACGAAACGCTCAAGGCGCTGAAAAGGGCAGGCGCCGCCTTCGCCCGCATGTCCGGCTCCGGCGCCACCTGTTTCGGCCTGTTCGAGACCGGCAATGTCGCCAAGCGCGCGGCGATCGACATCCGCGGCCGCCATCCCGGCTGGTTCGTCGCCGCGACGCGCAGCATGGAGGCCGACTGATGGCCAACGACAGCCGCCCCTTCATTCCGGTGCGCATCGCGGTGCTGACGGTTTCCGATACGCGGAGTCTCGCCGACGACAAATCCGGCCAGACGCTGGCCGACCGCATCGTGGAGGCAGGGCACATCTTGGCCGGCCGCGACATCGTCACCGACGATCGGGAAAAGATCCGGGACAAGGTGCTTGCCTGGTCGAAGGATGAGGCTGTCGACGTCGTCATCACCACCGGCGGCACCGGCTTCACCGGTCGCGATGTGACGCCGGAGGCACTGGAGCCGATCTTCGAAAAGCGGATGGACGGCTTTTCGGAAGTCTTCCACCGCATCTCCTACGACAAGATCGGCACCTCGACGATCCAGAGCCGCGCGACGGGCGGCGTCGTCAACGCCACCTTCGTCTTCGTGCTGCCCGGCTCGCCCGGCGCCTGCAAGGACGCCTGGGACGGCATCATCAAGGCGCAGCTCGACTACCGGCACATGCCCTGCAACTTCGTCGAGATCATGCCGCGCCTTGACGAGCATCTCAGGCGGGGCGGCAAGCCCACCTCGTAAGGCACAGGCAAGGCGTCCGATCGGCATCCGGTTTGCAGGCGGAATGCCGCCGTCGCCTTCGAGGCGCCATTCCGAATCCCATGCCGGCAAAGTACCTTGTGGAAGGAAACAAGGGACAGAGCCATGACCGTTCACAGCGGCGGATGCCATTGCGGCAACATCCGCCTGAGCTTCTCGACCCCGCTCGATCCGGCCGGACTGGAAATCCGCGCCTGCCAGTGCCCGTTCTGCACCCGGCATGGCTCGCGGGCGGCTGCCGATCCGAACGGCCGCCTGACCATTTCGGTCGAGGACAGAGCAAAGCTGCAGACCTACCGTTTCGGCCTGCGCACCGCCGACTATCTCGTCTGCCGCGAATGCGGCGTCTATGTCGCGGCGATCGCCGTCGACGGCGCCGAGGCCAGGGCGATCGTCATCGTCAACGCGCTCGACGATCGCGAGCAATTCTCCCGCGAACCGATCCCTGTCCGCTACGACGCCGAAACGCGCGAACAGCGCCTGGCCAGGCGCCGCAGCGCCTGGATGCCGGTCGAAATCCAGGGGATTTGAGAGTGGCCGATCTCGCGAATGCGATCAGCGAATGACCGGCTCGCCATGGAAGCGCCGGCGCGACGGGCGCGAGATGCCGAAGCCGATTTCCATCATCAGGCGCGGCGTGTTTGCCGGCACGGTTCCCATGTGGAAGCCGAACGGGTCCTCGACAAAGCCTAGGCCCGCCTCGCCCGTCAGCGTGACCGGGCTTTGCGGACCGTAGACGTCCAGCACGTCTTCCGCGGGATGGCCGACCAGAAGCGTCAGCTGATGCTTGAGCGCGCGGCGTCTGTGGCTGCCGCGGACATAGACATGCGGACCGGTACCCTCGTCGACCGGCACCAGGTAGAAGAAGAACTTCAGCATCCGCCAGTCGTCGAGGTCGAAATGGTACTTGCCGAGCGAGGCGAGGTTCTTGTCGGCATCGGAAGCCTTACCGGTCGGGAAGCTCCACCAGACGCGTGTCGTGATCAGCTTTGCCTGGCCGCCGAGATAGTGCTGGGCGACATCGAGAAGCAGCGGGTCTTTCTGGATGGCAAGCGCCGCCTTGCAGTCGAGGATGCGCTCGAAGAAATGTCCGCTGAGCAGCGAACGGCCAAAACGCTTTTCGGCCTCGGCATGCTCACCCGGCATGAATTCGAGGCGGCGGTCGAAGTTGCCGAAACAAGGCGTGCGCTGCGCGAAAGCGGCGATCTCCTCGTGGATCGCCGGCGGCAGCATGAAGCCCGAAAACAGACCCTCCGAACGCAGCGCCTCGACCACCGCCTCGCGATCGACGCCGGCGAACATCGTCTCCCCGGCGCCTCCGAGCGGACGGGCTCGTTTGGCGCCCAGCCAGTGCATGCGGCGCCCGGGCATGGTGCGCGCCAGCACGAACATCGGCAGCCAGGCCGGGTTTTCGCGCAGGTCCTTCAAATAGGTCGGGACGCGCACGGCGATGCGTTTGAAGAGGCTGCCGTTGCGGGCGATCGCCTCCAGGCTGGCTGCACCGGAATTGTCTGGGGTACCTAGGTTCATCGGGTCCTCATATGCACTGCGATCCGACGAAGCGACGATCACCTATCGCTTCGACAATACCCAAACCCGATTGTCCCGCATGGAGAGATGCTAGCGTCCCCTTCGTTTTTGTGCAACGCACAATAAAGCAATGGCTGAAATTTGCCGCCCGGCCTTTCCCCTTTCATGGGCGCCGGCGTCACTTCGGGGGCGCTACCCATATCTCGGCATTCAGCCTCCTGGTCGCGAGGCCTCGCGCCAAGGCTTCGGCGCTGCGCGCATTTTTGGCGAGAGCCGAGGCCTGGCGCTTGCTGATGAGGAGGCCTTCGGCCAGCGCCCGGTTGCCTGAAAAGACCCGGGCCAGGAACGGCGCGCGGTTGGCGCGGGCACGCGAGAAGCGCGCTGGCATCGTCTGCCTTGCGGTATGGGCGGCGACCTCTTCGATCCAGCCTTCGCCGAGCCGCGCGCCGGGTTCCAGCAGCAGCAGCCAGTCGCCCTTGGCCTGGCCGATGCCGGCGGCAACAGCACCCGCGACGTAGTGGCAGCCGGCATGCTCGGCGAGCCGATGCGTCTGGTCGGTCGAACCGGCGTCGCAGACGATGACGTCGCGCACCACGCCTTCGACCGCGCCGCCGATCAGCGAGGCGAGCGTGCGGGCAAGGCCTTCTTCGTCGTTCCTGGTCTCGATGAGAACGCTGAGCATCTTAGCCGAATAGCGGAAAGCGCGGCGCCGCGCCAGTTGCGCGCCCCGATCGAAAAAGTTCTTGCTTTGTTCTCATCGGCAAAATAGGAATAGTTTCATGAACAGAGCGATTCGACAGCCTGCCGACAGCCCCTGGGAAAGGGCGAAAATGGAACAGATCGTCCGCGCCGACATTGCTGCCTTCGGAGCAGGCAGAGCCGAGATGGCAAACGCGATGATGGAACAGAGTGGCATGCGCGTGCGGCCGGACCGCAACCGTGGACGCTCGGCCGGCATCAATCCTTCCGGCCGGTTCGAGCCGGTCAGCCGGCATGTGTTCGACGACGGCTGGAACTCGCTGGAAGAGCTGCCGCCGTTCAAGACGGAAGTGCAGGTCGAGAAGCCGCGCACCATCATCACCCGCAATGAGTCGCCGGACATTTCCTTCGACCGTTCGATCAATCCCTATCGCGGCTGCGAACACGGCTGTGTCTACTGCTTCGCCAGGCCGACGCACGCCTTCATGGGCCTGTCGCCGGGGCTCGATTTCGAATCGAAGCTGTTCGCCAAGCCCGACGCGGCGCGCATGCTCGACAGAGAACTGTCGAAGCCCGGCTACCAGCCGCGGACCATCGCCATCGGCACCAACACCGACCCCTATCAGCCGATCGAGAAGCAGTACCGGATCATGCGCGAGATCCTGGAAGTGCTGGAGGCCCGCGGCCATCCGGTCGGCATAGTGACGAAGTCGGCGCTGGTGACGCGCGACATCGACATCCTGTCGCGCATGGCCGAACGCGGCCTTGCCAAGGTGGCGCTGTCGGTGACGACGCTCGACCGCATGCTGGCGCGCACCATGGAGCCGCGCGCGTCGACGCCGACGAAGCGGCTGGAGGCGATAAGGCAGCTTTCGGATGCCGGCGTCCCTGCTTCGGTGATGGTGGCGCCGATCGTTCCCGGCCTCAACGATCCGGAGCTGGAACGCATCCTCGATTCGGCGCGGGCCGCAGGGGCTCGGGAAGCCGGTTATGTCATTTTGCGGTTGCCACTCGAAGTGGCGCCGATCTTCAAGGACTGGCTGCTGCGCCATTATCCGGACCGCTACCGGCATGTGATGTCGCTGATCCGCTCTATGCGCGACGGCAAGGATTACGATTCGGAGTGGGGCAAGCGCATGAAGGGCGCCGGACCCTATGCCTGGCAGATCGGCCGGCGCTTCGAGATCGCCGCCAAGCGGCTCGGACTCAATGTCGAGCGCCGGCAGCTTCGGACCGACCAGTTCGTCGCAGGCTCCGGCGCCGGCGAGCAGCTGATGCTGCTTTGACAAAGACAAAGTCAGGGCATTGCCTCATGGCCGTGCCCTGACCGACAATCCCGTCCGGCCCCTGTCCCCCGGCCGTGAGACGGTGCCCTCCCGGTCCGACGCCCCATCCGACCCGGAGGGACTTGCGGAGAATCGGAGCCGATGCGAACCTCGCCGCACCATGGCTCGCGCGCGTTCCGATTCTCCGCTTCTCTTTGAAATCGTCGAGAAGCCCGATTTCTCGATCGAGACGAAGGCGATGGCGGATGGGCTGTGGCCAGTCGCGGGCATGGACGAGGCAGGCCGCGGGCCGCTCGCCGGCCCGGTGGTGGCCGCCGCCGTGGTGCTCAACCCGGCCAACATCCCCGAGGGCCTGGACGATTCCAAGCGCCTCACCCATCTGCAGCGCGAGGCGCTGTTCCTGAAAATCCTCGGCTCCGCGCTCAGCGTCTCGATGGCGTCGATCAGCGCCGAGGGCATCGACAACAGCAATATTCTGAAGGCCAGCCTTGAAGCGATGCGCCGCGCCGCCGCCGGCCTGTCGCTGCAGCCCAAACTGGCCTTGGCCGACGGCCGCGATGTGCCGCCCGGCCTCGCCTGCGAAGGCCGCGCCCTGATCAAGGGCGACCAGCGCTCGCAATCGATCGCGGCTGCCTCGATCGTCGCCAAGGTGATGCGAGACCGCATGATGTGCAGCTGCGGCGGCCATCACGAGCACTACGGCTTCGAGGTGCATATGGGCTATGCGACGGTCCGGCACCGTACCGCGATCGAGACGCATGGACCGGTGGCAAGGCTGCACCGCGCCTCGTTCGCGCCGTTCCGGCTGGGTGGGGCCGAGGTGACGGAAGAGGAAGAGAGCTTCGCCGGGCTGGAGTAAGTAGCGGCAGCGGTGGCGACGGTTGATCTCCCCTTGTGGGGGATTGGCAGCTTCGGCGCCCCGCTTCCTTATCAAGCAAAAAAGCCGCCGGGTTGCCCCAGGCGGCTTTTTGATTCGAACGTTATGAGGCTCAGTTCAGCTTGGCCTTCACGTCCTGCAGCGCCGACTTGAACAGATCGGCGCCGGCCTTGGCATCGACCTTGGCGGCGAGCAGCGCGCGGGCTGCCTCGACGGCGATGTCGACGGCGCTGGCACGCACCTCGCCGATCGCTTCGCGCTCGGCCTGGCTGATCTTCTGCTCGGCAAGCGCGGTGCGCCGGGCGACATAGTCCTCGGTCTTCTTGTGCGCCTCGGAAGCGAGCAGCTCAGCCTCGCGCTTGGCGGCGGCGACAATGTCGGCGGCCTCCTTCTCGGCTTCCTTGCGCTTCTGCTGGTACTGGCCGAGCAGCTGCTGGGCCTCCTCGCGCAGCCGGCGCGCTTCCTCGAGCTCGCTGCTGATCTTTGCCGCGCGGGCGTCGAGCGACTTGGCGAGCATGCCCGGCACCTTCAGATAGATGACGGCGCCGAGGAAGATGATCAGGGCGATGGTGGCCCAGAGCGTGGCAAGTGATGTGGCGTCCATGTTGCGCTCCTCACCGGCTCGCGGATTTGACCGCGGCCGAAATCTCGGCCTTGTCGGTCTTGCCGCCGACCAGCGCTTCGACGATGGCTGACGTGGTGTCCTCGGCGATCGTGCCGACTTCCTTCATCGCCTTGGCCTTGATCGAGGCGATGCTCGCCTCGGCCTCGCCGAGCTTTTTCTCGAGTTCCGCCTCGAGCTTCTTGCGCGTGCTTTCGGCTTCGCTCTTGGCGGCGTCGTTCGCCTGCTGGCCGATCTTGTTGGCGTTGGCCTTGGCTTCCGCCAGTTCCTGCTCATAGGCGGCAACGGCAGCGTCCGCCTCGCCCTTCAGCCTTGCTGCGTGGTCGAGATCCTGGGTGATGCGATCGTTGCGGACATCGATGATACCGCCGACGCGCGGCATCACAACCCGCTTCAGGAACAGATAGAAGAGCCCGAAGGTGATGACCAGCCACAGAATCTGCGACGGGAAGGTCTCGGCATTGAACGGCGGGAACGTGCCATGCTCCTCGGCAGGCACGGTGGTGCCCGCATGCGTCTCGCCTTCGGCCGCGGCTGGCGCGGTTTCTTGCGCAAAGGCAGATGTCACGAACATCTCATTCCCCTGTCCATACGGCGGGGCCGCACCATGCGGCCCCTTTCGTCAGCGCGTGCTTCTTACTTGAAGACCAGGAGCAGCGCGATGAGGAGGGAGAAGATGCCCAGAGCTTCGGTCACGGCGAAGCCGAAGATCAGGCGGCCGAACTGGCCGTCGGCAGCCGACGGGTTGCGAAGCGCGCCCGAGAGATAGCTGCCAAAGATGTTGCCGAGGCCGATGCCGGCGCCGCCCATGCCGATGCAGGCGATACCAGCGCCGATAGCAGCTGCTGCAGTTGCGTCCATTTCAAACTCCTGTTGTTTCCGTAATCGTTGCGGTTGGTACGTTGGGTATGCTGGCGCCGGGGCGCCGGTGAAAATCGATCAGTGGCTCGGGTGCAGAGCGTCGTTCAGGTACATGCAGGTCAGCACCGCGAAGACGTAGGCCTGCAGGAAGGCGACCAGCAGTTCGAGCGCCGTCAGCGCGACAGCCATGGCTAAAGGCAGGACCGAGCCGGCGATGCCGACGGCGCCCAGCGCGCTGAGGCTGACGACGAAGCCCGAAAACACCTTCAGCGTGATGTGGCCGGCCAGCATGTTGGCGAAAAGACGAACCGAGAGGCTGACGGGACGCGAGACGAAGGAAATGATCTCGATCGCCACCACCAGCGGCAGGAGATAGCCGGGCACGCCATGCGGCACGAACAGCTTGAGGAAGCCGAAGCCGTGCTTGGCGAAGCCGTAGACGAGGACGGTGCCGATCACCAGCGCGGCCAGCGTGAAGGTGACGATGATGTGGCTGGTGACGGTGAAGAAATAGGGGAACAGGCCGATCAGGTTGGCGACCAGCACGAACATGAACAGCGAGAACACCAGCGGGAAGAACTGCATTCCCTGCTTGCCCGCCGCGTCGCGCAGCATGTTGCCGACGAACTCGTAGGCCATTTCGGAGACCGACTGCAGGCGGCCCGGGATGAGGGCGCGGCTGGCGGTGCTCATGTAAAGAAAGGCAGAAGCGACGATGACCGTCACGACCATGAACAGGGCGGAGTTGGTGAAAGAGACGTCGTAGCCGCCGATATGAAGCGGGATGATCGGATGGATCTGGAACTGGTGGATCGGATCGACCTTGTCAGCAGCCACTTTATATCCCCGTCAAAGCCACAACCGGCTTCTTAAGTTCGCTTTCGCGCCTCGCGGCACGCCTCATCTTATTCCTTCGGCTCGCGCGGCTCGCCGCCCTGGCCGAATTGCGGCGCCAGTCCCGCCGAACGCAGGACATTGAGTATACCGGCGCCAAAGCCGAGCAGCAGGCCAACGATCAGACCCCATGGCGCCGTTCCTGCCAAGCGGTCGATGATCCAGCCCAAGCCGACACCAACCACCACTCCGGCGATGAACTCGCTGGACAGCTTCAGTGCCTGACCGTAACCGGTCGCAGCTTTCGCTTCGTCTTTCCCCTCGAGCCGGTCCGCGCGTCTTGATGCAAGCGATGCTTCAAGCTCGCGCCGGCGGCGCTCAAGTTCGTCGTCGCGGATGCCGGCTTCATGCTGTTTGCCTCGGCCGGTTTCTCCGGTTCCGTCTGGCCCGTTTTTGTTGGCCATCGCAACCCCCCTGCCCGGGCAGACTATCACCGTCCGTCCGCTTCCAAAGTCGCCGGCAACATAGTTAGAGGGTCCGCGCCCGTCAAGCCACGGGCCGAACTTCAAAGTGATGTATTTTTATGTTTTAAATCAATAGCTTATTCAGGTGCGACATCGTGCCCGTCACGCTCGCGCGAGGACTCGGCGCGAATCCGCGCGGCAAGCCGCGCCGATCGACGCGCGCGGCGGGCGACAAACGGCGTTGACGGAGGGCGCCGATTAGGCGGCTCAGCTCCAGCCGCCGCCATAGGTGCGGTAAAAGATATGCAGGCCGATCCTGGTCATGCGATGCATGGCGCGCGCCCAGCCGGGATGGACATAATTGGCATAGTAGTGCGTCGACGAGCCGACCTCGGGGATGAAGATCTTGCCGGCGGTCACCGCCATGGCGACATCCTGGGCGGTCTTATAGGAAACCGGGTCGGTGATGCGCTTCTTCCTGCCGTCGCAGGCGAAGGAAAACTGGCAGCGGTTGAACCAGTTGTCGTTCTGATACACGACACCGCAGATCGTCTTGGGATAGGCGGGATTGCGGACGCGGTTGAGAATCACCTGCGCCACCGCGGCCTGGCCGCGCACCGGTTCGCTGCGCGCCTCGAAATAGATGCCCTTGGCGAGGCATTCCTGTTCCGGCTTGGAGAAGACGGCCGCCGGCAGCGGGTTCTGCATCCAGGCGTGGTCGCCCTTGCCCATCGGCGGGATGAAGCGGCCATCGTTCGGATCGTCCTGCAGCAGCGCTTCGAAGGGCGAGGCCTTGGCGTAGTCGGGCGCCGACGGGGCATAAGCGGTGGCGAGGATGTCCGGCTTGTCGTTGTTGACGAGCGCAACCAGAGCCGCCGGCAGGCCGGGATCGGGCTTCTTGTCCTCGCGGATATGGAAGGCCTGGGCGATCTGGACTTCCTTGCCCTTGATGCCAGGCTTGGCGAAGGTAAGTTTCAGGCCGCTGTCCATCGCGGGACGGAGCAGCGACGAGGTGCGCTCGAAGATCGAGCCGGCGCTGAAATTCTTCGGCGGCGCCACCGGCGAGACCTGGACGAGGCGGCCCTTCTTGTCGGCGCGCACGACACGGTCCTCATCGGGCGTGGCGCCGGCGACATTGCCCTTGCCGCGGAATGCCACCGTGCCGACGCCCGGCAATGCCACGCCGGAGCCGGAGATCGAGCCCGTGGCGGCCGAATCGACGAAAGGCATTTCGGCGGCGTGCACCGAACCAGCGACGGATCTTTCGACATAGGCGTTCCAGCGGGCGTGCGGCGACTCCAGCCCGGAAACGAGGCTCGCCATGTCCTGGTAGGCGACAACGGAGGGGAAGCCGACCCAGATGCCGAGCCCCAGAGCCAAAGAAGGAAGGAAGGAAGGTTTATTCGCAACGGCGGCGGCGGCGAGCCGCTTTAAGACGCGTCGATGCACGGAACTCTCCAGAAACGCTACTGACCCCGGAGAGCCAAAATGAAGCATTAACCTTGATGGTCGGTTAACGGCATCGATCGTGTTTTCTTCATGTTGAAGGCAAACCGGCTTCCCGCCCCCGCGGAAAGCCAGCCGGGAATCAGGCTCGGTGGATCAGGCTGGGCGCAGGAAGGTCGGCCAGGCAATCGCCGCGCAGATCGCGGCTGCCAGCCACACGCCCGGCCATGCGAAGACAAGCAAGAGCCATGGAATGGCGATCGGCACCAGGCAGAAGCCGACGAAGACAAGGGTGTTGGCAAGGCTGAGCGCGGTGCCGACATGGCCGGCGCCGGCAAGCGTGGCAAGCTCGGTATAGGCAACGCCGTGCCAGGCCGAAACGGAGATGCCGGCCAGGACCACCATGACGGGCAGCACCGCCATCAGCGCCGGCTGCGCTGCGGCGGCGATCGCCAGCAGCCAGAGGGCCAGGAAGGCAACCGCGCTGAGCGCGCTGCAAAACCTCAGGAACGGCCGGCGGTTGCCGTGGTGGTCGGTGAAGCGCCCGCTCCAGACGCGCATCGCCATGGCGCCCGTCTGCACGACGGCGAGGCTGGCGCTGGTCACCCAGGTGCCCATGGCGGCGAAGTCGTGCAGGAAGACGGAAGCAAAAGTGAGCACCGCCACCTGCGGGAAGCAGAGCAGGCCGATGGCTGTCGAGATGCGCCAGACCTCGATGTTGCGCAGCGGCGCCGGACCGCTTGTCGCGGCGGCGGCGTGCGCATCGCCTTGCGTCGGCGGCTCGTGCAGCCAGCGCCAGGCAAAGAAAGCGGAGATCGCGGACAGAGCCGCAAGCAGGCCGAAGACCGCGGTAAAGCCCAGCGCCAATGCAAGCGAAGGCAGGACCAGCGCGCCGAGCCCGCCGCCGAGCGGCACCGCCGTCTGCCTGATGCTCATGGCAAAGCCACGCTCGCCTTCGCCGAACCAGCCCATGATGGCGCGGCCGCTGGAGCCATTGACGCTGCCGCCGACCAAGCCGGCGACAAGCAGGCTCGCCGAGAGCAGCGTGACGCCTGGAACCGCAAGCTTTGTCGGCACGACGAGCAGCGCCATGATGAAGAGCCAGGCCGCCGTCGCGCCGAGCCCGGTCAGCAGCACGCGGCGGTCGCCCCAGCGGTCGGTAAGCACGCCCCAGGGCAACTCGCTCAGCGCCACGCCGAGGCCGAGAAGCCCGAGCGCCAGGCCGAGCTCGGCATTGCCGAGGTGATAGCCCTGGCGCATCACCACCGCGGTTGCCGGTATGCCGGAGAAGGTGGCCGAGAAGCCGGCATTGGCGGCGACGCCGATGCCCAGCACCTTCCAGCGGTGGTTGGGTCCGAAAGTCCGGCCGGCCGAGCCGGCGGAGGGGCCTGTTTCTGGCGGATCGCAATCGGTGGGTGAGACGATGGCGGACATAATTCCATTCCCGTTGACTGGCCTTGACGTGACGGATGTAGCGCCATAGCTTCATTCGAAAAATCAGGAAGTTTTTGATCAACAATCCTGAAAACAAGGACAATACCATGCGGCGCGTCACTTTCGATCTCGACGTCCTCAGGACTTTCGTCACCGGCATGGAGCTCGGCAGCTTCGCCAAGGCGGCCGAGCGGCTTGGCCGATCGACTTCAGCCGTCAGCGCTCAGCTCAAGAAACTGGAGGAGCAGGCGGCGACGCCGATCTTCCGCAAGGCCGGGCGCGGCCTGGCCCTCACCGAGGCCGGCGAGACCATGCTCGGCTATGCGCGACGCCTGATCGAGCTCAATGACGAGGCGGCTTCCGCCATCCGGGACGTCGAGCTGGAAGGCTGGGTGCGGCTCGGCCTGCAGGAGGATTTCGGCGAAGCCGTGCTGCCCGAAGTGCTCGGCCGTTTCGCCCGCGCCCATCCCAAGGTGCGGATCGAGGCGCGGATCGGACGCAGCCATGACCTTGCCGAGCGTGTCGTGTCCGGCAGCCTCGACATTGCCCTCGCCTGGCACGACGGCACGTCGCTGCCCTACAGCCGGCATGTCGCCGACGTGCAGGCACGCTGGATCGGCCCGGCGAAACCGGTTGCGGCAGGCGCGCGCGACGGCGAGGCGCTGCCGCTGGTGGTGTTCGAGGCGCCCTGCCTGCTCAGAACCGTGGCGACCGAAACGCTCGACCGCGCCGGCCTCGCCTGGCGCATGGCCTTCTCCAGCCCCAGCCTCGGCGGCATATGGGCAGCGGTGGCGGCCGGTCTCGGGCTGACGATCCGCACCGGTATCGGTCTGCCCGCCAATGTCAGGGCGCTTGCGCCCGGAGCACTCGGGCTACCGGCGCTGCCGAAGATGGCGCTGCATCTCTATCAGAAGGATGCCGAGCTCGATCCGGTGGCGGCACGGCTGGCGGAGATTCTGCTGCACGCGGCGCTGGAGACGCTGCCTGAAGGGGCTGTGACGAAGGAGTTGAGAGAGGTTGCCTAGACGTTATGACCGTGGTGTGAGTGGTGGCCCGCCCTTAGTCTTTGCAGCTGTAAGCAAACGGGGGTTGCTTCGGGCGTGCCCGAGCCGAGCCCCAAGCAAAGGAAGGACGGGCCGTGACAGAAGATAGCGTTTTTTACGTCGGTGTCGATGTGTCGAAGCCAAGCACGCGATAGCGGCCGCCGAAGGCGGACGGGATGGAGAGGTCCGGTATTTCGGCGAGATCGAGGCGACGCCGGCGGCCGTGGAGCGTTTGGTGCGCAAGCTGGAGAGAAAGCATGCTCGCCTGCATTTCTGCTACGAAGCCGGCCCGACCGGTTACGGGCTGTACCGCCAGATCGTTGCGCTCGGCCAGCGCTGCGATGTCGTTGCGCCGTCGCTGATCCCCAAGCGTGCGGGCGAGCGCGTCAAGACCAACCGGCGCGATGCGGTCAGCCTAGCACGGCTGCTGCGGGCCGGAGAACTGAAGGGAATCTGGGTTCCAGACGCGGTGCATGAAGCGGTGCGCGACATGGTGCGGGTGCGTGCCGCGGCGAGCGAGGATCTGCGCAAGAAGCGCCAGATGCTGCTTTCGTTCCTGTTGCGCCATGGCCGGGTGTTTAGCGGCCATAAGCATTGGAGCCGGGCCCATGCCTGCTGGCTGGCGGCGCAAAAGTTCGACCATCCGGCCCAGCAGATCGTGTTCCAGGACCAGGTCGACGTGATCACCGATGCGCAGGCTCGGCTGGAGCGGCTGGATGCGCAGTTGGCCGAGCTGGTGCCGAGCTGGTCGATGGCGCCGGTGGTGGCGGCCTATCAGGCGCTGCGTGGTGTGTCCTTCATCGTCGCCGTCACCTTTGTCAGCGAAGTCGGCGATGTCCGCCGCTTCGACAATCCGCGCCAGCTGATGGCCTTTCTCGGCCTGGTGCCCTCGGAGCGCTCGACCGGCGACACGGTCAAGCGCGGCGGCTTGACATTGGCCGGCAATCGCCGCGCCCGCCGCGTCCGGCTCGAGGGTCTGCCGAAGGCGGTGCGCGAGATCGCCTGGAAGGCGCAGACGCGGCTTTGCGCCCGCTACCGGCGCCTGATGGCGGCGGGCAAGAAGAAACCCATCGTCGTTGCGGCGATCGCGCGCGAGATGGCAGCCTTCCTGTGGGCCATCGGCCACCAGGTCGAACCGGTGCGTTGAGATACAGTGCGCTCCTGCATTGAAGATCAGGATCCGGCAAGCGCGCGCCCGGCGCGGGCGCCGCCGGATTGAGGGGGCTCTGCCCGCGCCGGATCTCCCGGCGGAAAAAACCGGGCAGCACGGCGACGGGATGTGGACCACGGTGGGGAATTCCCGTGTGGTACTATGTGGCTGGGGCCCATCGTCCCCAACGCCCGACACCTAGACAGGGATAGCCCAAGAGGTAGTGTGCTGAGAGTTCTGCAAATTCGCTGCGAGAGGGCGGTCATGGCAGGCTGGTGATTGTTCACGTCACCGATTCCCGCGAAGGAACGCCACCATGACCAAGACTGAAGATAAATCCGCCATA
>NZ_SRUU01000179.1 GCF_004791585.1 Mesorhizobium sp. M1C.F.Ca.ET.210.01.1.1
GTCGTCGGCTACGATACCCAACCGAAATTCTCCAGCGCGCTCAACGCCGACATCGCGGCGCGCGGCGGCCGGGTGATGGTCTTCGTCCATGGCTACAACACCGGTTTCGACGACGCCGTCTATCGCCTGACCCAGATCGTGCATGATTCCGGCTATCCCGGGACACCGGTGTTGTTTTCCTGGGCCTCGGGTGCCAAGACCACCGACTATGTCTATGACAAGGAAAGCGCCAGCAAGGCAAATACCTTGTTTCGGTCAACCTATGGGTTTATTTGATGGTTATGTTTCGAGCCTGACTCCCACAGGCGTGAAAG
>NZ_SRUU01000180.1 GCF_004791585.1 Mesorhizobium sp. M1C.F.Ca.ET.210.01.1.1
GTAACGGCAAGCATCGCTTGCGGCAAGCCTCCGTTCTCTCCCTTGCAGCGTCCGAAGATGGAATTGGTGCAGCTTTTCCAACCTCCGGTTTCCGTTTCGTCAATGATATTGGGCTAGAGTGGAAAAGGGTTGGGTGCGGTCCGAAGGGGACGCATTGCGATGGTCCTCGCCTTGGAGGGCGATCGAGACGGGAAATTGATGGCTAAGAAGGTCATGATCGTCGAGGACAATGAGCTCAACATGAAGCTCTTTCGTGACCTCATCGAAGCCAGCGGTTACGAGACGGTTCGCACGCGCAATGGGCTGGAGGCGCT
>NZ_SRUU01000181.1 GCF_004791585.1 Mesorhizobium sp. M1C.F.Ca.ET.210.01.1.1
GCCTGGCGCGGGCGGTCGCAATTCGACGGGCGCGGCTCGGCGCGCGGCT
Organism: Mesorhizobium sp. M1C.F.Ca.ET.210.01.1.1; assembly: GCF_004791585.1. GTDB lineage: Bacteria > Pseudomonadota > Alphaproteobacteria > Rhizobiales > Rhizobiaceae > Mesorhizobium. The sequence goes on from NZ_SRUU01000181.1 coordinate 50, forward strand.
GGCTCTACTCGATCGCCACCAATAATTGTCTCAACGCCATCAAGGCACGATCGTCGGCACGGCGCATTCTCGATCAACCCGGGCCGCCGCCCACCGAAGCAGAAGCGACCGGCGGACCGGCAAGCGCGCTTGCCTGGCTGGAGCCATATCCGGATGCGGCACTGCCCGACATTGCCGACGACGGGCCCGGTCCGGAAGCGCGCTACGAGGCCCGCGAGGCGGTGCGGCGCGCCTTCGTCGCTGCGCTCCAGCTGTTGCCGCAAC
>NZ_SRUU01000182.1 GCF_004791585.1 Mesorhizobium sp. M1C.F.Ca.ET.210.01.1.1
GCGGCGTAGGCGATGACACATCCTGCATGAAGGGATCTGCAGTGGGGACAGGCGATGACCGTAGGCGGCAGGCGGTCACATCACTGTCTTGGAGGTGTGGCCGGCGCATGAATACTCTGCGCGACGATCCTCACGCACCCGCCTGCCGACGGTCTCGCCGGGCGCGGATGCAGCGCAGCAGCTCCCATAGCCACGGCAGGACCACCAGGCCGAGCGCCGGCACTACGAGCAGCGCCGCCACCTCGGGCGCCGCAGGTTGCGCACGGAATGCCCACTGCGGCTGCGCGTGCCAGCCGACCCAGACCAGCAGAA
>NZ_SRUU01000183.1 GCF_004791585.1 Mesorhizobium sp. M1C.F.Ca.ET.210.01.1.1
CAAGCCCAAGCGCGCCGGCGATCGCCCTGTCGTTCATCCAGAACGTGTAGGTGCGCGCGAAACCGCCACATCCTTCCGCCGCGACGGCAAGATAGAAGTCGAAATAGGACGGCTGCTGCAGCAGGTCGGCGGGGCCGTTGCTGCCGTCGAAGCGCTTGCCGCGATAGACCTTGAGCGCGTCGAATGTGGTACGGATGGCGTCGATGCTCTCGGCGCACTTGAAGCGCGCCTCCCCCCACCGGCCGAGCTGCCGGGATTTCTTGTCGAGTTCCTTGCGGTAGGACTGGGCGAGCTGATGCTCGCGCCAG
>NZ_SRUU01000184.1 GCF_004791585.1 Mesorhizobium sp. M1C.F.Ca.ET.210.01.1.1
TTGCCCAGAGGAGAAATCGAACAGCTGTCATTTTTCCCTGCAAGCTGCCCAAGTGCGATATCGGCCAACTTGCTATGCAGTTTGAGATCATACGCGAAGACGACTTCAGCACCGTCCGATCGAATCGCACGCACCGCTATGCGGCTACCGTCCTGGCTTGGGTTGCCTTTACCCGGCCCGAAGTGCAGATCCCGATAGTCCTCTGAATCGAACAGCACATCCTCGTGATTGGTCCGCGGTGCCCAGGTCGATATTCGCCGGCCTTGAACGCAGATCATCAAATCCGCTTGTTGCGGATGCCATTCG
>NZ_SRUU01000185.1 GCF_004791585.1 Mesorhizobium sp. M1C.F.Ca.ET.210.01.1.1
GGCCGCTGGTAGCCATCTTCGCCGGCAATCACGGCGGCTCTTCGTCCGCCAACCTGACCATCACCATCACCGGCACCAATGACGCGCCGGTGGCGGTGGCCGATGCGGCGGCGGTGAAGGAAGACACCAACACGCTGGCCGATCCCAATCCGGTGAGCGGCAATGTGCTTTCCAACGACACCGATGTCGACAATGGCGACACGCACAGCGTCAGCGCCGTCAACGGCTCGGCTGGCAATGTCGGCAACGACCTGGTCGGC
>NZ_SRUU01000186.1 GCF_004791585.1 Mesorhizobium sp. M1C.F.Ca.ET.210.01.1.1
CGAAAAGGTATGCTTCGCGACGTCTGCGTATGACACCATTTACATTGCAGCGCGAAAGGCAGCGAGAAAAACCAGAAATTTATCCAAGAAATAAAGGAAAAGCTGTGTTGCCATTGACAGGCTGGGTCTGTAAATTTGTCACGATTGTAAAAGCGTCGGGGCAGGCGCTCGACGCGTTACCCATGTAAATTCTTGTCAAGGATGGCTGGGATGGCCGACCAGAAGATCTTTGCCGGGCCGCGGCTGCGCCGGTTGCGCAACGCCAGGGGCCTGACCCAGACGGCTATGGCCGATGGCCTGGGCA
>NZ_SRUU01000187.1 GCF_004791585.1 Mesorhizobium sp. M1C.F.Ca.ET.210.01.1.1
TGGAGCATCGTGCCGTGCTGCTCGGCCAGAAGGGCATTAGCGAGGTCTTCGATCTGGCGAAATCCGCCGACCTGCTGCTGGCCGGCATAGGCACCGCCGAGCAGGAGGCCTCGCTGGTCGCCACCGGCATGATCGACAAGGCCGAGATGGAGGAGACTCGCCGCAACGGCGCCGTCGGCGAACTGCTCGGCCATTTCTTCGACGAGGCCGGCAAGCCGGTGGCGACCACGGTTTCCAGCCGTGCCCTGGCGTTGGCGCGGGAGGACATCGCCAACCGCAGGATCGTCGCCGGCGACGGCGAC
>NZ_SRUU01000188.1 GCF_004791585.1 Mesorhizobium sp. M1C.F.Ca.ET.210.01.1.1
GCTGATCAGCGCTCCCATCGAGGGTGCGGCAATGGTGGCGAGCGAGACGCCAAGAGTGACGATGGCCATGCCTCGACCTGTCGCGTTGGCGCCAACCAGCCTTGCCACGACGGCAACCGAAAGCGCCCAGAACGCGCTGAGCGCGATGCCGAGCCCGGCTCTGCCAAGCAACAGCAGCCAGAAATTGGGCGCCAGCGCTGCAAGGAGGTTGGAGCCGACCGCCAGGGCGCTGAGGCCAACCAGCACCGTCTTGCGGTTCAATCGGCCGATGAGAACATTGCTCAACATGGCCGTCACGGCAG
>NZ_SRUU01000018.1 GCF_004791585.1 Mesorhizobium sp. M1C.F.Ca.ET.210.01.1.1
CTTCGCCAGGCGGCTAAAGACCCTTCACGGCCTCACGCCTTACGAAGCCATCTGCGCGGTATGGGCCAAACAGCCAGAAAGGTTCCGGCTCAATCCCGTCCACTTGACCTCGGGACTGAACACCTAGAGTTCAGCCAAGTCGCCTAGGGCATCGATCAGAGGCTGGATCCTGTCCGCGTAGTTCTTCCAGCGCTTGACCGAGGTCTTGTAAATCGGCTGGCGAACCTGCCAGCGGCTGATCGTTCTGACCGCCCCTTCCTTCTCGAAGAAGCGAAGGCAGGCGTCATCCCAAGGGAGCCCGAGGTGGTCGATCAGGCGACGCGATTGACCTTCCTGATCCGAAATCATGTCCTCGTAGCGATTTTCAAAGATGCGCCCAGGCAAAAGCGCCTTCCAATGCGCCATAAGACGATCATATTCACGATAATACATACCCAAGTCGTGAAGATCAGACGTATAGTCGTGCGTTTCGTTGAGGTTCGAGGTAAAACAAGAAAAACAATTGTCGATCGCATCACGTTTGCAGTGGACAATGCGCGCATTCGGAAACATGATCGCGATCAAGCCAACTAGCTCAAAATTATGTGGCATCTTGTCCACGATACGCCGCGCCGTACCCGAGTACTGCCGCAAGTGTGCTAGGTAATCTTGCGCCAGCGTTTGAGATTGGCCGACCGTCATCGACTTTACTGGCTCTCCCAAAACGCGGCCCACCTCTTCGTGCAAGCCACAGGCAATGGCAATACGTCTAAGTTTGGCAAGTTCTCCGGCGCCGTGAACCTCTGGATGGCTTGAGCAGATCTGCTCCGTCAGTGTCGTTCCGGAACGTGGCATTCCAACGACGAAAACCGGCACTTCGGAGGGGGCGCCAAATCCCGCCTTGGCCGCAAGAAGTTCCGCGTCAAACAACTCGATCAGCAAATCCACTTTCTTCCGATAGGCAGCGATATCGAGCTTCTGCGTGGCAAATGTCTTGGCTTTCAGGTAGTGATCTATGGCGTCGTCAAAACGTTTGAGATCAGTCAAAATCTTGCCTGCCGCCATATGAAGCTCGTATGATCCAGCAGCGTCGACGACGGCTCGACGGTCAAGTTCGACAAGAATGGACTTAAGCTCTATCGGCTCACTTGAGAATTTTCTTGTGTTGACAAAGGCGTGGTAAGCTTCCGGGATGTTTAGTCCCAGGTCGACAGCTTCTTTCAGACAAGCCGCAGCTTCATCCATCCGCCCCAAGCTGCTGAGTGCGCGGGCTATGCCTAATCGCACTTCGGGATGATTATTGTTGATTTTGAGCACGCTATTGTAGGCCGCCAAAGCCATATCAGCCTTTCCGAATTTGGTGCACGCTTGGCCTAATCCGCAAAGTGCGTCTACGAGATCAGGCTTAAGCTCGCAGGCGCGTTGCAGATGTTTGATCGCTGGCGGGAAGTCCCCGGCCTTCAACCAAGCTTCGCCGAGGCTGAGACGATAGTAAGGATTGTTAGGCTCTTGCATGGCCGCCCGCTCGAAATACTTGGCGGCCAGCTCGGCGTCGAAATCGACGCCCAGAGTTCCCAGAATGTATAAAGCGAGCGCATGCTCCGGCGTCCTCGCCAAAACGCGATGGCAGAGTTCTTCCGCCTCCGGCAGCCGTTCGGCTTTCTGCAGTTCCAGCGCCTGCCGCAACAACATGTCGTCGGCTTGCGCGCGAGACGGACTACCCTTCGAAGACTGGCGCTTTGGCAGTCCGGCTTTTGGCGGGTGTGGGACCTTGGGCGGCGCGGATTGGGTCTTGAGGTGCTTGGCCCAGGCGGGCGGCAATCGGTTGTTCATTGCGCTTCGCTAGCAAAAGCGACCGAGAGAATCCAGTCCGGACCGCGATGCACGGTTGACACGCAGCACCCAGCCTTGCACCCGCCCACCGCCCGCGCTAGCAAGAACCCCTCTTCCACGCGAGCCCTTGCCATGCGCCAGCGCCCTCCCCTTACGCCGATCGTCGGTGCGCTTCCCACCACGGTGCCGTTCGTCGGGCCGGAAGCACAGGAGCGCGATCGCGGGCGGCCTTTTCGCGCCCGTATCGGCGCCAACGAGAGCAGTTTTGGTCCCTCGCCGCGTGTGATCGCCCGCATGGAGAGCGTTGCCCGCGACCAGTGGATGTATTGCGACCCGGACAATTACGAGCTGAAGGTCGCGGCGGCCGCGCACCACGATGTCAACGTCGAGAACGTGGTGGTGGGCGAAGGCATCGACGGCCTGCTTGGCCTCGTCGCCCGCATGTATGTCGCGCCGGGCGACACGGTGGTCACCTCACTTGGCGCCTATCCCACCTTCAACTTCCACATCGCCGGCGTCGGCGGCCGGCTGGTGACGGTCCCGTATGTCGATGACAAGGAGGACCTGGAGGGGCTGCTGGCCGCGGTTCACCGGGAAAAGGCGCCGCTGGTCTATCTCTCCAACCCAGACAATCCGATGGGAAGCTGGTGGGAAGCGCCGCAGGTCATCCGCTTCATCGAAGCTTTGCCGGAAACCACCATGTTGGTGCTTGACGAGGCCTATGGCGAGCTGGGTCCGGCCTCGGCTCTGCCGCCGATCGATGTCGCGCGGCCAAACGTCGTGCGCATGCGCACCTTCTCCAAGGCTTACGGACTGGCCGGCATACGCTGCGGCTACGCGGTGGCCGAACGTGAAGTGATCCGCGACTTCGAGAAGATACGCAACCATTACGGCGTCAGCCGCATGGCGCAGATCGCCGGCCTCGAGGCGCTCGCCGACCAGGACTATCTGAATTCGGTGGTGGCCCGCGTGGCGGCCGGGCGGCGGCGCATCGCAGCCATCGCCGAGCAAAACGGCCTGAAGCCGCTGCCGTCGGCGACCAATTTCGTCACCATCGACTGCGGCCGCGACGGCGCCTTCGCGCTGAAGGTGATGCAGGCTCTCTTGTCGCGCGACGTGTTCATCCGCAAGCCGATGGCACCACGGCTCGATCGCTGCATCCGGGTCAGCGTCGGCCTCGACCATGAACTCGACATCTTCGCCGAGGAACTGCCCGGCGCGCTGGCGGCGGCGCGAGGGAACTGACCGGCCGTTGCATTTGCCCTGTGCTGCTCCAGATTGATGGGGGCAGATTCTGGAGCGGACGATGCAGGGTGAGCAAAGAGCCGTGCGGGCGCGCGTTTCCGGCATGGTGCAAGGCGTCAGCTACCGCGTCTGGACACGCAACGAAGCTGTGCGTCTCGGGCTGACGGGCTGGGTGCGCAACGAGCGCGACGGCTCGGTCGCGGCACTCATCGTCGGCGCCGATGCCGCGGTCGCCGCCATGATCGACCGGCTTTGGCAAGGACCGCGGGGCGCGCTGGTCTCGAAGGTCGACGTCGAGGAGGCCTCCGACAACGTGCCTGCCGACTTCCGGATCATCGTCTAGTTCTCATTGGCCTTCGCAAACCGATGCGAGGAATGAGTGTTCGATGCATCTTGAATTAATTGAACGTTCGTTTTATTAATGCCATCAGAGGCAGACATGGCACGCACCACAGGCTCCGACGGGGAAAAAACCGAGGCGGCCGTCCGCGAGGCGGCGGTCAGCCTGATCGCGCGTCTCGGCTACGAAGCGATGTCGATGCGCCAACTGGCGGCCGAAGTTGGCGTGCAGGCCGCCGCGCTCTACCGCTACTTCCCGACCAAGGAGGACCTGCTGTTCACGCTGATGCGCGAGCATATGGAAGGCCTGCTGGAAGCCTGGAACGCGGCGCGTCCGGCGGCGGTCGACCCGGCGGCGCGGCTTGCCGCCTATGTCGAGAACCACATTGCCTTCCATATCGCGCGGCGCCACGCCACCCATGTCTCGAACATGGAGCTGCGCAGCCTCTCGCATGAGCGGCTGACACAGATTCTCAAGCTGCGTACCGCCTACGAGAAGGAGTTGCGCGCCATCCTGCGCGACGGCGCGGAGGCCGGCGTCTTCGAGATCGACGATGTCGGGCTCACCGCCATGGCACTGATCCAGATGATGACCGGCGTCATCGTCTGGTTCCGGCCGGGCGAGCGGCTGTCGATCGCTGAAGTCACCACGACATATCTTTCAATGACAATGCGGCTCGTCGGCGCGAAGATCGACGCCTACAGCGCCGCGCGTCCACTGGGACGCGCGAAGGACGCTGTGGCACTTTGAATTTTGGCATGATCCTTTCCGAAGATCGGAGTCGATTTTCAGGGTCATGCGCGGGGAGGAACGGCATGTACACCAATACGCTGAACTTCGGGCTTGATGCCGACGTCGAGGCCCTGCGCGATACCGTGCGGCGCTTCGCGCAGGACAAGATCGCGCCGATCGCGGCCGAGATCGACCGGTCCAACGAATTCCCGGCGCATCTGTGGGGCGAGCTCGGCGCGCTCGGCCTGCTTGGCATTACCGCCGATCCGGATTTCGGCGGCAGCGGCATGGGCTATCTCGCGCATGTCGTGGCGATGGAGGAGATCTCGCGCGCGTCGGCCTCTGTCGGCCTTTCATACGGCGCGCACTCCAATCTCTGCGTCAACCAGATCAACCGCTGGGCGACGCCGGCGCAGAAGGAAAAATACCTCCCCGCGCTATGCTCGGGCGACAAGGTCGGCGCGCTGGCGATGTCGGAGCCCGGCGCCGGCTCGGATGTGGTTTCGCTTAGGCTGCGCGCCGAAAAGCGCAACGACCGCTATGTGCTCAACGGCTCGAAAATGTGGATCACCAATGGTCCCGACGCCGAAACGCTGGTGGTCTACGCCAAGACCGACCCGGAGCGCCATTCGCGCGGTATCACCGCCTTCATCGTTGAAAAGACCATGGCCGGGTTCTCGGTGGCGCAAAAGCTGGACAAGCTCGGCATGCGCGGTTCCAACACCGGCGAGCTCGTCTTCGAGAATGTCGAGGTGCCGTTCGACAATGTGCTGCATGAGGAAGGGCGCGGCGTCGAGGTGCTGATGTCGGGCCTCGATTATGAGCGTGCCGTGCTCTCCGGCGGGCCGATCGGGCTGATGGCGGCCTGCCTGGACGTCGCGGTCCCTTACGTGCATGAACGCAAGCAGTTCGGCCAGCCGATCGGCAGCTTCCAGCTTGTGCAGGGCAAGCTCGCCGACATGTACACGACGATGAACGCCGCCCGCGCCTATGTCTATGCCGTGGCCGCCGCCTGCGACCGCGGCGAGACCACGCGCAAGGACGCCGCCGGCTGCGTGCTCTTCGCCGCCGAGAAGGCGACGCAAATGGCGCTCGACGCCATCCAGCTGCTCGGCGGCAACGGCTATATCAACGACTATCCGGCCGGCCGCCTGCTGCGCGACGCCAAGCTCTACGAGATCGGCGCCGGCACCAGCGAGATCCGCCGCTGGCTGATCGGCCGCGAGATCATGGCGGAGGGGGTGTGATGTCTCCCTCCGCCGCCTCAGCCGAATGCCTTGGGCAAGTCATCGGTTGGCTTGGCGACGATCTGGTGCGCATCGCGCCACAGCACCTCGCGCTGGCGCGCCGACCTGATGGAGCGCACGGGCAAGCCGCCCTCCTCGATCAGCCAGGCGCAGTAGCGCGCACGACTGATCGCTTCCTTGGCGTCCGGATGGAACCAGCAGATGCCCCAGATCGGACTACGGCGCTTGAAATGCCGGCCGACCCGGCCAGGAATGGGCAAATGCTGATTGAACCAGTCGAACTGGTTCTGCAGCTCGCCATGAATCCAATCCTGGCGGTGCAGGTACCAGGACGCGTGGAAAAAGCCGGTCTCCACCCGGCTTTTCGGATGGATCAGCGGCGTTACAAACCGCACATACATAGTGACACCCACAGCGCCTCAAAGTGCCGTGTTCCTCTTGCTCAAATTCGGGACGTGGAAAGCCGCCCTTCGGCGGCGTCAGGCCATGGCCGAAGGGAGACATCTGGTGAAATGCATGGACATGCCTTTCATCGTCGCCTCCTGAAGGTGTCACTCGTACAAAAGATGCCACGCCTGGCACGCAGCATCCGGGCGCGGGCTGTTACACTGGTTCCGTTGCGGCATCAAGAGGTGTGAGGAAGAACGTGGCCACCCTGCAAACCCAGATCTCCCCCTCCTCCGACAACTTCCGCGCCAATGCTGAACGCATGCGCGAGTTGGTCGCCGACATCGCCGAGAAGGCGGCCGGCATCGAGCGTGGCGGCTCCGACGAGGCGCGCGAGCGCCACCAGGGCCGCGGCAAGCTGTTGCCGCGCGAAAGGCTCGCGCAACTGCTCGACACCGGCTCGCCTTTCCTCGAGGTCGGCCAGTTCGCGGCATGGTCGATGTATGGCGAGGACATTCCGTCGGCAGGCATCATCACCGGCATCGGCCGCGTCGAAGGCACTGAAGTGATGGTCGTCGTCAACGACGCCACGGTGAAAGGCGGCACCTACTATCCCGTGACGGTGAAGAAGCATTTGCGCGCGCAGGAGATCGCGCTGCAGAACAGGCTGCCTTGCGTCTATCTCGTCGACAGCGGCGGCGCGAACCTGCCCAACCAGGACGAGGTGTTTCCCGACCGCGAGCATTTCGGCCGCATCTTCTACAACCAGGCCAACATGTCGGCGGCCGGCATCCCGCAGATCGCCTGCGTCATGGGCTCCTGCACGGCCGGCGGCGCCTATGTGCCGGCGATGTCGGACGAGACGATCATGGTGCGCAACCAGGCGACCATTTTTCTGGGCGGGCCGCCGCTGGTGAAGGCCGCCACCGGTGAGGATGTGAGCGCCGAGGAACTCGGCGGCGCCGATGTCCACACCAGGCTTTCCGGCGTTGCCGACCATTACGCCATGGACGACGAGCATGCGCTGGCCATTTGCCGGCGCATCGTCAGGAACCTCAATCGGAACAAGGCCGTAAGCCTGAACTTACAGAAACCGATTCCGCCGCTTCATGACCCGCATGAACTCTACGGCATCGTGCCGACCGACCTGCGCCAGCCCTATGACGTGCGCGAGGTGATCGCGCGCCTTGTCGACGGCTCGGAGTTCGACGAGTTCAAGCAGAATTACGGGACGACGCTGGTGACAGGCTTTGCGCATCTGCATGGCATGCCGGTCGGCATCCTGGGCAACAATGGCGTGCTCTTCTCGGAAAGCGCGCTGAAGGGCGCGCATTTCATCGAACTCTGCTGCCAGCGCGGCATTCCGCTGATTTTCTTGCAAAACATCACCGGCTTCATGGTCGGGCGAAAGTACGAGGCCGGCGGCATCGCCAAGGACGGGGCCAAGCTGGTCACGGCGGTCGCCACGGCACGGGTGCCGAAGCTCACCGTCATTGTCGGCGGCTCGTTCGGCGCCGGCAATTACGGCATGTGCGGGCGCGCCTATTCACCCCGTTTCCTGTGGATGTGGCCGAACGCGCGCATCTCGGTGATGGGCGGCGAGCAGGCAGCGACGGTACTTGCCATGGTCAAGCGCGAAGGCATCGAGCGCAAGGGTGGGCAATGGAGCGCCGAGGAGGAGGCGAAGTTCCGCAAGCCGATCCTGATGAAATACGAGCACGAGGGCCACCCGCTCTATTCCTCGGCAAGGCTCTGGGACGACGGCATCATCGATCCGGCCAAGACGCGCGAGGTACTGGCGCTGAGCCTCTCGGCGGCGCTCAATGCCGGCATCGAGGAGACGAAGTTCGGCGTGTTCAGGATGTGACGATGAGCGGTGTCAGCGACAGGATCCGCGTCCACACCGGCGACATCACGAAGCTCGCGGTGGATGCCATCGTCAACGCCGCCAATTCCTCGCTGCTCGGCGGCGGCGGCGTCGACGGCGCCATCCACCGCGCGGCAGGCCCTGAACTGGACGCCGAGTGCCGCGCGCTCAATGGCTGCAACACCGGCGATGCCAAGTTGACCAGGGGCTATCGTCTGCCGGCACGCTACGTCATCCATACGGTCGGGCCAGTCTGGCACGGCGGCGGCAGGGGCGAGGCGAAACTGCTTGCCTGCTGCTACCGGCGCTCGCTCGAAATCGCCCGCGCCCAAGGCTGTCAGATGGTCGCCTTCCCGGCGATTTCGACCGGCATCTACGGCTATCCCAAGGACGAGGCGACCGGCATTGCTGTCGAAACCGTAGCTGACTTTCTGCGGCAAAACCCGGCGCCCGAAACCGTTACTTTTTGCTGCTTCGACGAACAGGTGGCCGAACTATACCGCCGTGCCGTTGCTGATCTTGGAAAAGGCTGAACTTATGGACCAGCAGATTCCTCAGTGCAGGCAAGGGCGAATTATGGTCGGATGGCTAGCACCGGTGAAAAATATTCGTTACTGCTCATCCTGCATTTTCAAATGGGGATGGGGTCAAAATGGGATTGAAATATTCACGGAACGCGGCTGCCTCGATACTTGCCTGTTTGCTTATGTTCGTTGCTCCGGGCGTCGGCTCAGCGGAATCGCTGGCCGGCAAGATTGGCGACAAACGCTTTGCTCCAACTCTTTCGCTCGATCCGAAGGAAGCCTGCTACAAATCCTACCTTGCCTATATCGCCGCAAGCGGCCATTCGGCTTACGCTACGACCTTCTATTCGCGCGTCGTCGATCTTCACATTTTCTGCAGCGTGAAGCTCAACGCGCCTTCGCAGAAGGCCGCGGAGGATATCGCCTTGCGTGCCTGTCAGAGCGGCTTCAAAAGGTGGAAGGTCAAGACCGCCAGCGGCGGCTGCGCGATCGCGGCTTCGAAATAGGCCGGCGCATTTCGGACTGGCGCCGCCCGTCGCAAACCCGGGAGGCTCCATGTTCGGCAAGATCCTGATCGCCAATCGCGGCGAGATCGCCTGCCGCGTCATCCGCACCGCGCGCAAGCTGGGCTTGTGGACTGTCGCCGTCCATTCGGACGCAGACGCCCGCGCCCTGCATGCCGAGATGGCGGACGAGGCGGTGCATATCGGCCCCTCGCCCGTCGGCGAAAGCTATCTGCGCGGCGACAAGATCATTGCCGCGGCACTCGCCACCGGCGCGCAAGCCATCCATCCCGGCTACGGCTTCCTGTCGGAAAACCCCGACTTCGTCGACGAGGTGACGGCGGCCGGGCTCGTCTTCATCGGGCCCTCCGCCGCCTCAATCCGGGCCATGGGGCTGAAGGACGCCGCCAAGCGGCTGATGGAAAAGGCGGGCGTCCCGGTGGTGCCCGGCTATCACGGCGAAGCGCAGGAGATCGTGCTGCTCGCCTCCAAGGCGCGCGAGATCGGCTATCCCGTGCTGATCAAGGCGCGCGCGGGCGGCGGCGGCAAGGGCATGCGCCGCGTCGACCACCCGGATGATTTCTCCGAGGCGCTATCCGGAGCGCGGCGCGAGGCCAAGGCCGCTTTCGGCGACGACCGCGTGCTGGTGGAAAAATATGTCGACAAGCCGCGCCATATCGAAGTCCAGGTGTTCGGCGACAATTTCGGCAATGCCGTGCATCTGTTCGAACGCGACTGCTCGGCGCAACGGCGCCACCAGAAGGTGATCGAGGAGGCGCCCGCCCCCGGCATGACGCCGGCGCTGCGCAAGGCGATGACGGAAGCCGCGGTTAAGGCCGCCAAGGCGATCAGCTATTCCGGCGCCGGCACGATCGAATTCATTGTCGATGCGTCCAATGGCCTGAAAGCCGACCGCTTCTGGTTCATGGAGATGAACACGCGCCTCCAGGTCGAGCACCCCGTCACCGAGATGGTCACCGGCGTCGACCTGGTGGAGTGGCAGCTTCGAGTCGCCTCCGGCGAGAGGCTGCCGAAAACGCAAAGCGAGATCGCGCTTGCCGGCCATGCCTTCGAGGCGCGCGTCTATGCCGAGGACGCGGCCAAGGGATTTTTGCCGGCGACTGGCACGCTGCACCATCTGCGGTTTCCGAACTCAGCACCAGATGGAGCCGCCATGCGGATCGAAACCGGCGTGCGGGCCGGCGACGCCATCTCGCCCTTCTATGACCCGATGATCGCCAAGCTGGTGGTGCACGCCAAGGACAGAAACACCGCGCTTGCGGCATTGCGCGAGGCGCTGGCCCGGACGGAAGTTGCCGGCTCGACCGTCAACACCGCCTTCCTGGCGTCGCTTGCGGCTGATGCCGATTTCGCCGCCGGCGATGTCGACACCGGCCTGATCGGCAGGCACCAGGACGCGCTCGTTGCGGTTGCCGCGCCAAGCGATGAAGCAATCGCCGCGGCGGCGCTGGCGGCGACCGACGCAGGGGCGCCGGGCCCGGCCGCCGATCCGTGGTCCTCGCTTGTCGGCTACGCGCATTTCCATACGCTTGCTCGCCGCATCCGCCTGCGTTACGGCGAGGAGAACATCCTGGCGCGCATCTCGGCGAGACCAGACGGGCGATTCCAGGTGGCGCTGGAGGCGCCGCATGACGCGATCAACGCGCACGACCTCAGGAACCTGCCGCGCACCGCCCGCTGGCCGGGTCACGTCACAGTGTTCGAAGGCGCTGTCGGCCATACTTTCGCGGCGCCGGATCCGCTCGCTAAGGCGGATGAGGCAGCGTCGGCCACTGGGAGCCTGCGCGCGCCGATGCCGGGGCTGGTCAAGCTGGTGCGCGCGGCGGCGGGCGATGCCGTGATCAAGGGCCAGCCGCTCCTGATCCTCGAGGCGATGAAGATGGAGCACACCATTGCCGCCCCGCATGACGGGGTGATCGCCGAGATCGCGGGAGAAGGCGCGCAGGTGAGCGACGGCACTGTGCTGGTGCGCTTTGTCGAGGACGGCCAGACCTAGAGCAATTCCAGGAAAAGTGTGTAACGAGGTTCGGCGATTCCATGAATCGCAGAAACGCTCTAAAAAAATGGCCGGGACGAACCCGGCCATTTCCATGAATGCAGAGCCGATTACGGCTTGATCGGCGCGTATTTGCCGTCGTGCCACTGGTTGATGTCATAGCTGGCGTTCTTCAGGTCGCCCTTCTCATCGAAGATGACGTCGCCGACGACGGTGCTGATCGGCTTGCCGTCCTTCAGCGCCTCGGCGACCTTGCCCGGATCGTCGGTGCCGGCGCGCTTGACGCCTTCGGCCACTGCCTGGATCACGGCATAGGAGAACAGCGTGAAGCCTTCCGGCGTGAAGCCGCCGGCCTTGATCTTGGCCACGGCGTCCTTGGCTTCTGGCTTCGACTGCGGGTCCGACGGGAAGACAAACATGGTGCCTTCACCGGCCGGGCCGGCGACCTGCCAGAATTCCGGCGTGGCGATCGAGTCCGGCATGATCAGCTGGAACTTGACGTTCTGCTCGGCAGCCTGGCGCAGGATGAGGCCGGCCTCGGGATGATAGCCGCCGAAATAGACGACATCGGTCTTGAGCGACTTGAGCTTGGTCACCAAGGCCGAATAATCCTTCTCGCCGGCGTTGATGCCTTCATAATCGACTTCTTTCAGACCACCAGCGTTCATCGTCGCCTTGACCACGTCGGCAACGCCCTGACCGTAGGCGCTCTTGTCGTGCAGGACGACGACGTTCTTGCCGGCATATTTCTTGGCGATCCACGGACCGATGAAAGCGCCCTGCGCGTCGTCACGCGTGTAGAGGCGCATGATCGTCGGCCAGCCGGACTTGGCCGCGGCGTCGGTCAGCACCGGATTGGACGAGGCCGGGCTCATCATCAGAGTGCCGGATTCGGCATAGACGGCGGAGGCCGGAATGCTCGAACCCGAACAGGCATGGCCATCGACGAACTTGACGCCGTTGGCGACGATGCGGTTGGCCACCGACACCGCCTGCTTCGGGTCGCACTGGTCGTCCTCGATGTCGAGCTTGATCTTGGAGCCGTTGATGCCGCCCGCCGCGTTGATGGCTTCGGCGGCGGCCTGCGCGCCCTGCTTGAACTGATCGCCGATCGTGGCGAGCTGTCCGGTCATCGGGCCGACCACCGAAATGGTGATGTCGTCGGCGAAAGCAGCCGGAGCGCTCATCATCAGGCCCAATGCGGCCGCGCTCAAAATACCCAATCTTTTCATGACAATAGAACTCCTCCACTTGCGCACGGCCGCCCGGCCGCGCTTCTTCCACAGAGCCGGGACAATTCCACCCTTCGCCGGAACTGTCGAGAGGACAATGTATGCCGCTTTGGTTCATTCCGGCGGGCATTTCTTGGGCCAAGCCGTCATAAAAACAGCGCTTCGAAGGCCGCAAAAAATGCAGAAGCCGCGCCGGCCTTGTCCCGGCCGGTCGCGGCTTTTGCAGTCGAGCTTCCTCAGCGCCCCGCGCCCGAACCCGCTCGCTTCCCTGTCTTAGCGCGCAGCTTGGCGTTTTCGCCCGCCGCGTTCTTGTTCTTGTCAGCCGGCCGTCTTCTCGCGGCCTTGTCCCCTGAATATCCTCAGCCTCAGGCCCGCGAGGTCAGTGCATCGTCATCCATTCGCGCGCCTCACGCAGCGCCTTGGCGATCTCGACCTTCGACATCGAGGCCGACAGTTCCGAGCGCAGCTCGGCGGCGCGGACCGAACCCTTGATCGCGGCGATGTTGAACCATTTGTGGGCGGCGACGACGTCGGTATCGCAGTCGCGGCCGGTCGCATACATCATGCCCAGTTCGAAAAGAATGTCGGCCTGGGCAGTTGCCCCCATGGCGCCGAAGCCGGCTTCAAGCATTTCAAAACGTGCCATTTCAATCCCCTGTCTGGCTCCCGAGAGCTGCCTCCTTCTGTCCCAGTTGTCCCTTGGGGCGGGCCGCTCTTTCGATGCTTTCGAGGATGAGGCCTGGCCTTGAATCCGTCGTTAAATGGCTTGCTTAATTTGAAGAAAACAAAGCTAAAACAAGAGGTAAACGCGAAAAACTGTTAAGCATAGGAATGGCGCAATTCAGCCGATTTGCGCAAAATTCGATGAAAATTTCAGGCATCGGAATCAAGACTTCGCTAACCACGGAAACCGAAGCCTTTTTCCGCTTGCGTTCATTTTCAGTGGCCGACGGGGCCAAAATCCTTGCAACCTTCCGTGGCGGCACCGCTTTCGTTTTGGCAGCGGCTGGACTAGCTTACGTTTGCGTAAGGGACAGGGAGGCGGACCGGAGCCCCGCCGGAACCCATTGGAGGAGGACATTATGTTTCGAAAAGTGAGCCTGGCCCTCGCGGCCACCTTGATCATGGCGGGCGCGGCATGGGCCGACCCGATCGAAGGCAATTGGAAGACACAGGCCGGCTCGACGGCGGCGATCGCAGGCAGCGACTCGTTCTCGATCACGCTGAAGTCCGGCAAGTATTCCGGCAAGACGATCGGCTCCTTCAAGGCGGCCGGCGACAACAAATACACCGGCACCATAACCGACCCGGAAACCGACAAGACCTATTCCGGCAAGGCGACGCTTTCGGGCACCTCGCTCAAGATGAGCGGCTGCGTCTTTGGCGGACTGATCTGCAAGAGCCAGACCTGGCACAAGCTCTGATCAGCCAATACCAGATCGTCCGAAAAACGGGGCCCGAGCGGCCCCGTTTTCTCAGTATTCTCGGTAGCCGCTCAGGTTCCGCATGGTTATGTTCCGTTATTTGCAGCTTTTCGCGGCCTTTGGCGGCAGCCTGAATGTAGCCCCATCCGGGCCAACCGAGGACCTCAGGCCCAAGCCCCATAACGGCACCGAGCGGTGGCGCCTCGCCCGCGTAATCGGCGTCTTAGCTTCGATACTGCGCTTTTCTTGATCGTGTTTTTGCGGCGACCATGAGCCGCACGGCTTCGCCGCGATTGGACGGGCTAGTGTATTCCGCTTTTTGGGGGGTCTGGCACGACGACTTGATTGCTCAGAAGAATTTCATGGCGTAGGCTTTCAGAAATTTGCGCAGCCATTTCAAAGCGGAGGCGTCCGACAAATGAGTGGTACTCTGCGCAGCGTTTTCTATGGCCACTATTCCCTTACCGATGAGGAGCGGAAACGGCTCTGGAAAGAGGCTATTCTAGTTCCCGATACAAATTCCTTGCTATACCTCTTCAAGCTTATGCCGACGGCGCGAGACGAATTGCTGGCGGCTTTCAAGTCATTTAACGATCGACTGTGGCTGCCGCATCAGGTTGGTAGAGAATTCCATGAGCGCTGGCGATCAGCAGCGAAGTCAAACCGGGCCGAATACGAAAATCTCAAGGTCGAATTTCAAAAGAATAAAGGGAAACTCACTGCATCTCTTAACAACTTTAAGCGTTACCAGCCTTGGGAAGACAACGCGCTCATTGCCAAACTTCCCGAGCTTTTTGACAGTATCCTGAAGGAAGTAGATGGAGCCATAGCCAAACTGCCCGATCCTGAGACTACGTTCGAAGCTGTGGCGGCGCTGTTCGACGGCAAGGTAGCTTCGCGGCCTGAGGACTTGGCTTTGAGGACCAAGGAGGCTGAACGCCGACGGAAGGATAGAATTCCCCCCGGCTATATGGACGAAGGACCGGGAGATTATCTGATCTGGGCAGAGATGATGGAAAAGGCAAAGTCGGACAAGGTTCCGATCCTTCTCGTCACAGATGACCAAAAGGAGGATTGGTGGTGGAAAGATTCTCCGGATGATTTTATCGGCCCAAGATCAGAGCTGCGCTACGAATTTTTCGATCGAACTGGACAATCGTTTTACGCATACAGGCCCGCGCATTTCCTCGCGCTTGTTCGCCAAAGCGACAGCGCTCTTGTCTCGGATGCGACTGTGCAAGAGATGCAAAGAGTGCAGAACAGGCGCTTGGTGTCGGCTTCATCGCTGCGTATCAGGTCCAAGATTAGGGAGTTATCTGAAGAAATCTTACTAAAGCCTGGAGCATCCGAAGAAACAATTCTGCCTTATGCGGCGGAAATCGCTACAACGTTAAACCTACTCGACCTCACCATTGCGGCGCGAGCGGAAGGAAAGATTACGGGGGACGACCCTAAATTGCTTCAAAAGCATGCTGACGATCTGAAGTCTGATGCGCTTAGTGGTGTTTTATATTCCGATGATGGCGCGCTTGGTGCCTACAACCTTGCTAAATTCAACGACCTTATTAACCTCCTACGTGATAGGGAGTACTGGAACGAGCTTGAGCACGTATTGAGTCGGCTTGCGTCGACGCGCGAACTTCGCGAACGGATGGACGAGGCACGCCAATTGCGGGACTCGCAGGATCGGGGCACCTCCTGAGCGTATCCAATTGCCGGGCTGCGCATCCTTCAGACACTTCCCCACGACGCTGGGCAGGTGGCCGGCATCCGCTGCGCCCGGTGTAGCGTAACGCGCTGCTACAAGCCTACAGAGCTTCGAGAGGTGATTGGGAACGTCACGATTGATGAGGTTCGAGACAAGGTACGCTGCCAAGGATGCAAAAGCAGGCAGTGGATGAGCGCCCAGCTTTTTCATCCCACGGGAGAGCAGGGCGCACACCATCCGCTACAGACGCCTCGTGGAAATCCGCTGGGAGAAGCGCGTAATCTGGCGGGACGAATAGCGGGAGTAATCGGCGTAAGTGGATAAGTTGCCCAGGTCGCACCGAGGCTGCTGCGGAAAATCCAGCGAAGAATGACCTATGCTACTCTATGGCTGCGGCAACCGCAGGTATCGTCGGACCGACTACTAAAGCGAAGAAAGTGACTGCTATCGCTATCAATCTTCTCATTTTCTCCTCCAAGACACGGACGCGTTGAAAGTGAGACCACAACAGCAAATGCGATAAGTAGCATTCCGACATCAGAGACGGCAATTATCAAGCTCGCGGGTGCTATGCGCACACAGACTGGTAAGACACTCGCGAATGGCGTTTGCAAATATTGTCAAACGGCCTCATTCGGCCCGTGATTGTGATAGCGGGCCTTCTCGGGCCCAATTATGAAGTTGGGTCCCGGCAATCTGCTAGCAACGTTGTATCGATGACAGAACTCTGTGTGGCGCCTCTCGTCGTCAAAGCCATCATTGTACCAAATGCAGCCCCAAACATAGATATACGTTTTCGTGCCCCTGGCCGGTTTTTCAGGAGGCGGGGCACCTTCATCTGCCCCTCTGCGAACGACCGCTCCCGGGTGGACGGTGCCTATATTTTCTGCGGTGTCTTCATCGACCGGGAAGTCCGCAAGATCCCGATCTGCCGAAACTCGCATTTTCACAACCATTTTGACCTTGGTTGCAAAAACTTGCCCTACATTTTGAAGTGCGATCTGTCCAATAATGCGCGGCTCGACCCGCTTCATCCGATGGACCCCTGCGGGGGCAACGCTTAGGTATGCTCGCAATTCCTTCCTACTGGTGCTCTCGCTTTGAATAAGCGCGCGAGTGGCCGTGCGGTTGGCAGCAATAGATATGACCAGTGTGGCTATGAGACCGCCGAGGCCCGCCACCGACACCCCAAGCTGCCACCAAGCCGCCGTCGCCATTGATCGGTCGGCATCAGTCTCCTCCGCAAGGAGCGGTGCAATCCCCGCGCCGATAACAAATGATGCACACGTAAAGGCGAATGCACTCCGCCGAATCCAGCCAAACATTTCGGTGCCCCTCGATGTGTGCCCAAATTAACCCGAACTCAAACAAGACCCTTGAAATACCCCGTTCACAGGTTCTTACTTGCAGTGGGTGTGGTGGGGCTCTGTCAGCTCGTGCGAATAGTTTCTCTAGTTCTGGCAGTTGGGTCAATTGTCGCGGCAGCGACATGTCAAGTTGCTGCTCTAGAGTACACTCCTGTGTCCTCCCCAGGTGAGCAGCCAGTCCTTGTGGTCTCCGGTGAATTTGGCGCCAATGAGCCCCTGAACGCCTTTAGCAACGCGGTTGTGAGCAGCGGGGCCAGGGTAATCGTATTCAACTCCCCCGGCGGCAACGTCGGCACTGCAATACAGCTGGGACGCATGATCCGTGCGGCTGGATTGGACACCCTTCAGGTTCGCCAATTGCAATGCGCCTCTGCTTGCTCATTGGCCTTCTTAGGTGGCGTCCGCCGCGTTGCCGAGACGGGCTCCATTGGCGTCCACAGGGCGTCATTCGATACGAATAGCGGAATGTCCGCCGACGAGGCAGTGGCGCAAATCCAGGCCGGAACCGCCCAGGTCATGTCCTACATGACGGAAATGGGAGTAGACCCCAAACTCATGCAGGTGGCCTTGAGCTACGATAGGTCCGACATGCGGTACCTATCGGCCAGCGAAATGGCCGAACTGCGGGTGACCAATGTAGCAGTGAGCCTACCGCCGGTAGATACGTCCCTGCTGCCGCCGAGGCCCAATACTGCGCCAAAGAAAAGCACTACATCGCAAGAGACGCAGAACCCAGCGCCGGTCGTCCGTGCCAAGCCGAGCCGTGAACAACGCGAGGCAGCCGATCCAGGACCGGCGCCGAAATCAAAAACGGCGGCGCGAAAGTCCAGATATCGCACCTGCAGCGGCATTGACGGCACCTTTGAGGTTCCCGCGTCCCAGAGATGTCCGCTGAGCGGCTACGCGCATTATTGATGGGCATTCGACAGCAGGGGACCTGCGACCAAAATTGCAAGAAATCTGTGTCGGCATTTCCGTATAGGACAAGAGCCGATTTCCCCCCGTGGCCCTCAGAGAAACTCGTCGGCCCTATCCCGCAATACTAACGGACGGGAACGAGCCCCGTTGCATCGTACTCCTCGTACAATCTGCAAAATAGAAGCTTTATCTGGCACAAGCTCTGATCGGGCTCAAATGATGGGATGAACGGGGCCCGCGCGGCCCCGTTTTCTTTTCGAGCGCCCGTTCGGGCGCGTCGCCGGCCAAGCCGTTCCGGCAGCTAAAGCTCCTCGCGCGATGACCAGCTTTAGCGCCTTGTTCCTTACGCACGGTCGCTCTCCCAAAAGCGTCGCGCACTTTTGGGCGACGTGCGCCAGCCGGACCAAAATCCGTGTCAATCAATTTGAACGGCAGATGAATACCGGTCTCAGAACCGGTTCAGAGGCATTCGGGCATCCTCCTCACCATTGAAGGAGAGACCAATGCTTGTCCGCCGCTTCACCATCGTCTGCCTGCTGATGAGCCTGTTCGGCATGTTCTTCGCCATCCTGGTGGCGGAGGCCGGCCGCCCTGCCCGCTCATCGGGAATGGCTGACACCTGCCGGCTGGACTGCATGAACCATTTCGACCGCTGAACCGACCAATACTCGAAACGGGAACGACCACCATGAACCGCATCGCCACCACCACCCTCAAGACCCTTCGGCTCCTGCCGCGGGCGGTGCTCATCCTGATGCTGCTTGCCGCCCCGGTGCTGGCGGTGCCGATGATGCGCGCCGACACCGGCTCGATCATCGAGGCGCCGACGCCGAAGAAGGCGGGCATCGGCTTTGTGCTGCTCGTCAGCCTGCAGCGCGGCTGACACGGTCGAAGAAAAATACAACGCAAGGCGGGCTTCGCGCCCGCCTCCCCCTCCCAAGCGCTCCTCCAAATCCCTATATTGGGCCATGGAAAAGCGAATCTACCCACAAGCCATCGAATCGGTCGTCATGCCGGAGCCTTTCGGCAGGCAGAGCTTCCACGACGCCAAAAAAGCGGTCGCGACGCTGCAGATGCTCTACGACCGCAACACCAAGTTCCTGCGCGACTCCTTCGCCAAGCTTGCCGCAGGCGGCGACGAGAGCAAGCGCTACCGCGCCTTCTACCCGCAGATCGGCGTCACCACGACCTCGTTCACCCAGATCGACTCGCGCCAGGCCTACGGCCATATGCCGACGCCCGGGCACTTCGCCACCACCATCACCCAGCCGCAGCTGTTCGAGAACTATCTCGTCGAGCAGCTGCGGCTCATCATGCGCAATCACGGCGTGCAGGTGACGGTGTCGGAATCGACGACGCCGATCCCGCTGCATTTCGCCTTCCTGGAAGGCACCTATGTCGACGGGACGGCCGCCGAGCGCATCAAGCGGCCGATCCGCGACCTGTTCGACGTGCCGGACCTCGACGGCACCGACGACCAGATCGCCAACGGCACCTTCGAAGTCGCGTTCGGCGAGCCAAGGCCGCTGGCGCCGTTCACCGCGCAGCGCATCGACTATTCGCTGCACCGCATGTCGCATTACACGGCGACCAGCCCGCAGCATTTCCAGAATTTCGTGCTGTTCACCAACTACCAGTTCTATATCGACGAGTTCGTCGCCCGGGCCCGCGACCTGATGGAGAAGGGCGGAGGCGGCTACACCGAATTCATCGAACCGGGCAATGTGGTGACAAAGGCGGGAGCCAATGCGGCGAGTGAAGGCACGCCGCCTGCGCGCCTGCCGCAGATGCCCGCCTATCACCTGAAGAAGCCCGGCCACGGCGGCATCACCATGGTCAATATCGGCGTCGGCCCCTCCAACGCCAAGACCATCACCGACCATATCGCGGTGCTGAGGCCGCATGCCTGGGTGATGCTCGGCCACTGCGCGGGCCTGCGCAACACGCAGGCGCTGGGCGACTATGTGCTGGCGCATGCCTATGTGCGCGAGGACCATGTGCTGGACGACGACCTGCCGGTCTGGGTGCCGATCCCGCCGCTGGCCGAGATCCAGGTGGCGCTGCAGGAAGCGGTCGCCGAAGTGACCGGACTTTCCGGCTATGACCTCAAGCGCATCATGCGCACCGGCACCGTCGCCACCATCGACAACCGCAACTGGGAACTGCGCGACCAGCGCGGACCGGTGCAGCGCCTGTCGCAGTCCCGCGCCATCGCGCTCGACATGGAATCGGCGACGATCGCGGCCAACGGCTTCCGCTTCCGCGTGCCTTACGGCACGCTCCTCTGTGTCTCCGACAAGCCGCTGCATGGCGAGTTGAAGCTGCCCGGCATGGCGACCGAGTTCTACAAGCGGCAGGTGGCCCAGCATCTCACCATCGGCATCAGGGCGATGGAGAAGCTGGCCGATATGCCGATGGAACGACTGCACTCGCGCAAGCTGAGAAGTTTTTCCGAAACGGCCTTCCAGTAGCGGCCCGTCAGGAAACTGCGAGGCAATTCGCCGTCTTGCTAGGGCCGCAATTTGGCCGATAAGCAGGCCGAGCAAATTGCCAGCGGCATTCGGCAGACCACGACTGACATGACAACAGGCGGCGCGCGCTCGAACATGATGGCTGGGGTGGCATTCCTGGCGATGGTGGCACTCTCGGCCTGGCTGCTGGCCGGGTTCCTCGGCGCGTTGCATCCGGCGCTCGATTCATTCTCGCATTTTCGCATTCATCTGAGCGTGCTTACGGCGCTGCTGGCGCTATCTCTGCTGGCCGGCTCCTACCGGCTGCAGGCGGCAGCGGCGCTGCTCTTCGCCATCGCCTGCTTCGCCACGACGACAAGCGCGCTGCCCCGGCTGTGGCCGCAGCAGGCGGTCGCCAGGCCTGCCGACCGGATCGTCTACAGCCTGCTGCAGATGAACCTGCGCTTCGATAATCCGACGCCGAAAAAGGTGCTGTCGCTGATCGCCCGGACCAACCCCGATGTGATCACCCTCGACGAGGTGTCGGGGATGTGGACGACCGAGCTTGGCTATATCACCAGCGCCTATCCGTACCGGATCCTTTGCCCCTATCCCAACGGCGTATTCGGCGTTGCGCTGCTGTCGCGGCGGCCCTTCGCCGCCGGCACCGCGCCGCATTGCGAGCCGCGCGGCGCGATGGCGACCGCCACGATCGATTTCGGCGGCACCGGCGTCGACGTCGCCGCGATCCATCTGAGCTGGCCCTGGCCGCGCGAGCAATACTGGCAGATCGGCGAACTGACGGAGCCGCTTGCCGCGCTCGGCAAAACCGCGATCATGGCCGGCGACTGCAACGCCGCACCATGGAGCGCGGCCGTGCAGCGCGTCGCCTCGATCGGCGGACTGACCGTGATGCCGTCGGCCGGGCCGACCTGGATGCACCGGAAGCTGCCCGACTTCCTGCGGCGCTTCGCCGGCCTGCCGATCGACCAGGTGTTCAGCAAGGGCGGGGTGACCATCCATTCGGCGACACGGCTGGAGGACGCCGGCTCGGACCATCTGCCGGTGCTGGTCGAGTTCTCGCTGCGGCCTGATGACAGGAGGCCCAAGGACGAGCATGAGACGGCACTGGCGTCGAGCGGCTCATCTACCTGGCCACGCGGCTGAACTGGCTTCGAGCCAATCCCACAAGACAATGTGCCGCAGTTCTCGGACCTGAACGCCGAGGGGCCCAATGCGCGCGACGTCGGTGCCTGCGCCCCCTGCAAATAGCACGCGATCAGGTTGAAGGGTTCTGGACCTACGTCCCCATCAAAGCCGCGATCAGATGCTCGACATGGCCGCCGTCGCGGTGCTCGCGGGCATCGAAAGCATTCTGCCTGGCTTCGTATTCGGCATAGGTGGCCTGGATGCGCTGGCGCGCCTCGCGGCGCGCCTTGTAGCAATAGGGGTCGCCGGCAACGCGCAGGCCGACAATCGACCGCTCGGTGGCGCGCATCATTTCCCTGGCGATGCGGCCATGGGTTTGTTCATGGGCGCGCACGCCGGCGAAGAACCGGTTCCAGCGCGTTTTCAGCGCTGGCGTCGCCGGCGAAGCGACGCGCGGAAAGGTGTAGAAGAGATTGAGCGTGCCGTTTGCCTGCTTGAGCCGGCAGGCGCCCTTGTCCTGGATGACACCGAGCTCCCAGTCGACCGTGTAGGCGGTCTGGGCGATGGCATGCGTCATGAAGCCATGCTTGGGGCCTCTGCTGTCCATGGCTGCGACCAGCGCCGCGCCGGAATTGCCTGCAATGTCATAGCTGCGTGTCTGGACCAGCACCCTCGTGCCGGCCAAGGCTTGCGGCGCACACAGGGCGCCAATCGTGATGAGGCATGTCAGAACCGCCACGCGCATGGCCATCTCTCCCTAGCCGCGGATAAGGGAACCACAAGCCCGGCATGGTTTCAATATTTCTACTGTCTCACATGTCGTGATGGACCCAGCCTTCGCCGACTTTCTCTTTGGACGGCGGTCGAGACGGCCCGGTCTGAATCGTCGCTCACATGCCCTGATAGACCGGGCCTTCGCCGGCTTTCTCTTGGGCGGCGGTCGAGACGGCCCGGTCGGGACGTCGCTCACATGCTCTGATACACCGGGCCTTCGCCGCCTTGTGGGGGCACCCAGTTGATGTTCTGGTTCGGGTCCTTGATGTCGCAGGTCTTGCAGTGGACGCAGTTCTGCGCGTTGATGACGAAGCGCACATCCTTGGCGGAAGGATCGGCTGCCGCATTGCCGTCCTTGTCGACCCATTCATAGACGCCGGCCGGGCAGTAGCGCGTCGAAGGTCCGGCGAAGACATCGTGCTCGGAACGCTGCTGCAGCGCCGCGTCGCCGACGATCAAGTGCACCGGCTCGTTCTCCTCGTGATTGGTGTTGGACAAGAACACCGAGGAAAGCCGATCGAAGGTGAGCACGCCGTCCGGCTTGGGATAGGCGATCTTCTGATGCTTGGCTGCCGGCTCCAGCGTCGCATAATCGGCCTTGCCGTGCTTCAGCGTGCCGAAGGGCGAGAAGCCGAACAGCGTGTTCAGCCACATATCCAGCCCGCCGACGGCGACGCCGACGATGGTGCCGAAGCGCGACCACAGCGGCTTGACGTTGCGAACCTTCTTAAGGTCCTTGCCGATGTCGCTGCCGCGCCAGGCGTCTTCGTAAGCCGCGAGTTCGTCATTGGCGCGGCCCGCGGCGATGGCGTCCGCAACTTTCTCGGCCGCCAGCATGCCGGACAGCACCGCATTGTGCGAACCCTTGATGCGCGGCACGTTGACGAAGCCGGCCGCGCAACCCATCAGCGCGCCGCCCGGGAACGAAAGCTTCGGCACCGACTGCCAGCCGCCCTCGGTGATGGCGCGCGCGCCATAGCCGATCCGCTTGGCGCCTTCGAAAGTGCCCTTGATCGCCGGATGCGTCTTGAAGCGCTGGAACTCCTCGAAGGGCGACAGCCAAGGGTTCTTGTAGTTGAGGTGGACGACGAAGCCGACCGCCACCTGGTTGTCCTCCAGATGATAGAGGAAGGAGCCGCCGCCGGTCTTCATATCGAGCGGCCAGCCGAAGGAGTGCTGCACCAGCCCCGGCTTGTGGTTCTCCGGCTTGACCTGCCACAGTTCCTTGAGGCCGATGCCGAACTTGCCCGGCTCGCGGCCATCGGCAAGCCTGTATTTCGCGATCAGCTGCTTGGCCAAAGAGCCGCGCGCGCCTTCGCCGATCAGCACATATTTGCCCATCAGCGCCATGCCGGGCGCGTAGGCCGGACCATGCGTTCCGTCCTTCTCGACGCCCATGTCGCCGGTGATGACGCCGGTGACGGCGCCCGCATCATTGTAGACGAGGCTGGCGGCGGCAAAGCCCGGATAGATCTCGACGCCCAGGGCCTCGGCCTTGGTCGCCAGCCAGCGGCAGACATTGCCGAGCGAGACGATGAAGTTGCCGTGATTGTTCATCAGCGGCGGCATCAGGAAGTTGGGCAGCCGGAACGAGCCTGCGGGACCCAGCACCAGGAAATGATCATCGGTGACGGGCGTTTTGAACGGATGGCCTTCCTCCTCACGCCAGCCGGGCAGCAGGCGGTCGATGCCGATCGGATCGACGACGGCGCCGGAGAGGATGTGGGCGCCGACCTCGCCACCCTTTTCCAGCACCACGACGGACAGATCGGGGTTGAGCTGCTTCAGACGGATGGCCGCGGCAAGGCCGGCCGGACCGGCGCCGACGATCACCACGTCGAATTCCATGCTCTCGCGTTCGATCTCGCTCATCGACCCCTCACTGGCTCGCCATGTTCTCGCATTTTGCTGGCTCACGCGTTGCATAGCGCATCAAATCGCGCCGCGAAACCGGCGCTGACGTGACAAAGCCGATTTCGACAAAGAGTCGCGGTTTTCCGGCGATGCAAGCCCGTTCGATCGGACCAGGCGAAGCATCCAACAGGGCCAGCCGATTGGAAAGTGCGCCGCCGGCCCCACGTTTTTAATTGTTCGACGGCTTGCTTATCGGCAATACTTGACCCCATGCGCACTCCCGAGCCATCCGGCTTTTCATCGAAGCGCTTACTCTTCACGCCCGGCGTGCTCTGCCGCGCGGTTCTTCCACTCCTCTTCCTGATCGCCCCGGTGCAAGCCGATCCGCAGAAGGTGTGGGCGGCCGGCGCCTACTCCTTTTCCGACGAGCTTGGCGGCTTCCGCATCACCGGTGCCTCCGGAATCGGCACCAAGGACGATCCGCTGGTCATCACCGAGGAGCTGAACTCGGCGACGCCGGTGACGCTGACCATCCGCGCCAGAAGGCCGATCGAAGCCTTCGGCAGGGCGGGCGACGTCGCCAATGGCATCATGTACATGCGCATCGACGTGCTCAACAACAGCGCGCTCCCCTGGGTGGAATTCCAGTTCGAGCTGCAGGAAATCCTCGACCAGCCGAGCGTGTTCGGCGACGGCCTGTCCTTCGACCAGCGCAACAAGACGCCCGACAACATCATCTCAAGCAACTTCGCCGATTTCGACCGCCAGTTCGAACCCTATGACCGGCTGCTGTTCAAGAACGGCAAGGTCGACCCGCTGAGGACCGCTACCTTCGAGTTCCTGATCACTGACTACACGCCGCGCTGGACGTTTTATCTGGTGCAGGATCCGCGCATACCGACCGGCTGATCGACCGCTCCAACTTGCAAAATGCCGCCGCGCGGACGATGGTGGCGCCATGACTGCCGCTTCCCTCAAAACCCCAGCCGAACTCGCCGAGCTGCTCGCTTTCTATGCCAGCGCCGGCGTCGACGAGGCGCTGGAAGACGCGCCCGTAGACCGGTTCGCCGAGGCCCGGCCGAGGCAGGCCGAGCGCGCGCCAGCGCCGGTCGCGCCTGCCCGAGAAAGCCGGGCCGAGCAACGGGCACCCGAGCCGGGTTTGAACAGGATGCCCGAGCGACCGGCGGCAGCGCCGGGGTTGGACGTAAGCCGGGTGCCGGACGCGCCTGCCCGCCCGATGGCGGCTGCCACGGTCCCCGACGAGGGGCAGATCATGCTGGCGCGGCAACTGGCGGCCAGCGCATCGACGCTAGACGAGCTGCGCCAGCACATGGCGGCCTTCGACGGCTGCAACCTCAAATTCACCGCCAAGAACCTGGTCTTCGCCGACGGCAACCCGAATGCCGACCTGATGCTGGTCGGCGAGGCGCCGGGCCGCGACGAGGATCTCGAAGGCCTGCCCTTCGTCGGCCGCTCCGGCCGGCTGCTCGACCTGATGCTCGCCGCGATCGGCCTCGACCGGACCTCGGCCTACATCGCCAACGTCATCCCGTGGCGGCCGCCGGGAAACCGCACGCCGACGCCGCACGAAACCGAGATCTGCCGGCCGTTCATCGAAAGGCAGATCGAGCTGGTCAATCCGAAGGTGCTGGTCAATCTCGGCGGACCGTCGGCCAAGACCCTGCTCAACACCACCGAGGGCATCCTCAGGCTGCGCGGCAACTGGCGCGTCCACACGACCGCATCGGGAACCGCCATTCCTGCCATGCCGACACTGCACCCGGCCTATCTGCTGCGGACGCCGGCGCACAAGAAGCTGGCGTGGCGGGACTTCCTCGAGGTGAAGGCGAAGCTGAGGGGGTTGGCGTGATTGCCCTTCCCTTCTCCCCTCACAAGGGGAGAAGGGGGAGCATAACCTCCCAGGTAATTGAACTCCTCCCCTCCCGCCCTACTCATCCCTCATGACAACATCCGAAATCTCCGCCGGAAGCCTGATCCGCGAATGGCGCACGCGCCGGCGCATGAGCCAGCTCGATCTCGCCATGGAGGCCGACATCTCGCAGCGGCATCTCTCCTTCGTCGAAAGCGGCCGCGCCCAGCCGTCGCGCGAGATGGTGCTGCATCTGGCCGAGCAGCTTTCGATCCCGCTGCGCCAGCGCAACCAGCTCCTGCTCGCCGCGGGCTTTGCGCCGAGCTTCGGCGAAAGGCCGCTGACCGACGCGACGCTTGCACCGGCATTTGCCGCGGTCGAGACCGTGCTGAGAGGCCACGAGCCCTTCCCTGCCCTTGCTGTGGACCGGCACTGGAACCTCGTTTCCGCCAATGCGGCGATCGGCCCGTTCCTCGCCGACGTCTCGGAGCCGTCGCTGCTCACGCCGCCGGTGAATGTGCTGAGGCTCAGCCTCCATCCGGGCGGCGTCGCGCCGCGCATCGTCAACCTTGCCGAGTGGCGCGCGCATCTCCTGGAGCGCCTCAAGCACCAGAATGATGCCACCGGCGATCCGGTGCTGATCGAATTGGAGCAGGAGCTGCGCGGCTACCCGTCCGGGCTGAAGAGCAGCCGACCTGCGCCGGTGGAGCCGAGCGCCATCGTGCATCCGCTCAGGCTCGCGCATGGCGACACAGTGTTGTCCTTCATCAGCACGATCACGGTGTTCGGCACGCCGCTCGACGTCACGCTGTCAGAACTGGCGATTGAATCTTTTTTCCCGGCCGACGAGCAGACACGGACGGTGCTGGTGCGGCTGGCGAAGGAGCGGGCTGCGGCTTCGTAGCCTTATCCCTGCGGCGGAGTGGCCCGCCTTGTCCGCGTGCGCTCCAGACCCAGCTGCCTTTCGCGCCAGATGATGAAGGTGCCGGCGGCCACCACGATCACGCCGCCTACAAGCGTGTTCAGCGACGTCACGTCGCCGAAGACGAAATAGCCGACGACAACGCCGAGGATCATCGAGGTGTATTCGAAAGGCGCCACGACCGAGGCCTCGGCATGGCGATAGGCGGCTGTCATCAGGATCTGGCCGAGCCCGCCGCAGAAGCCGGCCACGACAAGCAGCGCGGCCTGCATCGGCGTCAGCGCCTGCCAGCCGAAAGGCAATGTGAACAGCGCCAGCACGCTTGCCGTCGAGGAGAACCACAGCACGATGGTCGCCGTCTTCTCGGTCTGCACGAGATTGCGCACCAGAAGCATGGCGACGGCCGAGATCGCCGCGGCGATCAGCGCCGCCATGACGCCCAGCACTTCCTGATCGTCGAGCGCCTCGTCGGAATTCAAGAGCGTCAGTTCCGGCCAGGAGATGATGAGCACGCCAATGAGACCGACGGCAACCGCGCTCCAGCGATAGACGCGGATCGTCTCGCCGAGGAAGACCGAGGAGAACACCACGACCAGCAGCGGCTGGGCATAGTTCAGCGTGATCGCCTCCGGCAGCGGCAACCTGGTCAGCGCGAAGAAACCGAGCCCCATGGCGCCGACGCCGACGAGCCCGCGGGCGATGTGGTTGAACGGCCGTTTCGTGGTGAATGCCGTGCCAAGCTGTCCCGTGAACGCCAGGAAGGCGATGATCGGGAAGATGGCGAAGAAGGAGCGGAAGAAGACGATCTGCCCGGCGGGAACATCGCCGGCCGCCTTGATGCAGGTCTGCATGCTGACGAAGACCGCCACGGAGACGATCTTGAGCGCAATGCCGCGCAGCGTGCTGTGGCCGACGGCATGATCGACGGTCATCTTGCCTCGTGACGATGGTCGGAAACGAAGCCCAGAAATAGACCCTGGCGCGGTTTTGTCGAGTGACTGTTTCGTGTAAAGAGCGCGGACTTCACAATTCCTGCGCCAGCAACGCCCGCTGTCCGCACGAAAATCGACAGGAAAACCAACGGAATGCGCACCGATACCGGCCAAGTCTTCAAACTCGAAGACTATCGCCCCAGCGACTATCTCATTCCGCGGACCGAACTCGATTTCCGCCTGTCGCCGGATGCCACGCGTGTCACTGCCCTGCTTACCGTCGAGCGGCGCGAGGGCGTCGCCGTTTCGGCGCCGCTGGTCCTCGACGGCGACGGGCTGACGCTGCTCGGCGTGGCGATAGACGGGCGTGCGCTCGCGCCGGCGGAGTACCAGGCGACGCCGGACCAGCTGACCATTCTGACGCCGCCGGCGGCACGGCGCTTCGAGCTTCGTCTCGAGACCGAGATCGCGCCGTCCAGCAACGAGGCCCTGATGGGCCTCTACCGGTCCAGCAATGTCTATTGCACGCAGTGCGAGGCAGAGGGCTTTCGCCGCATCACCTATTTCCTCGACCGCCCCGACATCCTGTCGGTCTACACCGTGCGGATCGAGGCGCCGCACAACGAAGCGCCTCTGCTGCTCTCCAACGGCAACCCGATTGAAAGCGGCGCGCTGGCCGACGGCCGGCACTATGCCGTCTGGCATGACCCCTTCCCCAAGCCGTCCTATCTCTTCGCGCTGGTGGCCGGCGCGCTCGGCAAGGTCGCCGGCAGCTTCACCACCATGTCCGGCCGCGAGGTCGAGCTCGGCATCTATGTCGAGCCAGGCAAGGAACGGCTTGCCGGCTACGCGATGGATGCGCTGAAGCGTTCGATGAAGTGGGACGAGGAAGCCTTCGGCCGCGAGTACGACCTCGACGTCTTCAACATCGTCGCCGTCTCCGACTTCAACATGGGCGCGATGGAGAACAAGGGCCTCAACATCTTCAATGACAAATATGTGCTGGCCGACGAGGAGACCGCGACCGATGCCGATTTCGCCAATATCGAGGCGATCATCGCGCATGAGTATTTCCACAATTGGACCGGCAACAGAATCACTTGCCGCGACTGGTTCCAGCTCTGCCTGAAGGAAGGGCTGACGGTTTACCGCGACCACGAATTCTCCGCCGACCAGCGCTCGCGGGCGGTCAAGCGCATCGCCGAGGTGCGCACGCTGCGCGCGCATCAATTCCCCGAGGACCAGGGGCCGCTGGCGCACCCCGTGCGGCCGCGCCGCTACCGCGAGATCAACAACTTCTATACCGCGACCGTCTACGAGAAGGGCTCGGAGGTGGTGCGCATGATCCGCACCATCCTCGGCGCCGAACTCTTCCGCGCCGGCATGGACCTCTATTTCGAGCGGCATGACGGCGAGGCCGCGACCATCGAGGATTTCCTCAAAGTGTTCGAGGACGTTTCGGGCCGTGACCTCGCGCAGTTCGCGCTCTGGTACCATCAGGCCGGCACGCCGAACCTGACGGTCAGTTCCTCCTACAATGCGGCGGCGAAGGCATTCACGCTGGAGATCGAACAGTCGGTGCCGCCGACGCCGTCGGAAAGCCGCAAGCGGCTGATGCACATTCCGCTGGCCTTCGGGCTGGTCGGCGCCGGCGGCAAGCCGGTCGCCTGGGCGGCCGCCGACGGCGCCACCGTCGAGGACGGCGTCATCCATATCCGCAAGCGGCGACACACGGTAAGCTTCTCAGGCGTTTCAGAGCGGCCGTCCGTGTCGCTCAACCGCGGCTTCTCGGCGCCGATCACGCTTTCGGTGCAGCAGAAGGCCGAGGATCAGTTCTTCCTCGCCAGCCATGACAGCGATTCCTTCTCGCGCTGGCAGGCGTCCAACACGCTGCTGACCGATGCGCTGATCGCGGCCTTCCGCCAGGTGCTGGGCGGCAGGGCGCCGGCCTTTTCGCAAGAGCTCGCCGAGCTTGCCGGCAGGATCGGAGGCGACGAGACGCTGGAGCCGGCCTACCGGGCGCTGGCGCTGGCGCTTCCCGGCGAGGCCGACATTGCCCGTGACATCGGCAAGGGCATCGACCCCGACGCCATCTTCGCCGCCCGCGAGGCACTGGCGCGGACCATCGCCGTGGCGAACCGCGGGGGCTTCCGCGCGCTCTACGACAACCTCGCCGACAAGGGTCCGTTCACACCCGACGCCGCGAGCGCCGGACGGCGGGCGCTGCGCAACATCCTGCTCGACTATCTTTCGCTGCTGCCAGAGGGCGCGGCACTTGCCGGACGGCACTTCCATGCCGCCACCAATATGACCGACCGCGCCGCCGCTCTCACTGTGCTGGCGCACCGCCATGCCGGCACACGCCAAGCAGAGGAGGCGCTGGCGACCTTCGAGGCGAGGTATCGCGGGGATGCGCTGGTGCTCGACAAATGGTTCCAGATCCAGGCAGGCGTGCCTGGCGAGCGGACCGTTGAAAAGGTGCGCGCGCTGATGCAGCATCCCGCGTTCTCGATCGCCAATCCCAACCGGGTGCGCTCGCTGATCGGCACCTTCTCCAGCGCCAACCAGACCGGCTTCCATCGTACCGACGGCCAGGGCTACCGCCTCTTCGCCGAGACCGTGCTCGAGGTCGAGAAGCGCAACCCGCAGGTGGCGGCACGGCTGGCGACAGCGCTCAGGTCCTGGCGCTCGCTGGAACCGGTCCGGCAGAACAAGGCCAGGCAGGCGCTGCTGCAGATCGCCAATGCCGAGAACCTGTCTGCCGATCTGCGCGACATCGTGGAGCGGACACTGGCGTAGCGATGGAGCGCCCCAGTCAGCTGAGTGGATCAGACCGGCTTACGCCAAGGCTGGAACGGCTATGCAGGCCGGGTGTCGTCGCCAACTTGACGATCAGATCGGACAGGCTATTCAGCGATACGTCATGTCCCCTGAACGGCTCGCCTTTTTGTGTGATCTGGTAGTCGACGTCGTCGTCGTTGATGAACCAGCCGGGGCGCAGGATCGTGTAGTCGAGGTCCGACTGCTCGATCAGTGCCGCGGAGTCCCGGTAGGGATCGAGAACACTCCGGTATCGTTCGCCTGGAACCTCGCCATATATGCCCATCGAACTAATGAAGATGAGCCTCTTCACACCGGCGGTATGCATTGCGTCGATGATCGCGCGTGCCTGCCGGGCCATATCGCCGGCCAGGTTGGCGTAGACAACATTCTGATCCCGCATAGCCGCCGTTAGCGTTTTCTGGTCGAGTACGTCGCCCTCGACGATGCTCACCCTTTGCGGTGCCGGCTTGCCGATCCGGCTATCTCGCCGCAGATAGAGCGTAAGCGTCGCATCGGTCTTCTCCAGCAAGATCCTGGTGGTGTTGCGCGCTAGCTTTCCATTAGCGCCGAGGACCAGAACCCTGGTCATCGGCCGACCCGCGCCTGCAGATGCGCCGGATAGCGGTCGCCCTGCACGGTGATCACGGAGACGGCGCTTTCGATGGTACGCAAATCGTCGGCCGTCAGCGCGATGCCGGCCGCGCTGATATTTTCCTCCAGCCGGTGCAGCTTGGTGGTGCCGGGGATCGGCACGATCCACGGCTTCCGGGCTAGCAGCCAGGCCAGTGCGATCTGCGCCGATGTCGCCTGCTTGGCCGCTGCGACAGCGCCGAGCACTTCAACCAGCGCTTGGTTGGCTTTGCGCGCCTCGGTCGAAAAACGCGGGACTACGTTGCGGAAGTCGTTGTCGGCGAATGTCGTCGTCTCGTTGATGGCACCGGTCAGGAAACCCTTGCCGAGCGGGCTGAACGGCACGAAACCGATGCCGAGCTGCTCTAGCGTCGGAATGATCTCCGTCTCGGGCTCGCGCCACCACAAGGAATATTCGCTCTGCAGGGCGGCGACCTCCTGCACGGCATGCGCGCGGCGGATGGTCTGGGCGCCAGCTTCCGACAGGCCGAAATGTCCGACCTTGCCCTCGGCGATCAACTCCTTGACCGTGCCGGCGACGTCCTCGATCGGCACTTCGGGGTCGACGCGGTGCTGGTAGAACAGGTCAATGCGGTCGGTCCTGAGCCGCTTCAACGCGGCCTCAGCCACCTCCTTGATATGCGCCGGCCGGCTGTCCATGCCACGCGACACCTCGCCGCCGGCGAAGCCGAACTTGGTGGCGATCACGACCTTGTCGCGGACCGGCGCCAGCGCCTCGCCGACCACTTCTTCATTGACGAAGGGGCCGTAGGCCTCGGCGGTGTCGAAGAAAGTGATACCGCGTTCGAACGCCGCGCGGATCAGTTTGATGGCCTGCGTCCTGTCCGTCGCCGGCCCGTAGCCGTAGCTCAGGCCCATGCAGCCGAGACCGAGGGCCGAGACTTCGAGGCCGGTACTCCCAAGTTTGCGTTGTTGCATCGTGATTGCCTTTCGATTCCGGTGGACTCAGGCGCTCGCGCTGTTTGCAACCGCTTGCGCTGCGCCGCGTGGCCGCGCGATCAGCACCAACACGATGAGCAGCGCGAGCGCCAGCATGGCGGAGCCGGCGGCGAGCGCCGCGCCGAAGCGATAGGCGAGCAGATCCCGGCCACCCAGCGGGCCGGCGCCGATCACGGCGACCGCGACAAGAACGGCAAGGCCGAGCGAATTGCCGAGCTGATGGGCGACGTTGACGACGCCCGAGCCAGCGCCGGCATCCTCCGACGCCACGCCGGCGATGCCCGATGTGGTCAACGGGCTGAGTGTCATGCCTTGGCCGGCGCCGATCAGCATCATCGGTAATGCCACGCCCGTCCAATAATCCGTGCCAAACGAGGCGCGGCTGAGCCAGGCCATACCGAAAAGTGCAAGGGCGAGGCCGCCAGCGAGCACACGCCCATTGCTGAGCCGGCGCGTCAGCTGCGGTACTACCATCGCCACCGTGAAGTTCATCATTGTCATCGGCAGGAAAGCCATGCCGGTGAGCGAGGCCCCGTAGGCAAGGACCCCTTGCAAATATTGCGTGGTGAAGAAAAAGAAACCTATCATGGCACCGAGGAACAGGATGCGAGCGGCGTAGGCGCCGGCGCGCTCACGGCTGGCGAACAGCCGCAGCGGCATGATCGGCTGCTTTGCCTTCCATTCGTTGAGTATGAAGATACCGAGCAGGACCGCGGCACCGGTCAGCGAGGCCTGGGTAACACTGTCCGCCCAGCCGCTGTCGGCCGAACGGATGAAGCCGTAGACAAGGGCCGCCATGCCGACGGTCGAGGTCAGCGCGCCGATAATGTCGAGCTGACCGGCACTCTGTTCGGTCTCAGCGATATATCGCCGCGCCGCGACGATCATGGCGATGCCGATCGGCAGATTGATCAAGAAGCCGACGCGCCACGAGATCCAATCGGCCAGAAGGCCGCCCAGCACCAGCCCCACGCTCGCCGCGATGCCGGCTACGGCGCTATAATAGGATACGGCGCGCGTGCGCTCTGGTCCTTCGTCGAAGGTAGTCTGCAGCAAGGCGAGCGTCGAGGGTGCCAGAATAGCTGCGCCGAAGCCTTGAACGGCGCGTGTGCCGATCATCCAAGCGACCGATTGCGCGGCTCCGATCGCCAGCGAGGCAAAAGTGAAAAGGGCGAGGCCGACCATGAGCATGCGCCGGCGGCCGAGAATATCGCCCGCCCGCGCACCCAAGAGCAGGAAGCCACCAAAGGTCAAGGTATAGGCACTCTGTACCCATGCCAGCCCGGCGTCCGTGAAGCCGAGTCCTTGATGAATCCTGGGCAGACCGGTGAGCACGATCGAAGTGTCGAGCACAATCATCACGTAGCTGACCAGGATTATCGCCAGGATGGCGGCCTTGTTCAATCCGGACGCTGCGGCCTGCGAGCCGGCTCCTTTGGTGTTCATGGTCAATGTCCTGGTTGATGTGCTGCCGACATTCGCGACTGCAGGTGACCGACATTTAACGCGTGCATCGCTATGCGATTAGACGCTAGAATGCGCATGAGCTTATGAGGAAGATTCATGAATGGCGCGCGAAAACGTCAATGACCTGCTCGCCTTCCTGGCCGTCGCGCGCGAGCGCAACTTCACCAGGGCCGCGGCGAAGCTCGGCGTGTCGCAGTCAGCACTGAGCCACACCATACGCGGACTTGAGGCGAGGCTGGGGCTGAGGCTTTTGACGCGAACCACACGCAGCGTCGCGGTGACCGAAGCAGGCGAGCGCCTGCTGGTTGGCATCGGCCCACGCTTCGACGAGATCGAGGCGGAACTCGCCGCGCTCAGCGAACTCAGGGAAAAACCCGCCGGCACCATTCGCGTCACGGCAGGCGAGCATCCGGCCGAGACGATACTGTGGCCAGCCTTGGCAAAGCTCCTACCGGACTATCCGGACATCAAGGTGGAGGTGATTGTCGACTACGGCCTGACCGATATCGTCGCCGAGCGCTTCGATGCAGGCATTCGTCTCGGCGAGCAGGTGGCGAAGGACATGATCGCCGTTAGGGTCGGGCCGGAGATGCGCATGGCGGTTGTAGGCGCGCCAGCTTACTTCGCTCGCCGCAGGCCGCCGCAAACGCCGCAGGAGCTCACAGGGCACGTCTGCATCAATCTGCGCTTGCCGACCTATGGCGGTATCTACGCCTGGGAGTTCGGGAAGGCCGGCAGTGAACTCAAGGTGCGGGTCGAGGGACAGTTGGTGTTCAATACCGTGGCGCTGAGGTTGAATGCGGTGCTTGCCGGCTTCGGACTTGCATATCTGCCGAAGGATCAGGCACGGCCGTACATTGCAAGCGGGCAGTTGATGCAAGTGCTGGCGGACTGGTGCCCGCCATTCCATGGCTACCACCTCTATTACCCAAGCCGCCGCCAGTCCTCACCGGCTTTCGCCGTGTTTGTCGAGGCGCTGCGCTATCGCGGTTGAGGCCGCTTATCATCAGGAAACCAGCGTCAGGCCATATATTTCAATCAACTTTTAATCTTTTTTGGCCCCGCCTCTGGACAAGGCGAATCACCTTTGATTCTTTACTGACGATTCGGGCGTGCGGCGTAGCCGGGTCGTCAAGTATGCGGCAAATCGGGGAGTGCCATTTATGGCCAAGACGGACGCGTGGGGCGCGCCCGGAGGGAAGGCTTTTGCGCGTCGCGAGGCAAGGGGCGACGGGCTTGCCGGCAACGCGCGCCTGATCGCGGAGCCCGCCTACCAGCGGCTGCTGGCGGCGGAGCCGCTGCTGCGCCGCGCGATACCGGCGCTGATCGTCATCTTCCTGATCGTCATCGCCGCACTGCGCTTCCTGTCGCTGGTGAACGAGCGCGACGAGGTCGAACGGGAGACCAAGGCGGTGCTGTCGCTCGCCGCTGGGCAGATGGCGCAAGCAATCACCGCAGACGCGAGCGCGGCTGGCGCCAATGCCACGGATCTCCTTGAGACCACCAGCCGCCAGGGTGCCATGGGCCGCAGCCATGTGCTGGCCATCACCGACGGCGCCTTCAAGATCATCGCCGTATCGCCGTTGTCGACAGGCTGGCAGGGGCGCGCGCTCGACAGCCTCGTGCTCGGCGGCCAGCCGCTGTTCATGTTCGGCGATCGCGCCGGCGTGATGGATGTCAGCATCGGCGGCAAGGACTGGCTTGCCGCCGTCAGTCTCGCGGGCGACCGCAAGAATGCCGCGGCGGTGCTCGTGCCCAAGGAGGTGGTGTTCGAGAGCTGGCGCAAGACTGTGTCGCTCAACGTCACGCTGTTCGTTTTGACGGCAGGCGTGCTGATCGTCATCCTCTATGCCTATTTTGGCCAGGCGGCGCGCGCCCAGGCGGCAGACCGCATCTATCTCGAAGCCCACCAGCGCATCGACATGGCGCTGGTGCGCGGCCGCTGCGGGTTGTGGGACTGGGACATGGTGCGCGGCAAGATGTACTGGTCGCGCTCGATGTACGACATGCTGGGCTACGAGCCCTGCGATACGATGCTGTCGTTCGGCGAGGTCGACGAGATCATTCATCCCGACGACGGCGATCTCTTCGAGCTCGCCAACCGCATCGTCGAGCGCGAGATCGACCATATAGACCAGGTGTTCCGCATGCGCCATGCCGACGGGCAGTGGGTGTGGATGCGCGCCCGCGCCCAGGTGATCGATCCGGAGGCGCCGGAGATCCAGCTGATCGGCATCGCCGTCGACGTCACCGAGCAGCGCCACCTGGCGCTGCGCTCGGAAGCGGCCGACATGCGGCTCAGGACCGCGATCGAGAACATCAACGAATCCTTCGTGCTGTGGGACGCCGCCGAGCGGCTGATCATGTGCAACTCCAAATTCCAGAAGGACAACGGGCTATCGGACCGCGACGTGGTGCCGGGCGCGACCCGCGACATGCTGGAGGAGCGCATGCTCGCCTTCGCCTCGGAGCGCAGGCTCGCCAATGCCAACGGTCCGCATGGCGGCGTGACGCTGGAGCGTCAGCTCGCCGACGGCCGCTGGCTCCAAGTCAACGAGCTCAGGACCCGCGATGGCGGCATCGTCTCGGTCGGCTCCGACATCACCCAGATCAAGCTGCACCAGGAAAAGCTGGTCGACAGCGAGCGCCGGCTGATGGCGACGATCCACGACCTCAGCCTCGCGCGCCGCGCCGAGGAGGAACGCGCCAAGGAGCTGGTCGAGCTCAACCGCAAATACATGAAGGAGACCGAGCGCGCCGAGGCCGCCAACCGGGCCAAATCGGAGTTTCTCGCCAACATGTCGCATGAATTGCGCACGCCGCTCAACGCCATCATCGGCTTCTCGGAACTGATGGAACAGCGCCTGTTCGGGCCGCTCGGTTCCGAACGCTACGAGGAATATGCCAGCGACATCAACGGCAGCGGCAAATACCTGCTCGGCGTCATCAACGACATACTCGACATGTCGAAGATCGAAGCCGGCCAGTTCTCGCTCGACCGCGAGGAGATCGACCTCTGCCCGCTGATCAAGGAAACGGTACGCGTCATCTCGCTGCAGGCGGCGGAAAAGTCGATCAAGGTCGAGACGCGCATCGCCGACTCCATGCGGCTTTACGCCGACCGCCGCGCCATCAAGCAGATCGCCATCAACCTCTTGTCCAACGCGGTGAAGTTCACCGGCCAGGGCGGCCATATCACGGTCCGGGCGCGCAGCGCCTCAGGCGCGCTGGTGCTGACCATCGAGGACAATGGCTGCGGTATCCCGAAACAGGCGTTGAGCAAGCTCGGCCGGCCGTTCGAGCAGGTTCAGAACCAGTTCTCCAAGAACCACACCGGCTCAGGGCTTGGGCTGGCCATATCGCGCTCGCTCGCCGAACTGCAGGGCGGCGCGCTGAAGATCCGCTCGACCGAGGGCGTCGGCACCATCGTGTCGGTGCGCATCCCGCTGAAGAAGCCGCCGCCCACGGTGAAGGCTGCGGCCTGAACTGCGGCCTGAAGTTTCGAAACGCTGGCGCGAAAGAATGAGACGCGGGTCAATCCCGCGAGGCCGCGTCCGCACGAAGCAGAAGGTCGAAATCCTTCCGGACCTTCCGCGACGTCTGCTTGAGATGTGCTTCCAGCACACCGAAATCCGGCAGGTCGGTGACCGCCAGAAGCAGATCCGAAAGCCCCGGCGGGACATCGTCGCGCTGGAACTCACCGGTAAGGCAAAGCCTGATCATCTGTGTCAGGGCGAGATAGAGCCGCCAGGCCTCGCAAAGCTCCTGCCTGACATCGACGCCGGCGAATTGGGGCGCGAGCCGCGCCAGCACGTCCGCCGTCGCCGTGATCCGGCGGCCGGGCTCGACATTGCCGGTGATGACCGCCACCTGGGCAATGAATTCGAGGTCGATGAGGCCGCCGGGGATCAGCTTGATGTCCCAGAGGTCGCGCGGCGGCTTTTCCTTTTCGATCAGCGCCCGCATCTCGGAGGCTTCCGCCTTCACCTTGGCGCCGTCGCGCGGCATCGCGAGCACCGCCGCGACATCCTCCTCGACCTCGGCGCAGAGTTCAGCGTCACCGCCGATGGCGCGTGCCCTGGCCAGCGCCATGTGCTCCCAGGTCCAAGCGTCCTGACGCTGGTACTTCTTGAAAGCGTCGACATGCGTGGCGACCGGCCCCTTGTTGCCGGATGGGCGCAGGCGAAGGTCGAGCTCGTAAAGCACGCCTTCGGCGGTCGGCGCGGAGACGGCAGCAATCAGCCGCTGCGTCATGCGGGTATAGTAGTGCGACGGCGCCAGCGGCTTCTCGCCATCGGAGTCCTCCGCATCCGCATCGTGATCGTAGAGCAGGATGAGGTCGACGTCGGAGCCGGCGGTAAGCTCGCGGCTGCCGAGCTTGCCCATGCCGAGCAGCGCCACTCTGCCGCCTGCGATCCTGCCGTGGCGCTGCGCGAACTCGGCAATGACCGCGTTGAGCGCGGCCTCGATGGTGAGGTCGGCGAGGTCGGAGAAGGCGCGCCCTGCCCGCGCGGGATCGATCGAACCGGCCAGCAGGCGCACGCCGATCAGGAATTTCTGCTCGGAGGCGAAGATGCGGAGGCGATCCAGCACGTCCTCATAGGCGCGGTCGCCCTCGAGGAAGGCGGCAAGACGCGCCGAAAGATAGGCTCGGTCCGGCAGTTCGGTGAGCAGCGCCGGGTCGAGCAGACCATCGAAGACATGCGGGCGGC
This sequence comes from Mesorhizobium sp. M1C.F.Ca.ET.210.01.1.1, assembly GCF_004791585.1. GTDB lineage: Bacteria > Pseudomonadota > Alphaproteobacteria > Rhizobiales > Rhizobiaceae > Mesorhizobium. Next base: position 37,867 of record NZ_SRUU01000018.1, read on the forward strand.
GTGTGATGATGGCGGCGAGCCGCGGCGCCGCGCCCATGATCGTCGCCATAAGCTTGAGCAGCGCAGGGTTCGATTGCAGCAGCGAGAAGAGCTGGATGCCGGCCGGCAGGCCGGCGAGGAACTCGTCGAAGCGAATCAGCGCTTCATCGGCGCGCCGCGTCTGGCCGAAGGCTTGCAGCAGCGCTGGCGTCAGCTCCGTCAGCCGCTCGCGCGCTTCCGCCGACTGGGTGACGCGGTAGCGGCCGAAATGCCAGCCGCGGATGACGCGGCAGATGTCGCTTGGCCGCTGGAAACCGAGGCGATGCAAGGTCTGCAGCGTGTCGGGATCGTCGACATCGCCGGTGAAGACCAGGTTGCCGACGCCGGCCGAGAGTTCAGGCGCCGTCTCGAACAGCGCCGCGTAATGGCGCTCGACCTGCTGCAGCGAGGCGCGGAAGGCTTCGGCAAACGCCGCCTCGCCGGCAAAGCCGAGCATCAGCGCGATGCGCTCCAGCTCCTCGTCATCGTCAGGCAGGACATGCGTCTGCTCGTCGGCCACCATCTGGATGGCGTGCTCGACACGGCGCAGGAACCAGTATTGCCGGGTGAGCGCGTCGCGCGCATCCGCCGTGATCCAGCCGCGCGCGGCGAGCGCGCCGAGCATCGGCACCGTCTCGCGGCCGCGCAGCTCCGGGAAGCGGCCGCCGGCAATCAGTTGCTGCGTCTGAACGAAGAACTCGATCTCGCGAATGCCGCCGCGGCCGAGCTTGACGTTGTGGCCCTTGACCGCGATCTCGCCATGGCCCTTGTGGGCATGGATCTGGCGCTTGATCGAATGGACGTCGGCGATCGCGGCATAGTCCATGTATTTGCGCCAGACATAGGGCAGCAATTCCTTGAGGAAGGCGACACCCGCAGCGAGGTCGCCGGCCACCGGCCGCGCCTTGATCATGGCGGCGCGCTCCCAGTTCTGGCCTCGCGCCTCGTAATAGCGAAGCGCCGCCTCGACCGGGATCGCCAGCGGCGTCGAGCCGGGATCGGGACGCAGCCGCAGATCGGTGCGGAAGACATAGCCGTGCTCGGTGCGGTCCTGCAGGATGCGCACGAGGCGGCGGGTGAGGCGCGAGAACAGCTCCGTCGCGTCGAGCGGATCGACGACGGCCGGCGCATCGGGATCGAAGAAGACGACGAGGTCGATGTCGGAGGAGAAATTCAGCTCATGCGCGCCGAGCTTGCCCATGCCGAGCAGGATCCAGCCCGAGCCGCGCGCCGGCTCCTTCGGATCGGGCAGCTTGAGCTTGCCCTGCCCGTGCGCGTCCAAGAGCAGGAAATCGACGGCGGCACGTGTTGAGGCATCGGCCAGGTCGCTGAGACGGCGCACCGTCACCATGGTCTCGGCCTCGCCTGAAAGGTCGGCAAGCGCAATCAGGAAATGCGCTTCGGCCTTCCATTGCCTGAGCTCCATCATCAGGCTGGTTTCCGAAACAGTCTCGGCCCGCGCCGCGCGGCCGATCGCTTTGCCGATCTCGTTGAGCCGCGCTTCGATCGTCTGGTCGAACAGCGTGTCGAGGATGGCCGGCCGGCGGCGGGCCGTGTCGCGCAGGAACGGCGACAGGTCGAAGATGGCGGCAAGCAGATCCTGCGGCGGTCCCTCGCCTGCCAGGAACGTAGCGAGACGCACAAGGCCGTCTTCCTCGGCGGCGTCCGCGATCTCGGACAATTCCCGCCGCGCATGGTCGCCGTCGAGTGGGCGAAGCGCCAGCGTCGGGTGGAGCTGCCATCCGTTTTCGATCTTCTTCTTTGCCATCCTCGCCGCCATCAATGCGTCTCCCGTACCGGGAAACTCATGACTACGGACAATCCGGGATTGGCGGGCACAAGATCAAGCCTGCCGCTGTGGAAAGTCATGATCGCCTTGGCGAGGCTGAGCCCCAGGCCCGAACCCGGCTGCGAACGGCTCTTTTCCAGCCGCACGAAGCGCTCGGTGGCCCTGGCGCGGTCGGCGTCGTCGGGGATGCCGTGACCATTGTCGGTGACGGTGAGCTTGATCTCGCCGCCCGCGCGCGACAGCGTGACCAGCACTTTCGGGCTCTCGGCGGCGCCGGTCGAGTATTTGATCGCGTTGTCGACGATGTTCGACAGCGCCTGGCCGATCAGCTCGCGGTTGCCGTTGATGGTGACGGCTTCGGGTACGGTGGCCTCCAGCGCAACGCCCGCCTCCTCCGCCACCGGCTCGTAGAGCTCGACGACATCGCTCACCGTGGCGGCCAGGTCGACCGGACTGGTCGTCTCGGAGGAGTAGCCGGCCTCCAGACGCGAGATCATCAGGATCGCGTTGAACGTCTTGATGAGCTGGTCGGACTCGGCGATCGTGCCCTCCAGCGCCTGACGGTAGTCGGTCGTCTTGTGCTTGCCGGCAAGTGTGGCCTCGGCCCGGTTGCGCAGCCGGGTCAGCGGCGTCTTCAGGTCGTGGGCGATGTTGTCGGAGACCTGCTTCAGCCCCTCGTTCAGCATGGCGATGCGGGCGAGCATCGTGTTGAGGTTTGCCGACAGGCGGTCGAATTCATCGCCGGCGCCGGTGACCGGCAGGCGTCCGGAAAGGTCGCCGCCCATGATGCGGCGGCTTGCGTCGGACACGCTATCGATGCGCTTCAGCGCCGCGCGCCCGACAAAGAACCAGATCAAAAGCCCGCCGAGCCCCATCATCCCCAGCGCCAGCATCAGCGAACGCCTGATGACGGCGCGGAAGCGTTCGGGCTCGCCGAGGTCGCGCCCGACCAGCATGATCATCTGGTTGGGGAGTCTCAGCACCAGCGCGATCGCATTGTGGCCCTTCTCGCCTTCGGACTGCGGACTGATCTCACCAGTCTGGGGCGTCTGGGGCGTCTGGTCCGCCGCCCCGCTGCGCAACCGATCGAGCTCGCCCTCGCCGAAGCGCTGGTAGGAAAAAGGCTCGGTGGTCCAACCCTCGGTCTCGATGACCCCCGGCGCCAGGCTCTGCACGTTGCCGGTCAGGATCTGGCCGTTGGTGTCGGCGATCAGATAGAGATTGGCGCCGGGCTGGCGAGAGCGGTTTTCGACCACGCGCACCAGCACCGGCAGACCGCCGCGCTGGTAGGCCTGGGCGAGGCCCAGCACCTCGTCGTTGATGGTCTCCTGGGTCTGCGCGGTCAGCATGCGCGCCGACAACGAGGTCATGTAGAAGACCAGCAGCACAGCGCAGAGCGCGAAGAGCAGGAGATAAAGCGCCGAAAGCCGGGCTGCCGTCGTCCTCATGATGGCCGGCAGGGAAAGAGCCATTTGCTCCCTAGCCGCCTTTCAGCATGTAGCCGGCGCCGCGGATCGTATGCAGGATCGGCTTGTCGAAGCCCTTTTCGATCTTGCCGCGCAGGCGCGAGACGTGGACGTCGATGACGTTGGTCTGCGGGTCGAAATGATAGTCCCAAACATTCTCGAGCAGCATTGTGCGCGTCACCACCTGGCCGGCATGGCGCATCAGATATTCGAGCAGGCGGAACTCGCGCGGCTGCAGCGTGATCTCGCGGCCGGCGCGCTTGACCGAATGCGAAAGCCGGTCGAGCTCGAGGTCGCCGACGCGGTAGACCGTCTCGGACTCGCGCGCACTGGCGCGGCGGTTGAGTACCTCGACGCGGGCGAGCAGTTCGGAAAAGGCGTAAGGCTTGGTCAGGTAGTCGTCGCCGCCGGCGCGCAAGCCGGTGACGCGGTCGTCGACCTCGCCTAGCGCCGACAGGATCAGCACCGGCGTGGTGTTGCCGCGCGAGCGGAGCGCTGCGATCACCGACAGGCCGTCGCGGCGCGGCATCATGCGATCGACCACCATCACGTCATAGTCGCCGGCATCGGCCAGCGCGAAACCGGTCTCGCCGTCGCCGGCGACATGGGCGGTGTGGCCCGCCTCGGCGAAAGCTTTCTTGAGATAGTCCGCAGCCTCGCGATCGTCTTCCATGACGAGAATCTTCATGGAGCCGTTATACGCGATTTCACTGGAAGGTTGAGGGGCAGCCATGACTCCGCGCCTTTGTGTTCACCAGCCGCATGTCGTGATCCCGAAACCGGTAAAGCGGCAGCGGGTGATGGGAACCCGCTGCCGCCAGGAGCGAAACACGGTGACTGACTGACGTGCTCGGCCCCATGTTTTCCCGGCGGCGGCTCGGGGGTGTTGACGCCGCTGCAAGGAAAAGTCGCCAGAGCAATTCCGGGAAAAGCGTGAAGCGGCTTTCCGTTCGGAATTGCGTCAAACAAAGCGACAGAGCGGTTCCGCGTGTCCGTGAACGATGAACCGCTCTATCAGATCAGCCCTTGCCGACCGGCAGCGCGACGAAGCGGTTGCTATCGTCGCGGGTGATCTGCATCAGCACGGCCTTGCGGCCCGCCTTGGCGGCGTCCGTCATCGCCTTGGAGACGTCGTCGGTGGTGTTCACCTCGTTCGAATTGATCGAGGTGATGACGTCGCCGGGCTGGATGCCGCGGTCGGCCGCATCGCTTTCCGGGTCGACATCGGTTACCACAAGGCCCTTGCCGTTTTCCGACTTGGTGACGGTCAGGCCGAGATCGGAAAGCGTGTCGGCCTTGGCGGCAGGCGCCGACTGCTTGTTGTTGTCGTCATTCGAGGCCTGCTTGTCGCTCGAAGGCAGGGTCCCGAGATCGACCTTGACCGTCTCGTTCTTGCCGTTGCGCCAGACGGTGACGTCGACCGATTTGCCGGGCTGATAGGCGCCGATCACGCGGGCAAGTTCCTTCGGCGAGGCGACATCCTTGCCGTCGACCTGGGTGATGACGTCGCCGGCCACGATGCCGGCCTTCTTGCCGGGACCGGCGTCCTGGGCGCTCGAAACCAGCGCGCCCTTGTCCGACTTCAGGCCGAGCGACTCAGCGATGTCGGAGGTGACCGGCTGGATTTCGACGCCGAGCCAGCCGCGCTGCACGGAGCCGTTCTTCATCAGGTCTTCGACGACCTGCTTGGCGGTCGAGGCCGGAATGTCGAAGGCGATGCCGACGCTGCCGCCTGACGGCGAGAAGATGGCGGTGTTGATGCCGATCACTTGGCCGTTGAGGTTGAAGGTCGGGCCGCCGGAATTGCCGCGGTTGACCGAGGCATCGATCTGGATGAAGTCGTCATAGGGGCCGGCGCCGATGTCGCGGCCGCGGGCCGAGACGATGCCTGCCGTGACGGTGCCGCCGAGGCCGAACGGATTGCCGACGGCCACCACCCAGTCGCCGATGCGGATCTTGGAGTCGTCGGCGAAGTCGACATAGGTGAACTTGCCGCCGCCGTCGACCTTCAGCACGGCGAGGTCGGTGCGCGGATCGGTGCCGATCAGCTTGGCGTCGAGTTCCTTGCCGTCATTGGTGACGACGGTGAAGTCCGAGCCTTCCGAAACGACGTGGTTGTTGGTGACGAGGTAGCCGTCCTCGGAAATGAAGAAGCCCGAGCCTTGGGCAACCGGGCGCGGCCCGCCATTGCCGTGGTTGCGATGGCCGAACGGCCGCATGCCGAACTGCTGGCCACCCTGGTCGCCGAAGCCGCGGAACTCCTTGAAGAAGCGGCGCAGCTGCGGATTGTCGGGCAGGTTGTCGAAGCCGTCCTGGTCGTCGGAACCGTCATCGGCCGTCGGCTGGACCTTGGCCTTGACCTTGACGCTGACGACCGCCGGCGAGACGTGCTCGACGACATCGGCGAAGCTCGGGACCTGCGGCGCCTCGACACGCACCGCATCGGCCAGCACGGGGGCGGTGCCGGTGGCGAGCATGCCCGCGCCGACCGCGCCGACGACAGCCAGGGAAGCGACGGCGGCCATCAGGCGCTTGCGGGTGCCGGAATATGAATTGGGGGCAATATTCATGGGTTTCGTATCCTCTTTCGAAGGGATGCGCTCAGGCGAAGCATCCTCGGGCAAGAGGATTAGAGCCGCGCACATTACGGCGCCATTTCCGATACATGAAAGTTTTGTAATGTTCGTCGTGCGGGCCGGCTCAGTCGCGGCTCAGCATCTTATCCAGCGCCGCCTGCTCTTCCGCTGATAGCACTACCGATGCCGAACGGCGCGAGCGGGCGCTCAGCACAATGAAGATGCCGCCGGCCAAAAGCAGAAGCACAGGCGTGCCCCACAAAAGCGCGTTGCGCAGGCTGAAGCGCGGCTTCAGGAGCACGAACTCGCCGTAGCGCGAAACGATATAGTCCATCACCTGCTGGTCGGTGTCGCCGGCGACGAGGCGCTGGCGCACGAGGATGCGCAGGTCGCGGGCAAGGTCGGCGTCGGATTCGTCGATCGACTGGTTCTGGCAGACCATGCAGCGCAAGCCCTCGGAGAGAGCGCGCGCCCTCGCCTCCAATGCCGGGTCGGGCAGCACCTCGTCGGGCTTCACCGCTTGCGCGGCGCCGGCGAAGACCAGGGCCAGCAGCAGGACCAGCGAGGCGAGCGAAAATTTCGCCTTCATGTCGGGCTCGCGGATGCGGCGGCGGCAGCCGGCGTCCGCCGCTTGGCCGGCGCGCCGACGCGCAGGCGTCGGTCGGCGAGCGACATGGCGGCGCCTGCCATCATCACCAGGCCGCCGCCCCAGATCAGCGTCACCAGCGGCTTCCACCACAGGCGCACGACGACGGAGCCGTCATTGCCTTCGTCGCCGAGCGACAGATAAAGCTGGCTCAAGCCCAGCGTCCTGATGCCGGACTCGGTCGTCACCATCTGCCGCACCGGATAAAAGCGTTTTGCCGAGGTGATCTCGCCATCGGCATTGCCATCAGCGCCTATCAACTGGAAGCGGCCGCGATCCTCGGTGAAGTTCGGACCTTTCCGAGGAAAGAGCCCCTCGAAGCGAAGCGTGTGGCCGGAAAGCTCCACCGTCTCGCCGGCGCGCATGGTGAGGATCTTCTCGGTGCCGAACGACAGCGTGCCGACGATGCCGAGCAAGGTCAGCCCGAGGCCGAGATGGGCAAGGGCTGTGCCGAAGACCGAGCGTGGCAGGCCGGCAAAGCGCCTCAGCATCACGGCCGGCGCCACCGAGCCGACGCCTGATTTGACGGCAAGGTCGGTAAGCGCGCCTGCGACCAGCCAAACGGCGAGCCCGACGCCAATCGCGGCGAAGACCGAGGCGCCGTCGATGAACAGTCCGGTGGTGAGCACCGCGGCGAGCGCCAGTGCGAAGGCAGCCATCAGGCGCTGGGACGCGGCGAAGACATCGCCGCGCTTCCAGGCAAGCAGCGGCCCGAACGGCACGATGGCGAGCAACGGCAGCATCAGCGGACCGAAGGTCAGGTCGAAGAACGGCGCTCCGACCGAGATCTTGCCGCCGGTGATGGCTTCGAGCGCCAGCGGGTAAAGCGTGCCGACGAAGACCGTCGCGGCAGCCGTTGTGAGGAAGAGATTGTTGAGGACCAGCGCGCCTTCGCGCGAGGTCGGGTGGAACAGGCCGCCAGCGGTCAGCGTGGAAGCACGCAGAGCGAACAGCGCCAGCGAGCCGCCGATGAACAGCGTCAGGATGCAGAGGATGAAGACGCCGCGCGCGGGGTCGGTGGCGAAGGCGTGCACGGAGGTCAGCACGCCAGAGCGGACCAGGAAGGTGCCGAGCAGCGACAGCGAGAAGGTGAGGATCGCGAGCAGCAGCGTCCAGATCTTCAGCGCCGAGCGCTTCTCCATGACGATCGCAGAATGGAGCAGCGCGGTGCCGGCGAGCCAGGGCATGAAGGAGGCGTTCTCGACCGGATCCCAGAACCAGAAGCCACCCCAGCCGAGCTCGTAATAGGCCCAATAGGAGCCCATGGCGATGCCGCCGGTCAGGAACATCCAGGCGACGAGCGTCCAGGGCCGCACCCAGCGCGCCCAGGAGGCGTCGATGCGGCCTTCGATCAGGGCGGCGACCGAGAAGGAGAAGCAGATCGAGAAACCGACATAGCCGAGATAGAGCAGCGGCGGATGAACGGCGAGGCCGAGATCCTGCAGGATCGGGTTGAGGTCGCGGCCTTCGATCGGCGCCGGGTTGAGCCGAATGAAGGGATTGGACGTCGCCAGGATGAACAGGAAGAAGGCGGCGCCGATCATGCCCTGCACGGCAAGCACATTGGCCTTGAGCGTCGCCGGCAGGTTTGAGCCGAAAACGGCGACGAGCGCGCCGAAGAAGGTCAGGATCAGCACCCAGAGCAGCATCGAGCCCTCGTGGTTTCCCCAGGTGCCGGTGATCTTGTAGATCATCGGCTGCAGCGAATGGGAGTTCTCCCAGACGCTCGCCACAGAGAAATCGGAGCCGGCATAGGCGGCGGCGAGCGCCGCGAAGGACAGCGCGGTGAGCGCGAAGCCGGTGACCGCGACCGGACCGCCGACCGCCATCAGCCGCTGGTTGCCGGTGCGGGCGCCGACCAGCGGCACCAGCATCTGCACCAGCGACAGCGCAAAGGCGAGGACGAGGGCGAAATGTCCGGTCTCTACCATTGTCAGTTCGTGCTTTCCTGCCAGACGCCCTTCGCCTTCAGGCCGTCGGCGACTTCCTTGGGCATATAGCGCTCGTCATGTTTGGCTAAAACGCTGTCGGCGACGAAGACACCGTCCGGGCCGAATGTCCCTTCTGTGATAACGCCCTGATCCTCGCGGAAAAGGTCGGGCAGGATGCCGGTATAGGTGACCTTGACCGACTTCTCCTTGTCGGTGACCGAGAAAGCGACGGTGGCGCCCTGCCCGCGCACGATGGTACCCTTTTCGACGAGCCCGCCCAGCCTGATGCGCTGCCCGGGCTGGACGGTCGCCGTGGCGAGATCGGCCGGCATGTAGAAATAGGAGGCCTTCTGGCCGAGCGCATAGAAGGTGAGCCCGGCGGCAGCGCCGAGGAAGGCCAACCCCGCCACAATCACCGACAATCGCTTCTGCTTGCGGGTCATCTCTTACTCCGTCGCCGTCACGCCGAGGGAGGCGGCAAGGGCGGTGAATTTCTTGGCCTGCTCGCTGTCGGCGCCGAAGGCGGCTACAGCGCGGCCGAGCGCGTCGCGCGCCTGATCGGTCTTGCCGAGCACGACGTAGGAACGAATGAGCCGCATCCATCCTTCCTCGTCGCGCGGATTTTGCTTCAGCCGGTCGTCAAGGCCGGCGACCATGGTCTCGATCATCGCCTGCCGGTCCTGCGGCGACATCTGCTGCGCCGCCTCGACAGCTTGAGCATCCGGTCCGTTGGCCGGCGTGCTCGCCGCAACCGACGGCTCACCCGTCTCGGCGAGCGCTTGCTGGACGGCGCTGCGCCAGGGCGAATCCGGCGCTAGCCGACCCAGCATCTTTTGCCAGGCGGCAGCGGCTTCGGCCTTCCTGCCTTCCTGGGCAAGCCCCATCGCCAGATAGAAGTTCGCCTTGGGGTTGGCGGGATCGAGCTTCAAGGCTGCCTCGAAGGCGCCTTGCGCCTCGGCCGTGACGATGCCGCCGGCCGCATTGGCGATCGCCTCGCCGAGGCCCGCCTGGCGGGCGGCACTGTCGCCGTCGAGGCGGATGGCGTTGCGATAGGCCGTCACCGCGTCGGTATAGCGCTGCAGGCGCAGATAGACCGGCGCCAGCACGTCCCAGCCCTTGCCGTCCGACGGGTTGGCGGCGAGATGCGCCTCGGCGCGGGCGACCAGCTCGTCGACCGAGGAATCGGCCGGGCTCTTGGCGAGCCGTTCTGCAAGTGGCTGCGACGGCAGGTCCGGCGAGCCGAGCGCGCCGTAAAGCCCCCAGCTCACCAGCGGCACAACCAGCACGGCGGCAGTGGCGACCAGCCTTGCGGTTCGCGAGGGGCGCGACACTTCCACGCCCGACTGGGCGCTCGGTCCGAGACGCAGGATGCGACGGCCGATCTCGGCACGCGCTTCCTCGGCCTCGCCCGGCTGGATCAGGCCGCGCGCCATGTCGCGGTCGAGCTCGGAAAGCTGATCGCGATAGACTTCGAGGTCGTGATCGCCGGCGGCCGACGCGCCTTTCGGGCCGCCGGCCAGCGGCAGCAGGACCGCCAGGCTGGCGCCGAGCGTGAGCATTGCGGCTATGATCCAGAACAGCATGGCTATTCCAATAACGGCAGAGCCCTGCCCTGCCAACACGACCTTCGTGCGACGCTTTGACGGCGGATGCGTCGCCCGGCCTTGATCGATATCAATCGCGACGACCGTTGGCTAAAATTAGGTCAGCGGCGTCCAGCTGCCATCGGCATTGCGGCAGGCCGTGCCGCGCGCGGTAACGCCCGACGTGCCGGTGTACACGGTGTGGGTATACTGGCGGCAGTCCTGCGAGCCGACACGGTAGGGTTGGGCGGCAACGACCTCGCCGTAATGGGTCGAGCTGTCGCCCTTCCATGTCACCTTCTGGCCGCTGGTATTGTATTCCAGCGCCTTGTATTCCGCCTCCAGCCCCTTGCGCTTTTCTGCATCGCTCAAACCGGAGCCGATCGAGCCGCCAATGAGCCCGCCATTCATCGCCGCGACGATGCTGGTTCCCACCTTGCCGGCGGCCGGCGGCGTGGCGACAGGCGTGACCGGAGAGGTCGGGCCACCCCTGCCCAGCGTGGTGCAGCCCGAAACGGCCATCAGGGCGGAAACGAGCGCGACGCGAATCTTCATGCCAGGAACCGGTTCTCTTGAACGGGATGGATTTCTTGAGCGAGCTGGACTTCTTGAGCGAGATGGATTGGGGGCCGCGCCATCCGCGAGGATGGCAAGGCCATAGTGTTGATATTTGTCGGAAATTTGGCCGCAGCCGGCCGCGCGCAAATCGATAAAAAACATCACTGGAGGCTCCGCAATCTCACCACCGCCCTCAAGCCGCCCATGGCGGATCTTTCCAGCGCCAGGGCGCCTCCATACTCGTTGACGAGGTCGGCGACAATGGCAAGTCCCAGCCCGGTCCCCGGCTTCGTCTCGTCCAGTCTCTTGCCACGCTTCAACACTTCCCGCGCGCTGTCCTCGGGAATGCCGGGGCCGTCATCCTCTACAACGATTTCAAACAGGTTGGCGCTTCCCGCAACCGTGGCGACCGAGACCGATACTGCGCTCCTTGCCCATTTCATGGCATTGTCGAGCAGATTGCCGAGCAATTCCTCCAGATCCTCGCGCTCGCCGGCAAAGACGATCTCGGCGGGCGGCGGCGACAGCGTCATCTTCGTCTGAGGGTTGAGTTTTTGCAGCACACGCACCATGCGCTCGACCAATGGCTTCACCGGCGTGCGGAAGACGACGCTGTCGCGCTGGGCGGCGACGCGGGCGCGCTGCAGATAGTGGTCGACCTGCTTCTGCATCGAAGCGGCCTGCTCGGCGATGAGCTGGCCCTTGGCGCCGCCAAGCGCACGGCCCTCGTTGATCAGCACGGCAAGCGGCGTCTTCAGCGAGTGGGCGAGGTTGCCGACCTGGGTTCGGGAGCGCTCGACGATGCGCTTGTTGTTCTCGATCAGCGCGTTGGTCTCGCTGGCCAAAGGCTCGATCTCGGCAGGGAAGCGTCCGTCGAGCCGCTGCGCGGTGCCCTCGCGCACCATGGCCAGCGCGTTGCGCACGCGGCGCAAGGGCTGCAGGCCGAGCAGGATGGCGATGGCGTTGATGGCGATCATGCCGACGCCGAACAGCGAAAGGTAGGTGAGCAGGCGGCGCTGGAAGCTCGCGATCTCCTGCTCGAGCTCGCTGTGGTTGCCCATGACGCGGAAGCGCGCGGCGCGGTTCTTGGCGTCGAGCACGAACTCGCTCTCGAACACTTCGAGCTCCTCGCCCTTGATGCCTTCGGTCGCGTAGCTGCGCTGGAAGTTCGCGTTGAAGGGCACTTCGGCGACGCTCGGCGACAGGATCGAGGTCGTCATCGAGGAGGAATGGATCTCGCCGTGGACGTCTTCGGAAGCAGGCTCGACGGACCAGTACCAGCCGGAATTCGGCTGGGAGAAGCGCAGATCGCCAAGGTCAGGCGAACCGGTGAGCGCGCCGCTGTCGGAGATGCCGACGGAGCCGATCAGGTTGAACAGATGCGCCGAAAGCAGGCTGTCGAAGCCGCGCTCGCTGGCCTGACGGTAAAGCGTGGTGATGAGGGTGAAGATGACGACGAGCGTCAGGATCGCCCAGATCGTCGAAAAGCCGATGACGCGGAAGGTCAGCGAGCGCGGCCAGAGCCGCAGCCTGGAAAGCCACGTTCCCATTGGCTTCAGCGGTTCCGCGTCACGCCTCCGGCTCTCGCATGCGATAGCCCATGCCTCGCACGGTTTCGATCATGTCGATGCCCATCTTCTTGCGAAGCCGCCCGACAAACACCTCGATGGTGTTGGAATCGCGGTCGAAATCCTGATCGTAGAGATGTTCGACCAGTTCGGTGCGCGACACCACCTCGCCCATATGGTGCATCAGATAGGCCAGCAGCCGGAACTCATGCGAGGTGAGCTTCAGCGGCACGCCGCTGACATCGGCCTTGGAGGCCTTGGTGTCGAGCCTCAGCGGCCCGCAGGTGAGCTCGGACGAAGCGTGTCCGGCGGCGCGACGGATCAGCGCCCTCACCCTCGCCAGCACCTCCTCGATGTGGAAAGGTTTGGTGACATAGTCGTCCGCGCCGGCGTCGATGCCGGCGACCTTGTCGCTCCAGCGGTCGCGCGCGGTCAGGATCAGCACCGGCATCTTGCGCCCGCCGCGCCGCCAGCGTTCGACGACGCTGATGCCGTCCATCTGCGGCAGGCCGATATCGAGGACGACGGCGTCGTAAGGCTCGGTGTCGCCGAGGAAATGCCCCTCCTCGCCGTCATAGGCGCGGTCGACGACATAGCCGGCGTCGACCAGCGCATCCGCCAGTTGCCGGTTGAGATCCTTGTCATCCTCGACGACGAGCACGCGCATGGTTTTGAGCCTGTTGAGGGTGGAGATATAGGCCGATTCCGCCGGCCTGGGAAACGAAGCCTGTCAGAGGGAAAAAGGGGTCAGTTCAGCGGCACCACGATCTCGGAGCGGCGTGGGCGCTGGCCATCCTTGCCAGGCACCAGCACGACGATGATGCAGACCTGCTGGCCGCCGCGCGTCGCCTGCGAGGCCTTGGCGAGCGTGCCGCCATTCTGCGCGGCGACCTGCTGGCCGATCGCGTAGCAATCGCTGGCGGCAAGCACGACCGGCCCGTCGACCGACGGCTGGGTGACCGGCAGGGCGATCGCCTGCGACGCAAAAAGGCCGGCTGCGGCAAGCGCCAGCGTCGCGGTGCGGATATGGGAGCGGAGCGTTTTCATGATCACGGTTCTAACGCATCCGTGCTGAACGTGAAATGAACGGTGAACGGCCGAAAATCCATGCCCGCAATACCCCCTTAGTATTCGTTTTTGCGCGAGACCAATGAGTGCGATCTGCTGCCCAGCCCTCCTCAAGCCGTGCTCTCGAATTCATAGCCGGGAAATCACCGGTGCGGCTACGGTTTTCGGGCACGCGATTGTGCTCTAGTTAGCGCCCGTAAAGTGAATGACCACGGGAGCACGCCATGACGCGTGAGGACCTTGCCGACCGCTACAAAGGCTACATCGCCTGCCTCAACGAACAGGACTGGGACAATCTCGGCCGGTTCGTCGGCGAAGAGGTGCAATATAATGGCGAGACGGTCGGGCTTTCGGGCTATCGCCGGATGCTGGAGGGCGATTTCCAGGCCATTCCCGACCTGCGTTTCAACATCGAGCTCCTCGTTGCAGAGCCGCCGCGCGTGGCGGCACGCCTGCATTTCGACTGCAGGCCCAAGGGAATGCTGTTCGGCCTGCCGGTGAACGGCAAGCGCGTCTCCTTCGCCGAGAACGTCATCTATGACTTCCAGGATGGGCGGATACGCGAGGTCTGGTCGGTCATCGACAAGGCCGCGATCCAGGCACAACTTTAGAGCCGGGATACTGTTCTCAAGCGCTTTCCTGGGTCAGCGCGCGAAAGCGCAGCAGTCCGTGATTGACCGCAAGGTCCTCGTCATAGCGCGCCTCGGCGAATTCCAGCGACAGGCGCGTCTGACCGCGCGGGCCGATGGAGAGCGCCGCGCCGTCGAGACGGGCCCTGATGCTGTCCATGATGAGCCGCGTCTCGGCCTCGCCCTGGGCCTTCGACCAGACATGCAACGTGATGAGTTGGTCGTCATTGTTGTCGGTACCGGTGTCGAGATCGAAGGCGCTGGTGCGGCCGTAGGTCACGTTGGGATAGGCCGCCTTGTCGCTTGCCTGCTCGAGCAGTCCGGCGCCGCCCAGCAGCGCCGACAGGGACGCGTCGGTCTTCAGCCTCAGGAACAAGGCCTGCATCAAATCGCCAGGCGCCGTCATCTATCGTCCATCGCAAACAGCCTTCGGTTCGTCGCAAACCTGATCGGCAACGTAACCACGCTCGCGATCCGATACCAGATCGCGAATCGCTTTGACTGTAGCGTGAACGGCGAAGGTCTCGAAAATATTATGCTTTCGGACTCACGACACAGGCGCCGCGCCGCCTTCTTCGGTGCGCCGCGCGATGAATTCGTCGAGCACGCCGGTTGCGGCGGCTGCGGATTGCGGCGGCTGGAAATCGGAGAGGATCCGCTTCCAGATGCCGGTGGCGCGCTCCGTCGCGCTCTTCGAACCGGACTGCGTCCAGTTGCCGAAATTCGACCAGTCGGCGACGAGCGGTTCGTAGAAGGCGGTGCGGTAGCGCGTCATGGTGTGGGCGGCCGAGAAGAAATGACCGCCAGGCTGCACCTCGGCGATGGCCTCGAAGCCGATGGCGTCGGCGTCGCCGGGCGTCTTGGCGCAAAGCTCGGCGACCGTCTGCAAGGCCTCGATGTCGGTGATCAGCTTCTCGAAGGAAACGCTCAGGCCGCCTTCCAGCCAGCCGGCCGCGTGGATGCAGACGGTGGCGCCGGCAAGCACCGAGCCCCATAATGCGAACTGCGTCTCGTGCGCGGCCTGCGCGTCGGAAATATTGGCGGCGCTGCCGCCGCCGGAGCGCCACGGCAGGCCGGTGAAGCGCGCGAGCTGGCCGGCGCCCAAGGTCGCCTTGACATGCTCCGGCGTGCCGAAGGCCGGCGCGCCCGACTTCATGTCGACATTGGAGGAGAAGGAGCCGTAGACCACCGGCGCTCCGGGGCGCACGACCTGGGCCAGCGTCAGCCCGGCCAGCGCCTCGGCATGCTGCAGCGTCAGCGCGCCCGCGACCGTGATCGGCGCCATGGCGCCCGCCAGGCAGAAAGGCGTGATGATCGATATCTGGCCGGCACGGGCAAAGTCGATGATGCCTTGCGCCATAGGAATATCGAGCTGGCGCGGCGAGTTGGTGTTGATGACAGTGTAGCTGTGGGCGCCGCCGACGAACTCGTCCTCGGAGAGGCCGCGCGCCAGCCGGACCATCTCGAAACTGTCCTCGACCTGCGGCGTGCCGCGCGCGAAGATGAAAGGCACCTTGTCGGACAGCGTCAGTTGCGCCCGGCCGGTGGCATAGTGGCGAAAGCGGGTGTCGACATCCTGCGGCTCGACGCAGGGGCCGAGCATATGCAGCACGTCGAAATGCTGCACCAGCCGGATGAAATCCTCGAAAGCCTGGAGCGTGCCCGGCCGCCGGCCGCGCTCGAGATCGGTGACGTTGGGAGCGCCGCAGCCGGCGAGGAAGGTCATGGTGCCGAGTTCGAGATCGAGATCGCGGGAGCGATCGCCGGCTCGGGTCGCGATCGAGCGCGGCGCGGCGGCAAGTGCCGCCGTCACGATGTCGCGGCCGATCTTCACCATCTGGCTGTCCTCGTCGACCAGCGCGCCGGCCCTGGCAAAGATAGCGCGCGCTTCGCGCAGCAGGACCTTGATGCCGAGTTCCTCCAGCACGCGCAGCGCCGTGTCGTGAATGGCGGCGACCTGGTCGTCGGAGAAGACAGGCTGCGGCAGGAACGAATTCTTCAATGAACGGTAGTTCGGACGGCGGCTCGACTCGCTGCCCGCCTCGCCGGTTCGTCCGCGCCTGCGTTCACGCCTCAGATCGCGTGCGGCCTCGTCCATCATGTCCAGTCCTCCCTATTGCCGCATCGCATTGCCTTCGGGGTCGTATGGCGAGGCCGCGATGACACGCGCCGGCCGTTCGACACCGACAATGTGGACGCAAAGCGCCGTCCCCTGCGCGGCGAATTCGTCGTCGACCAACGCCAGGGCGACGCTCTTGCCGACGGTGTATCCGTAGCCGCCGGAGGTGACGAAGCCGACGCGGCGGCCCTTGTGCCAGACCGGCTCGAAGCCGCTGGCATCGGCGTCGACCGCGTCGACTTCCAGCGTCACGATCCGTCGCGCGACGCCCGCCTCGCGTTCCTTGAGCGCCGCCTCGCGGCCAGTGAAATCGCCCTTGTCGAAGGCGATGAAACGGTCGAGCCCAGTCTGTCCAGGCGTGTAGCCTTGCGTGAACTCGCGCGACCAGATGCCGAAACTCTTTTCCAACCGCAGCGCATTCAGCGCGTAATAGCCGATCTCGGCGAGGCCGAGATCCTCGCCGGCGGCAAGCAGCGTCTCGCGCAGGGTCGAATGCAAGGTGGCCGGGCAGTTGATTTCGAAGCCGAGATCGCCGACGATCGACAGCCGGGCGACGCGGGCACGTACCATGCCGATGTCGAACACGCTGCAGGCCATGAACGGCAAGGTCCTGGCGGAGATGTCCCGATGGGTGGTGCGTTCGACGATCTTCCTTGCGTTGGGTCCGGTGACGAGAAAGCCGGACACAGTGTCGGAGATGTCAGTAACGGAGACGCCTTCGGCCATATGCGCCTCGAACCAGCGCATGTGGAATTCGCGCAGGTAGTAGGAGCCCATGATCCAGTATTCGCCGCCGCCCCAGTTGAGCACGGTGAGATCGCCCTTCAGCCGCCCGTCATGGCCAAGCATCGGCGCAAGCTTCGCGCGGCCGGGCTTCGGCAGCCTGCAGGCGAGCAGCCGGTCGAGCCAGGCCTCGGCGCCGGGTCCTGACACGGCATAGCGCGAGAAGGCCGTCGTATCGACGAGGCCGGCGGCGCGGCGGACCTGCAGCACCTCGTCGCCGACGATGTCGAAGGCATTGGAGCGCTTCAGCGTCGTCTCCTCGCGAAAGCCCATCGGCGCGAAATAGGCCGGGATTTCCAGACCCCAGGACGCCGTCCACTCGGCGCCGGCGGCGCTCATGCCGTCATAGGCGCCGGGACGCTTGAGCGGCCGCCCGGCAGGCAGGCGCTCGTTGGGGAAGGTCATGACGAAGCGGCGGGCGTAGAACTGGCGCGTCGTTTGCCTGAGATACTCGCGGTTGGCGGCGAAGGCGCCGTAGCGGGCGATGTCCATGCCGAAGATGTCGGCCTGCGGCTCGCCATAGATCATCCACTCGGCCAGCGACTTGCCGACGCCGCCGCCCTGGCTGAAGCCGGCCATGACGCCGCAGGCGACCCAGTAGTTGCTGAGCCCCCTGACCGGGCCGACCAGCGGATTGCCGTCCGGCGTGAAGGTGAAGGCGCCGTTCACCCATTTGCGGATGCCGGCCTTCGCCAGGCAGGGGAAGCGCTGGTAGGCCTTGGAAAGTTCCGGGCTGATGCGGTCGATGTCCTCCGGGATGAGCTCGATGCCGTAGTCCCAGGGCGCGCCGTCCATGTTCCAGTGTTTTGGGTTCTGCTCGTAGACGCCGAGCAGCACGCCCTTCCGCTCCTGCCGCAGATAGGAGAAGCCGTCGAGATCGACGGCAAGGCCGAGCTCCTTGTCGAGGGCAGCGACTTCCGGAATGTCCTCGGTGACGAAATAGTGGTGCTCCATCGGCGTCACCGGCAGGTCGACGCCGGCCATGAGCCCGACCTGCTTGGCCCACAGGCCGCCGGCATTGACGACATGTTCGGCGACGATCGTGCCCTTCTCGGTGACGACGTCCCAGCCGCCATCGGCACGCGGCTTCAGCTCGACGACGCGGTTGCGCAGGATCACGTCGGCGCCGCGCTTCTTCGCAGCGCCCGCATAAGCCTGCGTCGTGCCATAAGGGTCGAGATGGCCTTCGTTGGAATCGTAGAGGCCGCCCAGCACATCGCTGACATCGACGATCGGGCACATCTGCTTGATCTCTTCAGGCGTCACCAGGCGGGCCGTCTCGATGCCGACCGACTGGAATACCGCCCACGCCGATTTCAGCCATTCCCAGCGCTGCGGGTCGCTCGCCATGTTGACGCCGCCGGTCATGTGCAGACCGGCGTTCTGGCCGGACTCGGCCTCGATCTCGCGATAGAGCTTGATCGTGTAGTCCTGCAGCGCGGCGACATTGGGATCGGCGTTGAGCGCATGGAAGCCGGCGGCCGCGTGCCAGGTGGAGCCGGCCGTCAATTCGGCCCGTTCGATGAGCGCGACATCGCTCCAGCCGAACCGAGTGAGATGGTAGAGCACCGAGGCGCCGACCACGCCTCCTCCGATGACAACTGCCCGGTAATGCGACTTCACGAGCCTCTCCCTCTCGTTGGAGGCTCTCACGATATATCTCCTGGACATATGTGTCTAGACACTTCTGTCCAGAGCTTGCGCTGCGTTTCGCGCTATGCCTATTGTGCGGCCATGATCATGACCTCTCCCCAGGCCGAACCGGTCCCCGGCAACATCAAGGTCACGCGCTCGGACTGGATCAACCTGGCGCTCGAGACGCTGATTTCAGACGGAATCGAGAGCGTGCGCGTGCTCACGCTGAGCCAGAAGCTCGGTGTCTCGCGCTCGAGCTTCTATTGGTATTTCGAAAGCCGGCAGGATCTGCTCGACCAGTTGCTCAAGCATTGGCATGAGACCAATACCAAGGCGATCGTCGAGCGCGCCCAGCGCCCGGCCGCAACCATCATCATGGGCGTGCTTAACGTGTTCGAATGCTGGGCCGACGAGCGCATGTTCGACCCGAGGCTCGATTTCGCCGTCCGCGAATGGGCACGCCGTTCCGACGACGTGCGGCGCATGATCGACCAGGCCGACGACGATCGCCTCACCGCTATCCGCGACATGTACCGCCGACACGGCTATGACGAGGAGAATGCCTTCATCCGGGCGCGTGTGCTCTATTATATGCAGATCGGCTACTACGTGCTCGACCTAAAGGAACCGGTCGAGGCCAGGGTCAGCCATCTCGCCGCCTATCTGCGCGCCTTCACCGGCCAGGAGCCGACCGAGGCGGATGTTGCGCATTTCATGCGCTTCATCGCAGCGCGGTGATAGAGCTCCAAATATTTGCTTTTTGCGCAATTACGGACGGAAAACCGGCGCACACCTTTCGTGGAATTGCTCCAGGCAAAATCAACCTTGGCGTTCAACAAAGCTTGGGTGTGGCTTCGCTGCCCTTGTGAGCGGTGCTAAAATGGCCGATTAGTCTTGCAGGGGTGGCGCCCGAAACTGTCCATGCGGGTTTCGGTCGAAAGCGCGTTGGGGCGGAAGTCTGGAATGGCAAGTCCTTCGAAACCACGCAAGAGGAGAGGCCGGATCGCCTCGGCGGCTCTCGCTGTCGACGCGTGGCTCGATTCGTCTCTCTATGAGATCGGCTTCAAGGCGCGCGAATTCTGGGAAGCGGCAACCATCTTTTCCCGCCGTTTCCGCCTGCACGGCTGGCGGCGCGCCATCATCGAGGTGCTGAGCGAGGGCTTCACCATGGGCGCCGGCGGCTTCGTGGTGCTTTTGGCGCTCGCCATGCCGGCCTTCGAGATTACCGGCGGCGACTGGCGCAACCAGGGCGACTTCGCCGTCACCTTCCTCGACCGCTACGGCAACGAGATCGGCCAGCGCGGCATCATCCAGCGCGATTCCGTGCCCGTCGACGAGATGCCGGACATCGTCATCAAGGCGGTGCTGGCGACCGAGGACCGGCGCTTCTTCGATCATTACGGCATCGACGTGCTCGGCCTGTCGCGCGCGATCTTCGAGAATGTGCGCGCCAATTCGGTGGTCCAGGGCGGCTCCAGCATCACCCAGCAACTCGCCAAGAACCTGTTCCTTTCCAACGAGCGCACCTTGGAGCGCAAGATCAAGGAAGCGTTTCTCTCGCTATGGCTTGAGGCAAACCTCTCCAAGAAGGAGATCCTGCAGCTCTACCTCGACCGTGCCTACATGGGCGGCGGCACGTTCGGCATCGAGGCGGCGGCGGATTTCTATTTCGGCAAGAGCGTCAAGGACCTGAACCTCGCCGAGGCGGCGATGCTTGCCGGCCTGTTCAAGGCGCCGACCAAATACGCGCCGCACATCAACCTGCCGGCCGCCCGCGCGCGCGCCAATGTTGTGCTCTCCAATCTGGTCGATTCCGGCTTCATGACCGAGGGACAGGTGCTGCAGGCGCGGCTGCATCCGGCCGATGTCGTCGACCGCGGCGAACAGAAGAGCCCCGACTATTTCCTCGACTGGGCCTTCGACGAGGTGAAGAAGATCGCCAAGCCAGGCCAGCATTCGCTGGTTGCCCATACGACCTTCGACGCCAATATCCAGAAGGCGGCGGAAGAGTCGGTCGAGTACCACCTTCGCCAGTTCGGCAAGGAATACAACGTCACCGAAGGCGCGGTGGTGGTGATCGAGACCAACGGCGCGGTGCGCGCCATCGTCGGCGGCCGCGACTATGGCGCAAGCCAGTTCAACCGCGCCACCAAGGCACTGCGCCAGACCGGGTCGTCGTTCAAGCCTTATGTCTATGCCACGGCGATGGAGCATGGCTTCACGCCGGACTCGGTGGTTTCCGGCGGCCCCGTCAGCTGGGGCAACTGGTCGCCGCACAATTACAGCGGCGGATCGGCGGGCAATGTCACGCTGCTGACCGCAATCGCCAAGTCGATCAACACCGTGCCGGTGCGGCTCGCCAAGGATCATCTCGGCATCGCCCCGATCAAGGCTATGGCGGAATCGATGGGTGTCGAATCGCCGCTGGAATCGCACAAGACCATGGTGCTCGGCACATCCCTCATGACGGTGATGGATCAGGCGACGGGCTACAGCGTCTTTGCGCAAAACGGCTTCGTCGGCTCCAGGCACGGCATCACCCAACTCGTCACCCGCACCGGCGACGTGGTCTATGACTGGACCAAGGACGCGCCGCCGCCCCACCGGGTGCTGTCGGAAAAGGCGCTGAAATACATGAACACCATGCTGGCCGCGGTGCCGGTGATCGGCACGGCCAGGCGCGCGCAGCTTCCCAACATCGTCGTCGCCGGCAAGACCGGCACCACGCAATCCTACCGCGATGCATGGTTCGTCGGTTTCACCGGCAACTACACGGCCGCCGTCTGGCTCGGCAATGACGACTTCACGCCCAGCAACAAGATGACCGGCGGTTCGCTGCCGGCGATGGTGTGGCAGCGGCTGATGGTCTATGCGCACCAGAACATCGACCTGAAGCCGATCCCAGGTATCGATCATCCGTTCGTCGACCCGGAGGTGGCGGCCAAGGCCGAGGAGGCGGCGAAGAAGGAGGCCGCGGATGCCACTGCGCAAGCGGAGGCCGAGCGCCCGCCGGTGCTTTCCAGCCGCACCACCCAGATGCTGAGGGACATGACCAAGGCATTCCAGGCAGCGCCGGTCCTCGACGCGCCAACCCTGCCGGAGACGCTGTCGGCGCTTTAGGTTTTGATCGTGCGCACGTCCTTGTCCCGAAGCCGTTAACCGGGAGACATGTTTTATATCCTGCGCATATCTTTGTCCCGAAACCCGGTTCCCACTTTCGGGAGGCATGCTTAGTGGAGACTGGGCAATCTGAGACGGGCCCATTCGCCGGGTGGGATCTCAGCGCCGACACGGAAGTTGAATGACAAGACCCTCGTCGCATCGGCGTCGACCTCACACCGGAAGCTTAGGCGGTACCATGTGGTTGTCGTGCTGAAGGCGGCCTCTGGAGGGCTAAGAACATTGCCCACCTTCAGCGGAATCGATGGCAGCCATTTGGGAGAATAGGAGGCGTCCCGCAATTCCTGGTTCAAAACGCTGCCGCAAAGGTTGGCAACCCGCTGGTCGCGAGACACACCAGTCGTGGAGCTTGCGGCCAGCGCATCACCGGTAGCGCCGCGCGAGTACAGCTTTCGAACACCCGGGAGGCCCGCATAGATCGGCGATGCAGACACGGCGGCACTGGTGGAACTTGGCGCCCCGGCACTCTTGCTTCGGGACTTCGAGAGCCTCGCAGGCCTGAACTTCAGCGCATTTGCGAGTTTGGACTTTGGCTTTTCGGTTGCAGCCGGAAGCTCGACTTTGCCATCGCTCTCAGCACCCAACGGCGTTGGCGCCACGGCGGTCTGCTTTTCGGCGATTTGCGCTCCTGCCTCTTGTTTGTCTGCCTGCTGCTTATCCGCGTCCTCAGTTGCCTGCTTCTCCTCACTCTGTGTGGGTTTGGCATCCGCGGCGGCGGTTGCCGGCTTCTCGAGGTCTGCCGGGCCGGCAGGCTGGCTGTCCGCAGGCTTCGGCACGGCAGGCGTCTTCGAATCGCTATCCTTGGCCGGCGGCGCGTTGTCTCGATCACCGCCCCCATCCGGGGATTTCCTCGGCCCGGTATCCTTGTCGCCGTAATGAAAAACCGGCTCCAGCACAGCGATTGGCGGTGGCTTCGGTGGTTGCTTTTCCGGCGGAGGCGGCTTTTCGACTTTCTGCTCGGGCGGCTTTTCCTTTGGCTGCGGTGCGGGCTGAGGTTTCGGTTTCGGCGGCTCGGGCGGAGGCACAAGCGCGACATTGATCGGCTGTTCCTGGTCCGGCTGCTGGGAAGGTCTCGGCAGGCCATAGACCAGAAACGCTGCCATGCAGGATCAGCGACGCGGGCAAGGCCCAAGCCAAATTCCAACGCCGTTCTTCTGTCTCGCCCTTCATCCCGATCGATGTGGAGCGAAATGGCGGCGGCTTCAAGCACAGGCCTCGGATTGGATGGCCACCCACGGCGCCGCAGGAGGAAGCCGCCATTTGCATGCCGGTATCACCTGAATATCGCCACGCCATAGAGCGAGCCGGCTTGCCACGAGGCCCCGCGCCGCGATATCCCCGAGCAACTCCTCTTTTTCCGGCCTCATGCTCAGAAACGCATTCCTCACGCTGCTATCGCTTGCCATAGCCATCGGGCTGGGCGGCGGCAGCGTCTGGTATGCGTTGAACGCGCAGGACGGCGTCGGCGCGATCCGCATCGGCCAATGGACCGCCTTCCCCGAAATCGGCACCCAGACCGCCGACCCCTATTCGAAGGCGCGAGTGGCCCGCGAGGGGGTGCTGGCGCTCGGCCGGGCGGAGGGGCTCACATTCGTCGCCGAGCGCGACGAGACCGGCGAGCCGCTGAAGCGGCAATGCGCCTATACGATCGAGGGCAGCTATCCGACCGCCCGATTCTGGACGCTTTATGCCGCCGACCAGTCGCTGGGCGTCATCGGCACCGGCAAGGCGAGACAGGCAGCGTTGCAATCCTACGAGGTGCTGCGCCAGCCCGACAATGCGGTCGCCATCTCGGTCGGCGACCGCCCTGCCCCCGGTAACTGGCTGCTTACCAGCGGTTTCGGCAGGATGTATTTCGTGCTGACCTTCTACGACACGCCGATCGCCTCGAGCACGGGCCTCTCCGACGTGACGCTGCCGCGCATCCTGAAGGCGGGCTGCCATGCGTAGGCTGCTGCACGCCCTGATCCTCGGCCTGCTTGGCGCCGGCATCGTGCATATCGTGGTGCTGTTCCTGGTGCCGGAGTTTTCGGAACGCGATGCCTGGTCACGGCTGGCGATGGCCTCCGACCTCTACAAGATGACGCGTCTGGACGCCGAAGCCGGCGGCGCGCCGGTGGTGAAGTCGGTCGACCCGATGTTCTACGCGGCCGCCTGCCGCTTCGACCTCGCCGACGGGCTGGTGCGGATCCGGGCGCCGGGCGACGTGCCGTTCTGGTCGGCTTCGGTCTATGACCGCAGCGGCCACAACATCTATTCCTTCAACGACCACAACGCGAACAGCGAGAAGCTCGATGCCGTTGTGCTGACGCCGGCGCAGATGATCGACGTGCGGCGCGATCTTCCGGAGGAATTGCAGGGCGCGATCTTCGTCGAGGCGCCGATCGAGGAAGGCATCTTCGTCGTCCGCGCCTTCGTGCCGGACGACAGCTGGAAGCCGATCGTGTCACGCTTTCTCGAGCAGAGCGCCTGCGAGTTGCAGGACTACTGAGTCAGCATCAGTGATGCGGCACTGGAGGCCGCGGCGACCCCGGCTTGTCCGGCCCGTCCGGGCGCGCCGCGCCGGCTTGCGGCTGCTGCTCGTAGCGGACGCCGGGGAAGATGATGACCGCGGCCGCCGTATCGGCAGCGTGATTTACTCGATTGACCGGTGCCGTTCTCGGCACAAAAGACAGGACCATGCCCATGGTTCGCGCATTCCTCTCGGTTGGACCGGAGCACAACGCAACGCCTCCAAAGTTGATTAAGGCGGGCAGAGGGTTAACGGAGCGCTAACGGATCGCGGCTAATTTGATCTTTGTTCCCTGGAGACGCGTAACCCGGCCAGGCCGGATGGCGCGAAGCAGGGTCTGTGTCGAGTGTCGGGCGTATCCTCCGTGTCTTCTTCGGATTTCAGGCAAATCGCTATCCGGACCGAAGCGGGAAAAGCTGAAAGGCTGTTCCGCGCCGCCGTGTCGGCCTTCTGCTCGCTGACGCGGCCCTCGCGCCGTGAGATCGCCCAGCTTGAGGATCTGACGCTGCCGCTGTTCGACGAGGTCTCGGTCGAATCGCGCCGCTATGTTGCCGCCGCCCTTTCCGAATGCGAGTACGCGCCGGCCGCGCTGGTGCGGCGGCTGGCCGAGGAGCCGGTCGAGATCGCGGCGGCGCTGCTCACCCGCTCGAAGGCGCTGAGCGACATCGACCTCATCGCGCTGATCGGTCGCCACGGCCTGCCGCACGCGCGCGCGATCGCCCGCCGCAAGGAGCTCAATCCGACCATCGCCCAGCTGATCCGCGCGCTGGAGAAGCCGACGCTGGTCAAGACGCGGCCACCGGACACGGTCACCAAGCTCGCGCCGGCGAAAACGGAGCCCGCTTCCACGACGCAAGACCGCCGCCCGGATCCCGGAGTCGCCGAAGAGGATGCGCGACGCCGCCTGCGTTCGATGATGCGCCCCGCCGGCGAAGGTGTCGCCGTCAACCTTTTCCTCGGCCAGCCAACCTATGTGAGGCTGCGCGAGACGGCGCTGACCGGTAACGCCGCCTTCTTCCAGACGGCGCTTGCCGATGCCCTGGACATCGATTTCGCCACGGCCCGCTCGGTGACCGAGCAGTCGAGCTACGCCGCGCTGCTTGCGGCGCTCAAGGCGCTCGACCTCAGCGAGGACAGGGCCTTCCTGATCGCGGTTGCGGTCTACGCGAGCGAGTTCCCGCATCCGCAGGCGATCCGGCTGTTCCTCGACCGCTACCGGCTGCTGCATCGCGAGGCGGCGCTCGACAAGGTGCGGGCCTGGAAGGCCGAGACCCTGTCGCGGGCGATCCGCGGCAACGCCGCCGAGACGGCAAGCGCCGAGCGCCAGGCGTCGAACAGCGGCGGCACGACCCCCAGCCTCAAGGCATCCTGACCGGCTTAAAGCGCCTCGCGCTGAAAGATCCAGGCGACACGCTTTAAGTCTTTGTTTTGATGTCGTTGTCCCAGAACCGCAGCACACATCCGGGCGACATGCACTAGGCCGTGAACCCATAGATGCGGCATGACCAACTTTGGGTGATATGCGGTCAGGCCGCTTCAGGGCTGGCAGATGATAAAGCGGCGCTCCGGTGTCGCAAAAGTCGTCGCGTAGGGCCGACTTTTCTACCTGACATTTGCGACAGATTTTTCGCTTGAAAATCAACGAGCCGATGTCGTCGCGACTCGGTATTTCCGCGACACGACAAAGTGACAAGCACCTCTTGACTTAGAGCGCACTCTAACTCGTAGCTTTCTGAGCGTCGTGACGAAAGAAGGGCGTTGATGAAGATTGGCGAGCTGGCGAAGCGTTCGGGACTGTCTGCCTACACTATCCGTTACTATGAGCGGATCGGGCTGTTTCCCTATGCCGACAGGGACCAATCGGGCCAACGCGACTACGACGCATCAATCCTGATCTGGATAGAATTTCTCGATCGTCTCAAAACGACCGGGATGCCTATTCGGGAAATGCTGCGTTACGCGGCCTTGCGGGAGCGCGGCGTCGACACGGAAGCGGAGCGCAGCGCGTTGCTCGAAGAGCACCGTGAGCGTGTCCGTGCGCATGTGGCCAAACTGCAAGCCTGCCTTCTCGTCCTCGACACCAAGATTGCCGGATATGCCGGCAAGGAACAGAGGATGAAGGACCATGACGCACCAATCCCCGAACGTCGGCGAAAGCCGGCTGGAACGCGGCAAGCGGGCGCTCGCTGAAATCGACGGCCAAGCCGGGCACAATGTCATTGCCGCTCTGGCTGACATTGCACCCGACTTCGCAAACTACGTGTTCGAGTTCTCGTTTGGCGACATTTACAGCCGCCCCGGCCTCGATCTGCGCGCCCGTGAGATCGCGACCATCGCGGCGCTGACAGCGATGGGGACCGCGACCCCGCAACTGAAAGTCCATATCGAGGCGGGACTGAATGTCGGGCTGACCAAGGACGAAATCACCGAAACCATCATACAGATGGCGGTTTATGCCGGCTTTCCAGCGGCGCTCAACGGGCTGTTTGCGGCCAAAGAAGTCTTCGCCGCCCGGTTTCCCATCCAGAAGGGGGAAGCGGCATGATTGCGGGGCGGCACGGTCGAGCGGACCGCTCAAGACGGACACGCTCGACCGTTCTGGAAGGTATCGGAACCTGATCGAGCGTTCTTTTCTAAGCTCAAACACTTCCCGCTGCGTCGCCACCCGCTACTACAAGCTGGCCGCCAACTTTCTCGCAATGGTCCAGCCTGCCTCAGTGCGGCTGTGGCTGGCGGGCTTATCAGTCGACGGCCTAGTCGGTCTTCACCGAAAGAAGCTCTTCGACCGGAACAGTCCCTGCCTCGATCTCGACAACCCAAATGTCGGGGTCGAATTTCTTCTCCCGCTCCAGCCGCGCATCGAACGCCGAGCCATCCTCGCTAGTATCGAACTGGATGAAGAAGCGCTCGTCGGGTTTGGCCGAATCGTAGCTCGTCTGCGGCGCCGGCCCATAGAGGACTACCTCTCCCATCCGCCCGCGCGACAGCACGAAGACGGCGCCCGCCTCGGTGGCGCCGCGCTTGACCACGGCGGCAAAGCCGCCGGCGCCGAAGACGCGGCGCACAAGGGCCGACACCCAAAGGTCGGTGGTTACGCGCATGAGAAGGTTCCGGGCGACATGCGCGGTCCTTACAGCATCGGCGGCGGAACCGGAATGGCCGGAGAAGGCCTCAGTTCGTCAGGCCGATCTCGCGCATCTTGACGTAGACCGCCTCGTCCGGCTCGCCGGTCTCGGGCAGGCCGAACAGCGCCTGGAACTCCTTGATGGCGGCCTTGGTGCGGGCGCCGACGACACCGTCGAGCTGCATGTCGTCATTGCCGAAGGCTTTGAGCCCGGCCTGGATCTTGACGATGCGGGCGTCGGGCGCCTGCGTTGCGCCGTCGGCAGGCGCGGAGACCGGAACTGGAGCCGGCGCGGCCGCTGGGACCGCGGCTGCCGGCCGGGGCGCTGGATGCGGGATGGCCGAGGTCGTCTGCCGGGCGCCGAGCTGGTCGAGCAGCGCGCCGTCGATCTCGCCGGATGACGGCAGCCCGACCTTGAGCTGATACGCCTGGATGGCCTTCCGCGTGGCCGGGCCTGTGAGGCCGTCGACGGTGCCGTCGTAGAAGTTGAGGTCCTTCAGGATGCCCTGCACCTGCTGGACGACCGGATCGGGCTTGGGAGCCGGCTGCGCCGGCGCCTGCCGCACGATGTTGATTGTCGTCTCCGGCTCGTCGGAGACGACGTGCGGGAAATTTTCGATGCTCCTGGTGGCGAAGAAGGCGCTCGTATGCGGAAAAGGCTGGTACCAGAGCGCATTGGCCGAAACGTAGAAGAGCGTCACCAGGAAGGCGGTCGAGCCGCCGACCATAACCGGATTGCGCGAGATCATCTGGCCTACGGCCACAGCGCCCTCTGCAAGCACGCCGCGCTCGGGTTCGACCACCTTAGGCCGTCTTGCGGAGCGAGCCATTGCTGTCCCCATCTGCATCCCCCTTCGGCTTTGCGACCGGCATCGGCAGCACGCCCGCCGGCGCGCCCGAGCGCCGCTTCGGTCCGTTCACCGGCAGGCTGATCGTCACCGTGGTACCTTCGCCCGGGGCGCTCTCGATCGACATCGTGCCCTCGTGCAGCGCCACAAGACCCTTGACCAGCGACAGGCCGAGCCCCGTTCCCTCGAAACGGCGCGTATAGTCGTTCTGGATCTGCATGAACGGCTGGCCGAGATTGGCCATATCCTCCTCGGCGATGCCGATGCCGGTGTCGCTCACCCAGAAATGCAGTCGCGAGCCGACGCGCTTGGCGCCGATCACCACACTGCCGCCGTCGGGCGTGAACTTCACGGCGTTCGAAACGAGATTGATCAGGATCTGCTGCATGGCGCGGCGGTCGGCGTTGATCTCGCCGGTATCCGGCGCGATCTGCGCGCCGAGCGCGATGCTCTTGGCCTCCGCCAGCGGCCGCATCATCGAGCGGCACATATCGACCGCGTCGACAAAGCGGAACGGTTCCAGCTCGGTCGCATAGGCGCCGGCCTCGATGCGCGAGACGTCGAGGATCGAGGTGACGACTGACAGAAGATGCTGGCCGGACTCCCTGACCAGCCCGACATATTCCTTCTGCCGCGGGTCGCGGAAGGCGCCGAACATTTCGTGCAGCAGCATGTCGGAGAAGCCGATGATGGCGTTGAGCGGCGTGCGCAGCTCATGGCTGACCACCGCCAGGAAACGACCCTTGGCCACTTCGGAGGCTGCCGCGGCGTCCTTAGCCGAGGCAAGCTCTTCGCGCAAGGCCGCGACGTCGTCGTTCTCGCGCAGCACCAGGGTGAAGACGTCCGGCTCGAGCTCGCCGCGCATCAATTCCAGGCGGAACGGGCGGAAATTGTCGGCCGAGCCGCCACCGTCGCGCGGCAGCCGGATGCGCAGGTCGAGCCGGCGCTTCGGCGCGCCCTCGCGCATGTCCGCGAGCGCGGTGAGATAGGCGACGCGGTCGGCAAGATGGACGCGCTCGAACAGGCCCGTGCCGAGCAGGAGCTCAGGCGCCAGCTTCAGAATGGAACGCGCCTTGGCCGAGGCATCGAGAACTTCGCCCTGGCGGCCAATGCGCAGCACGACGGCGTCGATGATCTCCTCGAGACGGTCGGCCGCAGGCTCCGCCTGCTGCGCGCCAGACGGATGGGCGAAGGCCGCCGCGCGCGGCAGCAGCGTAAGCGCCCAGGCGAGTGGCAGGAGCCAGTGCCAGGCGGCGATCCCGGTGGCGCCGAGTGGCAAGAGCTGGTTCGCGAAAGGCTGCAGCAGGATGGCGGCGAGAGCCGCCAGCGCGCCCGAAAGCGCTGCGCGCCGCGATCCAGTGATCCACCAGGCCTCGACCGGCAAAGCGATGGCAAGCAGCGCGACCGGTGAGGCCAGACCGCCTGCCGCGGCGATTGCGCCGGCAAGAGCGAGGCCGCCCATCGCGATCGCCGCACGGCCGGCGAGCGCCATGCGGCCGGTGGCGGCAACCAGAAGCGCTGCGAACCAGCACAGGCCGAAAGCGCCGAAGATCGCGGCCACGGTAACGGCCGCACCGAGACTTGAGGTGACCAGCGTCACCGCAGCGCCCGCGGCGAGAAAAGGAGCGGCGAGCATGACGCCGATGAAGCGGCGCTGACGCAGGCGCTCAGCCTCGCCCGTGACGGTCGGGTGAACCATGCGTTCGCAGCCGGCAGCCATTGCGCCGGGCAATTGAACGTAACTGGCCGTAATCGAACTCACCGCACGCATACCCGGTCGTGAAACTGCCCTGCTTTGCAGGTGACTCTTGATTGGCTTGAAACTCGCATCCAGCGTTTAAGGAATGGATAAGGCAAACGAGGCGAGCGCCTCGGGCACGGCAAATATTGGGACGCCGGCATAGGAAAGCCCGTCGATCTGCCGCCATGGTAAATGGAGCGTTAGCCGAAACCGGCGCGCCAGGTCTGCTGAAAACCCCGCGTCGAAGCTGCATACTTTTTAGATTTCCCTTTTAAAACAACTATATAGATGGTTATCGCAAAGTTAACGCAATCGATGAGATTTGAATGAAATCGGTCTCGAAAACCGATCCTTTCGGATTTGCCTAAAATTTGAAGAAAATTCGCGGCTTCGGCTCAAGCCGTCCTTTGCGCGGCTCATGCCACTATCCTGCCCATAAAAGAGGTCATGCCGACGGATGCATGATCCGGTCACGGACGAGAGGCATTGGGATGGGTTTTCTGATCAGGATGGCTTTCTGGTTTTCGCTGGTGCTCCTGGCACTACCGCTCAGCGTCGGCCCCGATGAAGACGGCCGCGAGGCGGTCGGGCCGATCCAGGCGCTGTTTGCGGCGCGCGAGGCGGTCGGCGACATAGCGGGCATCTGCGAGCGCAAGCCGGACGTCTGCGAAACCGGCAAATCGGCCATGCACACCATCACCGTCCGAGCCAAGGAAACCGCCAAGATCGCAGCCGCCATGCTTGACGACCAGCAGTCGGGGCAGCCGGCCGCCACCGAAGCGAAGGTGGCGGAAACCTCCGCCGAGACCACCGGCAGCGTCGCCGCAGACATCGTCTTGCCTACCAAGGTCAACATCCCGGTGATGCTGACGACGAAGAACTGACTTTCCTTTCAGCCGTTCGCTCGGCTTCTTTAGTTTTGGCGCAATTCCGTATGGAATATCGTTTCACACTTTTCCTGGAATTGCTCTAACGCCGCGGGCCCGTCTGACCTCTCGACGCCCGCGGCGTCTTTCTTTTTCCGTGACGTGGCGGCGCCGGGTCACTATATGCGGGCAATGACGACCTCGATCGAAACGATCCGCGACGACTTTTCCCTGCTCGATGAATGGGAGGACCGCTACCGCTATGTGATCGAGCTCGGCGAGGCGCTGCCGCCGTTTCCCGAGGCCGAACGCACTGCGGCCAACAAGGTGCCGGGCTGCGTCAGCCAGGTGTGGCTGACGACCGAACAGGGGCCAGGCATCGATCCGGTGATCAGCTTCCAGGGGGATTCGGACGCCCACATCGTGCGTGGCCTCGTCGCCATCATGCTGGCGCTGTTCTCGGGCCGGCCAGCCAGCCAGATCCAGAACACCGACGCCGAAGTGACGCTGAAGGAGCTCGGCCTCGACGAGCACCTGTCGCCGCAGCGCGCCAACGGCCTGCGCTCGATGGTCAAGCGCATCAAGCGCGATGCAGATGCGGCGCTGAAGCAGACCGCCTGACGTAACTCCTCGCCTTCCTGAAAAGCAAAACGGCGCCGCAAGGGCGCCGTCGAATTTGCTTGGTCCGATATCCGCCTATCGGCGGCTCTTGGGCTTGCGGCCGAGCCCCATCTTCTTGGCCAGTTGCGAACGGGCCGCGGCGTAGTTGGGCGCGACCATCGGATAGTTGGCGTCCAAGCCCCACTTCTCGCGATATTCTTCCGGAGTGAGATTGTAGTGGGTCATCAAATGGCGCTTCAGCGACTTGAACTTCTTGCCGTCCTCAAGACAGACGATGTAGTCGTCGTGCACGGAGCGCTTCGGATTGACGGCGGGCTTCTGCTTCTCGGCCGACGGCTGCTCGCTCGAGCCGCCGACGCGGCCGAGCGCGGCATGGACATCGGCGATGAGGTTCGGCAGTTCGCCGACCGGCACCGGGTTGTTGCTGACATAGGCCGCGACGACGTCGGCGGTCAGCTCGATCAGCGCGTCACTATTCCTTGAAGGTGTTTCGACGATATCCATTGTGTTCAGGCCCCAACGAGAGTTTGTTTCTAGACTGTGCCCTTTTTCTGAGATCGGGCATCGCGCGAACTTCATGCAGGCAAACCCTGCGATTCGCGTCGCATCATCTTAATGACGCTGTGCTGCAAGTAAGTCAATTCACCAATTGAATTATATTCGGCGATATTCATCAAATATTGCCGATTCAGCTTCAAAAATTCGTGCGCCGTGTAACTTAGCGAGATTTTTCTGGTCAGACCAGCGCAACCTGACGTCACGGCAAGTACGCTTTACACCTCAGGCGAGGCCGAACAAGGCTCTTAATGCTTGACTAATGCTTGACCACCCACGGCGGCCGGCACGAAGAATCCTACGGATCACAGGCTGCAAGAACACTCATCCTCGCGGGGCGTGCAATCAGATGGGCGCGACAACGCTCTCAATAGGGGGTGATGTACTTGCCGTAGACCCAACCGGTGGCGAAATGGCCGTTCTGCGCCGGATCATGCCAGACCTCGCACCAGCGGTGGCGGATCGTCTGCCGCTGCTTTCAGTGCGGCTGCCCGGCAATGTCGAGCAGATCTATCCCGCCCGTGCAGCGGCCGGTCATCTGCAGGACGGTGCCGTTCGGATAGCCCGCCTGCTTTTGCGACGTATTGGACGGATATTTGCGCGCGTTGAGCGTGTCGCCGAACGGCACTCCCGCCACTTGCCAGGCGGCGAATGCAGTTGCATTTGACTGGCCGGAGAAGGTCAGGACTGTCGAGGCGACAGTCAAAGCCAGCGCGGCGCGAACATAGGATTTCATCTTTTCCCCCTTCGACCTAACTTCTGTAAGCTACCTTGAACCCCGCCCCTTGAACCGCCGCTGAGCGACGTGTTCATCCGCCATTCAAGCCAATTTCGGGCAAATTCCACAGCGAGACGTAATGACCAGATCCTCCGCCTTCCCGACCGCCAACCCGCCGCGGCCCGAGAAACATCCTGTCTTCGATGTGCATCACGGCATCGCCCGCACCGACGACTATGCCTGGATGCGCGCCGACAACTGGCAGGCGATGTTCAGGGACCCTTCGCTCCTCGACGGTGCGATCCGCGCTCATCTCGAGGCCGAGAACGCCTATCAGGCAACGCTGATGGCCGGTACGGCCGAGTTGCGGAGCGGACTGTTCGTCGAGATGAAGGGGCGCATCAAGGAGGACGACTCGACCGTGCCGATGAAGGACGGCGCCTATGCCTATGGCTCATCCTTCAAGCTCGGCGGCGAACAGCCGCGCTACTTCCGCACGCCGCGTGACGGCGGCACCGAGGAGATCCTGCTCGACGGCGACGCGGAAGCCGCGGGCAAGCCGTATTTCCGTCTCGGCGGCGTCGACCATTCGGCCGATCATCGCAAGCTGCTTTGGGCCTTCGACGACAAGGGCTCGGAATTCTTCACGCTGCGCGTGCGCGACATCGCAGGCGGCAAGGAACTCATCGACCGGATCCCGGATACGGGCGGCGGCGGGGTGTGGAACGCCGGTGACGACGGCTTCTTCTACACCCGCCTCGACGACAGCCATCGCCCGTCCAAGGTGTTCTTCCATGCGCTCGGCGGCGCTCCGGAGAACGACCGACTGATCTATGAGGAGACAGATCCGGGCTTCTTCATGGACGTCAGCGGCACGCGCTCCAACGACTGGATCATGATCGGCATCAACGATCATGAAACCTCGGAATACCGCCTGCTGCGCGCCGACGAACCTGTCGCCGAGCCGAAGCTGGTGGCGGCGCGCGAGACCGGCCTGCAGTATGACCTGGTAGAAGGCGGCGACGTCTTCTTCATCCTCACCAACGCCGACGGCGCCAAGGACTTCAAGATCATGACGGCGCCGGTCGAAAACCCGGTGCGTGCCAATTGGACGGAACTGGTGCCACACGAACCCGGCCGGCTGATCCTGTCGGTGCTCGGCTTTAAGCATCACATGGTCAGACTGGAGCGCAAGGAAGGCCTGCCGCGCATCGTCGTGCGCGACCGCCTGACCGGCGAGGAGCATTTCATTTCCTTCGACGAGGAGGCCTTCTCGCTCGGCCTCTCCGGCTCCTATGAATACGACACCGAGGTGATGCGCTTCACCTATTCGTCGATGACGACGCCGGCGCAGGTGTTCGACTACAACATGCGCACCCGGGAGCGCGTCCTGCTGAAGACGCAGGAAGTGCCTTCAGGCCACGATTCGGAACACTATGTGACACGCCGGCTGATGGCGCCGGCTGCCGACGGCGAGTTGGTGCCGATCTCGCTTATCCACCATCGCGACACGCCCCTCGACGGCTCGGCGCCCTGCCTGCTCTACGGCTACGGCTCCTATGGCATCACGGTGCCGGCGGCCTTCAACACCAACTGCCTGTCGCTGGTCGACCGCGGCTTCGTCTACGCCATCGCGCATGTGCGCGGCGGCAAGGACAAGGGCTATGGCTGGTACGACGACGGCAAGCGGGCGAAGAAGATGAACACCTTCACCGACTTCATCGCCTCAGCGCGCCATCTGGTGGCTGAGCGCTACACGCAACACGACCGCGTCGTCGCGCAGGGCGGCTCGGCCGGCGGCATGCTGATGGGGGCGATCGCCAACATGGCGCCCGACAGCTTCGGCGGTATTGTCGCCGAGGTGCCGTTCGTCGACGTGCTCACCACCATGCTCGATGAAACCCTGCCGCTGACGCCGCCGGAATGGCCGGAATGGGGCAATCCGATCGCGTCAGCCGACGACTACAACACGATCGCGGCCTATTCGCCCTACGACAATGTCGCGGCGCTCGACTATCCGCCGATCCTGGCGCTGGCCGGGCTAACCGACCCGCGCGTCACCTATTGGGAGCCGGCCAAATGGGTGGCGCGGCTGCGCGAGCGAAAGGCTGGCGACAATCCAGTGCTGTTCAAGATCAACATGGAATCCGGCCATGCCGGCGCGTCGGGCCGGTTCTCGCGCCTGGAGGAGATCGCGTACATCTACGCCTATGCCCTGAAAGTGACCGGCAAGACCTGATTTTTCCCTCGCAATCGTGAAGGCCAGGCGTTAGGCAATGCTCGGTTGGGTTCGGTTCTTTGGGTGCGGTCTCTCAGGCCGCGTCACCTGTCATCCGTAGGGTTCGTCATGCTGCTCGTCGACGTCTATCTCGACAAATCGTCTATCCAGGGCATCGGCGTCTTCGCCAAACACCGCATTGCGCGGGGCACGCTGATCTGGAAGCTCGATCCGAGGTTCGACCGGCGCATTCACGTCGACACCTATGAGGGCGAATCCGGCCCGGTGAAGAACTATCTCGACCGTTATTCCTATCCGGACCGACGCGATCCCAACTTCATCGTCTTCGAGGCCGATGACGCCCGCTACATGAACCACGCCGACGAGCCGAACTGTGACGTCTCTTCGCCCGAGGAAACCTACGCGCTGCGCGACATCGCGCCGGGCGAGGAACTGACCTGCGACTACAACCATTTTTTCGAGAACGGCTTCGATTTTCTCGGCGACCGTCACCCTTAGAGCCTGGGACTATTTGGACGGCTTGCGCGCAGGATAACCGTTGGGGTGCGCCGGAAGGGCCTTGAGATAGGCGGCGATCGCGGCGCGGTCGTCGGCCGTCAGCAGGGCCATGTTGCGCTGCACATCGACCATGGCGCCGCCGACGGAATCGAAATCAGGCGTGAAACCGGTTTCGAGATAATTGGCGATGTCGGATTCGGACCAGCTTTTGATGCTGTTCCCGCCGGGGGTGATGTTGGGCACGACGCCTGAGCCTTCGGCGGCCACGGCGCCCGCGAGCCACTCGGCCTTCTTCACGCCGCCGGCGAAATCGCGCGGCGTGTGGCATTCACCGCAATGGCCAGGACCTTCGACCAGGTAGCGGCCGGCCAGCACCTTGTCCGGCGTGCCGTCGGGCAGCGCGATCACCGGATTGGGGCTGAGGAAGAGAAGCTTCCAGAGGCCGATGCCGCGACGGATGTTGAAGGGGAACGAAAGCTTGTGACCAGGCGCCTTGCCGGCGACCGCCGGCAGCGTCTTCATGTAGGCGTAGAGGTCGGCGATGTCGGCCGGCTTCATGCGCGCGTAGGAGGCGTAAGGAAAGGCCGGATAGAAATGCTCGCCGGAAGGCGAGACGCCCTTCAGCATGGCATTGGCGAAATCGTCCTCGCTCCAGGCGCCGATGCCGTCCTTTTGATCCTGCGAGATGTTGGGCGGCACGAAGGTGCCGAACGGCGTCTTCAACTCCAGCCCGCCGCCAAGCTCCAGGCGGGCATCACCCTTCGACCCCGGTTTGGCGTGGCAGGAGGTGCAGCCGCCAGCGTAGAAGATCCGCTTACCCCTGGCCGCGTCGCCGGGGCCGAGCTGTGCGACGACCGCGGCATCGAGCCTGACGGGCGTGGACAGCGCCCACCCGGCAACCGCGCCGGCGCCGCCCAGCACGATGACGGCGCCGACGAGCTTCTTCAGCCAGGCCATGTCAGGCGATCAGCCCTTCTTGATCCTGTAGCTCTGATGGCAGGCGCCGCAGTCGCCGCCGATCGTGTTGAGCTGCGCCTTCAAGCCATCGACATCACCCGGCGGCGAAGCGACCGCTTCCCTTGTGTTGGCAAGGAACTTGTCCGCGGCCGCCTTGAAGCCCGCCATATCTTCCCAGATCTTCGGCGCGGCTGTGGTGTCGCCCTTGTCGCTGCCGGCGGGGAACAGCCTGTCAGCATCGAACTTCTCGGCATTGGCCTGCAGCGCCTTCAGCGTTGTCAGCACGGCGGAGGCGTCGAAATCCTCCTCGCCCTTGACGACTTTGGACAATTGGCCGGCGAGCTTGCCGCGCTCCTTCATCAGGGCCTGGCGATCCTGGATCGGATCGGCAAGAGCGGCCGAACCGGCAAGAGCGAGCAGAGAGATGGCGAGGACAAGCTTTCTCATTCAATTGGCTCCATGGTGAAGGAAGTTCGCGACTAAGCCATTTCACCGTTCACGGTGAGATGCTCTATCTCCTTGTTGGCGCAATTTCGGATGGAAAACCGTTCGACGCTATTCCTCGAATTGCCCTGGGTGTTAACGGACCTGACGGCGGGAATATTCCCCTGTGCCGTCACGATTTTCCCGATGGTGATCAATCTCCTGTGTTGGCCGGAAAAGAAAAGCCCCGGCATGCCGGGGCTTTTCCTTGAGAATAGTCAGGCTTTCGCCTTTTCGTAGAGTTCCAGGACATAGTCCCAGTTGATGAGGCTGTCGACGAAGGCTTCGAGATATTTCGGCCGCGCGTTGCGGTAGTCGATGTAGTAGGAGTGCTCCCACACATCGACGCCGAGGATCGGCGAAGCGCCGTGGACCAGCGGGTTCTCGCCATTGGGGGTCTTCGAGATCGCGAGCTTGCCGTCCTTGACCGAGAGCCAGGCCCAGCCGGAGCCGAACTGGGTGGTGCCGGCGGCGATGAAGTCCGCCTTGAACTTGTCGTAGCCGCCGAGATCGCTGTCGACGGCCTTCTGCAACGCGCCCGGCAGCTTGTTGCCGCCGCCGCCCTTCTTCATCCATTTCCAGAAATGGATGTGGTTGTAGTGCTGGGCGGCATTGTTGAAGAGCCCGGCATTCTTGCCGAAGGACTGTTTCACGGCCTCTTCGACCGACAGGTCGCCCATTCCTGCCTCGGCGGCCAGCTTGTTGCCGTTGTCGACATAGGCCTTGTGGTGCTTGTCGTGGTGATACTCCAGCGTCTCCTTCGACATGTAAGGCTGCAGAGCCTCATAGTCGTAAGGCAAAGCGGGCAACTCAAAAGCCATGGATGGTACTCCCTCAGGAAAAGTCCGTTGCAATTACGGACTAAGATAGGTCTGGAATGGATTGGGGCAACTCCGGAATGAAGCGCCGGTCGCCTTTTTATCCGCTCAGGCGGCGGAAGTCGAATGCGCCCAATCCCAGTAGAGCTCGCGCGCCTTCTTGGCCACCGGCCCGGGCTGAAGATCGCGGCCCTCGATGCGGGTGACCGGCACCACCTACGAGTGGTTGCCGGTCGAGAAGATCTCGTCCGCCTCGAGGAAATCGCGCACCGACAATGCCTTCTCGATGGTCCTGAAGCCGTAGTCGCCGAGCAGGCTGATCGTGCGCGAACGGGTGATGCCGGAAAGGAACGTGCCGTTCGCCGCCGGGGTCATCACATGGCCGTCCTTGACCAGGAAGATGTTGGAGCTGCCGGTCTCGGCGACATTGCCCAGCATGTCCAGCACCAGCGCATTGTCGAAACCGCGGTTCTTGGCCTCGAGGATAGCGCGGCCGTTGTTGGGATAGAGGCAGCCGGCCTTGGCGTTGGTCGGCATCGTCTCGATGGTCGGCCGCCGGAACGGCGAGACGCCGATCGAAAAGCCGGAAGGCGGAATCATCGGCGATTCGTAGAGGCAGAGACAGAAGCGGGTCGAGGACGGGTCCGCTGGCACGCCCATATAGCCGCCATGCTCGGCCCAGTACATCGGCCTGATGTAGACCGCGGTCTTGCCGTCGAATTTCTTCAAGCCATCCCAGGTCAGCCCAACGATCTGCTCCGTCGCCATGGAAGGGCCCAGGCCGAGCGCGAGCGCCGAGTCGTTGACGCGCGCGGCGTGACGGTCGAGATCGGGCGCCACGCCCTCGAACCAGCGGGCGCCGTCGAAAACGCTGGTGCCCAGCCACATGGCGTGGCTGCGCGGTCCGAGAATGGCGACGTTGCCCTCGTACCAGTCGCCGTCCACATAGGTCCATGTCGCGGATTGTGCCGCCGCCGCCAGTGTCATCGTTTGCCGTCCAAATACGTCATTTCAGGCCGCCATAGGACGATGCTTTGACGGCCTGCGTCAACCGACATGGGGAAAAATCGTTGAGGCCAGAGGCACTTGACCGCAATCAATGCTTGCACGACAAGCCTTGGCGCCGCAAAACTCAAGCCATGCATCATGCGGCCTATGTGTTCGACGCCTATGGCACGTTGTTCGACGTGCACGCGGCCGTGCGCCGCCATGCCGGCGAGATCGGGCCGGATGGCCAGCTTCTCTCCGAAATCTGGCGGGCCAAGCAACTCGAATATTCCTGGGTGCGGACGTTGATGGGCGCCTATGCCGATTTCTGGCAGCTCACCGAGCAGGCGCTGGACTTCGCGCTGCGCAAGGTGCCCTCGGCCGATCCGGCGTTGAGGGCCAGGCTGCTGGATGCCTATTGGCATCTCGACTGCTATCCGGAAGTGCCGGCGGTGCTGAAGGCGCTCAAGGCATCCGGCGCAAAGCTCGCGATCTTATCCAACGGCTCGCCGGAAATGTTGCGGGCGGCGGTGAAATCCGCGGCCCTCGACCAGATACTGGACGACGTTTTCTCGGTCGACGAAATCAAGCGCTTCAAGACCGACCCGTCGGTCTACGACATGGTGGTCACCGGCTGGCGGCTCTATCCGGAGGCGGTGTCGTTCCAGTCCTCCAACCGCTGGGACGTCGCGGGCGCCGCCAAATTTGGCTTCCGCACCGTCTGGATCAATCGCACCAACCAGCCCGACGAATACCGGGACTTTCCGCCGGGGCTGATCCTGCCTTCGCTCGAAGGTCTTCTGGCAGGCGCCTGAGGCCGATGTTGCTGCAGCGCAACAGACGTGTCGCGGTCACAGCTTCGCCTTTGTTTGTCCACCCTGACGCCAGAATTGGAACCGCCTATCACCGCCGACTGTTATCGGAGCTGCCGGCGGCCAGCCTGCGGATTCATGCATTCTTGCGAATTGAGACCTAGAAAAGGCAACCATGTCAGACGCTTCCTTCCGCATCAACCGCCGTGGCTTCCTCAATCTCACAGCCCTCGGCGCTGCTTCGGCCGCGGTTTCCGCCTGCACCACCACCGGCCCAGGCCCCGAACCCGTGCAGCCGCCACCGCCGGCCTATGTGGAGCCGCCGCTCGGCGATTATGAGACGATGTATGGAGCGATGTCGGACAACGGCTTCGACCTGCCGGCCATCCCCGTGAACAAGATCGATCACCGATTCCTGCGCCAGATCGTGCCCGATCCGACGGGTCAGCGGCCGGGCACCATCGTGGTCGATACCACCAACCACTTCCTCTATCTGGTGCGCGAGGGCGGCCAGGCGATCCGCTACGGCGTCGGCCTCGGCCGCGCCGGCTTCGAATGGTCGGGCGACGCCGTGGTGCAGTGGAAGCAGAAGTGGCCGAAGTGGACGCCGCCGGACGAGATGGTCTCCCGCCAGCCGGAACTGACGCAATTCAGCGCCAAGAATGGCGGCATGCCGGGAGGCCTGAAGAACCCGCTCGGCGCCCGCGCGCTCTATCTCTTCCAGGGCAATCAGGACACGCTCTACCGCCTGCACGGCTCGCCCGAATGGTGGTCGATCGGCAAGTCGGTGTCTTCGGGCTGCGTGCGCCTGATCAACCAGGACATCATAGACCTCTATGACCGCGTGCCCACCAAGTCGCCGGTGATCGTGACGGCCGATGTCGGCGCGCCGGTGGTTGATATGCCGGAGCGCCGGGCCATTCCGATCGACAATGGCGTGCCGACAGGTTCGATCCTGCTCGGCCCGGTAAGGCAGATCACAAACGAGATTTTCTGAGCTGTCAGCCAGTCAGCTGGCGGCAACAAGATGTCTTCCGCGCGTGGAACTCATGTGCGCAACGCCTCGCCGATCGCATCGTCGAGGCGTTCGACGATCGCATCGATGGCCGGCACATCGCAGATGAATGGCGGCGCCAGAAGCACGTGGTCGCCAAGTGCTCCGTCGATCGTTCCTCCCATGGGGTAGACGAGCAGGCCGCGCGCCATGGCCGCCTTCTTGATGCGCGCATGCAGCTTCCGCTTCGGATCGAAAGGTTGTTTGGTCGAGCGGTCCTCGACCAGTTCGACGCCCATGAACAGGCCACGGCCGCGAACGTCGCCCACATTGGGACGGTTGCCGAAGCGCTCGCCGAGCCGACGCGCCAGATGCGTGCCCATGGCTTTCACGTTTTCGAGCAGCCCGTCGCGGGCAATGACCTCCTGAACGGCAAGTGCCGCGGCGCATGCCATCGGGTGGCAGATATAGGTATGACCGTGCTGGAATAGCCCCGAGCCATTCGAAAACGCGTCGAATATCCTCCGGCTCAGCAGCACCGCGCCGATCGGCTGATAGCCGCCGCCCAGCCCCTTGGCGATCGTCATCAGATCGGGGGCAACGCCATCCTGTTCGCAGGCGTGAAGCGTTCCGGTGCGGCCCATCCCGCACATCACCTCGTCGAGGATCAGAAGGACGCCGTACCTGTCGCAGATCTCGCGGATGCGGCGCAGATAGTCGGCGACCGGCGGCACCGCGCCTGCCGTCGCGCCGACGACAGTCTCGGCAACGAAGGCCATGACCGTCTCCGGTCCGAGGTCGACGATCTTGTCCTCCAGCGCCCGCGCCGCTCGCCGGGCATAGTCCTCGTCCGTTTCGCCGGCTTCCTGGAAGCGATAGGCGAAGCAAGGGTCGATGTGGTGCGTTTCGATGAGCAGCGGCCGGAACTGCGCGCGGCGCCATTCATTGCCGCCTGTCGCGAGCGCGCCGAGTGTGTTGCCGTGGTAGCTTTGCCGGCGCGCGATGATGTTGCGGCGCTGCGGCTGGCCGATCTCGACGAAATACTGCCGCGCCATCTTGAGCGCTGCCTCGACTGCCTCCGAACCGCCCGAGACGAAATAGCAATGGCTGATTCCGGCCGGCGCGTCCGCGACAAGCCGGTCGGCCAGAGCTTCGGCGACGTCGCTGGTGAAGAAACTGGTGTGGGCATAGGCAAGCCGGTCGGCCTGCCTGTGCATGGCGGCCAGGATATCGGGATGGCCGTGGCCGAGACACGAGACGGCGGCCCCGCCTGACGCGTCGATATAGGCACGGCCATTGCTGTCGAAGAGCTCGATGCCCTTGCCGCCGCTGGCGACAGGAAGCGAGGTGTGGATCTGGCGATGCAGGATATGGGTCATGCTTTCCTCCGGCCGCGCGGCGGCAAGATGTGGATGTCGAGTTGAGACAGCTGGTCCTCTGTGCGGCGGACAGCGGCCAGCGACTTTTCCCCGCCCTTGCCGGCGATCAGTGCCGCGAGCACCTCACCGATGACGAATGCCGGCGACATGGTGTGGAAGAAGGACGGGCTTTCCGTTGGAACCAGGACCGATTGCGCGGCCAGACCGACGAGCGGCGACACGATACTGTCGGTGAGCGCGATCACAGGCACGCCATTGGCAGCGGCGCGGCGGGCAAGATCAACGGTCAGCTTGGTGTAGGGAGCGACGCTAACCGCGAACAGGACGTCCTCCGCGGTCGCCAGGCGGATGGCGTCGGTGCCGGCTCCCGATGAGCCGTCCAGCATCACCGCCTTTTCGCCAAGGAAGGACATGACATAGGCGAAATGCGCGACGACCGGATGGCTGGAGCGCAGACCGAGGCAGAAAATCCGACGTGCGGCGTGGAGCCGCTCGGCCGCGGCGGCCAGGGAATCGAGCCGTTCTTGATCGGCAAGCTCGGCGATCTGGCTCGACAGCGACTTCATCATTTCAGCAGCCAATGCCCGGTCGCCGACCTCCTGCTGGTGCGCGAGCTGTGTGCCCGCCTTGCCGGCAAAGCCGAGCTCGCCCTGCCGCATGGCGTTGGCATAGAGCGAGCGCACCGGCTCATAGCCGTCAAAGCCCAACCGCTTTGCCAGACGCACCATCGTCCACGGTTGCAGCCCGGCGCGGCGCGCCTGCTCGCGCATCGAAAGCAGCGCGACGTCCTCGGGATTGTCGAGAAGATAGCGAGCCGCGTCCTGGAGCTGCGATGGCAGCGTGTCGAAAACTTCTACGATGGCATCGGTGAGCGGCGCGCGGATCATCTTGCCACCATAGACGCGATAGCGAGATTGTGCAATAGATGTTGCAATACTGACTATTGTGCTACAAATGGAGCCGACCGTGCAAGATGGGACATATCAAGGGCGTTCTGATCCTGTTGCGATCGCCGTCGCGCCAAATGGCGGCAGACGCACAAAAGCGGACCATCCGGCCCTGCCGGTGACACCCGATGAGTTGGCGCATGTGGCCGCGGCCTCGCTGGACGCCGGCGCCGCGATGATCCATGTCCATGTTCGCGACCGCCAGGGACGCCATCTCCTAGACGCAGAAGCGTACCGGGCGGCGATGGCGGCGATCAAAGCTCGCGTCGGCGAACGGCTCGTCATCCAGATCACCAGCGAGGCGCTGGGCATCTATCGACCCGAAGAGCAGATGCGAGTGACGCTGGAGACCCGCCCCGAAGCGGTCTCGCTCGCCTTGCGCGAACTCGTGCCCGACGAAACGCATGAGGCGTCTTTCGCCTCGTTCCTCGAAACGTTGCGCACGGAGAAGATCGCGCCGCAGATTATCCTCTACTCGCCGCAGGAGGCCTCATACCTTGCGACGCTTGCAGGTCGCGGCATGATTCCCTTCGACAATCTGCCGGTTCTTTATGTGCTCGGGCGCTACACGGTCGGCCAGACATCCCGTCCCGCCGACCTGCTTGCGTTCATGGCACCCGCCATTTCGGCGCCGAGGCACTGGATGGTTTGCGCTTTCGGCCGCCAGGAAACGGCATGCGTCGCCGCCGCCGCGCTCCTCGGCGGGCACGCGCGTGTCGGATTCGAGAACAATCTTTTCCTGCCCGATGGGGCATTGGCTTCCGGAAACCACGAACTGGTAGCGGCCACCAGACGAGCCGTCCAAACCTGCGGGCTGGCTCTCGCCGACGCAGACACATTGCGAGGCCAATGGGCCGTTGCCTAAAGCGTCGGCTCTCAGATGCAGGTATCACCAGCGCACTCAACCGATTCCACATCTTGCAAATGCTAAATGCATTTCATTCATAGATGCATTTTGAATTTGCGAAACGCTTAAGGCGCTGCTAGAGTCCCGGGGCAATTCCAACAAAAGGGGAACCCGAAAAATGAAATTCGCACTCGCAAACCTCACTGCCGCCGCGGCCGTCGCGGCAACGCTTCTCCTTAACCAGCCCGCCCTTGCCGACGATCTGATCGTGGCAACGGACACAGCCTTCGTTCCGTTCGAGTTCAAGGAAGGCGACAAATATGTCGGCTTCGACATCGACCTGTGGGCCGCCATCGCCAAGGATATTGGGGTGACCTATACGCTGCAGCCGATGGACTTCAACGGCATCATCCCGGCGCTGCAAACCAAGCAGGTTGACGTCGGCCTGGCCGGCATCACCATCAAGGACGAGCGCAAGAAGGTCATCGACTTTTCCGACGGCTACTACGACAGCGGCTTCCTGCTGATGGTGCCGGTCAACAGCACGATCAAAGGTCCGGAAGATCTCATCGGCAAGACACTTGCCGTGAAGACCGGGACCTCGGCGACCGACTACGCCAAGGAGCACTTCAAGGGCACGGATCTGCGGCTCTTCCCGAACAGCGACAACGCTTATCTGGAAGTCGCGACCGGACGCGCGGATGCCGCCATGCACGATACCCCGAACGTGCTCTACTACATCAAGACCAACGGCCAGGGGAAAGTGAAGACCGTCGGCCCGCAGATGATGGCCCAGCAATATGGCATCGCCTTCCCGAAAGGCAGCGAGCTCGTCGCCAAGGTCAACGCCTCGATCGCCAAGCTGAAGGGCGACGGCACCTACAGCACCATCTACAAAAAATGGTTCGGCACCGAGCCGCCGAAGAGCTGATCACCGGGGTTCCTCGCGCGCGCCGGCCTGGCCGGCGCGCCTTCCTTGAAGGAAAGCTCTCATGGATTTCGACTGGTCCGTCATCTGGCAGGCCCTGCCCGAGCTGTTGAAAGGCGCCCGCCTCACCGTGCTGATCGCGCTTGCCGGCCTCGCCGGCGGGCTGGTGATCGGTGCCGCCGCCGGTCTCGCGCGCGCCTATGGCAATGCCGTCCTCAATGCCATCGCCTTCATCTATGTCGAGCTCATCCGCGGCACCCCTATCATCG
The DNA here is from genome assembly GCF_004791585.1 of Mesorhizobium sp. M1C.F.Ca.ET.210.01.1.1. Lineage (GTDB taxonomy): Bacteria > Pseudomonadota > Alphaproteobacteria > Rhizobiales > Rhizobiaceae > Mesorhizobium. Next base: position 82,559 of record NZ_SRUU01000018.1, read on the forward strand.
TCCAGGTGATGTTCATCTATTTCGCGCTGCCGATCCTCGCGAATGTCCGGATCAACCCGCTCGCGGCCGCCATCATGGCGATCATCATCAATGCCGGCGCCTATATCGCCGAGATCGTGCGCGGTTCGTTTCTGTCCGTGCATCGCGGATTGCGCGAAGCCGGCCTGGCGCTCGGCCTGCCGTTCTGGAAGGTGCTTTTCTACATTATCGGCCCGCTCGCCTTCCGCCGCATGATTCCGGCGCTCGGCAACCAGTTCATCGTCAGCCTGAAGGATACCTCGCTGTTCATCGTCATCGGCGTCGGCGAACTCACCCGGCAGGGCCAGGAAATCATGGCGGCCAATTTTCGCGCCGTCGAAATCTGGTCGGCCGTCGCGATGTTCTACCTGATCATGACCGGCGCGCTCACGCTGATCCTCAGACTGACCGAAAAGAGGATGCGCATCCTGTGAGCATCGTAGAATTCAGGAAGGTCACGAAGCGCTTCGGCCAGGTCACCATCCTCGACCAGGTCGACCTGTCGATCGAGCCCGGCGAGAAGGTGGTCCTGATCGGTCCCTCCGGTTCCGGCAAGTCGACGCTGCTTCGCTGCATCAACGCGCTGGAGGAGATCAACGGCGGAGACCTCGTCGTCGACGGCATCAGCGTCAAGTCCAGCGGCCGCATGGTCCGTATGATCCGCCAGGAAGCCGGCATGGTCTTCCAGCAATTCAACCTCTTTCCGCAGATGACAGCGCTTGAGAACGTCGCCTTCGGCCCGCGCCGAGTGCGCCACGAACCGCGACAGGAGGCGCGGAAGCAGGCGCTGGAAATGCTCGCCAAGGTCGGCCTGGCCGACCGCGCGCATCACTATCCGAGTGAACTCTCCGGCGGCCAGCAACAGCGCGTCGCCATTGCGCGCGCGCTTGCCGTCAAGCCGAAGCTGATGCTGTTCGACGAGCCGACCTCGGCGCTCGATCCCGAACTGCGCCATGAGGTGTTGCGCGTGATGCAGGCGCTGGCCGAGGAAGGCATGACGATGATCGTGGTCACCCACGAGATGGCGTTTGCCCGCAAGGTGGGGACCAGGCTGATCTTCATGGAAGGCGGCAAGATCGCTGTTGACGGCGAGCCGCGGGAACTGCTTGCAAATCCGCAAAACCCTCGGCTGAAAGAGTTCCTGCAGCATGTCGCATAATGCGGACCACCGGCTTTCCTTCATCAATGTGGCGGGCTCGCCATATGATGTCGGAGCCGCCCTCGGCCGCTTCGGCCAGGCGGCACTGCATGAGCACTTCCGCACGTCCGCGGCATGGCGCGAACTGACCGCGCGCCGCGCCGATCCCCGCATCGGCATGATGGCGACAATCGTGCGGGAACGCTTTCCACGCTACTGGGCCGAGTTGCAGGGCCTTGCCGAAGGGCTCGAATTGCCCTTCGACGACGTTTTCCTTTGGAATTGCCGGGGCGACATCTGGGCAATGGCGCCGGATGGCTGCACCACCGTCCAATTGCCTGGTTCCCTGCATATCATCGGCCACAACGAGGATGGCGACCCGGATTTTGCCGGCCGCTGCGCTTTGGCCTATGTCGATTCCGCAGGGGGCACTCCGTTCACCGCCTTCGTCTATCCCGGCTCGATGCCCGGACATACATTCGCCGCGACCTCGAAAGGGCTGGTGCAGACCGTCAACAACATCAGGCCGCTGGCCGGAGGCGCCGGCACGCCGCGCATGGTGCTCGCCCGCGCTGTGCTCGATGCACCGGACCTCGACGCGGCGCTGGCTCTGCTCAGATCGGCGCCGCGTGCCGGCGCTTTTCATCTCACCCTGGCGCAAGCCGGCGACGAGCGACTCCTCAGCGTCGAATTCACGGCCCAGGCGCTGTCCGTCGACCGCGTCGAAGCGGCGCGTGTCCACTCGAACCATCTCATCCATGCCGACACCGGACGCATGTCGCAGGTCGTCACGGGTTCGTCCGGCGTGCGCCAGCGGCGGGGCGAGCTGCTGCTCGGCCAAACCGTCCAGTCGGATCCGCAAGGCCGCGTGCTGGGCATATTGTGGGACGCGGAGGACCCGGAGCTGCCTATCTACCGCACCGACCCGGCCGACAGCGACATCGAGAACACCCTGGCAAGCGCTGTCTTTTGCATCGGGGCTGACAAGGTCGAGTGGGCTGTCTACGATGGTGCGTTCGAAGCAGCGCGCTTCGACATGCGGGATGGGCTGGTCCCTCTCGGGGGGTGAACAGGAACGTGGGCGATGCCAGAGGAAGCCTATGCAGAGCCGCCACGCACCATCGAGGATCTGAGGGCGCTGGCGCTCTCTGTCGGCCGCGACGAAGCAGGCTTTTCCCTCGGCTCCAAGGCGCATGATGTCTTCGCCAAGCTGGTCGAGGCGCCCGAACAATCGGCCGTCCGCACAATCTCGGAACTCGCCGATCAGTTCGGCATCAATCCGTCGACGCTGACCAGGCTGGCGAAGCGTCTCGGCTTCGAAGGTTTTAGCGATTTCCAGGCCGTCTTCCGCAAGGCAATCGCCGACGACCAGCAATATTTCTACAGCCGCCAGGCCGGAAGGCTGATGACGACACCGTCGGCGGGCGGCGCCGAAGTCGAGGTCTTCGAGCGGCTGGCGCGCGAAACGGCAGCGAATGTCGACGGCTTCCTCGGTCAGCTGGACAGCGTCTCGCTGAAGGGCGCGACCGCGCTGCTGGCCAGCGCGCGGCGCGTGCGCGTTCATGGCGTTCGCCAGTTCCATTCGCTGGCGAGCTTCCTCACCTATTGCCTGGGCATGGTGCGCTCGGACGTGGCTCTGCTCGATGCGCCACGCCTGGGCGTAGCCGAGGCGCTGTCACAGCTCGAACCTGGCGATGTCGTCATCATAGCGAGCTGCGCGCCCTATACGCGCAGCGTCGCGGAGGTCGGCCGCATCGCCGCGGCAAACGGCCAGAGCGTGATCGCGATCACCGATTCCCGATCCTCGCCGCTCGTCCCTCCGGCCGAGCATGCCTTCTTCATCCCTCACGCCAGCAGCTTCTACTCGAACAGCATGGGCGCCTACATCGTCTTTTGCGAAGCGCTGCTCAACCTTGTCGCCCGCGAACTGGGCGACAAGGCGCTGAACTCGCTCGCTGGGCGCGAGCGCCTGATCGCCGAGATGAACATCGAGGTCGGCTGACTGCCGTCGCCGAATGACGATCGCTCGACGGCCACTCTTGCCGGCCGCGTGCGCCTGATCAACCGGGACCTCATAGACCTCCAAGCCCGTCTCAAGAACGCAGCTGCTGCTCGGCCAATAGCGTCGCCAGCACCGCAACGCCGCGTCGCAGCGCTTCCGTGTCGAGCCCGGCATAGCCCAGAATAAAGCCGGCGGTTCCGGGTTGCGGCTCACCCGGATCATAGAGCGGCGACACCGGATAGAGACCGATCCCGTCGGCGCGCGCCGCCGCAATGATCTCCGGCTCGCGTTCGGCGGTGATGCCGTTCATCCAGGCAACGACATGCAGTCCTGTGTCGGCTCCGGCGACAGTGACCCTTGATCCCAGATGATCGGCCAGCGCCTGCAGCAGGACCTGTCTGCGCTCGGCGTTCTTCCTGCGGATGCTGCGGACGTGACGCTCGTAAGCGCCGCTCGCCAGGAGGTCGGCCAGCACGTCTTGTTCCAGCGTTGGAGCATGCCGGTCGGTCAGGCGCTTCGCCTCGCTGAACGCCCGGCGCAGGCTGGCGGGGACTACGAGATAGCCGAGCCGCAAGGTGGGCGAGAGCGTCTTGGACAGCGTGCCGACATAGATGACGGAGTCCGCGTCGAGCGCCTGCAGAGGCGGTATGGGGCTGATGTCGTGACGGTATTCGCAGTCGTAGTCATCCTCCACAACATAGGCCCCCGTGCCGGTGGCCCAGGCCAGCAGGGAACGCCGCCGCGTCGCCGAAAGCACGCCGCCGAGCGGAAACTGGTGCGACGGCGTCACGCAAGCCAGGCGGGCCGGCGGCAGCAGATCCGTCCTTAGCCCGTCCGCGTCGACTGCCACCGGCGCGGCAATGCCGCCGGCTGCCGCGAAGACATTGCGGGCAAGCGGATAGCCCGGGTTCTCGATCACGAACGCATCGCCGGGGTCGAGCAGCAGCCGCGCGCAGAGGTCGAGCCCTTGCTGCGAGCCATTGACGATGACGATCTGGTCCGGCGTGCAACTGATGCCGCGAGCGCGCCAGAGATAGGTTTGAAGCGCGCTGCGGAGAGCAAGGGACCCTTGCGGGTCGCCATAACGCAGCCGGGCGCCGCGCTGGAGAATGGCCTTGTTCGACGCCCGCCGCCAGGCCAACACCGGGAAGTCCGCTCCGGACAGGTCGCCATAGCGGAAATCCGCCACCCTGGCCGGTTGCGCTTCCGGTGGCGAAGGCATGGCCAGCAGCCGGCGCGCCAATGCCGAGAGGTTCCGGGGCGAAGCGGTCGGGATGGGCACCTCCCCTGACGCCCTTTCCAGCCCAGGTGCCACGATCGCGCGCGCTCCCTGCCGGATGATCAGATAGCCTTCGGCGTTGAGCTGGTTGTAGGCCGCCGTCACCGTGGTTCGCGACGCGCCCCATTCGGCGGCAAAGGCCCGCGACGACGGCAAACGGTCGCCAGGCCGGTATGCGCCGCTGTGTATCTGCGCCTTGATCGCCGCGATGATGCTGCGCGCGATACCATCCTGCCTCAACTGGACCACCGAAACCCTTCAAAACTGGATGTTTCCAGCAAGCCAGAATTGAGGCATCTTCCGTCGCGACGCAAGGAGTTTTCGCCATGTACATCCCACCCGCCTTCCGCGACGACGATCATGAGAGCCTCGCGGCAACGATCCGTGCGGCGCGACTGGCGACCCTGGTCACCGCAACCACTGAAGGGCCGCTGGCGACGCCGTTGCCGCTTTTCCTCGACGAGAGCGAGGGTGAGCATGGCGTGATCTACGGCCATGTCGCGAAAGCAAATCCGCAGTGGCGTGTTCCGCCGCTGGGCGACGGCCTGGCGATCTTCATGGGGCCGGATGCCTATGTGACCCCGGCCTGGTACCAGACCAAGCTGGAAACCGGAAAGGTGGTGCCGACCTGGAACTATGTCGCCGTCCACGCCTACGGGCCGGTCGAATTCTTCGAGGACGCCGACAGGCTGCTCCAAGTCGTCACGCGCCTGACCAATCTCCATGAAGGCGAGCGCGCCTCGCCCTGGTCCGTATCGGATGCGCCGCCGGATTTCATCCAGTCGCAATTGAAGGGGATCGTCGGCCTGCGCATGCCGCTCGCGCGGCTCGAAGGCAAGCGCAAAATGAGCCAGAACCGCAACGCCGCCGATCGCGCCGGTGTCGTGTCTGGCCTTTCGGCGAGCGACCGGCCTTCGGACCGCGAGGTCGCGCCGCTCATCCCCTCGTGAAACCCACCCCTCCATCCTGAAGCCACGTGTCCATCATGCCGGATCTGACCCAGTTCGCCTTGTACTTCGCCGCCGCGTTCCTGCTCGCCATCACGCCCGGGCCGGGTATCTTCTACGTCGCCGCACGCACGCTCGCCGGCGGACGCGCGGAAGGCATTGCCTCCAGTTTCGGGACGGCCCTCGGTGGCATGGTTCATGTGCTTGCCGGCAGCCTGGGCGTTTCGGCGATCGTGCTTGCAAGCGCGGAACTGTTCACCGCGCTGAAGCTGATCGGCGCGGCCTACCTCGTCTGGCTCGGCTTCCGTACCTTCCAGGCCGCACGACGCGAGGCAAAGACGATGCTGGAGGATGGCAAGGCAACGCCCGCTGTCGGCGCGGGCAGAGCGTTTCGCGAAGGGGTGCTGGTCGAGGCGTTGAACCCGAAGACGGCCGCCTTCTTCCTGGCCTTCATTCCGCAGTTCGTGGACCTCGGTGCCGGCCACGTCGCCTTGCAGTTCATGGTGCTCGGCTTCGTGTCGGTGACGCTCAACACCCTTGCCGATGTCGTGGTCGCTTTCGCGGCGAGCCGCATCCGGGAAGGCGCGGTCGGCCGGTCCGGCATGATACGTCGGCTGCGCGAGGCGTCCGGCGGCGCGATGATCGCGCTCGGCATCGGGCTCGCCATAGCCAAGCGCCCTGCCTGATTGTCGACCAGGCTGGTTGCCCGACCGCCGAGAGGACTTTCTACCGCCCCCTGGCCAGGCTACCCAGGATGCCGCGCACGATGGCGCGGCCGACGGACGAGCCGACCGAGCGCACCACCGACTTGATCGCGGCTTCGGCCACCGTCTGGCGATTGGAAGACCGCCGGTTGCCCGTTCCCAAAACGTCGTCGAAGCCGGGAATGGTCCAGCGCGAGCCGCCGCTGTTCTGCTGCTGCGCCTGCGCCTCGGCGTCCTGCGCCTCCTTGGTCTTCTTCTGCAGGATCTCGAAAGCCGATTCGCGATCGACCAGCTGGTCGTACTGGCCAGCGACAGGACTCTCGGCGATGACCTTGCGGCGCTCGTCCGGCGTGATTGGCCCTAGCCGCGAGGACGGCGGCCGGATCAGCGTGCGCTGGACCATGGCCGGCACGCCCTTGTCCTCCAGCATCGAGACCAGCGCCTCGCCGGTGGCGAGCTGGGTGATGGCGGTGGCGCAGTCGAAATCGGGATTGGGCCGGAAGGTCTCCGCCGCCGTCTTGACCGCCTGCTGCTCGCGCGGCGTATAGGCGCGCAGCGCGTGCTGGACGCGATTGCCAAGCTGGGCCAGAACTTTTTCCGGGATGTCCAGCGGGTTCTGGGTGACGAAATAGACACCGACGCCCTTGGAGCGGATCAGCCGCACCACCTGCTCGACGCGGTCGACCAGCACCTTCGGCGCGTCCTCGAACAACACATGCGCCTCGTCGAAGAAGAAGACCAGCTTCGGCCGGTCAAGATCGCCGACCTCGGGCAGCTCCTCGAAGAGTTCCGACATCAGCCAGAGCAGGAAGGTGGCGTAGAGCCTGGGGTTCATCATCAGCTTGTCGGCGGCCAGAACGCTGACCGCCCCGCGGCCGTCGCGGGTCGTGCGCATCAGATCGGCGATGCGCAGCGCGGGCTCGCCGAAGAAGTTGGCGGCGCCCTGCTGCTCCAGCACCAGCAGCGTACGCTGGATGGCGCCGACCGAGGGCTTCGTCACATTACCGTAGCGGGCGCTGAGCTCGTCGGCGCGATCGGCGATGTTGGCGAGCAGCGACTGCAGGTCCTTGAGGTCGAGCAGCAGCAGGCCCTCTTCGTCGGCGATGCGGAAGGCGATGTTCATGACGCCTTCCTGCGCTTCCGTGAGGTTCATCAGCCGCGACATGAGCAGCGGCCCCATTTCAGAGATGGTGGCACGTATCGGGTGGCCCTGCTCGCCGAACAGGTCCCAGAAGATGACCGGGAATTCCTGGAACTGGTAAGGATCGAGCTTCACCTCCCCGGCGCGCTTGACCAGGAAATCCTTGGCTTCGCCCATCATGGCGATGCCGGAGAGGTCCCCCTTGATATCGGCGCAGAAAACCGGGACGCCGGCGTTGGAAAAGCCCTCGGCCAAAACCTGCAGACTGACCGTCTTGCCGGTGCCGGTGGCGCCGGTGATCAGCCCGTGGCGGTTGCCGTAGCGCAGCAGCAATTCCTCCGCGCGCTGATAGGAATCGTCGGGCTTGCGGCTGGCGCCGATGAAAATGCTGGTGTCGTCGGCCATATATCGGTCTCCGCAATCTGTCGCGTCAAAACGCGCCCGGCCCGCGTTCGAGGCATAGTGAGGTATAGTAACGCTATCGCCGGGCGACAATGGTTGCCACCGAAATCGACCTTTCGGAGCTTGCGGATTTCGAGCATGTTTGGCAATCGGTTGGCGGTCCTGAAAAACGACCGCGGCGGATGTCGCATTGTGATATCCGGCCGAGGACCTTAGACTGGCGGCTGATGCGGCAATGAGACGAGGAATGCGATGGGCGCCGGCACCTTGACCAGGGATGTCGACCTTCCGAACCCGGACGCCAAGCGTTGGCTGGCGCTGGCGGAAAAGGCGCTTGCCGGCGGCTCCTTCGAGGAGAAGCTCGTTTCGCACACCGATGACGGCATCCGCATCGAACCGCTCAGCGAACGCTCGGTCGGTGCCGAGCCGCTGGTGCGCACCAACCCGAAGGCGCCCTGGATCGTCAGCCAGCGCGTCGACGATCCGGACATAGCCCGCGCCAGCGCCCAGGCGCTGCAGGACATCGCGCAGGGCGCGACCGGCCTGTCGCTGGTCTTCGAGGGCGCGCCGAATGCGTTTGGCTACGGCCTGCCCAGGACGGCGCAGGCGCTGGAAACGGTGCTCGATGGCGTGCCGCTCAACCGCGTGCAGGTGCGTATCGACGCGCATCCCTGGAGCCGCGCCGTGGCCGACTGGCTGCTTGCCTTCCTGACGCGGCGCCGTTCCGACCCGACAAAGCTCAACCTCTCCTTCGGCATCGATCCAGCGGCGATCTTCGCCGGCACCGGACGGCTGCGCACCTCGATCGAGGCGCTGCAGGAATCGATGCCGCAGTCGCTGGCGCATTTCTTCTCGATGGGCGTGCCGGGCGCGCTGCTCGAAGCCGACGGCCGCGTCTTCCACAATGCCGGCGCCACCGAGGCGCAGGAGCTCGGCACGATGATGGCATCGGCCGTCTCCTATCTGAGAATGTTCGAGAAGGCGCGGCAGCCGCTGGTCTATGCAGCGCCCTATATCGGCTTCGCGCTCAGCGTCGACCAGGACCAGTTCCTGTCGATGGCCAAGGTGCGGGCGTTGCGCAAGCTCTGGGCGCGGATCCAGGAAGCCTGCTCGATCCCGGCCTCGACGGCAAACATCCACGCCGAGACCTCCTATCGCATGATGACAGTTGCCGACCCGGAGACCAACATCCTGCGCACCGCGATTGCCGCCTTCGCCGCGGCCGCCGGCGGCGCCGATTCGATCTCGATCCTGCCGCACACCGTCGCGCATGGACTGCCGGCCGGTTTTGCCCGCCGCGTCGCCCGCAACGCGCAACTGATCATGGCGCATGAGAGCCATCTCTATCATGTGGCCGATCCGGCCAGCGGCTCCGGCGCGGTCGAGGCGCTGACCGACGATCTCTGCGCTGCAGCCTGGGAGGAGTTCCAGCGCATCGAGGCCGAGGGCGGCGTGCTCGCCAGCCTGCAGCAGGGCTATATCCAGAACCGCGTGCAGACCGCCGCCGCGAAGCGCAACGCGGCGTACCGGGCAGGCGAACGCGGCATCATCGGCACGACACTGTTCCGTGCCGGCAGCGAACGCCCGGTCGAGACGCTGCCCGCCGAGCGGCAGCCGGCACTGACCGAAGGCGTGGCGACATGCGAGCCGCTGTTTCCTGTGCGCATCGACCAGTCGATCGGAGCCGGATCATGATCCCGGATTTCAGCAAGATCGGCTGGTCGGCGCCGCGCCGGGCGCCGGTCGAGCTCAAGGGCCAGCGGATGACGCCGGAAGGCATCGCGCTCAAGCATCTCTACGGCCAAGGCGACCTCAAGGGGCTGGCCAATCTCGACACCTATCCCGGCCTGCCACCCTTCGTGCGCGGCCCCTACCCGACCATGTATGTCCGGCAGCCCTGGACCATCCGGCAATATGCCGGCTTCTCGACGGCCGAGGAATCCAACGCCTTCTACCGACGCAATCTCGCGGCCGGCCAGAAGGGGCTTTCGGTTGCCTTCGACCTCGCTACCCATCGCGGCTATGACAGCGACCATCCGCGCGTCGCCGGCGACGTCGGCATGGCGGGTGTGGCGATCGATTCCATTCTCGACATGCGCCAGCTGTTCGACGGCATCCCGCTCAACGAGATGACGGTGTCGATGACCATGAACGGCGCCGTGCTGCCGATCATGGCTTTGTACATCGTGGCAGCGGAAGAGCAGGGCGTCGCGCAAAAGGATCTTGCCGGAACCATTCAGAACGACATCCTGAAGGAGTTCATGGTCCGCAACACCTACATCTATCCGCCGAAGCCATCGATGCGGATCGTGTCGGACATCTTCGCCTACACCTCGAAGCACATGCCGAAGTTCAACTCGATCTCGATCTCCGGCTATCACATGCAGGAAGCGGGCGCGACGGCCGACCTGGAGCTCGCCTACACGATCGCCGACGGCATCGAATATGCGCGCGCCGGGGTTGCCGCCGGGCTCGACATCGACCGCTTCGCGCCGCGGCTTTCCTTCTTCTGGGCGATCGGCATGAACTTCTTCATGGAGGTCGCCAAGCTCAGGGCGGCGCGACTGCTCTGGTCGAGCCTGATGAAGAAGAATTTTGCGCCGAAGGACGAGCGCTCGCTGTCGCTGCGCACCCATTGCCAGACGTCCGGATGGTCGCTGACGGCGCAGGATCCCTACAACAACATCACCCGCACGATGATCGAGGCGATGGCGGCGACGCAGGGGCACACGCAGTCGCTGCACACCAATTCCTTCGACGAGGCGATGGCGCTGCCGACCGACCATTCGGCGCGCATCGCCCGCAACACGCAGCTCATCCTGCAGAAGGAATCCGGCACCACGCGCATGATCGACCCGTGGGGCGGCTCGGCCTATGTCGAGCGGCTGACGCACGATCTGGCGGCCCGCGCGCTCGCCCATATCGAAGAGGTCGAAAGCCTCGGCGGCATGGCGGCGGCGATCGAGAAAGGCATTCCGAAGCTGCGTATCGAGGAAGCGGCGGCGCGCACGCAGGCGCGCATCGATTCCGGCGAGCAGGTGCTGGTCGGCGTCAACGCGCACCGCCCGGAAGCCGATATCGAAGTGGACGTGCTCAAGATCGACAATGCCGAGGTCAAGGCCCGGCAGCTGGCGAAGCTGCAGCGGCTGAAAGGCACGCGCGACGTCGCCGCACTCGAGGATGCGCTCGCTGCCCTCTCCCGCGCGGCCGAAAGCGGCGACAACCTGCTCGAGTTCGCGATCCGCGCCGCGCGCGCCAATGCGACCGTCGGCGAGATCTCGCTGGCGCTGGAGAAGGTGTTCGGCCGGCATACGGCGGCGGTGCAGACCATCTCCGGCGTCTATCGCGACGCGCTTGGCGACAGTCCGGCGGTCGACAGGCTCAAGGAAAAGATCGAGGCGTTCGAGAAGAAGACCGGCGACAAGCCGCGCATCCTGGTTGCCAAGATGGGACAGGACGGCCACGACCGCGGCCAGAAGGTGATCGCCAGCGCCTTTGCCGATCTCGGCTTCGACGTGACCGTCGGGCCGATGTTCCAGACCCCGGACGAGATCGCCAAGCTGGCAGTGCAGCACGATGTCGACATCATCGGCGCTTCCTCGCTTGCCGCCGGACATCTGACGCTGATCCCCGAGCTCAAGGATGCGCTGAAGAAGCTCGGCCATGGCGACATGCTGATCGTCGCCGGCGGCGTCATCCCGCCGCTGGACTATGACGCGGTGCTGAAGGCTGGAGCTGCTGAAATCTTTCCGCCGGGCACCGTCATCCCGCAGGCAGCGGACCGTCTGATGGATCGGTTGCTGGCGGCTCAGTGAACGTTGCTGCATCGCTGAAGGCTGCAGCGGAGCAGAATTCTGCACCGCAGTAGCGCTCCAAAGTCACGGCATGGATCCTTGGGTCTACGCGGTACGCTTCGCTTCCCGCTCCGCCCAAGGATGACGACAGAGGGGCGTTTCGGTCAATATCCACGTACATGCGACCTGCCAACGCAAGCATGGCCGACCGGTCAAATTTCTATGCTAGGGAACTAATTCTCAAGCTTGTCCGAGAGCTTGGTGATTTCCCATTCCTTGCCGTTGACCTTGACGACCTCACCGACCTTCTTGCCGAAGAGAGCCACGGCCATCGGCGAGACATGGGAAATGCTGCCCTTCGACGGATCGGCCTCGTCCTCGCCGACGATCCGCCAATGCACCTTCTTGCCGTCGTCGCCTTCCAGCGTGACGCCCATGCCGAAGCGGACAACGTCGCTGCCCGGCTCCGGCGAGGAAAGCTCCGCGCTCTCGCGCCGCGCGGTCCAGTAGCGCAGGTCGCGCGACACGACCGCGAGGCGTTCGCGGTCGCCTCGCCTTTCCGCCTTGGCCATCAAGTCGCGGAGCTCGGCGAGAGTCTCCTCGATCATCGCCAGACCGCGCTCCGTCACCAGGTTGCGGTGCGAGCTGATCGGCCGTTCGCCAACGCCGGCGATGGCATTTTCGCTGTCTTCTTCGCGCGTGAAAGCTCTGCTCATGCAATGAACTTAGGCTTGGTGAGGCAACTGCACAAGCGATTTGCCGATGAGCCGGCCCTGGCACGAATCCTGCGACACGCAACGCGATCGCCGGGACCTGTGCCGATGTTGAACAGACGAACGCTGCTTGCCCAAACCGCCGGCCTTGCCGTCGCCGGGCTCTTTGCCGGCAAGGCCTCGGCGAAGATGCTGCCCGGCATCGAAACGGCTGCAATGCGCGGCTCGATCAACGCCATCGAGATCGGCGTGCAGCCTGGGGCGCTGGACGATCAGAGCAAGACCTTCGCCAAGATGCTGGCCGAGGCCAGCGACCGCGACGCGCCGGTGTTCCTGCCGCCCGGCACCTATCTTGTCTCCAACCTGAAGCTGCCCGCGCGCGTTCGCCTGTCCGGCGTGCCGGGCGCGACCCGCATCGTCTATGGCGGCAACGGCCACCTGATGATGGCCGAGCAGGCCGAGCATATCGAGCTCAACGGGCTGGTGCTCGACGGTTCGAACCGCTGGCTGTCCGACTATACGCAAGGTCTGCTCGATCTGCGCCGCGTCGCGCATCTCACCATCGACAATTGCCAGGTGACAGGCAGCGGCAAGAACGGACTGGCGCTGGAGCATGTCGCTGGCCGCGTCGGCCGGTCCGACATTTCCGGTGCCGCGGACGCCGGCATCTACTCGGTCGAAGCGGGGGGCTTGGAGATTTCGGGCAATATCGTCTCCGACTGCGCCAATGGCGGCATCCTAGTGCATCGCTGGCAGCAGGCGGAGGACGGCACCATCGTCAGCGGCAACCGCGTGCAGCGAATCGGCGCCAGGAGTGGCGGCACCGGCCAGAACGGCAACGGCATCAACGCCTTCCGTGCCGGCAATGTCATCATCTCGGGCAACGTCGTCTCCGACTGCGCCTTCTCGGCGATCCGCGCCAACAGCTCGAGCAACCTGCAGATCACCGGCAACACCTGCTCGCGTTCCGGCGAAACGGGAATTTACTCCGAGTTCTCCTTCGAAGGCGCGATCCTCAGCAACAATCTCGTCGACGGCGCCGCCAACGGGATCTCGATCGTCAACTTCAACGAAGGCGGCCGCATGGCCGTGTGCTCGAACAACATCGTGCGCAACCTGTCGACGGTCGGCCCTTACACCGCCGACCCGCCGGGCTTCGGCGTCGGCATCAGCGCCGAGGGCGACACCACGGTCGCGGGCAACGTGGTCGAAAACGCGCCGCTCTACGGCATGCAGCTCGGCTGGGGACCCTACCTGCGCAATATCGTGGCGACGGGAAACGTTATCCGCAAGGCGGGCACGGGCATCGTCGTCTCGGTCGTCGAAGGTTCCGGCAGCGCCGTCATCTCGGATAATGTCATCGACGGGGTCACCAACGGCGCTATCATCGGTCAGCGCTGGGCCGATCCGGTGACCGGCGACCTGGCCAAATCAAACGATACGGGTTACGCGCATCTGACCGTCGAGCGTAACAAGGTGAGCTAGCTCAACGCCGCAGTCGGCCGCAGCGAACCGACCTTGGCGCCGATGCGACTTTCGACCGGCGGATTGGCGAGCTTGGTGAGCTTCGCGGCGAGCGCTTCGTCGCCGCGAAGCAGTTTTGCCAGCACCGCGGCGATCATCACCTCGGCCCCTCTGCCGGCGCCGTCGTCGCATTTCAAGGCAATACCGAGGCCGAGCTCGGGCAACGCCGCGCAATAGACGCCTTCTGCGCCTGTCTTGACGAAGATGCGGCCGGGGGCGGCCTGCATCAGCGCGAGATCCGCCTTGCCGGTGCCGGCGACCAGGAACGGCTCGGCCATGCAGGCCGAGAGCAGCCGCTTCGCGGCCTTGGCGCGCTGGGGCGCAAAGCCCCTGCCGGTCGCCATACGCGCAAAGCCCAGCGCAAAACTCTTCAGCGGCACGGCGTAAGTCGGGATCGAGCAGCCGTCGGTTGCGCAATGGTCGGCGTCATGGGCGGCGCCGGTCACGGATTGCATGGCGTCGCGCACCATCTCCTGCAGCGCATGGCCGGCCTTGACGTAGCCGTGATGCGCAACACCCGTGTGCACGCAGGTGCAAAGGAAGCCGGCATGCTTGCCGGAGCAGTTGTTGTGGAGCGGATTCGGCATGGCGCCTGCATGGGCAAGCGCGATCGTCGCATCGTGGCTCGACGGCCAGTGCGCGCCGCATTCGAGCGCGTTTCTGTCGAGGTTCGCCTTGGCGAGCATCGCGGCGGCGAGTTTGGTGTGCTCGGGCTCGCCGGAATGCGAGGCGCAGGCCAGCGCCAATTCGCGGTCGCCGAAGCCGTAGGCATCGGCAGCACCCGATTCGACCAGCGGCAGCGCCTGGATCGCCTTCACCGCCGAGCGCGGGAACACCGGCCGCGCTGTGTCGCCGATCTCCCAGACGGACTTGCCGTCGGCATCGAAGACCGCGACCGCGCCGCTATGAGCGCTTTCGACCACCGCCCCGCGCAGAACCTCGACCAGAACCGGATTGGACATGCTGCCTCCCGCACGCGCCGCCCAAGGGGGCGCGCTTTAAAGCGCGTCGTGCTAAAACGGATTCAGGCGACGCGCTTCAAGTCTTTGTTTTTGATGCATGCCGTTGTCCCAGAACCGCTGCACGCTTCTGGGCGACATGCTTAAGTGCGGGCCGCTTCTACCTGATCCTGTCGAGGATGGAAACGTAGTTGGCGACGGCAGCACCGCCCATGTTGAAGATGCCGCCAAGTTTTGCGCCCGGCACCTGGATGCCGCCGGCCTCGCCGGTGAGTTGCATGGCGGTCAGCACATGCATCGACACGCCCGTGGCGCCGATCGGATGACCCTTGGCCTTCAAGCCGCCGGATGGATTGACCGGCAGGCGGCCGTCCTTCGCCGTCGTGCCGTCAAGCGCGAGCTTTGCGCCCTCGCCGGGCCTGGCCAGACCCATCGCCTCATATTCGATCAGTTCGGCGATTGTGAAGCAGTCATGCGTCTCGACGAACGAGAGGTCATCGAGCGTGACGCCGGCCTTCTTCAGCGCCTGCCCCCAGGCCCGCTCGCAGCCCTCGAAGGCAAGGATGTCGCGCTTCGACATCGGCAGGAAATCCTGGACATGCTCATTGGCGCGGAAGGTGACGGCGCGGCGCATCTTCAGCGCCGTCGCGGTGTCGGTGAGCACGAGCGCCGCCGCGCCGTCCGAAACCAGCGAGCAGTCGGTGCGCTTCAGCGGACCGGCGACAAACGGGTTCTTCTCGCTCTCCTGGCGGCAGAACTCGTAGCCGAAATCCTTGCGCATCTGCGCATAGGGATTGTCGACGCCGTTCTTGTGGTTCTTGGCGGCGATCATGGCAAGCGCGTCCGACTGGTCGCCATAGCGCTGGAAATAGGCCTGCGCGATCTTGCCGAAGACGCCTGCGAAGCCCGCCGGCGTGTCGCCGTCTTCCGGCAGATAGGAGGCTTTGAGCAGGTTCTTGCCGATCTCCGGGCCGGGCGTCGTGGTCATCTGCTCGGCGCCGACCACCAGCACGATGCGGGCGGCGTTGGCGTCGATGGCGCGAACGCCTTGCCGCACCGCCGCCGAACCGGTGGCGCAGGCGTTCTCGACGCGCGTCGCCGGCTTGAAGCGCAGCCGGTCGTCGGCCTGCAGAACCAGGCTCGCGGTGAAATCCTGCGGGGAGAAGCCGGCGTTGAAGTGGCCGAGCACGATCTCGTCGACATCGTCCGGACCGATGCCGGCATGGTCGAGCGCGTCCACGGCGACCTTGGTGATCAGGCCCTCGAGCGTCTCGCCTTCGAGCTTGCCGAAGCGCGAATGCGCCCAGCCGACGATGCATGCGGTCATGGCAGCCTCCATTTGCCGCACAGCCTAGCACGTCCTGCAGCGGCATAAGATTCAATATTGTTCAACAATGAACCGTTTTCCAGCCTTTGGAATGGGCCAGAGCCACACGATCGCTTGATCCCGGCGCCGATTTTTTGTTGATTGATCCGTCAATAAAAAATAATCTGGCCCGGAACCGGATCCCCAAATGCCGAAAATCGGAATGGAACCGCTGCGCCGCAGGGCGCTCATCGACGCGACGATCTCGGCGATCGGCGAGCGTGGGTCGCTGGACGTGACCATGTCGGAGATCGCGGGCCGTGCCGGCGTGTCGTCTGCACTGGCGCATCACTATTTCGGCGCCAAGGACGAGCTGCTGTTCGCGACGATGCGGCATATCCTTGCCGAGCTCAACGCCGACACGCGGCGTGCGCTGCGCCTTGCCGCCACGCCGCGCCAGCGCGTCTCGGCCGTGGTCGCGGTCAGTTTCTCGGACGACCAGTTCCAGGCTGAAACGATAGCCGCGTGGCTCGCCTTCTATGTCGAGGCACAGCAGTCTTCCGCCTTGCGGCGGCTGCTTCGCGTCTATGCAAGGCGGCTCAATTCCAACCTGATGAGCGGGCTGACCGGCATCCTGCCGAGGGCCGAAGCGGATCGCGTCGCGGAAGCGACGGCGGCGCTGATCGACGGGCTCTACATCCGGCGGGCACTCAAGGACGGCGTGCCTAACGCGCTGACCGCGATCGCGCTCGTCGAAGACTATCTTGAAACCAAGCTCAACGGACGGAGCCTGCCTTGACGACCGGACGGCGAAATTTCCTGATCGTCATGGTCGATCAGCTCAACGGCACGTTCTTTCCCGACGGCCCGGCGGATTTCCTGCACGTGCCGAATCTCAAGGCGCTCGCCGCCCGCTCGGCGCGCTTTGCCAACAACTACACGGCCTCGCCGCTCTGCGCGCCCGGCCGCGCCTCGTTCATGAGCGGCCAGCTGCCCTCGCGCACCGGGGTCTACGACAATGCCGCCGAGTTCATGTCATCCATCCCGACTTTTGCCCATCACCTGCGGTCTGCCGGCTACTACACCTGCCTTTCCGGCAAGATGCATTTCGTCGGACCGGACCAGTTGCACGGCTTCGAGGAGCGGCTGACCACCGACATCTATCCCGCCGATTTCGGCTGGACGCCGGACTACCGCAAGCCGGGCGAGCGCATCGACTGGTGGTACCACAATCTGGGTTCGGTGACCGGCGCCGGCGTCGCCGAGACCACCAACCAGATGGAGTATGACGACGAGGTCACCTTCCTGGCCACGCAGAAACTCTACCAGCTTTCGCGCGAGCAGGACGATGCGAGCCGCCGGCCGTGGTGCCTCACCGTTTCGCTGTCGCACCCGCACGACCCGTACGTCGCGCGCAAGCAGTACTGGGACCTCTACGAGAACTGCCAGGCGCTCGATCCGGAAACGCCGTTCATCCCCTATGAGAGGCAGGACAGCCACTCGCAGCGGCTCTACCGCGCCAGCGATTACCAATCCTTCGAGATCACGGCCGAGCAGGTGCGCCGTTCACGGCGCGGCTACTTCGCCAACATTTCCTATGTCGACGACAAGCTCGGCGAGCTTCTGGACGTTCTCAAGCGCACCCGCATGCTCGACGACACCACCATCCTGTTCTGCTCGGACCACGGCGACATGCTGGGCGAGCGCGGCCTGTGGTTCAAGATGAGCTTCTTCGAGGGGTCGGCGCGCGTGCCGCTGATGATCGCCGGCAAGCATGTGCCGCCCGGGCTGATCGAGGCGCCGGTCTCCAATCTCGATGTGACGCCGACGCTGTGCGACCTCGCCGGCATCGACATCGCGGCGATCGCGCCGTGGACCGACGGCCAGTCGCTGCTGCCGCTGCTCGACGGCAAGGAGCGCGCGGCGCCTGTCTTGATCGAGTATGCGGCCGAGGGTTCCTACGCGCCGCTGGTCGCCGTCCGCGAGGGCAAATACAAGTTCGTCCATTGCGAACTCGACTCGCCGCAATTGTTCGATCTCGACGCCGATCCGCTCGAACGCGACAACCTCGCCGACGATCCGGCGAACGCTGCCTTGGTGGCGGCGTTCACGGGAAAGATCCGGGCGCGCTGGGACATGGCCGCCTTCGACGCCGCCGTGCGCGAAAGCCAGGCGCGCCGCTGGATCGTCTACCCGGCGCTGCGCAACGGCGCCTACTACCCATGGGACTTCCAGCCGCTGCAGAAAGCCTCGGAGCGCTACATGCGCAATCACATGAACCTCGACAATCTCGAAGAGAGCAAACGGTATCCGCGAGGCGAATGATGGCTGACGTTCTGGTTCCCTCCCTCGACCATCTCAAACAGGCCTATGCGGTGACCTCGACCGCAACGCAGGTGACGCCGCTCTTGGAGTCGGAAGCGCTCGCCAAGGAGACGGGCGCCGCGCGCGTCTTCGTCAAACCGGAATCGCTGCAATGGGCAGGCTCCTTCAAGGTGCGCGGCGCCTACTGGCGGCTGAAGCGGCTCGCGCCGGATGCGGCGAAGACGGGCGTCGTCGCCTATTCCTCCGGCAATTTCGCGCAAGGACTGGCGGCCGCCGGCCAGGCGCTCGGCATTCCCGTCACCATCGTCATGCCGATCGATGCTCCTGCCGCGAAACGCGACGCGACCGCCGGCTATGGGGCGCGCGTGGTGCTGACCGACCATGGCGACCGCGCTCGCGAGGAAGTCGCGGCCGCCAAGGCGCGCGAGATCGCCGAGACCGAGCACCTCACCTTGCTACACCCCTTCGACGATCCGGAGATCGTCGCCGGCCAGGCCGGCGCCGGGCTGGAAGCGCTCGAGCAACTGGCGGCGAAGAAGGCGCATGCCGATCTGGTGTTCTGCTCGGTCGGCGGTGGCGGGCTGATCGGCGGTGTGTCGCTCGCCTTCCACTATCTGTCGCCCAAGACTGAGATCATCGCCGTCGAGCCGGAAGGTTTCAACGGCATGGGCTCGTCGCTCGCGCATGGCGCGATCGAGACCATGCCGATCGGGCCGAAATCGATCTGCGACGGGCTGATGGCGCGCAAGCCCGGCGAGGCGCCCTTCGCGGCGGTGACCGCGGCAGGCGTTCGTGGCGTCACCGTCGACGACACGGCGGTGCGGCGTGCCATGAAGATCGCCTTCGAGCGGATGAAGCTGGTGCTGGAGCCGTCGGGCGCGGCATCGCTCGCGGCGCTGCTCGGCGGCAAGGTGAACGTGGCGGGCAAAACCGTCCTCGTAGTGGCAACCGGCGGCAATGTCTCGCTCGCCGATTTTATGGCGCATATGAACAATGCTTGAAGCGGATTTCGTCATCATCGGCTCCGGCTCCGCCGGCTCGGCCATGGCCTACAGGCTGTCGGAGGACGGCAAGCACTCGGTGATCGTCATCGAGTTCGGCGGCACCGATATCGGGCCGCTGATCCAGATGCCGTCGGCGCTGTCGATCCCGCTCAACATGAACCTGTACGACTGGGGTTTCGCCAGCGAGCCCGAGCCGCATCTCGGCGGCCGCGTGCTCGCCACGCCGCGCGGCAAGGTGATCGGCGGCTCGTCCTCGATCAACGGCATGGTCTATGTGCGCGGCCATGCGCGCGACTTCGACCACTGGGCCGAGCAGGGCGCCGCCGGCTGGGGCTTCGCCGACGTGCTTCCCTATTTCAAACGCATGGAGGATTCCGACGGCGGCGAGGACGGCTGGCGCGGCAAAAGCGGCCCGCTGCATGTGCAGCGCGGCACGCGCAAGAATCCGCTCTATGGCGCCTTCGTGGAGGCCGGCCGCCAGGCCGGTTTCGAGCTGACCGACGATTACAACGGATCGAAGCAGGAAGGCTTCGGGCCGATGGAGCAGACCATTCTGGGCGGCCGCCGCTGGTCGGCCGCAAACGCCTATCTGAAGCCGGCTCTCAGGCGAAAGAATGTGAGTCTGGTCAAAGGCTTCGCCCGACGCGTGGTGATCGAGAATCAACGCGCTGTCGGTGTCGAGATCGAAGCTAACAAAAAGATTCAGGTCGTTAAGGCGCGACGTGAAGTGATTGTGGCCGCATCCTCGATCAACTCGCCCAAGATCCTGATGCTGTCCGGCATCGGGCCCGGCGCGCATCTTCAGGAAAACGGCATCCCCGTGGTCGCCGACCGGCCGGGCGTCGGCGGCAATCTGCAAGACCATCTGGAGCTCTACATCCAGCAGGAAGCGACCAAGCCGATCACGCTGAATTCGGTGCTCAATCCCTTCTCCAAGGCATTGATCGGCGCGCAATGGCTGTTCTTCAAGACCGGCCTTGGCGCAACCAACCATTTCGAGGCGGCCGCCTTCGTGCGCTCGCAGGCCGGCATCGACTATCCCGATATCCAGTATCACTTCATCCCGGCGGCAGTGCGCTATGACGGCAAGGCGGCTGCCAAGTCGCACGGCTTCCAGGCGCATGTCGGACCGATGCGGTCCAAGTCGCGCGGCTCGGTGACGCTGCGCTCGCCCGACCCGAAATCGAAGCCGGTGATCCGCTTCAACTACATGTCGCATCCGGACGACTGGAGCGAGTTCCGCCATTGCATCCGGCTGACGCGCGAGATCTTTGGCCAGAAGGCCTTCGACAGTTTCCGCGGCAAGGAGATTTCGCCGGGCAGCCATGTGCAGTCCGACGATGAGCTCGACGCCTTTATCCGCGAGCACGCCGAAAGCGCCTATCATCCCTGCGGCACCTGCAGGATGGGTCGCGCCGACGATCCGACAAGCGTCGTCGACCCGGAATGCCGGGTGATCGGCGTCGAGGGCCTGCGCGTCGCCGACTCCTCGATCTTCCCGCGGGTGACCAACGGCAACCTCAACGCGCCGTCGATCATGACCGGCGAGAAGGCGTCCGACCACATCCTCGGCCGCACGCCGCTGGCGCCGTCCAACCAGGAACCCTGGATCAATCCGCGCTGGCAGGTGGCGGACAGATAGCGCATGATCCGGCGGGCGCCCCTCCCCAGCCCCAGCGATTACGAACGGAGAAGACCCATGCGCGCCCAGCCCACGGCATCGCATTATGTCAACGGCCGCTACATCGAGGACGAAGGCGGCGCGCCTTTGCCGGTGATATATCCGGCGACCGGCGAGACCATCGCGACACTGCATTCGGCGACGCCGAATGTGCTGGAACTGGCGATCGAGGCCGCGCGCGCCGCCCAGCCGGCCTGGGCAAGATTGAAGCCTGTGGAACGCGGGCGCATCCTGCGCCGAGCAGCCGACATCCTGCGCGCCCGCAACGCCGATCTCGCCCGTCTCGAGACGCTCGATACCGGCAAGGCGATCCAGGAGACGCTGGTGGCCGATGCGCCTTCGGCCGCCGATTGCCTCGAATATTTCGCCGGCGCGGTCGCCGCCTTCAACGGCGAGATGATCGATCTCGGTGGGCCCTTCGCCTACACAAGGCGCGAGCCGCTTGGCGTCTGTGTCGGCATCGGCGCCTGGAACTATCCGATCCAGATCGCCGGCTGGAAGTCGGCGCCGGCACTCGGCATGGGCAACGCCATGGTGTTCAAGCCATCGGAGAACACGCCGCTGTCGGCGCTGGCGCTGGCCGAGATCTACTCGGAGGCGGGCCTGCCCGACGGACTGTTCAACGTCGTGCAAGGATATGGCGATGTCGGCGCCGGCCTTGTCGGCCACGATGTCGTCGCCAAGGTCTCGGTCACCGGTTCGGTGCCGACCGGCCGAAAAGTACTGTCGCTCGCCGGTTCGAAGATGAAGCACGCGACGATGGAGCTCGGAGGGAAATCGCCGCTGATCGTCTTCGATGACGCCGATCTCGAAAACGCCATCGGCGGCGCCATGCTCGGCAATTTCTATTCGAGCGGCCAGATCTGCTCCAACGGCACGCGCGTCTTCGTGCAGAAGGGCCTGCACGACCGTTTCGTCGAGCGGCTGGTCGAGCGCACCAAGAAGATCCGCATCGGCGATCCGCTCGATCCGGAAACGCAGATGGGGCCCCTGGTCAACAAGGCGCAGCAGGACAAGGTCGTTTCCTATATCGCGGCCGGCAAGCAGGACGGCGCGACGCTCGCCTGCGGCGGCAACGTGCCATCACTGCAGGGCTTCGGGGGCGGCTTCTTCGTCGAGCCAACGGTGTTCACCAATGTCACCGACGGCATGCGCATCGCGCGCGAGGAGATCTTTGGGCCGGTGATGAGCGTGCTGAAGTTCGATAGCGAGGACGAGGTGATCGAGCGCGCCAACGGCACCGAGTTTGGCCTTGCCGCCGGCGTGTTCACGCGCGACCTGCCGCGCGCCCACCGGGTGATCGCCGAGTTGCAGGCCGGCACCTGCTGGATCAACGCCTACAATCTGACGCCGGTGGAAATGCCGTTCGGCGGCGTCAAGCAGTCGGGCATCGGCCGCGAGAACTCGCTTGCCGCGCTGGCGCATTACTCGCAGCTGAAGGCGGTGTATGTCGAGACGGGGGACGTGGCGAGCCCGTATTGACGGATCACGAAGGAATGAGACGTATGGTCTCTTTCCATCACCCCTCCCCCGCCGTCCCGTCGAGATACTGCATCAGCGCACAGACGAGGTGATAAAAAATGCTGGCGGGCACGTCGGTCGCCAGTGAGCGGCCGCGCTCGTCGATGCGATCGATCCAGAGGCCGAGCGGCGCCGGGTCGATGTGCCAGCGAAACAGCCGGCCGACGCGCGCCTCGATCTCGGGCTTGAGGTCCGGCCCGCCCGAGCCGTCGAGCGCGAGCGCCGCTTTCACGGCTTCGGCCTGCGGCCAGCTTCGCGATACTGTGTCGAGCGGCAGCCCCTGGCGCGAGACGGCGCCGTAAGAAAGGCCGGTGGCGCGGTTGAGGCCGTTGGCGACAGCCGAGGCATAGAGCTTGCGGGCGAAGGCGGTGAGATCGGTCTGCCCGCTGCGGGCGGCGAAATCGGTGAGCAGCGAGGCCCATTCGAAATGGTGGCCGGGTTCGGTCCAGGTGCCCTTCTCGCCCGCCACCGGCTTCCAGCCGTCGTCGAAATATTCGCCCAGCGTCCAGCTGTCGGCATCGAAGAAATGGCTGCGGAACAGGTCGATGATGCGCGCTGCGCGACGCAGATAGCCGCGCTCGCCGGTCGCCTGGTGCCAGGCAAGAAAGGCTTCGAGCAGGTGCATATGCGGATTGGAGCGCCGCTCGCCCGCGCCATCGGAGGTTTCGAGGAAGCCGGTCATGCGGCTGTCCTCGAGATGGGCATCGAGAAAGGCGAAGGTCTCCTCGCCCAGCCGCAAGGCGTCCGGATGTCCGGACATATGGGCATGCGCGAGCGCCAGCAGAACACAGGAATGATCGTAGGCGTCCTCCACGGGGTCGGCGACCGAGCCGTCGATATTGAGCGTGCGCACCCAGCCGCCCCTGTCGGTGCGGCCCTTGCCGGCCATGAAGTCGATGCCGTGGGCGATCAGCTTGTCGGCGGGGCCGTCCCACCCACGCTCCTTGGCGACGGCGAAGGCATAGACCTGGCGCGCCTGTGTTCGCATGCGCTTCGGCTTCATCAACGGTGACCCATCGAAGCCGAGCGCTTCGTGAAAGCCGCCATGGCGCTCGTCGACGCCTGACGTCGACCATAGCGGCAGCGTCTCGTCGAACAGCCAGTGATGCACACGCTGCCGCCAGGCGCCGCTCTCGATCACACGGTCCGGCGCCGGTGTGAACTTCGTCTCCAGCCGTCCGGACTTCTCCAACTGCTCGACGATCTTCTTGACGTGCTGGCTGTGGCTGACTGGCGCGACGAAGGTAGCGTCGGCGGTCGAGACGATGGCGACGTCCTTCATGCCGATCGCCGAAAGCAGGCGGCCCTCGCCGCGGATGTAGGAGTTCTCGCAATCGATGGCGACAACGTCGCCGACGATGACATTGCCTTGCCTGTCGGACGGGCCGACATCGAGCAGCGATTGCCAGGAGCCGAGATCGTTCCAGCGGAAGCCGGCCGGCACCAAGGCGATATCCTTCGCGCGCTCCATGATGGCGTAGTCGATCGAAGTCGACGGGATCGCGGAGTAAAGCTCCTGCGGCATGTAGAGACCGGAGAGATCGCTGGTCGCCGCCTTGTAGGCGGCTTCCGTCGCCTGCCAGATATCGGGCGCAAAGGCCGCGAAGGTATCGCGCATGGCGGCGGCGCGAAACAGGAAGATGCCGGTATTCCAGTAGAAATTGCCAGCGTCGAGATAGGTCCGCGCGGTGGAGAGATCGGGTTTCTCGACAAAGCGCGAGACGTCGAACACGCCGTCCCGGTCGGCCGCGACCTCGATGTAGCCGTAGCCGGTTTCTGGTTGGGCCGGCTTGATACCGAACACCACCAGCCGGCCGGCAAGAGCCGCTTCGGCACCTGCCTCGATGCTCTGCCAGAACTGGAGGGCGGTGGAAATCTCGTGGTCGGAGGGTACCACGAGAACCAGCGTGTCGCCAAAGTCAGAGAGCGTGCGCAGGCTGGCCAGCGCCACGGCAGCCGCGGTGTTGCGCCCTACCGGCTCGAACAGCGGGCCGCCGCCGGAAAGATCGATGCCGGCAAGGTCGGCATGGACGCGCTCGGCGTGGCGCTCCGATGCGATCAGGAAGATCGGTGTGGCGCCTCCCGGCCGCGCCGCCAGCCGGCGCAAGGTCTTGGCCAGCATCGAACCGTCGCCGGAAAAATCGTGGAACTGCTTGGGATTGTCCTCGCGCGACAAGGGCCAGAGCCGCGAGCCGACGCCGCCGCTCATGACGAAACTGACGATGCGCTGGCTCATTCGGGTCTCGCTCGGAAGTTGGTCGATAGATAGCATGCCTGCTTTCAGGTGGTATTACCCGATTCGAAATCCGCGCGGGCCACGATACAAAACCAAGCCGTTTGGGCCAAAATCCGGCATGGTTTCGCGGCCGGACCCGAACAGCTTTCGCGAAAGCCGACGAAATGCGACACAAGTGCAGCCATTGGCGCTTGCAGTATCGAACAGCGGCGGCTATAAGCCCGCGGTCTGGTCACGGAGTGTAGCGCAGTCTGGTAGCGCACATCGTTCGGGACGATGGGGTCGCAGGTTCAAATCCTGCCACTCCGACCAGAAAAAACAATGGGTTAGCGATAGGGCATTTCGGCTACCCCACAGATTTCCCCACAGAATGGTTGGAAAGTTCCTGCTGCTCGGTACAGCTTCAAGAAGCTGGCAATCGGTGGATGCCGTTGTTGCCGGAACGGCAGTTCATGAGCGGGTGTAGGGGTGAAGCTGCCCTTGCTAACCGGCCCAAATAGGATTTCTGCCCGCACGCCTCGAAGCACATCTGGATTGAGAACAGTTGGCCACGGCATCCAAGCTAATGGTCCTGCCGCCAGCGCGAAGGCTCGAGCCAGCGTTCGCGGTCACCCGCTTGTTAGAGTTGCGAAGACTGCGTCAGCAGTGGACCAGGCGCAGGCGGTCTGTGTGCTCACGATCAATCGAGCTTCAACCTCTGCGACCCTATCGCCTTGAGGCACTGGGCGAAGAAAACGGCGGTGAAGCGTCCGCGTGAGAGCTTGTTGGCGATGTTCGCCTCTTTTTCGTCGACCCCTATGGCGGCCAGTTTTTCGACCAGATCGGCGTAGCTGAGCCCCCGGAGCTTCAGCTCAGCTTTCACGAGCCCGCTTAGCAGCCGCTCCCACTCGGTCTGGGTCATCCGAACTTTCTCCGCCAAAAAATGCCCGGTCCATTGCACGTCTCATTTTCGTAGCTATATATCTCAAGCATTGTATTTATACTGAAAACAGTATAATTTGACTAATCTCGAATAGGAACACACGACATGACCCTGAACCAAACAACGGCTACGTGCTGACGGATCTCGCACACTCTCCTCGGAGTTGGACCTTCACTACGATGACGAGGATCTCCACGCCCTCAAGCCAACGATCGAAACCTTGCGACGTGCCGCTACCGTGATGAGGGACGTCGGCTACGCAACTCCTCAAGTCTACCATCACGTCGTGGACCGTTTCGAACGGACGAATCGCCCCTAACATAGCGATCCGGCAGCAAAATTCCACGGCGCCCGACCACCTCTCTTCACAGGACTTTCCGAGATGCTTCAGCCATTCGATCCCTCCATCTCGAGCTCCGATTACCTAGCTCCGGCGCCCGAGTGCCATCGAGCCGGAACGTCCAAACTGATCGAAAAGCTGGCGTGGATGCCGGACTACGACGGCTACGACTGCGGGATCAAAAGGAGCATGTCGCCATCCTGATCGATCAACCCAACTGGAGCGCCGCCGTAAGCGATGGGCGCACCTGAGCCTCTGTGTGGAGCGGGATGCGGGACGAGTAGTAACCCAAAATGATCGCCGGGAAAGACTACGCCACCGTGGCCGCGATCGCCGAGATGAGGAAAAGATGTCGAGGACTTCGAAAGGAGCCCGCCTTGTGTGGCGCGATGAAAGCAGGAAGCAGGACGGAGCCCTGCGCAGCCGGGCCGGCTGGTTCATCCGCGATGGCGGCACCTTCATCAGCGCTTGCGGCGGCACTGGCAACCGCGAACGCGCTGAAAAGCGGCTCGCCAGTTACATCACCGAAAAGTACCAGCCGGTCCGCCAGCGCGGTCGTGATCCCGCTACCGTCGCGATAGTCGACGCCGTTAGTGTTTACCTAACAGATGTCGCGCCCTGTCACGCCAAGCCCAAACAGACTTCTGGCCGCATGGTCGCGGTGATGAACTGGTTCGGCGATATGATGATTGGTGACATCCACGGCAAGATCTGCCGTGACTATGCCAAAGCGCACGGGGGCGGTGCCGCCGCCAGGCGACAGTTGGAGGACCTGCGGGCGGCGCTGAACCACTATCACCGAGAAGGCTATGTGACCTCGACGCCGGCGATCGTGCTGCCGCCGAAGTCCGCGCCAAGGGACCGCTGGCTTACCCGTGACGAGGCAGCAGCATTGCTTCGCGCTGCTTGGCGCATGCGGCAGTCCTGGAAGGGCCAGCCTAGCGACCGTCGCACAGGGCGCCACGTCGCGCGTTTCATCCTCGTCGCGCTGTATACCGGCACTCGTTCGGCCGCGATCTGCGGTGCCGCCGTGCGACCGACGGACGGGGTAGGCCATGTCGACCTCGAACGCGGCGTGTTCTATCGTCGCGCAGCTGGTCGCCTCGAGACGAAGAAACGCCAGCCGCCGGTGCGCCTGCCCGATCGTCTGCTGGCCCATATAGGGCGATGGGCGGTCACCCCGCTGGAGATCAAGACCAAGGGCCGCGGTAAAAGCGCAAACATCGGCCGAATGATTGCCCACGACTATGTCGTGGAGTGGAACGGCAAGCCTATCCAGTCGATCAGAAAAGCTTTCCGTTCAGTGGTCGAGGCTGCCGGGCTCGGCTGGTACAAAGATGTTTTGGCGCCGGACGGCAGCATCAAGCGTGAATTCCGCACGGACGTGACCTTGCACATCTTCCGCCACACGGCAGCCACCTGGCTGATGCAACAGGGCTCTGATCCCTGGGCAGCCGCCGGCTTCCTCGGCATGACCGTGGACATGCTGATCCAGACCTATGGGCACCATCACCCCGATTTTCAGGCCGAAGCCACCCGTGCGATCGTATCCAAGGCGCGTTCGCGAAACCTCCCAGCTCATGATCGTGCGAAATCCCTGCGCACGATCAAATGAAATGAGTGCTCACCATCGCGTGAAATGACTGCTCATCACCAACGAATGCGCAGCCAACAAACTGTCATTGGATCGCGCCGGGGGCGAGGCACCTATGCCCGAGGCATAGAGAAGATGCTATAGCTCATTATCTGTGGCAATCTGAGTTATAGAAAGGTGTCCTATAACTCATGGCATGGAATTGGGAGCAGGCTGACTGGCCGCATTTTACCTACGAAAAGAAGGTATTGGAACCGCTGGAAAGCGAGTTTCTATTGCGATCGGGCGAGTTTCTGGGCGTCTTTCGTCACGTCGGTTCCGACGATCGCGATCAGATTCGCATCGATCTTATCAGCGAAGAGGCCTTGAAGACGTCCGCAATCGAGGGGGAGTATCTCAACCGCGAGAGCCTGCAATCATCCTTGCGCCAGCAACTTGGGCTGGGTTGCGAGACCAGACGCATTCCGCCGGCCGAGCGCGGTATCGCCGAAATGATGGCCGATGTGTATTTGCATTTTGCCGATACGCTCTCGCATCGCACGCTCTATGCTTGGCACAAAATGGTGATGTCGGGTGAACGGCGTATCGAGACCATCGGCAACTATCGCCAGCATGCCGATGCTATGCAGATCGTTTCCAATCGGCTGGATAAGCCCAAA
Organism: Mesorhizobium sp. M1C.F.Ca.ET.210.01.1.1; assembly: GCF_004791585.1. Taxonomy (GTDB): domain Bacteria; phylum Pseudomonadota; class Alphaproteobacteria; order Rhizobiales; family Rhizobiaceae; genus Mesorhizobium. The sequence goes on from NZ_SRUU01000018.1 coordinate 110,768, forward strand.
GTGCATTTCGAAGCGCCGCCCTCCGCGCGAGTGAAAACCGAAATGGACGCCTTCGCCGCCTGGTTTAACGATACCGCCCCCAAGGGCAAGACGCGGCAACCGGCGTTGACGCGTGCCGGTATCGCGCACCTCTATTTCGAGAGCATTCACCCGTTCGAGGATGGCAACGGTCGCATAGGGCGTGCCATTTGCGAAAAGGCGCTGGCACAAAACCTGGGAGAACCCAGCCTCATCGCTTTGGCGTACACAATCGAACGCCACCGCAAGGCCTATTACGACATGCTAGAAGCCAGCAATAAGAGCAACGCGATTACAGAGTGGCTGCTCTATTTCGCTAACATGATCCTTGAAGCCCAGCGTGTAACGCTGGCCCGTGTTGAATTCGCCGTCGCCAAAGCCAAGTTTTACGAACGCCACCGCGATCAGTTCAACGAGCGGCAGGAAAAGGTTATCGCTCGTATGTTCCGTGAAGGGATCGACGGCTTCAAGGGTGGTTTCAGCGCCGAAAACTACATCGCCATCACGCAGGCTTCACGCGCCACGGCAACCAGAGATTTACAGGATTTGGTTATCAAGGGCGCGCTTGCAAGGACCGGGGAGCGTAGGCACACGCGTTACGCACTCCGCGTGTCCAATTCTAACGGTTAGGCCTTCTACTCCTACCCATGATCTCGCACGAAATGCCGCATGCGGTCGGTGACCGTCAAGGAATGCATCACCCATGGCATCTGACTGAGATAGTGCCGAGCGTCGATCAACGCCCCTCCTACCCGCCGAGGTCGCCGACATCGCCTTCCACAACGAGGCGGCGGTCTATGACCTGCTGTTTCGTGCGGCATCGGAGACGATGCTGACGATGACGTGCTCCTGTTCAACCGGAACAAGAAGCAGGTGACCCTGATCGTCCAGGGTCAGAGATTGCTCGAGATAACGCACCGCAAGTTCGAGACGGAGCAGCAGGCACTTGAACTGCTGACGGAATCCGCGCGCTGCGCTCCGGCACGCTGCGGATCGTCGCCGACGCCGCGCACCACCTTCTGCACATTCTGGGTGCCTTTCGTACCCCGTTATCCGGGCGTCCACGTTTCGCTGCGCTGCGGCAACACCGAAACAGTAATCAATAGCCTTTACAGCTATGAGGCCGACATTGGCGTCCTTGGCGAAGTGCCCACCGGTCGTGATTTCGAGATGCTCAAACTCAACTCGACGCCGATCATCGCCTTCGTCTCCAGCGCCCACCCGCTGGCGGCCAGGAAATCGCTGACCCTCAAACAACTTGCGCAGGAACCTCTGGTGATGCGGGAACGCGGCTCGAAGACACGCAAGAAGCTGGAGGATCTCGCCGCGGCCTCGACCATCGAGCTTAAGCCCGCGATCGAGGCCGAGGGCCGCGAGGCTGTTCGGGAGATCGTTGCCTCTGGCGCCGGCATTGGTTTCGTCTCGGCGGCCGTTCGGTCATGATTCTCGGCTTGCTCCGATTTCGATCAACGCTCCAGAAACCCTGATGGACGAAGCCTACACAAGCCTTGGCTCTTTGCGAATGGCCTATTCCAGAAACATTAGGGCTGTGGCCAGAAACCCCATTCCGAAGCAAGAGGCCATCGAATAGGCGATCATCCCAACAGGCAGATAGGCGCCACTGCCTGACGGTATATGACTGCCGACGGTGCCAGAAGCCACCAACCAGCACGCTACGGCCAACCCGATGATCGCCCCCATGGCGAGGTTCTTGATCACAAAGAGCAACAGTGGAGGCATGAACTATGCTCCCTGAGAGCATTCGCTGCGCTGTCCACGCCTTGCGGCGTGGGTGAGTTCAGCTACGGCCACATAACGCAACAACATGCATCTGGGTTGCTTCCCTCCCATACCCCCTAGGGTTTTCAATCGAGGTTTGGACGCGCAAACGCTTGCCTTGCCGCGCGGCAGCCCACGTCATAAGCCCCCTCAACGCAGCAGGCATCGAGCGGATCAAGATTGGCAATTTGGACGCGAGTGGACGAGACATGCAACCATCGATGCCGATATTCGCTGATCGTGGCGATTTGAGCGCGCGTTCGGTCCTGGCTAGTAGCGCCGATTAGCGCACACCGTCTCTGAGACCATAAGGATCAAGCTCTACGGCGCTGGTGAGGAGGGCCAGCTTGCCCGAAAACAGCACGATAGCTCCGCGGGGGCTCGGCCTTTCGCTATTCAAGATCAGATTATAGACTGATTTATTAGGAAGAGATTCAGGCTGTGGCTTGCTTTCAGGAGCACCGGGGACCGGCCGGCCCGTCGTGGTCTCCCGAAGAACCATTGTCATCCGGTTTGAGACATCCGGACCCGCAAACCAAGAAGCAGAAGAATGGAACTGCAGACTTTGGAATTGGCTAGCGGCAGGCTACGCCTCAACAGGCCGAACTCGCGCTCCTGCGTGCTGAGGAAATGCTCGATGAGAAGTGTGGTGCTGTCGTCGGTGTTGCGTTGTGTTGCCGGATTAGCGGAGCGCAGCGGCGGTGAGCGAGGCAAGAGCGCGCCTGGTCAAGATCGATCCTGCCAGCGCGGACAGACTTCGCGCAGGTTAAACCTTCCGGCCCTTTAGCAAAGTTAAATGTCACTCCATCGGCGGTTGTGTTAGATAACGACTGCTGCAGTAGGTCTCTCGGGAGGAGTCCTTGGACATAAAGTCGAAGCTCGCCAAAATGTCGGCGGCGTTGCTCGCCAGACGTGCGGTCGCCGCTCAATCCGCCGCTACCGTCAAGCCGACTCGAACGTCGCTCGCCGATGTTCCACTTAGGCGCCAGACACCTCCGTACAAGCCACGACCGCCGGAGCCGCGCTGCAGCAATATGTAGGACGATCACTCGCTCCGCTGCTTCGCCGGCAAGGACATGATCGGCTAGCGCGGCGGCGGAGCGGAACGCTTGCGCCAAGCGCGCCTCTCCATCGGAACGATGTGCGGCGAGTTGTTCAGCTGCACCATATGCCGCTCTCTCCGGCTGCGCGGCCATACAGGTGCACGCCACGCCCGACGAGCCCTTCGTCTATGTCCCCCACCAGGGCACCGAGGCCAAGCCGAACGACACGGTCTCCGTCATCGACGTGGCCAGCACCGTGTCGCTGATCTCGGTCAAGGACCAGGCGGTCCTGAAGTCCTATGCTGTTGGCAAGGGGCGAACGGGGTCACCTTCCAGGCCCCGCAGCCGACAACGGCGCTCCGGCGGTGCGGATCAGTCTCACCCAAGGCCCCGCTAGGGCGTCGCGCGCGCGCACGGGAACTGCAAAACTCAGGTTGTTGACCTTCCTGCAAATTGCCTCGACACGACCACCATCACGCCGTCCTCAGCGCCTTCGGCCGTACTCCAACCAGATCTCCTCGGCGTCGACGGCCACACACCGTTGGGGCGAGCGATACGGTAAGAGGGCCCACTTTCCGGTGCGGCGACGACGAAATGGGCTCTACCGAGGGACGCGAAAACGACCGGCACCACTTCGGTTCATTGTCTTGCCGAAGCATGCCATGGAGATGCCCCAGCACGTGGGAAATGCATCATTGAACGATTAAAGGAGATCTCGCCAAGAGCAACAGACTCTAACGCGGCGCGATTGAGGATCGTCAGCGAGCCATGGTCGTATCGGGTCAGATACCGCCGTTCCCACTCTCTCAGGCACCGATTCACTTTCGCTCGAGAAGCCGGGACCATTGCCGCGAGGTCGGTCTGCGAAATGTGGATGCTCGGAACTCTATCCACGGTAGCCACGCTGTGCGGCCCCTCTGTCAATCGCAAGAGCGTGTTCGCCAATCGAGTGGATAGGGCACTAGCTGCCCCGTGGATCACTCGCTCTTGCGCGTCGTGCGTTGCTTCGCACAAATACGGGATCACCTTTAGTGCTAGATCGGGGCGCTTGTTGAATAGCCTAGCCATAAAAGATACTTCGATTTGCAGCAAGTCACTGTCTTCAACTGAGGCAGCATTCATGTTACTGCCTCGCGAAGTGAATAATATAGCCAGATCGAAAGATTCACCTGGACCAAGATCGGAAAATATGAATTCTCGACCGTCCGAAAGGGGAACGCTAAGACGAATTTTTCCTTGTATGACATGGTAAATATAGCTTGGTACATCACCAAGATGAAATACAATTCTATCCCTCGGAATTCTTCTTATGATGGCGACATTCGCCAGTTCATTAAGAATATCCTCCCCAAATTGTCGAAATAGACCTATTTTATCGAGCTGTTTGACCCGAACCTCAGCGCCACTCTTTGCCATGGCTCCCGCCCCCTTTTGAAAGGGTAAAGCGCCCCGGTCCCCTAAAGCATTGCCTTGACTACCTAGAACTAGCCCTACTCCGAGCCGTTCTCGCGCAAACGCGCCAGCTAGATATATTAGCACATTATGATACCACGAAATAGCCACCCCCCTGTGCCCGCGGTAACAGCGACATGCCTCTGAGAGAGTTTAATTCAAATCAGACTGATTGGAAGCGGTTGGGCTAAGCCCCTCCCTATGGGACGGCGAGGGGCTCCCAAGGGGACGGCAAGGGGACACAGCAGGTTTCGGGGGCTTGTCTCCATGCGACATGCACCAACCCAGGCGTCTCGTGCGATCTTGAAGCGGAGCATCGAACCGCTACGGCTTCCTGTGGGAGCAGTTTGCGTGTTTCTTGCAACTGCTGATTTCCTCCTTGGAGAGACGATACTTCTTGCGTCAAATGAGGTCTATCATAGGCACCTCGGCGTGAGCCCGTCAGATATCTGGGAGACGATTTATCTAAGCGTTACCGCCGGCCTATTGCTTGTCGCATTCATGGCTGCCAGAGGCGCCTACACGATTAGCGGCATCCTGGACGATCACCGTGCGATCAAAACACTCTTCACCGGGTGGTTGTTCGTTTTCTTTGCAATTCTCTGGCTCGCCTTTCTCACAAAGACCACGTCGACGTTCTCGCGCGGCTCTTTGACTCTGGCGTTTGCGGTGGGATTCCCAATCCTGCTGTCTGGCCACGCGGCTCTAGCGCGTGTTCTGAAACGGCTTCTGGCTGCCGAGAAGCTCGTCTTGCGCACAGCTTATCTGTTTTGCGCTGGCGATCCCGGAATGGAACAGGGGATAATCGGCAAGCTCGGGCGACAGGGCGTCGCGGTTTGCGGTGTTTCGAACATCGAGAACCGTGATGGCACGACCGCAGCACAATCGGTGCATGCCGGCGTCGCAGCTGCGCAGGCAGCTTTCCGCTTTGATCCTTATGGGGCAGTCTATCTGTTTTGCTCGTGGGACCAGCGGAACTTGATCGAACGCATCGTGGAGGAAATGTCCCGCCTCCCGCTGCCGATCTATCTTTTCGCTGATGCCTACACAGATAAGATTCTGGCCGGATGTCCACTGCACACCGGCTGGCAGCGAGCCTTCGAAGTCCAGCGCGCGCCTTTGAGACCGGCCGATCGCTTGCTGAAGCGGTCGTTCGACATTGTTTTTGCATCACTGCTACTGCTGTTCCTGTTTCCATTGATGGCGGTAGTCGCATGTGCCATAGCGCGCGAGAACGGCCGCCCGGTGTTGTTCCGGCAGGCGCGGCGGGGCTTTTGTGGTAAGCCATTTAATATTTACAAGTTCCGATCGATGACTGTGCAGGAGAACGGTAGGGAAATTCGCCAAGCTCAACGTAATGATGGGCGGGTTACCCGACTTGGCCGTATATTGCGCCGGTCAAACATTGATGAGTTGCCGCAGTTATTCAATGTGCTTCGGGGAGAGATGTCCCTGGTAGGCCCGCGACCCCACGCCGTCGCTCATGACGACACCTATAGCAAGATTATTGAGAGCTATGCTTATCGGCATCGTGTAAAACCCGGTTTGACAGGCTGGGCTCAGATCAACGGCTTCCGAGGGGAGACGAAGGAGCTGTGGAGGATGGAAAAACGTGTTGAGCACGATCTGTGGTACATAAACTCCTGGAGCGCTTGGCTTGATCTCAAGATAATTTGGAAAACCGCTTTCATGTTACTTTCGAATCGTGATGTCTATTGATGTATAGCATCTTCTCGGAAGCGGTATGGCCCGGCCGATTGAACGGATAGGTTTGATTTTTAAGCTTCAGGCGATCCGGCCCGCGAGTGAGTAGATTGAGCCTCAAATTCGGGTTTGCGCCGGTTCAGTGGGAAGTGGCCTGCTGACGGCGCAGCAGCCGCCTTCAACAAGAGAAACTGTGCAGCCCTATAAGCTTCCGTTCGACGGCATCCGGTTCTCGATCTCCTTTAGGATGTTGGTTGCGCGTGCAATGCGGCTATACTTGGCCAGAAAGTCCGCCTTCGCCTGTAGACCAATCTGATCCCGAAACACCTCGTTTTCGCGCAGGTGCCGAAGGGCCTTGACCCAGTCAGACGGGTTGTCTGGCGACACCAGAACGCTGTTGACGCTATCCCTCAAGACTTCACGGATAGCTGGCAGGTCGGAGGATACTATGGGTTTGCCGTGCGCCATATATTCGAAAAGCTTGAGCGGCGACATTCCCTCAGCGATATTTCGACCCCCGCCCTGGCCATGTACATTTCTGAGATAGGGCGCGAGCACAACGTCCATTTCAGCCAAGTAGGCGAACGTCGCGGCGTGAGGAACGTAACCATGAAACACTGTGTTCGGGCATTGGGCCAGCTTCGATGTCCAATACCCTATATCGCCGGGTGTTCCTCCGACGATATGAAATGTCGCCCAGCCGCATCGAGGCGCAATAGCGCTTATTATCTCCATGCCCTTTCCCTTATACAGATGCCCGACATAACCAACCTTGAACGTACCGGTGAGGCTGCATCGCTCCACATTCGGTGGAACCGGATCCGCGCCATTTGGCGCGATGAAGAATTTTCCCGCATGTTGAGGAAAAAGGCAGATACTGCTGTCTCGCAGACGTTGCGTCGTCACGACCAGCATTCGGAATGCCTCTAGGCCTATCAGTTTGGTAAGTCGCTGACGTTGACGACTGCTCAAACTGCCAATCGGATCGTGAAGCTCAAAAACGGTCGTGAACCGGAAAAGTCCTGCAGAAACAAGCGCTACAGTAGCCGAGCGTGTAAAGATGACATGCGGCCGTAGCCAGACCGCAGCAAAAAGCGCCAACATCGCAAAAAGAAGCTCCCTGCCGGGCACAGGCCAAAAAGGTACGGGGAGAACGCGGAATGGGAACTCCGTGTCCAATCCATATTCGCGCGCGATCTTTCGATAATGATCTTGCCTATTCATGGAGGTGCGCGGAAGCGCTAGTAGGACCTCCGCACCAGCAACCCGAAATGCATGACACATCTTTGCGACTTGTACCGCATTGGCGGCAATCGCCGGGACAGGTGCAGAATGTATATAGAGAAGCCGCATCCACAGGCCTATCTTTCATGCTTCGGCTACGGTGAACGAAGCCAGCATGCTTCTCGGGTCAGTCTCTGGAGACCATCGCGAGCAGGCGTTCAGGGACATCATGAACAGTCAACTCGGTTGTCGTCACATCCTGAAGCGAATCCCTATGCGAGGCACATCCCGTTGCCTTGACGGCCCCTTCAAACGAGTCCGATCCGACTTCGCGCAAGCGCGGCAAAGGAGAAGAGTATTTGCGCATAACTATACGACGAATTGGTTCCCGGCTGTGCCCGGGGTAACAGCGACACATCTCTGGGACGCCTAAAAACATAAATCAAATCTGACCAACTGAAAGCCGTTTGGACAGGCGAGGTGCGACCCAAGAGAGACGAGGTGCGCCAGGAGTTAGGGTTTGTCTCCATACGGCATGCACTTACCCGAGGGCGTGACATGTCACTCCAACGCAGTAGCACCGCTATCGGGAGGTCAGGAAACCAAAAACGCGCCCGGGGGGGCAGCGCCACCATCGGGTGGATTGAGCCCGCTAGCGTCGATTTGAAATCACGGGATGCGGAAGGCAAAATTGAAGCGGCGCATCGACTGCGTATCGCTCATGTCATTACTCGTCTCATCAATGGCGGTGCCGATGAGAATACCGTCTATTCCTGCAATTGGGCCGCGCAACGAGGACATGATGTTTTCCTGCTGCATGGCGAGGCTGTTCATCCAGAAATTGTGGCTAAAGTGGACCCGCGGGTGGAACTCATTGGCATCCCCGACTTGACCCGGTCCCTTTCGCCTGCCTCCGACGTGAGGGCATTGTTGGCGCTCACCCTGAGATTCCGCGCCTTGAATGCCGACATCGTACATACGCACACTAGCAAGGCAGGCATTCTCGGCCGTTTCGCAGCCTGGGCGGCGGGGGTTCCAGTGATCATTCATGGCGTGCATATCGTGCCTTTTGTCAATGTCGGCATCGCCGAGCGGCTCACCTATCTCGCCTTGGAAAAACTGGCGGCGCCAGTCACCAGCGCATTCATCAGTGTGAGCGAGGGCATCCGTGACTTATGCATGAGCGCGGGAGTAGGACATGCTGACAAACATCATGTCGTATATTCCGGATTCGATCTCGATCGCTTTCGCAACGCCAGTCCGCCTGCCGATTGGCGTGAGTTGCTGCGCTTGACACCGGACGCGCCGCGCCCGCGTGTGCTCTTGATGATCGCGGCATTCGAGCCACGTAAGCGACACGCGGAATTTCTAGAGGTTTTCAAGAAAGTCGCCGTCCGCTTACCCGACACGGTACTTGTGCTCGCAGGCGACGGGCCACTTCGCTCGATCGCCGAGCAGCAAGTCAACCGGCTGGGGCTCCAACGCCGAGTGGTCTTTGCCGGTTATCGCGACGACCCCGAGCGGCTGATCGCACTCGCGGATCTCTGCCTGCTCTGTTCCATACGGGAGGGATTGCCCCGCGTGCTCATGCAATATCTTGCCGGCGGCAAGCCTTGCGTCGCTTGCGATTTGCCAGGTCTTCGCGAAGTGCTCCGTCCTGGCACCAATAGCGTGATCACACCCCCGGACCACTTGGGAGCCATGGCCGACACCACAGCCACCCTGCTGGAGGATCGCGAAAGACTGGCTTGCCTCGCCCGAGGTGCCGCAGCGACGGACCTTTCGAACTGGGACGCCAATCGCATGGGCAAGCAGATCGACGCCATTTACCGCCAGGCTCTCAACCAGCATCTGGCTAGCAAGGGAGCGTCGACTAGGCCTCCTGTTCGAAATCTGGCGCTTCCGCGATAAAGCGCCCCACACAGATCGGGCAGATTGCCGGATTTGTCGGCGGTAAATTCGGTGGATTGATATGAATGTAACAGAAGTCGCCTCTGCTCATCCGATGATTACCCCGCGAGCCGAGGCCCTTCCCAGCATACGCATTTTGCTCGTGCTCTCCACCTATTTTCCGGAGTCATATGGCGGCGCCGAGCAACAGACGCGGCGATTTGCTCGGGCGCTGATCGAAAGGGGCGTCTCCGTAACCATTTTGGCGCCCAGATTGTCACACTCGACGCCAAAACGGTCCGCCATCGACGGAGTGCCCATCGAGCGCCTTCGCTTGCATGCCGCGCCGAATTTGGGCGGGCGGCATATGCTGTCGTTTCTGTCGTGGTGTGTCCAGCTTGTGATCTGGATGCTGCGCCGTCGCGACGAATTCGATGTTGTGCATATCATCCATGCCCGACTTCACGCCCTTCCGGCGGCATTGGCAGGGGCCTTCCTGCGCAAGCCCGTTCTCGCAAAAATGGGCCGCGGCGGACGGTGTTTCGATCTCGACGTTGTGCGCGAAAAGAAAATTGTCGGCCGCTGGGCGTCGTCCGTGATCAAACGGCACGTCACGGCCTTCATCGCCAATAGCCGCCAAATCGCTGGTGACCTGAACAGACATGGCATCGAGGCGGATCGCATTCACATGATTCCAAATGGGATTGATCTGCCCCACAACCCGCGCCGCCAGCCGAGCACAGATGGCACCCGACGTTTCATTTGCCTTGGCCGCATCGAGCCGGAGAAATGCCTCGAGCACATGATCGATGCGTTCGCGGCCCTTCCCGCCGAGGCGCAAGCGCAACTCACCGTCTTAGGCGATGGCCAGTGTCGCGCCGCGCTTGAGGAACAGACGGTGCGGTTGGGCCTTTCCGGCAGGGTCAAATTCGCCGGCGCGGTTGAAGATGTCTTTCCATTCCTGTGGAAGGCTGACTTCTATCTTTCCACCTCGGTGTCGGAAGGCATGTCAAACGCCCTGCTCGAGGCCATGAGTTGCGGTGTGATCCCGATCATCACCGATGTCAGCGGGGCGTCCGATATTGTGGAGCATGAGCGCAGCGGCTTCTTGGCTCGCTCGCATTTGGAGTATGGCGGGCTCCTGTTTCGCGCGCTGGACCTATCGGAAGCCGAGCGCGATGCGATGGCGCGCCGCGCAGTACAAACGATCGTTGCGCGATTCAGCATGGAAAGCGTCGCAACACGGCAAATGAGGTTGTATGCCACTCTTATGCACACTGGCACCCAGACCGCGAGGTGATACCATACAAGGAGCAAGCCGGAAGCTCGCATACACAATGACGATTGTTGATGCCAGGGAGACGCTGAACGGGATGCATCCGCTGAAGTTTCTATATGCGCATCCGGTGGCGATCCCCGGCCAAATGGCAAACACCGTCCAGGTCGTGAAGGCAGGCAGCGCATCTGAAGCAGTCGGTTGCCGCGTCGTAGGACTTCCCAGTAAGTGGTAAAGCCGCCGGGGTGGCAGTAGCTTTTGAGTCAAGCGAGATGAGCGAAAGCAGAGATCTGACTCGCAAGGCGACTCGCGGCCTTTCCTGGTCCGGCGGCACATTGCTGGTCCAGACTCTTTTGAATGTGGCCATTACCGCCGTGCTCGCACGCCTGCTTTCGCCTCGAGAATATGGTGTTGTCGGCGCTGCCATGATCGTCGGTGCCATAGGAAATTCGATCGCCAATCTCGGCATGTCGCAAGTGGTGATCCAGCGACGTGACATCGAAGAGCGCCATATCGGAACCGTCATTTTCTTGTCCATGCTAATCGCCACCATTCTCGGCTTGCTTCAATGGAGTTTTGCACAACAGATCGCCGATTTTCTTCATGTACCGGAATTGTTCCTCGTCTCGCGCGTCATTGCGGTGATGATGGTCGCAAACGCGTTCAATCTGATCGCCGAGGCAATTTTGTCGCGGCACCTGAAATTCAAAATATCCTCCATAGCGAGGCTGGTCGCCTGGACTGCTTCCTATGTTGGCTTAGCCATTCCACTTGCCTATTTAGGACTCAGCTATTGGGCCTTGGTGGTCGCGTATATGGCCGAGGCATTCATCCTGGCCAGCATCTATTTCTTATTCGCCAGGGACTATCTCGTGAGGCCCAGTTTCGACATGCAGTCCTACCGCGATATCCGCAGCCAGAGCCTGGGTTATTCGTTGGCTGGAATATCGACCTTCACCGCCAAATATATCGACAATGTTATTGTCGCGCGCTTGATCGGTACAGCAGAGCTGGGTATTTACTCGCGAGCATACTATCTGATCGCGATGCCGGCAAATCTGTTCGGCAATCTGAACAAGAGCGTGGTTTTCCCACTCCTGTCGAAGGTTCACAGCGATACGGCGAGGCTCCGTACCGCTCAGCTCAAGGGTTATGCTTTAACGGCCGCGCTTACCCTACCGACTAGCGCGTTTCTATGCTGTTTTGCCAAAGAGCTCGTCGTGACCATCCTCGGCCACAAATGGATGGATGCCGTCGCTCCTATTATCGTATTCTCTGCAGTAATCTATTTCCGCGTGGGTTACAGGGTGTGCGGCGCCGTGACACTGGCGACAGGCCGCAGTTACCAAACGGCCTCCATGCAATTCACATACATGGCCCTTGTCGCTTCATTCGCATTCTTTTCGGCGCCATACGGCGTGAACGCGGTGGCCCTTGCGGTATCCGGCGCCATTGCGACGAGTTTCTTCCTTTATGCGACGATCAGTTGTCGGATGACGGGATTGTCAGCTCAGGATTTCGCGCTCGTCCATGTGCCGCCTGTCGCATTCGCCGCCGTGGTCTTCGCCGCCGGCTCTGCGGTCAAAATGCTGCTTGCCGGATCGCCCGACTATCTTGTGCTCGCGACCGGGCTCCTCGTTATAGGTACATTGTCCGTTGTCACACTCTATCTTAAAGCGTCGCTCCTCTTCGGCAAATATGGAGCGGAAGTCCTGCAAACTCTAACGTCCAAGAAAACGAAATGGATTAGATTCGCATAGTCGACACGGTACCCGCATTTGTTGTGTATGCCGATTGACGCGCACGGAGATGCCAGATGAATCTTATTCTCCATATTGGCACAAACAAGACAGGAACCACTGCGCTACAAAAATTTTTGTCTTTCAATCGGGGGAAACTGACTAAATACGGCATACACTATGCGACCCCACCCGATAGCTACAATTTTAATAGTGTGGTTAGAGCACCGAGGTGTTCGACGCATGACGCACCGTCTTGGGCGTTACTGCCCAGGTATCATTTGGTGGAAAAGCAAGACGAAATATTTGGACAATTTTTTCTTGATCATTTGAACCATGCGGAGCGTGAAGGATTTCATACAATAGTTGCAAGTTCTGAGGCCCTCTACTGCATGCCAATACATTTGTATGATCCTGGAGACGGGAAAGTCTGCGTGGATACACTTGCACAAATTGAGTGTCTGCGTGCCGCAATCCCTAGCTCGGTAAATTGTCGAATCGTTTGCTATGTAAGGCGACCCGATCGCTATCTAGAATCTCTGTACAACCAGTGTGTAAAGCAAGGAATGTTTACTGGGGAAATCGGCGTGTTTGCAGGTATCGTCGAAGATATGCTTGACTATCATCGATGCCTGTCAATGTGGCGAAAGGTATTTGGGGATAGCAACATGGAGGTACGCGTTTACGAGACTGCGCTGCCGAACCTGGTCCATGATTTTTTGCGATATGTCCTTCACTTGCACGAGTGCTCCCTGTTTGCAAAGGCCGGTCTTCGTGTCAACAAGCGTTTGGGTCGAGATCTCATAGAATACATACGCCTGCTCAATAGCAACATTCCCTGTTCAGAGAGGACGTTTGACGAGAAGATCTGTACACTTGTCGATGATAGAATTGCAAATCCGAGTGGCAATCACGAATATCTCTCACCCGATGAAAGGGCCGCCCTCCTTTCGAGGCTGAAACCTTCGATGGAGCGGCTACGAACGGATTTCGCTCTGCCGGCCTTTCCGCGATTCAGCCTCGAGGCAGCCAGGGCGTCCTGGCAGCCTTATCCGGGGCTTTCGCTCGAAAAGAGGCGAGAGATCGAATTCCATTACAATGCCGTTCAACGCCAGATCGGCTTCCGTGTGGAACGCCTTCTCATACGGGCGGCGTCCTTGACGCGCAGACGGCTGCCATTTCTGTCATGGCTTCTCGATTTTGCGCGCGGCAGCGGAATACGCAGATTGGTGCTGGAGGCAACAAGCCGGTTTCGGTGAACCAGTGCTGCCGTGATGGCGCGATTCTTATGCAGGGTCCCTGTCCGCCAGCACAATGGCTCGGGTTGATGAAGCGATGACAGAAACGGCGATTGGCTTGCGACAGGCGCAGTGGCGGAATCTGGCGGCTTATGTCGGCATGCTTGCCTCGTTTTGCTCAAACCTTCGGGTAAAAGGATCACATGAGGCTCATCCTTCATATTGGCACACATAAGACGGGAAGCACGGCGCTACAGCATTTCCTGTCCGCAAACGGGGAAGAGCTGAGCGAGTATGGCTTTTACTACGCCTCTCCAGCCGGGGAGTTCAATTTAAACAGCATCGCCAACGCCATTTTGTTAGATCGGCAAGATAAGTTCAAATATTTCCTTCTTGAGAAATTGAGGAAGGCAGAGCAAAACGGAGCTCACACAATCATCGCAAGCTCCGAGAATCTTTATGCTATGGCGCGGTATCTGACGCGCTTCAATGCAGAGAAAACGAGCGCGATGGTCCTTGCAAAAGAGCGCATTCTCATCGAGCGCTTGCGCGCCGCAGTCCCTGCCCATGTAGAATGCCACGTACTATGCTACGTACGAAGGCCCGATCATTACCTTGAATCTCTGTACAATCAAAATGTAAAGCGGGACGCTCTGGTTGCCGGCGAAGCCGTCGACTTTCTCAACATGATTTATGACATGCTTGACTATCATCGCTACTTTTCCATCTGGCGCGATGTTTTTGGGAGTAGCGCCTGCTCGGTACGCGTTTACGAAGCGGCCCTGCCAAATCTGATCGAGGATTTCTTGAGACATGTTCTTGGCTGTGAGGATATCTCGTCCTTCAAGCAGCAGCATGTTCGTGCCAATGAGCGGCTAAGCCGCGATGTCCTCGAATATAAGCGCCTTAGAAATGAACATGTTCCCTATTCCGAACAAAAATTGGAGGGCAGGATTTTTGCATTGGTAGACAAGAGAATAACAAGCCCCAACAACAATCACGAATATCTCTCTCCCGATGAAAGGGCCGGTCTTCTTTCGAGGCTGGAACCTTCGATGGAGCGGCTACGAACGGAATTCGCTCTGCCGGCCTTTCCGCGGTTCAGCCTCGAAGCGGCCAGGGCGTCCTGGCAGCCTTATCCGGGGCTTTCGCTCGAAAAGAGGCGAGAGATCGAATTCCATTACAATGCCGTTCAACGCCAGATCGGCTTCCGTGTGGAACGCCTTCTCATACAGGCGGCGTCGTTGACGCGCGGCAGCGGAATACGCAGATTGCTTCTGGAGGCAACAAGCCTGTTTCAGTGAACCGTGAGGTCGCGATGCTTATGCTGGGGTGCCTATCCGCCGGCGCAAAGGCGCATGGGCTGGAAGAGCTTTGCCCGGCCTGGCGGGAGGCGCGCGACCCACTTTCGCTAGCTGTCGTTGAAAGGTCAAACCGAAACCCTATGATATGCTGCGGAGCTTACGATGAGAGGCGCGATAACGGGTAACGGGTGTCCATGGTGGGGTCTCACCCCGAAACCAGAGATTATTGGCGCACGATAATGACCAACCGCATTTCCCGCCGAGATTTGGCGCGGGGCGCATGCGCCGCCCTTCTGCTGACGGCATCCGGTCGCCCAGGACGGGATGCTCTCGCCGCCGGTCCGGAACAGGGCTCGCAGCAGAAGGGACAACTCTGGCATCCAGATCTGTTCCCGGAGATGATCGTGAAATCCTGGTATCAGGAGGATTTGGCCGAAGGCGAGGTCTCCTCGTGGCAATCCGGCGGTGTGAAGCCTGTGGCTGCGGTGCAGGCCGAGCCCTCTCTATGCCCGACAAAGCTTGGGAAAGACGGCGTCCTCTTCAAGAAGGGCACGAAACAGGCATTGACTTGGCCTGCCGATAACGACGCCCCATACCTTCACCGCTGGTGGCTCGTGATCGCCCGCTGCGATTCCGCGGCCAACTCCGATGCGAACAATGTTTCTGTTTTGTGCGTCAATGGGGCGGAGGGTGGCCCGGTGCATCGCCAGCCGCGGGTCTGTTTCAAGCCCTCGGCAGGCACATTCGTTTCGCAGCTCCAGGACGGCAAGCTTAAGAGCGAGCAAGGGCAATGCTCGATGGATTTTGGCGACTGGAATGTCATGGTCGGGTACCGCCGCGGATTCGTGGTGCAGGCTGTGGTGAATGGGGTCAAGACGGCCGGCCAGACGATTTATGCATTGGCACCCAACCGGATGAAATCGCAGAGCTTCATGGGCGATGTGAACAATCCGATGAGGGCCGATGTCGCGATCGACTGCGTCATCATCGGACAAAGCGAACTAGATGACTCGCAGATCGACAAGCTGATGGGATGGGGCATGTGGCGCATCGGCCGGCAATCCGCCTTGCCCAGCGATCATCCCTATCGCCAGAGCCCCCCTTCAGCCGTGGGTGCCAACGACGAACCGGCACGTTACGCATTCGATTCAGCCTCGTGGGCGTCCTGGGCAGCCATCGGCAATGAGCGATATGCTCATCGTGGTGAGGCGGCGCCCCCGATCCGCGGTTACACAACGGTTTTTCTTGACGACTTCGATTCCAACACAGTTGTCGATGATTCCAAAGGCGCGCAAGGCAGCATCTGGTATGCGCCGACCCATCTGGAGGGTATCGGTGTTGACGCTAATGCCCAGCGGATCTCGGCGTCACCCTCCTCATATGTGCACGACGCCGCCAGCCACACGCTGGCGCTCCGGCTCTTATACAAGGGCCGCTGGAGAACAGGTGCGTTCTCTTCCGTGAACAACAACGGCCAGGGGCGGTATTGGGGAAAGGGGGTCTTTGAGATCCGGGCCAGACTGCCGAAGATCGCAGCGCCCCGTCCCGGATTTTTTCCTGCTTTTTGGGCGTATGGCAAGGAGCATCTATTCTGGCGGACGCGCAATCGTCTTGAGACGGACTTTTGGGAATATGACGGTCTCAATGGGGCCTATATCAACATCAGCCAGCACGTGCACAAACCCAGCCTCGGTTATGCAGGTCCACATCTTGCGCCACGTGACGTGCACCGGAAAATCGCCGGCTATCAACTCGATCCATCGAATGGCTTTCCCGGGACGATCGACATATATGACGGCGAATTTCATACTTGGTACGCGCAGATCGAGGATGATTATAGTTATTTCGTGATCGACGGCTATGAAGTGGCGCGTGTTCCGACGACGCCGGAACTCACAGCGAAAAAATACATCATCGTGGATTTCGCTTACGATGAAAACAAGGGTCGCGCTCAACCAGACCCGTCGAAGACGTACGACATGGTCATTGACTATGTAAGGGTCCGGCAGACGGAAACCGATCTGGCTAGGGTCCCGCCGGCTTTCAGCGCATTGCCGGCCTTGTCGGGCAAGGCTTCACCAGGTCAAAAGCTGACCGTCGTACCGAACGTGATTGCGTCGCAGATAGAGTGTCTCTGGTATCGTGACGGCGTTCCGATCGTGGGCGAAACCGGCACAGGCTATGAGCTCGGCTCGCAGGATATGGGGCATAAAATTCGCTGCCATGTTCGCGCAGTCTCTGTGCTCGACCAGCCAGAAGCCTGGACCCCGGAAAGCGAGACCGTCGGCTAGTTGGTATCGACTGCGCGCCGTGACGATACGCGATCACTCTCCGTCGACTGCCTGATGAGTTCTCCCCCGGACTCCTTCGTGTTTTGAGGCAAGCGTAACCGGCATTGCTGAAGCAGTTTGCGCATTCGTCTGGATTGACGGTTTCCGACGAGGGTGCCGAGATGGTGCCAGGCTTCCCCTCCAATTCGTGGGTTCCGCTTACTGGTGAGACAACGCAGGATTGGGGAAATCTTCTCCGCCCGCCGGCATAGATACACCCAGCAGGATTCTGTTTCTGGGAAAGAGAACATGTTAAAAGGATATCGCGCCGCGAGGGGGCTGTGATGCGTCATCTCCTCACATTCGCGATACTGAGCCTCTTGCTACCAATCAGGCTCAAGACGGGTCTTGTTTTGCTGCGTCCGTTCGAGCTGATCGTATTGCTGGCGCTCATCATTGGCTTGGCGACGGGGCGTTGGCGAAATTTGGCATTTCCAGCTGGTTTTCTACTGCTCCTGCCCTTCTTGGGCTGGGACATGGTCTCTGCCTTCAGCGTGGACAGAGAGAACGGCCTGCGCGAGCTGTTGCAGATGTCCGCTGTCGGCGCCTTTGCGTTCGCCCTCGCACAGGAGGCCAGACGCCTCGAGACTGACAAGGCCGTCAACATCTTGCTTTTCGGCATGGCGGCGATCCTCGCCTATACGATCGCCTGGCATGTGGCCCATGGCTACTTGGTCGGTTGGAAGCATCTGTTCGATCCAAGGCTCGTGTTCAGCTTCCTTCCAATTGCGCTCGCGGGGCTCCTGCTCTTCGCCAACCGGGCCAAGCGGCGCACCCTCTGGGTTGTATGGGCAGGGATGCTTCCCCTGCTCGTGCTATCTGGGGAACGCAAGGCGTTTTTGATCTATCTCTTTCTGACCACTTCGCTTCTGATGCGCGGACGGCTCGCTGCGATGGTACCGGCGCTCGCCGCCGGCTTCGTGGGTCTTTTCGTGCTGTCGACCATAGTGGACAACGCCTATCTCGAGACGCAATTGCAGACCATGCTCCATCCGCTGAGCATGGGGCAATACGAATACCTGGCCGCGACCGGGAAATATGCCCTTGGAGACACACCGAGCAATGTCCAGCGCGCGTTTGCCTTCACTTTGTCCAAACAGCTCATCTCCGAACATCCACTAATGGGCGTGGGCACGAACCAATTCACGAATATTATCGATACGGAGTTCAGCAATCTTCCTGACGAGTTGCGGCTGGGAATCCATGGCGAGTTTCAACGCATCCTCACTGAGAACGGCATCATTGGGCTTAGCCTCTATATCCTCATATGGCTCGCCGCATGGTTTCGACTAAGCCGTGTTCTACGCTGGGCACTTTTTCACGAAATGATCGGAGCCGCCCAGGCACGGCTTCTGCCCCTCGTGGTCCTTGTTCCCTGCGCTTTCTATGTTGGAACAGAAGCCTCCGGCACACGAGCTTTCGTCACACTGATCCTTGTCTCGCTCCTGCCGGAATTGACGCGGCACGGGCTTTGCCTAGTATTGCGCAGGGCGCGGAGGAGCCACCCGACGAGCACTAGTCGTTCTCAATTTCTTGGCCGCGCTTTGCCAGGAAGCACAAGATGAGTGTTTCGGTCATTTTGACATGCCACAATGAAGAACGCTTTATTGCCCAGGCAGTGGAAAGCGTGATCAATCAGACCGCTTCAAGCGGCATCAGAGAGATCATCATTGTCAATGATGGCTCGACGGACGGCTCGACCGAAGTGATTGCGTCGTTGGTCGATCGGGAGCCGCGCATCCAGGTCCTGACAACGGCGGGTATCGGGCCTTCATCGGCGAGGAACCTCGCCATCAGACATGCTACCGGTGATTTTATTGCAATTCTCGACGGCGATGACTTCTGGGCTGAAGACAAGCTTGAACGTCAATTGGCCGTCTTTGGCAATGGCTGCAAGGCAGGTCTCGTCTATGGTGATTTAGTCGACTTTTCCGCGCCAGATCTTTCCGATGCTCTACACGTCGCTGTTGGCCGCTATCGCGCGGATCAATGCGATACGCTGCCGACATATTTTCTGCTTGATGGGCCGATTGTTCCTTCCAGTATCGTTATGCGGCGGGAGATTGTCGAAGATATCGGGTTGTTCAACGAGACATTCAGGGTTGGAGAGGATACAGAGTTTTGTATGCGCGTAGCCGAGCGTTGGACATTTCAACATGTGGCCGGAGCACTCGTCTATAAACGGCGCCATGGCTCAAACACAACTCGCAGACTCGAAGCGCTCCTTCCGGTAGCAGAACGCCTCACGCGAGAATGGGTCATCCGAAGGCCGGAGCTTGCGCACCTCGCGCGGCGGCGCAACGCGCGCTTATACGCAAAAGCCGGCAATGATTGCGTGGCTCGAGGCGAAAAGAAACGCGGAGCGCGGCTACTCATTCGCGCGATACTGCACGATCCATTGTCCTGGCGGGTATACGTTTACATTCTCCTCTGCGCCCTGCCAACGGGCATGGAGCCGCAGGTGCGCCGCGCAGCCAAGCTATTGTTCTACCGCGCCATGCGCAAAAAACTTTGCTGACCTTAAAGATGCTTGCGGATTGGCGAGAGTTCGAGCATCTCATGCGGCAGCCGGGGGATCCTTCCGTACCGATTATTCTGTGCCGCGACGGCAGGACCATAACGCAGGCGAAATCCCAGTCCCCTGATATGCGAACGGCCGACTATCCGGTTGTGCGTGGTCAGCCCGCACTGATCGATTTCTCTTGCAGTCTCGTGCGTGCCGAAGTCCTGACGGCAAGCGGCATGTCGCTCATAAGGAGGCGGCCGAACTGGCTGAGGATCACCAAGGGATGGCTCTTCGGAACTGCGAATCTCAGTGCGCGAAACATTGTCAGTTTTCGCGATCACATTCTCTCCCACGGCATCGAGCGCCCCCTCGTGCTCATGATCGGCGCCGCAACCAGGGGCGCGGGGACCAATGGCCTTTATGAAACCGAGGCCTTTCGACAGATTGCATTCGACATCTACCCGTCCGCACACACGCATTTCATCGCGGACGCCCATCAAATTCCGCTTGCCAGCGGCTCGGTGGACGGCGTCTGCATTCAGGCGATCCTCGAGCATGTGATTAACCCGCAACAGGTCGTTTCAGAGATATCCCGTGTGCTCCGGCCCGGCGGTATCGTCTACGCCGAGACACCGTTCATGCAGCAAGTGCATGAGGGCGCTTATGATTTTACGCGCTTCACTGAGGTCGGACATCGCTGGCTGTTCCGGAATTTCGAAACGATCAGTCGCGGAGCGCTCGGCGGACCCGGCTTGTCACTCTACTGGGCGGCGAAATACTTCCTACGTGGCATTACCCGGAGCCGGCGGCTCGGTGACATCTTGAGTCTTCCCTTTGCGCTGGCCCCGCTCATGGACGGCATGATCGGAGAGGACCACAAGATCGACGGCTGCAATGGGGCATATTTCCTGGGAAAACTAACCGAAACCAGCATCTCACTAAGCAACATTGTCGACGAGTATCGGGGCGCTCAACGCTAGATGGGGTAACGGGCGGCAAGTCCCTCCGCCCTCAGCCCGGCTGCATCAGACGGCGTCTCCGACGTTGGCCCCGCTCAATGGCAGTTCGTGATGTCCTCGGACTCTGGTGGCGACTCCATAGGCAAAGGGTGTCAGGGGATGATCACTCTCGCTGAGGGTCGACCAAGCACCGAGCAAGGGGCAGTCGAAACGCTGGACATCGGCGCGAACAGGGGTGCGTATCCGGCGGCTATGAGCCCCTGACCACTGCGGTGCTGGGGTCAAGGTCCCGATGGTGAGACGCGATGATATTCTTCGAGGAGGAGTTTGACCTCCTGTACGCCTCCGGCGAGGGCCGCCTTGCGCGAGCATGGCATGGTAGCGAGGCTGCGCTCTTAAGGTCGTCCTTACGAGCGTAGTTAGCAGCACAGCATGAGCCATGTGACGTTATTGACCGGGCCT
>NZ_SRUU01000189.1 GCF_004791585.1 Mesorhizobium sp. M1C.F.Ca.ET.210.01.1.1
GCGAACCAGGTCTCGACCGACAACCCCTTGCCTTCCGAGGTTTCGATCTGGTCGGCGCGCTGCAAGGTGCGATTGATCCGCTTGACCAGTTCCGGCGCGGCGTTGGCCGGGTAAAGCGACTGGTCTGGGTACATGGCGGACGCCGTATTGGCGTCGGCGGCCACCTGCCAGCCCGAGAGAGAAATCGCCTTGAGCACCGCGCGAACCTGCTGCATCGCCTGGTTGCCGGACATCGCGCCGAGCGCGTTGACGAAATCCTCCTCGTGGATGAGCTTCCACAACCGGTTCGCGCCCATCTCGG
>NZ_SRUU01000190.1 GCF_004791585.1 Mesorhizobium sp. M1C.F.Ca.ET.210.01.1.1
ATGTGGTCCTGCGATCCGCGCCGCTTCACCTCCTTTGCTTCAGCGCCCGACTATTGCGTCGCCAAGGGCCTGGAAATCTACGGCAACGAATACGCCATCCAGTTCCCCCGCCACGCCTGGCCGGAAGGCCGCGACAGGAAACTGTCGCCGATCCACGATCGCATCAAGGCGCTGGGCGCCCGCTTCGATGCCTATAATGGCTGGGAACGCGCCACCTGGTACGCGCAGGACGGCGACGACATCTCCGAGGAAGCCACGCTGACCTTCCGCCGCGAGGGGCCCTGGCAGCAACGAGTCCGCG
>NZ_SRUU01000191.1 GCF_004791585.1 Mesorhizobium sp. M1C.F.Ca.ET.210.01.1.1
GCCTGGGGTTGCTGGGCTAAAGTGCCGCTTGGCTCGCCAGGCACGGGAAGAATGACAGGAGGGGGGGCCGACAGTCCTTACGCCGCGCTTATCTTCTCCTGATCCTTTGCCCATTGTCGTTGGAGGGAATGCTGCCGATGGGGGTCTATTGCTTCGGCGACTTCGAGCTGAACGAGGAATCCCGCGCCCTTCGCCTCGCCGGCAGGGAGGTCGAGGCGCAGCCGCTGGTCTTCGACTTCCTCGCCATGCTGCTGCGAAATCAGGAGCGGGCGCTGAGCAAGGACGAACTGCTCGAAACGC
>NZ_SRUU01000192.1 GCF_004791585.1 Mesorhizobium sp. M1C.F.Ca.ET.210.01.1.1
CTGAACCAGGTCGCCATGACAGGTCAGTTCGCCGGGGATGAACTGCGGATGGTCGCGCAGGCCGCGCTACAGTGGCAGGACGCAGGTGTCAGCAGCGCGGAAGAGGTCATCGCATCGTTCGTGAAGATCAGGCAGGACCCGGTTGCAGCACTCAGGGAGCTGGAGCAGCAGACCGATGTGCTCACCGACGCACAGCGACAGCAGATCCAATCGCTTATCGCGCAGGGAAACCAGGCCGACGCTTCGGCCCTGCTGATGCAGGCGTATGCAGGCAAGATCGGAGAGGTGGCCCCCAGGGTC
>NZ_SRUU01000193.1 GCF_004791585.1 Mesorhizobium sp. M1C.F.Ca.ET.210.01.1.1
GATGCCGCGGCCTATCTTGCCCGGCATGGCGTGAAGGTTACGGTCGACCGGCTGCCGAGCGCGAACCATTCGGTTGCCGATGTGCTTCGCCAGCATGCCGGCGACGTTGCGGCTGAGCTGATGGTCATGGGCGCCTACGGTCATTCCCGGTTGCGCGAACGGATTTTCGGTGGGGTCACCAAGTCGATGCTTGAAGGTCAATCGTTGCCGGTCTTCATGGCGCGATAGCAATTCACAGGGAAGAGCGGGCCGGCGCAGTTTGCGCCGGCCCGCTCTCGTTCCTGTCGCGAAGGGTTGCG
>NZ_SRUU01000194.1 GCF_004791585.1 Mesorhizobium sp. M1C.F.Ca.ET.210.01.1.1
TTCGGCGACAGCCTGGCGAACGCGCGCGACAGGCCGGTCATGGTGCCGGAGCTGCCGCAGCCGAACACGATGGCGTCGAGGTCGCCGCCCATCTGCTCGAGGATCTCCGGGCCGGTGCCGAACTCATGCGCGGCCGGGTTGTCCGGGTTGCCGAACTGGTTGATGAAGTAGGCGCCCGGGGTCTGCTCGGCGATGGTCTTGGCCAGGTCCTGGTAGTACTCCGGGTGGCCCTTGGCGACGTCCGAACGGGTCAGGCGCACTTCGGCGCCCATCGCCTTCAGGTTGAAGATCTTTTCCCG
>NZ_SRUU01000195.1 GCF_004791585.1 Mesorhizobium sp. M1C.F.Ca.ET.210.01.1.1
GACGCGATAGCCTTCATTCTCGAGCGCATCCGCACATGCCTTCCCCGAGGACAGGGACACGGGCCGCTCCGACGAAAAACCACCGAGCAAGACGGCCACATGCTTGTTCTTCATCTCCCGTCATCCCCTCTCACGGCGGGCCGCGACTGACATTTCCACACCAGCATTCCCGCACAGTGAGTCCGAGTCTTCCGGCAGGTTGCCCCCCAGACGGAAAACGCGACCGACGCGTCGAACGACTCAAATCAGGAAACGCTTGAGGCCAGAGAATCAGAGAGTTGATTCACTGGCAAGTCCTT
>NZ_SRUU01000196.1 GCF_004791585.1 Mesorhizobium sp. M1C.F.Ca.ET.210.01.1.1
GAAATCCTGGAGCTGAAGTCGACGATCAACACCATGGTCGACCAGTTGAACTCCTTCGCCGGCGAGGTGACGCGTGTCGCCCGAGAGGTCGGCACCGAGGGTAAGTTGGGCGGCCAGGCCCAGGTCCGCGGCGTCGCCGGGACCTGGAAGGATCTCACCGATAACGTGAATTCCATGGCCGAGAACCTCACCGGCCAGGTGCGTAAAATCGCTCAAGTGACCCCCGCGGCCGCGCGCGGCGATATGTCGAAAAAGATCACCGTGCACGTCAAGTCCGAAATCCTGGAGCTGAAGTCGAC
>NZ_SRUU01000197.1 GCF_004791585.1 Mesorhizobium sp. M1C.F.Ca.ET.210.01.1.1
GCCAGCGGCAACCGCGGAGATCGCGGAAATCGGCATTGCGCTCGGTCTGCCCCGCCAGGACCGCGGTGCCGATCAGCTGGCCGACGCCACGATCACGGAAGTAGCGCGACTGTTCAACGCGATCGGCATCACGCGAACGCTGGCTGACCTCGGCCTTCCCGAGGACAAGATCGACTGGACGGCGGAACAGGCGCTCGGCATCGACCGGCTGATCAAGAACAATCCCCGCCCCTTCGATCTACCGGCGATGCAGC
>NZ_SRUU01000198.1 GCF_004791585.1 Mesorhizobium sp. M1C.F.Ca.ET.210.01.1.1
ATCATCGCTTGGGGGACCACGGTTCTGACGGCCCGCCGCCAAACCGACGGGGGCAGCGTCGTCGTCAACCCCATCCGCCAGGAGGTGGACTTTGCCACCCTGCCGAAGTCGGCAGCCGCTGAGGGTCGGGGCCTGTGCACTGAACTCTTCGGTGATCGCTTCGTCGAACGTGAGGGTTTGCTTGCCATCGCGCTCTCAAACCTCAATCCTCAAAATCATCTCGGGATCGCATTGCTCAACCTGACACGGATGGAAAAGGCGGAGAGCTGGGGACAGGGCGAACATGTCACACCGGCG
>NZ_SRUU01000019.1:0-107868 GCF_004791585.1 Mesorhizobium sp. M1C.F.Ca.ET.210.01.1.1
GGCTCAACTCGGCCATCTCAGTGCTCCTGTTCCAAGATTGCGCTTCAACAGCCGCAATCCTTCAAAACAGAAGCCTCAACCGCAAACCGACCCGCCAAATGCCGCGTCAGCGGCTTCGTTCAATCCCTCTTCGATTCTGTCAAAAGCTGAACCGCTCTAGCCGGGCGCAAGCGGGCGCTCGAGCTGCTGTTGACCGGCGAGCCGTTTTCGCCCGCGCGGGCGCTGGAGCTCGGCCTGGTCAACCAGGTCGTGCCGCATGCGGACCTGATGCCGGCCGCTCTCGATCTCGCGCAGCGCATCATCCGCCATTCGCAAGCAGCGGTGGCGGGCATCCTCACAGCCGTGGCGCGCGGCATCAACTTGAGCATAGCCGAGGGCCTGCTGGTCGAGGCCGAGCAGTTCGCCCGCATGGCCCCGACCGCCGACCTAGGCGAAGGGCTCAGCGCCTGGATCGAGCGGCGTGAAGCGGCCTATGGCGGCTCATGGGCGCATGCCACCCGTCGAGGCGAGGCGCGGTGCGCCTCGCTGCAGCTCGACCGGGCGGCGGGTCAGGGCGAAACCTCCACATGACCCTTCATGTTGGGGTGGAAGCGGCAGAAATAGTCGACCGCTCCTGCTGCCTTGAGCGTGATCCTGCCCTTCGACTTCGGCGGAATCATCACCTCCCAGCCTCCCTTCACCGTGGCGGTGTGGGCGAACGCATCCTTGTTCACCCACTCGATCGTGTCGCCGACCTTGGCCTCAACGCTTGCCGGCGAGAACACCAGTCTGTCGATCGTCACCTCGATCGTGGCGGCGAGCACCGGCGAGGCGATCAGCGCCAGCGCCAGCGCGACCGGAAGCGAAAGCAGGCCGGCCCTCATTTCAGCGCGCCGGCGACGTGTTCGGCGTGCTGCTCATGCCCCTGGAAGATCTTGAGGCCGGTCTCCAGCAGGCTCTTCAGCTCGGCATTGCTGGCCGACGGGATGAGCAGCGTTTCGAGCGCGCCGTCGACCTGCTTGTGATAGGCCACCTCGTTCTCGATATAGGCCTTGTCGAAGGCGGCGCCCTTGAGCTTCGCCAGCTTGGCGCGCTCCTCCTTCGCTGCCTTGGTCAGCGCCTGGCTGGTGGCGTTGTCCTCCGGCGTCACCTTCAGCTTCTTCACCAGGGCGAGCGCCTGGCTGTTCACCGCCTCATGGTCGCGCTCCATGTCCTTGGCGAAGTCGACGACTTCCTTGGTCTTGGACTTCTTGATCGCCAGCTTTGCCGCCTCGATGTCGAGCGTGCCGGCCGTGTAGGCGATATGGGCGATCTGCGGGTCGGTGGGTTTTTCCGCGGCTTCGGCCAGCGGTGCGGCGCTGACAAGGAGGAAGGCGGCGAGGGCGGCGGTCGGTCGAATAAACATGGCATCTCCTTCGCCCGGCACGAGGGCTTCGGGCTTCATCTGGTGTTGACTGCCATTGGATGCGGGGAGGGGCGAAACCTCCCGGGAGAGGTGGCGGGACATACATGTTGGAGATTGCATGTTGGAGATTGGCCGAAAAGCTCATCAATTCGTCATCCTAGGGCGAAGGGATGGCGGCGATGCCTATCCTCAGCGCGGGGCTTCGCGTCTGAACGCGCCTCAGCCCTCGAACCCCAGCCTTCTCATCACCGCCTGCGTCAACCGCTCACACCGGCGCCCGGCGAAAGGAAAAGCGTCGAGCAGCACTGGGCCGATCTCGTCGTCCAGCGCCTTGCGCACCAGCGTGCGCGCCCGGTGCAGCCTGGTCTTCACCGTCTCCGGCCTGATACCGAGCAGATCGGCGGTTTCCTCGATGCTCAGGCCCTCGATGACGCGGGCGACGAAGACGGTGCGATAGACGTCGGGAAGGCTGTCGGTTGCCCGTTCGACAAGTGCCAGGATCTGTCGCTGCGCCATCGTCCGCTCCGGATCGTCGCCAGGGTTCAAGTCACTTGAGTTCAAGTCGCTAGGGTTCAAGGGAAACCGGATGATCCGTGCCTTCGGGTTTTCGGGCATCGCCACGATGCGTTTTTTCTTGCGCAGTCGGCCGAGCGCCTCGTTGATGACGATACGCGACAGCCAGGTGGCCAAGGAGGCATCGCCGCGGAAGGCCTCGAGATTGGCGAAGGCGCGCATATAGGCTTCCTGCACGATGTCCTCGGCCTCGGCGTCGTTGCGCACCACGCCGCGCGCGATGCGGTAGAGTCGCTGGTTGTGCGTCTTGATGATGGCGCGGAAGGCACCCGCTTCGCGTGCGAGCGCCCGGCGCACCAGCGCCATGTCGCCATCATCGGCCGCGGCGATAGCGGCAGCTTGCAGTGCGGGCTTCCTCATTGCGCCACGACTCCCGGCAGGTGTTGCATCCTGGGATTGGATGCGCCTGCCGGCAAAAGGTTCCCGGGCTTTTCGGTGCCTATGCTACAGCCTTCAGCGGCGCCCCGTCTGCAGCCTGGATGCGCGCTGCGGCGGCCAGCAGGTCGGTCTGGGTGATCAGGCCGAGGATATGCCGGCCGGCGTCGACGATCACCACCGCGTGGCTGCGCCCGTCGGTCAGCACCGGCAGCAGGCTCATCGCCGGCATGTCGGGCGAGGCGGTGTCGGCCTTCGACATCACCTCCTTCACCATGCCGGTCGCGCCCGTCAGCTCGCGCAGGCCGACCGCGCCGACCAGTTTTGCCTCGGCGTCGACCACCGGCAAGGTGCGGATATTGTGGTCGAGAAGCTGCTTGCGTGCCTCTTCGGCAGAGGCATTCTCCGGCACCGAGATCACGTCGCGGGACATGATGTCCCGGCAAAGCAGCGTGCGCTGCGCGCGCACCATCGCCTGCAATTCGACCTGGCGCAGCAGCCTTTCGATGTCCTCGCGGTCGATGTCGAAAGTCTCGTCGAGCGCCGCAAGCGCGGCATCGACATCCTCGGGCCGGAAGCCGACGCGCTCCGCCGGCGGCCGGTCGGCGGTGCCGTGGCTGCTGGCCGCCGGCACATGCACATGCGGATAGTTGCGCCGCGACAGCTTGTGGAAGAGGAAGCCGAGCGTGACCAATATGACCGAGTTCAGCGCCACCGGCACGAAGGGAAACAGGAAGCCGGCGGCGGCGACGGCCGGCCCGCCGAGCACGCCGGTGAGGGCGGCAGCCCCGCCCGGCGGATGCAGCGAGCGCGTGAACGACATGGCGGCGATGGCCAGCGCCACCGCCAGCCCGGAGGCGATCACCGGGCTGTGCACGTAATGCGCCACCGTCACGCCGACCAGCGCCGAGATGGTGTTGCCGCCGATGATCGACCAGGGCTGCGCCAGCGGGCTCGACGGCACGGCAAAGAGCAGCACCGCCGAAGCGCCCATCGGCGCCACCAGCAGCGCCACATGCGGGCCACTGCCCATGGCGAGCCCGCTGATCAAGCCGGTCAGCGCGATGCCGACGGTTGCGCCGATGCAGGCAAGCAGACGCTCACGCAGCGTGGCGCCGGCGAGGATTGGAACGAAGAGGCGGAACGCCATGGCAAGTCCGGTTCGAATAGCTTGAGTTGTCGAATGGTGGATTGCGTTTGCTCGCAATGCCGCCGAAGCCACGGAATTGGAAGCCAAACCAATCCGCAATATTGCAACCACAGAGAATATTATTGCGCGGTGCAATCCGCGCGGCATGTCGCCGGCGGCCTTGGCTTTCTCAAAAGCGCCAAGACGTTACGTGTGTTTGCAATCCGCTTGTTAAGCGCTCAGCCCATCATCCGGCCGCGGCGGCGAGCCCGCGCATGATATCCGCCTTGAGATCCGCGACGTCCTCGAGCCCGATCTGCAGGCGGATCAGCGGCCCGGCATAGTCGCCCTTGGCGATGGTGCGGTCGCCGAGGAAGACCGGCACGGCAAGGCTCTCATAGCCGCCCCAGGAATAGCCCAGGCCGAATATCGTCAGCGCGTCGAGGAAGGCGTGCTGCTCCCTCTGCCCGCCGCCCTTGAGCACGATTGAGAAGATGCCGCTCGAACCGCAGAAGTCACGCTTCCACAGCGCGTGGTCGGGGTGGCTCGGCAGCGCCGGATGCAGCACCTGCGCCACGCCCGGCTGCCCCTCCAGCCAGCGCGCGATCTCAAGCGCGCTCTTCTGGTGATGCTCGAGCCTGATCCCCATGGTGCGCAGGCCGCGCAGCACCTGGTAGACGTCGTCCGGCCCGGAACAGCAGCCCAGCGTGCAGAACCCTTCATAGAGCCGCTTCCAATGCGCTTCATTGGCCGAGACCGTGCCGAGCAGCACATCGGAGTGGCCGGCCGGATATTTCGTCGCCGCATGGATCGAGATGTCGACGCCGTGATCGAGCGGCTTGAAATAGAGCGGCGTCGCCCAGGTGTTGTCCATCATGACGATGGCGCCCGCGGCATGCGCCGCCTTCACGATAGCGGGAATGTCCTGCACCTCATAGGTGTTCGACCCCGGCGATTCCGTGAACACCACCTTGGTGTTCGGCTTGATCAGAGCGGCGATGCCGGCGCCGATTCGCGGATCGTAATATTCGATCTCGACGCCGAGGCGCTTCAGCATGGTGTCGGCGAAGTTCCGCGTCGGGTGATAGACGGAATCGACGATCAGCAGGTGGTCGCCGGCCGAAACGAAGGTGACGAGCGGAATGGTCACCGCCGCGAGGCCTGACGGCACCGCGATCGTCCCGGCCGACCCTTCCAATGCGTCGACGGCGAGCGTGAGCGCATCCGTGGTCGGCGTGCCGCGCGTGCCGTAGGTGTATTTCTGGCCGCGCGAGGCCATCGAGGCGGCGTCTGGATAGAGCACCGTCGAGGCATGCACGACCGGCGGATTGACGAAGCCGAAATAGTCGCGCGGGTTGTTGCCGGAATGGGCAAGCCGCGTGTTGATGCCGATCTCGCTGTCGTTTTTCGCCATGTCCGTTGCCTGTCGTGGGATGTCGGGAGCCAGCCATAGAGCGGCGGAACCGGGCGCGCAACCGCTCCGAGCCCGCCAAGCGACGGTGTTTGGATGGGCCAAACATAAGATTCTCCGGCTCATCGTGCGCGCCCGTTGCGGACCTTCGGCGGATATCTGCCGGAACGCCGCTGGCGCGCCTTGCTCAGCCATGAATCATGTCAGTCCTTCCTTTGCCGGCGACAGTAGTGGCGGGCAAGGATTCAGGTAACGTTCAGATGCTCACGGGAGCGAATTTGCCGGTTCCGGTTGCAGCTCTTGACCAAATCGCGGGCGCTTTTGTCTGCAATTCGGGCATTTGCGGCAATCGGTTTTCAAACCCGTCGCAATTCGGTCATTTCCCTTGACCTCACAGGAATAATCGCCTTCGATGCGTTTCGTGAATGGGAGGCAGTGCATCGGTATGATGCGGGTCCGGGAGTGGGCCGAAGCGGGAGCTGCATTCACGAACGAAAAAAGATCAGGGCTGCCTGGGAAGCAGGGGCGCCTGTAAAGCAGAAAAGGGTCTGTGGGTCATGAAACACATTGCAATCGGCATTCTTGGCGCCGCCGCGCTCGGGTTTATGGCGTCGGCAGCTTCGGCCGGCACGCTGGATACCGTCAAGCAGAAGGGGTTCATCCAGTGCGGCGTCTCGACTGGCCTCGCCGGCTTCTCGGCGCCGGACGACAAGGGCGACTGGAAGGGAATCGATGCGGATTTCTGCCGCGCCGTCGCGGCTGCCGTCTTCGGTGACGGCTCCAAGGTCAAGTTCACGCCGCTCAGCGCCAAGGAGCGTTTCACCGCCCTGCAGTCGGGCGAGATCGATATCCTCTCGCGCAACACCACCTGGACGAGCAACCGCGACAGCGCGCTCGGCCTGGATTTCGTCGGCGTCACCTACTATGACGGCCAGGGCTTCATGATCAACGCCAAGAAGCTGCCGGGCGTGAACTCGGCGCTGCAGCTTTCGGGCGCCGCCGTCTGCGTGCAGAGCGGCACCACGACGGAGCTCAACCTCGCCGACTACTTCAAGAAGAACAAGATGGAGTACAACCCCGTCGTGTTCGAGAAGCTGGAAGAGGTCAACGCCGCCTATGACTCCGGCCGCTGCGACGCTTACACCACTGACCAGTCCGGCCTCTATGGCATCCGCCTGACGCTCTCTTCGCCGGCCGACCACGTCGTGCTGCCCGAGATCATCTCCAAGGAGCCGCTCGGCCCGGCCGTTCGCCAGGGCGACGATCAATGGGCACATATCGCGCGGTGGACGTATTTCGCGCTGCTCAACGCCGAGGAAGCCGGCATCACGCAGGCCAATGTCGACGAGATGAAGTCTTCGACCGACCCGAATATCCAGCGACTGCTCGGCACCGAACCCGATGGCAAGTACGGCGCCGATCTCGGCCTGTCCAATGACTGGGTCGTCAACATCGTCAAGGCTGTCGGCAACTACGGTGAAATGTTCGAGCGCAATGTCGGCTCGGGCAGCCCGCTCAAGATCGCGCGAGGGATCAACGCGCTGTGGACCAAGGGTGGCCTGCAATATGGTCCGCCTGTCCGCTGATTGAAACGTGATCCGGGAGGCAGGTCGTCTGCCTCCCGGTTTCTCTTTCCAGGGGACTGTCCATGGCTTCGCAGGAAATCCTTCGCGAGGAGCCGAGTCGCGGCTCCTTCATCAATGACCCGAAAATACGCAGCCTGTTCTTTCAGACGCTGGTGGTGGTTCTTCTGTTCGCCTCGATCTGGTGGATCGTCAACAACGTCATCGAGAACCTCCAGCGCCTTCACATCGCCTCAGGCTTCCAGTTCCTCAGAAACAGGGCCGGTTTCGACATCTCCGACACGCCGATTGCCTACACATCGGACGCTACCTATGGCCGTGCGCTCCTGGTTGGCCTCATCAACACGATCATCGTTGCAGTCGCCGGTATCATCACCGCTACGATCATTGGATTCGTCATCGGCATCGGACGCCTGTCTCATAACTGGCTGATCCGCAAGATCTGCACGGTCTATGTCGAGATCTTCCGCAATATCCCGCCGCTGCTGGTCATCTTCTTCTGGTATTCGGGCGTGCTCGCGGTGCTGCCGCCGCCGCGCGAGAGCTATCACCTGCCGTTCGGCTCCTTCCTCAACCAGCGCGGCTTCTATTTTCCGCGCACCATCTGGGGCGACGGCTCCTGGCTCATTCTGGTCGCTTTCATCGTTGCCCTCGCCATGGCGTGGTTCGTCGCGCACCGGGCACGCCAGCGGCAAATGTCGACCGGTCAGCAGTTTCCGGTCTTCTGGACATCGGTGGCTCTGATCGTCGGTCTGCCCGTGCTCGCCTTCCTGCTTGCCGGCATGCCGCTCACCTTCGATTTCCCGAAGCAGTCGACCTTCAACCTGACCGGGGGATTCCAGATCAAGCCCGAGTTCCTGTCGCTCTATCTGGCTTTGTCCTGCTACACGGCGGCTTTCATCGCCGAGATCGTGCGCGCCGGCATCAAGGGTGTCAGCAAAGGCCAGAGCGAGGCCGCGGGCGCGCTTGGCCTGCGTTCCGGTCCGATCCTGCGCCTGGTGGTGATCCCGCAGGCGATGCGTATCGTCATCCCGCCGCTGACCAGCCAGTATCTGAACCTCACCAAGAACTCGTCGCTGGCGATCGCCATCGGCTATCCCGATCTGACAGCCACCGCCGGCACGGTGCTCAACCAGACCGGGCAGGCGGTCGAGGGCGTGTTCATCATGATGATCGCCTACCTGGTGCTGAGCCTCATCACCTCCGCGGTGATGAACGTGGTGAACGCCAGAATGGCGCTGGTGGAGAGGTAGGGCCATGCAGGAACACGACATGTCCTGGGTGCGCACGGAGATGGCGCTGGCGCAACCGGCGCCGCCCACCGAACGCGGCGCCTATGCCTGGGTGCGCAAGAACCTCGTTGGTTCGGTTGGCGATACCATCCTCACCGTTCTCGGTATCGCCATCGTTGCCTGGATCCTGCCGCAGGTCATCAACTGGGCGTTGATCAACGCGCAATGGACAGGGCCGGATCGCACGGTGTGCACCACCGCCTCGCAGGGCGGCATCCATCCCGACGGCTGGACCGGCGCCTGCTGGGCTTTCGTCAACGCCAAGTTCGGCCAGTTCATGTTCGGCACCTATCCGGTCGAGGAGCGCTGGCGGCCGATCCTGGTCGCCATCCTGTTCGTGGCGCTTTTGGTGCCGATGCTGATCCCGAAGGTGCCGCGCAAGGGGCTGAACGCCATACTGCTCTTCCTCATGCTGCCGATCGTCGCCTTCTTCCTGCTCATCGGCGGCGTGTTCGGTCTGCCGCATGTCGAGACTTCGCGCTGGGGCGGGCTGTTGGTGACGCTCAGCCTCTCCTTCGTCGGCATCGCCGTATCGCTGCCGCTTGGCGTGATTTTGGCGCTCGGCCGACGCTCCAAGATGCCGATCATCAAATGGCTTTGCGTCGTCTTCATCGAGACGGTGCGCGGCATTCCGTTGATCACCGTGCTGTTCTTCGCCAGTGTCATGCTGCCTCTGTTCCTTCCCGCGGGCGTCACCTTCGACAAGTTCCTCAGGGCGCTGATCGGCGTGTCGCTGTTTGCCGCCGCCTATATGGCGGAGGTGGTGCGCGGCGGCCTTCAGGCGATCCCGAAGGGTCAGTATGAAGGCGCCGATTCGCTCGGCCTCGGCTATTGGCAGAAGATGGGCCTGATCGTGTTGCCGCAGGCGTTGAAGCTGGTCATTCCCGGCATCGTCAACACCTTCATCGGCATGTTCAAGGACACCAGCCTGGTGCTCATCATCTCGATGTTCGACCTGCTCGGGGTGGTGAAGCAGAACTTCGCCGACGCCAACTGGGCGACGCCACAGACCGCGAAGTCCGGCCTTGTGTTCGCCGCCTTCGTATTCTGGCTGTTCTGCTTCGGCATGTCGCGCTATTCAATGTACACCGAACGCCGGCTCGACACCGGCTACAAACGATAAAAGGGGAATTGGCCATGAGCACCGAAAACGCCGTCAGCGCGGAAGACATCAAGGTCGATGCCAAGAAGATGCATGTCTCGACCACCGATGTCGCCATCGACATCGTCGGCATGCATAAATGGTACGGCGAATTCCATGTGCTGAAGGATATCAACCTCAAGGTGATGCGCGGCGAGCGCATCGTCATCTGCGGCCCGTCCGGCTCGGGCAAGTCGACCATGATCCGCTGCATCAACCGGTTGGAGGAGCACCAGAAGGGCAAGATCATCGTCGACGGCAAGGAACTGACCAACGACCTGAAGAAGATCGACGAAGTGCGCCGCGAGGTCGGCATGGTGTTCCAGCACTTCAACCTGTTCCCGCACCTCACCATCCTGGAGAACTGCACGCTGGCGCCGATCTGGGTGCGCAAGACGCCGAAGAAGCAGGCGGAGGAAATCGCCATGCATTTCCTCAAGCGCGTCAAGATCCCGGAACAGGCCAACAAGTATCCCGGACAGCTCTCCGGCGGCCAGCAGCAGCGCGTGGCGATCGCCCGCTCGCTGTGCATGAACCCGCGCATCATGCTGTTCGACGAGCCGACCTCGGCGCTTGATCCGGAAATGATCAAGGAAGTGCTGGAGACCATGGTGGGCCTGGCCGAAGAGGGCATGACCATGCTTTGCGTCACCCACGAGATGGGCTTTGCCCGCAAGGTCGCCAACCGCGTGATCTTCATGGACCAGGGCCAGATCGTCGAGCAGAACACGCCGGCCGAGTTCTTCGACCATCCGCGCCATGAGCGCACGAAACTGTTCCTGTCGCAGATCCTGCACTGAGCGGCAGATCGCCGACCTGAAGAGCCCGGCCGCGAAACGGCCGGGCTTTTTTGTTATCCGGGCGATCGGCTGAGGGGCAATTCGATTGAACGGGAACCGCAGCACCGTGATGAGAAAGCTCAGGCGCTTCCTGGCCATGCTGGTTGCCGCGGTGCTTCTTGCCGCGGCGCTCGGCACGTTGGTGCCGCGTCCGCTCTGGCCGGCGGCGATGGCCGGAGGCGAGGGCGCCCGGCACATACTGGTGCTCAAGAACCCGATCCACACCGACATCGCGATACCGGTCGATGACGGCGTGCGCCGGCGCTTCCATTTTCTCGCGGACGCCGGCCTGCCGGCCGATGCACCGGCGGCGCGCTACCTGGTTTTCGGCTGGGGCGGCCGCGCCTTCTATCTGGAGACGCCGACTTGGTCGGAGCTGAAGGCCGTCCCTGTCCTGAAGGCGCTCACGCTCGATGCTTCGGTGATGCATGTCGACATCGTCGGCGCGATTGCCGAGGCGCACCCCGATGTCGCCGGCTTCGACATTGACGAGCAGCATTTCTCCGCGCTCCTCGACTATATCGCGGCGAGCTTCCGCCAGGGGCCGGAGGGGCCGATCGCCATCGACAATGCCGGCTATTCCAGCTTCGACCGCTTCTACGAGGCCAACAGCCATTTCAACGCGCTTATCGGCTGCAACACCTGGACGGCAGCGGCACTGCGCACCGCCGGCCTGCGCACCGGCTGGTGGAACCCGCTTCCGGTGTCGCTGGAGGTGTCGATGAGGTTGTACAATTAGCGATCGCGCAATAGCACAATTGCCGGCGCCTTGTTCCTTCGCGCCAGCCTATTCAACTTTCTCGCCCGTAAGGCGTCCTACCGCCTCACCACCTTCCTCTCCTCCCACCCGTAAAGCCAGTCCAGATCAGCAGCGAGCTTCTCCGCCGGCCGCGTCGCCAGAACCAGGTTTCGCGCGATGGCGACCGGGCCCCAGGCGTGCCAGGCGAGCTTGTTGAGCGCGCCGCGCCCGAGCACCTTCTCAACGCGCGGACGCCTGAGATTCTCCCAGATGGTTAGGCTTTGCCGCGGATCGTCAGGGAAATCGGCAACCAGATTGGCGAGCATCGCGGCGTCCTCTATTCCCATCGCCGCACCCTGCGCCGCGAAGGGCGTCATGGCGTGCGCGGCGTCGCCGATGAGCGCCACCCCCTCCGGCATCGTCCAGCGCCGCTGCTCGACGGTATGGATCGGAAACGCCGTCCATGGCCCGGCAAGCGCGGCGAGCTTTGCCAGCGCCGGCGCTGTGCCGCGCATGGCGCCGGCAAGAATGGCTGGATCAGCATGGCCCGACCAGCCCTCGGCAATGCGCTCGCCCTTGGTGAAGGCCGCCAGGTTGAAGGCGCTGCCCTTGCTCACCGGATAGGCGACCATGTGGAAGCCCGGATGGAGGAAAGTGGTGACACAGTCGATGGCGCCGATCGCCGTGAAGGCCTGGCCGGCGGCGCTTGTCGCCGCCACTGTGGCGCGCCAGGCGAGCTCGCCGGAAAAACGGCTGTTGGCGAAAGCGGGCTGTGCCCCGGCAAGTTGCGATCGAACCGACGACCAGACACCGTCGGCGCCCACCAGCAGGCCGCCGGCCGCCTTCGCGCCGCCGCCGTCCGTTTGCGCCGTAACGACGATGTTTTGCGGCGCGACGGCAATGTCGGTCACCCGCGCTCCGGTGACGAGCTGGATCTCGGGGTGCTCCGCCATCCGCGACGTCAGCGCCGCCTGCAGGTCGGCGCGGTGCGCCACCAGATAAGGCGCGCCCCAACGGTCCTCGCCGGTCTGGCCCAGCGGCACGCGCGCCAGCTCGCGCAAGCTGGCGGCGTCCTTCAGCACCACCGCCTCCGGCCTGATCGCGCTCAGCCGCAACCGGTCGAGCGCGCCAAGCTGGCTCAAGATGCGGGTCGCGTTGGGAGAGAGCTGGAGCCCGGCGCCGGCGGCTTCGATCTGCCTGGCCTGTTCCAGCACCGTGACGGCGCTACCGCGCCCGGCAAAGGCAAGTGCTGCCGTCAGCCCGGCGATACCGGCCCCGGCGATGACGACCTGCCGGGACCGCGCCTCAGTCATGATCTAGCAGTCATCCACGATCGGCGGGTCAGGCCGCCTGGTCGATATAGAGGCAGCCGGCGGGCTGCGTTTCCGTCGGCTTCAGCTTCGGCGAAAAGCGGTAGAGCGTCGAGCAATAGGGGCAGACCTTCTCATTGTCGTCGCCCATGTCGAGGAACACATGCGGATGGTCGAAGGGCGGGTTGGCGCCGGTGCACATGAATTCCCGGACGCCGATGTCGATGACCGGATGGCCCGCATCGTTCTGGAAATGGGGAATGGAACCGCCTGCCATCGTCGTCTCCTTCAGTTCGGCACGTTTGCATCTGGATCATAACCGGCGAGTTTGCAAGATCGATGAAATGAAACTGTCGCAAAAGGCTGGCAGAGGATAAGTTGAGCCGGTTAAGCGCATGACCTTGGGAATCGGAGCGATTCCGTGACCGATCATGCGTCACAAAAGCGTGTTAGAGCGTCGATCACGCGCCCGGCGGTGTGTGGCGCTCAAACAGAACGGTTGCGGACGAGGAACCATGAGCGAACTGAGGCCGGTGCAGAGCGAGTTCATCGGCGTCGAGGCGGCGAGCCCCGACGGCGGCAATCCCGACCGTTTCGTCAACCGCGAATTCTCCTGGCTGCAGTTCAACCGCCGGGTGCTGGAGGAGTCGCTGAACGAGCATCATCCGCTGCTCGAGCGCGTTCGTTTCCTGTCGATCTCGGCCGCCAATCTCGACGAGTTCTTCATGGTCCGCGTCGCCGGCCTTGCCGGCCAGGTGCGCGAGGGCATCGCCCTGAAGAGCCCGGATGGCCGCACGCCCGAGCAGCAGCTCGAGCAATTGCTGCGCGAGGTCGAGCGCCTGCAGGAGGACCAGCAGAAGAGCCTGTCGGTCCTGATGGAGCTGCTCAACAAGGAAGGCATCGAGAGTATCACCCGCGAAGCGCTCACCAAGGACGAGAAGGCCTGGCTGGAAGAGCATTTCCAGGACCAGGTTTTCCCGGTGCTGACCCCGCTGTCGATCGATCCGGCACATCCGTTCCCGTTCATCCCCAATCTCGGCTTCTCGATGGCGCTGCAGTTGCGCCACCGCAAGAACGGCGAGGAGATGAGCGCGCTGCTGCGCCTGCCGGTGGCGTTGCGGCGCTTCATCCGTCTGCCCGACCGCAAGCATCACGTGCGCTTCATCCCGCTGGAGGAAGCGGTCGGTCTCTATATCGGCAAGCTTTTCCCTGGCTATGAGGTCAAGGGCTCGGGCACGTTCCGCATCATCCGCGACAGCGATATCGAGG
This sequence comes from Mesorhizobium sp. M1C.F.Ca.ET.210.01.1.1, assembly GCF_004791585.1. Classification (GTDB taxonomy): domain Bacteria; phylum Pseudomonadota; class Alphaproteobacteria; order Rhizobiales; family Rhizobiaceae; genus Mesorhizobium. Next base: position 13,046 of record NZ_SRUU01000019.1, read on the forward strand.
TCGAGGAAGAGTCGGAAGACCTCGTGCGCCTGTTCGAGACGGCGCTGAAACGCCGCCGCCGCGGCTCTGTCATCCGCATCGAATTCGACACGCTGATGCCGGCCGAGCTGCGCGAGTTCGTCGCCGGCGAGCTCGGCGTGTCGTCGAGCCGCATCAGCGTGCTCACCGGCCCGCTGGCGCTCAACCAGATCTCCGAGATTGTCGCCATCCCGCGCGACGACCTCAAATTCACGCCCTACAACCCGCGCTTTCCCGAGCGCATCCGCGAGCATGGCGGCGACTGCCTGGCCGCCATCCGGGAGAAGGACATCATCGTCCACCACCCCTACGAATCCTTCGACGTCGTGGTGCAGTTCCTGCGCCAGGCCGCCGCCGATCCAGAGGTGGTGGCGATCAAGCAGACGCTCTACCGCACCTCGAACGACAGCCCGATCGTGCGTGCATTGATCGACGCGGCCGAGGCCGGCAAGTCGGTGACCGCGCTTGTCGAGCTCAAGGCGCGCTTTGACGAAGAGGCCAATATCCGCTGGGCGCGCGACCTCGAGCGCGCCGGCGTCCAGGTCGTGTTCGGCTTCCTGGAGTTGAAGACGCACGCCAAGATGTCGCTGGTGGTGCGCCGCGAGGACGGCCGGCTGCGCAACTATGTCCATCTCGGCACCGGCAACTACCATCCGGTCACCGCCCGCATCTACACCGACCTGTCCTTCTTCACCACTGACCCGACGATCGCGCGCGACGTCGCGCAGATCTTCAACTTCATCACCGGCTATGCCGAACCGGCGGAGGAGATGCGCCTTGCCGTGTCGCCCTTCACGCTGCGCGACCGCATCCTGAAGCACATCTCCGACGAGATCGCCCATGCGCGCGAGGGCCGGCCGGCCCGCATCTGGATGAAGATGAACGCGCTGGTCGACCCGATCATCATCGACGCGCTCTATGACGCCAGCCGCGCCGGGGTCGAGATCGACCTCGTCGTGCGCGGCATCTGTTGCCTGCGGCCCCAGGTGCCGGGTCTTTCGGAAAACATCAGGGTGAAGTCGATCGTCGGCCGCTTCCTCGAGCACAGCCGCATCTTTTGCTTCGGCAACGGCCACGGCCTGCCGTCGGACGAGGCGATCGTCTACATCTCCTCGGCCGACATGATGCCGCGCAATCTCGACCGCCGCGTCGAGACGCTGGTGCCGATCACCAATCCAACTGTGCATGAACAGGTGCTTGGCCAGATCATGCTCGGCAACATCATGGACAACCAGCAAAGTTTCGACGTATTGGCAGACGGGACCTCCCGGCGCGTCGTGCTGGAGGAGGGCGAGGAACCGTTCAACGCGCAGGAATATTTCATGACCAATCCGAGCCTTTCCGGACGGGGTGACGCGCTGAAATCGCATGCGCCCAGGCGCATTGCCCAGTTCAAGCGCCGCAAGAAGAACGGCGCCGCGTGATTTCAACGTCCCAGGGCCGGCTCCAGGACCGGCGGCCGCTGTCGATCATCGACATCGGATCGAACTCGATCCGCCTCGTTGTCTATGAAGGGCTGGCGCGCTCGCCGACCATCCTGTTCAACGAGAAGATGCTGGCCGGCCTCGGCCGCGGCATCGTCTCGACGGGCAAGCTCGACCCAGAGGCGGTGACGCGCTCGATGGAGGAGTTCCGCCGTTTTCGCGCGCTTTCGGACCAGGCGGGCGCCGAGCACATGTATGTGCTGGCGACCGCCGCGGCGCGCGAGGCGGTCAACGGCCCGGACTTCATCCACCGCGCCGAGGATGTGCTGAGGACCGAGATCCGGGTGCTGACCGGGCGGCAGGAAGCGCACTATTCGGCACTTGGCGTGATCTCGGGCTTCCACCCGGCCAACGGCATCGCCGGCGACCTCGGCGGCGGCAGCCTGGAGCTCATCGACATCAATGGCGAAGCCATCGGCGACGGCATCACGCTGCCGCTCGGCGGCCTGCGCCTGCAGGACATGGCGAAGAACTCGCTCGTCCAGGCGCAGAAGATCGCGCGCCAGGAACTGGCGCGGGCGAAGCTCCTGAAGGGCGGGCAGGGCAGGGTCTTCTACGCCGTCGGCGGCACCTGGCGAAACCTCGCGCGGCTCCACATGGAGATGAACAACTACCCGCTCGGCGTCATGCACCATTACGAGATCGCCGCCGACAGCGCCCAGAGCTTCCTCAGGCAGGTGGCCAGGGGGGAGGTCGAGAAGGTCAAGGGCATCGAGGGCGTGTCCAAGAACCGCCGCTCGCTGCTGCCCTATGGCGCCCTGGTTCTGCAGGAGATCATGGCGGCGATGCAGCCCTCGAAGATCGTCGTCTCCGCGCTCGGCGTGCGTGAGGGTTTCCTCTATTCCCTGCTCGACGAAGCCGAGCAGAAGACCGACCCGCTGATCTCGGCGGCCGAGGAACTGGCCCTGCTGCGCTCGCGGTCTGTCCACCACGCATATGACCTGGTCGAATGGACCGGCAAGGCCTTCAGGGCCTTCGGCATCGACGAGACCGAGGACGAGGCGCGCTGCCGCGAGGCGGCGTGCCTGCTGGCCGATATCGGCTGGCGGGCGCATCCGGAATATCGCGGCAAGCAGTCGCTCAACATCATCGCGCACGCCTCTTTCATCGGTGTCGACCACCCTGGCCGCGCCTATCTGGCGCTGGCCAGCGCCTATCGTCATGACGGCATTTTCAACGAGACGATCGCGCCCGAGATCAAGGCGATTGCGCCGCCGCGCTATCTTGAGCGGGCGCGTGTGCTGGCGGCGATGATGCGTGTCGTCTATCTCTTGACGGCGGCGATGCCGGGCGTGATGCCGAGGCTGAAATGGGAAAGCCGCGGCAACGGCACTCTGGCGCTGGTGCTGCCGGCCTCGCTCTCGGACCTTTACGGCGAACGCCCGGCCGGCCGGCTGGCGCAGCTTGCGCGCATCACCAACCGCCGCCTTGTGCTGGCGGTCGAGGGCGGACCCAGTGTCTCGGTGAAATAGCAGGTCACGTCACTTCGGCGCCGATGCCGAAATTGCGGCCATCCGCCGACCAGGCGCCCGCGCCGGCCATGGCGAGCGCCAGGAAACCGCCGGCAATGGCGATGTCCTTCATCAGCATCTGCTGGTGCATGAAGGCGAGCATCGCATCGTCGGCACCCTGGCCGAAATGGCCGATGAAGCCGGCGACGATCGAGAAGGCGGCCAGCAGCAGCGCCACGATCCGCGTCTGGAAGCCGACGAGGATCAAAAAGCCTGCGATCAGCTCGAAAAGGCCGGTGCCCCAGGCGGCAAGTGTCGGCAGCGGCAGGCCGAGGCCGGCGAAATAGCTGGTCGTGCCTGCGATGTTGGTCAGCGCCTGGAAACCCGAAGGCACGAATAGCACGGCAAGCAGGAGCCGCGAGATAAGAAGCAGTGCGTTGCGGAACATGGCCACCTCCCTTGCCGGTGACAAGTCGGGATCACACCGGCTGCCGTGCAGTTTACGCCTGCAACCGGCAAACGAAAAAGCGGCGCGGAAAATTCCGCGCCGCTTTCATTTGAGGCTTGGGAGGGGAAAGCTCAGCCGCGCTTGGCGTCGATCGAATAGGCTCCGGCGCCGGCAGAAGCGAGCATGATGAAGCCGCCGGCGATGGCGAGGTTCTTGAGGAACTGGATCATCTGCATCTGGTCGGCCCAGCCGGTGTGAGCGACCAGCCCGGTGGCGACCGTGAAGATCGCGAGCACCCAGGCGGCGGCGCGCGTCTGGAAGCCGACGAGAATGGCCAGGCCGCCGAGCAGTTCGATCAGGCCGACGACGATGGCGGTGACTGTCGGCAACGGCAGGCCGAGAGCGCCAAAATATCCGGCGGTGCCGGAAATGGCGGTCAGCTTGCCGAAGCCGGAAAGCAGGAAGATGACGGCGAGCAGCACGCGGCCGAGCAGGATGGTGGTGGAGTTGTTGGATGCAGTGCCGACGGTTGCGGCGGAAGTGTTGATGGACATGGCGAGTCTCCGAGCGGGGTTGAATGCCCATTCAGATAGACGACGAAGACTGTTCACCAAAGCCGCTTATGCGGCAACACATTGTTCACAGAATCCATATTTCTGAGATCGCGCGATCGGCGCGAAATTCATGTCGCCGGCTTAGGCTGCGGGAGTAAATTGTCCCGCCGCCAAATACCTCCCAACACTTATCCCGGATGCGTCATGTCCTCCGGCCGCACCAGCCGGTCGTAATCGGCTGCGCTGACCAGCCCGGTGGCCAAGGCCTCCTCGCGCAGCGTGGTGCCGTTCTTGTGAGCGGTCTTGGCGATCTTGGCGGCGTTGTCGTAGCCGATGGTGGGTGCGAGCGCCGTCACCAGCATCAGCGAACGCTCGAGCGCCGCCTTGATGTTGTCTTCCCGCGCCTCGATGCCGACCACGCAATTGTCGGTGAAGGACACGGAAGCGTCGGCGAGCAGCTGCACCGACTGCAGGAAGTTGTAGGCCATCAGCGGGTTGTAGACGTTGAGCTCGAAATGGCCTTGGCTGCCGGCGAAGGTGAGCGCTGCGTTGTTGCCGAACACCTGCACGCAGACCTGCGTCAGCGCCTCGCACTGGGTCGGATTGACCTTGCCGGGCATGATCGAGGAGCCCGGCTCGTTTTCCGGCAGCGACAGCTCGCCGAGGCCCGAGCGCGGGCCGGAACCGAGCAGGCGGATGTCGTTGGCGATCTTGAACAGGGCCGCGGCCGCCGCGTTGATCGCGCCGTGCGAGAACACCATGGAATCATGCGCGGCCAGCGCCTCGAACTTGTTCGGCGCGGTAACGAAGGCGATGCCGGTGATGGAAGCGATGCGATCCGCTACCTTCTCGGCGAAACCCACCGGCGCATTGAGGCCGGTGCCGACCGCGGTGCCGCCCTGCGCCAGTTCCTGCAGGCCTGGCAGCGTCTGCTCGATGCGCTTGATCGAGGACACGACCTGCGCGGCATAGCCGGAAAATTCCTGGCCGAGCGTCAGCGGCGTGGCGTCCTGCGTGTGGGTGCGGCCGATCTTGATGATGTGGTTGAAGGCGCGGGCCTTGGCATCGAGCGCCTTGTGCAGGTGGTGGAGCGCTGGGATCAGATGGTGCGCGACGCGCTCGGCGCAGGCGATGTGCATGGCCGTCGGATAGGTATCGTTGGACGACTGGCTCATATTGACATGGTCGTTCGGGTGCACGGGCTTCTTGGAGCCCAACACGCCGCCGAGCATCTCGATCGCCCGGTTCGAGATCACCTCGTTGGCGTTCATGTTGGACTGCGTGCCCGAGCCGGTCTGCCAGACCACCAGTGGGAAGTGCGCGTCGAGCTTGCCGTCGATGACTTCCTGCGCGGCGTCCACGATCGCCTTGCCGATCGCCGGGTCGAGCCGCTTCATCTCCATGTTCACTTCGGCCGCCGCGCGCTTGACGACGCCCAGCGCCCGCACGATCGAGGCCGGTTGCTTTTCCCAGCCGATCTTGAAATTGCCCAGCGAACGCTGCGCCTGCGCACCCCAATAGCGGTCGGCCGCGACCTCGATGGGACCGAATGTATCGGTTTCGGTTCTGGTCTTTTCTGCGCTCACGGCAAGTCTCCGGTCTGTCGATTTGGGCAAGGGCGTATCGCGTTGCACAAATGGCATCAAGCGGAGATTGCGGGGCAGAGGGATGCAAATCGTTTGAAGAGGTGCGCCCTTCCTTCTCCCCCTGTGGGAGAAGGTGGATCGGCGCGCAGCGCCGAGACGGATGAGGGGTGTTCCAGCGGAGTGAGACGTTGGCGTTCCCTGGAACACCCTCATCCGTCGCCTTCGGCGACACCTTCTCCCACAAGGGGAGAAAGGGGGAGATCAGCTCCCCATCGGCGGTCCGATAATGTCGATGCCGTTCTCGGCGCACAGCCTCGTCAGCGCCTCAATCATCTCAGGCGTTGGCGCCGCCGGCTGCGGCAGCTCCGGCCGTTCGGCGGGGCGGCTTGCCTTGCGAACCATCGTCTCGAAATCCGCGCCGCGCGTGACGGTGAGCGTATGCGCGCCTTCGGGGGATTCGACCTTGAACGTATGCGGCAGGCCTTTCGGCGCGATGACGGTCTCGCCGGAACCGACGATCCGCTCATGGCCGTTGATCTGGAAACGCATCCGTCCCTCGAGGATGTGAAAGATCTCGTCCTCGTTCAGGTGCACATGCAGCGGCGGGGAATCTCCATAGGGCAGGCGGTGCTCGATGACGCAGATGCCGTCATCGCCGTCGGCCGAAGAAACCTGGATGGCGACGAGCGTGTTGTTGAACCACAGGAGCTCCTTGCCTGCGATGGCGCTGTTGATCATTGTCATGGGGTGAACTCCCTTTGTCGGGCCGGCGAAGCGGCGTCGATGAGACCTAACCAAGGACCGGCCGGCGAAGGAAATCGAATGATCGTATGGGCTGAATTGATGCGATGAATTTGAATGCGCTCGACCTCAATCTGGTGAGGGTCCTCGACGCGCTTTTGCGCGAGAAAAGCGTGACGCGCGCCGGCGAGCAGATCGGCCTCAGCCAGCCCGCCGTCAGCGCGGCGCTCAACCGGCTGCGCCACGCGCTCAACGACCAGCTTTTTGTCCGGCGCGGCAACGACATGGTGCCGACGCCGCGCGCCGAAAGCCTGGCCGAGCCGGTGCGCGCGGCGCTGCGCGAGATAGAGCGCGCCTTCCAGCCCACGACCGCCTTCGATCCGGGCCGGCTGGAGCGCACCTTCACCTTCATGGGCGCGGACTTCTTCTCGATGCTCCTGATGCCGCCCTTTGCCGCGCGCATCGCGAGGGTGGCGCCCGGCGTCTCGTTCCGCTTCCTGGACAGCGCAATCGGCGATGTCTCCAGGTTGCTGCAGGAAGATCAGGTCGACGTGGCGCTGGAGCGTCCGCTGGAGGTCGCCGAATGGGTCTCCAGCGTGCCGCTGTTCGGCTCGCCCTTCGCCGTCATCGCGGCCAAAGACAATATCGCGCTACGCCAGGCGGGCATCAGTGAAGGCGAGCAAGTGCCGCTCGATCTCTTCTGCGAGCTGCCGCATGCGCTGCGCTCCATCGACGGCTCGATGTCTGGCTTCACCGACGACGCGCTGGGCAGGATGGGCCGGACGCGCCGCGTCATGCTCGCCTTGCCGCATTTCCAGGCCGTCGCGCTGGCGGTGGCCAGCGGACCCTATCTGGCGGCCGTCCCACGGCAGTTCGCGACGGCAGCCGCAAAATCCTTGCCGATCGGCATTTATCAGGCGCCGATCGCCATTCTTTCGCCGGCGGTGAGAATGTACTGGCACGCCCGCCGCGACGACGAGCCGCCGCATCGCTGGATCCGCGAGCAGATCCTCGAAGAGGTCGCCGCACTCGGATTCAAGGATTGGGATGGCATCGAGGCCAGCGTTTCGGACTAGACTTCACCCAGCCGTATAGCCGCCGTGTACGAGCTGCCGGTCACCAGCGCCCGCTTGCCCCGAAGTCGCATCGCCATGCTCCTGCTTTTGCCGCGGGAATGCAGCGCCGAATGGCGCGAACGGTCAACCCGAGGGCCTATCGCCTGGTCTGAACTTTATCCGGCCGAGGCCAGGCCGACGGGGGCAGATTGGCGCATGGCAAGCCGCCCCGCGACATAATCCTTCACCTGGCGGACCGCCTGCTCGCGCGTGACGCTGCCCGGCTGCAGGCCGAGCCTGAGCCACAGCCCGTCGATCAGCGCCGTGACGCCGAGCACGATCTCGTCGGCCACATCCGGTGATGTGAGGCTATGCAGGCCGGACAATAGGTTCGAGCGCATGCGCGCGTGGATGACCTTCTGGATGCGCGCCAGCTTGTCGTCGCGCGGCACCTCGGCGCAGAGCGAGAGCCAGGCATGGCAGAGCGGCGGCAGGAACAGATGCTCCTCGAAATTGCCCTCGATCACCGCGTCCAGCCGTTCCATCGGGGTCCGCGCCCGCTTGAGCCGCGCCACCACAGCGTTGCACAGCACAGCATTGGCCTCGCGCATCGCGTGCTCGAACAGTTCCTGTTTGTTGCGGAAATAATGCAGCACGATGCCTTTCGAGGCGCCGGCCTGGGCCGCCACCTTTTCAAGCGTCGCGCCAGCGATGCCTTCTCGCTCCAGCACCGTGAAGGCCGCCTGCCGCAACTCCTTGCGGCGTATGTCGCTGAGACGCGTGAGTTTCACCGGCTCGATCCATGCATTGCGAATCCACGTTGACATTTTCGTCCGCTCAGATCAATGATTGACCAATGGGACAATAAATAGACCAAGAGGTCAATATCTCTCGATGAGGAGAACTGGAATGTTGCGCATGCTTGCGAATGGCGTCTGTCTCGCCGCCTTGATGCTGACCGCTCAGACGGCTTACGCCGCCGAGGCGGATGAGTGCAGGGTGGTCCGCATGGCGGAGCCCGGCTGGAACGATCTCGCCTTCACGACGGGCGTGGCCAAGGTTCTGCTACAGGCGCTGGGTTATGAGCCGCAGAGCGAGGTGCTTGGCATCAACGTCATCTACGAAGGCATGAAGAACAAAGACCTCGACCTGTTCCTGGGCTATTGGGACCCGGCGATGGTCACCTATTATGCGCCCTACAAGCAGGACAGCTCGGTTGAGAACGTGCGTGTCAATCTGGTCGGCGCCAAATACACTTTCGCCGTGCCGACCTATGTCTGGGAGGCCGGCGTCAAGGACTTGTCCGACCTGCATAAGTTCGCCGACAGGTTCGGCAAGAAGATGTATGGCATCGAGCCCGGCTCCAACCAGCTGATGATGGACGCCATCGCCGATCCCCAGTTCGGCCTCGACGGCTGGCAGGTGGTCGAATCCAGCGAAGCCGGCATGCTCTCGGAGGTCGGCTACGAGATCAAGGAGAAGCAGTTCATCGTCTTTCAGGGCTGGGCGCCGCACCCGATGAACACGATGTACGACTTCAAGTATCTGACCGGCGGCGACAAGTTCTTCGGCCCGAATTTCGGCGCCGCCACCGTGACGACGCAGGTGCGCAAGGGCTATCTGCAGGAATGCCCGAACGTCGCGCAGTTCCTGAAGAACCTCGCCTTCGACATCGATATGGAGAATGTCGGCATGGGCTACCTCATCAATGACGGCATGAAGCCGGAGGAGGGGGCGCTGAAGTCGATCACGCTCAGCAAGGACCGGCTCGATGCTTGGCTGGCCGGCGTCACCACTTTCAATGGCAAGCCCGGCCTAGCCGCGGTCAAGGCAAAGCTCGGGCTGTGAGGCCGGCGACATTGGAAATGCTGGAGCAAGAGGCGGAGCAGGGCGCCTGGGCTGGCCGCAAACGGTTCGCCGCTGTCGGCGGTCTCGATCTCGCCTACGTCGAGGTCGCCGGATCCGAGCCGCCGCTGCTGCTCGTCCATGGCTTCACCGACACCAGCCGCAGCTTCTCGCTGCTGGCGCGGCATCTCGCCGGCCGGCGGCTGATCATGCCCGACCTGCGCGGCCACGGCGCTTCGCGGGCCCGCGGCGGCTGCGACGTCGCCGATTTCGCCGAGGACATTGCCGGACTGATCCGGAGGTTGGGACTCAACCGGCCGATCGTCGTCGGCCATTCTCTGGGCGCCATGGTTTCCATCGCGCTGGCGTCGCGGTACCCGCAATTGGTCGGCGGACTGGTGGTCATGGCTGGCACGCTCAAAACCGGCTTCTTGCCGGATCATCCATTGGTGACCGGCGTTGAGGCGCTACGCGATCCGATCTCTCCGGCTGATCCGTTCTTTGAGTGGTGGCATCAGTGCGGACCCGACGTGCCGCGTGCCTTTCTCGTCGGCATGGCGAGGGAAGCTTCGGCGATCCCGGCGGCGCGCTGGCGCGCCATTCTCGAAGAAATCCGCAGGACGGATCTCACTGCCGCGGCCAAGGCCGTGCAGGCCAAGACGCTGATCATCGCCGGCGCTTGCGACCCGCTTTTCGGTGAAGCGCACCAGCAGGAACTGGCCCAAGCCCTGACCGGATCACGTCTCGTGTGGGCGCAGGATTGCGGCCACAACCCGCATTGGGAGGATCCGGTCTTTGTCGCGGAGGTCTTCAGCCGGACCTTCGGAGCCAGTGACGTCCCTTAAATTCGATCTCAGAGATCCGCCCAAGCCACCGGCCGAGTAGTTTTGATTCAGCGCAAGGCTGATCGTGCCCGTACGTGCAACCATGCAATCGCCGCTCTTAAGCGGTCGATTGCCGGCGTCGGTTCCACCGGTGGCTGCCGAGAGGATTTTGCTGTGAAGACGATGGTGAAGAGTGCGGCACTGGGGTTTGCCGCGGTTGTTGCTATGGCTGCTGCGGCACAGGCTGCCAGCACCATTCAGGTTTCGTTGTGGGACAAAGGGGCGGACACGCCCATGACCCCCGGCTTCGCCTATGGAACCCCAAATCTCGATATGTCCAAGGCAACCATGGGGATAACGGCTACGCCCGCAACGGCGAAGGCCGGCAAGGTCACTTTCAAGGTGAAAAACAGCTCCAAGGATACGATCCACGAAATGATCGTGATGTATCTTGCGAATCCCAAGGACCCGCTTCCCTACATAGCTGCCGAGAACCGGGTCGATGAGGACAAGGCCGGCGACAAGGGAGAGGTTTCTGAGCTCGACCCGGGCGCTTCGGGCACACTCACCGTGAACCTGAAACCCGGCAAGTACGTGCTGATCTGCAATGTCCCCGGTCACTTCGCGACTGGCATGTGGACGGAGTTCACCGTCAAGCCGTAGCAGCCGAGCCAGCGTTGAAGGGCTGACGTTCGGCGGCGGTCGGCAGCTTTCCGGCGGCGACTACCGGCCGAGCAGCGAGCGCGATGTCGGCGAAAGCCGCAGGATTTCTGTCCTGATCAAGTCCGGCGATGTGAGTTCGAATTGGCATCGTGCCTGGGCCGCCTCGTCCTCGAAACCGGTGACGGCGATGAAGACATCTTCGCCAACTCGCACAGGCAGCCGCAGAAAGGTGTTTTCGGCATGCTCGCTGATGAAAGCGCCGAGCAGGCGGGCGCCATTTGCCGCGAGCTGCGGCACCGCCTGCGCTCGCAAACGGTCCGCAAAAGCGGCTTCCGTGCCTGGGTGCAAATGATGAATCGAAATCTCAACAATACTGGGCAGGCCGCTCTGTTTATTCACTTTTTCGGTATCGGAGGCCGCCGGGCGCGGCGACCCCGACAGGTCGAAGCCGGCGCCCCGCCAGGCCGGTTTCAGAAGCAGCACATTGTCGGAATCGATCATCGTCGCGTTGGCGGCATCGCGATGCTCGGCCCAGACCGGTCCGCCATAGAAGGCGGTCAGCGCATCCTTTCTGGCCTCCATGTCCTGGAAGCCGCGCAGCCAGACGAACATGTCGGGGCGGTCGAGGTCGCGGAACTGACCGATGATCGTCATGCCTGTCGCTTCCTGGCTCTCGATGAACTCCCGGTCGAACAGCGCGATCAGCGTTTCGCGCTGACCGGGCTTCAATGTGTATTGGCGAAGCTCCACGATCGGTGAGGCGAGGCGCAGCGAGGTTTCGTTTCGAGCAGGGTTCATTGTCGATTCCAAAACAGGATGATCATCCTGTTTATAAACAGACCGGTTGTCCTGTTTTGTCAATCTGATATCTTTTCCTTCTCTTCTCCCTTGTGGGAGAAGGTGGATTGGCGCGCAGCGCCAAGACGGATGAGGGGTGCTGGACGGATCGCCGTCTATGCAAGGCTGGAGCAGCCCCCATCCGCCTTTACTTCGTTCAGGCACCTTCTCCCGCAAGGGGAGAAAGAGGAGATGGCGATGCGCAAGAAACGCACCAACGACCCCGAAGGCATGCGCCGCCGCGTGCTCGATGTGGCGGCGGACTCCTTCCAGGCACGCGGCTATCACGCCTCGAGCCTCGGCGATCTGATGGCGGCGGCGGGCGTCACCGGCGGCGCGTTGCACCACCATTTCCCGACCAAGAAAGCGCTGGCCCTGGCGGTGATCGATGAGCGCGTGGCAGCCGCGCTCCTGGAAACCTGGATCGCTCCGGTGCGGGCAGCGCCTTCGGCGCGCGAAGGCGTACGCGACGTGTTCGAGGCGGTGGCGGCGGAGCTCGAACAGCAAGGCTATGTGCGCGGTTGCCCGCTCAACAATCTCGCGCATGAGCTGTCGTTGGCGGATGACCAATTCCGTGCGGCGCTTGCCAGCATCTTCGCCGGCTGGCGGCAGGCGATCGCCGACAAGGTCCGGGACGATCAGCGGACAGGCGGGGAGGGTGGGACAGATCCCGATCGCTTCGCGGCGCTGACCGTCGCCGCCTACTCCGGCGCCATGTCGATGGCGAAGACTGCGCAGGATTCAGGGGTATTGCGGGAGTGTTTGAGAGGGCTCATTTCGTTGTCAACCTAGGGCGGAGCTAGGAGCGAAGCGACGCGCGCAGACCCTAGGATCCATGCCGTGACGCCGGCCAAAGAGCGCAACGAATCAAAGAATTTTCGCCGATTGCGGCACCCATTCTCGCCCGCCGGAGCACTGCCGTGGTCACGGCATGGACCCAGGATCTCCGATGCGCTTCGCCCTGGGATGACGAGGCGCCTGGAGCAGCCTCACTGCTTCAGCGGCCTAATCGTCTCGAATCCCACCTCGCTCTGCGAACTGGTGCCTTCGTCATAACGCTTTGCCAGCACGGCCTGCAGGTCGGGCGAATAGAGCGCGGTGAAGCTGTCGATCACCGCGCCGGAATCGCCGGTGATCGTCTCCTTCACCGCCAGCACATTGTAGGTGCAGTCGCCGAGCTTGTAGGTCTCCTTGCCCTTGACGGCCAAAGCCAGCGTTTCGGTGCCCTTGGGCGTCTTCTTCGCCGACAACCGAACGAACTCGGTCTTGCTCTTGGCGCCAGCCTTTAGCGGGAACAGCTTCTTGATGTCGCCGAGCGGGATCATCGACAGCCTGCCGGTGTCGCTGTCGCGAAACACCTCGATCAGCCCGGCATAGAGATACTGCGTCTGCGGCGACTGCGCCTCGTACTCGTTGGCGACCGCGACCATGCCGCCCGGCGCCGGCCGGAACTCGCTGCGGATGCCGGACTTCTCCAGCACGAAGCCGGCCTTGGCGGATTTGGCGTCGACACAGTCCGCGGCATGCGCCGCGCCGGCAAGGGTGAGCATGGCGAGCGCCATGCCGGTCGTCATGAGTTGCATGCCTTCCTCCCCTGGGAGCGTTCCGGAAGGAATGACAGACCCTCACCGCGCTGTCGACCCAAGTGCCCTTCACGATTCAACCAAGGCTTGAAAAGTCCATGGATCGCCAATCTGGACGATCCGGCGCTGAGAATGTTCAATCGGGCGATGATGAATCGCCTCTCCTCGGCGTTCTTGTCCCGCCGCGCTTTCCTGAGCCGGATGGGAGGCCTCGCGGCAGCCGCCGCCTTGCCGCGCGCCGCCTTCGCCCAGACCGGCCGGCGCATCCAGCCGATCGACGCCACCTTCCTGTTCATCGCCGATATCCATGCCTGCCGCATGGCGAGCGGCTTGAGCCCCCATTGCGAGCAGGAGGGCAAGACCGACGCGGCCTTGCTGCGCAACGTCGCGGCCCTGAACGCGATCGCGGACAAGGAGTGGCCGGTTAAGATCAACGGGCTCGCCACCGGCCTGCATTCGGCCGGCAGGCGCATCGGCACGCCGCTCGGCCTCGTCACCGGCGGCGACATCACCGACGACGGCGGCGGCCAGGTCACCGAGCCCAGCGAAGGCACGCAGCTCCTGCAGTTCAGCCAGCGCTATCAGCAGGGCATGGGGCCGGACCGCGTCCACATTCCGGTCTACGTCGGGCTCGGCAATCACGACCTCGACCAGAACGGCTCGCCGCCGCATGTCGACTGGTACCGCCGCGAACTGCGCGACTATGTCGAAGTCAACCATCGCCCCGGCGTCTTCTTCAAGCCGCCGGTGCCGGCGACCGAATACGACGTCGACACCGACTGCTATTCCTGGGACTGGGGCGGCCTGCACCTTGTCCAGACGCATCGCTTCGCCGGCGATACCGGCCATGGCGCGATAAGCAGCCTGCCCTGGCTGAAGCAGGATCTGGCGACCTATGCCGGCGACGGCCGCCCGGTGATCCTGTTCCAGCACTATGGCTGGGATACCTTCTCGATCGAGCGCTGGGATCCGGCAAAGCGCGCCTATGACGACGACGGCGCCGGTCGGCCGCACTGGTGGGGCGAGGCCGACCGCCAGGCGCTGGTCGCCGCGCTGAAGGGTTACAATGTGATCGCGATTTTTCACGGCCATCAGCACGAAACGCCGATGATCTACCAGCGCGACGGGCTCGACCTCTTCAAGCCGAAGGCCGCCTATATGGGCGGCTTCGCGCTGACGAGGGTGACCGATGACAACATCGACGTCGTGCTGGGTGAGGCGGCCGGCGACCATGGCGAGGTCGTCTTCACCAATGCCATCACGAAGGCGTTTGAGACATGACCGCGAAGGTCTGATTCACATAGCCTTTTTGATGGTGGCCTTCATGTCGCCGCAGGCCTTCTGCACCTTGCCTGCGGCCTTTTCCGCCATGCCGCTGATTTGCATTCGGCGGTTTCCCGTGGCCTTGCCCACGGCTTGCTGGACCGAGCCCTTGAGCTGCCTGGCGAGGCCAGCAATCTGGTCCATGTTCACCATCTCCGCATCTCCCGGAGATCCAATCGCCAGAGAAACGGGCTGGTGGGCTTCCGGGTTCCGTCGGCCGTGGCGCGCCGGGTGAAGGTGTGGCGGCGGCGGACCGGAATTTCCGAGCGAAACACTTTGCCGCTTCGCGATGCGGCCACTAAGGTGAGCGGAAAATCGGGGGGAAGCGCCTTGGCTGAATTCACCTTGTTCATCGGCAACAAATGCTTTTCGTCCTGGTCGCTGAGACCATGGGTGGCGATGAAGCACCTGGAAATCCCCTTCGAGGAACGCTTCGTGCGCCTGCGCACGCCCGAGACCGCCGCGAACCTCGCCAAGGTCTCGCCGACCGGCCTGGTGCCGGTCCTGAATCATGACGGCAGGATCGTCTGGGAAACCCTTGCCATCCTTGAATATCTGGCCGACCTCTTTCCGGAGAAGAAGCTCTGGCCGGAGGATCCTGGCGCCCGCGCGCTGGCGCGCTCGGTGGCGACCGAGATGCACTCCGGCTTCCGCGAGGTCCGCTACGGCTGGCCGATGAATCTGCGCCGGCCGAGATCGCACAAGCCGCTGGATGCCGAGGGCGAGGCGCAGCGGGCGAGGATCGAGGCGATCTGGCGTCAGTGCCGCGAGCAGCATGGCCAGGGCGGCCCGTTCCTGTTCGGCCATTTCACCGCGGCCGATGCCATGTATGCGCCGGTCGTCACCCGCTTCGACACCTATGGCGGCGAGCTGGCGCCGGTCACCCGCACCTATGTCGATGCCGTGCTGGCGACGCCGGCGATGCGGCATTGGTACGCGGAGGCGGCCAAGGAGCCCTGGCCGGAGCCGGGGCCGCACGAACAGGATTAAGGCGGGCTGTTTCGGTCGGAAACTGCGTCAACTGCTCCGATGGCGGGACTTCAAGAACGCCCGGCGTGGCCTATGTGATGGGCGGGGCGGCTTCCGGAGATTCCATCATGTCATCCTCTAATCCAATACTCGCCGGCAAGGTCGCGCTCGTCACCGGTGCTTCGTCCGGCATCGGCGAGGCCACCGCCGCCGCGCTTGCCGCCGCCGGCGCGAAAGTTGCGATCGCCGCCCGCCGCGCCGATCGCCTCGTGGCGCTGGCCGGCCGCATCGAGCAGGCCGGCGGCAAGGCACTCGCCATCGAGGCCGACATCGCGAGAGGCAGCGACATTGCCGGCATGGTCGACAAGGTCGTTTCCGAGTGGGGCCGGCTCGACATCCTGGTCAACAATGCCGGCGTCATGCTGCTTGCGCCCGCGGCCGAGGCCGATCTGGACGACTGGCGCCGCATGATCGAGCTCAACCTGATCGGCCTGATGGGAACCACCAAGGCGGCTCTGCCGCATCTCAAGGCGTCCAGGGGCCACATCGTCAACGTGTCGTCGGTAGCCGGCCGCGTCGCCAACCCCGGCGCCAGCGGCTACGCGGCGACCAAGTTCGGCGTCGTCGCCTTCTCGGAGTCGCTGCGGCGCGAGGTCTATGCCGACAAGGTGCGCGTCACCGTCATCGAGCCCGGCCTGGTGCGCACCGAGCTCGGCGACCACATCACCAACGCCGAATACAAGGCGGGCCTCGACCATCGGCTGGCCACCATGGAAGCGCTGACCGTCGAGGATATCGCCAACGCCATCCTCTATGCCGTCAGCCAGCCGCCGCGCGTCAACGTCAACGAGATCCTGATCCGCCCGACCGACCAGGAACGCTGATCGAATCCAGCGCGGCGAGAGGTCGAGGAGAATTGACCGGTCCTGCAATTCGGCCTAATACGTAACCAAATGGATACGCATCATGCCGCAAGCCGAGCAGGACCGTTCCGTCTTCCGCGCCATCGCCGATCCGACGCGGCGCGCCATTCTCGACCGGCTGCGGCAAGGGCCGGCGCCGGTCAACGAACTGGCCTCCGCCTTCTCGCAGAGCCGTCCGGCGATTTCCAAGCATCTGAGGATCCTGCGCGAGCTCAACGTCGTCTCCGAGCAGCGGCAGGGCCGCGAGCGCGTCTATCGGCTGGAGCCGGCGGAACTGAAGGACGTGGCGGACTGGATCCTGCCTTATCGCGACTTCTGGCAGCAGAGCCTCAGCAATCTGAAATCCTATCTGGAGGACGAGTGATGGCGAGCAATGACAGACCGCGCGCGATCGCGGACGTTTCGGCGGGCACGATCCTGGCCACGGTGACGATAGCGGTTCCACCCGAACGTGTCTTCCGGGCGATCACGGCCGAGGACCAGATCCCGCTCTGGTGGGGCGCCGACGACATGTACCGGACGACGAAGCATACCGCCGATGTCCGGCCGGGCGGCGCCTGGCGCTCAGAAGGCAAGGGCGCCGACGGCCACGAATTCCATGTCGGCGGCGAATATATCGAGGTCGAGCTGCCGCACCGCCTGGTGATGACCTGGAAGGCGCCGTGGGACGGCGATCACGTCACCACCGTCATCTACACGCTGGAAGCGGTGGAGAACGGCACCCGGCTGACGCTGCGCCATGACGGCTTCGGCGTGCGCCACGACTCCTGCCGCGACCACGGTTCCGGCTGGGAGCGGGTGCTGGGCTGGCTCGGCGATTTCCTCGCCAAGGAAATCGGTGCCAGGCCGCCTTCGGTCTTTCATTGCCGGCTGATCCCGCCGCGCCCGGACTTCGCCTTCACCATGTCTGAGGAGGAGAGGACGCTGATGAATGCGCATGCCGACTATCTGCGCGGCCGGCTTCGCGATGGCACGATGATGCTGGCGGGTCCCGTTGCCGATCCGGCCGGACCTTGGGGCCTCCTGATCCTGCGTGCCGGCAGCGAAGCCGAGGCGAGGGCCGTCACCGATGGCGACCCGGTGGCGCGTTCGGGGCGCGGCTTCCGCTATGAAATCCTGCCGATGATGAGCACGATCATGTAAGGCCCAATAGAAAACGCCTCTCGCGCTTTTTACGGCGCGGGAGGCGTCTTTTGCCATCAACCTTTCTCGATTGCTCATGAACTGCTGACAGCAAGGACATAACTCGCGGCCGGCGAAAGGGTTCCCGGCAAAATAAAAAAAATCTTGTTCGGCCGATACGGGGTGTTTCCCAGGCTCTGTGATAGAGGCATGCCACCATGAGGACCGCCTTGCCGAACGACCAGCCCTTTGCGACCCCGCTCGAGGCTTCTGTCGCTTTCGACTGCCAGAGCTGCGGCGCCTGCTGCGCCTATTCGGCGGATTGGCCGCGCTTCTCGACCGAGGAGGATGCCGAACTGGACCGCATCCCCGAAGAACTCGTCGCGACCGATCAGTCCGGCATGCGCTGCGAGGGCGGCCGCTGCTCGGCGCTTCGTGGCGAGGTGGGCAAGGGGACGGCCTGCACGATCTACGAAATCCGCCCGCATGTCTGCCGCGCCTGCATGCCCGGCGGCGACGACTGCCTGATGGCGAGGGAGATGTATGGGCTGGCGGTCAGCTAGTTCCTCTCCCCCACTTCATGGGGCGAGGAAATGGCGCCCGCTTGCCCACACTCTCATCGCTCGATACCTTGCCGCGCGGGCAAGGCCGCGGAGGATCTCATGAGCATCGAATTCCTGTTGACGTCGCTGATTATCGTCGCATCGCCCGGCACCGGCGTTCTCTACACGCTGAGCGCCGGCCTTTCGCGTGGCGCACGTGCCTCGATCATCGCCGCCTTTGCCTGCACGCTGGGCATCATCCCGCATATGGCGGCGGCCGTCACCGGCCTCGCCGCGGTGCTGCACACCAGCGCCGTCGCCTTCGAGACGCTGAAATATCTCGGCGTCGCCTATCTGCTCTACATGGCCTGGAACACGCTGAAGGAGCGCGGCGGCTTGAGCATCGACGAGAACGTCGCGCCGCGCTCGACTGGCAAGGTCATCACCTCCGGCGTCCTGGTCAACATCCTCAACCCGAAGCTGTCGATCTTCTTCTTTGCCTTCCTGCCGCAATTCGTCAGCACCACCGAGCCGCATGCCTTTGCCAAGATGCTGGAGCTCTCCGGCGTCTTCATGCTGATGACGTTCGTCGTTTTCGCCGTCTACGGCGTGTTTGCCGCCTCGGTTCGCAGCCATATCATGTCGCGGCCAAAGGTGCTGACCTGGATGCGCCGCAGCTTCGCCGCCGCCTTCGTCATGCTCGGCGCCAAGCTGGCGCTGGCGGATCGCTAGTTCGCTGCCGCGGCCGGTTCGCCACCAGTTCCCGAAACCTCGTCGCTTCCGGAACCGGGCGCAGGCCGAATACCCAGACGCCAGGCCGAAGGCGGGACGCCGATCATCTTCTTGAAGGCACGGCTGAACGCCGCTTCGGATTCGTAGCCGATCTCGGCCGCGATGTTCGCGACGTTGCTGTTGCCGGCGCTGAGCAGCTCGGAGGCGATCTGCATGCGCCATTTCGCGAGATAGTGCATAGGCGGCATGCCGACGAGCCTGGTGAAGCGCTCGGCAAGAACGGTGCGCGAAAGCGCCGACTCTTTCGCCAGCGCTTCCAGCGTCCAACCGTGCGCCGGCCTGTCGTGGATCAGCGCCAGCGCCTTGCTCAGATGCGGATCGCGCAGGCCCGCCAGCCAGCCCGTGTGTGGCGGCGGCAGCGATTCCACATAGCGGCGCAGGACATCGACGAACATCAGCTCGCTGAGCTTGGTCAGCACCGTCTCGCTGCCCGCCCGTTTTTCCGCGACCTCCGACACCGCCAGCCTGATGAACTGGCCGAGCCAGCCGCCATCGCCTTCCACGTCGCCGGCCTTGATGACCGGGGGCAGAGCTTCGAGCAGCGGATTGAAGGGCAGGGCATCGCAGGCGAGATAGCCGCAAACCAGCCGGGCCGACGCCGCCCCGTCCTTGACGTAGTTGATGGGGAACGGGATTTGACTGGCGGCAGCGATCTCCAGGACATCGGCGGTCGGCGGATCGGCCCCCAGGTCGGGCGTGCTCGACATGATATGCGGGTCGCTCCTGGTGAAGACCACGACCTCGCCCGCTTCCATGACGATTGCTTCCCGGCCGACGATGCGGGCAAAGCACCGGCCGGCCGTGAGCACGTGGTAGGAAATCAGGTGATCCGCGCCCGGCAGTATCCTCGGCAATATCGAGGAAGGCGAGGGCGAGCACACCGCCCATGGATCCTGCGCCGCGATGTCGAAGAACGTCGCGCCGGTGAGGCGCACCGTTTTCAACAGGTCAGACAGAGCGTCCCCGGCCATTCCACCCCCGGCCATTCCACCCACGCCCCGTAAGTTGCGCGGCAATCCGGCGCGACATCCCTTTCCGGTTCCGGACGCGCTGTCAAGTAAGGCGGATGCCCCGTCATTCCGTTCATTGCCCGAAGCTTTAAATCTCCCGTCGCTGCTGAGCTCCGTTCCCAAATCGGACGCTCGAGCGCGGTCGAACTCAAGGAAGGATGCAAATCATGACGGTACATAAGGGTGGCTGCTTTTGCGGCGCCGTGGAAATCGAGGTCCACGGAACCGCCGAGGCGATGGGCTATTGCCATTGCGGTTCCTGCCGGTCGTGGTCGGCGTCTCCGGTAAACGCCTTCACGCTGTGGAAGCCGGAAAACGTCAGGGTCACCAAAGGCGCCGAATTCCTGTCCGGTTTCAGGAAGTCGCCGACGAGCGACCGCCAGTTCTGTACCAAATGCGGCGGTCATCTGATGACGGATCATCCGCCGCTCGGACTGGTCGACGTCTATGCGGCAACGATACCGACGGTGGAGTTCACGCCGGGGGTGCATGTCAACTATGCCGAGGCGGTCCTGCCGATGAAGGACGGTTTGCCGAAGCTGAAGGATTTTCCGGCCGAGCTTGGAGGCTCCGGCGTGAGCGTGCCGGAATAGCCCGGCCATGGCGCACGAATCCAAGGGACCCAATTCGACGACAGGAGAATATGCATGGACATCGCGACATTTCGCGCCACGCAGGAGCCGATCAAGGATCTTTATCGCAAGGATGCGCGGGCGGCACTTCTTACGCTGAAGGCCAAGGGCAGCGCTGACGACGCCAGGGTGACCTGCAAGGTCGAGACCGGCCGCGGCCTTGCGCTGGCCGGCATCCACCCGAAGGCCGGCGGCAGCGGGCAGGAGCTCTGCTCCGGCGACATGCTGCTGGAGGCGCTGATCGCCTGCGCCGGCGTCTCGATGAGGGCGGCAGCCGCCGTGCTGGAGGTTCCGATCAAGTCGGCGGAAATCTCCGCCGAAGGCGACGTAGACCTGCGCGGCACGCTCGGCGTCACCGAGGGCGTGCCGGTCGGCTTCAAGGAGATCCGCCTGCGCTTCGATATCGAGACGGACGCTCCGCAGAACAGGCTGACCCAGCTGATGGAACTCACCGACCGCTACTGCGTGATCTTCCAGACAATCCAGCGCAGCCCCAAGACCTTCGTTAAGCTCAACAGGGTCGCGCGGTAAAGCGAGTTGCCCGGAATCCAAACCTTGGCGGGGGATTCCGGGCTGGGCCTGAGCGCGGCTTTTCGCGCCGGGCCCTATCCCTTCACATATCCCATCGCCTCGACGATCCGCCCGTTCGCGACGTGCATCAAGTTGACGCCGCGCAGCGAGTTGCCGTCGGACATCCAGAAGCGCCATCGGATCGTCGCGCGGTCGCCGGCGACGAAAGTCTCTTCGATGTCGAAGCGCGTGCCGGGCGCGGTAGCTATCGCCGACCACAGCTCGACGCAGGCGGCCTTACCGGTCCGGCGGGCGCCGTCCGGCGCCGGCGTTATGTTCTCGATCACGCAGTCCTGCGCGACCAGCTCGTCCAGCGCCGACGGGTCATGCCTCTGGAAGACGTCGTTGTAGCGCCGCATGATTTCAGCCGTCTCGGCGGAGCGCTTGGCGGCGGCGGTGTCGATGATCAGTTCCTGGGTCATTGAATTCCTCCTTCCGTTTCAGTGGTCTGTGAGGCTCGCCTTGAGCGTGATAGCAGCGACGCCGGCAAGCGCCCGCGAGACCAGGCAGGTAGCCTTGGCCGACTGCGCCAGCCGCTCGAAATCTTCGCTCGAAAGGCCCGGGACCGTGGCCTCTGTCTCCAGCTCGATACGGGTGATCGTCGGCCCGGCTGTGGTGCCGCCGAGATGCACTTTCGCGATGGTGCGGATGCTTCCCGGAATATGCCCCTCGCGCCCGAGGATGGCGCTCAGCGCCATCGAGAAGCAGCCAGCATGGGCTGCCGCGATCAATTCCTCCGGATTGGTGCCCGGGCCGTTCTCGAAGCGGGATGGGAAGGAATAGGCGCCCTCGAACTCGCCGCTGCCCAGCCGCAGCCGGCCGGATCCTTCCTTGAGGGTGCCCTGCCATTCGGCCGATGCATCGCGGATTGTCATTGGTGTTTCTCCTCTCTGGTTCGTCAGGCGCTGTCGATGACGACCTTGCCGAAGACATCGCCCTGCTGAAAATGCCGGTAGGCTTCGCGCGCCTCGGCGAATGGGAAGACCTTGTCGATGACAGGCCTCAGCCGATGCGTGGCGACCGCGGCAAGCATCGCCTCCAGTCCGTTGCGGCTGCCGACGAAGAGGCGACTGATGGTGACCAGGCTGCGCTGATAGACGGCGCCCGGGATCTCGAGCGACTTGCCGATGTGGTCCTGCACGGTGAGCAGCACGATGCGCCCGTAAAGCGAACTGGCGATCAGCGATTGCGCGAAGGTGGCCGGGCCGCCGGTTTCTACGACCAGGTCGATGCCGCCGCTCGCCTCGCGCAGCTTCATGCCCCATTCCGGCGTTTCGGCTGCCGTAATCACGAGGTCGGCGCCGAGCGCCCGCAGCCTCCCAGTCTTCTCGCTGCGCGAGGTGACGGCCGCGACGCGGCAGCCCATGAGCTTGGCAAACTGCAAGGCGAAAAGTGCGACGCCGCCTGAGCCGATGACCAGAACCCATTGCCCAGGCTTCGGAATCTCCGCGCCCCGTCAGCGCGCTCCATGCAGTCAGTCCTGCGCAGGTGAATGTCGCGGCCTCGTGCCAGGAGAGATGGTCCGGCAACCGCACCGCCCACTACTCGTCGAGCAATGCAAATTCTGAGAGCATACCGTCCAGTGTGCAGCCGAGCTGGTCGACGGCGCGCGAAATAGCTGCCGGTCACGCGGTCGCCGACGGCAAAGCGCGTGACGCTATCGCCGATCGCCACCACCTCGCCGGCGCCGTCGCTCAGCGGAACGATGCCGGGCCGGGGCGTCAGTGGATAGGTGCCGTTGAGGATCATCGTGTCGCGCCGGTTGAGCGAGGCGGCGCGCATGCGCACGACGATCTGATGTGGGCTAGGCCGTGGCACTGCCTCTTCACGCAACTCCAGCCATTCGATGTTGCCTGGCTGCTCAAGTCGATAGGTTTGCATCGTCGCTGTCCAAATATGTAGACCGATTTACATATTATGTAGACCGATTGTCATATTCCGGGCAAGCCCTATAATGCGCGCTCCTGACAGGTTGACATTGCGAGAGGTTGAGGTGGCGACGGACACACGCGCCCGCATGATCGAGGCTACGGCGCTGCTCATCAGGCAGCGCGGCTATCACGGCACCTCGCTGAACGACATTTTGAGCGCCAGCGGCGCGCCGCGCGGCTCGCTCTATTTCCATTTCCCGGGCGGCAAGGACCAGTTGGTCATCGAAGTGACGCGCGCCAGCGTGGCTGACGTGACCGAGCGGCTGGGCGCGGAGCTCGCCGCCGAAAGCGACCCGGCCGTCGCCGTTCGCCATATCTACCGGTCGGTGGAGCGGATGCTCGAGGAAAACCAGTTCTCGCTCGGCTGCCCGGTCGCGCCGGTGGTGCTCGACGCGCCGAACGATGTGCCCGACCTCGCCGAAATCTGCCGCGCCGCCTTCGAGCAATGGATCGGCCTGCTGCGCCAGGCCTTCGTCAGGGCAGGGGTGGGCGAACAGCGGGCGCAAGCCCTGGCGCTGCTGGTCGAATCCTCGCTGGAAGGCCTGATGGTGATCGCCCGCGCCACCCGCGACCGCTCGGCGCTCGCTGTCGTGGCCGACGAAGTGGTCGCGCTGATCGAGGCGGCGGTGCGTTCCGGCAAGGTTGCTGAGCGCGCGCACGCCGCCGTCTGAGGTTGGCGCTTCATCCTATCGGTGCATGACAACGAGCCATCCTAACAGACATAGAAAAAGGGCGGCATTTCTGCCGCCCTTTCCATATTAGGCAGGTAGCCTGGATTAGAAATCCATGCCGCCCATGCCGCCCATGCCACCGCCGGGCATGCCGCCCGGCATGCCGCCGGCGGCTTCCTTCTTCGGAGCCTCGGCGATCATGGCTTCGGTGGTGACGAGCAGGCCGGCGACCGAGGCCGCGTCCTGGAGAGCGGTGCGCACGACCTTGACCGGATCGACGATGCCCATGGCGATCATGTCGCCATACTCGCCGGTCTGGGCGTTGAAGCCGAAGGTCGCGCCCTTGTTCTCGAGGATCTTGCCGGCGACGATCGAGGCTTCGGCACCAGCGTTGGCAGCGATCTGGCGGGCCGGAGCCTGCAGCGCGCGACGAACGATGTTGATGCCGGCGTCCTGGTCGGCATTGGCGCCGGTCGCCTTGACGGCATTCGAAGCGCGCAGCAGGGCGACGCCGCCGCCGGCGACGATGCCTTCTTCCACGGCCGCGCGGGTCGCGTTCAGGGCGTCGTCAACGCGATCCTTCTTTTCCTTGACCTCGACCTCGGTCGCGCCGCCGACGCGGATCACCGCGACGCCGCCAGCGAGCTTGGCCAGACGCTCCTGCAGCTTCTCCTTGTCGTAGTCCGAGGTGGTCTCCTCGATCTGCTGCTTGATCTGGGCGACGCGGCCCTGGATCTCGGCCTTCTTGCCGGCGCCGTCGACGATGGTGGTGTTCTCCTTGGAGATCGACACCTTCTTGGCGCGGCCGAGCATGTTGAGGCCGACATTCTCGAGCTTGATGCCGAGGTCTTCCGAGATGACCTGGCCACCGGTGAGGATGGCGATGTCTTCCAGCATGGCCTTGCGGCGGTCGCCGAAGCCCGGAGCCTTGACGGCGGCGATCTTCAGGCCGCCGCGCAGCTTATTGACGACCAGCGTGGCCAGGGCCTCGCCTTCGACGTCTTCCGAGATGATGAGCAGCGGCTTCGAGGTCTGAACGACGGCTTCCAGGACCGGCAGCATGGCCTGCAGGTTGGAGAGCTTCTTCTCGTGCAGCAGGATGTAGGCGTCTTCCAGATCGGCGACCATCTTGTCGGCGTTGGTGACGAAGTAGGGCGACAGGTAGCCGCGGTCGAACTGCATGCCTTCGACGACTTCCAGCTCGGTGTCGGCGGTCTTGGCTTCCTCGACGGTGATGACGCCTTCGTTGCCGACCTTCTGCATCGCTTCCGCGATCATCTTGCCGACCGACTCGTCGCCATTGGCCGAGATCGTGCCGACCTGGGCGACTTCCTCGGAGGTCTTGATCTTCTTGGAGGCCTTGCCGAGAGCGGTGACGACTTCACCGACGGCGAGGTCGATGCCGCGCTTCAGGTCCATCGGGTTCATGCCGGCGGCAACCGCCTTGTTGCCTTCCTGGACGATCGCCTGGGCGAGAACGGTCGCGGTGGTCGTGCCGTCGCCGGCGATGTCGTTGGTCTTCGAAGCGACCTCGCGCACCATCTGCGCGCCCATGTTCTCGAACTTGTCCTCGAGCTCGATCTCCTTGGCGACGGTGACGCCGTCCTTGGTGATGCGCGGCGCGCCGAACGACTTGTCGATGACGACGTTACGGCCCTTCGGACCGAGCGTGACCTTCACCGCGTCGGCGAGGATGTTGACACCGCGCAGCATGCGCTCACGGGCGTCGCGGGAGAATTTTACGTCTTTTGCAGCCATGTGTTAGCTCCTGACAGGGGCTCGTACAGAGCCCGAAAATTCAGTTGATGGAGAGAGGCCGAAATTCAGCCGATGATGCCCATGATGTCGGATTCCTTCATGATCAGAAGGTCCTCGCCATTGAGCTTGACTTCAGTGCCCGACCACTTGCCGAACAGGACGCGGTCGCCGGCCTTGACGTCGAGCGGGACGAGCTTGCCGCTTTCGTCGCGGGCGCCGGAGCCGACGGCGATGATCTCGCCTTCCTGCGGCTTCTCCTTGGCCGTATCCGGGATGATGATCCCGCCGGCGGTCTTGGATTCGGATTCGACCCGGCGAACGACCACGCGGTCATGAAGCGGGCGGAACTTGGACTTTGCCATGTTGTCTTCCTCGAATGAGAACGGTGAGAACTGTTCCTCCATCCGGCAGTGCCGGATATGAGTTAGCACTCACCTAAGGCGAGTGCTAACGTGGCGCTGAGATAGGCTGGTGGCTGGCGAGAGTCAAGGAGCGCGGGAAGGGGTGACCGCGCGAAATTTTTCTCACGCGGAAGCCCGCAGAGAAATGCGCCGGCTGGAGCGAACCACGGACGAGCAATCTGGCCCGTTACTCCCGGCGTCTCGGCGACCGCAGCACCAGCAGCGGGCAGCGCTCGGCGAGCCCGTATGTGCCGGTCGAGGCAATGCCGACATCGCCGAAATACGCCTCGGCTTCTTCGACAATGGCCGCCGCCGGCGCGAAGCTGTAGACGGCCGGCGAGTTGCGGTAGACATCGATGGTGCCGATGACCGGCAGGTCCCACCCCGTCCGCGCGGAAAGTTCATTGCGGTCGGGGAACTGCGTTTCGAATTGTTCGAGGATGCTCGTAACCGGTATCGTGTAAATAGGGTGAACAAGTTCGGCCGAGAGGAAGATTATGAGGCCCCAGGAATTGCGGACCCAGGTTGGCAATTCGGGCACTCCAACCGATCGCTCACCACGACAGGTTCGATTCACTCTGATGTTTGGAAAGGGCCGGCAGTCAATCTGGCGTCACGCGGGTTTATCGCCGTCTATCCCACTATGGGTTGGTGGCTGAAGAGACCGTATTTGGAAAAATGGGCAAAGAATGCTCGCTACTCCCTGATCGTTACGATCACAACGCCTGAAACTGACATCTACACGCCTGTTGCAAACCAAATTGGCGTTCCAGTTGTCATTGAGGTGTAACCTTTCCGGCGCTCAAAGAAACAACCGCAGCTGCGCGTGAATGATCGACCTGTAATCCTCGATCGTACGCCGGCCCTCTTCCTCGTCCTGCGTCAGCGCCAGTCGCACGACACCGCCGGCGAGCTGGAAGATCAGGAACACCACGCGCCCGAACGCCTCGCGCTGCTCTGGTTTCAGCATCGGCGCGACATGGTCGCAGAACATCTTGGCCTGATACCGCGTCTCGGCGATGTCGAGATGCTGCAGAGCCTTGTCGGCCTGGATCGCGTTCTGCAGGTCCTGGATCGCCGGGTCGGCGGCGACGCGGGCATAATAGTCGTCGAGCAGGCGGTCGGCCGCCGCCGTTACATCCTCCGGCCCTCGGATCCTGGCGATGATCGGGGCGAAGCGGGCGCGACTCTCCTCAGCGAACCGCTCGTAGAGCATCGCCAGGATCGCCGACTTCGAGGGAAAGTAGTGATAGACGGTGGCGATCGGGCCGCCGGCCAGAGCCCCGACTTCCTTCATCGTCACGGCGTCGATGCCCTTCTCGCCGATCAGCCGCATGGTCGTGGCGAGGATCGCATCGATGCGCTCGCGGCTGCGCTCCTGTTTTGGCCTGCGCCTCGGTTCCGTCGCTGTTCGCCTTGCTTCCGTCATGCGCCAAATCTTTCACGAGAGTGCAAATTCGCAGTTGACAAAAAACATGATCAAGTATCAGTTTCGTGAAAATGCTGACAACTTGTCAGTTTTTTGATCGGGCTGCAAGGGAGGAGCGCCGCGTGACAGTCACCGATGCCGGACGTGCGGAAGAGGGCGACTGGCTGGTCGGCAGCCCGACCGGCCTGCAACTCGCCTCGGCGCTGTGGATTGGCTCGGTAGGCCTGCTCATCCTGGGCCTGCAGCCAGTGCTGCTCGGCGCGCTCTATACCGAGGGCCATGTCACCGGCGACGAGCTGGCGCTGGTCGCCACCGCCGAGATGATCGCGATCGCCATCGGCTCAGCCATCGTGGCGATGCTCTTGCCGGCGCGCAACATGCGCTGGAAGAGCGCTGTGCTTTTGGTCGTGCTCGCGCTCGCCAATTTCGGGACGGCCTTTTCTGAAAGCCCCAATGCGCTTATTGGCGCGCGCATCCTCGCAGGCCTTGCCGAGGGCGGGCTTGTCGCCGTCGCCACCGAGCTGATTGCCCGCTCGCGCCGGGCCGAGCGCATCGGCGGCTATTTCATCACGCTGCAAACCTTGGCGCAATGCGCCCTGGCGCTGCTGCTTGCGCTCTATGCCGTGCCGGCGGCCGGCTCGGCCGGCGGCTTTGTCGCGTTGGGGGTCGTCTGCCTCCTGTCGCTGGCCGTCGCCTGCCTGGTGTCGGACGACTATGCCGATCTGCCGAAGGAGGAGCATTTTTCCAATGTGCTGACTGCGCCGGCGACCACCGCGCTGCTCTCGATCTTCTGCTACTCCATGTTCTTCGGCGCGGTCTGGGCGTTTCTCGAACCACTCGGGGCGCAATTCGGCATCGACGGCAGCACCGTCGGCCTGATGGTATCGGCAAGCCTGGCCGCGCAGGTGGTGGGCGCAATGACCGCGACTGCCTTCGAGGCGCGCATCGACTATCGCTTCGCCATCACAATCATTGGTGCGGTCGCTGTTGTCTGTTCGGCGCTGCTCGCCTCCGGACCTGGGCTCGCGGTGTTCTGGGCGGTGGCGCTGGTGATGGGCTTCATCCTGCTTTTCATCGTGCCCTATCAGATCCGCATGGCCATCACCGCCGACGAAACGCGAACGGCGGTCCTTTTGGTGCCGGCGGCCCAGCTCTTCGGCTTGGCTATCGGCCCGATCGCCGCTTCGCTGCTCATCGATGGCGAGAATTTCCGCCCCGTGCCGGAATTCGCCGCCGCAACCGCGCTCGCCAGCGTAGCGCTGCTCGGCGTCTTCGTGCTGGTCGCGCGCCGCCGCGGTCGAGCCTGAACGGGAGGATTTTGATGGCAAACGCCTGGAGCAACTGGTCGGGCTTCGTGAAGGCCGCGCCAAAGCTGATCACGACACCCGCCGACGCCGGCGAGCTGGCCGAACTTATACGCTCGGCGCCTGGTCCGCTGCGCGTCGCCGGCGCCGGCCATTCCTTCACGCCGCTGGTGCAGTCGGACGGCACCATCGTCTCGCTGGAGAAGATCGAGGGGCTGGTCTCGCATGAGGCCGAAACCAGCCGGGCGCGGGTGAGGGCGGGCACGCGGCTTGGGTCGTTGATGCACATCCTGCAAGGCATCGGCCAGGGCCTGCCCAACATGGGCGACATCGACCGCCAGGCGATCGGCGGGGCGCTGGGCACCGCCACGCATGGCTCCGGCCCGACGCTTGGCGCCTATCACACGCAACTGGAGGCGATGCAGTTCGTCGATGGTGAGGGCAGGCTGCGCGAGTTCAATCGAGAGCGTGACCAAGACATGATCCACGCCACCGGTGTCGCGCTCGGCGCCTTCGGCGTTCTCACCGAAGTGACCATGAACAACGTCCCGACCTACCGGCTGCGCCGTCGCAAATGGGTACTGCCGATCGGCGACATGCTGCGCGACTTCGAGACGATGATGGCCGCGCACCGTTCGGCCGAGTTCTACTACATCCCGTTTTCCGGCTATGCGCAGTTCATCGCCAGCGACCTGAGCGGCGCGCAGCCAACGCCGCGGCCGACAGAGGACGACGAGGCGGGCCTGGCGACCTTGCGCAAGCTGCGCACCGTGCTGCGCTGGCTGCCGTCGCTGCGTCGCGCGCTGATCAAGGGCGCGGTCAAGAAAGTGCCGGCGGAAGACTTTGTGCAGGACTGGCTCAATGTCTATGTCAGCGATCGGCAGACCAGGTTCAACGAGATGGAATACCACCTGCCTTTCGAGGAAGGGCCAAAGGCGCTGGCCGAGATCATCGCGCTGACGGAGAAGCACTTTCCGGAAGTCTATTTCCCGATGGAGGTGCGTTCGGTGGCGCCGGACGAATTCTGGCTCTCGCCCTTCCACAAAAGGCTGACCTGTTCGATCGCCATCCACCACGATGCGGCGAACGACCCGCTGCCTTTCATGCGCGCCGCCGAGCCGATCTTCTTGAAGTATGGCGGCCGGCCGCATTGGGGCAAGATGCACAGCCTGAAGGCGGCGGATTTCAAGAAACTGTACCCGCGCTGGGACGATGCGATGGCGGTCCGCCGCGACATCGATCCTCAAAACCGCTTCGTGTCGCCCTATATGGCCGGCCTGTTCGGCATCGAACGATGAGCGCCTATTTCGCCGAGCTGTCGAAGGCGCTGAAAGCGGCGGAGATCTTCCGTCCCTGCCTGGTGCTCGACCGCGACCGGCTGGATGGCAACGTCGCGCTGGTGAAGGAAAGGCTGGCGCCGGGCCTTGCCGTGCGGCTGGTCGACAAGTCGCTGCCATGCCTGCCGCTGCTTTCGCATATCGCGCGGGCGCTCGGCGCGAACCGATTCATGACCTTCCATCCGCCGGTGACGCAGGCCGTGCTCGACGCCTTTCCCGAGGCCGACCTGCTCTTTGGAAAGCCGATGCCGGCGGGTGCCGCCAAGGCCGCGCTCACCAGGGGCGGCGGCTGGTGGTCGCGCGTCTGCTGGCTGATCGATTCGCCCGAGCGGCTGGCCGAATATGGCGCGCTTGCCGCCGAACGCGGCACCGAACTGCGCTTTGCCTTCGAGGTCGATGTCGGCCTGCATCGCGGCGGCTTCGCCAATCCCGCCGAGATCAGGGCGCTCTCGATTCCCAAGGGGCTGCGCTGCGAAGGCATCATGGCCTATGAGGCGCACGCGCCGGAAATCCCCGGACTTTTCGGTGGCGCCGCCAACGCGTTGAAGAAAGCTTCGGCGCGGGCAGCGGAATTCGTGGCGGCCCTTGATCCGGACCAGCGCCGCATTCTCAACATCGGCGGCTCGAAGACGGCGCTGCTGCATGGCGCAGGCGTCGCCAACGAAGTGTCGATCGGCTCTGCCTTCGTGCTGCCCAAGGATTTCGACACGCCTGGCCTCCAGGGTTTGCAGCCGGCGGCCTTCATCGCGACCCCGATCCTGAAAGCTGTCGATGCGATGCTGCCGGGCCCGGCAGCGGTTTCCAGGATGCTGCAGGCGTTCGGCCTGTTCCCACCCAAGGGCTGCTATCTGTATGGCGGCAAATGGATGGCCGAGCCGGTATTCCCCGACGGCATGAAGCCGAACGGCCTGATCGGCCTGTCGTCCAACCAGCAATTCATGGGGTTGCCCGCCGGGGTAAATGTGAGGCCCGGCGACTATGCCTTCCTTAGGCCGACGCAGAGCGAGGCCGTGCTGCAGCATTTCGGATCGATCGCGGTGTTTGCTGGCGGGCGCATCGTCGAATTCTGGCCTGCGCTGCCGATGGGGTGAGGAGCGCTTCAGCGCTCGCGACTAGCGCCGGCGATCGTGAGGTCGTCATTCTAGGGTCTGCGCGCGTCGCTTTGCTCCTTGCTCCACCCTAGAATGACGAAGTTGTGTGGTCCTCGCCGTATCAATTTATTGACTCAGTCAACTAAATGCTTGATCCTCTCCTCGACAGGAGAACCCGCCATGACCATCCACGACCACCCCGGCAAGGAACGCATCGATGCCGTGCGCGCCTTCAACCGCTTCTACACGCGCCAGACTGGACTGCTCGACGAAGGTCTGTTGAAGAGCCCGTTCTCGCTGACCGAAGCGCGGGTGCTTTACGAGCTTGCCCATCGCGACGGTCTCGTCGCCAGCGACCTCGTGCGCGACCTCGGTCTCGATCCCGGCTATGTCAGCCGGCTGTTGAAGAAATTCGAGGAGCGCGGCCTGGTCGAGCGCGCCGCTTCCGAAGCCGATGCACGGCGCTCGCCGATTGCGCTGACACTGGCGGGCAGGGACGCCTTCGCGCCGCTCAACCAGGATTCGCACGACCAGGTGCGCGCGCTGCTCGATCGCCTCGCGCCGGCCGATCAGGAAAAGCTGGTCAACGCGATGCGCACGGTCCAGAACCTGCTCGGCGACAAACCCGAACCCAAGGTGCCCTGTATCCTGCGGCCGCTCCAGGTCGGCGACATCGGCTGGATCACGCATCGCCAGGGCCTGCTCTATGCGCAGGACTATGGCTGGGACGAAACCTACGAGGCGCTGGTTGCCGAGATCCTCGGCGAGTTCGTCAAGAACTTCGTCCCGCAATGGGAGCGCAGTTGGGTCGCCGAGCGCGAAGGCGAGGTGGTCGGTTCGGTGTTCGTCATGCGCAAGTCGCCCAAGGTGGCGAAGCTGCGCCTGCTCTATGTCGAGCCATCAGCGCGTGGCCTCGGCATCGGCCGGCGTCTCGTCGACGAGTGCATCGCCTTTTCGCGTGCCAAGGGCTACAAGACGCTGACGCTGTGGACCAACGACATACTGGGCTCGGCCCGCCGCATCTACCAGGCGGCAGGCTTCAAGCTGGTCGAGGAAGAGCGCCACCATTCCTTCGGCAAGGATCTGGTCGGCCAGACCTGGGATTTGGAGCTTTAGCCTTCCTCCTCCTCCAGGGGAGAAGGGGAAGGAGTTTCAGCCTTTAACCGGCACCCAGATTTCCAGTCCGCCATTGCCGCTGCGTGGATCGAACTCCGGGCCGTAGCGCTCGAAGTCCGGCGCGTCGGCGATTTCATGGCCGGAGCCCGGCAGCCATTTGTTCCAGATCGTGTTGACCGTGCGGCGGATGGTCGAGATGTGCTCGCGATGCGAGAACACCGCATATTTCTGCGCCGGCACCCGCACCCGGCAAAAATCCTTGGGCAGGTCGGAGAAATCCGACACTTCGACGCCGGCGATATAGTCGAAATTGCCGGTGTCGTCGCCGTTGACGCAGACGCCATAGGCGACGTCGCCGATCTCGCCGGGAATGTTGCCGATATAGGGTCCGAAGCGCTGCCATAGCATTGGAATGGCGGCGCTGGTCTCGCAGCTGTAGCGCGCGCCGAGCCCGGCGATGAGGAACGGCCGACTGGTCTCGAAGCGCGGCGGCTCGAGCGTGGTAAGAAGCGAACTGTCCATGAGAATGGGCTCCACAAGGTCAAGCCTATGGGTCGAGCCTGCAGCGCGCACCAGTTCCGGCGTCGTGCCGAACTGGTCACGGAAGGCCCGCGTGAAAGCCTCGTGCGAGCCATAGCCGGCATCGAGCGCGACCTGAAGAATGTCGGGCGCGCCGCCGGCCAGCTTGCGCGCCGCCTCGCTGAGCCGGCGCGCCCGCATATAGCCCATGACCGACCGTCCGGTGGCGGCGCCGAAGGCGCGCGTCACGTGGAAGCGCGACACGCCGCTGCTTGCCGCGACATCGTCGAGAGAGACGGCGTCGGGCAGATGGCTTTCGACAAACCACAGCGCTTTTTCGGTCGGGTTCATGGTTCCTCGCATTTGGCGGGGCGACACTAGCCGCCGCGCCGACAGTCAGTTTGATCGAAATTGCGCACTGGGCAATAATGACGATGCGCGTGCCGGTTTCGGTGGGATCGACTTGGCATTGCGCGCGGCAGGCGGGAAGGGGTGTCCCGATGACGACGGCGACGGCCGATCAGGTCTTCCGGTTTGGCGGGTTCACGCTCGACCTCGCCATGGGGACGCTGCGCGGCGTCAACGAGCCCCTGTTCCTGCGGCCGAAAGCCTACGCGCTGCTTTCGCACCTCGCCCGCAACATGGGCCGCGTCGTGCCGAAATCGGAGCTGATGGATGTCGTCTGGCCGGGTGTCTACGTCACCGAGGATTCGCTCACCCAGTCGGTCCGCGAAATCCGCAAGGTGCTTGGCGACGACATGGTGCGCACCGTTTCCAAGCGCGGCTATATGCTCGCCGCTGAAGCCGAGGCCGCGCCGGAGATCAGCGCCCAGCCGATTGTGGCCGTCATTCGCTTTCGCAACGACAGCGGCGATCCGTCCGACGAGGCTATGGTCGACGGCTTCGCCGAGGACATTATCAATGGCGTGGCGCGCTTCGGCACGGTCACCGTGCTTGCTCGCAATTCGAGCTTCTCCTTCGCCTCCTTCGGCCAAGCAGAATGGCCCCAGATTCGCGCCCGCATCGGCGCCGACTATCTGGTTGAAGGGTCGCTTCGTCGGCAGGGCGAGAATGTCGTGGTGGCCGTCAGCCTCGTCGACATCGCCAGCGCCAGCCAGCTCTGGGGCGATCGCTACCAGTCGCAGGGCGCCGGGCTGTTCGCGACCGAACGCGAGATCGTCGAGCAGATCGTCAGCCGGCTGGTCACGCGGGTCACCAATGCCGGGCTGGAGCATGCCGCGCGCAAGCCGGTGACCAGCCTTGCCGCCTACGAGCTTCTGCTGCGCGGCTTCGCGCTGTTGCGCGATCCGGCCCAGACCGACCAGCGCGGCGCCGAGGCGTTGTTCGAGGCAGCCATCGCCAAGGATCCGAACTACGGGCTGGCCTACTCCTATCTCGCCCTGGCGCGCTCGCTGGATGGGGAATTCGGACGCGCCAGCGACGCCGTCCTGGAGAACGCGCGCGACCTTGCCGACAAAGGCCTGGCTTTGTCGCCGGACCAGCCGACCGGCCATCGCGTGCAGTCGTTGATCCGCCTCTATATGCGCGACCACGAGGCTGCCGAGCACCACATGCGCATCGCGCTGCAGCTCAACCCTTACGATGCCGACAGCATCGAGCAGATGGGCATGCTGCTCACCATGCGCGGCCGGCCGCTCGACGCGCTGACCTGGCTGGCGCGCGGCATCCGCATCGATCCCTTGCATCCGCATTGGTACCAGTTCGATCGCGCGCTGGCGCTCTACATGATCGGGGAATACCGGCAGGCGGCGGAAGCGCTGGAGCTTGCTACGCGCCCGGCGCCGTGGATCCGGACGCGGCTCGCGGCCTGCTATGCCCAGATGGGCGACATGGAAAAGGCGCGTCGGCAGATCGCCCTCATCGAGGAGGGCGAACCTTTCTCGCCGCTCGACTACGCGCTGCGCGGTGTGCCGTTTGAAAATCCGGCCGATGCCGAGCACCTCGCCGAGGGCGTCAGGCTTGCCCTTGGCTGATGCATGTCGCCCAGAAGTGTGCAGCGGTTCTGGGATAACGACATGCATCAAAAACAAAGATCTAAGCGCGTCGCCTGAATCCGTTTCAGCGCGACGCGCTTTAGACTCTGCCCGAGCCGCCTCAATCGACAACGACCACGATGTAGCGGCCCTGATAGAGCCGGTAGTAGGTGCCGCCGCAGCGCCAGACGTCGAAGCCGTTGACCCTGGTGCGGACACAGCCTGCCGGCAGCGTGGCGACCCAGGCCGTGGTGTGCCGCAGCACCCGCCACGTCGTGGCGCGGCGGGCAACGCCCGCGGCGCTGCGCGGCGTCCAGGGTGCGCCGATGCGGGCCTCGGCGGTACCGACCAGCGACAGGGCTGGCACGGCGCTGCCGACGATCTCGACAGTGGTGAGAGCGATTGCCAGCAAGGCCGCCGCCGGGCGCATTTTCCTGAAAGATTTCATGGGCATTTTCGTTTCTCCTGATGTTGAAAGTTGGAAGGATGAAGCGGCAAGCCGGGCTGTGCCCGTCCGCCACGGGGTGAGCAACCGCGAGCAGTGTGCTCGCGGTTGTGACGCCGCCGCCGACGAGCACGTCGGCAGTGGCGAAGAACCGCCCCACGGCGGCGTCTCCGCCGTGGCCTCGTTCAGGCGGCAAGCGGCTGCGGATCAGCCACGGCCGTGATCGGCTCGGCCGCCCGGGTGATCTCGGCCGGCGCCTTGATGCCGAACCAGGCGACGTAGAGCGTCGGCAGGAACACCAGCGTCAGTACGGTCGCCACCATCAGGCCGCCCATCACCGCATAGGCCATCGGACCCCAGAACACCGTCGGCGCGATCGGGATCATGCCGAGGATGGCGGCCGCCGCCGTCAGCAGGATCGGCCGCAATCGATGTGTGGTGGCGCTGATCACGGCAGCCCAGGGCTCTTCGCCGGCGGCGATGTGCTGGTCGATCTGCGCGATCAGGATCACCGAGTTTCGGATCACCATGCCGATCAGCGACATCACGCCGAGGATGGCGACGAAGCCCATCGGTGCGCCGGAGAGCAGCAGCGCGCTGGCGACGCCGATGATCGCAAGCGGGGCGGTGAGCAACACCAGCACCAGGCGCTGGAAGCTCATCAACTGCACCATCAGCACCGTGGCCATGATGAACAGCATCAGCGGGAAGACCACGAAGATGCTGGCCTGCGCCTTGGCGCTGTCCTCGAGGACGCCGCCCTGTTCGACGCTGTAGCGGGCCGGCAGCTCCGCCTTGAAGGCGGCGATGGCGTTCTCCAGCTTGCGCGTCACGGCGGTGGCATCGGTGCCCGGCGCGACATCGGCCTGCACCGTCACGGTCGGCAGGCGGCCGCGGCGCCAGATCAGGGGCGGCTCGATCTGGTAGGTGAGCTTCGCCACCTGCTCGAGCGGCACCCGGCGTCCGCCCGAAGCGCTGATCGTCAAGCCGCGCAGCGTGTCGATGCTGGCGCGCTCCGATTCCACCGCACGGGCGATGATGTCGACGAGGTAGATGTCGTCCCGCATCTGGGTGATCTTCGAGCCGGACAGCACCGCGTTGATCGTCTCGGAGAGCTGCTGCGAGGAGATGCCCAGCGCACGCGCCCGGTCCTGGTCGACATCGACCTTGATGACCTTGGCCGGCTCGTTCCAGTCGTAGTTGATGTTGCGTACCGCGGCATTGCTGCCCAGCACCTGCGCGAACTGCTGCGCCAGGCTGCGCGTCTTGTCCGGATCCGGACCGCTGACGCGGAATTTCAACGGCCAGCCGACCGGCGGGCCGAGCTCCAGCGGCGTGACGCGGGCCATGACATCGTCGAAGCCGGTCGATAGCTGCTTCTCCAGCCGGTCGATGACCGCCTGGCGCACGGCGTGGCCCTTGGTCACCACCACGGCCTGAGCGAAGAAGTCGTTGGCGAGCTGCGCGTCGAGCGGCAGGTAGAAGCGCACCGCGCCCTGGCCGACATAGAAGCTCCAGTGGTCGATGTCCGGATCGGCGGCAAGCAGCTTCTCGACGCGCTCCACCACGGCGTTGGTGGCCTTGATGGAGGCGGTGCGCGGCAAGGTCAGGTCGACCATGACCTCGGGCCGGTCGGACTTCGGGAAGAACTCCTGGCCGACGAAGCCCATGGCCACGACCGAGAGCGCGAACAGCCCCGCCGTCGCCGATAGCACCAGCCACTTCGCCCGCATCGCCGCCTCGAGCAGCGCCTGGAAGCCGCGGGCGATGCGCGAAGGCTGATGGCTGCCATGGCCCTTGATGCGGTTCGGCAGCAGCGCCACCCCGGTGAGCGGCGTGAACAGCACCGCGACCACCCAGGAGACGACGAGCGCGATTGCGACGACGGCGAACAGCGAGAAGCAGTATTCGCCGGCGCCGCTCTTGGCGAAGCCGACCGGCACGAAGCCGGCGATCGTCACCAGCGTGCCGGTGAGCATCGGGAAGGCGGTCGAGGTGTAGGCATAGGTGGCGGCCGAGATTTTGTCGTAGCCTTCCTCCATGCGCGAGATCATCATCTCGACCGCGATCATGGCATCGTCGACCAAAAGGCCGAGCGCGATGATCAGCGCGCCGAGCGAGATGCGCTGCAGCGAGATGCCGAAATACTCCATGGTGACGAAGGTGATCGCCAGCACCAGCGGGATGGCGACCGCCACGACGACGCCGGGGCGCCAGCCGAGCGCCAGCAGCGAGACGGCAAGCACGATGGCGATCGCTTCGCCGAGGCTCTTGGTGAACTCGCCGACGGATTCTTCCACCACATGCGACTGGTCGGCGACCATGCCCAGCTCGGCGCCGAGCGGCAGCTCGGCCTCCATCTCATGCATCTTCTCCTTGACGTTGTCGCCCAGCGCCAGCGCGTCGCCGCCCGCGGTCATCGAGATGGCGATGCCGACCGCCGGCTTGCCGTTGAAGCGGAACATCGGCTGCGGCGGGTCGGAATAGGCGCGCTGGACCTCGGCGACGTCGCCCAGCCGGAAGTAATGGCCGTTGGCGTAGAAGTTGATCGCCTTCAGGCTTTCTTCGGACGTGAAGCTTCCGGAGACGCGGACGGCGATCCGCTCCGGGCCGGCATCGACCGTGCCGCTCGGGGTGAGCGCGTTCTGCGCCTGCAGCGCCTGCGACAGCGTGCTGACGTCGAGGCCAAGTGCCGCCACCTTCTGGGTCGAGAATTCGAGATAGATCTTCTCGTCCTGCTGGCCGATGAGGTCGACCTTGGCGACATCCTTAACCGTGAGCAGCCCGGCGCGCAGGCTGCTGGCCAGGTCCTTCAGCTCGCGATGGCTGAGGCTGTCGGAGGTCAGCGCATAGATCAGCGAATAGGTGTCGCCGAACTCGTCATTGTAGAACGGGCCCTGGACGCCCGACGGCAGCGTCGGCTTGATGTCGTCGAGCTTCTTGCGCACCTGGTACCAGAGCGGCTGCACCTGGTCGCCGGCGACCGTGTCCTTGAGGTTGACGAAGACGACGGATTCGCCGGGCTTGGTGTAGCTCTTGACGTAGTCGAGGTCCGGAAGCTCCTCGAGCTTCTTCTCGATGCGGTCGGTGATCTGCTCCACCGTGTCGCCGGTGGTGGCGCCCGGCCACATCGTCTTCACCACCATGGTCTTGATGGTGAAGGGCGGGTCCTCCTCGCGGCCGAGGCCGCGATAGGCGTAGAGGCCGGCAAGGGCCGCAGCGATCATCAGGTAGACGATGAAGCTGCGGTGGCGCAGCGCCCAATCGGAAAGGTTGAAGCTGGTCATGATGCAAGTCCCTTTCAGCGCGCGCGAAGGCGCGTTCCGCCGGCGGCTGCCGGCTAGCGAAAACAGATGACGGTTGGGTTCGGTCGGCGTCCGCCGCGCGGCGGGCGCCGAAGGTTCAGGCCAGGCTGTGCATGGTGCCCGGCACCCGGTAAGGCGCGCGCTCGGCCGTCCTCGGCCGGATGCCGAGGCCGGCGAGATAGCGCTGGAAGGCGGCCGCTTCCTGGACCGGCGAGGCAAGCGCGACATGGCCGTCGGGCCTCACCAGATAAGCTGCGTCACGCTGCAGGCCGGTTTTCCCGGCTGCGTCTGTCCAGGCGAAGGCGTGGATCGGAATGCCGCTCGGCGCAATCATCCCTCGGAAATCGCAGTTGACCTCGCCATAGACGTGGACCTGCCAATCGAGCGAGCGCAGCGGCTCGAAATTGTCGCCATTTGCATGGGCGACATAGGGCAGGCGGTCGCCGCCGCTGACCTTGCCTGCCGTGCCGGAGCTGATCGGCCCGGCGCGGTACTGGATCGCCGCCTGCGAGATCACGCCGAAGAAGAAGCGTGAGCCGAATGAGGTGTGCAGCGCGATGTTCATGATCTTCGGCATCAGGTAGCGCCGGAACAGGCCGATCAGCCGTGAGCGGCTGGTGATGAAGCGGAAAGCGGTGTCGGTGCTCTCGATCAGCTTGCGCGCAAAGGCGATACGCTCGGGCTCATAACTGTCGAGCAGCCGCGGATCGGCCCGACCCTGCACCACGGCTGCAAGCTTCCAGGCGAGGTTCACCGCGTCGCCCATGCCGGTGTTCATGCCCTGGCCGCCGGCCGGGCTGTGAATGTGGCCGGCATCGCCGACGAGGAACACGCGACCGGCGCGGAAGCGCTCGGCAACCCGGTGATGAACGCGGTAGGTCGAGAACCAGTTGACCTCTTCCACCTTGATGCCGGTGTCGCGCTCGATATCGGCGCGGATTGCCTCGAAGGTGATCGTCTCGTCGGCCTCATGCGCCTTCGGCACGATGCCGATAAGGCGCAGAGAACCCAACTGCCTGACCGGCATGGCGATGGCGAAGCCATAGGCGCTGATGGTGACGTCCATGCCGTTGTGGGTGACTTCGCCGGTGCCCTTGACGTCGGCGACGTAGAAGGCCTGCTCGTAGGTGCCGCCGGGAAAGCCGATATTGAGCCCATGCCGAACGGTGCTGCGAGCGCCGTCGCAACCGGCGAGATAGGCTGCACTGACCGTCTCGGTTCGGCCATCCTTGCTCAGCGTGGCAATGACCGTTTCGTCCTTGTCCTGGAAGGCGACAAGCTCGGTGCCGCGCTCGACCTCGACGCCGGCGCGCTCCAGATGCGTGATCAGCAAGCGCTCGTGGACGTCCTGCGGCAGCGCGAAGGCGAAGGAATAGGGGCTGATGCCGCGACCGAAATCAGAGAGCGGCAGCCGGGCTGCGACGCCGGCCGGCGTGTGAACGGTGAGCCGCTCGAGCCGCACGCCCGCCGCAAGCACGTCGTCGACGATGCCGATCTGGCGATGGAACTCCAGCGTGCGCGCCTGGACAGCGAGCGCCCGCGAGGTTTCGCCGGGAGCGGCGGCCTTGTCGAAGATGCGGACCGGGACGCCGAGCCTGGTCAGCCAGAGAGCAAGCGTCAGTCCGGTCGGGCCGGCGCCGGCGATGAGGACCTTTGTCTTGGACATGGTCATTTTCCTTCTCCCTCAACGATACGGACTTTTTCGTGTTCCCGCAGCCGGTTTACGCCGGCGGTGACGACAAGATCGCCTTTGGCGAGCCCTTCGCTGACCACGACGTGGTCGGTCTCGTAGCGGGCGACCGTGACCGGCTTGAGTTCCACTGCCGACGAGGCGGTGACGACCCACACGGCCGGCTTGCCGTTCTTGTCGAACAGCGCGCTGCCCGGCAGCACCACCACCGGCGTGCCACCCATCTCGGCGCGGCCGGCGACGCTTGCGCCGAAGCGCATCTCGTCGGGCGCATTCTCCAGTGAGACCTTCACCTGGAAGGTGCGGGTCGCGGCATCGGCCATCGGCGCGATCTCGCGGATGGTGCCGATCGCGGTGATCGCCGGATTGCTGAGCAGCGAGACGGTAACCTGCGGCGGCCGCTTTCCGTCGGGCGCGTTGGCGAAAGCGGCTTCCGCGATCGAGAAAACCGCGTCGCGGCTCTGCGGATCGGCGACGCGCACCACCATTTGGCCGACATTGACCGACTGGCCGGCCTCGGCACCGGTGGCGGTGACGATGCCGTCGAATTCCGCATGCAGCTCGGTGTAGCCGAGCTGGTCCTTGGCCATGGCAAAAGCGATGGTCGCCGATTTCAGCTTGGCTTCGGCCGAGCGCAGATTCTTCAGTGTCGCGTCGTGATTGGCGCGAGTGGTGAAGCCCTTGGCAAGCAAGGCGCTGATACGCGCTTCGGCGGCGCTGGCCTCGACGAGCACGGCCTGTGCGGCAGCGACATCGGCCTCCGCGCTGGCGAGCCGGTTTCGATAATCCTGGTCATCGATGCGGGCGAGAACCTCGCCCTTCCTTACCATCGAGCCGATCTCGGCGATGCGTTCGACCAGCTTGCCGGAAACACGGAAGCCGAGGTCGCTTTCGCGCCGTGGCTTGATCTCGCCGATGGCGACACGGGCGTCAGTGTTGCTGGTCGGCGCCACCGCGATAGCCTTGACGAGCTTCGTCTCAGGCGCGGCCGGGGTGGCGTTCGAGGCCTCGCTTCTTGCGCCGTGCCAGACTACTGCTGCGCCGCAGGCAAGAACGGCGATCGATCCAGCGACGAGTCGGCGCCTCAGCGGCTTGTTATTAAGGAGTGCGGCGATCATGTTGTCTCCGTGACCAAGGTTGCGGTCGCGCCGGGAGGATGCTCGACCGGAAAATATGTGGGCTGACTGGGCGTTGCGGCCTGTCTTTCGCCAGCCCCACCTCTTTGCGGTTCCGGGTCCGGGAAATCCCGAATGGTTTCTGAAAATTTTCCGATGTTTGGCTGAGACGGCCCCCCAAGAGATTGACAGGCATACCTCGGGTGTATGTAATGTTATTACATATCGAAAGCTGGTGAACCAAGAGAAAGCATTTCCTTAAGCTGATCACCCGGACGGTTTCATGAGGACCTCTCGCACAAGCCCGTTGCGACTCGCGTGCGGACGACCTACGATGGCGGCGTCATGGTCCCCGAGCCGCAAGGCGAGGGGTGAAAAGGGAACACGGTGAGGCCCACTTGGGTCGAGGCCGTGGCTGCCCCCGCAACTGTGAGCGGTTAGCTCCATCCGGAATGCCACTGGCCGGCAAGGCTGGGAAGGCGGATGGCGCGGCGACCCGCGAGCCAGGAGACCTGCCATAGACAAGAGTTGACCGGACGGGGTGTGCCGGGAGGAGACGCGGGCGCCGGTCCTGTTGGCCGGCTCGTCCAGCATCCTTCCGTCGCCATTTTGGAGAGTGACGGGAATGCAGGACGGCTCCATCGATCGCATCCACCACGCCATCGGACACGTGCCCTGGAGAATCCATCCGGGCAGTCGGGCGGGCATCCGCCCATGACCGCGCCGCTTCTCGAAGCCCGTGGCCTCGGTGCGACGGCCAACGGCCGGACGCTGGTCGAGAATGTCAGCCTGTCGCTGGCGGCCGGCGAGCGGCTGGCCATCATTGGCCCCAACGGCGCCGGCAAGACGACGCTGCTGCGCATGCTGTGCGGAGCGCTGGCGGCGAGCCGCGGCGAGGTGCGCCTTGGCGGACGCCGGCTGGGCCAAATCAGCGCCGCCGAGCGGGCGCTCAGCATCGCCGTCGTCGGCCAGACGGACCAGCCGGATCCGCGGCTGGCGCTCATCGACTATGTCGAGCTTGGCCGCGTTCCGCATGCGGGCTTGAGGCGCCGCCACGACGATCGCGACATCGTCGTCGAGGCGCTGCGCCGGACCGGGTTGCTGCGGCTGCTCGCGCGCACCATCGGCTCGCTGTCCGGCGGCGAACGCCAGCGCGCGCAGCTCGCCCGCGCCATGGCGCAGGACCCGAAGATCCTGTTCCTCGACGAGCCGACCAACCACCTCGATCCGCGCGCCCGCGGCGAACTGCTCGACCTTGTCGCCGGCTTCGGCATGACCGTCGTCGCCGTGCTGCACGATCTGGCGCTGGTGGCGCCCTTCGCCACCCGCGTCGCGGTGATGAGCAACGCCAGGCTGCACGCGCTGGCGCCGCCGCCCGAGGCGCTGGCGCAGCCGCTCATCCGCCAGGTGTTCGGCATCGATGTGCTGCGCCTCCAGCACCCGACCGAGGATCGCGAGCTTACCGTCTTTGAGCTGCCCAGGCGCGCTTCCTCGCCGTCCTGAGCCAGCCAAACAATCCAACCCAATCAAGGAGCACCATCCCGTGAAACGCCTCGCTTTGTCGCTTGCCCTCTCGCTTGCCGCCTCGGCCGCCTTCGCCTTCCCGGTGACCGTCGACAGCTGCGGCAAGCCGCTCACCTTCGACGCGCCGCCGAAGCGCGCTGTCATCCAGGACCTCAACATGGCCGAGATGGCTTTCGCGCTGAAGCTGCAGCCGTCGATCGTCGGGCTCACCGGCATCACCGGCTGGTACAAGGTCGGCCCCGAATTCAAGGCCGAGCAAGGCTCGATCCCCGAGCTGGCGCCGAAATACCCGACGCTGGAAAACCTAGTCGCCGTGCAGCCCGATTTCTTCTTCGCCGGCTGGTACTACGGCATGAAGCCGGGCGGCGAGGTCACGCCCGACACGCTTGCCCCGCACGGCATCAAGACGCTGGTGCTGACCGAGAGCTGCGTCCACCTCGACAAGAACCGGCCCGCCGCCTCGATGGACCTGCTCTTTGGCGACGTCGAGAAGCTCGGCAAGATCTTCGGCAAGGACGCCGAGGCCGAAAAGCTGGTCACCGGCTGGAAGGCCGAGCTGGCCGGCATCACCGCCAAGGTCGGCGACCACAAGGGCACGCGCGTGTTCCTTTATGATTCTGGCGAGGACAAGCCTTTCACCGCCGGCAAGTTCGCCATCCCCAACGCCATGATCGCCGCCGCGGGCGGGGAAAACATCATGGCCGACATGGAGACGAGCTGGGGCAACACCGACTGGGAGACGGTCGCCTCGCGCAATCCGCAGTTCCTGATCCTGCTCGATTACCAGGATGGCGGCGGCTACAGGAAGCTGCTCGATTTCCTCTCGGCGCATCCGGCGATGAAGGAGACCGACGCGGTCAAGAACAAGCGCTTCGTCGCCTTGCGCTACGCCGAGCTGACGCCCGGACCCGCCAACATCGAAGCGATCGGCAAGATCGCCAGGGCCATGCATCCGGAAGCGTTTTGAGATCGCCGCATAGATCTTTCGTGCTAGCGATGACGCTAGGCGCGGCGCTGCTCGTCGCGCTGGCGCTGCTGTCGATTGCTTATGGCTCGACGCTGATACCCCTGCGAGAGGTCGTCGGCGCGCTGGCGCATGCGGCCGGGTTGGGCGGTGAGGCCGTGCCCGGCCCGGTCGGCAGCATCGTCGTCGACCTCAGGCTACCGCGCGCGCTGCTGGCGATCGCTGTCGGCGCCGGCCTCGGTGTCGTCGGCGCGCTGCTGCAAACCGTCACCCGCAACGATCTCGCCGACCCGTTCCTGTTCGGCCTCTCCTCGGGCGCCGCCGCCGGCGCGGTCTCGGTCATCACCGTCTTCGGCGACAGCTTCGGCATCTGGACGCTTCCGCTTGCCGCCTTCACCGGCGGCATACTGGCGGCGGCAATCGTGCTCCTGCTCGTCTCGCGGGTTAGGGGGCAGGGGCCTGAGCGGCTGATCCTTGCCGGTCTCGCCGTCTCCTTCATGTTCACCGCGCTGACCAACTATCTCGTCTTCGCCGGCGACCAGCGCGCCGCCCATTCGGTGCTGTTCTGGACCATGGGCGGGCTCGGTCTCGCCTGCTGGGACAATATCGGCCTAGCGGCGCTGGGCGCCGTCATCATCCTTGCCTATGGCCTCTGGAACCACCGCCGCTTCGATGCCTTCCTCGCCGGCGAAAGTGCTGCCGAAAGCCTCGGCGTGCCGGTGGCGAGGATGCGCCGCACGACGTTCCTCATCGCGGCCCTGGCCACCGCGATCCTCGTTGCCGTGGCCGGCGTCATCGGCTTCGTCGGCCTGATGATCCCGCATCT
Source organism: Mesorhizobium sp. M1C.F.Ca.ET.210.01.1.1 (assembly GCF_004791585.1). Classification (GTDB taxonomy): domain Bacteria; phylum Pseudomonadota; class Alphaproteobacteria; order Rhizobiales; family Rhizobiaceae; genus Mesorhizobium. Next base: position 57,438 of record NZ_SRUU01000019.1, read on the forward strand.
CGGCCGGCCGCTGGCCGGTCCGCTGCACCGGCCCCTGATAGCGATCTGCGCGCTGTTCGGGGCGATCCTTCTTCTGGCAAGCGACCTTCTCGCCCGCACGCTGCTGCCGCCGCAGGAACTGCCGATCGGCATCATCACCAGCTCGCTCGGCGCCTTCTTCGTCGTCACCATGCTGATGCGCAGCCGCCTCTGATCCGCGCGCTCAGACCGTCCAGAAATAGCGCACGATGTGGAAGAAGATCGGCGCGGCGAAGACAAGGCTGTCGGTGCGGTCGAGCATGCCGCCATGGCCTTCGATCAGATGGCCCCAGTCCTTGACGCCCTGGTCGCGCTTGATCGCCGAGGCGACAAGCCCGCCGAGGAATCCCATCGTGCAGGCGACGAAGGCGACAGCCGAGGCTTGCAGCGGCGAAAACGGTGTGATGAAGGAGAGCAGCGCGCCGAGCAGGCTAGAGGCGACCAGCCCGCCGACCAGGCCTTCCCAGGTTTTCGACGGCGAGACGGTCGGCGAGAAGCGGTGTTTTCCGAACAGCTTGCCGAAGATGTACTGCAGCACGTCGCTGCCCTGCACGACGATGATCAGGAAGGCGATGAGCAAGAGGTTGCGGCCTTCGAAGCCGGGCACGTTGAGTGTCAGCAGGGCAGGGACATGGCTGACGCAGTAGACCGAGATCATGATCGCCCATTGCTGCGCGGCGATGCGCTCCAGGAAGCGCTCGGTGTCGCCATGCAGCGCCGTGATCGCCGGCATCAGCAGGAAGCAGTAGACCGGGATGAAGATGACGAAGAGGCCGTACCAGGCCGTCCACACCAGCCAGTACTGGAACGGGATGACGATGCCGAACATGCCGAGCAGCACCCAGTGGTCGCTGCGGCGGCTATGGGTGAGCGTCACGAACTCGCGCAGCGCCGCGAACGAGATCAGCGCGAACAGGATGGTCATGCCGTAGCGGCCGAAGAAGAAGGCGACCGTCATCAGCGCCACCATCACCCACCAGGCGTTGATGCGCTGGGTGAGGTTGACGAGCGTTGCGCTCAGCGGCTTCGGCGCGCGCGCCGAAAGCACGCCGGCGGTGACGCTGGCGGTGCTCAGCACCACGAAAAGGCCGATGATCAATATGCTGATTTCATGGCGCATCAATCGTCTCGGTCAGGGCGCGGATCGAGCGCCAGAAGTGCTGCGCGGGCACGCGCGAGGAAGGCGCGGCGTTCCTCGCTAGGCGCCACCGCCACCGGAGCGCCGAAGACCACACGGCAAAGCAGTGGCACCGGCAGGAACTGGCCCTTGGGCAGGACGCGCGACATGTTCTCGATCCAGCAGGGGATGAGTTCCACGTCCGGCCGCGCCATCGACAAATTGTAGAGCCCGGAGCGGAAGGGCAGCAGCTCATCGCTCATGTTGCGCGTGCCTTCCGGGAAGATGATCAGCGAATGTCCCTGGTCGAGTACCGAGAGCATGACGGAGATCGGATTCTCTTCCGGACTTGTCCATTGCCGGCTGATCAGCACGGAGGACAGCATGTCCTCGGCTATGAAGCGGCGCAGCCGCGACTTCCCCCAATATTCGGCAGCGGCGATCGCGTGCGTGATGGCACGTTCCTTCTCGCTGAGGCAGGCCGACAAAAGGATGAAATCGCCGTGGCTGGTGTGGTTGGCGAAATAGATGCGCTGCCGGTCGGACGGCTGGCTGCCGCTCCAGATTGGGCGCACGCCGGTCACCGCCCAGGCCAGCGCCGACAGGCCGACGGAGGTCGCCGTCTGCAGCAGGGTGAAGGTCCGCAGCGACAGCTTGCTCATCGCGGCATCCAGAATCCGGCGGTCAGGAACGAGATGACAAAGATCGCGAAGGCGACGCGCTGGCGGGCAAGCAGGCGGCGCGTTCCGGCGATACGGTCGTCGAGTGTGCGCGAAGAGGAAGGGGCGGGCTTGAGCCGCATGCGCGCCAGCAGATCGTCGACCGCGGCACCACCGGAAACCTCATTATCGTGCGTCGCCATCAGCCGGAACAGCAGCGCATCGAAGAGGAGCAGCGCGGAAAGGCCAAGCACGGCGACGGCGCTTCCCGCCGCGACCAGAAGCGCCAGCACGGCGAGAGGCGCCTGCAGGGCGCCGCGCGCCGAGGCGACCAGCGGCGCGACGCTGTCGCCGGCGATCACGACCGCGGCCGGCCATGCCGCCTGCTTGAGGAGCATGGCGGCGAAAGCTGCCGTCCGCTGCCGATACGCGTCGTCCGTCATGCCGGCTCGTCCTGGAAATGCACCGGCCGGCCAGATGCTGCGAGCTGCTTTTGCGCCTGCGCCGGCGTGTGCGAGCGGCCGCTGGCGACCAGCCATTCGGCGACGACGGTGGCGCTGCGCTGAAAGCCGAGCGCGCAGCATACCAGCACCGTGCCTTGCCGTCGCGCCGGTTCTATTGCCGTCGCCGCCCGGTCGAGCGCGTCCGCCGGTGGCGATAGGAGATCGAGCATTCCGAAGCTTTCCCAGCGGCCCGGCGCGTAACGCGGCCGCTCCAGCTCGGCGGCGAGGTCGATGACCGTGCCGAAGCGATCAACTTCGGCAGCGTCGGGAAAACGTCCGAGGAAGACGCCGTCGGCGACCGCCACCACCGGCGGCAGCTTGCGCGTCCATGCCCAGACATTGATCCTGGCACCCAGCCTGTAAGGCCAGAGCAGGATGCGGCTTGCCAGCGACACATAACCGTCAGCCGTCTTCTGGAACACTTTCGCGCCGGCTCCGGCGTAGGCGAAGGCGACAGTCGCCAGAGCCAGCGACGGCCACACAAGAACAAGCGCGATAGCAGAAAAGAAGACGCCGATGGCAGCACAGGCGAGCGCCAGAGCAGCGCCCAGCGCGTAGCAAAGCGCCAGTCTCCGTGCCTTGGCATCGGCGGTCAGGCGGAAGCCGGCGAAGGGCAATTCGCCCCTGGCCGGAAACAGCCACAGCGCGAAGACCCCAAGCAGCGCGCCGGTCGGGATGTCGATGAAATGGTGCTGCCATGTCGTCAGCACCGAGGCGCCGATCAGGAAGCACCAGCCGTGCCAGAGCGTCAGGAGAGGGCCAGGGAGCCGCTGGCGCCAATGATCCCAGATGATCACCAAAAGCGCGATATGCAGCGACGGCGCCTGGTTGAACGGCTTGTCGAAGCCTCCGAGCACGGCAAACAGCAAACCTGGTAGGCCGCTTGTCGTCGGCCGCACGAAAGTCGCGGTCAGAGGAAACAGGATGAAGCACGAGACGGCGACGACCTGTGCCGTGAGGTATCGGCCGGCCAGCCGGTCGACGCCCTGCCGGCTGTCGTTGAGCAGCAGCGACAGGCCGTAGAACAGGTTGATCGACCAGTAGGGCACGATCGTCCAGGCGAGGAACGAGATGTGCCGCTCCCAGGCGAACACGATGCTGCCGACATGCTCGCGTGTCGACGCCAGCCAGTTAGCAAAGCCGTAGGTCGAATAGAAGAATGGCGCGAGCAACGCGAGCCAAAGCGCTGCCCGGACCACGATCCTGCCGTAGGGTTCGGCTGCTGGGCTGGCTGAAAGTGGCGGGGGCTCGGCACTGGTGGGCATGCGTGGACGGTTCCTAACGCCGCCTTGCGAGCGAGACGGTGAAGATGCCCCACTGGTCGATGCGCTGGTCGAGCTTCTCGAAGCCGGCCGCCTCGACCAACTGGTCCATCTCGCCTTGCGTGCGCCTCCGCATCACCCAGGCCTGGCCGCCGCGATGCGAGGTCAGGCTGCGCGCGATCATCTCGAGCTGCGGGTGCCAGGGCTGGTTGGTGTAGAGGAGCAGGCTGCCCGGCTGCATCGCGCGGGCTAGGCCGCCGAGCGAGCGGGCGATCAGGGCGTTGTCACGGAAGAGCTCGTAGAGGCCGGAGACGATGGCGAGGTCCGGCACCGGATCGAGCCTGGCCAGCCCATCGCCGTCGAAGGCGTCGGCGCGCTGGAACGAGACGCTGGCGGGCAATTGCCGCTCGGCGATCAGCTTGCGGCCGAGCTCGACATTGAGGTCTGAATAGTCCCGCAGGCGCACGCTTGCCGGCTGCTCGGGGCTTCTGCCGATGGCGTCGAGCACATAGCGGCCGTGGCCGGCGGCGATATCGAGGATGTGACCGGGCCGTCCGGCGGCCCTGAGCATCGCCAGCGCCGAGCCGATCAGCTCTTCGAGGTTGAGCTTGCGCTGGCGGATGCCGCGCCAGCCGATGGCGTCGAGGAAGGTCCGGTCGACCATGCGGCCGATAGGTCCGAGGCCGCGCGCCTCGTTCTCGTAGACATAGTCCAGCGTCGAACCGGAATCGAAGCCAGTGGCAACTCCGACCTTCATGCCGCGCGAGAACCAGCTGCCGAGGCGGATGAAGGCGCGGCTCATCGCCCAATAGAGGCCCTTCGGCGACAGGAGATCGAGCGGCGAGGCGAGCCTGTCGGCCTCGTCGCGCGTGTAGCCGGCGATATCCGCCTGCTTCAGGTCGACAGCCTCGGCAGTCGAAGCGAACTGCCCATCGAGGAACGGCCGGATCAGGTCGAACGCCTTGGCGCGGTCGCGCTCGCCCAGCGTGTCGTGGAAGAAGCCCTGCAGCACGTGACGTTCTTTCGCGCGGCTGCCGAGATTGACGAAGAACTCGTGCTGGGGGCCATGCCGCACCACCCAGTCGCTGCCCGACAGAAGAAGCTGCGTCGGCACGGTGATGGCGCGTGCATCCGAAACGATGCGCGCCGCATGCTGGTAGAGCTCGACAAGGATGTTCGAGGCGATCGGCCTCGTGATCAGCGGATCGCTTTCGAAGGAGGCGATGCGCAGCTGGTCATGGGTAAGCAGGTTCGCCTTGACGTAGGAATTGACGAAGAAGCGCCCCTTGATCTTCTGCCACAGCGCGATGCCTTCCTTGGCGAAGGGGACATAGAGCTTGACCGAGAAGGCGGGCGAGGCGAGTACCATGGCGCGCAACTTCGGCGCATAGTCGTGCACCCACGCCGCGGCGAGCACGGCGCCGAACGACTGCGCGATCAGCGCGATGTCCTGCGTTGCAAAACCGTCCCTCGCGGCGATCTCGCGCATGAAGCAATCGATGTCGCGCACAAGTGCCGCGAAGGAAGGAGCATAGCCGCGCTCGCCTTCGGAGCGGCCGTTGCCGCGCGCGTCCCAGGCATAGAAGGCATGGTCGGGCATGCCGAGTTCGTCGACGAGATGCGCCATGCGGCCGCCATGCTCGTGCCCGCGATGGAAGAGCACGACCGCGCCTTTGGCCTTTGCCGATACCGCCGGCCAGAAGCGGTAGAATATCTGCGTGCCGTCATGGCTGCGGAACGTGCGTTCCTCCGCTTGCCGCGCGACGCTTTGCATCGGCGCGGTGGCGATCGGTTCGTGAAGCATGGTGTTTCCCCCGGGCGGCATGGCTAGCCTCACTGCTTAGCCGGCGCTGCCAATAAGACCGGCGCGTATCCGGTTTATGGCGGTCAGCAGCGAAAGCGTTGCCATGATTGGAAACACAAACGGCGCGATCGATACCGGCCAAAGCCCGGCGGCGCACAGCACCGCGACCGCGCCGAGCGCCAGCGCCCTGTCGCTCTTGCCGAAAGGCCCGGCATAGTTGCGTCCAATGCCGGCGGCGACGCCGAGCACACCGGCGAACTCGGTGAGCACAGCAGCGACCGCGAAAGCGACGACACCCCAGCTGCCGAACTGCGCAAAGGCGGCAAATGGCAGGATCAGCGCCAGGTCGGAGACGACGTCGCAGATCTCATTGAGATACATGCCGAGCGTCGAAGCCTGGCCGTGCTCCCGCGCCAGCATGCCGTCAATGGCGTTGAGCGCCATGCGAACGAAAAGCACGACGGGAATGAGAAGAAGAACGATGCGCCAGCCCGGCAGAAGCGCGATCGCCGTTCCGGCGGCAATGGACAGCAAGGCGGCAAGTATCGTTATGCCGTTGGCCGTGATGCCAATTGTCGCCAGCCTCTCGACCAGCGGCCGCAGCCTATCCTGGAAAGCCGGCTTGAGCGCATAGAGCGTCGGCATTGCGTTGATCCCCCGATCCACCTCTATGTGTATCACGAAGACGCCGAATGGCACCAGCATGAGGCAAAAAACACAGTGAATTTTCAGTCGGTTGACGCCTTGCTATGAAGGCATTGCCTCAAGCCGTCGCCGCAGCCAGTATTGCAGCTTGATCAGGTGCCGCATCGGCTTGCGCTCGACGCGCCGGACATCGATCAGCGTGACGCCGCCGCCGTCCGACAGCGTGTGCAGCCCGGTGTCGAAGCCGTCGAGCCAGCCCTGCGGCGACAGCCGCTTGACGATGTCGGCCGAAAATTCCTCCGGCGTCAGCCGCTCGATGCGCAACAGGTTGATGGCGGTGCCATAGCCGGGCCGGACCCGGATTTCGGCACGCTTTGACTGCGCCTGTCTGACTGCGCCGGGCCCTTCCTGGCAGCCGCTGCTTGCGCCTGGGCCGTTTTCACCAACCGTTGACCATGATCGCATCGCATGGCTGCCATGCTATTTGCCGCCATCTGGAACAAAGCATCCCGCTTGAATAGTAAGCACGCTTATTATATATGCCGCTCATGGTTTCGGACGGCATCGACAGATTGGGATTTTTGATCCACGACGTGCAGCGCCTGATGCGCAAGCGTTTCGAGGCGCGCGCTGGCGGGCTAGGCCTGTCCTCGGCGCAATGGCGCCTGATGGTGCGCGTCGCCAAGGAAGCTGGCATCACCCAGGCGCGGCTCGCCGACATGCTGGAAATCGAGCCGATCAGCGTCTCGCGCCTGGTCGACAGGATGGAAGAGGGCGGCTGGATCGAGCGCCGGACCGACGCGACCGACCGGCGTGTGCGCCTGATATTTCCCACCGCCAAGGCAAGCGCTGCCTATGCCGACGTCAAGAGCCTCGCCGGCGAGGTCTATGAGGAATCGCTCACCGGCGTCTCGCCGGAAGACCGGCGGGTCCTGATCCGGGTGCTCGATGCGATCGTGCAGAATCTGACGGACGACGAAGCGTCGTCCGTTGAAAAGACCAAGAATACGGAAGGCGCAGCGGCATGAACGCGCAGGTCAAGAAGATAGACGACAACGTCACCAAGCTCGAAATGGAAGCGCCGGCGAAGCCGGAGGCTGCCCCGTTGTCCGTGGCGCTCGATCCGCAGCCTGCCCCGGCAGCGCCGAAGAGGAAGCGCCGCTCCGGCCGCTTCCTTCTGATGGTCGCCCTGCCGCTGGCGCTGCTCGCCGGCGGCGCCTATGTCTGGGTGACGGGCGGGCGCTATCAGGAGACCGAGAACGCCAACCTGCAGCAGGCCAGGATCTCGATCGCTTCAGATGCGGCCGGCCGCATCGTCCAGGTCGGCATCGCCGACAACCAGACGGTCAAGGCCGGCGACCTTCTTTTCGTCATCGACCCCGAGCCCTATCGCATCGCGCTGGCCGAGGCCGACGCCGCGGTCGCTGCGGCGCGTCTCAATGTCGAGCAGCTGCGCGCCGCCTACAGCCAGGCGATGGCGCAGGAGAAGTCGGCCGGCAGCGAGGTCGAGTACGCGCAGTCGCAATATGACCGCGCGGCCGATCTCGCCCAGAAGGGCATCAACGCCAAGTCGTCGCTGGATGAGGCCCGCAACGACCTCGACAAGGCAAAGCAGCAGCTCGCTGTGGCGCAGCAGGGCATCGTCAGCGCCAAGGCGGCGCTCGGCGGCAACCCCGACATCGAGACCGACAAGCATCCGACGGTGATGTCGGCGCTCGCCGCGCGCGACAAGGCCGCCTATGACCTTGCCCAGACCACGGTGAAGGCGCCGGCGGACGGCGTTGTCTACCAGGCCTCGTCCTTCAAGGTCGGCCAGTATGTCGCTGTCGGCACGCCTTTGTTCGCGCTGGTCGAGACCGGCGACACCTGGATCGACGCCAATTTCAAGGAGACCCAGCTCACCAACATGAAGCCGGGCCAGAAGGCCGAGATCGTGGTCGACACCTATCCGGGCAAGACCTTCGAGGCGACTGTCAAGGCGATCGGCGCAGGCACGGGTGCCGAGTTCTCGCTGCTGCCCGCCCAGAACGCCACCGGCAACTGGGTCAAGGTCACCCAGCGCATCCCAGTGCGCCTGGAACTGACGGACCCGGATGCCAAGATGGCGCTGCGCACCGGCATGAGCGCGACGGTCACCGTCGACACCGGCGTGGCGCGCGGCCTGCCGTCGTTCTTCGGCCACGCCACGGCCGGCGAGCAAGCGCAGTAGGACAAGGAGTTGGAGCAGGGGATTGGTCTGACGGCAGGCGTGGGAAAGCCAGGCGCTTGAGACGGGCCGCCTCGCGGTTCGATCAAGGCAGGGGCGTTCGACACGGACCCGTCGGTCCTCAGGTTTCCGGGCGGCACACATCCCGCTCGAACAGAGACTCTCGGTCGATGTAACCCCCACATCGATAATCGCGTCCCACCGCGATGAGGGTCTCTCAACGGAAGGCTTTGCCGCCCGGAAACCCTGTGTACACGGTTTCGTTACCTGCTGGAAGTTCAGCATCATGAGCACGCCCGAACCCTTCAAGGAAGTGCCACATCGCGGCTTGATCACAGTCGCGCTGATGTTGGCGACGATCATGCAGGCGCTCGACACCACGATCGCCAACGTGGCGCTGCCGACCATGACCGGCGACCTCGGCGCCTCGCCCGACAACATCAACTGGGTGCTGACCTCCTACATCGTGGCCGCCGCGATCATGACGCCGGTCACCGGCTGGCTTGCCGATCGCCTCGGCCGCAAGGAGCTGTTCCTCGCCTCCGTTGTCGGCTTCACCATCTTCTCAATGCTTTGCGGCCTCGCCTGGAGCCTCGAGACCATGGTGCTCTTCCGCCTGCTGCAGGGCGTGTTCGGCGCGGCCATCGTGCCGCTGTCGCAGACCTTCCTGCTCGATATCAACCCGAAGGAGCGCCATGGCCAGGCGATGGCCATCTGGGGCGCCGGCATCATGCTGGGGCCGATCCTGGGCCCGACGCTCGGCGGCTGGCTGACCGAGAACTTCAATTGGCGCTGGGTGTTCTTCATCAACCTGCCGGTCGGCATCCTCGCCTTCCTCGGCATGGCCGCCTATCTGCCTGTCGTCGCCAAGCGCGTGCGCAGCTTCGATTTCTTCGGCTTCGCCATGCTCTCGCTCGGCGTCGGCGCGCTGCAGCTTCTGCTCGACCGCGGCGGCGAGGTCGACTGGTTTTCCTCGACCGAGATCTGGGTCGAGCTCGGCCTGTCGATCACCGGCTTCTGGGTGTTCATCATCCACACGGTGACGTCCGAACACCCATTCATCGATCCGAAGATCTTCCTCGACCGCAATTTCGTGACCGGGCTGGGCTTCATCTTCGTCATGGGCGTGCTCATCCTGGCCTCGATGTCGTTGTTGCCGCCGATGCTCGCCAACATCTTCGGCTACCCGACCGTGACCATCGGTGTCGTGCTGGGGCCGCGCGGCATCGGTACGATGATCTCGATGCTGTTCGTCGGCCGCATCATGCACAGGGTCGATGCCAGGATCCTCGTCGCCATCGGCTTCCTGCTCACCGCGCAGTCGCTCTACACGATGGCAAGCTTCACGCCGCAGATGGACAACTGGCTGATCATCTCCTCGGGCGTCATCCAGGGCCTCGGCATGGGCATGGTGTTCGTGCCTCTGTCGGCGGTGGCCTTCGCCACGCTCGACGCGCGCTACCGCACCGACGCCACCTCGCTGTTCAGCCTGGTGCGTAATCTGGGTTCCTCGATCGGCGTCTCGGTGGTCGCGGCGCTGATGGTGCGCAACACGCAGGTGAACCACACCGAGCTTTCCGCCTTCATCAACCCGTACAATCCCAATCTGTGGGCGGCCTCGCCGGCCGCGGCGGGCGGCGATCCCGCCGCGCTTTCACAGGTCGACAGGCTGGTGAATGTCCAGTCGATGATGATCTCCTACATCAACGACTTCAAAATCCTGATGGTGATGACGCTGATCGCCGTTCCGTTCGTGGTCCTGCTGCGCAAGCCAAAGGCCGCACCCGCGGGTGGCGCGCCGGCGGCGCATATGGATTGACGTTTCGCGGACCGGCGCGACGCAGCGGCCGCGCCTGCAGCCGGGCTCAAGATCGTAGGCTCGGGAACAGCCCGGAACTTTCAGATATCCACATCTGCCTGCCCTCGACTCGGAGCTGGTTCACCTACCATTAGTATATCTCGATCACGATGCGGTCGCTTTTGGGTTGAAAGCGAGCCGCGTTGCTTTGCGCCGGCACCAAACTGGAGGAACTCTGTTTGGGCACGAAATCATCCAGGAAAGCCGCTGAAACACCGGGGTCGGCCAATCTTGCCGCGCTGGCGAAGCTGACGATCGCTTCCTACGAAACGCTCGAGCGCGATCTTCGAGCCAGGATTGCAACGCTCGAAGGGCAGGCGCTGCGATTTGAGACGGCGATCGAAAACGTTTCGCAGGGCATCTGCTTTTTCGACGCCAGTGAACGGCTGATCCTGTGCAACCGCCGCTATGCGGAAATCTACCGCATTGCGCCTGAGCAATTGCAGCCGGGGCTGACGCTCCGGGAAATCGTCGAACGTCGCGTCGCCGTCGGGACATCCGCGACCGATGCCGACGCTTATCTCGCATTGGCCCGTTCCATCAATTCGGGCATGGCTCCAAGAGTCTGGACCGCCAACCTCGCCGACGGCCGGGCAATTCAGGTCTGCCATCAGCCCATGCCTGACGGCAGCTGGGTGGCCACGCATGAGGACATTACGGCGCTCGCTGCCAATCAACAGATCGTCGACGAGCGCATCTCGCTGCAAACGCTGATCGACTGGGTGCCCGATTATCTCTGGGTCAAGGACACAGAAAGCCGGTTCGTCGTGGCGAACAGGGCGCTTGCGGTCGACAGCGGGCGGGAGAAGACCAGCGACATGATCGGCTTGACCGATTTTGATCTCCATGCCCCGGAACTTGCGCGGAAATTTCGCGCGATCGAGGAGATCGTGCTCCGCAGCGGGCAACCGATGATCGACAAGGAGGAATTTATTGTCGATGCGTCGGGCGCCGGCAAGTGGGTTTCGTCGACAAAGGTGCCGCTGCGCAATGCGCGGGATGAGATCATCGGTCTGGTTGGCATCGCTCACGATGTCACCGCGCGCAAGCAGGCGGATATCCTTCGGGATGGACAGGCGCATATTCTCGAAATGATCGCGATGAGCGCCCTGCTCGAAGACGTGCTCGATCGCCTGATGCGCCTCGTCGAGTCGCAATTGACGGGAATATTCGGTTCCGTCCTGCTGCTGGACAAGGACGGTAGCCATTTGCGGCACGGCGGCGCGCCGAGCCTGGCGAAAGACTACACCACCGCCGTCGACGGGATCGCCATCGGCCCCAAGGTTGGATCGTGTGGCACTGCCGTCTATCGGCGCGAGCCGGTCATCGTCTCGGACATCATGCAGGATCCGCTTTGGGAAGATTACCGTCACGTGGTGGCGCCCTTCGGCTATCGTTCCTGCTGGTCGACGCCGATCCTGTCGCATCAAGGCGCCGTTCTGGGTGTCTTTGCGATGTATTCGATGACGGTGCGTGAACCGACCGAGGCCGAAACACGGCTGATCGACTTCACGACACGCATTGCAGGGATCGCCATCGAGCGCAAACTGGCTGAAGACCAGATCCATTTCATGGCCAACCATGACGTGCTGACAGGGCTTCCAAACCGCGCTCTGCTCGAGGACCGGCTCTCGCAGGCTCTGCTTTATGCGCAGCGTTATGAGCGCTGGGTGACGGTGGTGTTCATCGACCTCGACAATTTCAAACTCGTCAATGACACGCTCGGCCACAACGCCGGTGACGTGCTGCTGAAGACCGTCGCCAACCGTATGGTCGAATGCGTCCGGTCAACCGACACCGTCGTGCGGCTTGGCGGCGACGAGTTCGTCATCGTTCTGTTCGATCAGCCGACCGACGTCGATCTGATCTCCGAGACCCTGCAAAAGATTCGGTCGGCGATCGCGGAGCCGGTTCATCTGGGAAGGCATCGGCTGAGGGCGACGGCCAGCATCGGCATTGCCAACTATCCCAAGGATGGGACGGGTCCGGATCAACTGCTGGCCAATGCCGATGCCGCCATGTACCGCGCGAAGGAATTCGGCCGCGACAATTTCCAGTTCTACGCTCCCGAGTTCAACACCAGGGCGCATGAGAAATTCGTGCTTCAGGAAGAGTTGCGAAATGCGCTGGCTCGCTCGGAGTTCATTCTGCTCTATCAGCCGCAGGTCGATCTTCGCTCGGGGGACGTCTTTGCAGTCGAAGCCTTGCTGCGCTGGAAGCATCCGACACGAGGCATGGTGGCGCCGAACGCATTCATTCCGACCGCCGAGGAGACCGGCCTGATCGTGCCGATCGGCGACTGGGTCCTGCACGAAGCCTGTCGGCAGAACAAGGCCTGGCAGGATGCCGGTCTGCCACCCCTGACCGTCTGCGTAAACGTCTCGGCGCGGCAATTCAGGGAGCCGAACCTGATTGGCCGGGTCGTGAACGCACTGAAGGACAGCGGCCTGGAGGCCAGACATCTCGAGCTCGAGGTAACCGAGAGCCTTATCATGCAGGACGTCGAATTGGCGGTAGCGACGATGAATGCGTTGCAGGGCCTGGGCGTTCAGATATCGATCGACGATTTCGGAACAGGCTATTCCAGCCTCAGCGCGCTCAAGACCTTTCCTGTCGCGCGGCTGAAGATCGACAAGTCGTTCATCAGGGATCTCGCCGCCGACGAGAGCGATCAGGCTGTCGCCAGCGCCGTGATTTCATTGGGTCAAAATCTGCATCTGAGGGTCATTGCCGAGGGCGTCGAGACAGACGATCAGGTCGCCTTCCTGCGCAAGAACAACTGTGATGAAATGCAGGGCTATCATTTCAGCAAACCGGTATCAGCCCTGGGTATCGCGAAACTGCTTGGCGGCGAGCGTGGTGGATGACGCGTTCTTGCGCCGAGAACCCTGACGGCTTCGCCGGCGCCCAGCGTGGCGGAGGCATCCCCTCGTGACACCCGCGGCGATCCCGAGCCGATGATCGACGCCGTCTGTCGAAGAAGCGCGCCTTCTTCACCAGGAAAAGATCAAATGGGGGTAGGCGAGGCCTATTTCCCCAGCACCAGCGCCCAATAGCGCAGGCTGGGGTCGCGGCCGTCGCGCACGTAGGCGAGCCCGAAGCGGCTGAAATCCGGGTCGAGCATGTTGCGGCGGTGGCCGTCGGAATGCATCCAGATGTCGAACAGCTTTTGCTGATCGAAGCGGCCCTCGGCGATGTTCTCTCCGGCGGCGCCTTGCACCCCGTTTCCCTTCATGCGCGAAGCGAAATCCTTGCCCCAGCGGGTCGTGTGGCTCATGCGGGCGCGCGACGCCATGTAGCCGGCCTGCTGCAGCGCCGCCTGTTCGAGCTGCGCATCCGGAACCAGCGCCGGCAGCCCGGCCGATGTGCGGATTGTGCTCAATGTGGTGGTCGCGGAGGACGAAACGCCGGCGCCTTCGCCGGTCGGCAAGGAAACGCTGTTGCAGGCCGCGACGCCGCCGATTGCGGCAAGGCCTGCGGCCTTGAGCAGCGTGCGACGGGAAAGAGAGGGGTGGGCTTGGCAGGTCGAGATGGTCATCCGGCCTCTGATACCGGCGATCGTGGCTTTTGCCGGGCAAGGCAATGAAATTCGCTTGATGACGGCCGAATACAATCCTTGCGAGGACAACGCCTGGCAAATGCGCTATATTGCCGCAGCTACTAAGTGGCAGCCACGGGCGGCCATCCAGGCGGTGACCGCCCCCCGCGACAAAACGGAGGACGGTAATGGCCGGTTTTCATGTCATGGCGGACGCGCAAGGGATGCATGTGCAACCCACGGTGCGCCACATCAGCACGTCGGATCTCTGGGATGCATTGCGGCTCGGCGCCGAGGATTTCTGGGCCAAGCCTTCGCATTATGTGTTCCTGTGCCTGATCTATCCGGTCGTCGGCCTGATCCTGACGCGGTGGACGTCGGGCACCAACGCCATCCAGCTCGTCTATCCGCTGATGTCCGGCTTTGCGCTGATCGGTCCGTTCGCGGCCATCGGTCTCTATGAGATCAGCCGCCGGCGCGAGCTCGGCATGGACACCAGCTGGCGCCATGCGCTCGACGTGCGCCGTTCGCCGGCGCTGCCCTCGATCGCGGTAATCGGCATTTTGCTGTTCGCCCTCTTCCTGCTCTGGCTGTTCACCGCGCAGTCGATCTACACCAGCCTGTTTGGCGCCGCGCCGCCGGCTTCCGTCGGCACCTTCCTGCGCGACGTGCTGACGACCAGCAAGGGCTGGACGCTGATCCTGCTCGGCAATGCAGCGGGCTTCGTCTTCGCGGTCGTCGTGCTCGCCACCACCGTGATTGCCTTCCCGCTGTTGCTCGACCGCGATGTCGGCGCCGTCTCGGCGATCGAGACCTCGGCGCGCGCGGTGATGGCCAATCCGCTGCAGATGGCGCTCTGGGGCCTCACCGTCGCGGTGCTTCTGGTGATCGGCTCGATCCCGCTGTTTGCAGGCCTTGCGGTCGTCATGCCGATCCTAGGCCACGCGACCTGGCATCTCTACCGCAAGGTGGTGGAGCCGGTGCAGATCCGGCCGGCCCGCCGGCCGATGTGACGTTTAATGCATGCCGTCCAAAAGCATGCCTCGGGCTTGACCCGAGGTGCGCAACGGTTTTGGGAGAACGACATGCATCAAAACAAGAGCTTAAAGCGCGTCGCCTGAATTCGTTTCTGCGCGACGCGCTTTAACGCTGCGCTTCCGTCGCCATCTTCAACGCCAGCGCGGTCAGCACCGTGCCCATCATCCAGCGCTGGACGACCAGCCAGAACGGCCGTCCGGCAAGGAAGCTGGCGATCGAGCCGGCGGTCACCGCGATGATGGCGTTGACGGTGAGGCTGATCGAGATCTGCGTCACGCCAAGCACCAGGAGCTGCGACAGCACATGGCCCTTGGCCGGGTTGATGAACTGCGGCAAGAGCGACAGATAGAGCACCGCCACTTTCGGGTTGAGCAGGTTGGTCATCAGCCCCATGACGAAGAGCTTGCGCGGCCTGTCCTTCGGCAGCTCGCGGACCTGGAACGGCGAGCGTCCGCCGGGCCTGAGCGCCTGCCAGGCGAGCCACAGAAGGTAGAGCGCGCCGGCGAAGCGCAGCGCGTCATAGGCGTAAGGCACGGCGAAGATGAGCGCCGTGATGCCGAATGCGGCTGACAGCACATAGAACAGGAAGCCGAGCGCCACGCCGCCGAGCGAGATCAGCCCCGCCCTCGGCCCTTGCGACAGCGAGCGTGAGATCAGGTAGATCATGTTCGGCCCGGGCGTGAGCACCATGCCGAGGCAGATCAGCGCGAAAGTGAGATGGTTGGCGACGTCGGGCATGGCTTGATCTCCAGCGCCTGCGGCAGGGACGGTCCGATGCCGGTGAGCACGGACATGTGCCTTGTGCCGCGAACGCGCACAAGGGCTTGCCGGCTCCGGCCGTTGCGCCAGAGCGGGCAGATGCGCAGGGATGGGTAGTCTCGGCCTTGCTTCCGCGGTGAGGTCTATATCGATATCGCTGCACTGCGCAGCCCCAAACGGAGGCTGTCATCTCCAGGTGTCGGTGGCTTTCTACTCACCGACGACCGAGGCCGCCGGGCGAGGCGAGACTATGGGATCGGCATGGCGAAGGACGATCTTCCACGCGCTTTCCTCCCGTCGAAATATAGTGGTGGTTCGAAGTGCAATCGGCACCAGCTTGTCGCTGCCGCCGACCTTGGATCGGCACCGCTCGATCTCAATGATGTAACCCAGATCCGTCGTTGCATACTCGGAAATGCGCTCAAAGCCGATAACCTCGCTGTCCCGGTAGTTGGTGGCGGCACGGTCCATCGTTTCGGCAGCTTCCCTCCATCCTTTGGCAGGCGGGCCGAACGGATTGGCGATGACGACGTCATCCCGTTGGGAATAGAGACTTTTCAAAGGCTCGGGATCGCCCTTGACGAAGGCATCCACGGCTAAATGGTTCTGCTCGATGAGTTTCGCGAGGTCGGCCAACATCTCAGCATCCTCAGATGACAGGGAAAGAGGATACTATCTGAAAACCAGCTCCTAATACTGCCTTTTCATTTCTTGGCACGCCAGCATTCGTTTATGTGCCTTATCCCACCACGCGCAAATTCGACAGCTCGTTCGCAATCTCCTTGAAATTGTCGGAGAGCGTCGCGCCGGTCGCGTTCCAGAACAGCTTTGCGGGCTTGCCGGGATCGGTCGGATCCTTGCGGAAGCGGGAGTCGGACGAGCAGGTCTTCAGCGCCTCCATTGCTTTCTTGTCGCCGGAGTCGGTCGAGGACATGTCGAGCGCCACCGTCATCACCATGATGTTGGCCGCCTTGGCGTTGTCGCAGAGCTTGGCCATCTGCTCGTTCAGCGCATTGGTGTAATTGCTCGAGGAATAGTTGAACTGGCCTATGTCGCTCGACGTGCCGCCGAACAGGCGCGTGACCGAAGTGCCGTTGTAGCCGATGCCGGTATAGCCATAGGCGGCATAGGTCGACTTGTTGCCGGCCGGATCGGAGCTCACCGTCGAATAGGTGTTCTCGCCGTCGGTCAGCACGATGACGACCTTGTCGTTGCCGCGTTCGGTCTCCTGCCGTCCCTCGGTGAAGGGCGAGGCGCTCGAGACGGTGCGCCAGCCCCAGGCCATGCCTTCTGGAACATTGGTGTTGCCGTTGGGCTGCATCAGGTCGATCGCCGCTTTGACGGATGCGAGCCCGTCGGCATTGGTGACGTCGGTGAGCGGCGTGATCGGCGTGGTGGTGCAGCTGTAGTTCGGGCCGGCGCCTGCGCCCAGCACCGGCGCGTCGATCGGCCGGGGCTGGAAGTACTTCGCCATATTGGACTGCCTGGTCTTGCCGGTGGAGCTCGATGGATCGTCGTTCCACCAGCTGTTGGCTGCACCGTAGGTAACCGGATTGGGCTCGTCGGGATCCTGCGTCACTTTCCAATGATTGCCGGGTTCGTCCGGCGCGAACATCGGCACGAACATGGTCGCGGGGTCGCCGACGCCGATGCCTGTGTTGTTTGGACCGCCGGACGCCGGTGTGTCGTCGACATTGTAAGGGTAGGGGCGTACTTCCACGCAACCCTGCCAGCTCGCGAACGGCCCATAGGTGTCGTTGTAGTCATATTCGTTGTGGCTGCGCCTGCAGGTGTTGTTGGAACGGTATTCGTCGCAGACGACACGCTTGCTGCCGACGATGCGCTCGTGGCTGGTGATGACCTTCATGTCCCGATAGAGCGAGAAGCGGCTCAGCGCCTGGCCTTCTTCCGTACCCCAGCCGGTGCCTTTCTTGTACCAGATGCCGTTGGTCTTCTCGGCGTATTTGTTGGATGCGTTGAGCGTCGACCAGTCGAAATTCTCGTTGGCGATCGGCGACAGCCCGTAGATATCCATCCAGGAGGCATTGTCGTTGTCCGGCCCGACATTGACGGACGCCGCGAATGGCACGAGGCTGAACTGGACCGGCTTGTCGATCTGCTTGATCTGTGCGGCCTGCTGCGCCAGCGTGTCGACGAGTTGCTTGGCGGCCTGTTTGAGCAGGTCGATGCGCTTCTGCCCCGTGCCGGATCCCTTGATGCTCATCGAGCCCGAATTGTCGAGCACCATCGCCACTTCCAGCGTGTTCTTCAGCCGCACCTGGGAAGTCATGCCAAGCTCGATGGGCTTGTTCGCGTCGCCTTCGGACACGCCGACGAGCAGCGCCGCGGCCGGATAGAAATAGGGGTGATAGCTGAGCGTCGCGTTCATGGTCATCAGACCCCCGCCCGCCTGGTTGCCGGGCAGCGTGATATCGAGCGTCACATTGGCCGGGTCGATGTTGTTCAGATTGGCGTTGAAGAAGCCGGTTGCGTAGGCCTTGATCTGGTCGTCCGTGGCGCCTTCCGAGAGCCGCCGTGCGCCGGCGAAGTTGGCAGCGTCGAGCGCGTTCAGCACCATCTGCTTCTGGCGGTTGAGCTCGGTGAAATCGACGGCCAAAGCCAGGGCGCCCATCAGGGGCACCATCGCGATTGCCGTCATAAGGGCATAATTGCCGCCCCGGTCGCGGCAAAATCGACGCCAGAATTCGCGCATCTTCGGTAAGCCGTCCCTTTTTCGGATCAACTGACGATGCGCAGGTTCGACAATTCGTTGCCGATTTCCTTGAAGTCGTCCGACAGGGTGGCACCGGTCGAATTCCAGAACAGCTTCGCCGGTTTGCTCGGATCGGTCGGGTCCCTGCGGAAGCGGGAATCGGAAGCACAGGCCTTGAGCGCTGCCATGGCCTTCTTCTCATCCGCCTTGGTATCAACCAGGTCGAGCGAGACCGTCATCACCATGATCCCAGCCGCTTTTGCGTTGGCACATAGCGTCTGCATCTGTTCATCGAGCGCGGCTGTATAGTTGCCATCGGTATAGGTGGTCTTAGGCACTGCGCTGGTCGTGTTCATGAACAGACGTGTGACGCTACCCGATCCAGGGTATATCAGGCCCGTATAGCCGTAGGCGGCGTAAGTGGAACGGTCGTTGGCGTAGCTGGAATCGTTGATTGCGCTGTACGTGTTCGCGCCGTCGGTCAGCACTATGACGACCTTGTCGTTGCCTTTCTCGGTGTTTGGCCGGCCTTCGGTGAAAGGTTCGTTGCTGGAAACTGTCCGCCAGCCCCAGGCGAGACCCTCCGGCACGTTGGTGTTGCCGGTGGGCGCCATCTCGTCGATCGCGTCGACCAGTTCCTGCTTCTGCGCAGCCACCGTGATATCCTTGAGCGGTGTGATCGGACTGGTGGTGCAGGCCGAATTCGGACCGTCCCCGGCGCTGGCCGATGCCGAGCCGTAAGGCTTCACCAGAAAATACTTTCGCATGTCGGACTGACGCTGCGACGCGGTCGGGTTGGATGAGTAAGGCCAGTCGGCCCACCAGTTGTTGCCGTAGCCGTAACTTGTGCTGCTGACGTCGTTCGTGCCGTCGCGATTGAAATCACGCCAGAGCGTGCCGGCCTCATCCGGCGCGAACATCGGCACGAATAGCGTGGCAGGATTGGCGCTATCGGGCGTCGTGTCATCGTCATTGTAAGGATACGGCCTCGCCTCAACACAACCCTGCCAACTGGCATAGCGGCTTGTGGTGTAGACGTATGTCGGGGCCGGGGTGACCCAATGGCCCTTGCTGCAGGTGCCGTCCTTCTTGGTGACGTCGCACACATACTGCTTGGGGGGTTGCACCGTTTCGCGGTCAGACTCGACCGTCATGTCGGAATAAAGACTGAAGCGGGTCAGCGGCTGATTCATGGTATCGCCCCAATCGGCCCCGCGCTTGTACCAGACGCCGTCGACCCTCTCGGCGTACTTGTTCGCATCGTTCTGCTTGGTCATCGTCGTCCAGTCGAAATTCTCGTGATGTATGGGCGAGATTCCGTCCTGGTCCATCCAACTGTCTTGATCATGTGTCGGGCCGACATTGACCGAAGCGGAGAATGGAACCAGCGAGAACTGCACCGGCTGCGAAACCTGCTTCATCTGCTGGGCCTGCAGCGCCAACGTGTTGACCAACTGTTTCGCGGCGGCCTTTAGCAGGTCGATGCGCTTCTGCCCGGTTCCCGAGCCCAGGATCGACATCGAGCCGGAATTGTCGAGCACGAGCGCCACTTCCAGTGTGTTCTTGAGCCGGATTTCCGACCTTGCCGAGAAGTTGACGATCGAGTCGTTCGCCTTCCTGCCGAGCAGCATGGTCGCAGCCGGAAGGAAATAGGGGTGGTATTTCAGGGAGGCCTCCATGACCAGCGTGCCGCCGCCGGTATTGTTGTTAGGCAGGGTGACCGTCAGCGTCGTGTTGGACGGAAGGACGTGCCTGAGGTTGGCCTCGAAGAACTGCCTGGCATAGGCCTTGGCATCAGTATCACTTGCTCCGGTGACGATCTGCTGTGCAGTCGCGACGCCGGCCGCATCCAGCGCGTTCAGCGTCTCCTGCCTCTCCCGGATCAACTCGGTGTAGTCGACTGCAAGTGCCACGCCGCCCATCAGCGGCACCATCGTGATAACTGTCATCAGGGCATAGTTGCCCCGCCTGTCGCGTAAAAATTCGCGGATCATCGCGCTTAGCCCCCGCCAAGGATCCCATGTTGTGTACGACCAAGGTCGTAGTTGATCTGAAACCATGGTCATAGATCGATAAATTTCAGCTTGCGCGAAACAATCAAGAACGCGCTGCCTTTTTGACCGCGCATTAACCCTGTGCTTCCGAACGGGCGATGTCGCGGCTCGCCCCGCGGGATGGCGAAAGCTGGTGACAGGATGGAGCGCTTCGGTTATGCGGGACCGGCCGTGGCGGCCTCCGGACCAAAAGGATGGCTGTCGCGGCTTTGTCTATGATCAGCCTCAGGAAAACTGTATGGCGGATACGCCCGACATCATCGCTTCGCTCGCCGATCTGACGGAAAACTACGCAGCCATCCTTTGCGACGTCTGGGGCGTGGTGCACAATGGCGAATGGCACTTTCCCGTCGCCGCGAAGGCGCTCGCCCAAGCGCGCGCGGCAAAAGTGCCGGTGGTGCTGATCACCAATTCACCGCGCCGCAGCGCCGACGTCATTGCGCAGATGAATGCGATCGGCGTGCCGGCCGATGCCTATGACCGCGTCGTCACTTCGGGCGACGTCACGCGTGACCTCATCGCCGAGGGTCCGAGGAAGATCTTCCACATCGGCCCCGAGCGTGACTTCACCCTCTATGACGGCCTGGAAGTCGAAATAGTGGAGGAGTTCGAAGCTTCCGGCGTCGTCTGCACCGGGCTCTATGACGACGAGGTGGAGAAGCCCGCCGACTATGCGGAGCTCTTGCAGCGGCTGCGTGCCCGCAAACTACCTTTCATCTGCGCCAACCCCGACATCCTGGTCGAGCGCGGCGAGCGCACCATCTGGTGCGCCGGCGCGCTTGCCCGCGACTACGCGCAGCTCGGCGGCCGCACGCTGATTGCCGGCAAGCCCTTTGCGCCGATCTACAGTCTCGCCATGAAGGAGATTGCCGGCCTGCTCGGCCACCCGGTCGAGCGCAGAAAGGTTCTCGCCATCGGCGACGGCATGATGACCGACGTCAAGGGCGCCGCCGATAACGGCTTCGACGTGCTCTATGTCTCGGGTGGCATCCATGCCCGCGACTATGGCGACCCGCTCAAGCCCGATCCCGAGAGGCTGGCGGGTTTCCTGGCAACGCACGGCTATCGACCTGTCGCGGTCATCCCGCGGCTGCAATAGGCTGTAGCCTCGCCATGACGGACGCCTCGGACATGAGAGAAGCTTTCCAACGCATTTCGGCGGTCGCGCCGTTGCCTGCCCATCTGCGCGGCGGCGTCGTGGCGATCGGCAATTTCGACGGCGTCCACCGCGGTCACCTTTCGGTGCTGGAGCGCGCGCTGGCCGAGGCCGGCCGGCGCGGCGTGCCGGCCTTGGTGCTCACCTTTGAGCCGCACCCGCGCAAGGTGTTCAGGCCGGAGCTGCCGCTCTTCGTGCTGACGCCGCCACCGATGAAGGCGCGGCTCCTGGCCAAGCTCGGCTTTGCCGCCCTTGTCGAGCAGCCGTTCACGCGCGCCTTCGCCGCGCTTTCGGCCGAGGCTTTCGTGACCGATGTGCTGGAGAACAGGCTCGGCATCAGCCATGCCGTCACCGGCTTCGACTTCCACTTCGGCAAGGACCGCCAGGGCGGCCCGGCCTTCCTGATGGCGGCCGGCGAGCGCCACGGCTTCGGCGTCACGCTGGTGGACGCCTTCCGCGACGAAGGCGCCGAGGTGGTTTCGTCGAGCCGTATCCGCGACCTGCTCTGCGACGGCAAGGTCGAGGAGGCCGCCGGCCTGCTCGGCTACCGCTTCACCGTCGAGAGCGAGGTAATCGGCGGCCAAGAGCTCGGCCGTACGCTGGGATTCCCGACAGCCAACATGAGGCTTTCGCCGGAAGCCACTCTGAAGGAAGGCATTTACGCCGTCCGCTTTCGCCGCGCCGACGGCACGCTTCGCGACGGCGTCGCCAGCTTCGGCCGCCGTCCGACCATCGACGACAATGGCGCGCCGCTGCTCGAAACCTATGTCTTCGACTTTTCCGGCGACCTCTACGGCGAGACCTGCGAGGTGTCGTTCTTCGGCTATCTGCGCCCCGAGCTAAAGTTCGACGGGCTCGACGCGCTGGTGGTGCAGATGAAGCGCGACGAGGCAGAGGCGAGGGCGCTGCTCTCAGGTGTGCGCCCGCTGTCGGATCTGGACGCCGCGATGTGCTTCTGACGGGAGCTACCGCTTCAGTGCCAGCCCGATGGCAATAAAACTCCAGCCCTGGAAGACAAGGTCGATCGCCAGGAACATGCCGAGCACCCACAGGCTGTTGACCGGCCAGCCCATGGAGATGGTCAGGCCGAGCAGGATGGAGATGACGCCGGCAGCGACCAGCCATCCCCAGCCTTTCTCGGGGCGGTGATCGAAGGCAACCCAGGCCCTCAGCAGGCCGGAGGCGACAAGCGCGATGGCGAGCAGAAGCGTCAGCACCGCCGAGGCGAGCAGCGGGTTGTCGAAGGCGAAGAAGCCGGCGACGGCGTAGAGCAGGCCGCTCGCCAGCCAATAGAAGAAGCGCCCCCAGGTCTTGACGCCGAAAGCATGGATGATCTCGATGGCGCCCGCCATCAGCATCAGCCAGCCGACGACATAGACCGAGGCGACGGTGGCGATGAACAGATTGCCGAAGGCGATGCCGCCGAAAATCAGAAGCAGCACGCCGAGAGCCACGAACCATCCCCATTTGTCGCGCGTCCGTCCGATCGCGTCTTTCAGGGCATCACCTCGCAAGGTCATGGCTGCATCTCCTCCAGAATTCGCCGCTTATCATGCCGCAATGAGGGTAATCCCGATGGCATTGCGCGTCCAGCGAGCAGGACAGGGCATCCCGCCCTGGCGGGTCGGGCCTCTCGTCAGCGTGCTGGGTTGGGTGTACCATTTTGGCCATGTTGGGCCGGGGCCGAATGATGATCGTCCCTCCATTGAACCGGAAACTGCTGGCGATCCTTGCGTTGGATATGGTCGGCTATTCAACGGCGACCGAGATTGACGAAGCTGGCACCATCGGGCGCCTGAGAGCTATCCGAGCCGACGTAACCGATACAGCGATCGCTTTGCGCCAGGGTCGAATTGTCAAGCTGTTGGGAGATGGCGCACTTGTCGTCTTCGACAGCGTGGTCGATGCGGTGATCTGCGCAGCCGAAATTCAGAAAGCTGTGGCCGTTCGCAATGGTGGATTGCCGGAGCATGAGCGGATTGTGTTCCGTATCGGGATCAATCTTGGCGATGTGGCGCTGGTGGATGGCGATGTGTATGGCGACGGCGTCAATGTCGCCGCTCGCATAGAGCAACTGGCCGATCCGGGCGGGGTGATGGTGTCAGGTACGGCCTACGACCATTTGCAGGGCAAGCTTGATTGGCCACTCGATTTCGTCGGCGAGCAGCAGGTCAAGAATATCAGCCGCCCGGTGCGGATGTACCGGGTGAGGCTCGATGGCAAGCGGGTGCACCGGACCTTACGCCAGGCGATGCCGCACTGGACCAGGACGGCTGCGGCGGCCATCGTGATGCTGGCTTTGGTGGCTGGGGGGACCTGGTGGTTCTTTCAGCCCACGTCACTGGGGGCCAAGCCGTCGGTCGCGGTGCTGCCTTTCAATAACTATGGCGACGAGGCCAGCGGGCGTTTGGCCGATGGCTTGACTGAGGATATCATCACCGACCTTGCGCGGTTTCCCGAACTTGACGTCGTGGCCCGGAATTCGACGGAAGTTTACAAGGGCAAGCCGGTGGATGCCCGCCAGGTCGCACATGCGCTCCATGTCGGTTTCGTACTGGAAGGCTCCATCCAGCGGCAAGATGAGCGGGTGCGGGTCACCGCGCAGTTGATCGATGCGCAAACCGGCAACCACCTTTGGTCGGATCGTTGGGACCGGCCCGCTGAGGACGTGTTCGCCGTCCAAACCGAGATCGCAGAGCAAGTCTCCAACCGTCTGGGCGGCGGCGTAGGGTTGATTCAGGCGGCCGGGCGGGCCGCAGCCAAACGCAAACGACCTGAAAACCTGAATGCTTATGATTACTATCTGCTCGGCACCGAGAAGATTGAAGAGATCACCGTAGCGGATGAGCAAGAGGCAATCGCGCTTCTCAATCGCGCCATTGATCTGGACCCCGGGCTGGCCCGCGCCTGGGTAGAACTTTACCATGCTCATGGCATATTGGCTGGCTTCGGTATCAATCCCGAGAGCGAGATCAAGGCGGCTGCCGAGGTGGCCGAACGCGCGGTGCGGCTCGATCCAGGCGACGCTGAGGCACACGCCGTGTTTGGTATGAGCCTCAGCCACAAGGGCGACATCGCGCGCGCCAAGGCTGAACTGGATACGGCCCTTCGTCTTGCTCCCGGTTCGTCCGAAATCCTGACATTCTATACCGGCTATGCGGCACGCTTCGGTGAACCCGAACGCGGCGCTCAGATGGTCGACCAGGTATTGCGGCTCGACCCGAACTATCCGATGTGGGCGTCCAACTTTTTCGGCCCTGCCTATTTTATGGCCGGCCGGTATGAGGATGCGTTGAAGATGCTGGAGCGCATGGCACCTAACAACTACGACCATTGGAGGTGGGTGGTGCTTAGCGGCTCCCTTGCGGCTCTGGGTCGAATGGAGGAGGCGAAGGCTTCGGTTAGGGAAACTCTCAGGCAGTACCCGGACCTGACCGTCGAGGGCATGATTAATGAGGTTGGCTTGAGTACTAAAGAGCGCAGCCGGTTTATTGAAACAATGCCGCTCGCCGGCTTTCCAGCTTGCGCCAAGCCCGAGGCGCTCGCGAAACTCGCCAAGCCTGTGCGGCTGCCAGAATGCGAGGCGGGCGAGGCGCGGCCTCTCGGGCAGCCATAGAACAGCCCCGCGATTGGCGGGCTGCCGCCAATGGCACTACCCGTCCAGCGCGGTGGCTATTGCCAACATGCGCCGAAGCTGCTGTCATCGCGCTTTGCGCTAGGGAGGTATGACGATGAAGCGATCCTCTGGGCTCGCCCTGTTCTCCTCGACTCTCGCTCTGTCCGCTGCCGCTTCGGCTTTCGCGGCGCGGGCCGCCGATCCGCCGGATGGCATCACCAAGATCGAGACGGTGGTCGTCATCTTCGCGGAGAACCGCGGCTTCGACAATCTCTATGGCCATTTTCCCGGCGCCGAGGGCATCGACAAGGCGAGCAAGGAAAGCCTTGAGCAGCGCGACCGTGACGGTTCGGTTCTGTCTGAGTTGCCGCCTGTCTGGGACGGGTTGACCGCCAAGGGCGTCACGCCGCCGGTGACGCAGGCGATGACCGAGCACCTTCCGAACGCGCCGTTCACAGTGAACGACGGCAAGGGTTTCAACGTCCCGCTCAGCGTCGCCACGCACGATCTTTGGCACCGTTTCTACCAGAACCAGATGCAGATCAATGGCGGCAAGAACGACATGTTCGTCGCCTGGGCCGATTCAGGCGCCATGCCGATGAGCAACTGGGATGCCTCCAAGACCGACATGTGGGCTGTGGCGCAGAAATACGTGCTGGCCGACCATTTCTTCATGGGCGGTTTCGGCGGCTCGTTTTTCAACCACCAATGGCTGATCTGCGCTTGCGCGCCTTACTACGCGGATGCCGACAAGAACCCGGCCAAGCCGTCGATTTCGGTGACGGACGATAGCGGCGCAGCGTTGAAGATCGCGGACAATTCGCCGAAATCGGTGCGCGAGGGTATCCCGAAATTCGTCTCAGACGGCAATCTGACGCCGGATTTCTACGCGGTGAACACCATGCAGCCGCCTTACCAGCCGAGCGGCAACGATGCGGCGCCCGGCGCCGATCCTCGCCTGGCGGATCCGGCCAAGCCGACGACATTGCCGCCGCAGACGGAGCCGACAATCGGCGACATGCTCAGTCTCAAGCATGTCAGCTGGGCGTGGTATTCGGGCGCCTGGCAATACACGCTCGACCACGGCAACCACACACCGACCCCGAATTTCCAGTACCATCACCAGCCGTTCAACTACTACGCCAACTATGCTCCGGGCACCGAGGCCAGGCGCGAGCACCTGCGCGACGCCGGGCTCGCCGGCGTGAGCTTCATCCAGGCCATCGACGATGGCGCCCTGCCGCAGGTCTCCTTCTACAAGCCGCAGGGCAATCTCAACGAGCATTCCGGCTATGCCGACATCCAGTCCGGCGACCGCCATATAGCCGATGTCGTCGCGCATCTGGAGAAAAGCCCGCAATGGCCGCATATGCTGGTCGTCGTCACCTATGACGAGAACGGCGGCATCTGGGATCATGTTGCTCCGCCCAAGGGCGATCGCTGGGGGCCGGGCACGCGCATCCCCGCGATCATCATTTCGCCCTTCGCCAAACACGGCTATGTCGATCAGACGCCTTATGACACGACGTCGATCCTGCGCTTCATCACCGAGCGCTTCGAACTGCCGGTCCTGCACGGCATCGTGGTGCGCGACAGGACCGTTGCCGCGCATGGGGAGCCGCCGCTCGGCGATCTTACCGGCGGGCTCGATCTGAATTGAGGCGCCGCATCCGGAGGACGAAGATGGACGCCGACAGGATCGTCGCACTGGTCAGTGCTGCCGGCATCGAGCTCACCGACCGCCGCCGCAGCGCCAAAGGTGACGGTTGGTCGCTTAGTTTCTCCAACGGCGCGACCGTGGAGGTGGGTGACGACGGATCCGCCCGCGCTGCCGGCAAGGGTGCCAGGGCCGTGGCCAGGCTGCTGGACCTGCCGCCCGCCCCGCGTGGCCGCTGAGCCGCGCGGCTGTCGCCCAGCGTTACGATCTTAAGTCAAATTTTACCGAACTGACGCCATGGCTTCTGCACCGCCGGGGTGTTCGTGCCGGCGTGTTTCGCGTAAGGGTTGATAATGCGTATTGCCGGGACGATTCCGCTGGTTCTCGCCTCTGGCCTGATGGCCGTCTCCGCAGCCCATGCGGGCGAGGGGAGCTGGTTTTCCGGCGACTGGTACCTGACGCTCGGCGCCACGGGCCTGGTCGCTCCGAATTTCGAGGGCGGCAAGAAATATATGCTGAGCGCCCAGCCTATCATCTCGCTCGGCAAGGCCGGCCCCGAGGCGCGCTTCACCTCGCGCAACGACAACATCTCGCTGGCGCTGATCGACGACGGCAGCGTGCGCGCCGGCCTCACCGGCAAGCTCCTGTTCTCGCGCGACAGCAAGGACGAGCTGAAAGGCCTCGACCCGGTGCGCTGGGGCGGCGAGGTCGGCGGCTTCTTCGAATTCTACCCGTTGGACTGGGTCCGGGCACGCGCCGAGCTCAGGCACGGCATCCGCGCTCATGACGGCTTCGTCGCCGACATCGCGGCGGACGCCTTCTACGACGTCACACCCA
The DNA here is from genome assembly GCF_004791585.1 of Mesorhizobium sp. M1C.F.Ca.ET.210.01.1.1. Lineage (GTDB taxonomy): Bacteria > Pseudomonadota > Alphaproteobacteria > Rhizobiales > Rhizobiaceae > Mesorhizobium. The sequence goes on from NZ_SRUU01000019.1 coordinate 84,878, forward strand.
CGGTCCGCATCTCCGGCGGCCCGCGCGTCTCCTTCGCCTCCGCGGGCTATTTCGATGCCTATTACGGCGTCAACGCCACGGAGGCCGCCGCGTCCGGCCTCAGCGAATACCATCCGGGCGGCGGGCTGAAGTCGACGGGCCTCGGCGGCGCGATCACCTGGAAGGTGACCGAGCCGATGACGGCCAGCGTCTTCACCGAATATTCGCGCCTGATGGGGCCGGCGGCCGATTCCAGCCTGGTCAAGGAGCGCGGCGATCGCAACCAGTGGACCGTCGGCGTGTCGACCTCCTATCGCTTCAATTTCTCGATGTAGGCCAGGAAACCAGCGCTTTGCGTTGAAATCTGCGCTTTATTCCTGTCGCGCCATCCGCTAAAAGCCCCGCCATGACGAGCTTTTCGCGCCTTTTTTCGATCGCGATACGAATTACGGGCCCGGTGTTCCGGGTGGCCTGAGCGCCGCCGGAGCCGCCGGGACTCGTGCGCGCGGCCCCTCGCGCTTTTTCTGAACATCAACGCATATCGCCCAAATGTGGGCTCCGGTTTTGGGAAAACGATATGCGTCAAATCAAGACTTCAACGCCCGGGCTGTTGCGCCGCCGGGCAATTGAGATGACAGATCGATGACCGATACCCCCACGACCGATGCGTCCGAGACGATCGACTATTCCCGCACGCTCTATTTGCCGCAGACGGATTTCCCGATGCGCGCCGGTCTCCCCGAGAAGGAGCCGGTGCTGGTCAAGCGCTGGCAGGACATGGACCTCTATCGCAAGCTGCGTGAGACGTCCGCCGGCCGCGAGAAGTTCGTGCTGCATGACGGCCCGCCCTACGCCAACGGCAACATCCATATCGGCCATGCGCTGAACAAGATCCTCAAGGACGTCATCAACCGCTCCTTCCAGATGCGCGGCTACGACGCCAATTACGTGCCGGGCTGGGACTGCCACGGCCTGCCGATCGAATGGAAGATCGAGGAGCAGTATCGCGCCAAGGGCAAGAACAAGGACGAGGTGCCGGTCAACGAGTTCCGCAGGGAATGCCGCGACTTCGCCACGCATTGGATCAAGGTGCAGGGCGGCGAGTTCCAGCGCCTCGGCGTCATCGGCGATTTCGACAATCCCTACACGACGATGGCCTACCATGCCGAGGCGCGCATTGCCGGCGAACTGTTGAAATTCGCCATGTCGGGCCAGCTCTATCGCGGTTCCAAGCCTGTCATGTGGAGCGTGGTCGAGCGTACCGCGCTGGCCGAGGCCGAGGTCGAGTACCAGGATTATGAGAGCGACACGATATGGGTGAAATTCCCGGTCGCGAGCCTCGCGCGCCCGGTGGACGGCGGCGAGGGCGGGCAGCCGGCGGCGTTGTCCGAAGCCTCGCTCGACCTGCTTGAGGCCCATGTCGTCATCTGGACGACGACGCCCTGGACGCTGCCCGGCAACCGCGCCGTCAGCTATTCGCCGCGCGTCGCCTATGGCCTTTATGAGGTGACGGCGGCCGAGAACGCTTTCGGCCCGCAGCCCGGCGAGAAGCTGATCTTCGCCGACGCGCTGGCCGAGGACGCCGCATCCAAGGCCAAGGTCACGTTGAACCGCCTTCACAACGTTTCGGCCGAACAGCTTGGAAGCTTGACACTTTCGCACCCGTTCAGGGGCTTTGCGGAGGGCTACCAGTTCCCAGTGCCGATGATCGCCGGCGAACACGTCACTGACGATGCCGGCACCGGCTTCGTGCATACCGCGCCGAGCCACGGCCGCGAGGACTTCGACGCCTGGATGGACGCGGTCGCCGAATTGCTCAAGCGCGGTGTCGACACCGCTATCCCGTTCCCCGTCGACGATGCCGGCTTCTTCACCAAGGATGCGCCGGGTTTCGGCCCGGACCGCGAGGGTGGGCCGGCGCGCGTCATCGACGACAACGGCAAGAAGGGCAACGCCAACCAGGCGGTCATCGAGGAACTGATCAAGCGCAACGCGCTCTTCGCGCGCGGCCGGCTGAAGCACAGCTACCCGCATTCCTGGCGCTCGAAGAAGCCGATCATCTTCCGCAACACGCCGCAATGGTTCGTCTATATGGACAAGGACCTCGGCGACGGCACGACGCTGCGCAGCCGCGCACTGAAGGCGATCGACGACACACGTTTCGTGCCGGCGGCCGGCCAGAACCGCATCCGCGCCATGATCGAGGAGCGCCCCGACTGGGTGCTGTCGCGCCAGCGCGCCTGGGGCGTGCCGATCGCTGTCTTCGCCGATGTCGACGGCAATGTGCTGAAGGACGAGGCGGTCAACCAGCGCATCATGGACGCCTTCGACAAGGAAGGCGCCGACGCCTGGTTCGCCGAGGGCGCCAAGGAGCGCTTCCTCGGCAACAACGATGCGTCCAAATGGCACCAGGTGATGGACATCCTCGACGTCTGGTTCGATTCCGGGTCGACCCATGTCTTCACGTTGGAGGATCGTCCCGATCTCAAATGGCCAGCCGACGTCTATCTCGAAGGCTCCGACCAGCATCGCGGCTGGTTCCACTCCTCGCTGCTCGAAAGCTGCGGCACCAGGGGCAGGGCGCCCTACGACACGGTCATCACCCATGGCTTCACCATGGACGAGGAAGGCCGCAAGATGTCGAAGTCGCTCGGCAACACCGTCGTGCCGCAGGACGTCATCAAGCAGTCCGGCGCCGATATCCTCAGGCTCTGGGTGGTAACGACCGACTATTGGGAAGACCAGCGGCTCGGCAGCAACGTGCTGCAGACCAATATCGACGCGTACCGCAAGCTCCGCAACACCATCCGCTGGATGCTGGGCACGCTTGCCCATGACGACGGCGAGGAGGTTCCGCTGGAGGCGATGCCGGAGCTGGAGCGGCTGATGCTGCACCGGCTGTCCGAGCTCGACGAGGTGGTGCGCCAGGGCTACGATGCCTTCGAGTTCAAGCGCATCACGCGTGCTTTGCTCGACTTCATGGTGGTCGAGCTCTCGGCCTTCTACTTCGACATCCGCAAGGACGCGCTCTACTGCGACGGGCCGTCGAGCCTGCGCCGCAAGGCGGCGGTCCAGGTCGTGCGCAATCTCTTCGAATGCCTGGTGAAGTGGCTGGCGCCGATGCTGCCCTTCACCATGGAGGAGGCCTGGCTCGACCGTCACCCGGACGCCGCCTCGGTGCATCTCGACCAGTTCCCGGAGATCCCGGAAAACTGGAGGAACGAGGCGCTGGCCGAGAAATGGCGCAAGGTCCGCCAGGTGCGTCGCGTCGTCACCGGCGCGCTCGAGATCGCGCGTGCCGAGAAGCTGATCGGCTCCTCGCTGGAAGCCGTTCCGGTGGTGACCATCGACGATGCAGCGCTCGAAGCGGCCATCGCCGACGTCGACATGGCCGAAATGGCGATCACCAGCGACCTGGTCATCCAGCACGGCAAGGCTCCGCAAGGCGCCTTTACCCTGGATGACGTCAAGGGCGTGGCGGTGGTGGTCGAGAAGGCCGAGGATCGTGGTCTCATCAAATGCGCGCGCTCCTGGCGCTACACGGCCGATGTCGGGCAGGACCCGGAATTCCCGGATGTCTCGGCCCGCGACGCGGCTGTGCTGCATGAGCTGAAGGCGCTCGGGCGGCTGTAGCATCAAGATCTATAAGCCGATGCAGAAATGCCACGCCGGGCGGCGCAAATCCGCCCGCGCGTTGCCCTTAATAAGTGGTTGAGGTAAACACGCGACACTCCGGCAGACAAATTGTCGCCGGATTTCCATCGCAAGTGCGGGGAAGAAGGGGACCGCGCCCCTGTGGCCGGTGGCGACCGAAAGGCTGTTAGAGTGGGACTTTTTGGCATGACCGGAAGAACGTTTGCGCGCGCCGCGCTGCTGGCGCCGCTTGTGGCATCGGCCTTTGCCATGTCGGGCTGCGTCGGCTCGCCGACCTACGGCACCGACAAGACGGCCGCAGAGCAGCTCGCCGATGACGTTTCCGGCGCCATCGCCATCACGCCGAAGCACCGCGATCCGATCGACTACAAGCCGCGCCCCGATCTGGTTAAGCCGGCTCCCGGCCAGAAGGAAAACCTGCCGCCGCCGCAGGAGAGCATTCAGACGGCGAGCGCCGACTGGCCCGAATCGCCCGAGGCGCGGCGCGCCCGCATCCGCGCCGACGCGACCGCGCACCAGAACGACCCGAACTACCAGCCGGAAGCCGTCGAGGACGTGCAGACCGATCCTGTGGCGGTGAAGAAGGCGATGGCCGATTCGGCTTCCAGCCATCCGCCGCGCTGGTCGCCGGATGATTCCAGTGCTACCCGCACCGCCGAGATCCAGCGTCGCCTCGCCGAGCAGAAGCAGGGCAATCCCAATGTCCGCAAATATCTGAGCGAGCCGCCGCTTGCCTATCGTCAGGCCGCCGGCACCGCGCCGCAGAACGAGCTCGGCGAGGACGAGTACAAGAAGGAGCGCCGGCTCAAGGCGCAGGCGGAAGGCAAGAAGAGCGGCGGCTGGTTCGACTGGCTGGGTCTGTAAACGCCGCGGTCAGCCGCGCCGCAGCTCTATATCTCCCGCTTCTCGCGGAAAAAATCCTTGAGGATGAGTGCCGCTTCGCTTTCGCCCATCCCCGAATAGATGTCCGGTACGTGGTGGCAGGTGGGCAAGGCGAAGAAGCGCGCGCCGTTGACCACCGCGCCGCCTTTCTCGTCAGTAGCGCCGAAATAGAGCCGCCGCAGCCTCGCGAACGAGATGGCGCCGGCGCACATGGCGCAGGGCTCCAGCGTCACGTAGAGGTCGTGGCCGGTGAGCCGCTCGCTGGCGAGTTTATGGCAGGCCTCGCGGATCGCCAGCATCTCGGCATGGGCGGTGGGATCGGCAAGCTCGCGCGTGCGGTTGCCGGCCTTCGCCACCACAACGTTGCCGTTAGCGATGACCGCTCCGACCGGCACTTCGCCGCGGCCTGCGGCCGCCTCGGCCTCCTTGAGCGCCAAAGCCATGAAATCCGGCCGCTTCACGCGCTTTCCATTCCGATTACTCCTCGCCACCCGACGGTGATCCTGTTATCTAGCGCGTGACCCTGAAAACCGGAATCGGTTTTTGCCGCGCTGCTGCACGCGCAAAATCAAGATGACACTGCCTGCGTTGCGCGTCCGAACGGGCGCGTGCGCCGTAGCAGTCCAAGACGAGCAAGATCCATATGGACGACGACAAGAAACCACCACGACACAAGGGGCCGCGCAAAGGCGGGTCGGCGCCGCACGGCGACAAGCCGTTCCGCAAGGGACCGCGCTCCGAGGGCAAGCCCTTCGAGAAGCGCGACGGCGCGCGCAAGCCTTACGCGCCGCGCGGCGACAGGCCGATGGCCGCCGACGGCGAGAGGCCGCAGTTCAAGCGGGCCTACAAGCCACGTGAAGCGGGCGAGGGCGCCGAGCGCGGCGACAAGCCGTTCCGCAAGGGACCGCGCTCCGAGGGCAAGCCCTTCGAGAAGCGCGACGGCGCGCGCAAGCCTTACGCGCCGCGCGGCGACAGGCCGATGGCCGCCGAAGGCGAGAGGCCGCAGTTCAAGCGGGCCTACAAGCCACGTGAAGCGGGCGAGGGCGCCGAGCGCGGCGAAAAGCCGTTCCGCAAGGGGCCGCGCCCCGAGGGCAAGCCCTTCGAGAAACGCGACGGCGCGCGCAAACCCTATACGCCGCGCGGCGACCGGCCGATGGCTGCCGAAGGCGAGCGCGGCGAAAGGCGCTTCGAGCGTCCCAAACGCGATTTCGCGGAGCGGCCAAAGCGCGATTTTAGCGATCGCCCGCCACGCGACGCCGCGCCCAAGCAGGGCGGCTTCAAGCCGCGCCCACGTCCGGCGGAGGCAGCGCCGGAAGCCGGCGAGCGCATCGCCAAGCGGTTGGCGCGCGCCGGCATCGCCTCGCGCCGCGATGCGGAGGAACTGATCGCGGCCGGCCGCATCAAGGTCAACGGCAAGGTCCTGTCCTCGCCGGCCTTCAATGTGACAGCCGACGATGTCATCCATCTCGACGGCACCGAAATCCCGCCGATCGAGCGCACGCGGCTGTTCCTGTTCCACAAGCCGGCGGGCGTGGTCACCACCAACCGCGACCCGGAAGGCCGCAAGACCGTCTTCGACGTGCTGCCGGCCGATCTGCCGCGGCTGATGACCATCGGCCGGCTCGACATAAACACGGAAGGGCTGCTGCTGCTCACCAACGACGGCGGGCTGTCGCGTGTGCTCGAATTGCCGGCCACCGGCTGGCTGCGGCGCTACCGCGTCCGCGTCCACGGCAAGGTCGAGGAGAGCGCGCTCGCCGGCCTGCGCGAAGGCATCGCTGTCGACGGCGTCTTCTACGGCTCGGTCGAAGCCTCGCTCGACCGCGAACAAGGGACCAATGCCTGGCTGACGATCGGCCTGCGCGAGGGCAAGAACCGCGAGGTGAAGAACATTCTTGGCGCACTTGGCCTCGATGTCACGCGGCTGATCCGCATTTCCTATGGGCCATTCCAGCTCGAGGACCTGCCCGAGGGCCATGTGCTGGAGATCAAGGGACGCGTGCTGCGCGAGCAGCTCGGCGAACGGCTGATCGAGGAGTCCGGCGCCAATTTCGACGCCGAGATCCAAAAACCCTTTTCCAACAAGCCGGTGCGGCGCAGCGACCCGCGTCGCGATGAGGCGGAGCGGCCGAAATTCACGCGCGAGGGCGACCGCCGTCCAATCGGCGAGGGCGGGCTGATCAAGGCCCGCAAGCGCCGCGAAGGCAGCCGTGACGAGGCGTTGGGCAAGCTGTCGACGAGGCCCGACAGGGCCTTCGGCGAGCGCGGCCCCAGGTCCGACTTCGACAAATCCGAGCGCGGCTTCGGCAAGCCCGAGCGCGGCGGCTTCGGCGGCAAGCCGGGCGGCGGCAAACGCGAACCTCGCCCGATCGAGCCGCCCGGCCAGCGCAAGGCCAATGTCTGGATGGCGCCGGGCGCGCGGCCGATCGGCAAGGGCAGGGCGGAGGCCGACGCTGCCAGGGCCGCGGAGGCGAAGGCGCGCAAGGCGTCGTTCAAGCCCGGCGGCAAGGGCAAGCCGTTCGGCAAGCCGAAAGGCGATCGACCCGAAGGAAAGGGGGGCGACCGGCCACGCGGTCCCAAGACTCCGAGGGGTGGCAATGCGGATCGTCGGCGGTGAGCTTCGCGGGCGTCCGTTGGCGACGCCCCGTTCGAACGCCATCCGCCCGACCACCGACCGCACCCGCGAGGCGGTGTTCAACGTGCTGGCGCATCGCCACGCCGAAAAGCTCGAAGGCGGCCGTGTGCTCGACCTCTTTGCCGGCACCGGCGCGCTCGGGCTTGAAGCGCTGTCGCGCGGCGCCTCCTACTGCGTCTTCATCGAGGAATCGGCGGAAGGGCGCGGGCTGATCCGCGACAATGTCGAGGCGTTCGGGCTGACCGGCCGGACAAAGATCTTCCGCCGCGATGCCACCCATCTCGGCGAGGCCGGCACACTCTCGCCTTTCGGCCTGGTCTTCGCCGACCCACCCTATGGCAAGGGCCTCGGCGAGCGCGCGCTGCGTTCGGCAAAGGCCGGCGGCTGGCTTCTGCCCGGCGCGCTCTGCGTGGTCGAGGAGGCGGCCTCGGCGGCGTTCGAGCCGGGCTCCGGTTTTTCCGTGGTGGACGAGCGCGGCTATGGCGATACGATCATCCGATTCATCGCGGTCGGGTAGCAACGCCTCGAAAATGACGAACAATTCACTTTGCCTCGTCAGCGACCTTTTCTATCGTCGCGCGACCGAAACCGGAGCATTCGATGACATTTGGCACCAGACGGCTGCTTGCGGCATTCCTTGCCGGCACGCTGGCACTCGCAGCGCAGGTTCCGGCGCGCGCCGCTGAAGATGCCGAGGTCAAGGACTTCCTGCTCGACAACGGCATGGAGGTCGTCGTCATCCCCGATCACCGCGCCCCGATCGTCACCCATATGGTGTGGTACAAGATCGGCAGCGCCGACGAGCCGCCCGGCAAATCCGGCATCGCGCATTTCTTCGAGCATCTGATGTTCAAGGCGACGGCCAACCACGCCGCCGGCGAATTCGACCGCGCAGTGTCCGACATCGGCGGCTCGAACAATGCCTTCACCTCTTACGACTACACCGCCTTCCACGAGACGGTGGCGCCCTCGGCGCTCGAGCAGATGATGGGTTTCGAGGCCGACCGCATGCGCAACCTCATCCTCACCGACGATGTCATCAAGACCGAGCGCGACGTTATCCTGGAGGAGCGCCGCTCGCGCATCGACAGCAATCCGCAGGCGGTGCTCGACGAGGAGGTCGACGCGACGCTCTGGCAGAACCAGCCCTACCGCATCCCGGTGATCGGCTGGATGCACGAGATGGAGCAGCTCAACCGCACCGATGCCAAGGCTTTCTACGACAACTACTACCGGCCGAACAACGCGGTCCTGGTGGTGGCCGGCGACGTGGACCCCGACGCGGTGAAGGCGATGGCCGAGCGAACCTACGGCAAGGTCGCGCGCGGGCCGGACCTGCCGCCGCGCATCCGCCCTGTGGAGCCCGAGCAGAACACCAAGCGCACCGTCACGCTCGCCGACGCGCGCGTCTCGGTGCCGAGCTTTTCCACGCAATGGGTGGTGCCGTCCTATCACACCGCCAAGCCCGGCGAGGCCGAGGCGCTCGACCTCCTGGCCGCGATCTTGGGCGGTGACAACCGCAGCCGCCTCTACCAGCAGCTCGTGGTGAAGCAAGGCATCGCCTCCGAGGCCGGCGCCTTCTTCCAGGGCACCATGCTCGACGCCACCAACTTCACCGTCTATGGCACGCCGCGCGGCGACGCCAAGCTCTCCGATGTCGAGGCGGCCGTCGACGCCGAGATCGCGCGCATTGTCAAGGACGGCGTGACCGACGACGAATTGGAGCGGGCGAAGACCCGCTATGTCCGCTCGATGATCTTTGCCCGCGACAAGCAGGACGACATGGCCAATATGTACGGCTCGACACTCGCCACCGGCGGCAACGTGAAGGATGTTGAGGAATGGCCGGACCGCATCCGCAAGGTCACTGCCGCAGAGGTCAAGGCGGCGGCCCGCTACCTGGTGCTCGATCGTTCGACGACCGGCTATCTCCTCCCGCAGCAACAGGCGGGGAATTGATGATGGGTGTGGTTCTTGGCACGAGCACCTTTCCTTCTCCCCTTGTGGGGTCCGAAGGACGGGGCGAGACCCGTGGCTCGCCCCCGGGCAGTGGATCGGCGCGCAGCGCCGAGACGGATGAGGGGTGCTGGAAGAAACGCGACCTTTCTCGTCGGGCATTGAGCGCTGGCAGTCTCCAAGGTTGCGCTCCGTCCAGCACCCCTCATCCGTCGCCTTCGGCGACACCTTCTCCCGCAAAGGGAGAAGGGGGGCTCTACCGCGCCTTCGCCACCCTCTGCTTCGCCCTCTTCTTCCTGCTCTTGCCGGTGCTTGCCGCCCACGCGGAGATGAACATCCAGGAAGTGAAGTCGAAGAAGGGCATCGCCGCCTGGCTGGTGGAGGACCACTCGATCCCGCTGGTTGCCATCCGCTTCGTCTTCGACGGCGGCACCGCGCAGGACCCCGCCGGCAAGGAAGGGCTGGTCAACCTGATGACCGGCCTGTTCGACGAGGGCGCCGGCGACCTCGACAGCGAGGCCTTCCAGCTGAAGCTCGACGATGCCGGCGCCGAGATGAGTTTTCAGGCGGCGCGCGATGGCACCTATGGCTCGATGCGCATGCTCTCCGACCAGAAGGACGAGGCTTTCGGCCTGCTGAAGCTGGCCGTGAACAGCCCGCGCTTCGACCAGGCGCCGATCGACCGCATCCGCGCCCAGATACTCTCCGGCATTCTCGCCAATGAGCGCGACCCCAACACGATCGCCCAGCAGCGCTGGCTGCGCGCGATCTACGGCCAGCATCCCTATGCCCGGCCGGACGAGGGCAACAAGGAGAGCCTCGCCACCATAACCGCCGGCGACCTCAAGGCCTTCCACAAGGCGAATTTCGCCCGCGGCGGCCTGCATGTGGCAGTGGTGGGCGACATCGACGCCGCCACGCTGAGCGGCAAGCTGGACGAGGTGTTCGGCGATCTGCCGGACAAGCAGACGCTGGCACCGGTTGCCGACATTGCGCCCAAGCTCGGCCAGCAGCTCGAAGTGAACTACGACCTGCCGCAGACCTCGCTGCAGCTTGCCTGGCCTGGCGTAAAACGCAGCGATCCCGATTTCTACGCCGCCGTGCTGATGAACGAGATCCTCGGTGGCTCGACCTTCACGTCGCGCCTTTACGAGGAGGTGCGCGAGAAGCGAGGCCTTGCCTATGGCGTCAGCTCCGATCTCGTCGATCACCAGCATTCCAACGCGCTGCTGGTCACGACAGCGACGCGCTCCGACCGCGCCGCCGAGACGCTCTCGATCGTGCGCCAGGTGGTGAAGGAGATGGCTGAGAAGGGGCCGACCGAGGAGGAGCTCGCGGCGACCAAGAAATACATGACCGGCGCCTACGCCATCAACAACCTGGACTCCTCCAGCTCCATTGCCTCAACCCTGGTCGAACTGCAGCTCGACCACCTCGGCATCGACTATATCAAGCGCCGTACCGCGCTCATCGACGCGGTGACGCTTGCCGACGTCAAGGCGGCGGCGAAGAAGCTCCTGTCAACCGACCCGGCGGTGATGGTGATCGGTCCGCCGCTGGTTCAGGTGGCGGGGAGCGGCAAAGGATGAGCCCGACCTTCGCGGTTGCCTTCGGCGGCGGCGGCGCTCGGGGACTTGCGCATATCCATGCCATCGAGGCGCTGGACGAGCTCGGCATCAAGCCGGTTTCGATCGCCGGCTCTTCCATCGGCGCCATCATGGGCGCCGGCATGGCCGCCGGCATGCGCGGGGCCGAGATCCACGACTACAGCCGGTTGGTTCTCGGCAGCCGCGCCGAGATGGCGGCGCGCATGTGGCGCTCGCGCCCGGGCACGATCGCGGAGGCCATGCAGGGCGGCATCCGCGTCGGCCAGTTCAACGTCGAGCGTATCCTCAAAGCTTTTCTGCCCGACGCCATCCCCGCGACCTTCGAGGAGCTGAAGATCCCGCTCAAGGTGACGGCGACCGACTATTTCGGCCACAAGCTCGCGGTGTTCGCCGAGGGCGACCTGCAATCGGCGCTGGCGGCCTCCGCCGCCATTCCGGCGGTGTTCCGCCCGGTGACGCGTGACGGCCGGCTGCTGATCGACGGCGGCATCTACAACCCGGTGCCCTTCGATCTCGTCGAGAAGGATGCCGACATCATCATCGCCATCGACGTGGTCGGGGCGCCGAGCGAGGCCGAGCGCAAGCACCCGACCACGGTCGACCTGCTCTATGGCGCCAACCAATTGATGATGCAGTCGATCATCGCCAACAAGCTGAAGCAGCACCAGCCGGACATTCTCATCCGCCCGGCGGTCTCGAAATACCGCGTGCTCGATTTCCTGAAGATCGAGGCACTGATGGCCGACACCGTTGAAATCAAGGACGAGCTGAAGCGCGCTGTCGACAAGGCGGTTGCGGCGCGCGGCGGCAAGCGCGGCAAGAAGGCGATGTGAGGGCGCTAAGCCGGTTCGGTTCCCCCGCCCAGCGACCGCCTTTTGGCTCGCAGTTGCACTCCAATCAATGAAGTTTATCCACAAACGCGTACAAGTACGCGTTTTGTCATTAACTCTTCTCGGAATTGGCTGTTGACGCTTCGGGGGTAGAGTTAATAATATCCTAATATAAGGGTAGCGTGAACATCTCCCGACCGGCAACAACGAGTCACGGCGCTACTGGGGTAGGGGAAACGCAGCGCGGTATCGATCGCCGTCGCAGCCGTCACCATTGAGCCACCCGCTGTCTGTGAACCGCCATGATGGGCTGGCCGTTCACGGGCCGAGCCGTCGGGTTGCGCCTGGTTGCACGGCAAATTCTGGTCATTTCCTCTCCCCGAAGACTGGGCGCCGAATCATTCGGCATGGGGTGGTCTGTCGTCGCTAGACGGCAATGAGCGGACGCCGCGCGCGCGTCTGCCAGGGGTGGAAATAGATGGCTACTACTACGCAAATTTCCGGTGCAGGTGGCACCACGACGTCGTTCTCCAACACGCCGCAGGCGCAAAATGATGTCTTCAACTACACCGAAGACACAGCCGTCATCGTTTCCGGCTCCCAATCCAGTATACTGCTGGACGTTTTGGCGAATGATTTGGGTGGGAATGCCAAGACCCTCTATTCGATCGACGACGGCACGTCCGCAACGACGTCCACCAAGCAATACGCCCCCCTCGACCTGACCACCCAGGACTATCAGACGAGCGGCATCTCCAGTTGGGAGAGCATCGGCGACGGCGTCCGGATCCGCATCAACAACGGCAAGGTCGAGATGGACCTTAGCCAATATCTGCAGCAGCACTACGGCGTTGCCAGCCTGCAGGCGCTTGGCGCCGGCGATCACATCAATGAGACCTTCACCTATGCGATCAAGCTTGCCAACGGGACGCTGAGCTGGGCCAGCGTTTCGGTCAACATCCAGGGTACCAACGACGGTGCGACAGTCACCGCTGCCGCTGGCGCTGACAACAGCGTGGTTGAAGCGGGCGGTGTCGCCAACGGCACGCCGGGCGACCCCAATGCCTCCGGGCAGCTAAACATTTCGGACGCGGATGCGGGACAAAACCATTTCCAGACGCCCGCGAGCCTCCAGGGGACCTACGGCACCTTCACCTTCGACACGACATCCGGCGCGTGGACCTATGCGCTCAACCAGGCCCTCGCCGACCCGCTGACCGAGGGCCAGCATGTAACCGACACGCTGCAGGTCACGTCGGCGGATGGGACCGCCAGCTATAACATCGTCGTGAATATCACGGGCACCAATGATGCGGCTGTGCTGTCGTCGGCCTCGGTCAACCTGACCGAGACCGATGACGCGGCCGACATCTCGACCAGCGGCGCGCTGACCATCTCGGACGTCGACAGCGACCCGCACTTCGTCGCCCAGGCTGGCACCGCCGGCACCTACGGCTCGTTCTCGATCGATGTCGACGGCAACTGGAGCTACACGGCGTCCTCGGCGCACAACGAGTTCGTGGCTGGCCAGCATTACACCGAGAACTTCGATGTGGTCAGCGCCGACGGCACCCACACCTCGGTCCATATCGACATCCTCGGCACCAATGATGCGGCTGTGCTGTCCTCGGCCTCGGTCAACCTGACCGAGACCGATGACGCGGCCGACATCTCGACCAGCGGCGCGCTCACCATCTCGGACGTCGACAGCGACCCGCACTTCGTCGCCCAGGCTGGCACCGCCGGCACCTACGGCTCGTTCTCGATCGATGTCGACGGCAACTGGAGCTACACGGCGTCCTCGGCGCATGACGAGTTCGTGGCTGGCCAGCATTACACCGAGAACTTCGATGTGGTCAGCGCCGACGGCACCCACACCTCGGTCGCCATCGATATCCTCGGCACAGACGACGGACCACCGCGCTTTGCTCCGACCGACATCCAGCTCACACCGAACACCAGCCCCACCGGGGACGTGAATTTCAATCAGTTCAGCTTCTCGGGAACGCTGAGCGCGACAGATCCGGATCCCGGCAGTTTTGTCTACAGCATCACATCGCAATCGAGCGCGGGCCTGTTTTCGATCAGCGGGGACACGCTTAGCTCGGGAAATCTCACGACAAGCAACACATCCACTGTGACTGTGCAGGCCACCCAGGTCGGCGATCCGGCCGGGCCCGCTTACCAGTATAGCGAAACGTTCCAGTTCATCACCGGCAGCAACGGCAATTCGGGAGAAACGTTCAACAGCCCCAGCAACAACAACGGTGACGACATCCTCTACGGCAACGGGGGCGCGGATCAGATTTTTGGCTTGGCCGGCAACGATACGCTGTTCGGCCAAAGCGGCAACGACACGCTGAACGGCGGCGATGGCAATGATAAGATCGTCGGCGGCGCCGGCGCCGATTCACTTACCGGCGGTGCAGGGGCCGACACGTTCTACTACGGACCGGACGTCTCGGATTCGCCGGCAAGTGCCGCAAACGACATCATCACCGACTTCGTCCACGGCGTCGACAAGATCGACCTGTCCTCGATCGACGCGAATACCGGCAGCGGCGGCGATCAGGCCTTCCTTTTTGGCGGCCAGAACCCAGCCACCGTCGCCAACAGCCTCACTTGGTCGGAACAGGGTGGCAACACGATTGTGCATGTCGACGTCAATGGCAACACGTCAGCCGACTTCCAGATCACGCTGACCGGCGTCAATCTCGGACTGACGGCGAGCGACTTCGTGCTGTGACGGAGGAGGTGAGCCACGCGCGGCTCACCTCGTCTCCCGAAAACCGACGATTCGAGGTTATGAATTAAGGTTTACAGCAGGTTTACGAGCGGATCGCGTGGCCAGTTGAGGGATAGGGAGTAGGATCGCTTCCGGGGCATGCGGTTTGGACAGGGGGGCGGTTCTCCGCTGGGTATGTGAATTTCGACAAGAAATCCAAGATCGTAACGGATGCGCTTCGCGCCTGCCGTCGCTATTTCCTCTTCGCGGCGGCGTTCAGCCTGGCGATCAATCTGCTTTACCTCGCATCCCCGCTCTACATGCTGCAGATCTACGACCGGGTGGTCACCAGCGGCAGCGAGACCACTTTGGTGATGCTCACCCTGGTGCTGCTCGCCGCTTTCCTGGCGCTCGCCGGTCTCGATCTGGTGCGCGCCGCGATCCTGACGCGGGCCAGCGCGCGGCTCGACCGGCTGCTTTCGGCAAAAATCCTGGCGGCCTCCGTCGAGACCCCGTCGCAGGGCGCTTCGCAAAGCCAGTCGATTCGCGATTTCGACACGTTCCGGCAGGTCATCACCGGCAGCGGCATCCATGCGCTGTTCGACCTGCCTTGGTCGCCGATCTACATCGGCATCATCTTCCTCCTGCATTCCTGGCTGGGTTTCTTCGCGCTCGGCTCCTCGCTGCTTTTGATCGCCATGGCGGTGCTCAACGAATACATGGTGCGGGCGCCGCTGAAGCAGGCCAACGACCTTGCCACGGCTAACTACAATTTCACCGAAATGAGCCTCAGGAACGCGGAAGTCGTCCGCGCCATGGGCATGATCGACGGCCTCGTGCGCCGCTGGGGGCGAGACCGCGGCCTGGCGCTCAAGCAGCAGGGGCAGGCCAGCGACCGCGCCGCGCTGATGTCTGGCTTGATCCGCTTCCTGCGCCTCACCATGCAGTCGTTGATCCTCGGCCTCGGCGCCTATCTGGTCATCGAGCGGCAGATCACCGGCGGTTCGATGTTCGCGGCGAGCCTTTTGCTGGGCAGGGGGCTGCAGCCTATCGAGCAGATCGTCGGCCTCTGGCGCAGCCTGATCCTGGCGCGGGCCGCGCTCGCAAGGGTCGAGAAGCTCCTCGATGGCGGCGCGCAGAACGAACGTTCGTTCAACCTGCCGAAGCCCACCGGCAAGATTGCCGTCGAGCAGCTCAGCTTCGCCATTCCCAGCCTGCAGAAAGTGTTGCTGCGCGACGTCTCGTTCCGGCTGGAAGCAGGCGAAGCGCTCGGCATCGTAGGCCCTTCCGGCGCCGGCAAGTCCACGCTCGCGCGTCATCTCGCCGGCATCATGCAGCCGAGCCGCGGCACGGTGAGGCTCGATGGCGCCGACCTCACGCAATGGGGGCGGGAGGCGCTCGGCGATCATATCGGCTATCTGCCGCAGGACATCGAGCTGTTTTCGGATACGGTCGCCGCCAATATCGGCCGCTTCAAGAGCGATGTCGACCGCGAGGTCATCGAGGCGGCGCGGCTCGCCGGCGTGCATGAGATGATCATCCGCCTGCCGCAGGGCTACGAGACGCAGATCGGCGAGGGAGGGGCGGTGCTGTCCGGCGGCTACCGGCAGCGCATCGCGCTTGCCCGCGCCGTGTTCGGCATGCCGAACCTCATCGTGCTCGACGAGCCGAGCTCCAACCTCGATTCCGACGGCGACCGCGCGCTCGCCGAATGCGCGCTGGAGCTCAAGCGTCGCGGCAGCACGGTCATCATCGTCTCGCACCGGCCCTCGACTTTGGCCAATGTCGACAAGATCCTGCTTCTGCGGGATGGCGCCGTCGAGGCCTTCGGCATGAAGAACGAGATCGTGGCCCTGCTCAACCAGCGCGCCGCGCCGATTGCGGTGGCAACCCAATGACCGACGTCGCCGCCACCTATAGCAGCCTCTCAGGCGCCGAACACGCGGGCGCCAACCAGGATTCGATCAGGGGACCGGTCTCGGTCGGCGTGCTCATCATCGTTGCCTTCTTCGGCGTGTTCGGCGGCTGGGCGGCGGTCGCGCCGCTCAACGGCGCGGTGCTTGCCGACGCGGTGGTGAAGGTCGAGGGCAACCGCAAGAGCGTCCAGCATTTCGATGGCGGCACGGTGAAGGAAATCCGCGTCAAGGACGGCGACATCGTCAAGGCGGGCGATGTGCTGGTGGTGCTCGACGACACCCGCGCCCGTTCCGAATTCAACCTCTATTCCCAGCAATATGCGCTGCTGCGCGCCACCGATGCCCGCATCCGCGCCGAGCTCGACGGCCATGAGGCGGTCGCCTTTCCGAAGGACATCACCGCCGAGCACCAGGCCTATCTGCAGGACGCCATGGCCAACCAGATTGCTGACCTCGAGAGCCAGCGCGCCTCAATGGCCGGTGCCAGGCAGATCCTTGAGAAGCGGATAGCCGAACTCGAGGAGCAGATTGACGGCAAGCAGGCGCGCGTCGAATCCTTCCGCGCGCAGCTCAAGTCGACGGTCGATGAAAAGGCAGGCCTCAACAAGCTGCTGAAGGCCGGGCTGACGACGCGCACGCGCATCCTGGAGCTCGATCGCTCCGCCTCCGACCTGCAGGGCCTGATCGACCAGGCTCTCGGCGAAATCGCGGGAAACCGCCAGAGCAAGGCCGAGCTCGAGAGCCAGATCGCGCAGCTCACCAACGAGCGCCGCGCAAAGCTGTCGGCCATGCTGATCGACACCCAGTCGAACCTCGCCGACCTGGTGCCGAAGATGTTCGCCGCGCAAGCGACTGTCGACCGCGCCGAAGTGCGGGCGCCCTATGACGGCCAGGTGATGGATCTCACCGTCTTCTCGACCGGCGCGATCGTCGCCCCCGGCCAGACCATTCTCGATATCGTGCCGACCAGGAATTCGCTGATCGTCCAGGCGCAGGTCAAGGTCGAGGACATATCCAGCCTGCGCGCCGACATGACGGCCGAGGTCCGCTTCACCTCTTACAAGCAGCGCACGACGCCGGTCATCCACGGCCGCGTTACCCGCGTCTCCGCCGACCGCGTCACCGATGCCAAGACCGGGTTTCCCTACTATGTCGCCGACATTGCGGTTGATCGGCAGGAACTCGCCGCCGCCCCGCAGATCCAGCTCTATCCCGGCATGCCGGCCTCTGTGATGATCGTGACCGAGGAACGCACCGCGCTGGACTACATCCTTGGGCCGTTGACGGCGTCGCTGCATACCGCGTTCCGGCAGAAATAGGGGCGGTTCGGCGCGGCGGAAACGGATTGAGACGCTTCGCTTCGCGCAGCGTTATACTCCCTTATACTTCAATCCCAGCGAGCCAATTCTTCGTCGAAATGCCCGTTGACGCACGCTCAGATAGAGTTAATAATGTTCTAATATAGTAGCGTTAGCAATCTCCCGACCGGCAACAACGAGTTACGGCGCTACAGGGGGTGGGAACGCCGCGCGGTGACATATCAGTCGCCGCCGCATCACCATCGAGCCGCCAGTCGTCGTGAGGCGCTGTCGCGTTTTGCAGTTCGCCGGCTGCCGCCGCGGGTTGCCAGACGCTACGCCGATCCTCCTCCCTCTCGGACTTGAGCGCTGAATCTCGGCGCTATTGCCATGGCCAGTCAGCCGCGTTTGCGCGATCAATGCGCCGATGCGCGCGGCTGACGCGTCCCTGATTGGGAAGGGCAAGTCGTGACGTTGGGGTTCAGTAAGGCGTCGCCCGGGTTGATGGGCAAACCAACGCTTGGTTCGGCGCAGGCGAAGGTCAGGCTTTTCGGCCTGACACTCGTCGCATGCGTCGCCGGCTTTTTTCTCTTCGGCTTAGGCCGGCACGCCTCGATAGGCTGGATGCTTGTTGCGGTGGCGACGGCAGGCGCCGGTTACCTGGCCGTGTTTCGCGCCCGCGGGGCGGCGAAGAATGGTGTCGGCGACACGCTCCATCGGGCCGGGGCGCGTAGCAAGCCGTCGGCGAAACCGACTGGGCGAGCGGCCAAGTCCGCTCGCTCGGAACTGGCCGCGGCACTTGCCAGCTGCCGGTCGGCCTTCCTTGCGGTCGGGTTGTTCAGCGGCATGCTCAACGTCCTGATGCTCGCAGGCTCGCTCTACATGCTCGAGATCTATGATCGCGTGCTGCCGAGCCGCAGCCTGCCGACGCTGGTCGGTATTTCGATGCTGCTCATCATCCTCTATTGCGGGCAGGGCGTTCTCGATTTCGTGCGAGGGCGGGTGCTGGCGCGCATCGGCGGTGCCCTCGACGAGACGCTTGGCCGCCGTGTCTATACGTCGGTGCTTAGATTGCCGCTGAAGGCCGGGCGCGAGGGCGACAGCCTGCAGCCGATGCGCGATCTCGACAGCGTGCGCGCCTTCCTGTCCGGCACGGGTCCGACGGCACTGTTCGACCTGCCATGGCTGCCGCTCTACCTGGCCATCATCTTCATGTTCCACTGGCTGCTTGGTGTGACGGCGCTGTTCGGGGCGATCGTGCTGGTTACGCTGACGGTGCTTGCCGAGCGATTGACGCGCCAGCCGGTATCGGCCGCAACCTCGAGCGGGAACCGCCGCAGCGGGTTGGTTTCCGCCGGCAGTCGCAACGCGGAAGTCGTTGCCGCCATGGGCATGGCCGGCGGGCTCGCCGCACGCTGGGAAGATGCCAACCTCGATTATATTGCCGACCAGCGCAAGGTGAGCGACGTCGCCGGCGGCATCGGCTCGGTATCGAGAGTACTGCGCATGCTGCTGCAGTCCTCCATGCTCGGCATCGGCGCCTGGCTGGTCATCGAACAGCAGGCGACGGCGGGCATCATCATCGCCGCTTCAATCCTCAGCGGCCGCGCGCTGGCGCCGGTCGATCTTGCGATCGCCAACTGGAAAGGTTTCGCGAGCGCGCGGCAGGGCTGGCAACGGTTGACCAGGGTGCTGACGGCGTTGCCCGCCGAGACCGAGCCCATGCCGCTGCCGGCGCCAAGTGCCAGTGTCACAATGCACAATGTTGCGATCACGGCTCCGGGGGCGCAGCGGCTGCTGGTCCAGGAAGCCAGCTTCGCCATGGAGGCAGGCCATGCGCTTGGCATCATCGGCCCGAGCGGATCGGGGAAGTCCACCCTGGTGCGCGCGCTTGTCGGGGCCTGGTTGCCAGTGGCCGGCCGGATAAAGCTGGACGGTGCCGATCTCGACCAGTGGTCGCCGCGGGAGCGCGGCCGCCATATCGGCTACCTGCCGCAGGATGTCGAGCTGTTTGCCGGCACCGTCGCCGAAAACATCGCCCGCTTCGAGCTGGACGCCGACCCGGCCGCGATCATCGCCGCGGCCAAGGCGGCTGGCTCGCACGAGATGATCGTGGGCTTCCGTCAGGGCTACGAGACGGAGATCGGCGACCATGGCGAGGCCCTTTCGGCCGGCCAGCGTCAGCGCATTGCCTTGGCCCGCGCGCTCTATCGCACCCCGTTTCTCGTGGTGCTCGACGAGCCGAATTCCAATCTCGACATGGATGGCGAGCAGGCATTGATCCGGGCCATGCTTGGCGTTCGCGAACGCGGTGGCGTGGTGGTGATCGTCGCTCATCGTCCGAACGTGCTCGCGGCTGTCGATTTCGTCCTGGCGATGAACCACGGGCGCATCCATGACTTTGGGCCGAAGGACAAGGTCTTCGGCAAGATGTTCCCGATGCTGAGGGCGGTGCCCACGGCCAATCCGCCGCCGAGGTCGGCCGCGGATGGCACCCCGCAGGCTTTCGCCAACGGAACCGGGGGAGGGAACTAGCATGGCTGCGCCGGGCACCTCCCATGCATCGATCCGCTTCTACATAAGGCTCGGGCTCGGAGCCGTGCTCCTGCTTGGCGGAGGCGTCGGTGGCTGGGCATCGGTCAGCGAGATTGCCGGCGCGGTCATCGCCCCCGGCACGCTCGTCGTCGACTCCCACGTCAAGAATGTGCAGCATTCGACCGGCGGCATCGTTGCCGAGATCGATGCCCGCGACGGCGACCTCGTGAAAGCCGGCGACCTGCTGCTGCGTCTCGACCGCACCGTGCCGGCTGCCAATCTCGCGGTGGTGAGCAAGGCGCTCGACCAGCTCACGGCTCGCAAGGCGAGGCTCGACGCCGAGCGTCGGGGCGCCGACAGCATCACTTTTCCCGCGGAGGTCCTCGCTCGTTCGGCCGATCCCGATGTCGCCGAGGCGATCTCCGGCGAGAAGCAGCATTTCGACACGCGGCGCACGTCCCGCGCCGGCCAGAAGGGCCAGCTCGGCGAACGCATCGTCCAGCTCGAGAAGGAGATCGCCGGCGACACCGCGCAGATGGAAGCCAAAAGCAAGGAGATAGAGCTCGTGCAAAAGGAGCTCGCTTCCGTGCGCGTGCTCTGGGGCAAGAAGCTCATTTCCATCGACCGGCTGACCTCGACCGAGCGCGAGGCGACGCGCCTGGATGGCGAGCGCGGCCAGCTTGTCGCTGCGCAGGCGCAGGCCCAGGGGCGCATCGCCGAGATCAAGCTGCAGATCATCCAGATCGACCTTGACCTCAGCACCGAAGTGAACCGGGACCTGCGCGACATCGACGGCAAGATGGGCGAGCTTTTCGAGCGCAAGGTGGCGGCCGAGGACCAGTTGAAGCGGGTCGACATTCGCGCGCCCCAGGACGGCGTCGTGCAGCAGTCTCTCGCCTACACCGTCGGCGGGGTGATCACGCCCGGCCAGACGATCATGCAGGTCGTGCCGGACAATGACAGCCTCGCGGTGGAAGCCAAGATCGCGCCAAGCGACATCGACCAGCTATGGGTCGGCCAACAGGCATCGTTGCGCTTCTCGGCATTCAACCAGCGCACGACGCCGCAGATCGATGGCGTTGTCGAGAGAACCTCGCCCGATATCGCCACCGATCAGCGCACCGGCGTCAGCTACTACACCGTGCGCATCAAGACGACCGCCGCCGAGGTCGCGCGCCTCGGCGAAGTCAAGCTGGTGCCCGGCATGCCGGTGGAAACCTTCATCAAGACCGAGGACCGTTCGGTGATGTCCTACCTGGTGAAGCCGTTGCAGGACCAGATCAGCCGCGCCTTTAGAGAGTAAGCCCGCACAACGGGAAAATGAAAAACAGCAGCCAAGAGAAAGCAGCAGCCACGATAAGAAACTGAACACGAAGCTAGGGGAAAATGCCATGACGTCTAGCGATATCAGCGACAATCTGTCGAACGATCCGCTTGCAACACTTGATTCCACCGTGACCGGAAGCACCGATCCGGCTTCTTCCGACCCTGTGCCGCCGCTTGCGGTCGCGGTCGACCAGGCGGACGCGGACTACGCGCCCGGCGAGACGGTCGGGATCACGGCCACCGACGTAGGGGACGGCGGCTCGCTCACGTTCTCGGTCGCCCATGTCAGCGCGGGCGCCGACGGAATCCTCGGCACCCTGGACGATGTGCTCACCTACGACCTGACCGGGACCGGTACGCCCTGGGTCGTCACCGATGGCGGCGCCGGCGACCTCGACGGCACAGTCAACGGCAAGATCCAGACGTCGTGGTACGTCAACAGCGACGCGGCCAACCAGGCATTCGTGCTCTCGGCGGCAGACCAAGCAGGCGGCCGGGTCGCGACGGTGAATTTCACCGATGCGGTGAACGCGCCGACCTACGATTTGACCTTCAAGACCACCGTAACGATCAACGGTGCCCTCTTTTCATCCTCGGATGTCGCGACCGGCGCGGGAACAGGTCTGCTTGATCCTTTCGTCCGAATTTCGGCGTCAGGTAACAACACGACGGAGCAGGGGTATAATACCGACTTTAATGCTTTTATTCTTGATAATACCTCCAAGGGCGGTAGTCAGTACGTTCATTCGGTGAACATTGCCGACATTCCGATTCAATTCGTAAATGGTGTCGGCTACTATCGATTCGATCTCGACATCAACGAGTCCAACGTTGCCACGTCACAAAACCTTTCCCTGGATTCGCTCCAGATCTGGCAGGCCCCTACAGGCGATTTGCATGATTACGCACCCGGAGCGACCCCGGAGCAGGGCACCGGCGCCTTCCCGGCAGGTGACAACGCTTCGCTGATCTACAATCTGGATGCCGGCGGCGACAAGTTCGTCGGGCTGAACGGCGAGCTTCAGCCGGGCAGCGGCAACACCACCGATATGTCATTGCTGGTTCCCATCAGCAGTTTCGATCCGAGCAAGCCCTATATCTATCTCTATTCCGGGTTCGGTTATCAGGCCGGTACTTATCAAGGGCCCACGGAAACCGCACAGAGCACCTGGACGGCTGATTCCGGCTTCGAGGAATGGAACCGCCAGATCGGCCAAGTGATCGACGGTCACAAATTCAACGACCTGAACGCCGACCACGTTTGGGAGGCCGGGGAGCCGGCTCTCAGCGGCTGGACGATCTACCTTGACATCAATGGCAACAACTCTTTGGATTCGGGCGAGCCGTCTACGGTCACCGACGCAAACGGGTACTATCACTTCACCGTCACGCCCGGCACCTACACGATCCGGGAGGTGGCGCAGGCAGGATGGTCGCAGGATGCGCCGAACAACGCGGAGGGCGAGTACACCGTCACTCTGGCGGCGGGCGAGGAGAGCCACAACAACGACTTCGGCAATTTCGAGCTCGGCTCGATCTCGGGCCACAAGCTCGAGGACGCCGACGGCAGCCTGGGGACGACGGGTGACCAGACGCCGGTCGAGAACTGGACGATCACGCTCTACAAGGACGACAACCACGACAACAT
>NZ_SRUU01000019.1:107966-128726 GCF_004791585.1 Mesorhizobium sp. M1C.F.Ca.ET.210.01.1.1
TTTCGAGCTCGGCTCGATCTCGGGCCACAAGCTCGAGGACGCCGACGGCAGCCTGGGGACGACGGGTGACCAGACGCCGGTCGAGAACTGGACGATCACGCTCTACAAGGACGACAACCACGACAACATCGCCGATCCCGCCGAGCAGGTGGCGCAGACGACGACCGACGCCAACGGCGCCTACCAGTTCACCGGCCTGCTGCCCGGCGACTACCTGATCAAGGAGGAGAGCCAGTCGGGCTGGACGAATGTGAGCCCGGTGCAGATCGACCAGGACAACCTGACCTCGGGCCAGAACCTGACCGACCAGGACTTCGTCAATGTCGAGCTCGGCTCGATCTCGGGCCACAAGCTCGAGGACGCCGACGGCAGCCTGGGGACGACGGGTGACCAGACGCCGGTCGAGAACTGGACGATCACGCTCTACAAGGACGACAACCACGACAACATCGCCGATCCCGCCGAGCAGGTGGCGCAGACGACGACCGACGCCAACGGCGCCTACCAGTTCACCGGCCTGCTGCCCGGCGACTACCTGATCAAGGAGGAGAGCCAGTCGGGCTGGACGAATGTGAGCCCGCTGCAGATCGACCAGGACAACCTGACCTCCGGCCAGAACCTGACCGACCAGGACTTCGTCAATGTCCAACTGGGTTCCATTCACGGCTTCAAGTTCGAGGACGTGGATGGCAACGGCAAATTCGATGGGACCGATACCCCGATGGCGAACATCACCATCGAGTTGCAGGGTGATGTGGACGGCAACGGCACCATCGACACCGTCGACACCGTGACGGACGCGAACGGCTACTTCTCGTTCGAGAACCTTCGTCCGGGCGAGTACACGATCACCGAGCTGTTCACGGATGGAACGACCTGGACGCCGACCGTCGACCACGACAATGATGGCATCGGCGACGCCACCACCACGGTGACCGTCCTGAGCGGACAGGAACTTGTGGCTGTCAGCGGGCAGGAAGGGCCGCTCGATCCCCTGCAAGATGAAGTCGACGTCGGCGACGCTCTGACGTTCGGCAATCACGAGGTTAGCGTCCTGGGGCTCACCCCGGGATTCTGGTACAATCATGAATATGTGTGGGACGCTCCGATCAGCGGTCCTGACAACAGCAACGGCAAGGTGGATGGCAACGGGGTCTCCCTCGCTTCCAAGCTCGCCGCCGCCGGCACGATCGTGCAGCCAGACATCGCCAACCTTTTGCCTGGGAATCTCGATGTCGATAGCGACGGCCACAAGGACCTGGTGTTCCAGGGGTCCAGTGGCAATCTGGTCATCGAATGGGACGATGCCCAGGAGATCGTCGGCGGGCAGAACGGCAAGGGCGGTGACAAGCTCGGCGATTTCGTTCGCTATGCGATCACCACGCTGCTGAACGATGCTGGTGTTCCGAACTTCAACGCTCCGGACGGCATGATCGCCGATATCGCCGACTGGCTGATCCAGAACGGCGGTGTGACGCAGCAGGGCGGCAACTATGTCCTTAACTACAACAACGCCAAGGAAGCGGGCAAAGACGGCTTCACCACGACGGTCAAGGCAAGCAGCACAGCTTGGCAAAGCTCAGTTGGCGGCGTGCCGTCCGGCAGCTCCATCTTCGCCGACATGAACGCCACCACCGACAGCGCCGCCGGCAACAACCTTCTCCTGTCGCAGACGCAGGTTCTGTCTGCCCTGGACGAGACAGATCATTTCGGCCTTGTAGCCTCCGCGTTGCATTATTCGGGGAGCTATCTGCAGCTCCACGTTTGACGAAGCTGCGGCCGTCCAAGCACCGATCGGGAGCGATCTCATTTCGCCCTCGATCGTTCGGGCCGCGCGGCGGCTACGGTTTCGCCGCCGGCCTGTACTCCAGCGCCACCACGCCGTTGCTGAACGGCACCGCCGAGACCATCTCCAGCGCTACGGACTCCTCGGCCGGAAACAGTGGCTTGCCCTGGCCGACGGCGCCGGGATAGACGAGCAGCCTCAGGCGGTCGACGAGACCGTGGCTGAGCAATTGCCTGGCGATGCTCAGACTGCCGTGCACATAGATGTTGCCGCCGCTTTCTCGCTTCAGCTTGGCGACCGTTTCGGGCAGGGGGCCGGCAAGCAATTCCGCCGGCTGCCAGTCGAGCGCCTTCAGGCTGGTCGAGGCGACATATTTCGGCAGCGCGTTGAAGCGGTCGGCGAAGTCCCCGGTTTCGGAGGGCCATGAGCCGGCGAAGATCTCGTAGGTCGTGCGCCCGAGAAGCATGGCGCCGCTGTCGGCGAGCTCGTCCTCCTTGAACGCGTTCATCTCGTCGTTCCAGGTGACGCTGGGCAGCTTCTCGACCTCGGCGATGCCGTCGACGCTGATGAACTCGGTGACGATGAGTTTTCTCATGGTGCTCTCCATTGGTCAGGGCTCGCACCATAGGACGTGCACGCTGGCGTGTTTCCGACAAACAAGAAAGCCCGCCGTTGGGCGGGTTTTCGCATTTGGCTGGAGGGCCTTTGCTTAGTTGAACTTGTACTTGGCGTCGATCCGCACGGTGTGGAAGGACTGCGTCGAGGTGATGCTGCCGTCCGGCGCGCCCAGATCCGCCGAGAAGTCATGCTTCTCGAATTGCGAGTAGCGGTATTCGATGCCGACCGTCATCTTGTCCGACAATGCCGTTTCCAGGCCGCCGCCGACCGAGAAGCCGCTCGACCCCCAGTCGATGATATCGCCGATCGGATCGGAGGCGTTGAGATCGAAATGCTGCCAGCTATAGCCGGCCAGTGCATAGGCGAGCGTCGCTTCGTTGACCTTCATGCCGACGCGGCCGAGCACGTCGAAGCCATAGTCGGTGTCGAGGTTGATCTGGCCGCCGCCGAGATCGAGCTCGGAAGTCATGCCTGAATAGCGCGCGTCGACCATGATGCCCGCCACCCAACTTCCGAAGTCCTGGTCGTAGCCCAGGCTCGCCTCGCCGAACACGCCTTCGCCGCCCAGTCCATTGAATTCGAGATCGCCGAATGGCGGGACATCGATCTGATGTACCGAGGCGCCGGCGCCGAGCCCGCCGCCGACATAGAAGCCGGTCCAGTTGTAGGCCGGCGTCTCGAAGCCGGCAGTCCCGCCATTGGCGGCGTTGAAGCGGTAGTTGGCGGCCACCTGGAAGGTGTGGCGCGAGGTGTCGAGGTTGAGCGCGCCATCCGGTGCGCCGAACTGCGAGAGCAGATCGTCCGTGGTGCTGAAGCGCGTGTAGCGGTACTCGCCCTTGATCGTCCAGTTGGCGTTGATGGCGGTTTCGACACCGGCGCCGATGAAAAAGCCGCCCTGGTCCCAGTCCATGCCGAAGCCGGCATTGGTGTCGAGCTTGTACTTCTGCCAGGCATAGCCGCCCAGCACGTAGCCCAGCGTGCTCGGCGTCAACAGATAGCCGGTGCGCACGCCGACGTCGAAGCCATAGGTCTCCTTGATGTCGGCGCTCAGGCCGCCGGCATCGAGCGAGGTCTTGATGGTGCCGACATGAGCGTCGAGCAGGGCACCCAGCAGGAAGCGCTGCGAGACCATGTAGTCGTAGCCGACGGTGGCTTCGCCATAGATGCCCTCGCCACCGATGCCGTTGAGTGAAATGCCTGGAATGAAGTCGCTGCTGATCTCATGCACATTGGCGCCGGCGCCGACGCCGAAGCCGACATAGAGCCCGCTCCAGTTGTAGCCGGACGCCTCGACCGGCTGAACGACGTCGGCGGCGTGCGCGGCAGACATCAAAGCAACCGCCGAAACGGCGCCCAATAGAATAGATTTCGCTGAAAAGCGCGTAAGCATAGCCCCATACCCCTTTTTAAACCCGGCGCGTTTCTAGCAGGAGTTGTTTCAATCAGTGGTGGCGAAAATGCCACATCGATGGTCAAACTGCCGTAACGACAGGCAGAATCGGGCGATGCTCCCAGAAATGGTCAGGACGGCCTGTCGATCGGCCTAGCCCGGTCCGGGGCGACGGCCGTCTTGCTGTCCAGGCCGGCGCGTGGCCTCTTTAGATATCGGATAGGTTTTGCCGATATCTGTCGAAAAAAAGGAGCCGGAAGTCATGTCCGAGATATGGCACTCACTCCTCGCCAATCTTGCCCTGGTCTCCATCCTGGTCGTTGCCTGGGACCTTGTGGCGGATTTCACCGGCCGTCTCCCGCGGTTGATCCAGTCGCTGCTTTTGGGCGCGGTCATGTGCGTGGGCGCGATCATCTCCATCGCGACGGCTCTGCCCGTCTCAGGCTTCTTCGTCGACCTGCGCGCCGCCTTCATCGCCGCCGCCGCGTTCTTCGGTGGATGGCCGGCAATGGTCGTCGCAGCCGCCGGCTCCATTGCCTATCGCATCCATCTCGGCGGGCAGTTGAGTGTCGGGATCATGAGCATCCTCATCACCGCTGTTGTCGGCATCGCGTGGCACCACATCGTCGCGGCCCGGTCGCGCACCATGTTCGATATTCTCGGCCTCAGCGTTTCGGTCGCGCTCGCCGGGCTGATCACGCTTGTCGTCATGCCGCCGCAGGTCGTGGCCGGCTTCGTGCAGCAGAGCACCTTGCCGTCGCTTGTGTTCCGCTTCCTCAGCACCTTCGTCATGGGCGTGCTGCTCGATCGACAGCAGCGGCGGCGCGACCTCGCCACGTCCAACATGATCTACCGCGCCATGGTTCGCGAGCTGCCGGATTGCCTGAACATAAAGGATGTCGACGGGCGCTTCATCGCCGCTAATCGAGCCACCGCCGAAATGATGCGCGCGGCCTCGGTCGAAGACCTTATCGGCAAGACGGATTTCGATTTCTATTCGAAGGACGTGGCCGAACGCTTCAAAGAGGACGAAAAGAGCGCGCTGGAGGCCGGGCAGACCTTGCGCATTGATCAGCCGGCGCTTTTCCCGGACGGCAGGGAGGGCTGGCTTTACACGCTGAAGGCACCGTTCCACGACGAGTCCGGCAAGATCGCCGGCGTCATCACCTACAATCGCGACATCACCGAGCAGAAGCGAAACGCCCAGGTCAAGAACGATTTCATCTCGACGGTCAGCCACGAGTTGCGCACACCGCTGACCTCCATCCGCGGCTCGCTCGGCCTGATCGCGGCCGGCGTGGCGGGCGAATTGCCGCCCAAGGCCGCCAATCTCGTCAACATCGCCCACAACAACAGCGAAAGGCTGGTCCTTCTCATCAACGACATCCTCGACATGGAGAAGATCGAATCGGGCGTGATCACCTTCAAGATCAAGCAGATGGCTGTCCGCCCGGTCCTGGAGCAGGCCATTGCCGCAAGCTCCAACTACTTGGCCGAGAACAGGATCCGCATCGTCCTGGTCGACGATGCCCCCCGCGCCGAGGCCAATATCGACCCGGACCGCATGCATCAGGTAATGGCGAACCTGCTGTCGAATGCGATCAAGTTCTCCGATCCCGGCGGCACCGTGACGGTGACGCTCCAGCGTCGGGACCGCGACATGCTGCGCATCTCCGTTATCGATCAGGGCGCAGGCATTCCGGAAGCGTTCCGCAGCCGCATATTCGGCAAGTTCGAGCAGGCCGACGCGTCCAGCACCCGCAAGAAGGGCGGCACCGGCCTGGGCTTGAGCATCGTCAAGACCATTGTCGAAAAGCTGGGCGGCGCCGTTTCCTTCGAGACAGAGGAAGGCAAGGGGACTTCCTTCCACGTCGACCTCGCGGAAGCGCAAAGGCGGGACGCCAAGCCGGTTCTGGTCGAGCGCCGGTCGCGCAAGCGCGATGGCCGGCTGCGTGTCCTCATTTGCGAGGACGAGCCCGACGTCGCGGCGGTGATCGCGGCGCTTCTCGACGCGGAAGGCTTTTCCAGCGACGCCGCCCCCGACATCGACACCGCCAAGGCGCTCCTTGGCTCGCGCGACTATGTGGCGCTGACGCTCGACATCAGGCTGGCGGGGGAATCCGGCATCAAGCTCTTCCACGACATAAGGGCATCGCCGGGCAATTCCGACATTTCGGTCATCGTCATCTCCGCCGTCGCCGACGAGGCCAAGCGCTCGCTGAACGGCACCGCGGTCGGCATCGTCGACTGGCTGGAGAAGCCGGTGGATTCGGCGCGGCTTCACGCCGCTCTCGCCAAGATCGTCGGCCGCAGGGTCGAGCCGAAGCCGCGGATCCTGCATGTCGAGGACGACGAGGGTGTGCTTGCCGTGATGTCGGCGGGGCTCGGTCCGGGCGTCTCGATCAACTCGGCGAAAACGCTGCAGGAGGCCCGGCGTGCGGTCGCGAAGCATCGCTTCGACCTGGTGATCCTGGACATAGCACTTCCCGACGGATCGGGGCTGGACCTGCTCATCGACCTGCCGCTGGAGACTCGGGTCATCGTGTTCTCGGCGGCTGAGATGGACGAGAAACTCGGCGATCGGGTTCAGGCGATCATGACCAAGACCAGGGCATCGGAGATCGATGTCGCCAAGCTGGTCAGAAGCATGTTGATTGCCTCCCGCAACGCTGCGGGACCCACCGAGCAAGCAGGGGAGTGACATCGATGCCGGCACGGATCCTTTATGTGGATGACGAGGACGACATCCGCGAGATCGCCCAGATGTCACTGGAGCTCGACCCGCAATTCGAGGTGCGGTCCTGCGCCTCGGGCGTCGAGGCGCTGACGGACGCCGCCGACTGGCAGCCCGACCTTATCCTGCTCGACGTGATGATGCCGGACATGGACGGGCCGGAAACCCTGCAGCGCCTGGCCGGTTCGCCGCTGACGGCGTCGATACCCGTGGTATTCATCACCGCCCGCACCCAGACGCATCAGGTCGAGCGCTATCTCGCCATGGGAGCGGTGGGCGTCATCGCCAAACCCTTCGACCCGATGGCGCTTGCCGGCGAAGTCAGGAAGCTGCTTTCGTCGGGCGGCGGCCGGGCCTGAAAGATCAGGAGAAGGTCAGGCAAGCTTGGTTTGCCGTCTGTACCATGCCCCGATATTCATCTACTGATTGTATCGAAATGCGGCTGCCGCGAATCGGCTTTTTCCATGATCGCGCGGCATCGGCCGGCGCGAAGTGGTTCGCGCGGGCTTTATTTGCATGGACCGCATTGGCGGATGCCGGTTCATGGGTTGATCACTCCGGGGGGCGATGGAACCGGAGTAGGACTGGTGGTTGGAGCGAAGGCAAGAGTTCTGATCTGCGATGACGATCCCTTGTTGCTCGAGCTGATGGAATTCAGGCTGAGGGCGAAGGGATACGAGGTCATCAAGGCGGTGGACGGGGCCGAGGCGCTGGCGAAGGCGGAGCAGGACGGCCCCGATATCATCGTGCTCGACGCGATGATGCCCAAGGCGGACGGTGTCGAGGTGCTGGCGCGCATCAAGGGCGACCCGGCCCTGTCCGAGACCCCGGTGGTCATGCTGACCGCCCGCAAGGCCGAGAAGGACATCGTCTCGGCCCTCGAGAAGGGGGCCGACGACTATCTGGTGAAGCCGTTCATTCCCGAGGAGCTTCTGGCCCGGCTGGCGCGTCTTATCGCGCGCAGCAAGAGCGGGAAGCGCTGATGCGGCGCGGCCGGCGCGCGGCCCTTGCCGCGAGCCTGATCCTGGCAATCGCCGCCGCTCCGGCCGCGGCGATGGCGCAGACGGTCGACGAGCTCTACGCGTCCGGCGTCAAGGCCAGGCAAGCGCAGCACTTCGACGAGGCGGCCGATCTTTTCCGGCGCGCGCTGGCGCTCAAGCCCGACAATGCCGACGCCCTGGTGCAGCTCGGCTTCGCCGAGCTCGGCCGCAACGATCTGGCGGCGGCGCGCGACGCTTTTTCCAGGGCGCTAGCCATTGCCCCGACCTATCGGGACGCCAGCTTCGGCATGGCCGAGGTGGAGTTCCGATCCGGCAATCTGGACGCCGCGCTGCCGCTCGCCGCGAAAGTCGCTCAGGCCGACCCCGGCAATGCCGACGCCGCGGCACTTGTCGACAACATCCGCAAGGCCAGACAGGCCGGCCAGGCAAGGCCGGTTCCGACTGCCGCGGCGCCGGCGAAGGAGACGCCCCGCCGGCGGCCCGATCCCGTCGCCGTGCAGTTGGAAGAGGGCAGGCGCCTGCGCGCAGCCGGAAAGCTGCCGGAGGCGGAGCAGGCCTATCGCCGGGCGCTGAAGCTGGCGCCGAGGAACACCGACATCCTGGTCGCCCTTGGCCTTGTCGCCGGTTCCAGCCGGCGCTTCGACGAAGCCGGGCATTTCTTCGACCGGGCGCTGGCCATCAGGCCCGGCCTTCTCGATGCGCGGCTGGGCAAGGTGCGCCTGGCGATCTGGCAGGGCGACGCGCCGCGCGCACGGGCGCTGGTCGACGGCGTGCTGGCGACCGCGCCGGACAATGTCGAGGCGCTCGCCCTCGACGGCAGGATAGCCCTGCTCGAGGCCGACTACGCGCGGGCCGGGCAAGCGTTCCAGCGCGCGCTTGCGCTGGAGCCGCGCAATGCCGAGGCGCTGGTCGGGCTCGGCGATGTGCGCCGCGCCGAGGGCGACGACGAGACCGCGCGGCAGGCTTATCATCAGGCGCTCGCCGTCGAGCCCGGCTCTGCCGATATCGAGCAAAGGCTGGCCGTGCCGCCGCCGCGCAAATGGCGGCTCGACCTCGGCAGCGAGGTGAGCGATCTCACCAACGGGCTCGGCGACTGGACCGACAGTTCGGCCGGCCTTGCCTATCGGCTCACCCCGCGCACGACGATTTCGGGCCGCACCCGTGTGGCGACCCGCTTCGGCCACACCGACGTCCAGATCGAGGGCCGCATCGACCAGGCCTTCTCGCCCGCCTTCTCCGCCTATGCCTTGGCCGCGGCGACGCCGGATGCCGATTTCCTGGCGCGCTATTCGATCGGCGCCGGCGCCTCGTGGCAGGTCGTGGCGTCGGCAAAGGCGTTCGGCCCGTTGTCGCTCAACATCGACGCCCGCTACGACAATTTCGCCGATACCAACGTCACCAGCATCCAGCCCTGGCTGCAGACCTATATCCTCGACGGCCGCCTGGGGCTTTCTGCCCGCTGGGTGCATGCCGAGGACGATATCGGCACGCGCGCCGACGGCTATGTGCTGCGCGCCGACCTCGCCGTGACGCAGCGCGTCAACCTGTTCGGCGGCTATGCCGACGCCCCCGAGATCTCCGACGGCACGCTGGTGCCGACGCGCGCCGTCTTCGGCGGCATCTCCTTCGATGTCAGCGACCCGCTGACGCTGCGCGCCAGCATCGCGCATGAACAACGCCCGACATTCGACCGGAGCATATTCGGTTTCGGTCTGACCGCGCGGTTCTGACCATGTGGCTGATCTGGGATCTCTCCATACTGCTCAGCGCGATTTCCCTGGTGATCATGCTGTTCCTGATCGCGCGCCGCGTGCTGCAGGAGCGCCGGGCCAGGGTGGCGGCCGATCAGCGCCGCCGGCTGCTAACGGCGTTGATCGCCTTCACCGAAAGCCGCGATCGCGAGGCGCTGAAGGCGGCGGTTCTCTCGGTGCCGGCGGGCGTGGCGATCAATGCCGGCTTCGAGTTCATCTCGCTGCTGCGCGGCGAGGAATATGACGACGTCCTTGCCGCCTTCAACGAATGCGGCCTGCCGGCCCTCATCGGCAGGCAATTGGAAAAAGGCAACGGCGCCGAACGCATCCACGCGGCCGAGATGCTTTCGGCGCTGCGCTCGGAAAACGCGGTTGCCAGCCTGCTTTCGGCACTCGACCGCGACCGCTCGCGCGAGGTCAGGATCGCGGCGGCGATCGCGCTTTGCGATCTCGGCAGCCTGCCGCCGCTCGGCATTGCGCTGCGCAAGGTCGGCGTGGCGGGACAGCGCTCGCGCCGCCTGATCGAGCTGTTCAGGCGCTTTCCGCCGGCGCGCTTCGAGGAGCTCAGGGATCACGCCGCGCGCACCGACGTCGTGCCCTTCATCCGGGCGGCCGCCATCGACGCGCTGGCTCGTGTCGCCGGGTTCCATTTCGCCGATTTCTTCGCCAGCGCCGCCGACGACCAATCGCCCGAGGTCGCCGCCGCGGCGCTGCGGGCGCTCGGCCTCACGGGGCATGCCGAGGCGCCGGCCATTCTTGCGGGCGCGATGAAAAATGACGACTGGGATGTGCGCGCCGCCGCTGCCGATTCCGCGGGACGCCTCGGTCTCCCCGAGCTCGCCGCGCCGCTGTCCAGGCTGATGGACGACGAGGTGTGGACCGTGCGCTATGCCGCCGCCAACGCGCTGCGCTCCTTCGGCCAGCCGGGAGAGCGGCTGCTGCGCGATATCGCGGCCAGCGAAGTCTCGCGCAGCCAGCGCACCGCCTCGCTTATTCTTGCCGAGGGGCCTGCCGCATGATCGCCGACTGGAGCCACGAGATCGTTCTTGCAGCCACCATCCTGTCCTGGTTCATCATCGCGGCCGGGTTGGCGCAGACGGCGATCTACCTCTTGCAGCTCGTCGTCGCAGGTTATGCGCTTTCCCTGCGCCCGCCGGTGGCGCGCTCGGCGCTGCTGTGGCACCGCTATGGCGACGTCGCGCCGCCCATCGCGCTCCTGGTGCCCGCCTATAACGAGGCGCTGAATGTGGTCGACAGCGTCCATTCGATGCTGGCGCTCGAATATCCGAATTTCGAGGTCATCGTCATCAACGACGGTTCGAAGGACGACACGCTTCAGCGCCTGATCGAGGCCTTCAGGCTGGTGAAATTCCATCGGCCCTACGAGGAGACACTCGCGCACATGCCGATCCGCGGCCTCTATTCCTCGCCGATGACCGAGCGGCTGTTCGTGGTCGACAAGGAGAACGGCGGCAAGGCCGACGCCCAGAACGCCGGCATCAATGTCTGCCGCGCGCCGCTCTTCTGCGTCATCGACGGCGACTCCATCCTGGAGCCGGACGCGCTGATGCGCGCCGCCCAGCCCTTCATCGACGACCCCGAGCGCACCATCGCCGTCGGCGGCACTATCCGCATCGCCAACGGCTCCAGGATCGAGGCGGGCAGGGTGCGCGAGATCCATCTGCCGCGCCGGGTGCTGCCGCTGCTCCAGGTGGTCGAGTATCTGCGCGCCTTCCTGATGGCCCGCCTAGCCTGGAGCCGCATCAACACGCTGATGCTGGTCTCCGGCGCCTTCGGCATGTTCCGCCGCGCCGAAGTGGTGGCGGTGGGCGGCTTCACCAAGGGCTCGATGGGCGAGGACCTCGACCTCGTCATCAAGCTGCACCGCTATATGCGGGACGAGAAGCGCACGTACCGCATCCAGTTCATCCCCGAGCCGGTGTGCTGGACCGAGGCGCCGGAAACGCTGAGCGTGCTGGCAAGGCAGCGCTCGCGCTGGCAGCGCGGCGCGCTCGAATGCTTCTTCCGCTACCGCGCCATGCTCTTCAACCCGCGCTATGGCCGCGTCGGCTTCCTCGGCTTCGGCCACATCTTCATCGTCGACGTGCTGGGACCCGTGGCGGAGGTGCTGGGCTATTTCCTGATCCCGGCCTTCTGGCTGCTGGGCATCCTTTCGGCCGAGTACCTTCTTGCCTTCACCTCGCTCATCTTCACCTATGGCGTCTGTGTGAGCGTCTGCTCGCTCGTCCTCGAAGAGGCCGAGCTGCAGCGTTTTCCACGGGCCAGGGACCTGGCCGTGCTGACGGCGGTCGCCGTGATCGAGAATTTCGGCTACCGCCAGCTCAACAATTTCTGGCGCGTGAAGGGCTGGTGGCAATTCTTGCGCGGCCACCAGGGCTGGGGCGAGATGCCGAGGACCGGCCTCGGCGCCGCGAAGAAGTGAGGATGGCCGGCGGCCTCAGCGCTGCAAGGAAGTGAGCCCGGCCGGCGGCCTCAGGCCAGCGTCCGCTCGATCTCTGCGACTAAAGCATCGAGCGCCGCGCGGACGCTCCCGCCATCCGCCTGTTCGACCAGCAGCGTCTCCAGCACTGACGCCCGCGCGCTGATCTCCGCAAAGCCGAACGTCCCCGCCGCGCCGGCGAGCGAGTGGGCAAGCTTGACCAGGGAATCGCTGGAGCCGGGCAGGGGACCGCCTTCACGCACGGCCTTCAGCTCCGCGAGCTGATCGGCGCAGCGGGCGAGGAAGCGTTGGCGGAGAGGGGCGAAGGGGTCGGTTGAGATGGGGGTGCTCCTGGGTAGGTGGCTGGGGTATTCAAGCAGAAAGCGGGGCGGGGTGGAATGGGCAGGCTATACGTCGCTCGCATGTGCTCGATGCCATGAGCGAGCCGGCATTGCCGGTGACGCTGCGTTTAGCTCGGCCATGTTAGGAATTCGGAATCCGGAGGCGGCAGGCTCATGTTGGACAACTACGAGGTGGACCGGTTTGGCGTGATCCACCAGATCGACTTCACGCCGATCAAGTACGACAAGCAGTATATTTCCTATTACGAGGACCTGAGCGACCGGACCATCAAGCTCGGCTATCAGCGGCTTGGCTGGGTGCTGGGGATCACCGGCGAGATTCCTCGCTCCGTGCTGGAAATTGGATATGGCACCGGCACATTCATCGAAGCCGCCAAGATTACCGGGGTCGCCGATTGCGCCGGCTGCGACATCGCCGAGTTTCCGCTGCCCGCGGGTGTCCGCTTCGTCGATTGGGATGAGGCGCTCGCCGGCGCGTGGGATCTCGTCGCCATGTTCGACGTGCTTGAGCACATCCCGGATCTGGGGTTCCTAAGCCGCCTCAAGACCCGGCACCTGGCCGTCGCCGTCCCCTATTGCCGCTGGCGTGAGCTCGGCGCCGACGGCGATGAATGGTTCCGAACCTGGCGCATGCGCCTGCCCAACGAGCACTTGCACCATTTCGACCGCGACTCGCTGGTGGCGCTGCTCGCGCACAACGGCTTCGACTGCGTGACGCTAAACGGATTCGAGGACGGCATCAGGCTGCGGCCCGGGGAGGTGGGGCCGAATATTCTGTCGGGGTTTTTCAGGAAGCGGTAGGCGAGCCGGCTGGGGAAAGATTCTACAGCTAGACTAAGCTCCGAATATCGGGCTGTATCAGCTCGGACGTACTTCCAAGCAACGCATTGCAGAAGATCATGGCATTTGGGGTTTTCATTCACCGCTCGGATTCGCGATACAATGACCGCCCCGCAGAGCAATACCAATTTCCCCGCCCGTATCTTAGCCGTGTCGAAGCATGCGTCGGCGACTGGATCATCTACTACGAGCCCAGCAAGGTAAATGAGACCCGTGGCTACTACGCCGTAGCCAAAGTCCAACAGGTCATCCCTGATCCTGCAACACCTGATATGTTCCTCGCTCTGATAGAGGACGGAACCTACCTCGATTTCGCCAATCCCGTTCCATTTAACGGGACTCATGGTCTCGTTGAACGAGGTTTGCTCAATGAAGAGGGGCTCCTTTCCGGTCGAGCCCAATCGGCCGTCCGGCCGATCAGTCCAGCCGACTTCAATCGCATTATCGATCTGGGGCTGGACACGAATGAATTGCTGTTGCCACGCGTTGATGAGGTTGGTGCCGGCTTTGAGGAAGAGCAGGTGCCATTCGAGTTCGAACAGCCCCGCGACCGCGTGAGCTATCTTGGGTCTCGGATCATGCGAGACCGCGTTTTCCGCCGCGTTGTCTTGCGCGCCTATGACGAACGCTGCGCAATCACAGGTCTCAAACTTATCAACGGTCGCGGGCGGGCGGAGGTGTCAGCCGCCCATATTCGACCGGTCGAAAGGAATGGCCCGGATATCATCAACAACGGCATTGCGCTGTCCGGCACAGCGCATTGGATGTTCGATCGTGGATTGATCAGCCTCTCCGACGATCTGGAAATCCTGATCTCGCGGCAGGTCAATGACCTCGACAGCGTGCACGGATTCATCAACAAAACGCGCCGCGCACTCTCGCCGAGCCGACTGTCTGAACGCCCGCATCCTCGGTTCTTGCAGTGGCATCGGGAGCACTGCTTTAAGCAGTGAGATGGGTCGCCAGCCAAGTAGAATTAAAAAGTTATTCTTTTCTGGCCTCAGACATACTCTTGTATTGTACAATGTCGAATCTTAGTTTGCGCTGATCCGCTCAGTAGTCAATTCTGTCGGCTGCATCAGCGGCGAAAATCGCCGACCATTTGTGATAGGCGTTGTCGCGAGCACTCTCCCGATGTTCATCAGGCCAGTTATTTAATCCTGACGTCATCACGGTCAGTTGGCCTGCGAGCTTCGAGACGATTCCGAGCAATGCCTCGAGTTGTCCAAAGGTGACAAAGCGATTCACTTCATCCCAGCCAATGTGCGCTATTGCGGTGTTTCTGAAACTCTGAAGATTGCCGAGAGCCTTCCAATCGATACGTGCATAGTCGGCATTGAATTGATCGATGAATTTTTGTGATTGCACGGGGTTTGGTGAACCTTGGGGCGGCGAAGCGGCGTAGGCCTGCGCAACCTCCGCCACCGATTCTGGCTTCTTAAAGTAGCGATGCACCGACTGCAGCGATATCTTAGCTTGCCTATCGACGGTGGCGAAGACGCGAACGACGCAAAGTAGTGCTGCCATTTGGCGGTAATAGTCGGCATGACCGACGACCGGAGCAGCTTTGTCCTTCGTCTCGCCGATAGCCTGATTGATTCCCGCATAGAGTCCATAGGCGTGCGCGGTCATGGAGGCCCATTCGTTGAGCTTGGGGGCCATCCTCACTACTTCTTCGATAGTGGGGGTATATTGCTGGCTCGACCGGGATTTGCTTCGGTTGGTCATTCGTGAGAAGAGGCGATACAACAATGCGATCAAAACGCGACCCCCGGTGATGTTGCGCTTCATGCGTTGGACCATCCATCGATCGGCAGCCTCAGGCGGCAAAAGCCAACGATCGGGTCCACTTTGGGGAGCCCCGCTGCTACGAGCTCGGAGCGCGTTTCCGAGAACACGCCTGTAATGCGGAGTTCTCGCGGCAGAATGCGAGATCGCGGTTCATTCTGTCCCCGCTTTCCACAGCAATTGACGATAGTAATCATAGGAAGACTCACTGCTACTAGTCCCCTTTCGGGGCTACGCAAAGATGCCAGTTAAATCAAAAGATAGTGCCTTTCCGATCAGGCTTACCCTTCCTAACCAGCAGGTTGATCGAGTATTTCGAAATGTTGCTGAAATAGCCAGTTTCTTGACGTCCGAACGAGATTACTGGCAGCAGCAGAACGAGTCGTCTGGTATCTCACTGCCAGGTGGAAACGGGACGGTTTCATTTCTAAACGCATTGACGGTCACAGCTTTTGAAGCAAGCGGCCCGAGAATGATTTTGCTGATTGAGCAAAACAGCGTAAGGTCGGGCCGGAGCGAGTGTGACTTGGGCCGTTCGAATGTAGGCCGATTCACAAGAATAGATTTGGACATGGCTGTCAAGAAATAGATAGAAGCTTCATGGTAGTGCTACAGTTTCAAGCTATCGTCTCGAAAGCGGGGGCTCCATGACTGCGGGGAAGAACACCCAAATCAGCCTGGTTCTATCTGAAGGCTTCGATGCAAGGGCTGCGGAGGAGTTGCACGATCAACTGCGAACGCATCTTAACATCGGGGAACCGGATTATTACTACACCAGATCGATTGATCCTCCGCAGATTATTCAACTCATCGGCAGCGCTGCCCTGTGGTTGCCCTTAGGCGCGGCAGCAACTGCATTCTTAGTGACCTTTGCCTCAACAGCCGGGAAACGTCTCGCGGACGATTTTTACGACGTTGCCAAGGCGATGCTCAAGCGAAAGGAGATGGCACCCCTTGCGACTGCAAGCGATGCACTCGCAAGAGCGCTTAAGCAAGCCGGCCCCGGTGCCTCGTTGGTAATCGGAATTGACATTCCTGATTCGTTTTGGGGGACGGCCTTGGTGATTAACGAAACCAAGGCGGAAAACATCGCGGTTGAACTGTCGCGTTTTGCCGTCAACGTGGCGGAGATCTCACGTGCGATGAACGCGCAGATGAATATAGGCCACGCACCGTTAGGCCGAGCATTGATAACCCTCGAGGACGGGGACGTAGTTATTCGTTGGATTAGTCAAAGGGATATGGGCAGGCATGAAGTTCGGATTCCGGACGTCTCCGTCGGGGTGGGAAGGAGATGACTAACGAGACACGCAAACCGGTCCTGGAGGACCACATAGCTGTCAAGCGTAAGCTCGTGCCGCCCTTTTTGCATAAGGTCGGGGGGAAGTTGTCGCAATATTCCTGGACGCGTCAGCTTGTGCCCGAGGCGCTCTGGCTTGGTCTATTGATCGACCATCTTGGCTACGAGGCGGCTCGGGGGTATGCCCGTGCGTTAGGCCGAACGGCTTGCGCGGCGATGAACGGGGCCGAGTGTCCCATGTTCGTTAAGTTCAGCACGTTCGCGGACCTTTCAGACGTCGCAAAAGAAGCGATGACATTCACGCTTGACCTGGGCAGTCTAACAAACGTCCGCCAATCGCTAGCGCCGCTGGCGGCAGTGATGCCCAGTCATCCGTTGGCGTTTCTAGGAAAAGTGGACGTTGAACCGGATCAGAAGGCGCGCTTTCCCGAGCTGCTCCGTGAGTTTTACGACCGCAACAGTCGCATGGCCGTTCTATCTGCGG
This sequence comes from Mesorhizobium sp. M1C.F.Ca.ET.210.01.1.1, assembly GCF_004791585.1. Lineage (GTDB taxonomy): Bacteria > Pseudomonadota > Alphaproteobacteria > Rhizobiales > Rhizobiaceae > Mesorhizobium. The sequence goes on from NZ_SRUU01000019.1 coordinate 124,461, forward strand.
CGCTTGGCTATGAGTTAGGGCTCGACCAAGGAAAGATCCATGTCGCTGGTCATCTGATCGATGACCTTATCGAGCGATTCAAGGTTATTGGTGGCTATCCAGGGACGGAGGAATCGCGTCATGCCGCCGGCGCTTTTCGAGCGGCTTTCCCGACATTATTCATGGGGGTGAATCTTGATAACGCCCGCTTTGAGGACGACGCACCGTGGGTTGCGTCATTTTGGGAGCATATTTCCGGCTTCGGTCCCTGTCTATTTCCAGACACACTCAAAGACGAAACGCCTGATAGCGATGATCCACTTGAGCAGTTTGTCTATCGAAACGCGGTCCGGGCGGATCTCCGTGCTCGGCTTGCAAATTGGCCGCTAGACCTAAATGAAATCGAGGTCTTCGAGGTGGTTACGGCACTCCTTTGCCGGCAAGCGACGCTGGCTATGGAAATGGCATCGTCTCCGGGCATATGGACTCCGCATACGGCGCCCATTCTGCTGCGAGCAATTGCTGACGTCTTCATCAATCTAGCTTGGATTCTAAAAGATCCTCGTCCACGGGCCCGGCTTTATGTCGAAGATGGACTGGGCGCTATTAAGCTACAAATCGCTCATCAAAAAAGAGCTCTGGAGACTGCGGCTGATCCCGACGATGCTGACGAATTGCGCCAGATGATCGAACTTTGGAGCGGCTGGTTAGCAGGACAGCGGATGGAGGCTTTTGTCGAGGTGAACCTCGGCAGTTGGTCCGGCCTCAATATTCGAAAGATGGCCGAGGAGGCCGGCTTTATCGACTTCTACAACTATGTCTACCAGCCATTTAGCGGCGTTGTACACTCAAACTGGGCACATGTAAGCATGTTCAACACGATCCACTGCGAGAACCCGGCTCATCGCTGGCATCGCGGCGCGGCAATCGCTCCAGGGTCGTTCGATCTCAGCTGGCTCTACCTAGCATCGAAGTATCTCAGCAAGACGTTCGATCATTTTGACCAAGTGCGCGGTCTTAACCTGACCCATTCCGCATTCGACTTTGTTGCGGCTCAATTCGAGACAGGGGAGGAAGCCGATGAAATCGAGGGCTGGGACGGAGATTCTTCCTAACTCCAAGCAGCTCGAATTGACTGAAGGCCGGTTCGAAGCGGCCTGCATATCCCACTGTGCTGCCGTCCGCCGGAGCACCCGCTTCCTGAGAGCTTGTCCTCAGCCCTGACCCTGGACTTCGATCCAGTCCAGGTGGTTTGCGTCACCAGTTAACCTAGTCCCCCTTGCCAACCTCTCCCCCTTCCCCTAATCTCCCTTGAGAAAACCTTTTCCCAAATCGCGCTGCGCCCGTTGACCTCACCCGTCATCACCGCGCAGGGCGCTAAGGGAAAACCTTTTCCCAGCTAAGGGAATCCGCCGCGCCCATGTCCGCCGACGCCGAGCCAGCGCCAGTTTCCGCCAAGCCGCCGGTTACCCTGCGCGAGGTGGCGGCGGCGGCCGGCGTCAGCGTGGCGACGGCGTCCAAGGCGCTGAACGGGCAGGGGCGCATGACTGCCGAGACGCGCGAGCGCATCCGCGAGACGGCGCGGCTGCTCGGCTTCCGGCCGAACAGCCTGGCGCAGAGCCTTTTGCGCAAGCGCAGCTTCACCGTCGGCCTGCTCACCAACGATACCTATGGCCGCTTCTCGCTGCCGCTGATGGCGGGCGTTTCGGATGCGCTGGTCGACAATGGGGTCTCGGTGTTCCTGTGCAATGTCGAGGACGACACCAGGCTCGGCCAGCTGCATGTCGAGGCCATGCTCGACAAGCGCGTCGACGGCATCATCGCCACCGGAAAACGCATCGACCGCCATCTGCCGGTCGACCTCTCGAACCTGCGCGTGCCCGTGGTCTATGCCTTCACCCAGCCGGATCCCGGCGCGGTCGGGCTGGTCTCCGACGATGCCGGCGGCGCGCGGCTGGCGGTCGAGCATTTTTGCCGGCTCGGGCGCCGGCGCATCGCCCATGTCAGCGGCCCGGAGAGCTTCGCGGTGGTGCACGCACGTGCCCAGGCCTATCGGGATGTGCTGGAGGAGCATGGCCTGCCCACGGCCGAGCCGCTGCTGGGCGCCTGGTCGGAAGCCTGGGGGCATGAGGCGGTGGCAAAGCTGTTCGGCAAGGCGGGCAGGGAAGGCTGGCCCGACGCGGTCTTCTGCGGCAACGACCAGATCGCGCGCGGCGTCATCGATGCGCTGCGCGAGCGCGGCATCGGCGTGCCCGACGATGTCGGCGTCATCGGTTTCGACAATTGGGAGATCGTGGCCGAAGCGACGCGCCCGCCGCTCACCTCGGTCGACATGAACCTTTCGACGCTCGGCCGCGAGGCCGGGCTTGCTTTGCTTTCGCTCGTGGGCGGCCAGCCGGCCGCGCCGGGCATCAGGAAACTGCCGTGCCGGCTGGTGGTGCGTCAGTCATGCGGCCGTCCGCCGGGCGGCTGAGGCATCAACGAAACGGGCCGTCGCGCAACGGCCGAACTGGGAGGAGAACCATGAGGAGGAATACCGTGAAGACCTTCATTGCCAAGCTGGCTCTAGCCGCGGCCGTGATCGGCGGCGGCCTGCAGGCCGCGTCCGCCGAGACCGCCAACATCTGGGTGCGCGCCGACGGCTCGAACTTCATGCCGCGCATCGTCGATGCCTTCAACAAGGCGCATAAGGACCAGATCAAGCTCGACATCATCCCCAACGCCGAGATCATCCCGAAATATGGCGCGGCCGCCGCCGGCGGCACGGCGCCCGACGCGCTCTCGCTCGACCTGATCTACACGCCGTCCTTCGCCGCCGCCGGCCAACTGGAAGACATCACCGACTGGGCGAAGTCGCTCCCCTATTTTGCCAGCCTGTCGCCGGCGCATGTGAAGACCGGCACCTACAAGGGCCGCGTCTACGGCCTGCCGTTCTCGGCCGATTCCTCGGTGCTGATCTGGAACAAGAAGCTGTTCAAGCAGGCCGGGCTCGATCCGGAAAAGGGTCCGACCAACTGGGCCGAGATCGAGGCCGACGCCGAGAAGGTCAACGCGCTCGGCGGCGACATCAAGGGCTTCTATTTTTCCGGCAATTGCGGCGGCTGCAACATCTTCACCTTCACGCCGCTGATCTGGGCCTCGGGCGGCGATATCCTGTCCGAGGACGGCTCGAAGGCGACGCTGGACAGTCCGCAACTGCGCGGTGCCATCGACCTCTACCGCTCGATGGTGAAGAAGGGCCTGGTGCCCGAGGGCGCGCAGACCGACACCGGCGCCAACTTCTTCGCCGCCTTTGCCGGCGGCAAGATCGGCATCTCGCCGTCCGGCGCCTTCGCCATCGGCGCGCTCAACACGCAGTATCCGGACATCGACTATGGCATCACCTTCCTGCCCGGCAAGGATGGCGGCTGGTCGTCCTTTGCCGGCGGCGACAATTTCGTCGTCACCAAGGGCACCAAGAAGATCGACGTGGTGAAGGAGTTCCTCGACTTCGCCTATTCGCTCGAAGGCCAGACGATCCTCGCCAAATACGGCAGCCTGCCGGTGCGCGGCGACATCGCCAAGGACGCGCTCAAGGACCTCGATCCGCGCTACCAGGTGGCGGCCGAGGCGATGGCCAAGGGCCGCACGCCCTATACGGTGGTGTTCAACGACCTGATCAACTCCGCCAACGGCCCGTGGACGCAGATGGTCAACGAGGTCTTCTTCGGCGACGATGTCGACGGCGCCATCTCCAACGCGCAGGAGACCATGCAGTCGATCATCGACCAGGCGCCGCAGAAATAGACACCAGGGCTATCCGGCGGCCGGCAAGCGCAACGCCCGCCGCCGAAAGCTCTGACCGGCCGCCCGCCCCGTCTCCCTGGCCGGGCGGCCGGATGTTGTACCCGGAGATAAAGCATGTGTTCGACCGCAGTAGCGCCGGCGCCCTACCTCCCCCTTGTGGGGAGGTCGGACCGGAGGTCCGGGTGGGGGGCCGGCGCCGCCACCCCCACCCCGCTGCTTCGCAGCGACCCTCCCCACAAGGGGGAGGGGGACGCAGCGCTAAACGGCAGGGACTAACGCGTTGAGAAAGCTCATTCGTACTAGCATCCAATCAGAGGCGCCGCGAGGTTCGCTCCCCCTTCTCCCCTTGTGGGAGAAGGTGTCGCCGAAGGCGACGGATGAGCGACTATCTGAGGTGTCAAGTTGCATTTGCGAACTCGCTGCGCGCGTCGCGTGCTTTTGCATTGAGAATGACGAGCAGCTTGCGGGCGAGCGCGATACGGATGACCATTTTCTCCTTGC
>NZ_SRUU01000001.1:0-412500 GCF_004791585.1 Mesorhizobium sp. M1C.F.Ca.ET.210.01.1.1
ACCATCAGCCAAATGAGCGATGATCCGCTCATCAGCCTGCCGGCAGTGGCGCGCTGATCAATTCCGGCCCATGCCGGAGAGCACGGCGACCAATGCCGTCAGCTACACCACTCCAGTGGGCACGATCAAAGCTAAAGCCAAGAGAGCTTTATAAAAATCGCACCCGATCGGCTGCGCAACGACGACCAGCTGAGGCCCGATCGGGTGCTAAGGTCGTGCCAAAAAAGGCGCGTCACTGTCGCATTTCTAGCCGGCTTGCGATCGGACGTCATCTCTTGGCGATCGTTGCCCCTTCTCTCAAATGCGCTTAGCGGCGCCGACGGCGAATAGCGCAAGCTTTTCCACCCGTTTCTACTCCACTACCGAGACTCGTCACCAACCTCCTTTTATTCGCTTCCATATGGCCCATCCTGTCTCCAATCGAGGAGGAGCGCGAACATGGGCCAAGCCGTAGAACGTCTCAGTCTCGGGAATTCTTCTGCTCGCCAAACTGCCGTTGTCACCGGCACCATATTTGGCAGGGTGACAGTGAACGACAAGATATCAGGCGTTCTTGTCTGGGCTGAACTATGCTTGCAAGCCATAACCCAAAAATCGCCGATCCCTTTGAATTCGAGCCGGATGAATGGGTGTTTCAAAATTTTTGGCGGTTTTAGGCAGAACCCTCCGATGGCCCGCGTACCGGTCAAGCTTCGTGAGCACTTTAGGTTCGTCGATCAGGCATAGGTTTGTATCCCATGCCACATGCTGGCCGTTTGCCTAGTTCGGAAGCCCTCGAGAGGCGTTGCTCGTCTTGGTATGGCGTCGCCCCTTTTTCCGATCCATCGGCCACGGAGCTAGAATGCTGTCTAGCTGTTGCCGCCTACTTGGTCATCCGGCATGGAGATGCCTATATACCGACCTTCGAAAGGCTGGAATACGAGGTCGAACAAATGCGGCGGAAGCTCGGAAATCGCGAGCGAGCGCAGCGCGTGCTGGCCACGCTCAACCTAAATGGCTCGGACAGCTGGAGCCGTGAGGTTGGTTCTCAAGGCCTGGATGGCGCCGCAATCACATTCGCCCGGGCGGGGTAAAAGCGATTTTTTGAAGCCACTCGCGCTTTTGCGCTAACGAAGGTCCCGCGCCGTATTTGGGCCGGATCCATTTGTGGCCCATCAGAGAAGCAATTACCTTCTCCGGCGCCTCAACTGCCGTCAGCCGGTCCTCGAAAGTGTGTCGCAGGCTATAAAGACTATGCTCGGAAGTCGGCAGAAGTTCCTTGCTGGCGAGCACCTTGTTGACGAGCGCTGAAAGTGACGCGGCCTTGTCGCGATAACGAGGAAAGCCGTCCGGATGGAGCTTGATGGCTGCAAGTGCGCCGCCAACCAAGGGAATGTCACGGGCTGAATGACCGGTCTTCAAGCGACGGCCATTGGGGCGCACCCGCACATGCGGGATTTCTTGATCGAGGTGGATTGTTTCGGTGGTGAGGTTTGCCGCTTCAGAAAGCCTGAGTCCGGTATCGGCAATCACATAGATTAGATGGCGGGCTTCGTCATTGAGTCCGTCGAGCGCGCCTTCAGCGAGTATCTTCTCCTGAATGAACTCCGCTGTGAACGCAGCGCGTTGCCCGGGGACGGCGCCGGAAAGACGCAGGTTTCGAAAAACCGGCTCCAGCTTGAGCTGGTGAGTCAGATCGACGACGCGCAGCATTTTCGAAACATGGCCGATGTCCTTGTTGGCCGTACCGATATCAAGTCCATCCTCAACGATCCGCTTTTGCCACCACTCGCGGAACGCGATTGCGTCGTCCCGAGTGAGGCTTGCGATCTCCTTGTCGCCAATGACTCCAACCAGATTGGCAACTGCGCGCTTTTTGGGGTTACGCCATTTCTTGATTTGGTTAGGCGACATGGTCAGCAAGTTCTGTTGCTCGATCGTCTCGAATTCCTTGATAAGACCGCTCAGGCGGACCGCTGGCCGCTTCTCCCCACCCATGACGGCCGAGACGTCCTGCGCGTCCTCGATCGATTTTTTGTCGAGGAGCAGCTTGATACGGGCCATGAGTTCGTCGAGCGGCCCCGCTGCTAGTTCCTCGTTAGAGCGATAGGCCAATCCAAATGACCGCGCGCGCTTCCTCGCGGCTTCGAAACGCAGCCCCGCCTCGGCGGATTGGCCTTCCCGCAGTCTACGCCAATACGCCTCCAGCCCCGCGCCGAGGCTTTGCACTGCATCTCGCGCCCGTACACCGCGGGGATCGTCAGCCACGGCGACGCCCGTGGAAATGCGTACTAGGCAGCGGCGATCAAACGCCGCGAATTCCTTCGGCACCCTGCGGACGAGATACCAGATGCCTTCACGTTTATGCGGCTTTGGCGCTGCGGAACGTCGCATTATCTTTCTCTAATGTTACACAGTTTGTTACACAGTCTAAGATAAGTTTCGCTTCGCGCTGGTCAAGCGCAACAAGGAAGCTTTTGAAAGGAAACGATTATTATGGAAGCTAAATGGCGGAGAGGGAGGGATTCGAACCCCCGATACCCTTGCGAGTATGCCGCATTTCGAGTGCGGTGCATTCGACCACTCTGCCACCTCTCCGCGAGGTCATGGTCGGCCGTTGCCGGCGCGGCGCACTAGATAACGGCTGACTGCCGCAGTTACAAGGCCCTATTCGACCGATTTCCCGCTTCTTGCAAAAGCGTCGGCCAAGCGATCCTGTGCCTTTGCCGGCAACGCGCCTCGGGTATCGTCCAAGGGCAGGGCGCGTTCGCCTTGACTTCCGCGCAACCTTCGGTTAGGGACAGCCCGCATTCGGCGTGGGGGTTCTCCGCGCCGCTTGTTTTTTGAACCCGCAGACTGACAAAAAGACGGCCGGACCGCTCGAGGCGGTTCATCAAGGCCGACCGAACAGCGAAAGGCAAAAAATGTTCGCAGTCATCAAAACGGGCGGCAAGCAGTACCGCGTCGCCGCCAACGATCTCTTGAAGATCGAGAAACTCGAAGCCAAGGTCGGCGAGATCGTCGAGATTGGCCAGGTGCTCGCGCATGGCGAGGGCGAGAATGTCACCTTCGGCGCGCCGTTCGTCGATGGCGCCATGGTCACGGCGGAAGTCGTCGAGCAGGGCAAGAACCGCACCGTCATCGCTTTCAAGAAGCGCCGCCGCCAGAATTCGCGCCGCAAGATCGGCCACCGCCAGCTTCTGACCACCGTCAGGATCTCCGAGATTCTGCTGGGTGGCGCCAAGCCGTCGAAGAAGGCCGCTGCCAAGCCGGAAGCCAAGGCGCAGGAAGCCAAGGCAGAAGTCGCCGCCGAGGCAAAGGCAGACGCTGCTCCGAAGGAGCCCAAGGCCAAGAAGGAAGCCAAGGCGGAAGCTCCGGCGAAGGAAGAGGCCAAGGCCGAGACCGCTGCCGCGCCGCTGTTCAAGGCGCCGAAGGGCGAGCCGGATGACCTGACCGTGATCAAGGGCATCGGCCCGGTCGCGGCGAAGGACCTCGCCGAGCAGGGTATCATCACTTTCGCGCAGCTCGCCAAGCTGACCGACAAGGATGTCGCCAAGATCGACGAGCACATGCCGTTCAGCGCCGACCAGATCAAGGACTGGCGCGAGCAGGCCAAGGAACTGGCGAAGAAGAAGTAAGGCGGACCGGCGATCGCAGCCGGTACGGACTTGAAACGGAACGCGAACGCGTTCATAAGACAATTCAAGCGCCCTCGGGCGCATCGGAGTTAGTTAGATGGCACACAAGAAAGCTGGCGGTTCGTCGCGCAACGGTCGCGACTCGCACTCCAAGCGTCTCGGCGTGAAGAAGTTCGGCGGCGAAGCCGTCGTCGCCGGCAACATCATCATTCGCCAGCGCGGCACGCAATGGCATCCGGGCACCAACGTTGGCATGGGCACGGACCATACCCTTTTTGCGCTCGAAGCCGGCGCAGTCGCCTTCAACAAGAAAGCCAACGGCCGAACCTACGTCTCGGTAAACCCGATCACCAAAGCAGCGGAGTAGCCGGTTCCGCACCATAACACCGGCGCCCATCTCGGGAACCGGTGTCTGGCCAGGCCAGGAAAAGGATCAGGAGAGATGGGCTTCCATCTCTCCTTTTTCATTTTCCTATGCCCTGGAGGACTAAAATGGTTGCCGAAGCGGAAGACACCGAAGACGAAAGTTACGCGATCGACTGCCCAGTGCTCGCCACCGAGCGTCTGGTCATGCGCGCCCCGCGCGAGAGCGATCTCGAGCAACTCGTTGCCTTGGCCGACAACCGCCATGTGGCCGAAATGCTGGCCCGCATGCCGCATCCCTACGGCGAAGCCGAGGCCCGCGCCTTCCTCGCCATGGCCTCGTCGCGCCGCGCCGGCATCGTCTATGCGCTGACGCTTGCCGGAACCGGCACCTTTGTCGGCTGCGCGGGGCTCAACACCACCGATCGCGGGCTGGAACTCGGCTACTGGATCGGCGAACCTTACTGGAAGCGTGGCTACGCAACGGAAGCGGCGCACGCGCTGGTCGACCTTGCCTTCCAGAAGACCTCGATCCAGGTGCTGCATGCCTCGACCAGGGTCATCAATCCGGCCTCGCGCCGCGTCATCCACAAGTGCGGCTTCCAGTATGCCGGCCAGGGCATGCTGAACTCGATCGTCGCCGGCCAGGTGCCGGTCGAGCGCTACCGGCTGGATCGCAAGACCTGGACGAGCCTGCGCAACTGGGTGCATTTCTAGCTCAGCTCGACCCAGACCGGCAGGTGATCCGACCCCCGAGCCTGCCGGTCGGTCCACAGCCGTTTCAGCGAGCCAGCGAGCGACGCGCTGGTGAAGACGTAGTCGATGCATTTGTGGCGGCTTTCTTCTTCCGGGCGCTCGGGATCGACCCAGGTGACCAGGTCGGCAACGTCGAGGCGCTGGGCGACGTCGACGGCGAGGTCGGCGGTCAGCGGCATGCCGAACTCATGGTCCGGGCGTCCGGCGAGTTCGACATATTCGGGCGACCCCGGCAGCATGTTGAAGTCGCCCATGACGATGAAGGCCTCCGGATAGGGCAGATCCGGCAGGCCGATCTCGGGAATGCCGGAAAGGCCGCCGCCTTCCAGCGCGTAATTCAGCAGGCGCTGGCGCAGGAAACGGATCTGGCTCTGGCGCTCGACGGGGCTGCGGTGGTCGAGATGGGTGGAGTAGAAGCGGATGAAACCAAGCGGCGTCTCGATCAGCGCCTCGAGCGCGCCGCGCTGAAAATTCATCCGCTCCAGACTGCGGCTGCGCGGCAGAAGGAGATTGCGCGACAGATGGATGGGCGTCTTCGACAGCACCATGTTGCCGAGCTGGAAGGTCCTAGTGACGGCACGGCCGGCATCCAGGCGCGAGCCGACATTGACCTCGAAATTGCTGCCAAAGGCGACGAAATAATCCGGCAGCGCCTCGCCGATCTCGGCCACCATGTCGTGGTCGCCGTTGCGCGGGTTGTTGCGGGTCACTTCCTGAAGGGCAATGACATCGGCGTCGCGCACGGCGTCGGCGATGCGGCCGACATCGTATTTGCCGTCGAGGCCGATGCCGTATTGGATGTTGTAGGTGACAAGCTTCATTGCCGCCTCCCAGCCTCGCCCCGCAAACAGTGCTACCGCGTCCTCGGCCAAAGGACATCCGGCGCTTTAGTTGCAAACGGGCCTCGCCCTTGGCTCCACCTTGGTTTAGAGCAATCCCGCAAGCGCAATAGCAGAAACTTGAAAATCCGATGAAATTCCTCGATCAAGCCCGAGTTTACATCCGATCCGGCGACGGTGGCGCCGGATCGATGTCGTTCCGCCGCGAGAAGTTCATCGAGTTCGGCGGCCCGGACGGCGGCGACGGCGGCCGCGGCGGCGATGTCTGGGTGGAAGCGGTCGACGGCCTGAACACGCTGATCGACTATCGCTACCAGCAGCATTTCAAGGCCAAGACCGGCATGCACGGCATGGGCCGCAACATGACCGGCGCCAAGGGCGCCGACGTGACGCTGAAAGTGCCGGCCGGCACCCAGGTCTTTGCCGAGGACAATGAGACGCTGATCTGCGACCTGACCGTTGTCGGCCAGCGCTTCCTGCTCGCCAAGGGCGGCAATGGCGGCTTCGGCAATCAGCATTTCAAGACCTCGACCAATCAGGCGCCGCGCCGCGCCAATCCCGGACTGCCGGGCGAGGAGCTGAGCATCTGGCTCAGGCTCAAGCTGATCGCCGACGCCGGCCTTGTCGGCATGCCCAACGCCGGCAAGTCGACTTTCCTCGCGGCCGTCACCGCGGCGAAGCCGAAGATCGCCGACTATCCGTTCACGACGCTCTATCCCGGCCTCGGCGTCGCCCGCATCGACGGCCGCGAATTCGTGCTGGCCGACATTCCCGGCCTCATCGAGGGCGCGCATGAGGGGGTCGGCATCGGCGACCGTTTCCTCGGCCATGTCGAGCGCACGCGCGTGCTGCTCCACCTGATCTCGGCGCAGGAGGAAAATCCCGGCAAGGCCTACAAGACCGTGCGCGCCGAGCTCGAAGCCTATGGCCATGGGTTGGCCGAGAAGGCCGAGATCGTGGCGCTCAGCCAAGTTGACATCCTCGACGCGGACGCGCGCAAGAAGAAGGCGGCTTCGCTGAAGCGCGCCGCCGGCCGCGCGCCGATGTTGTTGTCGGCCGTCACCGGCGAAGGTGTGGAGGCGGTTCTGCGCGCGCTGATGGCAGTGGTCGCCGAGGCGCCCGACGCCGTTCCCGCTCCCGTCGACATGCGCTGGCGGTGAGATCCATGAAATCGCTGACAAAATACCGGCGCATCACCGTCAAGATCGGCTCGGCGCTGCTCGTCGACCGCGCGAGTGGGCTGAAGCGCGACTGGCTGACCTCGTTGGCCGACGACATCGCGGTGCTCGCCAATGCCGGCGCGGAAATACTGGTCGTGTCGTCGGGCGCCATCGCGCTCGGCCGCACTATCCTGGGCCTCGGCAAGCGCGCGCTGAAGCTCGAGGAGAGCCAGGCCGCGGCCGCCGTTGGCCAGATCGCGCTCGCCGGCGCCTGGTCGGACGCGCTCGACAGGGACGGGCTGAAATCGGGCCAGATCCTGTTGACCCTCGGCGATACCGAGGAGCGCCGACGCTACCTCAATGCGCGCGCCACCATCTCGACCTTGCTCAAGATGAAGGCGGTGCCGGTCATCAACGAGAACGACACGGTGGCGACCTCGGAAATCCGCTACGGTGACAATGACCGGCTCGCTGCGCGCGTGGCGACGATGATGGGGGCTGACCTGCTGGTGCTGCTCTCCGACATCGATGGCCTTTACACGGCGCCGCCGGCCAAGGATCCAGGAGCAAAATTCATCCCTGTGGTCGACCGAATCACGCCTGACATCGAAGCGATGGCGGGCGCGGCCGCCTCGGAACTGTCGCGCGGCGGCATGCGCACGAAGCTCGATGCCGGCAAGATCGCCAACGCCGCCGGCACGGCGATGATCATCACGTCCGGCACGCGGCTGTCGCCGCTGATGGCGATCGAGCGCGGCGAGCGCGCCACCTTCTTCCGGCCCAGCGCCAATCCGGTGAAGGGCTACAAGACCTGGATAGCGGGGCAACTCGAGCCGGCCGGACGGCTGACCGTCGATGCCGGCGCCGTCGGCGCGCTGAAATCGGGCAAGTCGCTGCTGCCGGCCGGCGTCAAGCTGGTCAGCGGCAATTTCTCGCGCGGCGACACGGTGGCGATCCTGTCGCCCGAGGGCCGCGAGATCGCGCGCGGGCTGGTTGCCTATGATGCCGCCGATGCCGTAAGGATCGCGGGTTTGAAGACGGCCGAGATCGAAAATGTACTCGGCTACGAGGCGCGCTCGGCGATGATCCATCGCGACGACCTTGTGGTAAGTGTCGCGGGCGACCAAGTATTGGCCAGCGAATGACCCAGCGGAGAATGACCATGCTGAAGCTGCATGAAAGATCCGGGGAAGACACCGTGGCGCTGATGGCCGAAATCGGCCGCCGCGGCCGCGCCGCTGCCCGACCGCTGGCCGTCGCCACGACCGCGGCTAAGAACACCGCGCTCGCCGCCATGGCCGATGCCATCCTGCGCAACGAGCAGGCGATCCTCGAGGCTAACGCGATCGACATGTCGAATGGCGAGGAAGCCGGGCTTTCCGCGTCCTTCATGGACCGGCTGAAGCTGACGCCGTCGCGCATCAAGGCGATGGCCGACGGCATCCGCGAGATCGCCGCGCTCAAGGATCCGGTCGCCGACGTCATCGCCGAGTGGGACCGGCCGAACGGGCTGCACATCGAGCGCGTGCGCACGCCGCTCGGCGTCATCGGCGTCATCTATGAAAGCCGGCCGAACGTGACGGCCGACGCCGGCGCGCTTTGCCTGAAGGCCGGGAATCCGGTGATCCTGCGCGGCGGCTCGGATTCGATCAATTCGTCCTCGGCGATCCATGCCTGCATGGTCGAGGGGCTGAAGGCGGCCAACCTGCCGCAAGATTCCATCCAGCTGGTGCCGACCACCGACCGCGCCGCCGTCGGCGAGATGCTGAAAGGGTTGAGCGGCAATCTCGACGTCATCATCCCGCGCGGCGGCAAAAGCCTGGTCGGGCGCGTCCAGAACGAGGCGCGGGTGCCGGTCTTCGCGCATCTCGAAGGCATCTGCCACCTCTATGTCGACCGTTCGGCGAAGCTCGACATGGCGGTGAAGATCGCCGTCAATGCCAAGATGCGGCGCACCGGCGTCTGCGGCGCGGCCGAGACCTTGCTGGTCGACCGCGCGGTTGCTTCCACGCATCTGGTGCCGATCCTCGAAGCGCTGCGCGCCGCCGGCTGCGAAATCCATGCCGACCAGGACGTACTGCAGGCCTTCTCCGACGCCAGCCCGGCAACCGATGCCGACTGGGTGACGGAATATCTCGACGCCATCATCGCGGTGAAGCTGGTCGACGGCGTCTCCGGGGCGATCGAGCATATCGAAACCTTCTCCTCGCATCACACCGAGGCGATTGTCGCCGAGGATGCACGAGCCGTCGAAAAATTCTTCAACGAGATCGACTCGGCGATCCTCCTGCACAACGCCTCGACGCAGTTCGCCGATGGCGGCGAGTTCGGCATGGGCGCCGAGATCGGCATCGCCACCGGCAAGATGCATGCGCGCGGGCCCGTCGGCGTCGAGCAGCTGACCTCGTTCAAATACCGCGTGCGCGGGTCGGGACAGGTGAGGCCTTGAACTTTTTCGCCACCTCCGCCTGAGAGTGCCTGGCGCATGCTTTCTCAGCCCGAGCAGCCCGTTCCCGCTCACTACCTTCGCATGCCGCATGCCGGCAAAGGTCTTGCCGTCGGCCTGTTCGGCGGCTCGTTCAACCCGCCGCATGCCGGTCATGCGCTGGTCGCCGAGATCGCGCTGAGACGGCTCGCGCTCGACCAGCTCTGGTGGATCGTAACGCCTGGCAATCCCCTGAAAAGCGCGCGCGAGCTGGCGCCGCTTGCCGAACGCATCGTGCAGTCCGAAAAGGTCGCCAGGAACCCGAAGATAAAGGTCACCGCCTTCGAGGCGACGCATCATGTCCGCTATACCGCCGACACGCTGGCCCTGGTCAAGGCGCGCAACCCGGGCGTCGACTTCGTCTGGATCATGGGCGCCGACAGCTTGCGCGATTTCCATCGCTGGCAGCGCTGGCGCGAGATTGTGTTGACCTTCCCGATCGCGGTCATCGACCGCCCTGGCGCGACGCTTTCCTTCCTGTCGTCGGTGGTCGCCAAGACCTTCGACTATGCTCGTGTCGACGAAGGCGACGCGCCGCGGCTTGCCCGCATGCGGGCGCCGGCCTGGACCTTCATCCACGGCCCGCGCTCTTCGCTCTCCTCCACCGCGATCCGCAACGCGGCGAAGGGCTGAACACCCCCTACCCGTCTCGGCGCTGCGCGCCGATCCACCTTCCCCCACAAGAAACCCACAAGGGGGGAAGGGAAGTCCGGCCATGTCGCTTTTACGGCGGCCGTTCATTATCGGGTAGGCGATGCTGCAAGCCATGCTGGAAAAGAGCCGCACCACCACCGATCCGGGCGCGCAATCGGCGCCGCTGATCGCCATCGCCAGCGTCATCGTGTCGATGGCGCTGATCGCGATCGGCAACGGGCTGATGTTCGCTTATATCCCCGTGCGGCTCGGCGCCGACGGCTTCGATCCGACCTGGGCCGGGCTGATCGTCACCGGCCTTTCGGCCGGCGGGCTCGCCGGCTGCATCCTGACCGGGCCGCTCGTCAGGCGCGTTGGCCATGCCCGCGCGTTCATGGTGCTCTCGGCGCTGATTGCGCTCTCCAACGTCGCGATCGGCGCCGGGCCGATCCCGCTTTTGTGGATCGCGGCGCGGGCGCTCTATGGTTTTGCCATCTGCGGCCTCTTCATCGTCGCGCAGAGCTGGCTCAACGATGCCTTGCCGAATGCCATACGCGGCCGGGTCATGGCGGTGTTCTACGTCGCCTATATCGCCGGTTTGGGCGTTGGCTATGCCACGCTCGCCATGATCGACATCCATACGGCGGCGGCGCCGCTGATCGGCATCACCTTCACCGCTTTGTCCATCCTGCCGGTGGGCATGACGCGGCTTGCCCAGCCACCGGCGCCGCAGGCGGCTTCGGTGGCGCTTGGCCAGGCCTGGCGAATTTCGCCGGTTGGCGTCGTCGGCATGCTGGCGGTCGGCGGCCTGTCGATGATCATTTCCGGTTTCGCGCCGATCCACGCCACCGCCAAGGGCTACAGCCAGGCGGATGTGGCGCTGCTTTTGTCGGCGATGCCGGTGGGCACGCTGATCCTGCAGATACCGCTCGGATGGCTGTCGGACCGCACCGACCGCCGCTACGTGCTGGCGGGCGCGGCGGCACTCGCGGTGGCGGCGAGCCTGCTCGCGATTGCCTTCGACGGCGGCGCGCTGATGGCGCTGGTGGTGATCTATCTGATCTGGGACGGCGCATCGGAATCGATCTATTCGCTGTCCAGCGCTCATGCCGCCGACCGCGCCAGGAAGGAAGAGCTGCTGGCGCTCTCGAGTTCGCTGCTCTTTGCCTGGTCGCTGTCCGGCTTCATTGTGCCCGGCATCGTGACGGCGCTTTCGGCCGTCTTCGGCACCGGGACCTTCATCTTTGTCGGCATCTTCATCGCTTCGGCGTTCTGCCTGTTCGTGCTGTGGCGGGTGTTTGCCGCGCGGCCAACGCCTGCCGCCGCCACCGGCAGCTTCTCGCCGATGTCGGCGCAGACGCCTTTGCCGGTGGAACTCGCCTTTGCGCCGGACGAGCCGGGCCCGGCCAAGGACTGACACCTCAGATCGGGCTTGCGCAATTTCGGTGGAAGACCGTCATTCTGGATTTGCTCTACTGCTTACGAGCTTCCGGGGACGGCACCTCGGGCGGCGGCAAGGGGATCGAAATGCCCTCGCTGTCGAAGGCCTGCTTGGCGCGTTTCGTCATCTCGATCTGGGTGGCGAAGTAATCGGCCGCCGACGTCCAGTAGCGCAAGGTGAGCGAAACCGTGGTTTCGCCAAGACCGGCCACGAAGGCGATCGGCGCGGGCTCGCGCCGGATGCGTTTCTCGGTGCCGGCGATGCCGAGCAGCGTCTTCTGCCCGCGGTCGATGTCGTTCCATGAACCGATGCTGAGTGTAATGTCGGTGCGCCTGACGCCGTTGCGGGTGAAGTTGCGCACGGGGTGGTTCCACAGCGTCGAGTTGGGCGCCAGGATGTAGACGCCTTCGACGGTGCGCAGCTTGGTCGCGAACAGGCCGATCTCCTCGACCGTGCCGGCAATCGAGCCGACCTCGATGGATTCGCCGATACGGAATGGCCGCAGCGCCAACAGCATGATGCCTGCGGCAATGTTCTGCAGCGTGCCCTGCAATGCCAGCCCGATGGCCAGCCCGACGGCGCCGATAGCGGCAATGATGGAGGCCGTCTGGACGCCGAACTGGCCGAGCACCATGATGACGACAAGGATCAGGATGGCGTAGCGGACGATCTTGGAGAAGAAATGCCGCAAGGTGGCGTCGAAGCCGTGGATGTGGCCGAGGCCGGCGAAGATCGAGCGCTCGGCAAGGCCGGCAACGAAATAGCCGACAACCAGAAGGATGACGGCGCCGATCGCCGAGAAGGAATAGGAGACGATGAGCGTGGAGAGCTGCGCCAACCCGGCCTGGACGACGAGAAGTGCTTCTTGCGGATCGGTCGGCATGATAAGTCCCCTTTGGTCGTTGAGCCGATAACCGTGCCACGCGCAAAGGGTTCCGATTTTTTCGGGCGCGCGGAACCCGCCGAAGAGGGCCTGCGTTGGCCCCGGCAGGGCCCCCCGTCTTGAAACTGCAATGGAACTCTGCCTATTTAAGTGGTGTCACCTGATTTGGCGGGTGATTTGGTTGTTCTTGTTGGGAAAGGAAACACACTGAGAACAGCACTGCGGAAGAAGGCCGATATCGTGCCTTCGCCGGCCGGGATCAGCGGAAACGATGCTGCGTCCCTCGCCATCACGACAGTCCTTGCCAGTCTGGAAGACTCCAAGGCCGAAAACATCGTCTCAATCGACATCCAGGGAAAATCGAGCCTCGGCGACTACATGGTCATCGCCTCGGGCAGATCGCACCGTCATGTCTCGGCTGTCGCCGATCATCTCCTCAAGGCGCTCAAGGATGCCGGTCTCGGCATGGCGCGCGTCGAGGGGCTGGCCAGCGCCGACTGGGTCCTGATCGATTCCGGCGACATCATCGTCCATGTCTTCCGTCCCGAAGTCCGCGAATTCTACAATCTCGAAAAGATGTGGCAGGCGCCGGACCTCGAGGAAGAGACCTTGCACTGAGCCGCATCGCATGCCGTGACCATTAGGGTCGGGCATCGATCGAGGGCTCGCCGAGGCGAGGATGAAGATTACCGTTCATGCCGTGGGCCGGATGAAGACCGGCCCCGAGAGAGAACTCGCCGACCGCTATTTCGAGCGCTTCGCCAAGAGCGGGCCCGCGGTCGGGCTGGAATTTGCCGGCATCGTCGAGACGCCCGAGAGCCGCGGCCAGAGCGCCGACGAGCGCCGCCGCGAGGAAGGCCAGAAGCTGCAGGCCCAACTGCAGCAGGGCACCGTGCTCATCCTGCTCGACGAACGCGGCAAGTCGCTGTCCTCTGAGGATCTAGCCGCGCGCATCGGCCAGTTGCGCGATAGCGGCCGCAAGGCGTTGATCGTCGCGATCGGCGGCGCCGATGGCCACGACAAATCCCTGCGCGAGCAGGCCGACCTGGTGCTGTCCTTCGGGGCGCTCACCTGGCCGCACCAATTGGTGCGCGTCATGCTCGGCGAACAGCTCTATCGCGTCGCCACCATCCTGTCCGGGCACCCGTATCACCGCTCTTGAGTCGTGGTTCGCGACATGACCCCGAAAGCTGGGGATCACGTCGGCCTGCCCGGATTTCCGCCTCAATGGCCCGACATCACAGTTGGAGCGGTTCAGCGCTCATAGAATCGCCGAACTGCTTCATTTGTTTCCGAGCAATTCCGGATGCAAACCGCCGAACACATTTCCTGGAATTGCCCTGCTGTGGATGTTCCAACATGGTTGATGGTTCGTTAACGAAGCGGCGGATAGAGTCGAGGCTTGATGTCTGAAGGCTGGAATTCGAGAACGCGCGCCTGGCGCAACCGCTGCGGCTTGACCTTTGTCGCCGCGCTGATCGCGCTTGGGCCGGCTCTGGCGGCGGAAAACACGCTCGATGTCGCGCCCGATCCGGACCAGAGCAGGGCCGAGTACGAGCAGGTCTCGAAGGAAATCACCTTGTCGTCCGAGCGGCTGGCCAAGCTCGCCGCCGATGTCGCGACGGTCAAGAAGGACCACGCCTCGATCAGCGCGGCGCTGATCCAATCGGCCATGACCGAGCAGAAGCTCGGCCAGGACATCGAGGACATCGGCGCCAAGCTGGAAGGGCTGAAGGCGGAGGAAGAGAAGCTGCACGCCTCGCTCGTTGCGCGCCGCGACGTGCTCGCCGAAGTGCTCGGCGCCTTGCAGCGCATGGGGCTCAACCCGCCGCCGGCAATCCTGGTCAAGCCGGAGGATGCGCTGTCATCGGTGCGCAGCGCCATCCTGCTCGGCGCCGTGGTGCCGGAATTGCGCCAGCAGACCGACAGGCTGTTTGCCGATCTCAAGGAACAGACCCGGGTGACGGCCTCGATCGAGGCCGAGCGGGGGCGGCTCACCACCGCCGTCACCGAGCAGACGGCGGAAAAGAAGCGGCTCACCATGCTGCTCGAGGCCAAGAAGAGGCTGCAGGCCGATACCGAGGCGGCGCTGACCGCCGAGCAGCAGCACTCGCAGCAGCTTGCGGCCAAGGCCAGCAGCCTCAAGGACCTCATCGCCTCGCTCGAGGCCGACAAGGCGCGCAAGGCGGCCGACCAGGCCAAGGCGGCCGACCGGAAATCGGCCGATGGCGACACAACGGCGTCCACAACCGAGCCCGCCGCGCTGCCGGTGCCGGAGGGCAACCGTTTGGCTGCTTCCACGCCGTTTGCGGCACTGCAGGGCCAGATCGCGCTGCCGGTCATCGGCAAGATAAAACGGCGCTTCGGAGCCGATGACGGCAATGGCGCAATGATGCAAGGCGACATGGTTGCGACACAATCGGGGGCCATCGTCACCGCGCCGGCGGATGGAAATGTGCTTTATGCGGGGCCGTTTCGTTCCTATGGTCAACTCTTGATCCTCAATGCCGGCGACGGGTATCATGTCGTCCTTGCGGGGATGAGCAGAATCAGCGTCGCGACTGGCCAGTCGGTGCTCGCAGGAGAACCGGTCGGCGCGATGGGAGAGGCCCGGGTGGCAAGCACCTCGGCCTCGCAGAATGGAAATGCCACGCCGGAGCTCTATGTCGAGTTCCGCAAGGATGGAAAACCCGTCGATCCGAACCCCTGGTGGGCGGACCGATTTTCTGGAAGGACGTGAAATGATGCGGAAACTGTCGCTTCTGTTTGCCGGCGCGCTGATGGGCGCATCGGCAATGAGCCTGGTCTACGGCGCACCCGGCTCGGCGGCGAACGCTGCGGGTTCCGAGACCTACAAGCAACTGGCGATCTTCGGCGACATCTTCGAACGGGTGCGCGCGCAATATGTGACGCCGCCGGACGACAAGTCGCTGGTCGAGAACGCCATCAACGGCATGCTCTCCTCGCTCGATCCGCACTCCTCCTACATGAACGCCGAGCAGGCGCAGGACATGCGCGTGCAGACCAAGGGCGAGTTCGGCGGTCTCGGCATCGAAGTCACCATGGAAAACGACCTCGTCAAGGTGATCACGCCGATCGACGACACGCCGGCCGCCAAGGCTGGCGTGCTTGCGGGCGACTACATCGCCAAGATCGACGGCGAGGAAGTGCGCGGCCTCACCCTCAACGACGCGGTCGAGAAGATGCGCGGGCCGGTCAACACGCCGATCAAGCTCACCATCCTGCGCCAGGGCGCCGACAAGCCGATCGAGCTGACGGTCGTGCGCGACATCATCAAGGTGAAGGCGGTCAAGTACCGGGTCGAGAACGACGTCGGCTACATGAAGATCACCTCCTTCACCGAAAAGACCTATGACGATCTCGAGAACGCTATCGAGAACATCAAGAAGCAGGTGCCGAACGACAAGCTGAAGGGCTATGTGCTTGACCTGCGCCTCAATCCGGGCGGCCTGCTCGACCAGGCAGTGAGCGTGTCGGACGCCTTCCTGAAGCGCGGCGAGATCGTCTCGACCCGCGGTCGCGATCCGAAGGACGTCACCCGCTTCGACGCCAAGCCGAAGCAGAACGACGACATCGGCGGCAAGCCGCTGGTGGTGCTGGTAAATGGCGGCTCGGCGAGCGCCTCCGAAATCGTCGCCGGCGCGCTGCAGGATCTGCGCCGCGCCACCGTTGTCGGCACGCAGTCCTTCGGCAAGGGCTCAGTGCAGACCATCATCCCGCTCGGCGAGAATGGTGCGCTCAGGCTCACCACGGCGCTCTATTACACGCCGTCGGGCAAGTCGATCCAGGGCAAGGGCATTACGCCCGACATCAAGGTCGACCAGCCGCTGCCGCCGGACCTGCAGGGCCGCGACCTGACGCGTGGCGAATCCGACCTCAAGGGCCACATCAAGGGTGCCGACGAGAGCGCAACCGGTTCGGGCTCGGCCGCCTATGTGCCGCCGGAGCCCAAGGACGACCTGCAGCTGATCTATGCCGAGCAGCTGCTGCGCGGCGAGAAGACCGATCCGTCGTTCCCGCCGAACCCGGACAAGGCCGTGTTGAATCAGTAATGGTGGCTGGCCGGAGCACATCGCTCTGGCCGACCGATGGAAGCGATGCGATGCTGCCGGGACCGCGAGGTTCCGGCAGTTTGATTCGGGGCAGGTTGTTTCGTGGATGGGCGCGCCGGGCGCCGAGGGTTTGAATTCGCACGTGAGCGCTGACGATCCGATCAGCCGCGTCACGGGCTTGGGGATGCGGCTTGGCTGACATCGGCAAGGACATCGAACGCCCGCTCGGCCAGACGATTCGGCCTCAGCGCCCCGCCGCGCGCGGCATCAGCGCCAGAACGCTCCTCGCCATGCTTGCCGTCCTCGCCGTGGTCGGCATTTCCGGGGCGATCGCGCTGCGTGAGAAGCCCTTCCGCAAGCCGCAAGAGATCGCCGTTTCAACACCGAAGGTACCCGCGGCGCCAACCCCGGCGCCGGCGCCCGCGCCATCACCGGCTGAAACGGCGGCGGCGAGCCCCAATGCGAGCACGCCGATGAAGAGCGGCGGCCCGCAGATCATCCATGTCCAGACCGAAGAGGGCGACGGTCCGCCGAAGGCGGGAATCGTCATCCGCGATCCTTCGGCGCTCGGGCAGAACCTGAAGGTCGCGCATCTTCCCGACAGGGCGCTGATCGAGGCCAGCGACAGCGGTCCGCTGCCGATCCGCTCCGCGGACGGCAGGCGGCCGTTCGACGTCTATGCGCGGCCGTGGTCTGGCGCGCGCGGCGCGCGCGTCGCGATCGTCATCGGCGGACTCGCCGTCTCGCAGACCGGTACGCAGGCGGCGATCGCCAAATTGCCGGCCGAGGTGACGCTGGCTTTCGCGCCGCAAGGCAACAGCATCGACCGCTGGATGAAGGCAGCCCGTCAGGGCGGACACGAGATCGTCATGCAGATACCGCTCGAGCCGTTCGACTATCCGAACGTCAATCCAGGGCGCAACACGCTGACGGTCTCGGCGAGCCCAGACGAGAACCTGAAGAGCCTGCATTGGGCGCTGTCGCGCACGACCAACTACACCGGCGTCATGAACTATATGGGGGCGCGCTTTTCGGCCGATGCGAACGCCATGGGGTCGTTCATGGCCGAACTCGGCAAGCGAGGGCTTGCCTATGTCGACGACGGCTCGTCCGCGCGAAGCCTGGCACCCGACCTAGCGCTGAAGGACGGCGTGCCGTTCGTGGTCGGCGACATGGCAATCGACGCGGTGCAGGACCGCGGCGAGATCCTCAAGAAGCTGGACAGTCTGGAAGCTACCGCGCGGGCCAAGGGCAGCGCCGTCGGCATTGGCTCGGCTTTCGATATCACCGTCGACACGGTCGCGTCCTGGGTCGCCGAGGCGAAGAAGCGCGGCATCGAGATCGTGCCGATCTCGGCGGTGGCCATAGACCCCCAGAAAGGCTAGTCATCGGCTTCCCGCCGATACTGGAATCCCAAAAATGCCCAAGAAAATGATCGATCCCGAGACGCTGCCTTATCGTCCCTGCGTCGGGCTGATGATCCTCAACCGCGCCGGGCTGGTCTGGGTCGGGCATCGTATCGCCGAACCGGACAGCGAGTTTTCCGGCACCACGAAACTCTGGCAGATGCCGCAGGGCGGCATCGACAAGGGCGAGGAGCCGCTGACAGCAGCCGGGCGGGAGCTTTACGAGGAAACCGGCATGCGCAGCGTGTCGTTGCTTGCCGAAGCGCCGCACTGGATCAACTACGACCTGCCGCCGCATCTGGTCGGCGTCGCCTTCAAGGGGCGCTATCGCGGCCAGACGCAGAAATGGTTCGCCTACCGCTTCGAGGGCGACGAGAGCGAGATTGAGATCAATCCGCCGCCGGGCGGCCACACGGCCGAATTCGATCAATGGGCATGGCGGCCGATGCAGGAACTGCCCGGCCTGATCGTGCCGTTCAAGCGTCAGGTCTACGAGCAGGTGGTGGCGGCGTTCCAGCATCTGGTCCGCTAGAAGCCGAGGCCATGGTTGCCGCGTCGGCGCCGGCGTCCTAAAGCGCATCGCGCTGAAATGGATTCAGGCGACGCGCTTTAGGTCTTTGTTCTTATGCATGTCGTTTTCGCAAAACCGCTGCACACTTTTGCGCGACATGCATTAATGATTTGCCTTGATGCAATGAGGGCGTCGCCATGAATGACGACACCGGACGCTTGTTTTCGGAGACAGATGCCGCCGGCCGTTCGACGGTCAGCGAGGTGGCGGCCGGCGCCATCCTGACCATCGACCTCGACGCCATCCGCGAGAACTACCGGCGGCTGAAGGCGCGGCTGGCGGGCGCGCGCTGTGCCGGCGTGCTCAAGGCCGACGGCTATGGCCTTGGCGCCACGCAGGTGGCCTCGGCGCTGATGAAGGACGGTTGCGACACCTTCTTCGTCGCGCTGCTCGGCGAGGGGATCGCGCTGCGCAAGGCGCTTGGATCAGGACCCGACATCTTTGTCCTCAACGGCCTGCCGCCGGGCTCCGAACCGGAGGCGGTCGCGGCGGGGCTTCATCCCGTCGTCAACAGTGCCGCTCAGTTGAAGGCATGGCGCGAAGCGGCGCGAGCCGCCGATCGAAGGCTGCCGGCCGCGATCCAGGTCGACAGCGGCATGTCGCGGCTCGGCATGCCGCCGGCCGACGTCGAGGCGCTCGCCGTGGATGCGTTCGACGGCGTCGACATCCGCTTCGTGATGAGCCATCTGGCCTGTGCCGACGAGCCGAGCAATCCGGCGAACGAACAACAGTGGCTGGCGTTCGAACGGCTGCGGAAGGTGTTGCCCGCGGCCCCTGCCTCGCTCGCCAACTCGTCCGGGATCTTCCTGGGGCCGTTGTATCACTACGATCTCGTCCGGCCCGGCGCGGC
The DNA here is from genome assembly GCF_004791585.1 of Mesorhizobium sp. M1C.F.Ca.ET.210.01.1.1. Classification (GTDB taxonomy): domain Bacteria; phylum Pseudomonadota; class Alphaproteobacteria; order Rhizobiales; family Rhizobiaceae; genus Mesorhizobium. Next base: position 19,078 of record NZ_SRUU01000001.1, read on the forward strand.
GCTCTACGGCATCAACCCGACGCCGGGCGAACCGAACCCGATGTTGCCGGTGGTGCGGCTGCAGGTGAAGGTGGCGCAGACGCGCAGCGTGGAAGACGGCACCGGCATCGGCTACGGCCACACCTATCATGCGAGCGGCCCGCTCAGACTGGCGACGATCTCGCTCGGCTATGCCGACGGCTGGCACCGGCGCGCCGCTTCGGACGCCTGGTTCGAGGGGGTGCGGCTGCCCTTCGTCGGGCGGGTTTCGATGGATTCGATCATCCTCGACATCTCGGCGCTTCCGGCCGGCAGGCCGGGCGAGGGCGACCTCGTCGAGCTCATCGGCCCGTCGCAGAGCGTCGACGACGCGGCCGCGCATGCCGGCACCATCGGCTACGAGGTGCTGACCAGCCTGGGCGCGCGTTTTCACCGCCGCTACATCGGCGGATAGCCGGCAACCCCTTGGCGGGCGCCGTAAAATCCGGCAGACAGATCGAGCGACGGGGGCGCGGCTGCGTCACGATCGGCTTTGAGGGAGCATTGAATGAAAGTCCTGGTGCTGGGCGGCGGCGTGATCGGAGTCACCACCGCCTATTTTCTTGCCGAGGCCGGTCATGAAGTCACGGTGATCGACCGGCAGCAGGGGCCCGCGCTGGAGACCAGCTTCGCCAATGCCGGCGAAGTGTCGCCGGGCTACGCCTCGCCATGGGCCGGACCCGGCATCCCGGTGAAAGCCGTCAAATGGCTCTTGATGAAATACGGCCCGCTGGTGGTGCGGCCCGCCTTCGATCCGCACATGTGGACGTGGCTCTTGAAGATGCTGCGCAACTGCACGGCCGAGCGCTACGCGCTCAACAAGTCGCGCATGGTGCCGGTCGCCGAATACAGCCGCGACACGCTGAAGGCGTTGCGCGCCGCGAACGGCATCACCTATGACGAGCGGTCAAAGGGCACGCTGCAGCTCTTCCGCAAGCAGAAGCAGCTCGACGGCATCGGCGGCGATGTCGAGGTGCTGAAGAAATACGGCGTTCCCTATGAGGTCCTCGACCGGGACGGCTGCATCGCGGCCGAACCGGCGCTGGCCGGGGTGCGGGAAAAATTCGTCGGCGGGCTCAGATTGCCGGGCGACGAGACCGGCGACTGCAAGATGTTCACCGAAAAGCTCGCCGAGCTTTGCGTGGCGCGCGGCGTCGCGTTCGAATACGGCACGACCGTCCGGCGCGTCGTCAGGAACCGCAACCGCGTCGTCCAGGTCGGCACCGACAAGGGCTGGCGGACGGCGGACGCCTATGTGATGGCGCTGGGCAGCTATTCGGCGCCCTTCATGCGCAAGATGAAGCGGCCGATCCCGGTCTATCCGGTCAAGGGTTATTCGATCACCGTGCCGATCACGGATGCGGCGGCAGCGCCGGTGTCGACGATCATGGACGAGACCTACAAGGTGGCGATCACCAGGCTTGGCGACCGCATCCGCGTTGGCGGCACCGCGGAGATTTCGGGCTTCGACCTTCGCCTGCATGAATCGCGCCGCCGCACGCTCGAGCATTCGGTCGGCGACCTGTTTCCGGGCGGCGGCGACCTCAAGGCAGCGACTTTCTGGTGCGGCCTCAGGCCGATGACGCCGGACGGTCCGCCGCTGGTCGGGCAAAGCGAGCTGTCCAACCTCTATCTCAACACCGGCCACGGCACGCTGGGCTGGACCATGGCCTGCGGCTCGGCCAAGGTGCTTGCCGACATCATGTCCAACCGGGTGCCGGAGATCAACGCCCTCGACCTCAGCCCGGACCGCTACGTCAAGGCTTGATCTCAGAACGCCTGCCTGACCCACGCATCGCTGAACAGCAGCCGGTAAGCCCAGCCGATCGTCACATTGGTGGCGACCGGCTGCGAATGGGCGAGGTAGTCGTCATAGATGGGCTTCATACGGTGGTAGAACGCCGGATCGAGCACCACCATGCCGTTCTCCGAGTCGTGGAAGAAGCTGCGGTTGTTGAGGTTGACCGACGAGATGGTCACCAGGCGCTGATCGATCATCATGATCTTCGAATGCAGCACCACGTCGGGTGCCTTGAATTCGCGGATGTTGATGCGGTCGCCATATTTCTCGACGAACAGCTTGTTGAGCGCGGTGAGGAAGCGGCCGCCGATGTCGCCCTTGAGGTCGATGCGGCCGACGACGTCGATCCTGACGCCGCGGGCCAGCGCCCGGTCGAACGCCCTGGCGAGGCCGGGCGTCAGGTTGAGATAGGGATTGACGATCTCGACCCGGTGCTCGGCCGTGTCGATGAGCTCGACGAAGTAGTTTTCGAGCGCATGGCCATCCTCGTAAGGCACGGAAATGAAATGCCGGGCCACGCCTTGCGGACGGCCGCCGGAGCGAACGGGAGTGGAAAACGGCCGGGAAATATTGGTGTCGGCATCGCGCAGCCAGATGGTCGAGAGATGCGCGGCGAGTGTTGCGACCGTCGCCTGGTCGGCGATCTCGATGTCGAAGTCGCTCCAGTTGGAATAGTAGTTGAGCGAGAAGCCGTCGGTCTTGCCGTATTGCTGTAGCTCGGGATAGCGCGACAGGTCGACCGGGCTGTGGAACAGGAAGCCGTCATGGATGTTGCGGCCGCCGACGATGACACGCGAGCGCCCGGGCTCCTCGGCCAGCGTCGCCAGCATCTTGATGTGATGGGTCTTGTGCAGTTGTGATAGCTGTTCGTCGATCGGCGCGCCGTGGTCGGCCCGCCAGCGATATTCCTGCAACTGGATATTGGGGAACTCGGCCGCCAGCCGGTGCAGGAGCGCGTCGTCCTTCTCGCGCTCCAGCACGTCGGTCACCAGGATGCGCACCTTGGTGCCGAGCGCCGCGTGATGGCGGATCAGCCGCTCCATGATGCGGCCGGAGAAGTCCGCCTTGAACTCCAGCGACGACAGGTAGATCAGCTTGAGCTTCGGCGCGCTGGAGAAATCGAGCGGCAGTTCGGGGTCGGCCTTGTCGAAGGCGCTGTCGGGCAGCGTCCTGCCGAGCAGCGCCTCGACCTTGGCGTTGAAGCCGTCGCGGGATTTGCGCAGCAGGGTCGGATGCTCGAGCGGCAGCGCGCAGGTCTGCGACAGCCAGCGCCCGGCATAGAAGGCGCGGTCGAGCTCTTCGAGCCCGGCCGGATTGGGTACCGGGCAGCGATCGTAGCGGCTGTCGAGCGCCGCAATCCAGGGGTCGGCGGCCTCCTCGCGCAGGATGGTGAGCCGCGCGCCGGCCGGCGCCAGGCTGGAGCTGACGGTGAGATCGCAGCGGCTGAGCGCCTCGCTCGGAAACAGGCTGACGGATGCCTCGGCCGCCGGCAGGCTGAGATGAAAGGCAGCGCCCTTGGCAATCGTGCGCGATCGCCCCGAGGCGCTGATCGCCAGCGCCCCGTCGCAAGAGCCGCCGATCCCGAGCGGCTGCCGGCCGGCCTGGCGGAGCACGATCTCGACGGAGCGCGCCTCGAGCCCGGAGAAGGTGAAGATCTTTGGCGCCGAAGGCCTGGCGGCGGCGTCGAGATAAAGTGTCTGCCGCGACATGCGCCAGCGACCGGCGAAGTGGCCTTCGCCCGGCTTGCCCGGCGCCGGTGGCAGCACCGTAGTGTCGAGCGGCTTTGCCAGCTGCCGCAGCGCCCGATAGGTCGCCTGGAAGCGATCGTTGTGCACCTCGCGCCAGTCGCGACCGAAGCGGCCGGTGCCGTTGGCGCGGTCGAGCGCGTCGATCCGGCTCTGGGCGAGCAGCGCCTCGAACCGTTTCTCATAGGCAGAATTGCCGTCGTCCGCGATGTAGCGGGCGGTGGCGATACCGGCGTCGCTGCCGTCCGCCGAAACGGGCGGACGTGCGCAGGCGTCGTCGCCCGGAAAGAAGGCGCAGGCGGAACGGCCCGGCATGGCCGCACAACCGGCGAGCGCGGTCAGCGCCAGGCCAAGCAGCAGCCTTGTTACGACGGAACTCAAGCTCACCCAGCCGCCCCATTCATGGCCTTGAGCTGGGCGGGATCGCGCGGCGGCATGAAGCCCTGCGGGAAGACCTTGCAGACGGGAAGCGCGAAGGTGGCGATCAAGAGCTCCGCGTTGACGCGCATCTTCCTCGGCGCTGTCTTATCGTCGCGAATGGCCCTTGCCGAGGCGATCAGCGCGCCATCGCAGTCGCAGTGGTTGTCGCGGGCGATGTAACAGGCGTCGTGGATCTGGCAGGCGGCGTCGAGACGGTCGACCGGTCTGGCCGAGAGATCGCCGGTATGGGTTCCGGGCCCGCAATAATTTCCGAAAACAAAGGGCGAGGGGCGGGCCATGGCATAACGGATCGGCTTCGGCAGTTTCGCTTCGGGAACCTTGGTCCAGGGATTGGCGCAGCCGGACAGGTAAAGCAGCGGCAGGATGGCAAGAATGGCTCGCATGTCTGCGCCGGCTTTCCGAGATTTCCCTCGCCTGCCATGGCACGGCGAAGCGCTGGTGCCACACTCGCCGACTTTGTGGCAAGCGCAAGGCGGCATTGCACGCCGGTTGTGCTATCGTCGGCGCGGTGGGAAGGGTGGTGCGATGCGCGCTTTTGTCTTGGCTGTGACGACCGGATGTCTGATCTGCACCCCGGCGCTTACGGCGGACAAGACGGTTCACGACAAGGATCACGGTTTCTCGCTGACCTATCCGGAGCAATGGACGAGCGAGACCACGTCCGGCGATGCCATACGGCTCAAGGTCAAATCCGGCGAAAATGGCCTGACCTGCCGGGTGTCGGAAAATCTCTACGATCCGACCGCTCCGGACAATCCGTCCGATCCAAGGGCGTTTATCGAGAAGGATTGGTCACTGGAGAGTTGGCAGACACTGATCGGCGCTGCCTTCGGTTCGGCCAGTTTCAGCAACGACAGGGTGGCGAAATTCCCGGACGGCTATCCGGTGCGGATAGCCGACATGGATTTCCGGCTCGGCGACGGCAACGCCGGCTTCTATGGCCACGCCAAGATCGCGATTTCGATCCGCCGCGACCGCTATGGCTTTGTCACATGCGGGCTCATGGGCAACAGCGCTGACGAAGCCGCCCGGATGTGGGCGCCGCTTGCCGATGAGGCCGAGAAGGTGGTGAACTCATTCGTGCTCGATGCGCCTTGAAGGCGGATCTACACGAACAGCCCCTTTTCCCGCTCCACCGCCTTGGTGATGAAATTGGCGACGAGCTGGACGCGGCGCAGCGGCCTCACCGATTCGTGATAGACCAGCCAGTAGGCGCGGCGGATCGGCCTGACGATGTCGACCGGCACCAGTTCCGGCATCGAGCGGGCGACAAAGGTGTGCAGGATGCCGATGCCGGCTCCGGAGCGCACCGCTTCCGCCTGGCCGAGCGCCGAGGAGATGGCGAAGCTCGAGCGCCAGTCCGGGCTGAACTCGGCGGCATAGTCGAGCGAGGGGCTGACTATGAGGTCCGGCACATAGCCGATCAGCGTATGCCGGCCGAGCTCGGCCGCCGTCTTCGGTAAGCCGTTGGCATCCACGTAGGCGCGCGAGGCGAACAGGCCGAGCGTGTAGTCGACCAGCTTTCCAGCCACCAGCCGGCCCTCGGTCGGCCGCTCGACGGTGATGGCGATGTCGGCCTCGCGCCGCGACAGCGAGAAGGAGCGCGGCACCGGCACCAGCTGGATGGTGAGCTCGCGGTGAAGCGCGGTCAATTCGCCCAGGCGTTTCGCGAGGAAAGCGACGCCAAAACCGTCGGGCGCGCCGATGCGCACCGTGCCCGACACGTCGTCGCCCTCGCCAGCGATGGTCGCGCGCGCGGCGATCATGTCGCTTTCCATGCGCTCGGCTATGTCGAGGAAACGCTCGCCGGCCGGCGTCAGCTCGCTGCCGGTGGTCAGGCGGCGGAAAAGCTTCGTGCGCAGCGCCTCCTCGAGCGCCGCGACGCGGCGCGACACGGTCGCGTGGTTGAGCTCCAGGCGTTTTGCGGCGCCAAGGATCTGCCCGGCGCGCGCCACGGCGAGAAAGATGCGGACATCATCCCAGTTCATGGGGCAGTCCTGAAGGTAGTTGCACGTTGGCCATTTGCGGCAATTAATGCACGCCAAACTGCCGCTGTCTATTTCTCGCACAACGGTTCCGTTTTGGCTCGCGTTGCCTTCGCCGCCGCAAAGGCGGACAATACCCCATCACCAAAACAGGGAGAGAAACCATGATCGAATACGGTCATTTCATCGGCGGCCAGCGTGTCGCCGGCACCAGCGGGCGCAAGCAGGACGTGATGCAGCCGATGGACGGCTCCGTGCGCGGCACGGTAGCTCTGGCCTCGCAGGCGGAATTGCGCGCCGCGGTCGAGAATGCCAAGGCGGCGCAGCCCAAGTGGGCGGCCACCAACCCGCAGCGCCGCGTGCGCGTGCTGATGAAGTTTCTCGAACTGGTCCAGCGCGACTATGACGAGCTGGCCGACATCCTGGCGCGCGAGCATGGCAAGACCATCGCCGACGCCAAGGGCGACATCCAGCGCGGCCTCGAAGTGGTCGAGGTCTGCATAGGCGCGCCGCACATGATGAAGGGCGAGTTCACCGACGGCGCCGGCCCCGGCATCGACGTCTATTCGATGCGCCAGCCGCTCGGCGTCGTCGCCGGCATCACGCCGTTCAACTTTCCGGCCATGATCCCGCTGTGGAAGATCGCGCCCGCGATCGCCTGCGGCAATGCCTTCATCCTGAAGCCGTCGGAGCGCGACCCGGGCGTGCCGATCCGCATCGCGGAGCTGTTCATCGAGGCCGGTCTGCCGGCCGGCATCCTCAATGTCGTCAATGGCGACAAGGAAGTGGTCGACGCCATCCTCGACGATCCGGACATCAAGGCCATCGGCTTCGTCGGCTCGACGCCGATCGCGCACTACATCTACTCGCGCGGCACCGCCTCCGGTAAGCGCGTTCAGTGCTTCGGCGGCGCCAAGAACCACATGATCATCATGCCCGACGCCGACATGGACCAGACGGTCGATGCGCTGATCGGCGCCGGCTACGGCTCGGCCGGCGAGCGCTGCATGGCGATCTCGGTGGCGGTGCCGGTCGGCAACGACACCGCCAACCGGCTGATGGAAAAGCTGGTGCCGCGCGTCGAGAGCCTGAAGGTCGGTCCCTCGACCGACTCCTCGGCCGATTTCGGCCCGCTGGTGACAGCGCAGGCGCTGGAGCGCGTAAAGGGCTATGTCGACATCGGCGTCAAGGAAGGCGCCAAGCTGGTCGTCGACGGCCGCGGCTTCAAGATGCAGGGCTACGAGAACGGCTACTATATGGGCGGCTGCCTGTTCGACAACGTGACGGCCGACATGCGCATCTACAAGGAAGAAATCTTCGGACCGGTGCTCTCGGTGGTGCGCGCGCCGCGTTACGAGGATGCGATCAAGCTCGCCAACGACCATGAGATGGGCAATGGCGTCGCCATCTTCACACGCGACGGCGACGCCGCGCGCGACTTTGCTTCACGCGTCCAGGTCGGCATGGTCGGCGTCAACGTGCCGATCCCGGTGCCGATCGCCTACTACACCTTCGGCGGCTGGAAGGCGTCGTCCTTCGGCGACCTCAACCAGCACGGGCCGGACGCGTTCCGCTTCTACACCAAGACCAAGACGGTCACCTCGCGCTGGCCGTCCGGCATCAAGGATGGCGCCGAATTCGTCATCCCGACGATGAACTGACTGGACGGTTCCCAGTTTGCGCGTCCTCGCCTTCGGCTGCGGGCGCGCGGCTGGCATCAAGGATGGCGCGGAATTCGTCATTCCGACGATGAACTGACCGGTCCTCTGAGAACGTCACTGAGAAAGCGCGGGTGCAGGCCGCGCTTTCTTTTTTGTTCGCGGCGCAACTTTAGGTGCATGATTTTCGACGCGGCGCGTTGGGAGAGCATCCGCATCTTCTAATAATTCCACTGCTCTGTGATGGAACCAACAGACCACCACGCGCCTTAGGCTGTATTCCTGCCATCATGTGCAGGCCAATCAAGCAGCGCCGGTAGCAGCCGGGGTTCTCGTCTGGCGCGAGGAGGTGTCGGATGACACGATTTCTTATGGCGGCGATGGTCCTTGCGACGGCTGCGGTTTACGGCGCCGCTCAGGCAAATGCGGCCGCGCAATGCGCTCCGCGCGCCGACGTCGTCAAGGCGCTCGGCGACAAGTTCCACGAAAGCGTAGCCGGGCGCGGGCTGATCAATCCCAATGTCGTGCTCGAGATCTTCGTCTCCGACCAGGGCAGCTGGACCGTCCTTGCCTCCGACACCAAGGGGCAAAGCTGCATCCTTTCCGTGGGCGAGGGCTGGGACAGCCCTACGATCGCGGCAGCCATGCCAGGTGCCTGAATGCTCGCTCTCGGGCGCCCGCACGGTCGGGTTGCGGGCGGCCAGGCGCTCTCCACTGCGCCTGCTTGTTTACGGGGCGGGGGCTCACCATATCGAATCCAGGGAGTCATAGTCTCCCTGCGACAGACCGGAAACCAGAAGGAGTGACGTGATGAAGACGTCGAATCCGGCCTGGAACGTTCCGGCGCACTGAGGCGGCCGAATGTGCCTCCATTGCCGGAATGCGAAGGCGAAGGAGGTGCCCTATGGCACGCATATTTTCGTTTCGCTTGATCAAGCTGGCGGTCGTCGGCGCCATGATGGCGCTGCCGGCGCTGCCTGCGCGGGCGCAAGTCATCTGCGGCGGCCATGACTATCTGGTCGCGAGACTGGCAGAGGCGTTCGAGGAGAAGCGGCTCGGCTACGGTGTCGCCGGAGAAGTCGCCATCTTCGAGGTGTTCGTATCGGCAAAAGGGACCTGGACCATCCTGATGACCGACGTCAAGGGCCAGGCCTGCATCCTGGCGGCCGGCGACGGATGGGAAGATACGCTGGCCACCGCGGTCCGGCAGCCGGGCGGCTGAAGCAGCGAGGCTGAACCGATCCGGTCAGCGCGTCGCCGCCACCTCGGCGTGGCCGCGCAGCAACGCCATCAGCTTCTTGGCGTCCTTGGCGGCGGCTTCTTCGTCGCCGTCGAGGATCGAGCGGATCAGCGCGACGTGGTGCTCGGCGGATTCGGCCAGGCCCGTATCCGACTTGTAGCGGAACCAGAAGCGGCGGCTGTGCGTCTGCAAGGGCGCCGCCACCCGCGCCGCGAACGGATTGTCGGCGGCGTTCGCCAGCGCCTCGTCGAGCTGCTTGTCGGCCTGGATGAAGGCAAGCACGTTGCCGGAGATCACCGCCTTCTGCATGGCGAGCGCCGCCTCGTGGAACAGGTCGGCGGCCTCGCGGGTGACGAAGCGGGCGGCGGAGCGGGCAAGCACGACCTCGACGCCACGCCTGGCGTCGATGACGCGCAGCCAGTCGCCGGCGTGGAGCGGCGCCACCGCGATGCCCGCGCGGGGTCTTATGTCGAGAAGCCCTTCCCAGGCGAGCCTCTGGATCGCCTCGCGCACGGGAGTGCGCCCGAGACCCAGCCGCTCGATCAGCGCGCCTTCGGTGACGAAACTCGAAGGCGCCAGCTCGAGCGTGACGATCATGTGCTCCAGCGCGCGGTAGGCCTTGGTCGCCGCCGGCTCGAAGGTCGCGTTCGTCTCAACGGATATCAGAGGGGATATCAATGACAGGCTCCTGATATATTTTTCATATATCATAACGGATTCAGCGTTGACAGGCCAACTCTTAATAGATATATGACTGATATATCAGCCGGAGAGATAGCCATGTGGGCCGGAGTTTTCCCAGCAGTCACGACCAAATTCACCGCCGCCGACCGCCTCGACCATGCCGAGATGGAGCGCTGCTACGGCTTGCAGATGGAGGCCGGCTGCGACGGCATCATCGTCTGCGGCTCGCTCGGCGAGGGGCCGATGCTGTCGCCTGACGAGAAGATCGAGGTGCTGAAGACGGCGCAGAAGGTCGCCGCGGGCAAGCCGGTGCTGCTGACCGTCAACGAGCCCGGCACCCGCGAAGCGGCGAGCATCGCGCGCCGCGCCGCCAGGGAAGGAGCCAGCGGCCTCATGGTGGTGCCGAGCCCGATCTACCACACCGACCGGCAAGAGACGGTCGCAGCCCTTCGCGCCGTCGCCGAAGCCGGCGACCTGCCGATCATGATCTACTCCAACCGCCTCGCCTATCGCGTCGATGTCACCGTCGACCTGATGGAGGAACTGGCGTCGGACAAGCGCTTCGTCGCCATCAAGGAATCGTCCGACGACATCCGCCGCTCGACCGAGATCATCAATCGTCTGGGCGACCGCTACGATCTCTTCACCGGCGTCGACAACCTCGCCTTCGAGGCGCTCTCGGTCGGCGCCATCGGTTGGGTGGCCGGCCTGGTCACCGCTTTCCCGCGCGAGACGGTCGCCATCTACCAGCTAATGAAGCAAGCCCGCCGCGAGGAGGCGTTGGCAATCTACCGCTGGTTCCGGCCGCTGCTCGATCTCGATGTCTCGACCTATCTGGTCCAAAACATCAAGCTTGCCGAAGTGCTGGCGATCGATACCAATGACCGCGTTCGCATGCCGCGCCAGCCGCTGTCGGGCGAACGCCGCACGGCGGTGGAGAAGATCGTCCGGGATGCGCTGGCGGTGCGGCCGAAGCTGCCGGCGTTCCAGAATACTCCACGACCGGCGGGGAAGATGGTGGCGGCCGAATAAAGGGCAGCGCTGACGTGCAAGGAAATTCCAAATCCCTGGGAAAGGGGCGACGTCCCGCCGCCGGGGCTTCGTCTCCCCATGAGCGGGGAGAGGGGGAAGACGTCGCCATCATCGGCGGCGGCATCATAGGCATCTGCGCGGCGGCCTTGCTCGCAGAGGCCGGGCGCGGCGTTACCATCTTCGACCGCACCGGCATCTGCGAGGAGACGAGCTCCGGCAACGCCGCCGCCTTCGCCTTCTCCGACGTGCTGCCGCTGGCGCACAAGGGGATGATCAGGCAGTTGCCGAAATGGCTTGCCGATCCGCTCGGGCCTTTGGCCATTCCCCCAGCCTATCTGCCCAAGCTCCTGCCCTGGCTGATCCGCTTCTGGCGCGCGGGCGCCGCCAGGCACTATGAAGCGGGGCTCGCGGCGCAGGTCGGCATGATGAAGCTCGCCGAAGCCGAATGGATGGGGCTGCTCGATCGTTCCGGCACGAGGCCGATGCTGCGCGAGGACGGCTCGCTGGAACTCTACGAAAGCGAGGCCGAGTTCCGGGCTTCATTGCCGGGCTGGGCGGCACGCGAGCGCTTCGGCATCGGCTTCCGCCATGTCGAGGGCGAGGAGATGGCCGGCTTGCAGCCGGGTCTCGCGCCGCGCTTCGTCAAGGGCACCTTCGTGCCGAGTTGGAAGACGGTCGCCGATCCGAAGCTGCTCGGCAAGGCGGTGTGGGCCCATGCGCAGAAGCTCGGCGCTCGTTTCGAGCACGCGCGGGCCGAGCACGTCGGGACCGACGCCGACGGTGCTGTGATCGCGCTTGCCGACGGCACGACGCGCAAGGCGAAGCAGGTCGTCATTGCGGCCGGCGCATGGTCGCATCTCCTGGCCAGAAATTTCGGCGACCGCATCCCGCTCGAGACCGAGCGCGGCTACAACACGACGCTGCCCGTCTCGGCTTTCGACGTAAAGCGGCAGTTGATCTTTTCCGGGCATGGCTTCGTCATCACGCCGCTGGCAACGGGGTTGCGGGTCGGCGGTGCCGTCGAGCTCGGCGGCATCGAGCGGCCACCGAATTTCCAGCGCTCGAAGGCGATGCTGGAAAAGGCAAAACGCTTCCTGCCGGGGCTCGATCCGTCGGGCGGCCGCGAGTGGATGGGTTTTCGACCGTCATTGCCCGATTCGCTGCCGGTCATTGGCCAAGCGCGGGTGCCGAATGTCTTCTATGCCTTCGGCCACGGCCATCTCGGCCTGACCCAGGCGGCGGCGACCGGCCGCTTGATCCGCGATCTTGTTCTCGGGCAGACTCCGCCGCTCGATCTCAACCCATTCCGTCCGCAACGGTTCTGACATCAAGAGAGCATCATGGCCAAAAAATCCTTCTTCTGCATCGACGGCCACACCTGCGGCAATCCGGTGCGGCTGGTCGCCGGCGGCGGGCCGCTGCTCGAGGGCGCGACGATGATGGAGCGGCGCGCGCATTTCCTTGCCGAGTACGACTGGATCCGTACCGGGCTGATGTTCGAGCCGCGCGGCCATGACGTGATGTCGGGCTCGATCCTCTATCCGCCGACGCGTGAGGACTGCGATATCGCCATCCTGTTCATCGAGACCTCGGGCTGCCTGCCGATGTGCGGCCACGGCACGATCGGCACGGTGACTATGGCGATCGAGCACGGGCTGGTGAAGCCGAAGACGCCGGGCGTGCTGAGACTCGACACGCCGGCCGGCCTGGTCGTCGCCGAATACAAGCAGGTCGGCGAATGTGTCGAGGAAGTGCGCATCACCAACGTGCCGTCCTTCCTCTATGCCGAAGGGCTGACGGTGGAGTGCCCGGTGCTTGGCGAGATCAGCGTCGACGTCGCCTACGGCGGCAATTTCTACGCCATCGTCGAGCCGCAGGCGAACTATCGCGACATGGCCGACCATTCGGCCGGCGACCTCATCGCCTGGAGCCCGGTGGTGCGCCAGCGCCTCAACGAGAAATACTCATTCGTCCACCCGGAAAACCCCGGCATCAACCGGCTGTCGCACATGCTGTGGACCGGCAAGCCGAGAGATGCCGAGGCCGATGCTCGCAACGCCGTCTTCTATGGCGACAAGGCGATCGACCGCAGCCCTTGCGGCACCGGCACCTCGGCGCGCATGGCGCAGCTCCACGCCAAGGGCAGGCTCAAGGTTGGCGACAGTTTTGTCCATGAATCGATCATCGGTTCGCTGTTCAAGGGCAGGGTCGAAAAAGAGGTCAGCGTGGCCGGCAAGCCGGCGATCATCCCCTCGATCGGCGGCTGGGCGCGCATGACCGGGCTCAACACCATCTTCATCGACGATCGCGATCCGTTCGCGCATGGGTTCATCGTCACATAACCGTCATGGCCTCACCCAACGGAAGGCATGCCGCGCAAAATCGAGCGCCTTCCTTGACGCAAGGAATCTTCTCATCAAATTATCTTGACGGCGATTTCTTCGAAATGGCGCGCATGATACGGCTGAATCGTCAAAGACATTGCGTTGTGCCAATGATAGGGTCCGCGATAGTCCAGAGGCCGGGTGCGAAAAAACGGGCAATCGGGTGGCGTGCTTCCAAACCACGCTCGGCGATTGAAAAATCACGTTGCAATCCGGGCTCGAAACTTTACGACTAGGGGAAATACGAAAAGGGGTGCGACCGGGACACGGGCGACATTCCAGGGGAGCCGCATAAATATGCAGTACTTCGTCCAGCAGCTTATCAATGGGCTGACGCTGGGATCTATCTATGGGCTGATCGCGATCGGCTACACGATGGTCTACGGCATCATCGGCATGATCAATTTCGCCCATGGCGACATTTTCATGGTCGGCGCCTTCACGGCCCTCATCGTCTTCCTGATCCTCGGCGCGATGTTCTATTCGGTGCCTGTGGTGGTGGCGCTTCTGATCATGATGATCGTGGGCATGCTGCTCACCAGCCTCTACAATTGGACGATCGAGAAGGTGGCCTACCGGCCGCTGCGCGGCTCGTTCCGGCTGGCGCCGCTGATCACCGCCATCGGCATGTCGATCGCGCTGTCCAACTTCGTGCAGGTCACGCAAGGTCCGCGCAACAAGCCGATCCCGCCGCTGGTCAGCCAGGTCTACACCGTCGACGGCATCAGCGTCTCGCTGAAGCAGATCATCATCGTGATCGTGACCATCGCGCTGTTGGCGATCTTCTGGTATCTCGTCAACCGGACGGCGCTGGGGCGGGCGCAGCGCGCCTGCGAGCAGGACCGCAAGATGGCGGCGCTGCTTGGCGTTGACGTCGACCGCACCATATCGATCACCTTCATCATGGGCGCAGCACTTGCCGCTGTCGCGGGCACGCTGTTCCTGATGTATTATGGTGTGGTGGTGTTTTCGGACGGCTTCGTGCCGGGTGTGAAGGCGTTTACCGCGGCGGTACTCGGCGGCATCGGCTCGCTGCCGGGCGCGGTGCTCGGCGGGCTGCTGATCGGCTTCATCGAGAGCATGTGGTCGGCCTATTTCTCGATCGACTACAAGGACGTCGCAGCCTTCTCGATCCTGGCGATCGTGCTCATCTTCCTGCCCTCCGGCATACTGGGCCGGCCTGAAGTCGAAAAGGTCTGATCCTCATGGCCGTTACCGTGTCTCCGGAGCGCGACGTCGTCGCTACTCCCATCCAACGCGCTTTCCGTGAAGCGCTCTATGCCGGCGCCATCGCGCTTGGCCTGTTTGTGTTGTTCATCGGTCTCAGGACCGACCAGAACATCAACAACGAGCTGATCCTGGTGCAGCGCTGGGCCCTGCTGGGGTTCGTGGTCATCGCCACCGCCGTCGGCCGCTTCCTCTATGTCGGCTACGCGCAGCCGGCGATGGAGCGGGCCAATGCCGAAAAGGCCAAAGCGCCCGCCGCCGTGGCGGAGCCGGGCTTTGTCCGGCAGAACTTCAACAAGATCGGCGTCGCCGTGTTGCTGCTCTATCCGGTCGCCATGGTGCTCGCTTTCGGCTTCCAGGGCTCGCTGAAATGGGTCGACAATTTCGGCATCCAGATCCTGATCTATGTGATGCTGGCCTGGGGCCTCAACATCGTCGTCGGCCTCGCCGGCCTGCTCGATCTCGGCTATGTCGCCTTCTATGCCGTCGGGGCCTATGCCTACGCGCTGCTCGGCACGCATTTCGGCCTGTCGTTCTGGATCCTGCTGCCGGCCGCCGGCTGCATGGCCGCCTTCTGGGGCGTCATGCTCGGCTTTCCGGTGCTGAGATTGCGAGGCGACTATCTGGCAATCGTCACCCTCGCCTTCGGCGAGATCATCCGTCTGGTCCTGATCAACTGGCGCGAGGTGACCAACGGCTCGGCCGGCGTTTCGGGTATTCCGAAAGTGTCGTTCTTCGGGCTGGTGTCGTTCAATGTGTCGGACCCCAACTACATCGCCAAGGTGCTGCACATCGCTCAGTCAGGCGCTTACTACAAGATTTTCCTCTACTACCTGATCCTGGGACTCTGCTTCCTCACCGCCTTCGTCACCATCAGGCTTCGCCGCCTGCCGGTGGGCCGGGCCTGGGAAGCGCTGCGCGAGGACGAGATCGCCTGCCGCTCGCTCGGCATCAACACCACCACCACCAAGCTGACGGCGTTCGCCACCGGCGCCATGTTCGGCGGCTTCGCCGGCTCCTTCTTTGCCGCCCGGCAAGGTTTCGTCAGCCCCGAATCCTTCGTCTTCCTGGAATCGGCAATCATCCTCGCCATCGTGGTGCTCGGCGGCATGGGCTCGCTCGGCGGGATTGCCGTGGCGGCGCTGGTGATGATCGGCGGCACCGAGATCCTGCGCGAGCTCGATTTCCTCAAGGCCGTCTTCGGCCCCGACTTCACCCCGGAACTCTACCGCATGCTGCTGTTCGGCATGGCCATGGTCATCGTCATGCTGTGGAAGCCGCGAGGCTTCGTCGGCAGCCGCGAGCCGACGGCCTTCCTGAGGGAACGAAAAGCGGTCTCGGGCTCCTTCACAAAGGAGGGCCACGGCTGATGGACGTGCAAGCTTCCATGAACGACTTCATCCTGCAGGTCGAGCACCTGTCGATGAAGTTCGGCGGCCTGGTCGCCATCGGCGACCTGTCCTTCCAGGCCAGGCGCGGCGAGATCACCGCGCTGATCGGGCCCAACGGCGCCGGCAAGACGACGGTGTTCAACTGCATCACCGGCTTCTACAAGCCCACCGAGGGCATGATCACGCTCAACAAACGTGACGGCTCGACCCATCTGCTCGAGCGCCTGCCCAACCATGAGATCCCGGCGCGCGCCAACGTGGCGCGCACCTTCCAGAACATCCGCCTGTTCTCGGGCATGACGCTGCTCGAGAACCTTCTGGTCGCGCAGCACAACAAGCTGATGAGGGCCTCGGGCTACACCTTCCTCGGCCTGTTCGGCTTCCCGAGCTATCGTCAGGCCTCGGCCGAATCGATCGAGCTTGCCAGGCATTGGCTGGAGAAGGCCGATCTCGTCGACCGCGCCGACGATCCCGCCGGCGACCTGCCCTATGGCGCGCAGCGCCGGCTGGAGATCGCGCGCGCCATGTGCACCGGCCCCGAGCTGCTTTGCCTCGACGAGCCGGCCGCCGGCCTCAACCCGAAGGAATCGGCCTCGCTCAACGAGCTGCTGATCGACATCAAGGACAACACCGGCACGTCGATCCTGCTCATCGAGCACGACATGTCGGTGGTCATGCAGATCTCCGACCATGTCGTCGTGCTCGAATACGGCCGCAAGATCTCCGACGGCAATCCGCAGTCGGTCCGCACCGACCCGCGCGTCATCGCTGCCTATCTCGGCGTCGACGACGAACAGGTCGAAGAAGTGCTCACCGAAGTCGGCGACGAGGACGTCATCGAACAGCTCGATACTGGCCCCGACTCCGCGCATGGCCCGGGCAATTCCGCTTCGATGATGGCCGGCCCGGTTTCCGATACTGTCGAGCACGCGGACGAAGGCGAGCGCGTCACGGTGTCGAAGGGCGCCTCGAAGGCGGCGCAGGTCGATGCGCGCGCCGCCGCGATCGCCAGCAAGCCGGCCGCGAAGCGGAGCGCTGCGAAAGCAGCGCCGAAGAAAACGGTCGCCAAGGCTCCGGCCGCGAAGGCCGCCAGCGCTTCGAAGGGCAAGGAAGCAGCGGTCAAGCCCGCATCGGGCAAGCGTGGAGGGCGTAAGTGATGGCCGGCACAACGCTGCTCGATGTCAAGGGCGTGCAGACCTACTATGGCAACATCCGGGCGCTGAACGGCGTCGACGTCAGCGTCAACCAGGGTGAGATCGTGGCGCTGATCGGCGCCAACGGCGCCGGCAAGTCGACGCTGATGATGACCATCTTCGGCGCGCCGCGCGCCCGGGCCGGCAGCATCACCTTCGCCGGCACCGACATCACTCACTTGCCGACGCATGAGATCGCGCGCATGCGCATCGCCCAGTCGCCGGAAGGACGCCGCATCTTCCCGCGCATGACGGTGATGGAAAACCTGCAGATGGGCGCCAGCCTCGACAACCTCAAGCATTATGACGAGGACGCCGAGAAGGTGTTCGCACTGTTCCCGCGGCTGAAGGAGCGCATCAACCAGCGCGGCGGCACGCTGTCCGGCGGCGAGCAGCAGATGCTGTCGATCGGGCGCGCGCTGATGGCCCGGCCGAAGCTGCTCCTGCTCGACGAGCCGTCGCTTGGTCTGGCGCCGCTGATCGTCAAGCAGATCTTCGACGCCATCCGCGAACTCAACAGGTCGCAAGGGCTGACCGTGTTCCTGGTCGAGCAAAACGCCTTTGGCGCGCTCAAGCTCGCCAACCGCGGTTACGTCATGGTCAACGGCAACGTGACGATGAGCGGCACCGGCAAGGAGTTGCTCGCCAATCCGGAAGTGCGCGCCGCCTATCTCGAAGGCGGCCACCACTAAGATCGGGAGACATCAATCATGCAAGGCGTTCTCTACGAAGAAGCGTCGATCTGGCAATTCCTGTTCGTCACCTGCCTGCTCGGCGGCTGGGCGGCATGGATGACCGGCAAGGCGGCGGCGCAGACCTGGAGCAGCCATTTCCGGCTGTTCCTCTACATGCTGGGGCTCGGAATCGGCATCAGGTTCATCCATCATGCCTTGTTCTGGGGCACGATGTTCTCGCTGCACTACTATATCGTCGACACCATCGTGCTGATGATACTGGGCTTCCTCGGCTATCAATACACACGCACCAACCAGATGGTCACACAGTATAATTGGCTCTACGAAAGAGCTTCCTTATTGAGCTGGAAGCCGAAGGGCTGAAGTTCATGTTTAACGCCGTTTCAGGGATGAATGGGCGTGACAAGTGCCTGAAAATCGGCATTCTATGCTTTCTGCGATAAGGGTGGGCATCGCATGAAAGTATCATCCACGCCCACTCCGTAAATGGGAGCGTTTCAATGAAAAAATCACTTTTGTCCGCCGTGGCGCTGACCGCGTTCATCGCGTTCAGCGGCAACGCGTGGGCTGACATCCTGATCGGCGTCGCCGGTCCGATCACCGGCCCGAACGCCGCCTTCGGCGCGCAGCTGCAGAAGGGCGCGGAACAGGCGGTCGCCGACATCAACGCGGCCGGCGGCGTCAATGGACAGCAGCTCAAGCTCGAGATCGGCGACGACGTCTCCGACCCCAAGCAGGGCATTTCGGTCGCCAACAAGTTCGTCGCTGACGGCGTCAAGTTCGTCGACGGCCACTTCAATTCGGGCGTGACCATTCCTGCGTCGGAAGTCTACGCGGAAAACGGCATCCTCGTCATGACGCCCGCCGCGACCAATCCGAAGCTCACCGAGCGCGGCCTGTGGAACACCTTCCGCACCTGCGGTCGCGACGACCAGCAGGGCAAGGTGGCGGGCGACTACATCGCCAAGAACTTCAAGGACGCCAAGATCGCCATCATCCACGACAAGACGCCTTACGGCCAGGGCCTCGCCGACGAGACCAAGAAGAACCTGAATGCCGGCGGCATCACGGAAGTGATGTATGAAGGCGTGAATGTCGGCGACAAGGACTTCTCCGCCCTCATCGCCAAGATGAAGGAAAACGGCGTCACCCTGATCTACTGGGGCGGCCTGCACACGGAAGCCGGCCTGATCATCCGTCAGTCGGCCGACCAGGGCCTGAAGGCGCCGCTGTTCTCGGGCGACGGCATCGTTTCCAACGAGCTGGCCTCGATCGCCGGCGACGCCGTTGCCGGCACGCTCAACACCTTCGCTCCGGATCCGCGCAAGAATCCGGCCGCCAAGGAAGTGGTCGAGAAGTTCCGCGCTGCCGGCTTCGAACCGGAAGCCTACACGCTCTACTCCTATGCCGTGATCCAGATCATCTCCCAGGCCATTGCCAAGGTCGGTTCGGCCGACGACGCGCAGAAGGTCGCCGAGGTGATCAAGTCCGGCGGCCCGTGGAAGACCGCCATCGGCGAGATCGGCTACGACTCCAAGGGTGACATCACCCGTCCGGACTATGTCATCTACGAGTGGAAGAAGGGCGAGGACGGCAAGTACAACTACTTCGAGAAATAAGCCGGCAAACAGAAGCCGACTTTTCGGATGCCCGGCGCTCAGCGCCGGGCATTTTTTCTTGACGGGTACCGTCGTCCCGTCGGCGGCGGCGTCTCGCATCGAGGACAACCCGCAAATCGTCCCTGAACCGCTTTGTGGGGAACGGCAGCGGCAGCCCTGGCGCAAACAGAGGATTTAAATCGTTTTAGGTGTCGCGGTATTTTGTTTGCGCTGCAGCATTTTCACGCTAATCATTGCCCGTCCATCTCACCTTCCGCTGCTGGAGCCCAGTCCTTGGCAATCACGAAGATCCTCGTCGCCAACCGGTCCGAAATCGCCATCCGCGTCTTTCGCGCGGCCAATGAATTGGGCCTCAAAACCGTGGCGATCTGGGCGGAAGAGGACAAATATTCGCTGCATCGCTTCAAGGCCGACGAAAGCTACCAGGTCGGGCGCGGGCCGCATCTCAACAAAGATATGGGGCCGATCGAAAGCTATCTTTCGATCGACGAGGTGATCCGCGTTGCCAGACTGTCCGGGGCAGACGCGATCCATCCGGGCTACGGCCTGTTGTCGGAAAGTCCGGAATTCGCCGAGGCCTGCGCGGCGGCCGGCATCACCTTCATCGGGCCGAAGCCGGAGACGATGCGCCGGCTCGGCAACAAGGTCGCGGCGCGCAATCTGGCAATCGAGGTCGGCGTGCCGGTGGTGCCCGCCACCGACCCGCTGCCGGACGACATGGAAGCGGTGAAGAAGCTCGCCACCAAGATCGGCTATCCGGTGATGCTCAAGGCCTCCTGGGGCGGCGGCGGCCGCGGCATGCGCGCCATCCGCTCGGAGGCCGACCTCGCCCGCGAAGTGATGGAAGGCAAGCGGGAGGCGAAGGCCGCCTTCGGCAAGGACGAGGTCTATCTCGAAAAGCTGATCGAGCGCGCCCGCCATGTCGAGGTGCAGGTGCTGGGCGACACCCATGGCAACGCCGTGCATCTGTTCGAGCGCGACTGCTCGATCCAGCGCCGCAACCAGAAGGTCGTCGAGCGCGCGCCGGCGCCCTATCTCAGCGAGGCTCTGCGCGAGGAGCTCTGCGGCTATGCGCTGAAGATCGCGCGCGAGACCAGCTATATCGGCGCCGGCACCGTCGAGTTCCTGCAGGACGCCGACACCGGCAGGTTCTACTTCATCGAGGTCAATCCGCGCATCCAGGTCGAGCACACCGTCACCGAGATGGTGACCGGCATCGACATCGTGAAGGCGCAGATCCATATCCTCGACGGCTTCGCCATCGGCACGCCGGAATCGGGCGTCCCGGCGCAGAAGGACATCAAGCTCAACGGCCACGCGCTGCAGTGCCGCATCACCACCGAGGATCCGGAGCACAATTTCATCCCGGACTATGGCCGCATCACCGCCTATCGCGGCGCGACCGGCTTCGGCATCCGCCTCGACGGCGGCACCGCCTATTCGGGCGCGGTCATCACGCGCTTCTATGATCCGCTGCTCGAAAAGGTGACGGCATGGGCGCCGACGCCGGCCGAGACGATCGCGCGCATGAACCGGGCGCTGCGCGAATTCCGCATCCGCGGCGTGGCGACCAACCTCACCTTCCTCGAAGCGATCATCAACCACCCGAGCTTCGCCGACAATTCCTACACGACCAAGTTCATCGACACGACGCCGGAGCTGTTCCAGCAGGTGAAGCGGCAGGACCGCGCCACCAAGCTGCTCAACTACCTGGCCGATGTCAGCGTCAACGGCCATCCCGAGACGCGCGGCCGGCCGATGCCGAAGGCCGACGCGGCGGCACCTGTCGTGCCCTATCTCAACGGCAAGGTGCCGGACGGCAGCAAGCAGAAGCTCGACGCGCTCGGGCCGGAGAAGTTCGCGGCCTGGATGAGAGCGCAAAGCCAGGTCCTGGTCACCGACACGACGATGCGCGACGGGCACCAATCGCTGCTCGCCACGCGCATGCGCACCTATGACATCGCCGGCATTGCCGGCACCTATGCGCGGGCGCTGCCGCAACTCTTGTCGCTGGAGTGCTGGGGCGGCGCGACCTTCGACGTCGCCATGCGCTTCCTCACCGAGGACCCGTGGGAGCGGCTGGGCAGAGTGCGCGAGGCAGCCCCCAACCTTCTGCTGCAGATGCTTCTGCGCGGCGCCAACGGCGTCGGCTACACCAACTATCCCGACAATGTCGTGCAGCATTTCGTCCGCCAAGCGGCTGCCGGCGGTGTCGACCTGTTCCGCGTCTTCGACTGCCTGAACTGGGTGGAGAACATGCGCGTCGCCATGGACGCGGTGGGCGCCGAGGGCAAGCTGATCGAGGCGGCGATGTGCTACACCGGCGACATCCTCGACCCGGCGCGCGCCAAATACGACCTCAGATATTATGTCGGCCTGGCGAAGGAACTGGAAGCGGCCGGCGCGCACATCATCGCCGTCAAGGACATGGCCGGGCTTTTGAAGCCATCGGCGGCGCGGGTGCTGTTCAAGGCGCTGCGCGAAGAGACCGACCTGCCGATCCATTTCCACACGCACGACACATCCGGCCTGTCGGCGGCGACGGTGCTGGCGGCGGTCGAAACCGGCGTCGACGCCATCGACGCGGCGATGGATTCCTTCTCCGGCAACACCTCGCAACCCTGCCTCGGCTCGATCGTCGAGGCGCTGAGGGGAACCGGGCGCGATCCTGGGCTCGACCCGCAGTGGATCCGCCACATCTCCTTCTACTGGGAGGCCGTGCGCAACCAGTACGCCGCTTTCGAGAGCGATCTGAAAGGGCCGGCCTCGGAAGTCTATCTGCACGAAATGCCGGGCGGCCAGTTCACCAATCTCAAGGAGCAGGCGCGCTCGCTCGGCCTGGAAACCCGCTGGCATGAGGTGGCGCAGGCCTATCACGACGTCAATCTTATGTTCGGCGACATCGTCAAGGTGACGCCGTCGTCGAAGGTGGTCGGCGACATGGCGCTGATGATGGTGAGCCAGGATCTTACCGTCGCCGATGTCGAGAACCCGGCCAAGGACATCGCCTTCCCGGATTCGGTCGTCTCGATGCTGCGTGGCGACCTCGGCCAGTCGCCCGGCGGTTGGCCGCAAGCGTTGCAGAAGAAGGCGCTGAAGGGCGAGAAGCCGATCACCGCGCGGCCCGGTTCGCTGCTGAAACCGGCGAATCTCAAAACCAGCCGCAAGGAGATCGAAGACAAGCTCGAGCGCAAGCTCAGCGAGTTCGAGTTCGCCTCCTGGCTGATGTATCCGAAGGTCTTCACTGATTTCGCCGCTGCGCAGGAAACCTACGGTCCAGTCAGCGTGCTGCCGACGCCGACCTATTTCTACGGCATGAAGTCGGAAGACGAGATCTTCGTCGACATCGAGAAGGGCAAGACGCTGGTGGTGCGCTGCCAGGCATTCGGCGATGTCGACGAAAAGGGCATGGTCACCGTCTTCTTCGAGCTCAACGGCCAGCCGCGCCGCGTCAAGGTGCCGGACCGTGCGCATGGCGCATCGGCCGCCAAGGCGCGGCGCAAGGCGGAGCCCGGCAACGAGGCGCATATTGGCGCGCCGATGCCGGGCGTGGTGTCAGCGCTTGCGGTTGCCGCCGGGCAGGCCGTCAAGGCGGGCGATGTGCTGCTCTCGATCGAGGCGATGAAGATGGAGACGGCGCTGCACGCCGAGCGCGACGGCGTGGTGGCCGAAGTGCTGGTCAAGGCGGGCGACCAGATCGACGCCAAGGATCTGCTGGTCGCTTTCACCTGACGGACAAAGGTCGATGCTGTGAAAAGACCGCTGGCAGCATCCCTTCATGCCGCATCGATAATGTCTTGACCCGCCGCGCCTGCTCGGGCATCGAACCCGCTCCATTTTGCCGGGGCGGGAATCGCCGCGGCGTGAAAAACGCGGAGAGAAAAATGGCCGACGAGATCACCGAGACCAGCCAGACTGTAGCCGCCGGCCAGCTGCGCGCCATCATCGAGCGCATCGAGCGGCTCGAGGAAGAGAAGAAGACGATCTCCGACGACATCAAAGACGTCTATGCCGAGGCCAAGGGCACCGGCTTCGACACCAAGGCGATCCGCACCATCGTCCGGCTGCGCAAGAAGGACCAGGCCGAGCGCCAGGAGGAGGAGTCGATCCTCGATCTGTACAAGGCCGCGCTCGGCATGGTGTAAGGCTCGCGGCCGGAGGCGGCCATGAGCGAGTTCGACTTCGGCGGCCATCGCGCTTCGGAGTTCCGCCATCGCGGCTTCTGGGCGCTGTTCGCAGAGCGGCATCCGGAAGAAAGGGCCCGGCTGGCGCGGCGCGGTCCCTGGTTCTGGCAGCGCGGAATGCCGGAGTTCGCCCTGGTGCTTTCCATGTATGTCGCGCCCAGCGAGAACGTGGTCGGCGTCTTCTTCGGCCGCAACGAGAAGCTCGGCGCCACCGAGGTCTGGACCCGGCTGAAGCCGTTCCAGCCGGCGATCGAATCGCGGCTGAAGCTCAGGCCGGAGCAGAGCGCGCAAAACCTCGGCATCAATTCGCAGTGGCGGGTCAACTGCTTTGCCGAGGACAACTGGCCAGCCATGACCGACTGGCTGGTGACGGAATGCTCGCGCTTCGAGCGCGCCGTGACCGAAGTGCTGAAGCAGGAGTAGGCGACAGATGCTTGCCGGCTTCTTCCGCTCGCGCTGGCAAGGCAGAGTTCCGCTCGACCGGCTGTTCTGGCGCGACATGCTGCTCGCCGGGACAGTGATCAACATCGCCTCGTCCGCGCTGGCGCTTGTGCTCCTTGGGCTGAAGCTGCCGCTCTGGCTGGTGCTGGCGGTGCATTTTCTCCCCGTGCCCTACAACATCTTCCTCGCCCTCGCTGTCTGGCGGACGGCAGAGAAAGCCGGCGGCGCCAAGGCATCGCTGATGATGCTTGGCTCGGCGCTCTGGCTGATCGCGACGGTTGTCGCCTGAGGACCGTCCGCAAATAAAAAGGGCGGCCGAAGCCGCCCTTGAGTTGCGTTGTGATCGTTCAGACCGACGGCTCGAACCGCAGCGCCACGCCGTTGATGCAGTAGCGCAGGCCGGTCGGCGGCGGGCCGTCCTCGAAGACATGGCCGAGATGGCTGCCGCAGCGCGCGCAATGGCATTCGGTGCGGACCATGCCGTAGCTGCGATCGACGGTGGTCTCGATCGAGCCCGGGACCGGATCGTTGAAGCTCGGCCAGCCGGTGCCGCTCTCGAACTTCAGCTTGGATTCGAACAGCGGCTGGTCGCAGCCGACGCAAAAGAAGGTGCCGGCGCGCTTTTCGTAAAGCAGGGCGCAGCTTCCGGGGCGCTCGGTGCCGTGGTTGCGCATGACGGCGTACTGCTCCGGCGTCAGCCGGGCGCGCCACTCCGCATCGGTGCGGGTGACGGGGTAGGCGTGGGTGTCCATGAAATCTCCTCGGCCTTGGCGGCTCGTTGTTGGTTGCAAGCTATATTCGCACGAAGATAGGCGTTTGTTACAGACCTGCCCACCCCAGAAGGAAGTCAGTGCTTCCTCGAAAGCTGCTTCGTGGCCGCTTCGAGACCGGCCAGCGTCAGCGGGAACATGCGGCCACCGAAGATGTCGCTGATCAACTGGATCGAGTGGGTGTAGCGCCAGTTCTTCTCGCTTTCTGGGTTCAGCCACACCGCATTCGGCCATTGCTGCAGCAGCCTTGCGAGCCAGACGCTCCCGGCTTCCGCGTTCCAATGCTCGACCGAGCCGCCGGGATGCGCGATCTCGTAGGGGCTCATCGAAGCGTCGCCGACGACGATGACCTTATAGTCCGGTCCGTATTTGTGGAGCAGATCGAAGGTCGGGATCGTCTCGGCGAGCCGGCGTCGATTGTCCTTCCAGACGCGCTCGTAGAGGCAGTTGTGGAAGTAGAAATACTCGAGCTGGCGGAACTCGGCGCGGGCGGCGGAAAACAGTTCCTCGACGCTGCGGATATGATCGTCCATCGAGCCGCCGACATCGAAGAACATCAAGAGCTTCACCGCGTTGCGCCGCTCGGGCCGCGTCTTGACGTCGAGATAGCCATGCTCGGCGGTGGCATGGA
The DNA here is from genome assembly GCF_004791585.1 of Mesorhizobium sp. M1C.F.Ca.ET.210.01.1.1. GTDB lineage: Bacteria > Pseudomonadota > Alphaproteobacteria > Rhizobiales > Rhizobiaceae > Mesorhizobium. Next base: position 44,217 of record NZ_SRUU01000001.1, read on the forward strand.
TCGTGCCGGCCAGGTCGAACTCCTCCTCGGCGCCCTCGCGCACCCAGCGCCGCAGCCGCTTCAGCGCCACCTTGATGTTGCGGGTGCCGAGCTCGACCGCATCGTCGAAATTCTTGAACTCGCGCTTGTCCCAGACTTTCACGGCCCGGCGATGGCGGCTCTCAGCTTGCCCGATGCGCACGCCTTCCGGGTTGTAGCCATAGGCGCCGAAGGGCGAGGTGCCGCCGGTGCCGATCCATTTGGAGCCGCCCTGGTGGCGGCCCTTCTGCTCTTCCAGCCGCTGCTTCAGGGTCTCCATCAGCTTGTCGAACCCACCCAGCGCCTCGACCAGCTTCTTCTCCTCGTCGGTCAGGTGCTTTTCGGCCAGCCGGCGCAGCCATTCCTCCGAGATGTTGGCGACATCGACGGCGTCCGGGCCGGCAAGCGCCTCGACGCCCTTGAAGACATGCGCGAACACCTGGTCGAAACGGTCGATATGGCGCTCGTCCTTCACCAGGGCCGAGCGGGCGAGGTAGTAAAAGCCCTCGACGTCGTAGTCGACCAGTCCGGCTTCCAGCCCCTCCAGCAGCGACAGATATTCCCGGAGCGAAACGGGGACCCGCGCGGCCTTCAGTTCGAGGAAGAAGGGGATGAACATGGCCCCTTATAGCAGATCGTACTCGATGAAGCCTGTCCGCCTCGCCACATGATCGTAGAGCCGCCGCGCGGTGGTGTTGGTCTCGTGCGTCATCCAGTAGACGTTCTTGACACCGATCTTGCCGGCCTCGTCCTGCACCGCCTTGATCAGCGCCGCGCCAACGCCCTTGCCGCGCACCTCCGGGTCGGCGAACAGGTCCTGCAGATAGCAATTGTTCACCAGCGACCAGCACGAACGGTGGTAGAGGAAGTGGGTGAGGCCGACGGCCTTGCCTTGAAACGTGGCGATAAAACCCTTCGGCTCGAATTCACCCGCTGTGAACAGGCGCTTCCAGGTGGCGTCGTAGACCTCGTCCGGCAGCTTGGTCTCGTAGAAGGTGAGGTAAGCGGCCCACAGCCGGCGCCAGTCGGCGTGGTCGGACTGGGCAAGCGGGCGAATGGCGATCTCGGACATTTTCTCCTCCAATGCTTTGGCCCGAAGCTGCGGGAGAGGCTGCTTGACCGCAACGGTCCACAGCGAGGGAAAGCGCTATTGCTGCCGACCTATTGCTGGCGTCTCGCCATGAAGGCCAGGCGTTCGAACAGGTGCACGTCCTGCTCGTTCTTCAACAGCGCGCCATGCAGTTTCGGCAGCGCGTTCTTCGGGTCGGCGCGCAGGTCTTCCGGCGCGATGTCGTCGGCGACCAGCAGGCGGATCCAGTCGAGCGCCTCGGAGGTCGACGGCTTCTTCTTCAGTCCCGGCACATCGCGGATCTCGTAGAACTGGGTGAGTGCCGCGCGCACCAAGTTCTGCTTGATGCCGGGATAATGCACATCGACGATCCGGTGCAGCGTGTCGATGTCGGGAAAGCGGATATAGTGGAAGAAGCAGCGGCGCAGGAAGGCGTCCGGCAGTTCCTTTTCGTTGTTCGAGGTGATGATGACGATCGGCCGGAACTCGGCGCGGATCGTCTCGCCGGTCTCGTAGACGAAGAACTCCATCCGATCGAGCTCCTGCAGGAGGTCGTTGGGGAATTCGATGTCGGCCTTGTCGATCTCGTCGATCAAAAGCACGACCTTTTTCTGTGCCGCGAAGGCGTCCCACAGCTTGCCGCGCTTGATGTAGTTCCTGATATCGCTGAAACGGTCGTCGCCGAGCTGGCTGTCGCGCAGCCGCGAGACGGCGTCATATTCGTAGAGGCCCTGCTGCGCCTTGGTGGTCGACTTGACGTTCCACTCGATGAAGTCCAGCCCGAGCGCCGCCGCCACCTGGCGGGCGAGCTCCGTCTTGCCGGTGCCGGGCTCGCCCTTGACCAGCAAGGGCCGCTCCAGCGCGATCGCGGCGTTGACCGCCACCATCAGATCCTTGTCGGCGACGTAAGCCGCGGTGCCTTCGAAACGCATTTCTTCTCCCTGGCCGTTTTGCGGCGACCGTAAGGAGGTGGCTCGGAGCACGCAAGGGCGGGATGTCGAGTGGGGTCTGTACGGACGAGCTTGGCGGTTCGAATAACGTCGCCCCCGGCGTCCGTTTCTCTGGCGCTTGGCCGGCCATCAGCCTATATTGGCGTCGGCGGTCTGCGCTTCCCGGCAGGAGAAACTTATCCCCGGGGCCTTATCGATCCTTAGGGAGCTGTCCCTGGGAAGACCCGTGGGTTTTCTCACACGGCGCCCACCTACTTTGTAGGCACCCGGGATCGACCTCTCCACCGGTTGTGTGGATCGTCACTGTCCCGATTTTGGGATATGCGGTAGAAAACGTCGCTCCTGCAGCTCCGTCCCGATCCGGCCTTTTCTAGCGTTACCGCATGACATCCTCCAGAGACCTGAAAAGACATCTCCGCAAGGAAGCGTTGGCGCGCCGTGATGCGCTCGACGAATTCTGGCGTGTGGAAATCGCGCTCGAGATGGCTGAGACGGCGCGCGACGAGATCGCTGTCGAGCCCGGCCAGATCGTCTCCGGCTTCTGGCCGATGCGCTCCGAGGTCGATGTGCGGCCGCTGATGTTCGCGCTGCGCGAAAAGGGCGCCAGGCTCTGCCTGCCGGCGATCCTCGACAAGACCACGATCGAATTTCGCGAACTGGTGCGCGGCGCGCCGATGGTCGATATGGGGTTCGGCACGGTCGGGCCGCATGAAGAGGCGGAAGTGCTGGACCCGTCGATGATGCTGATACCGCTCGCCGCCTTCGACGCGCGCGGCCACCGCATCGGCTACGGCGCCGGCTACTACGACCGCGCGATCTCAAGGCTGGCCGACAAGGGGCTGACGCCGAGGCTGATCGGCATCGCCTTCGACTGCCAGGAAGTGGCGATGGTGCCTGATGAGAACCACGACGTAATCATCCCGGAAATACTCACCGAGAGCGGGTTGCGCCGGTTCATGCCGGAATTGTAGAAAAGCGTTTGAGGAACGCATGATCTTTTGCGGAAAGTCATGCAGCTTGGCGGGCTTTCGGCGCAGGATCGTATGAGACTTCTCTTCCTCGGCGACATGGTTGGAAAAACTGGGCGCACGGCGGTGTGGGGGCAGCTGCCCGGGCTGATTTCCGATTTCAAGCTCGACTTCGTCATCGTCAATGGCGAGAACGCCGCCGGCGGCTTCGGCATCACCGAGGAGATTTTTCGCGAAACCATCGCTGCGGGCGCCGATGTCGTGACCACCGGCAACCATGTCTGGGACCAGCGCGACGCGCTGATCTTCGCGCCGCGCGAGGAGCGCTTCTTGCGCCCGTCCAATTTCCCGAAGGGCACGCCCGGGCGCGGTTCGGGCGTCTACATCGCCAGGAACGGCGCGCGGGTGCTGGTCGCCAACATCATGGGCCGCGTCTTCATGCATCCCGAGCTCGACGACCCGTTCCAGGCCGGCGAGCGCGAGCTTGCGGCCTGCCCGCTCGGCGAGCAGGCCGATGCGGCCGTCATCGATTTCCACGCCGAGGCGACCTCGGAAAAGATGTGCTTCGCGCATTTTGTCGACGGCCGCGCCAGCCTGGTGGTCGGCACGCACACGCACCAGCCGACGGCCGATCATCAGATCCTCAACGGCGGCACCGCCTATATTTCGGACGCGGGCATGTGCGGCGACTATGATTCCTCGCTCGGCATGGACAAGGAGGAACCGCTCAACCGCTTCCTGTCGAAAGTGCCGAAGGGCCGTTTCGAGGCGGCGAACGGACCAGCGACGCTGTGCGGCATCGGCGTCGAGATTTCCGATCGCACCGGGCTTGCCGAAAAGATCGCGCCGTTTCGTCGCGGGCCGCGACTTGAGGAAACGGCACCGTCCTTCTGGTCGTGACATTGATATGGGCGAGGCCAGTACCTAACTGGCGACGAAACTGCTCCAGATCGTAGAGGGGACGACCTTCATGCAGCTTGTCGAATTCCTGGCGCCGCACTTTGCCTTCGTTTCCGATCCGACCGCATGGATCGCCCTGCTGACGCTGGTGGTGCTTGAGGTGGTGCTCGGCATCGACAACCTGATCTTCATCTCGATCCTCACCAACAAGCTGCCGGAAGCGCAGCGTGCACGCGCGCGCCGGCTTGGCATCTCGGCGGCGCTGGTCATGCGCCTCATCCTGCTCGCCACCATCTCGATCATCGTTCAGCTGACGACGCCGGTGTTCACGGCGCTCGGGCACGGCTTTTCCTGGCGCGACCTGATCCTGATCGCTGGCGGCCTGTTCCTGGTCTGGAAGGCGACCAAGGAGATACACCACACGGTCGACCCGCAGGACCATCAGGATACGATGGTGGGCACGCTGCAGTTGAGCCTGGCCGGCGCGATCTTCCAGATCCTGCTGCTCGACCTCGTCTTCTCGATCGATTCCATCATCACCGCCGTCGGCATGACCGACGAGATCGCCATCATGTACATCGCGGTGATCGTGGCGGTGAGCGTGATGATGCTGGCGGCGACCCCGCTCGCCAATTTCATCGCCAAGAACCCGACCATCGTCATGCTGGCGCTGGGCTTCCTACTGATGATCGGCATGACGCTGATCGCCGACGGCATGGGCTACCATGTGCCCAAGGGCTACATCTACGTCGCCATGGGTTTTTCCGCCCTGGTCGAGGGGCTCAACATGCTGGCGCGGCGGCGGAAGGAGCAAAGGCCCGGCGACGGGCATTGAAGCCCGTCACGATAGCCCCTTCGGATGACGGTCGCCGATCAGGCCGAGCGTCAGGCCCTGCTCCAACCAGGCCTTGGCGCCGGCGAGCACCAGCGTGAAGCCGCCGGTCGAGCCGATTGCCTGGCTCACCTGCTCGTCGCCGGAGCCGGCGAAGCCGAAATTGCGGGCTTCGAGGAAGGTCGTGTTGCCTGGCATCCGGGTGAAAGTCCAGACGACGGTGGTCGGCGGATCGCTCCACCGCATGGCGATCTTTTCGTTGGGAACAATCTCGCTGACCTCGACCTTTGTCGAGACACCGTACATGCGCCATTCCCATTGAACCGGCTTGCCCTCGTCGAGCCGGCCACTGGAATGCGTGAACCAGAACTTCGTCGTGATTGCCGGATCGACGATCGCCTCGAAGACTTCGGCGACGGGCCGGCGGATCAGCATGCCGGCTTCGGCGACCGGGGCTTGGTTGAGTTCCACGACATCCTCCTCGAATTGCTCAGGGCAGGTTGATCTGCCAGGAGACGCCGAACCGGTCGTTGAACCAGGCGAAGCGGCGGCTGAAGCCGTAATTGCCGGCCGGCATCAGAAACGCGCCGTCCTTGGAAAGAACGCTGATGATGTGCTCCTGTTCCTGGTCGGACGAACAGTCGACGAAGAGCGAAGCCGCCGGCGTGAAGGTGAAAGCATGATGCACCGGGCTGTTGAAGATCATGATCTCCGTGCCGCCGATGGAGGCGCGGGCGAGCTTGATCGTCCCTTCGGGCCCGTCCTCGTCCGGACCGTAGCGCGTGACGTCGAGGACACGGCTCTCCGGAATGGTCTCGCAATAGAGGGTCATGGCCTCTTCGGCCTGGCCTTCGAACATCAGGAACGGCGTTACCTTCACGACCGGGCCTTTGGCTCAGATGCTGGGGGCTCAGTTGTTGGGACTCAGATGTTGGTTTCGTTGGCGGGCTCGCCCTTCATCTCGGCGCGGTAGTAGCCGTCGCGCAAATTGATGCCGTATTCGAGATAGGCCTTCATGCAGGCCAGCATCTGCGACCAGCCCTCGCAGTTGAGATAGGACTTCTTCAAGCCTGCCTCGCCTTCAAGCCATCCTTCCTCGGCGATGGTGACGAAGGTGCCGCCGTCGTCAAGCGGCTCGAAATTCATCTCGATGCGGGTCTTGTAGGCCGGCCTGCGCTCGGCGTCGGTCGCGTCCCAGCGCAGCACGATGCGCCTGTCCTTCGTCACTTCATCGACCTCCACAGGCACGGTCTTCCACCAGGTCACGGTGGTGCCGGCGACCAGCGGAGCGGAAGCGCCGCCAATGGTGGTGAAATAGGAGCTGAGCTTCGTCGGATTGACGACGGCGTCGAAGACCTCGGCGACCGGTTTGCCGATGCGTCCGGAAATCCTGAATCCAAGAGACATATCCACAGCTCCTTCCTTGCCGCTTCAAACGATATGTTATAGAAATATAACATGTCAAGTCAAACCGCGGACGACCATGTTTTCAAAGCCTTGGCGCATCCGCGCCGACGCGAGTTGCTGGACCGGCTGAAGGATCGGCCGCAGACCACCGGCGCGCTCTGTGTGGCTTTCCCGGACATGGACCGCTGCACGGTGATGATGCATCTCAAGGTGCTCGAAGAAGCCGACCTCGTCGTGGCGCGGCGCGAGGGGCGCGAGCGCTGGAACCATCTCAACGCGCTGCCGATCAGGCAGATCCACGACCGCTGGATCAGCCAGTATGCGGGGCATGCCATCAGCATCCTCGATCGGCTCAAGTCGGACCTGGAGGGATGATGCCCTGCCATGCGGGCCGTGCTCGGCGCCGCAGCGCCGGCTCGACGGCGCGTCTGGACGAATTGAGCCGATTTATCTATAAGCCGGCCATTCCGACAGAGAGCGCCGTGTGCCTTCGCAGGCATGCTTGCAGCGTTCTGAAATTTTGAATTCGAGCATTTTAACCGATGCCGGGCGATCGCTCCGGCCGAAAAATGCTCTAGCCGAACACGACAGGGGTGCCATGGCTGGCCATTCGCAATTTAAGAACATCATGCACCGCAAGGGCCGCCAGGACGCAGTGCGGTCGAAAATGTTTTCCAAGCTGGCGCGCGAAATCACCGTCGCCGCCAAGACCGGCACGCCGGACCCGGCGATGAACCCGCGCCTGCGCCTTGCGGTGCAGAACGCCAAGGCGGTGTCGATGCCGAAGGACAACATCCAGCGCGCCATCAACAAGGCGTCCGCCGGTGACGCCGAAAACTACGAGGCGGTGCGCTATGAGGGCTACGGCCCGGGCGGCGTCGCGCTGATCGTCGAGGTGCTGACTGACAACCGCAACCGCTCGGCCTCCAATGTGCGCGCCGCCTTCACCAAGGCCGGCGGGGCGCTCGGCGAAACCGGCTCGGTGTCCTTCATGTGGGACCGCATCGGCGAGATCTACTACCCGGCTTCTGCCGGCAGCGCCGACAAGGTGATGGAAGCCGCGATCGAGGCCGGCGCCGACGACGTGGAGTCGGACGAGGAAGGCCACACCATCTATTGCGGCTTCGAAAATCTCGGCGAAGTGTCGAAGTCGCTGGAAGCCGCGCTCGGCGAGGCGGAATCGGTCAAGCCGATCTGGCGGCCGCAGAACAATGTCCCGGTCGACGAAGAGCGGGCGCAGTCGCTGATGAAGCTGGTCGCCACCCTTGAGGACGATGACGACGTGCAGAGCGTCTACGCCAATTTCGAGGTCGACGACGAGACGATGGCCAAGCTCAGCGCGGCCTGATCAGTGAGACGAACCGCATGAGTGACAAGCTGCTCCCGACTGTTCGCATCACCTATTGCACGCAATGCCACTGGCTCTTGCGTGCAGGCTGGATGGCGCAGGAGCTGCTCTCGACCTTCGCCACCGATCTCGGCGAGGTGACATTGGTGCCGGGCACCGGCGGCATTTTCACCATCACCTGCAACGACCAGCTTATCTGGGAGCGCAAGCGCGACGGCGGCTTTCCGGATGCGGCGAAGCTCAAGCAATTGGTCCGCGATGTCATCGACCCGGATCGCGACCTTGGCCATGTCGATCGCACGACGCACAAGAAGACAGACCCCGCCTGACGCGGGGTCTTTTGCATTGTGGAGTGCGGTCTTCAGATCAATGCCATGATGAAGCAGGCCATTGCCACGATGGCGGTGACGGTGCGGACATGGTTCCACATCACCCACTGGTTCAGATGGTTCGCCCACACGGCGGCGCCGTTGGCGCTGTCCGGATCGACGGCGGCGAGCGTATCGTTGAGCGGCACGTTGAAGACCATGGTCACGATCGGATTGCCGATGAAATAGATCACGGCGCCGGCAAGCAGCCAGTATGAGCCAGACTGGCTCCAGCCGAAGAGAACGGCGGCAATGAGCACGAGGCAGATGAGGCCTGTGCCGAACAGCGCCGTCATGAAGGTCGGGGTGATCACCGTGATGTTGATCGAATTCATCGCCACGATACCGCTTGGGACGGGCAGCCGGGCAAGGGCTGCCATGACGAAATTGGAAAAGGCGAAGAACACGCCGCCGACGACGCCCGCGCCGATCGCGGCGATGAAGGTGAGGGTGGGAAGAAGTTTCATCATCTCAGTTGCTCCAGATGCCGCTAGCGGCGGTTTCGGTTGCGTAGGCGAAGAAGTCTTTCGGCTGACGGCCGAGCGCGCGCTGCACGCCATCGGTCAGCGTCTCGTTGCGGCCGTCGAGCACCTTCGTAAAGAGCTCGTCGAGCAGCCAAGCGAATTGCGGAGGCAAGTTGTGCGCTGCCACCGCTTCGGTGAATTCGGCACGTGAGATCTGCCGGAAGCGGATGTCGCGGCCGGCGGCCTTGCCGATCTCGGCGACGGCCTCAGCGAAGCTCAGCAGCCTCGGGCCGGTGAGCTCATAGAGCTGGCCTACATGGCCGGGCTCCGTCAGCACGGTTTCGGCGACATCGGCGATGTCGTCGGCATCGACGAAGGGCTCGCCGACAGCGCCGACCGGCAAGCCGACCTCGCCTTCGATAATGTTTTCGACGAGGAAGCCCTCGCTGAAGTTCTGCGAGAACCAGGAGCAGCGCAGGATCGTCCAGTCGGCGCCTGAGGCTTTCAGCATTTCCTCGGCGCGTTGGGCCTCGGTTTCACCGCGGCCCGAAAGCAGCACCAGCCGCTTGATGCCGCGCTCGACGGCAAGCCGGGCTAGCGCCTCGACGGTTTCGGCGGCGCCCGGCACGGCGATGTCGGGATAGTAGCTGATGTAGACGGCGCCGACGCCTTCGAGCGCCGCGTCCCAACTTCCCTTGTCCAGCCAGTCGAAGGACGGCGTGCCTGCGCGGGAGCCGATCCGTACGGGAATGCTCTTTGCGGTCAGCCGCTCGGCCAGCCGGCGCCCGGTCTTGCCGGTGCCGCCCAGGATCAAAATCGGTTTCTGTGTCGTGTCAGTCATCTCGACCTCCTCGTTTACAAACATGATAAATCCTCACATTTGCAAAACGTGATAAACCCTCGTATTTTGTGAGTCAAGCTAGTTTTCGAGAAATCGCCCGGAGAGAGCCATGGATGAAAAAGTCGCCGCCAAGCCGGATCAGGCCGCCATCGCTTCGCCGCGCCGGGCGCCAACGCAGCAGCGCAGCCGCGAGCGGGTCGAGCGCATGCTTGCCGCCGCCTCGTCACTGATTGCCGAGCAGGGCAGCGACGCCATGCGCATGGGAGAGGTGGCGGAAAGGGCGGGGGTTTCGATCGGCTCGCTCTACCAGTTCTTTCCGGACAAGCGGGCGATCGTCTGGGCGCTGGCCGAGCGCTACACCGCCGAAAGCCAGGCCTGCATCGCCTCAGCGCTGAAAGATGTCAGCGACGCCGAAGCTCTGAAGCAAGCGTTTTCGGAGCTGGTCGACATCTATTACCGGCTGTTCCTGGCCGAGCCGGTGATGCGCGACATCTGGTCGGGCACGCAGGCCGACAAGGCGCTGCGCGAACTGGAACTCGCCGACAGCCGGGCCAATGCCGAATTCCTCGTCGCGGTGTTGAAGCGCCTGCGCCCCGGCGCCGATCCGATTGCGCTGGAGACGACGGCGTTTCTGGTCTGGCAGATGGGCGAGGCCGCCGTGCGGCTGGCGATCTCGGTCGACCGGGAGGAAGGCGACAGGCTGGTCGCGGCCTACAAGCGTATGGCGCTGAGGGAGCTGTTGGCGGAATAAGCGGTCTGATACCGGCAACAAAAAACCCGCCTCGAAGGCGGGTTTTTGATCTCAGACAAAGAAGATAGGAGCTTAGAGGCCGAAACCTTCGAAGCGCTTCTTGAACTTGGAGAGGCGGCCGCCGCGGTCGAGCAGGGTCTGCTGGCCGCCGGTCCAGGCCGGGTGCGTGGTCGGGTCGATGTCGAGGTTCATCGTGTCGCCTTCCTTGCCCCAGGTGGAGCGGGTCAGGTACTCGGTGCCGTCGGTCATGACGACCTTAATGGTGTGGTAGTCGGGATGGATATCAGCCTTCATTGTCTTATTTCCTGGCTTGCCGGCGCCGGTGACGGGCCTATGGCCTGCGTCGATGCGCCCCTTTTTAAAACTCGAAGCCGCAGCTAATGAAAAGCCACGGCCTCAAAAACGGTCGGCGAGCCTATACATCAGCCGGAATTGAATCACAAGGCCGCGACAAGCGCATATTGAAGCGCGTGATCGGCAAGCGGCCAGAGGAAACGCTCATGGCGGATATCGGTGTCAGTGGAGACGCGCGCAAGCGCTCGATCCGGCCACTCAGGCGCCTTTTCCCTTATATCGCCCGCTACCGGAAGCTGGCGGTCGGCGCCATCATCTCGCTGACAGTGGCGGCGGCGACGACGCTGGCCCTGCCGATGGCCGTGCGGCGCATGATCGATCACGGCTTCCAGGCGTCGGGCTCGACCTTCATAGCGGAATATTTCGCGGCGCTCGTGGCGATGGCGGCCCTGCTGGCCGCCGCCTCGGCCAGCCGCTACTATTTCGTCATCACGCTCGGCGAGCGGATTGTCGCCGATATCCGCCGCGACGTGTTCGCCCATGTCACGACCCTGTCGCCGGCCTTTTTCGACAAGGCGCATTCAGGAGAGATCGTGTCGCGGCTCGCCGCCGACACGACGCAGGTGAAATCGGCGGTCGGCGCCACGGCGTCGGTCGCGCTGCGCAACCTTATCCTCGGCCTCGGCGCGGTGGCGATGATGGTCTTCACCAGCCCGAAACTCTCCGGCCTGGTCATCGCCGCCATCCCGCTGATCGTGCTGCCGCTGGTCGCCTTCGGCCGTTCGGTGCGGCGCAAGTCGCGGCTGGCGCAGGATACGCTCGCCGAAGCCACCGCCTATGCCAGCGAGCAGATCGGCGCCGTGCGCACGCTGCAGGCCTTCACCAACGAGAAGCTGGTGACGCGGCGCTTCTCGGCCGCGGTTGAGGCCGCCTTCGAGGCGGCGCGCACGTCGGTCTTTGCCCGTTCCTTCCTCACCTTCTTCGCCATCTTCATGATCTTCTCGTCAGTGGTGGCGGTGCTCTGGTTCGGCTCGCGCGACGTGCTTGCCGGTACGTTGTCGGCCGGCACGCTCGGCCAGTTCCTGCTCTATTCAGTGTTTGCCGCCGGCGCGCTCGGCGCCCTGTCTGAAGTGTGGAGCGAACTGTCGCAGGCGGCGGGCGCCGCCGAGCGGCTGACCGAGATCCTGGCCGAAAGACCTGCCATCCAGCCGCCCGCCGAGCCGCAGCCGCTGCCGGCCAAGGCCAAGGGCGCCATCAGCTTCGACGAGGTTTCCTTCTCCTATCCGGCGCGGCCGGACCGGGCCGCCGTCCACGGCCTGAGCTTCCAGGTGAAGCCGGGCGAAACGGTGGCGATCGTCGGCCCGTCGGGCGCGGGAAAGAGCACCGTCTTTTCGCTGATCCTGCGCTTCTACGATCCGGAAAGCGGACGCATCGTCATCGACGGCATCGACGTGCGCGAGGCCGATCCCGCCGCGATCCGCGGGCGCATCGCGATCGTGCCGCAGGACGTCACCATCTTCGCGGCGAGCGTGCGCGACAATATCGGCTTTGGCCGGCCGGGCGCCAGCGACGCCGAGATCGAGGCGGCGGCAAAGGCGGCCCTTGCCGACGAATTCATCGGCAAGCTCGAAAAGGGATATGACAGCCAGGTCGGCGAGCGCGGCGTGACGCTATCCGGCGGCCAGCGCCAGCGCGTGGCGATCGCCCGCGCCATCCTGCGCGACGCGCCGATCCTTTTGCTCGACGAGGCGACCTCGGCGCTCGACGCCGAAAGCGAGACGCTGGTGCAGACGGGGCTGGAGCACCTGATGCGCGGCCGCACCACCATCGTCATCGCCCATCGGCTGGCGACGGTGCTGAAGGCCGACAGGATCCTGGTGATGGAAGGCGGGCGCATCGTCGAGGAAGGCACGCATCAAAGCCTGGTCGCCAGGGGCGGCACTTATGCGCGGCTCGCCAAGCTGCAGTTCGAGACGGGTGCCAGCGCCTTCAGAGGCGCGGCGGAGTAGCCCAAGCGACAAAGCAGCCGGTCTTGGACCGCTGCGCGTCAGTCCCCATAGCGCTTGCGCAAATGTTCGGTGAAGTAGGCGGCGTTGAGTTTTTCACCGGTGGCGCGCTCGAGCAGTTCCGGCGTCGACCAGCGCGAGCCTTGCGACCAGATCCTTTTGCGCCGCCAGTCGTTGATGGCGCCGAAATCGCCCTTGGCGAGATCCTCGTCGGCGGACGGATGCTCCCTGGTCAAGGCGGCCCATTGCTGCGCCGCCATCATCGCGCCCAGCGTATAGGACGGGAAGTAGCCGAAGGCGGCGCCCGGCCAGTGCACGTCCTGCATCGGTCCGTCGGCCGGGTTGTCGATGGTCGACAGGCCGAGATAGTCGCGCATCTTGGCGTCCCACGCTTCTGGCAGGTCGACGACTTCCAGCCGGCCGGAGACGAGCTCTTGCTCGAGCTCGTAGCGCAGGATGACATGCAGCGGATAAGTGACCTCGTCGGCGTCGACGCGGATCAGGCCGCGCTCGACATGGTGGACGTGCGGCAGGATGGCGTCGAGCGACCAGGCTTCGCCGAGATGTTTTTCGACCACCGGCAACGCCCAGCGCCAGAAGGCGGGGTTGCGGCCGATCTGCTTTTCGACGAAAAGGCTCTGGCTCTCATGCACAGCCATGCCGCGCGCCTTGCCGAGCGGCCAGTGCGACCAGGCTTTCGGCAGGTTCTGCTCGTAGAGCGCGTGGCCGGTCTCGTGCAGCACGCCCATCAGCGCCGACAGGAAGTCGGAGGTCTTGTAGCGGGTGGTGATGCGCACATCGCTCGGCACGCCGCCGCAGAACGGATGGTGCGACACCGACAACGAGCCGTGGGTGAGGTCGAAGCCGACCGCCGCCATCATGGCAAGGCCGAGCTCGCGCTGGCGGTCGATGGCGTAGCTGCCGGAAAGCGGCTTCAGCGGGTGCTTGGCCAGCCGCGCATCCTGCACAGCCAGCGCGTGCGGCAGGAAATCCTTGAGGAAAGCCTTCAGCTCGGAAAACACCGGCGTGATGTCGGCGGCGCGGTTGCCGGGATCGTATTGTTCCATCAGCGAGTCATAGGGGGCGAGGCCGAGTGCGTCGGCGCGCAACGCCGCCTCTTCCCGCACCAGCGCCACGACGCCTTCCAGCGCCGGCAGGAAGCCGGCCCAGTCGTTCCTGGCGCGCAGGTCGCGCCAGAGCTGCTCCGAGCGCATGCGCGCGATCGTTTGGCGCTCGACAAACTCGACAGGCAGGCAGGTGAGATTGGTGTATTGCCGGCGCATCTCCCGCACCGCCGCCCGCTGCTCGTCGTTCAAGGGCTCGGCTTCGGCGGCGGCGATCCAGTCGCCGATCTCCGGCGCGGTCGCCTGGGCGTGCAGCATGCCGGCGAGTGTCGACACCGCTTCGGCGCGCTTCTCGCCGCCGCCGACCGCCATGTGGGTCGCTTCGTCGGCGCCGAGGATGGCCAGCGCATGCTCCAGGGCTTCGAGCTTATGGCCGAGTTGGTCGAGTTTCTGGAAGGACATGGATGGATTCCGGCTGCAGATGGGCTGGCGCGAAAAGATACCAAGGCATCGACCTTGGCAACCCTGATCCGTCGGTTTCGGGTCAGCCCATCTTGCCTACCGATGGCAGCGCGTGATCAATGCATTGATTAGAACGAGCGGAGGGGACAATGACCGGCAATATCCTGGTCGGGCTGGTGGCGCTGATCCACTGCTACATCGTCTATCTGGAGATGGTGCTGTGGGATACGCCGCGCGGCCACAAGGCGTTCAACCTGAAGCCTGACTTTGCCAGCGCCTCAAAAGTGCTCGCCGCCAACCAGGGGCTCTATAACGGCTTTCTTGCCGCCGGGCTGATCTGGGGCCTTTATCTCGGCGGCGGCGGATTCCAGATCAAGGTGTTTTTCCTGGTTTGCGTTGCCATCGCCGGCCTTTACGGCGCGGCGACCGTCGGCCGGAAGATCCTGTTCATCCAGACGCTGCCGGCGGTGCTGGCCATCGTGGCGCTCTGGCTCGGCCTGTGATCAAAAAGACGCGATCAATAGGACGCGATCGAAAAAGGACGCCCTTGGAGCCAGGTTCCTCGGGCGCCAGTTGGTCCCTTCCGTTTCCTCCGAGCGATGTTGCGCTTTGACGCAACTCCGGACGGAAAACCGCTTCGTACTTTTCCTGGAATTGCTCAGCCGTTCGGATAGTGACCGCCGTCGGCGCCGTCGCCCATCAGGAAGCCGCTGCCGGTGTCGACCATCAGCTTCTGATCGACAAGATCGAGACGGCGCAGCAGGGCGTGATATTGGGTGGCGGGAATCCTGCCATGATCCGAAGCGGCGACCTTCTCGGCGGCCTGGCTGATGTGGGCGGCACGCCTATGCAGCTGCTCAGCCTCGGCAGCCGAGATGGTGTTGGCTTCCCGCGCATCCTTGATGCCCTGGTCCACGCCCTGGACCTGATGGATGAGGCTGGTCACGCGCGGTCCGGTCATGTCGGTTGGATCGGTCGCGTCGAGGGCGCCCTTGTGATGCCCGGCGGCGTAGGCGCTGGCGAGCGGAGCGGCGATCAGAACCGCGGCGAGGGTTGCAGTCTTGAGAGATGTCGAAGCGCGCATGACGGCGCATCCTTCTGCTGGGGAAGGGCGCAGCCATGCTGCCGCGCCTTCCGACCTTGCGGGCCGTCCGGTTCCGTCGCGTCGCGATGGGAGGCATCGCCGGCGGTCCCCGGCCCTGCGCGGCAAGCTAGGAGCGTCAATTTGCGATGTGTAATTAAAAAAATATAATGTTTTCAGGCCTTGCCGGTCGCCGTCCGCGCCCTAGAGTTGAGCCGGCGAACAATTTCGCGTGAGTTTGAATCAACGTTCGGTGAGCTTCAGTTCAATACGGCGGTTCTTGCTGCGCGCGTCGTCGGTGTCGGCCGGATCGAGCGGCTGGAACTCGCCGAAGCCGGCGGCGACCAGCCGATTGGCCGGCACGCCATTCTCGATCAGGAACTTCACCACCGACGTCGCGCGCGCCGTCGAAAGCTCCCAGTTGTCGCGATAGCGGCCGGTGCCGGACAGCGGCTTGTTGTCGGTGTGGCCGTCGACGCGCAGCACCCAGCTGATCTCGGGCGGGATTTCCTTCTGCAATTCGATGACGGCGTCGGCGAGCTTCTTCATCTCGACCTTGCCGGCATCGTTGATCTCGTCGGAGCCGGTCGGGAACAGCACTTCCGACTGGAAGACGAAGCGGTCGCCGACAATGCGGATGTTCTCGCGGTCGGCGAGGATCTCGCGCAGCCGGCCGAAGAAGTCGGAGCGGTAGCGGTTGAGTTCCTGCACACGTTGCGCCAGCGCGACGTTCAGGCGGCGGCCAAGATCGGCGATCTTGGTGTTGGAGTCGCGATCGCGCTGCTCGGACACGTTGAGCGCGTCCTCGAGCGCCGCGATCTGCTTGCGCAAAGCCGCGATCTGCTGGTTGAGGATCTCGACCTGGCTCAGCGCCTGCTGACTGATCTGACGCTGGTTGCCGAGCTCGCCCGAGAGGGCCGCGGCGCGCTTGTTGGCGGCATCGCCGGCGCCGGCGCCCTGGGCCAGCAGCTGTTCGAGTCGGCTCTTTTCGGCCTCTGCCGCCGACAGCGAAGCCTGCAGGTTGGCGAGCGAGTCTTCCTTGTCCTGGCTGTTCGAACGCTCCAGCGCTAGCAGTTGGGTCAGCTCGTTGATCTGCGAGTTGAGCCGGTTGAGCACCGTGTCCTTGCCCGAAATCTCGCGGCTGAGCAGGAACTGCGCCAGCACGAACACCGTCAGCAGGAACATGATCGCCAGCAGCAGTGTCGACAGCGCGTCGACGAAACCCGGCCAGTAGTCGATGCGGCGGTCGGCGCGCCGTCTTGCCAGCGCCACGTCAGTGGACCCCTTGCTTCTTCAGCGCGTCGGCGATCTTTTCCAGCGTGTTGCGCATGGCTTTCTGCTCGTCGGACTGGGCCTCGACCCAGTCGCGCATGATCTGCTGTTCGGAGCGCATGTTCTTGACCAGGCCGGAAATCCCGTCGGCCAGGTTGGCCATGGCGGTGGCGACGCGCGGGTTGGAGCCACCGCCATTCTCTTGCAGGCTGCGCAGCCGCTCCGACAGCAGCCGGATTTCTTCCGACGGCTCGGCGCGCGCCTGATCGGAGACGACGATGTCGGACGACAGGTCGGTGACCGAGGACAGCCAGTTCTCAAGCTCGGTGTAGAAGCGGGTCTGGGCGCGGCCGGCCTGCAGGTCGAGGAAGCCGAGCACGAGCGACCCGGAGAGACCGAACAACGAGGACGAGAAGGCCGTGCCCATGCCGGCGAGCGGCGCCGAAAGGCCCTGCTTCAACGCGTCGAGCACTGCGGCGGCGTCGCCTGTGCCGGGGTCGAGCGCCTCGATGGTCTCGCGGATTGAGGCGATGGTGTTGAGCAGGCCCCAGAAAGTGCCGAGCAGGCCGAGGAACACCAGGAGGCCGACCAGATAGCGCGACGTGTCGCGGCTTTCGTCGAGGCGGGTGGCGATGGAATCGAGCATGGTGCGCATCGAGGAGGTCGAGAAGGCGATCGTCGACGAGCGGCCGATCATCGCTTTCATAGGCGCAAGAAGCACCGGCTCGGTCGTCTCGGAGCCGGCGCGGAAGGAATTGACCCAGCGCACTTCGCGGAACAACCGGCCGACCTGGACGAAGGCGAGCAGGATGCCGACGGCGAGCACGCCGATGATCAGCCCGTTGAGGCCGGGATTGCTGGAGAAGGCTCTCGAGATCTGGCGGGTGAGGATGGCGGCGATGAAGGCGACGATGACCAGGAAGATCACCATGGTGAGCAGGAAGACCTGCGGGCTCGACAGCTTGTGCGGATCGTAGACCAGGACATCCGAGCGCCTGCCGAAGGATCTGAGAAAAGCCATCCGTGCCCCGTTTGCGATGCTACCCGCCGCAGAATTGCCGCGACTCTAAACGGAATTGTGACCAAATTGAATGGCGCTTGGCAATATCGCCGCCGCCGCCTTGTTTTGAGGCAATTCCGGACGGAAGGGCTACGGCGAAGTCGTCGAGCCTGAGCGCTTCACACTTTTGCTGGAACTGCTCCAAAGCGCGTCGCGCCGGAAGATATTCAGGCGACGCGCTTCAATCTCTTTTGATGCATGTCGTTCTCCCAAAACCGCTGCGCACTTTTGGGCGAAACGCACTCGTTCAGAACCGGTTGATGACCAGGCAGTCGACCATCGCGGCCAGGTGCAGCCCCGCGCCGGCGACGACGAAGCCGTGCCAGACGGCATTGTGGAAGCGCAGCCCCTTCCAGGCAAAGAAGATGACGCCGAAGGAATAGACGATGCCGCCGGCGATGAGCAGCGCGACGGAGGCGGTCGGCAGCGTCTCGACCAGCGGTCCGGCGAGCAGGACGCCGCTCCAGCCGATGGCGAGGTAGAAGAGGATCGCCAGCCGGTCGTAGCGTCCGGGCAGGAACATCTTGATCGCGATGCCCATCGCCGCCGCGCTCCACACGATGACGATCATGGGCACGGCAAGCGGCGAAGTGCGGAGCTGGGCCAGGAAAGGCGTGTATGTGGCGGCGATCAGGAGATAGATCGCGGCGTGGTCGAAGCGGCGCAGGATCCACTTCGCCGGCCACGATGTCGGCCACAGATTGTAGGCCAGCGAAACCGACAGCACGGTGAGCAGGGATACGACGTAGAAGACGGCGGCGACATATTCGCCCGGGCCGGAATGGAAGGCGGCCAAAGCCAGGAAGGCCGAGCCGGCGGCGATCGCCAGCACGATGCCCACGGCATGGACGACGCCATCAGCGATCATCTCGGCGCGCGAATAATGCCAGCGCCCCACGAAGGGGATTTCGATCTGGGAGTTTGGGCGCGCGTCGTTCATGAGTGATCCTGCAACTCTAATCTGGGCAGTCGCGGATCAGTATTTCAAGCTTCGGTTGCGGTTTTGCGACGACAGCGGCGCGTCCTTTCGACGCGCAAAGGACGACGTAGTACCTCGATTTGCTTCAGTGCGCCGCGCGTTTCAGCCGGGCCGACCAGTCAGCGCGGCCAACCTGGCAGCTGCGACAACCTGTCAGCGGGGCGCAAGCGGCTTCTTCACCGTCTTCAGGAGCGCGCGCTGGATGATCTCGTTGCCGGCGACGACGGAGCCGGCCTCCAGCATGTCCTGCCCGCCATTCATATCCGAAACGAAGCCGCCCGCCTCGCGGATGAGCAGCGTGCCGGCGGCGATGTCCCAGGCCGAAAGGCCGGTTTCCCAGAACCCGTCCATGCGGCCGGCCGCGACATAGGCGAGATCGAGCGCGGCGGAGCCGAGGCGGCGGACGCCGGAGACTTCGGCCATGACGTTGCGCAACTCGATCAGGAAATTGCCGTGCTGGCCGCGTCCGAGATGCGGCACGCCGCAACCGATCACGGCATCGGTGAGCTTGGCGCGTCCGGCGACGCGCAGCCGGCGGTCGTTCATGAAGGCGCCGCCGCCGCGCTCGGCGGTGTAGAGCTCGTCCATCGCCGGATTGTAGACGACGCCGGCGACGATCTGGCCTTGGCGCTCCAGCGCGATCGAGACCGCGAAGAGCGGGATGCCGTGCAGGAAATTGGTGGTGCCGTCGAGCGGGTCGACGATCCAGCGGTGCTGGCCGTCCTCGCCTTCGACGGCGCCGCGCTCCTCCATGAGAAAGGCGTAGCCCGGCCGCGCCTTGGACAGCTCGGCAAAGACGATCTCTTCGGCCTTGCGGTCGGCCTGGCTGACATAGTCGCCGGGTCCCTTCATCGAGACCTGCAGGTTCTGCACTTCGCCGAAATCGCGCGACAGCGACCGGCCGGCCTTCATCGCGGCCTGGACCATGACATTGAGGATCGCGGAGCGTGCCATTTTTTCTTCCTGCTGCCGTTACTCTGCGCGGCGGACGTAAGTGATCTCGTTGGTGTCGACGATGATGCGCTCGCCGGCCGAGATGAAGGGCGGCACGAGAACGCGGACGCCGTTCTCCAGCACCGCCGGCTTGTAGGAGGATGCCGCCGTCTGGCCCTTCACCACCGGGTCGGCCTCGGTGATGGTCAGCGTCACCTGGTCGGGCAGCGAGATGCCGATCGGCCGTTCCTCATAGAGCTGGACAGTCACCATCATGCCGTCCTGCAGGAAGGCGGCGCGCTCGCCGACGAAATCCTTCGGCAGCTCGAGCTGCTCGTAGCTTTCGGTGTCCATGAACACCAGGGCGTCGCCCTGCTCGTAGAGGAACGAAAAGTCCTTCAGATCGAGCCGGATCTGCTCGACGGTCTCGGCCGAGCGGAAGCGCTCGTTGAGCTTGGTGCCGTTGATCAGGTTCTTCAGCTCGACCTGGTTGTAGGCGCCGCCCTTGCCAGGCTTGACGGTATTGGTCTTGACCGCCACCCACAGGCCGCCATCGTGCTCGATGACATAGCCGGGACGGATTTCGCTGCCACTGATCTTGGCCATGATGAACTGATCCGGAATGAGATTTTTTCGCGCGGAGCGCGCCTTGGCGCCTCCAAGACCACAAATCCTGCGGAGAGGCAAGGGAGAGGGTGGCATGCAAGAGCGGCGGTCACAGAGCCGGCCGCCGCGGCCAAGCGCCGTCAGGGCAGCCGGTTCGCCTTCTGCAAAGCCTGCCTGGTCTGTTCGTCGTCGAGGCCCTGCAGGAAATCGTCCATCTGCGGGTCGACCAGCCCGGCGCGGCGGGCGACGATGTACCAGGCTCCGGCCAGGATCAGATCGGGGTCGGTGCCGATGCCGCCCATATAGAGCTTGGCGAGGCGGTTCTGGGCGGCGACGTTGCCGCCCGCGGCCGCGCGCCTCATCCAGGCGAAGCCCGATTTCAGATCGCGCTCGCCGCCGCGTCCCTCGATCATCCAGGCGGCGAGATCGATCTGCGCGGTGTCGTAGTTCTGCCGCGCGGCCTGCGCCAGCAGCATACGCGCCTTGGCATCGTCATGCGGCCTGCCGCCGGCGCCGTTGGCGTAGAGTTGCGCCATCGCATATTCGGCGTCGGCAAGTCCGGTCGCGGCGGCGCGCTCGTAGTAGACGGCAGCCTTGGCGAGGCCGGCGTCGCCCGGATCCTGCTGGACGAGCAATTGGGCGAAGTTGAACTGCGCCAGGCGGTTGCCGGCCTCGGCGGCGGCCTGCATCAGCGCATAGGCTTCCTTGCCGTCCTTCTTCACGTAGCGACCGTCGAGCAGCATCAGCGCGTACTGGAACTGCGCCTCCGGCACGCCCTGCTCGGCGGCAAGCCCATACCATTTCGCGGCCTCCGCCGCGCTGAGCGGCACGCCCAGCCCGCGCGACAGGATCTCGGCGACCAGTGTCTGGGCCGCAGGGTCGCCGTTCTTGGCCCGGATCAAGGCGAGGTTGTAGGCGGTCTTGTAGAGCCCGCGCTGGAAGGCGCCGTATGCGGCGTCCGGCGGCTTGGCGCCGAAGCGATCGGGATTGACGGTATCGGCCGATGGCGGCGAGAGCGTCGCCGGCTGCGGCAGCGGTGTTTCGATCGCCTTGTCGCTATGCACCGGGTCCGCATTCGGGACGCCAGCGTTCGGGGCTGCGGTACCCGGGGCGCCGGCGCTGGGAGCGCCGGTACTTGGCGCGCCATTATCCGGCGCGTTTGTATCCGGTCTGGGCTGCGGTACCGGCACCGTCTCCGTGCCCGCCGCCGCGGCCGCCTGGATCGCCAAGGCAGCGGCCAACGCCGCAAAGGGAAGCCGGGGCCAGCGCACGTCAGTCCTCGAAGCGCGGCGCGGTTTCGTCGAGCAGCGCGTTGGCCGCGGCGACCGCTGCGCGTGGATCGAGCCCGTTGGCGAAGACCGCGCTGGAGAGCGCCACGAACTCGGCTCCGGTGGCCGCCACCGTCTCCACCGAGGCGAGCTCGAACCCGGCCATGACGATGCAGGGTATCTGGATCATCTGCGCCCACCATTCGCCGAGCGAGAGGTTGCGCGGATGCGGCTCGGGCTTGTTGTCGTAGCCGAAACGGCCGAAGAACATATAGTCGGGCCGCTCCTCGCCAAGTTCCAGCGCCTCGTCGCGGGTCTTGGCGCCGCCGGCGCCGACCATCATCTTGTCGGCCAGGCGCTCGATCGTCTCGGCGAGCTCCTTGCGATTTGCCTCGACGTGGATGCCGTCGGCGTGGACGCGGCCGGCGATGCGGCTGTCGCCGGCGATGATGACCGCGATGCCGGCAGCTTGAGCGACCGGCACGATCTTCTCGGCGAAGGCCTGGAAGGTGGCATCGTCCATGCCGTTAGCGGGGAGGATCAGCGAAGCAACGTCGCCGCCGCCGAACGCCGCGCAGATGTGTTCGGCCGTCGCGAGCGGCGGCGCGATCAGCACGATACGGCAGCGGTTGGGCGGCGTTAAATCGTTCATCGGTCTTCGATTCCGGTTTTCGCCTATGCGGGGCGAAGATGGTTGCATTGCGGCATAGAGCAAAGCGCCCGGCTTGAACAGGCGGGCGAAGCAGGATCGTCAGAAGGCCGCGCCCAGAGCCATCGAGAACGGCGGTCCAGGGGTCACCCGTCCGCCAGGCCGAAGACGGCGCACGATCTGGCGATTCCGCGCAATTGATGTTCGCCCAGCGGGACCATGGGCGTTGATATTTCCGCCGTGACAGCCCCCGAGATCAGCACACTCCGTCCAAGCGGCCGGCACAGGCCTTCGAGCCTGCTGACGAGATTCACGGCCGGGCCGATAGCGGTGAAATCCAGCCGGTCGGCTGTGCCGATATTGCCCCACACCATGTCGCCCAGATGCAGCGCCATGCCGAACTGCAGCGCGGGCATGCCCTGGCTGGTGCGGACCTGATTGAGCTGCGCCATCCCCGCCCGCGCCGCTCCGACCGCGCGCAACGCTGCTTCGCAAGCCGCTGCAGCCGAGCGCTCGCCGACAGGAAAGATCGCCAGCACCCCGTCGCCAATGAACTTCAGTACCTCGCCGCCAAAAGCGTGAACGGCGCCGGCGATGCGGTCGAAGCTGGCGTTGAGCGCCGCCACGACCTGTTCGGCGTCCGTCTTCTCCGACAGGGCGGTAAAGTCGCGCAAATCGCTGTAGAGCAGGACAGCGCGGATCGACTCGCCGACCTCGCGCCGAGAACGGCCGGCCAACACCTGCGCCGCGCTTCGCTGCCCGAGATAGGCCTGAAGCAGGGCCGACAGCGCCGACCTGGCGGCGAGAGCGGCAAGCGGCGCGGCGGCGAAGCGCGCCACCTGGTCCAGCGAGTTCGATTCGTGCTTCGCGAGAGGCCGGGTCGCGACCCAATTCAGTTTTGGATTCTCGGACTGCGCATACTCACGCTCAGGCCCAACCGTGTAATCGTGCACAACACCGGTTCCCAGTCCCGCCAGCCATTCGCGTCCAAGATCCTCCTCTCCGGCTCCAGGCATCGTGCCGGCGCCAAAACCCAGAGCCTCCATGACGACCCCTGTCTCGGCCCGCCACAGCCAGGCGCGGCGCGTTATGATCGGATGCGGCGCGGCGAGCGTCAGGGCTCCACCGGCGAGCGGCAGCCCATCGTCAACCAGGCGCGCGCCGAGCGTAGCCAGGAAATCATCCGGCTGGACGGCGACGCCGGCGCTGTCGACCAGCCAGGCGAGAGTTGAAGAAAGCCGCATCGATACGATCATGCTTCGGCGTTCCGTCGCTGTCACCAGCGTGAAATAACCCAACGAGATTTTTGTTGAACGGAAGGGCGATTTGGCTTCGAATCGAAAGCGCTTGTCCGGCGCCGCCTGTCGGGCGAGCCATGTTGCCGCACGTAAACTCGGGAGGTTTCGATGGCTGAGCCCTTGATCGTTCGTCGTGAGGTGCAGATCGCGGCGCCGCCGGCGACGGTCTTCGCTTTCCTGACAGACCCCGACAAGATCGTGCGCTGGATGGGAACGGAGGCAACGGCAGAGCTCAACCCCGGCGGGCTTTACTTGCTGAATTTGGCAGGAAGAGCCACGGCACGCGGCCAATTCACCGAGGTCGTACCCGTCCACCGCCTTGCCTACAGCTTCGGCTGGGAGGGCAACGACAAGACACCGCCCGGTTCGAGCCTTGTTGAAATCGATCTGGTCGAAGAGTCCGGCGGAACGCGGGTCAAGCTCACCCATAGCGGCCTTGCCGACCGAGAGATTTGCGACAGCCATGAGAAGGGCTGGACTCACTATCTGAGCCGGCTCGCAATCACCGCCGCCGGTGGCGACCCGGGACCGGACAAGATGTAGGGCTGCGGCCGCGATTGCCGACAGGCAACGACACCAACCGCTAGAGTTCGAGCTTGTAGCCGATGTGGCTCGCCTTGAAGCCAAGCCGCTCATAGAAGCGGTGCGCGTCAAGCCGGCTCTTGTTGGTCGTCAACTGGACGACCTTGCAGCCGCGCTCGCGGCATCTTTCGACCGCCCATTCCAGCAAGCGCTGCCCGAGCCGTTCGCCGCGCCGGTTCGCCGCGATGCGCACCGCCTCGATCTGGCCGCGCCAGGCGCCCTGCAACGACAGCCCCGGGAGAAAGCTGATCTGCAGCGTGCCGATGACATCGTCGCCGTCCGTCATCACCGCCAGGAACTGGGTCTGGTTGGCGTCGATCGCCGCGAAGGCATCCAGATAGGCTTGCGCCAAAGGCATGCTTGCTTTCTCGCGGGCACGGCCAAGCGCGTCATCGGCCAGCATCGCGACGATCGCCGGGAGATCGGCTTTTTCCGCGCGGCGGATCACGACTTCGCTCATTGTCAAAAACCTTGTGCTGGGCCGGTGACCTTATGCATGGCCCAGGCGCTTGCCGCAAACCGGGAACTCGGCTTACAGACAGTTGGTCGTGCCGACCGGCTGACAGGACACATCGGCTATCGCGGTCCTCCGCTTTGTGGTCTATTGCGGGTCTCCCGTCATCCTCCCAGCCGCTCTCACCCCCCGTTCCCTATGACAGGCCTGCTCAGCGATCCCTGGTTCTATGCCGCCGCCATTCCGGCGGTCATCCTCGTCGGCCTGTCGAAGGGCGGTTTCGGCGGCGCGGTCGGCTTCGTCGGCGTGCCGCTGATGGCGCTGACCATTCCGCCGGTGCAGGCGGCCGCCATCCTGCTGCCGATCCTTTGCCTGATGGACGTCGTCTCGGTATGGACGTGGTGGGGCATCTACGACCGCAAGATGCTGGTCGACATGATGCCGGGCGCCGTCATCGGCATCGGCCTCGGCTGGCTGACGGCGGCCCTGGTGACCGAGGAGATGGTGCGGCTGATCGTCGGCGCGGTCGCGCTGGTCTTCGTGCTGCGCTGGATCTATCTGCAGTTCCGCCACGGCGCCGACCACGCGGCGGAGCCGAACCGGATCGCGGCGGCCTTCTGGGGCACGGTCGCCGGCTTCACCAGCTTCGTCGCCCATGTCGGCGGCCCGCCTTTCCAGGTCTATGCGCTGCCGATCCGGCTCGACCCGAAGGTGCTGTCGGGGACGGCGGCGATTTTCTTTGCCGCCACCAACGCGCTGAAGCTCATCCCTTATTTCGCGCTCGGCCAGTTCGACAGCACCAACCTAATCGCTTCCTTTGCGCTGATGCCGCTGGCGCCGCTGTCCACCATTGCCGGCGCCTGGCTGGTGCGCCGCATGCGCCCGGAAGTGTTTTATCCGTTCACCTACGCGACGGTGGCCGTGGTGGCGGTCAAGCTGCTTTGGGACGGCATCGCGGGGCTTATGTAGCAGATGGGGCGGCCAGGCAGCCGCCCCCTGGGCATGACGCTCTCAGGCCGCGCTCGGCACCATCTGGCGGCTGCCGCCAAGGGCGAGAGCCGCGCCGGCCGCCATCACCAGCACCATGCCGGCGAGGATGCCGATGTCGTTCATGGTGGGCTTCAGCACCATGTCGGCGATGATCACCAGCATCACCGCATAGTCGAAACGCGCCCAGCTCATCATGCGCTGGCCGATGGCGAGAACAGGGGGCGTCACGCCTTCCTTGGCGACCATGGCGCCCATCCGCTCGCCGGTCGGCTTGAAGACGAGCATGCCGATCGAAAAGGTCGTGGCGTAGCCGGCAAGGCCGATGACGATCCACAGCTCGGAAAAGCCCACCCAGAAGCCGCACATGATGAGGCCGAAGATCAGAGTGAGCATCGACATCGGCGCAAAGAACCTGCCGCCGAGCTGGCCGCTGGCGCGCAACGCCTGGAGCTTGTCCTCGATCTTGCCGGCGCGCTCGGCAAGCAGGCCGAGCAGGAACAGGACGAAACCGCCGCCGACCCACAGAACGGCCGAGACGACGTGAAGGAATTTGACGATCGAGTACCAGTCCATGCTTTGCTCCTGCATTTCTTTCCTGATTGGCGACGGCGCGGATTTGCGCCAGTCCTTGCGAGGAGCGGCGTTTTGCGCGGCACGTGTTTCGGAACGATGTCGCAGCGGCGACCAGCATGTTTCGGCGCCGCGAGAAGCATGGGAGAATCCGGTCTTCATACCGGCCGCCGGGGTAAACCGGCTCGTCCCATTCCGGCACAGGAATGCCGGTTCGGTCAAAAATTCGAATTGGTGTTAAGACTTCATTAAGCTTTACAGGCGTTTACTATGCGCATCCAGTTTTTCTGGATTCTTACCGAGTGGTTGGAGCCACTTTGTTTGACGCCTCCCTGTTAAACTCCTGAGAGCCGCCTTATCCGCGGCTCTTTTTTTGTCCGCTGGTGGCCAGCCAAGGCGCGGTCCGGCGTTAACCGTTTGTTAAACATGCGCTTGCCTTCGTGGGCATCGAAGCGCATTTTCAAGCCTCAGTCGTTTAAGGGTGCAGGACGTATCGGCAAGGATGCCGAATCGGCTTGCGGCAGTGCAGGGGCGTATCGATGACCGAGCCTTCGAAGGGCAGCGCGAAAACCATAAAACTCGCGGAACGCCGGGTGTTCTCCCAATCCTTCAAGCCGCTCTATCAGGAGGGCATGGGCCTTGTCGAGCAGGCGGCCGAGTATCTCGACGGCAAGGGCCGGCTCGAGGCCAAGAAGCTGTCGCGCACGGCGGCGACACTCTACGCGGCCGAATCCATGCGGCTGACCACAAGGCTGATGCAGGTCGCCTCCTGGCTGCTTCTGCAGCGGGCGGCCAATTCCGGCGAAATGACCCGCGACCAGGTCGCTTCGGAAAAATCCAAGGTGCGGCTCGACACCGCTTCGGCGCATGACGAAGCGCTCGGCTGGAGCGAGCTGCCGAAGGAATTCCTGGACCTGGTGAGCCGGTCGCTGCGCCTGCAGGCACTGGTAAAGCGCATGGACGAGGAGATCTATGGTGGGGTCATGAACGACGCGCCGTCCGCCGTCCGCCGCGCCAATCCGGTGTCCGACCAGATCAGCCTGTTGAACACGGCCTTCGCCCGCGGCTGATCCGCCTGCTCGATAATTCTATTCTGACGGGCACCTGACGCCGTTTTCTGCGTTTCCGGTGCTCACGTACTGAAAGTACGCTTCGCCCCGGTTCTCGAAAACAGCGCCATCTGCCGCGTCAGAGCGAATTCTGAAGCAGCCGGAGGCATGTCGCGAGACAGCGTTTCTGGTTTGTTCACAATTCGCTGGCATCGCCGTGCCCGGAGGTTAGAGTTGGCGCATGGGGGAAGCGATTCGCATCATCGGTATCGATCCGGGCCTCAGGCGCACCGGCTGGGGCATCGTCGAGAGCCTCGGCAATTCTTTGCGCTTCGTCGCCTCCGGCACCGTGCGATCGGACGACAAGGCGCCGCTGGCAACGAGGCTCTGCCAACTGCATGACGGGCTGGTCGAGGTGCTGCATCAGGCCATGCCGCACGAGGCCGCGGTCGAGCAGACCTTCGTCAACAAGGATGCGACGGCGACGCTGAAGCTCGGCCAGGCCCGCGGCATCGCGATGCTGGTGCCGGCGCGCGCCGGGCTGGTTGTCGCCGAATATGCCCCGAATGCGGTCAAGAAAGCGGTGATCGGCGTCGGCCACGGCGAGAAGAAGCAGATCCATATGATGGTGAAGGTGCTGATGCCGAAGGCGGTCTTCGAGACCGACGATGCCGCCGACGCGCTGGCCATCGCCATCTGCCACGCGCATCACCGCCAGAGCGCTGCCTATCGGATGGCCATTGCCGGATAGGCTTGTTCTTGACTTGTTCTCATCAAGACGGTAAGTAATACCTGCGAGGTATTACCATGCGTGTGACCACCAAGGGGCAAGTCACAATCCCCAAACAGATAAGAGATCACCTGGGTATAGGTCCGGGTTCCGAGGTGGAGTTCGTGGCGACCGACGAGGGCGCCCGGCTCGTCGCGGTCAACCAAAACCTGTCCGAGGAGGAAGCCTTTCGCAAATTCAGGGAGGTTCTCGACAAGATGGAGGGAACACTGGATCTGGGTGGCATGACGACCGACGAGTATATGGAATGGTTGAGGGGCTCGCGTGAAGATCTCGACGTTGGTTGACACGAATGTGCTGATCGACGTCTGGGGTCCGGTCGGGCTGTCGACGGAATGGTCGGCCAATGCCATTGCCTCCTGTCGGCGCGAAGGCGCGTTGGTGGTCAACACGATTGTCTGGTCCGAGCTTGCCCCGCTGATTGCGACGGAAGCGCAGCTTAAAAGAGCAACGGACATGCTCGAGATCGACCGCGAGCTTGTGCCTTGGGAGGCGGCGTTTGTGGCCGGCGTCGCGCATTCCCGTTACCGTCGCGCCGGCGGGGTTCGCGAAAGGACGCTGCCCGACTTCTTCATCGGCGCTCATGCGACCGTTGCCGGGCACCGTCTTTTGACGCGCGACCCTGCTCGTTACCGCAGCTATTTTCCCGAGCTCGAAATCATCTCTCCGGAAACACACCCATGAAGGCCAGGACATGATTGGCAAACTGAAAGGCACGCTGGACGAGATCGATGAGGACTCCTGCCTGGTCGACGTGCATGGCGTCGGCTATGTCGCCCACTGCTCGGCCCGCACGCTGGCATCGCTGCCGTCGCCCGGCGAGGCGGTGGTGCTGTTTATCGAGACCTATGTGCGCGAGGACATGATCAGGCTCTATGGCTTCCAGTCGGCGCTCGAGCGCGAATGGTTCCGCCTGTTGATGAACAATGTGCAGGGCGTCGGCGCCAAGGTGGCGCTCGCGGTGCTGTCGACCATGGCGCCGCCCGATCTCGCCAATGCGATCGCGCTGCGCGACATCGCCATGGTCTCCCGCGCGCCAGGCGTCGGCAAGAAGGTGGCCGAGCGTATCGTCACCGAACTGAAGAACAAGGCGCCGGCCTATGCGGGCGCAGCCAGCGGCACGATCGGGCTCAAGCAGGAACTCGGCGAAGGCGTGGCGCCGGCCCCCATCACCGACGCCGTCTCGGCGCTGGTCAATCTCGGCTATTCGCGCGACATCGCCGCCAATGCGGTTTCGGCAGCGCTGAAGACGGCCGGCGAAGGCGCGGACGCCTCGAAGCTGATCCGCTTCGGCCTGAAGGAACTGGCGCGGTGAGCGTTGGCTTGCCGTTCGCCATGGCGTGTGCAAGGACAAAGACATGAACCTTTCGCCCCGCCTCATTGCCCCCGACAAGCGCGGTGAGGATGCCGACCAGAGCTTGCGGCCGCAGTCGCTCGACGAGTTCGTCGGCCAGGCGGCCGTGCGCGCCAATCTCAAGGTCTTCGTCGACGCCGCCAAGAGCCGCGGCGAGGCACTCGACCATGTGCTGTTCGTCGGCCCACCCGGGCTAGGCAAGACGACGCTGGCGCAGATCATGGCGCGCGAACTCGGCGTCAACTTCCGCTCGACCTCGGGGCCGGTCATCGCCAAGGCGGGCGATCTGGCCGCGCTGCTCACCAATCTCGAGGAGCGCGACGTGCTCTTCATCGACGAGATCCACCGGCTCAACCCGGCGGTGGAGGAAATCCTCTATCCGGCGATGGAGGATTTCCAGCTAGACCTCATCATCGGCGAGGGGCCTGCGGCGCGCTCGGTCAAGATCGATCTCGCCCGCTTCACGCTGGTTGCGGCGACAACCCGGCTCGGGCTTCTGACCAATCCGCTGCGCGACCGGTTCGGCATCCCGGTCAGGCTCAATTTCTACACGGTGGAGGAGCTGGAGCAGATCGTGCGCCGTGGCGCACGGATTCTCTCGATGCCGCTCGGCGACGATGGCGCGCTGGAGATCGCGCGCCGTGCCCGCGGCACGCCGCGCATCGCCGGCCGGCTGTTGCGCCGGGTGCGCGATTTCGCCTCCGTCGCCGGGAACGGCCATGTCGACAGACGCATCGCCGACGAAGCGCTGACGAGGCTCGAGGTCGACGGGCTCGGGCTCGACGCGCTCGATCGCCGCTATCTCTCGATGATCGCCCGCAACTTCGGCGGCGGCCCGGTCGGCATCGAGACGATCGCCGCCGGACTGTCCGAGCCGCGCGACGCCATCGAGGACATCATCGAGCCCTATCTTATCCAGCAGGGCTTCATCCAGCGCACGCCGCGCGGCCGCGTGCTGACCGCCAATGCCTGGCGGCACCTCGGCCTCGAGGCACCAAAGGACCTCGCGCAGCAGCAGATCGGCCTGTTCCAGGAAGAGTAACGGACATTTGTTCGCCTGTCGGGCGAGGAACCGCCTGTCTGCGCAGAATCTGCTCGCCTCGGCCCAGCTGAAGGCACAATTGCCGCCTTTAAAGCAAGCTCGCTTGACGGAATCCCCAAGGGCTTGGGCTGACTGATGATCACCAGACGTGGCTTCCTGCGCCTCATCGGCGGCTCATTTCTGTCGATGGTGTCGCTCAGTGCCTATGCGGTCGGCATCGAGCCGATGCTGCTCACCCATGTGAAACGCTACACCCTGACGCCGCCGCACTGGCCGGCGGGGCTCAAGCTTCGCGTCGCGGCGCTGGCCGACATCCATGCCTGCCGGCCCTGGATGACGCCCGAGCGGATCGCTTCGCTCGCCGAGACGACGAATGCCTTGCAGCCAGACCTGATCGTGCTGCTTGGCGACTATGTCGACGGAATGCGTCTGGTGACGACCGACGTGTCCGCGCCGGATTGGGCCTCCGCTCTTTCAGGATTGAGGGCGCCGCTCGGCGTGCTCTCGATCCTCGGCAACCACGACTGGTGGCACGACTATGCCGCGCAGGTAGCCGGAGCCGGACCAACGATCGCGCGCAAAGCGCTGGAGGGCATCGGCATCCCGGTGCTGGAGAACGATGTCGTGCGGCTGGAGAAGGACGGGCATGGCTTCTGGATCGCCGGACTTGCGGATCAGCTGGCCATCCGGCCAAGCAAAGCGCTCGGCCGGCACGGCTTCAAGGGCTTGGACGATCTCCACGGCACGCTCGCCAAGGTGAACGACGACGCGCCCGTCATCCTGCTTGCGCATGAGCCGGACATTTTTCCGAAGGTGCCGTGGCGGGTTTCGCTGACGCTGTCCGGCCACACCCATGGCGGGCAGGTCCGGCTGTTCGGCTATTCGCCGGTCGTGCCGTCGGAGTTCGGCAACCGCTATGCCTATGGCCACGTCGTCGAGAACGACCGCAACCTGATCGTGTCCGGCGGGCTCGGCTTCAGCATAATGCCGGTGCGCCTTGGTGTGCGGCCCGAAATCCTGCAGATCGATTTGGGCTAAGCCCGCCTCAGCGAAGCGACCTGATCGCGTCCATCACGTTGGGCTCGGCCTTGTTGCCGTCGAAGGCGTCGACGATGCCGAAGGCGCCGCCATAGCCCCATACCGACCAGGAGAAGCCATGCGCCTCGGCCCGCGCGATCATGTCCCTGACATAGGCGGCGCGGTATTCGGCGGGCATGACATAGGCGTTGCCGTACTCCTGGCGGATCATGCCGAACTCGCCGAGCGTGATGTCTTGCGGCTTGATACCGTTGGCCTTCGCCCACTCCTCGACGGTCTTGAAAGGCGCATTCATCACGCCGATGAGCTTCTGGGGCGTGTCCATGGCGGCGACCTGCTCGTCGAGATAGGCAAGCATGCCGCCGCGGCGCGTCCATGGCGCCTCGGCCTTGATCCCGTCGCGGATCGTCTCCAGCGCCACATCGAGCCGGGCGCGCGGCACCGCGGTCAACGGATAGGACAGGCCGGTGACATAGCGGATGAAGTCGCCGGCCCAGGTCGCGCCCTGATGCGTCAGAAGGAACGGATCGTAGGAATGGAAGGCCCAGATGATGTTGTCGTCAGGGATCGCCTTCGGGTCGATCTTCGCCAGGGATGTTGCGTTCGAATAGCAGCCCCCGGTGAGGATGAGCGTCAACCTGGTGGCGGAAGACCGCGCCGCCGCGAACAATTTCTTCTGGCGGTCCGGCCACAGGTTGGTGCCGCTGTCGTCGCAATCGACGATCGGCTCGTTCATCAGCTCGAAGGCCACCTGGCCTGGGTCTTCTTGCGACAGCGCATGCGCCATCTTGCGCACGAGCTCGACATAGGCGTCGAAGGTGGCCGGATCGTCCATCACCTGGCTCATGCCGATCTTGCGGTTGCCGCCGGCCGGGATGAGATGCAGGTCGACGATCACTTTCAGTCCGGCGCGGTTGATCAGGCGCGCCGAGTCCCGCACGCTGGCGTAGAGGTCGTCGCGCAGCGACAGCGTCTCGTCGGACAGGAAGGGCGCGGGATCGACCGGCATGCGCAGGAAATCGAAGCCGGCATCCTTCAGCGCCTTGAGGTCATCCTCTTTCAGGAATTTGCGCCATTCCGGATAGGGCAGGATGGCGTTCGGATCGTTCCATTTGTCCTCGCCGGTCCAGGTCGTCCACTGGTCGAGGTTGAGGCCGCGCTTCCCCGAGAACGTCGCCGCCTCGGCCGGCAATGCCAGAGCCACAAGCGCCAGCAGCGCCGCCATCAAGGTCTTGATCATCGCGCCCAACAGTGCCATCCGGTTCCCGCGCGAAAACACCTGCCTGTTTGGACCTCAAAAGGAAAGCGCGATGGACGATCATGGTGAATCGGCGGCGCTCAGCGCCGGCCTTTCCGGGGCGCTGACGGAATCCGGCCATCGCCTGATGGCCCGGGTCTACTATGCCGACACCGACTTCTCCGGCGTCGTCTACCATGCACGCTATCTCGAATTCCTCGAGCGCGGCCGCTCGGATTACCTGCGGCTGGCCGGCGTCCATCACACCGAGCTTTTGGATGGCAAGCATGGCGAGCGCATCGTCTGGGTGGTCAGACGCATGGAGATCGACTTCCGTTCGCCGGCCCGCATGGATGACATCCTTACCATCGAAACGCGTACCGAGGATATTTCCGGCGCCCGCATCTTCATGGCGCAGCAACTGAAGCGCGGTGGCGAGGTGCTGGTCGAGGCAAAAGTCGAAGCCGCGATCATCGGCGAGAATGGCAGGCCGAGGCGGTTTCCGAAGGAGTGGGTCGCGGCTTTTGTTCCTAAGGGCCGCAGCTGATCTCGGTCCCTGGCAGGCAGCCATCGAGGCATTGACCCAGCCAATGCGAGGCGCCGCGCGGGCCGGGCGGGCGCGGCAATGCGCCGCGCTTCATGTCCTAACCCATCCTTAACCATAACGGTTCATGAAGGAATTGGTGAAGATTGGCGCAATTCGTGCGCCTTCCTTTCACCAATATTTGCCCCGAAAAGGCCGCGAAACGGTGCATTCGGGGCTTGTGCCGCAGCTTCAAGCTTCGCGCAATCGGACCAAAGGGATGCCCATGGGCCAGCCGCCAGCGATGCCCCGGAAAATCTTAAGGACTTAAGTCATGGAAAACATCGCACTCGCCGACCCAGGCGCGCATTTGTCGATATGGGCCCTGTTCATGCAGGCCGGCTGGGTGGTCAAACTGGTCATGATCGGCCTGCTTTGCGCCTCGATCTGGACCTGGGCGATCATCATCGACAAGCTTGTCGCCTACAGCCGCATGCGGATGGCGCTCAACCGCTTCGAGCAGGTGTTCTGGTCGGGACAGTCGCTCGAGGAGCTCTACCGCACGCTCGCCGACCGCAAGACCACCGGCATGGGCGCGATCTTCGTCGCTGCCATGCGTGAATGGAAGAAGAGCTTCGAGAAGGGCGCGAAATCGGCGCTGGCGCTGCAGACCCGCATCGACAAGGCGATGGACCTGGCGCTGACCCGCGAGATGGAAAGGCTGGAGGGCCGTCTCGGCTTCCTCGCCACCACCGGCTCGGCCGCCCCCTTCATCGGCCTGTTCGGCACCGTCATCGGCATCATGACCTCCTTCCAGGCGATCGCCGCCTCGAAGAACACCAGCCTGTCGGTCGTGGCGCCCGGCATTGCGGAAGCGCTGCTCGCGACGGCCATTGGCCTGCTCGCGGCGATCCCCGCCGTCATCGCCTACAACAAGCTGTCATCGGATGCGAACAAACTCGCTATGCGCATGGAAGGGTTCTCGGACGAATTCTCCGCCATACTCTCGCGCCAAATCGATGAAAAAGTAGCCCAGAAGGCCTGAGGTACGATCATGGGGATGTCTGCTGCTAGCGCAGGTGGCATAGGGCGAGGCGGACGCGGCCACAGGCGGCGCGGACGCCATCATGGCCTGATGTCGGAAATCAACGTCACGCCGATGGTCGACGTGATGCTGGTGCTTTTGATCATCTTCATGGTCGCCGCGCCGCTCCTGACCGTCGGTGTGCCGATCGACCTGCCGGACACGCAGGCCAAGGCGATGAATGTCGACACGCAGCCGATCACCGTGTCGATCAACGCCACCGGCCAGATCTACCTGCAGGAAACCGAGATCCCGATAGAGGAACTGGTGGCGAAGCTGCAGGCGATCTCGAAGACCGGCTATGACGAGCGCATCTTCATCCGCGGCGACAAGTCGACGGACTATGGCACCGCGATGAAGGTCATGGCTCGCATTTCGGCGGCCGGCTACAAGAACATCGGCCTGGTTTCGCTGCAGGAACAGGACCAATAGACGAACAATGAGGACCGGCCTCACCTCCTCGGTGATCTTGCATGCGGTGGCGCTGGCCTTCGGCCTGTTCACGCTGTCCTCGCCGCCGGCCATGCCCGCTTCCGACGTGGAGTCGGTGGCGGTCGACATCGTGCCGATGGAAGCGATCGCGCAGACGCTGCAGGGCGACAAGAAAGCGGTCATGCATGACAAGCCGGCGCCGCTGCCGACCAAGCGGCCGGATATTGTTCCCGATGCCCAGAAGGTCGGCGAGAACAGCGTCGACACCGAGAAGCCGGTGACGGACGAAGCCAAACCGAAGCCGGTCGAAAAGACCTCCGCGCCGCCGCCGGCGCCGACGCCGACCGAAAAGCCGGCCGTCGAGGACGTGCCGAAGCCGCAGGAAAAGCCGAAGCCGGTGCCGGCGACCGAAGTGGCGCCGACGCCTGCGCCGAAGGAAGAGGTCAAGCCCGAACCGGTCAAGCAGACGGAACCGAAGCCGACACCGGCCAAGGAGCCGACACCGGCCCCGCAGCCGGACAAGACCGCCGCCATCCAGCCTAAGGAAGAGGTGAAGCCCGACGCCGTCGCCGAGGCGATCGCCAAGGAGCAGCCGACCGAAGAGGCCAAGCTTCCGGACTCCGCTCCTGCGCCGGAAGCGCGGCCGAAGCCGCAGCCCGCCCAGGCCGAGAGTGCCAAGGCGCCGG
The DNA here is from genome assembly GCF_004791585.1 of Mesorhizobium sp. M1C.F.Ca.ET.210.01.1.1. Taxonomy (GTDB): domain Bacteria; phylum Pseudomonadota; class Alphaproteobacteria; order Rhizobiales; family Rhizobiaceae; genus Mesorhizobium. The sequence continues at coordinate 78,936 of NZ_SRUU01000001.1, forward strand.
AACGCAAGGACGCGGAAAAGCCGGTCAAGGAGGCCTCCTTGAAGCCGAAGTCGGATGAGAAGCAGTTCAACGCCGACGAGATAACGGCGCTGCTCGATAAGCAGAAGCCGTCCGGCGGCGGCGCCAAGCGCTCGACGCAGCAGTCCTCGCTCGGCGGCGAGAAGGACCAGGGCCAGAAGCTGTCGAAGTCCGAGCAGGGGGCTCTGGAGTCGCAGCTCGGCGGTTGCTGGACTTTGCCTGTCGGGTTGGAGGGTTCGGAGAACTTCGTCGTCGTGGTCCGATTCAATCTCGACACCAACGGCAAGCTCGACGGCCGCCCCTCGGTCGAGCAGTCGAGCGGCAACCGGCAGTTCGATGAAAGCGCCGTGCGCGCCGTTCAAAAATGCGATGTGGCCGGCCTGCAGGTTCCTGCCGGCAAGCAGGACATCTGGAACGACATCCGGGTCACCTTCGATCCACGGGAGATGCTTGGCCTCTAGGTCGAGTGTCTGAACCATCAAAGAAGAGAAGCGAGAAGACATGAGATCTTTCCTCAAGCCGCTCCTGACGATTGCAGCCTTAGCGCTGGGCATGACGACCGGCGCCACCTTGCCGGCCTGGGCGCTCGTCGAGCTCAACGTCAACAAGGGCAATGTCGAGCCGCTGCCGATCGCCATTACGGATTTCCAGTCCAATGATGCGCTGGGCGCCCAGATCACCGAGATCGTCACGGCCGACCTGAAGCGGTCCGGCCTGTTCGCGCCGATCGACAAGAGCGCCTTCATCGAGAAGATATCGGGCCCGGACGCCACGCCGCGCTTCGACGACTGGAAGGTGATCAATGCCCAGGCGCTGGTCACCGGCAGCGTCGGCAAGGAGGCCGACGGCCGCATCCGCGCCCAGTACCGGCTGTGGGATACGTTTGCCGGCCAGCAGATGGCGGGCGAGCAGTTCTTCGCCAACGACGCCAACACCAGGCGCGTCGCCCATATCATCGCCGATGCGATCTATGAGCGGCTGACCGGCGAAAAGGGCTATTTCGATACCCGCGTCGTTTTCGTCGACGAATCCGGTGCCAAGAACGTGCGCAAGAAGCGGCTCGCCATCATGGACCAGGACGGCGCCAATGTGCGCTATCTGTCGGACGGCCGCTCGATCGTGCTGACGCCGCGCTTCTCGCCGAACCGGCAGGAAATCACCTACATGTCCTACGAGAGCGGGCAGCCGAAGGTCTATCTGCTGCAGATCGAGACCGGGCAGCGCGAGCTGGTCGGCAACTTTCCCGGCATGACGTTCGCGCCGCGCTTCTCGCCCGACGGCCAGAAGGTGATCATGAGCCTGCTGCGCGACGACGGCAATTCCAACATCTTCGCCATGGATCTGAGAAGCCGCTCGACGACGCGGTTGACCGATTCGGTCGCCATCGACACCTCGCCGTCCTATTCGCCGGACGGCTCGCAGATCGTCTTCACCTCCGACCGCGGCGGCGGCAGCGGACGTTCCCAGATCTACGTCATGGGCGCCGACGGTTCCAACCCGCACCGCATCTCGTTCGGCGACGGCGTCTATTCGACGCCGGTATGGTCGCCGCGCGGCGACCTCATCGCCTTCACCAAGCAGTCCGGCGGCGAGTTCCAGATCGGCGTCATGAAGACCGACGGTTCTGGCGAGCGCATCCTGTCCTCCGGCTTCCAGCAGGAAGGCCCGACCTGGGCGCCGAACGGCCGCGTGCTGATGTTCTTCCGCGACTCTGCCGGCGGGCCGAAGCTGGTCACGGTCGACCTCACCGGCCGCAACGAACAGCCGATCCCGACGTCGAACTTCGCCTCGGACCCGGCCTGGTCGCCGCTGCTGGAGTAGCGCCTTCTCCTTTTTGAACGACCGAGAAAGGGGCTTTTCCGGCCTCTTTTTCACAAGCCGGTCGCGTTTTGGCCGCATTTCCGCCTACGGTCCGCACGCATTGTGCGCCGGGCAAAATCGGCCGAGGACGGCGGCTCGAAACGAAAAATTAACCGTGTTTCTTGAACAGCGGTTAACCCAAACGTGGTTACTGGGTGATCAACGAAATCACTCGAATGCGAAGGAGAGGCGGCATGGGCCGTATCGCAGCACTTACCAGAAATCCGGCGATGATCGCGCTGGTGGCAGCGCTTGCCATCACCGGTTGCGCCTCGAAGAAGACCCCGAACAGCGCGGCCGATCTCGGCCTGAACGGCGCTGGCGCCGCCACGCCCGGCTCCGCGCAGGACTTCACCGTCAACATCGGCGACCGCATCTTCTTCGACACCGACTCCTCGTCGATCCGCGCTGACGCGCAGACGACGCTTGGCCGCCAGGCACAGTGGCTCAACCAGTACCGGCAGTATGCCATCGTCATCGAAGGCCATGCCGACGAGCGCGGCACGCGCGAATACAATCTGGCGCTGGGCGCCCGCCGCGCCGCCGCCACGCGCGACTTCCTGGTCTCCAAGGGCGTCGCCGCCAACCGCCTGAAGACCATTTCCTACGGCAAGGAACGCCCGGTGGCCGTCTGCGACGACATCTCGTGCTGGTCGCAGAACCGCCGCGCCGTTACCACGCTCTCGGGCGCCGGCTCCTGACACTCCGTCGGGCGACAAAAATACAACATCGCACAGATGAAAAGGTGGCCTCAGGGCCGCCTTTTTCGTGTGCGACGGCTTGAAACAAAATTTGGCCGAAGTCTCGCGTCCTGCTATGAGCGCGAGGGCGCTTCCTCCCATTCCGATTTGGAAAGGCGCATCAGGCCAACAGATTTCACGGCGAGAGATAGAATGCATTTCAGAACGGTCCTGAGCGGCACGCTTGCGCTGCTGCTCGTATCAAGCATCGCAGGCGTCGCCGCCCCGGCGGACAGCGGGCAAGCCTCGGACAGCGGGTTTACCTTCCACCTGCCGACGCTCGGCATCTTCGGCGACAAGAAGAAGCCTGAGCAGGCTCAGATGGCGCAGCAGGACAGCGCCGGCATGACCGGTGTGGAAGACCAGCTGCGCCAGATGAACGGCAAGATCGAGGAGCTCAATTTCCAGATCCTGCAAATGCAGGAGCAGATGCGCAAGCAGCAGGAAGACAACGAGTTCCGCTTCCAGCAGCTCGAAGGCGGCTCGCAGGGCGCCAAGCCGACCGGCCAGAAGAAGTCCGAGGCCGCGCCGCAGGACGGCAATACCGGCAACGGCAACACTAATGTGGGCGACTCAGGCAGCGGCGACAGCGGCACCGGCACCAGCGTTGCCGCTGCCCCGGCCACGCAGCCCCCCGCCGCCACGGGCGGGCAGGACGGCGGCGGCAAGAGCGTCGGCGACGTCATCGTCGAATCGCAGACCGGCGACCCGGGCAAGTTGATCACCGGCGCGCCGCCGAAGACCTTCGGCACCATCACGGTCGACAAGAACGGCAATGTCGTCAATGCCGAATCCGATCCGCAGGCGGGTTCGCAAGCTCCCGCCGCCACGGCAAACGCGCCTTCCGCGGAGACCGCCAGCAAGAGCGGAAAGAAGTCCGGCGGCACGGTCATGGCTTCACTGCCCTCGACCAACGATCCGGACGAGCTCTACCGCAACTCCTACCAGTTCATCCTGTCGGGCGACTATCCCACCGCCGAGCAGGGTTTCCGCGACCATATCTCCCGCTTCCCCAAGGACGCCAAGGCGCCGGATGCGCATTACTGGCTTGGCGAATCCCTGCTTGGCCAGCAGAAATACCGCGATGCCGCGGAAGTCTTCCTGGCGGCAAGCAAGGAATATCCGAAGGCCAAGAAGGCGCCCGACATGTTGCTGAAGCTCGGCGTGTCGCTGGTCGGCCTCAAGCAGAACGACGTGGCCTGCGCCACCTTCAACGAGATCGGCAAGCGCTATCCAGATGTTTCCGGCACGCTCAAGGAGCGCATCAAGCAGGAAAAGGCCCTGGCATCGTGCTAGCCTGCATGCCGTTGTCCCCCGACCGGGACCAACTCTGGACGACATGCACTGATGCTCGACACCGAGCCTGATCTTTCGGACCGTCTTTTTTCAGACTACGACTTTTCCAACGGCGCCGTAGCAGCCGTGTCCGGCGGCAGTGACTCGACCGCCCTTCTCTTCCTCCTCAAACACTACCTCGACCGAATCCTGCCGGCGGCACGGCTGCTTGCAGTGACGATCGACCATGATCTCAGACCAGGATCGGCGGCTGAAGCGCAAGCCGTGGCCCGGCTCTGCGCCGAGAACGGCATCGCGCATCGCACGCTCGTCTGGTCCGGCCCCAAGCCGTCGACCGGCGTGCCCGCCGCCGCGCGCGAGGCGCGCTACCGACTGCTGGCCGAGGCGGCCGAAGCGCAGGGCATCCGCCTGGTCCTGACCGGCCACACCGCCGACGACCAGGCGGAGACGGTGCTGATGCGGCAAGCCCGCAATGAAGAGGCACGCGTCGAAGGGGCTAGCGACGAGGGGGCGCGCGGCTTGGCCGGCATGGCGCCCGCCACGCTCCACGACTGGCGCACATGGATCGGCCGACCGCTGCTCGGCACGCGGCGCGCGGCATTGCGCGACATGCTGAAGCGCCGCGGCATCGGCTGGATCGAGGATCCGACCAATGTCGACCAGCGTTTCGAGCGCCCGCGCCTGCGCATCACGCTAGCGGGCGGCGACGGCGAGGCGCGCTTCGCGCAGGCGATCGCCAAGGCTGGGCAGGCGGCCGCCGAACGCGAGGAGCTCGGCCGCCGCGCGGCCGCGCTGATCGGAACCTTCGCCAGCCGGCCGGCTTCAGGGCTCATCCGCCTCGATCGCGATTTCGCCACTGGCGAAGACCACGAAACGGCCGTCTATGCGCTGCGCATCCTGCTCGCCACGATCGGCGGCGTCCCGTTCCTCGTCGACGAGGCGCGCTGCCGGGCGCTGTACCGGCGCCTGCGCTCCGGGATGCTTTGCGCCACATTGTCGCGGACCGTGGTCGATGCGCGCCGGACCGGCATCTTCCTTTATCGCGAGGCGCGCAATCTGCCCGCCGTTCCTGCAGAGAACCAGGCCCTTTGGGACGGTCGGCGCAAGATCACATTGAGCGACAGATCGGGCGGGTTGGTGATCGCGCCGGCGGGGTTCGCCGCGGCCAAACGATTTGCCCAGGAAAGTGACGTCCCGGCAAGCGTGCTGCGCAGGGCGCTGGCCGCCGAACCTGCGCTGTGGCGCGGCGGCGAACGCCTTGATTTTGCTGATGGCGGCACCGCGCCGCCGCCGATGGCGACTGTGGCGGTGGTGTCGCCTTTCGCCCGCTTCCTGCCGTCCTTCGATCTCGAGCCAGCGGCGGCCGTCGCCGCGCTGATCGGCGCGCCGCCGCTGCCGCCATTGCCTTTTCGCGGCCATGATCGCGACGGAGCATGGGCGAAAGCTTAACCGAGGAGTGCTGTTATGCTTGGCAAGGACAGGCGCTCTCCCTATGTTAGGCACCAAAGCTTCCATCACCATCGTGGGTCCGCACGCGGACGCCAACAGGACAATAGATGAATCCGAATTATCGCAACCTCGCGCTCTGGGCGATCATAGCGGTCCTGCTCATCGCCCTGTTCAACCTTTTCCAGACGCCGCAGACGCGCGGTGCCTCCAGCGAGATTGCCTATTCGCAGTTCCTGCAGGATGTCGCGTCCGGCCGGGTCAAAAGCGTGACCATCGCCGGTGCCCGCATCTCGGGCAACTACACGGACAACGCCAATGGCTTCCAGACCTATTCACCCGGCGATCCGTCGCTGGTCTCCAGGCTGCAGGACAAGAACGTCACCATCAACGCGCGGCCTGAAACCGACGGCTCCAACTCGCTGTTCGGCTACCTGATCTCGTGGCTGCCGATGATCCTGATCCTCGGCGTCTGGATATTCTTCATGCGCCAGATGCAGTCCGGCTCCGGAAGAGCGATGGGCTTCGGCAAGTCGAAGGCCAAGCTGCTGACCGAGGCGCATGGCCGCGTCACCTTCCAGGATGTGGCCGGCGTCGACGAGGCCAAGGAGGATCTCGAGGAGATCGTCGAGTTCCTGCGCGATCCGCAGAAGTTCCAGCGGCTCGGCGGCAAGATCCCGCGCGGCGTGCTTCTGGTCGGCCCTCCCGGAACCGGCAAGACGCTGCTCGCCCGCTCGGTCGCCGGCGAAGCCAACGTGCCCTTCTTCACCATCTCCGGCTCGGACTTCGTCGAGATGTTCGTCGGCGTCGGCGCATCCCGTGTGCGCGACATGTTCGACCAGGCCAAGAAGAACGCGCCCTGCATCATCTTCATCGACGAAATCGACGCGGTCGGCCGCCATCGCGGCGCCGGCCTCGGCGGCGGCAATGACGAGCGCGAGCAGACGCTGAACCAGCTGCTGGTCGAGATGGACGGCTTCGAGTCCAATGAGAGCATCATCCTGATCGCCGCCACCAACCGGCCCGACGTGCTCGACCCGGCGCTGCTCAGGCCCGGTCGCTTCGACCGCCAGGTCGTGGTGCCGAATCCCGACATCGTCGGCCGCGAGAAGATCCTCAAGGTGCATGTGCGCAACGTGCCGCTGGCGCCCAATGTCGATCTCAAGGTGATTGCGCGCGGCACGCCCGGTTTCTCCGGCGCCGACCTCATGAACCTCGTCAACGAATCCGCGCTGATGGCGGCGCGCCGCAACAAGCGGCTCGTCACCATGGCCGAGTTCGAGGACGCCAAGGACAAGATCATGATGGGCGCCGAGCGCCGCTCGTCGGCGATGACGCAGGCCGAGAAGGAGCTGACCGCCTATCACGAGGCCGGCCATGCCATCCTGGCGCTCAACGTGCCGACGGCCGACCCGCTGCACAAGGCGACCATCATTCCGCGCGGCCGCGCGCTCGGCATGGTCATGCAGCTGCCGGAAGGCGACCGCTATTCGATGAGCTACAAATACATGATCTCGAGGCTCGCGATCATGATGGGCGGCCGCGTCGCCGAGGAGTTCAAGTTCGGCAAGGAGAACATCACCTCCGGCGCCTCCTCCGACATCGAGCAGGCGACCAAGCTGGCGCGCGCCATGGTCACGCGCTGGGGCTTCTCCGACAAGCTCGGCCATGTCGCCTATGGCGACAACCAGGAAGAGGTCTTCCTCGGGCATTCGGTGGCGCGCCAGCAGAATATCTCGGAAGAGACGGCGCAGATCATCGACGCCGAGGTGCGCCGGCTGATCGACGACGCCTACTCCACCGCTAAGACTGTGCTGACCAAGAAGAAGAAGGACTGGATCGCGCTGGCCGAAGGGTTGCTCGAATACGAGACGCTGACCGGCGAAGAGATCAAGCAGCTGATCGCCGGCCACAAGCCCGCCCGCGACCTCGGCGACGACACGCCGCCCAGCCGCGGCTCGGCCGTGCCGAAGGCCGGCACCGGCGGCCGCCGCAAGAAGGGCCCCGAGCCCGAAGGCGGCATGGAGCCGCAGCCGCAGGGGTAGGTCTTACGCCTGATTTGATTAGAAAACGCCGCGGATCAAACCGCGGCGTTTTCCTTTTGGGGCGGGAGCGACCTAGCGCTTTATGGCGTTCGCGATTGGCGAAAGCCGGCGTGACGTCCAAATTCCCCCATCGTGTCGGTCTTGGTTCCTCACACTGAAGGCGAGAGAGGGCGCTTTGCAGGCGGGGTTCTCGCGCTCCCCTACTTCCGTGAGGCGAAGCAACCGTCGCCTTTGCAAGCGTGGAGCTCCTTCGCGCCCCCTCTGTCCTGCCGGACATCTCCCCCACAAAGGGGGAGATTGGCAGCTGAGGCCAAACAAAAAGCCCGCGCATCTTGCAATGCGCGGGCTCTTTTTTGACTGGCCTAGGAGATCAGCTCTTCAGCTTGGCATTGCAGAGGCTGTAGAAGCCGCCGCCCTTCTGGATCCACTTCAGGCCGTTCAGCGTGTTGGCGTCCTTGTTGGCATAGTACTGCTCGAGGCAGGTATGCATGCGGCCCTTGGCCGGGGTCTCGGTGGCGAACTTTGGCGAGATGGCGGTCGGGAAGGTCACGCCCTTCGGCGCGGCTGCGGTCGGCTTCGCCGGTTCCTTGGTGAATGTCGCCTCGGTCGGAGCCGGCGCGGTGTCGTCGTCGGCAGCGCCGGCGCCGCATTCGGCCTTGCGGAAGTCGTTCCACTTCATGCCGTTGAGCTTGTTGGCGGTCTTGGCTGCCTGATACTTGGTGCTGCATTCAGCCATGCTCAGGCCCTTGCCGCCTTCAGTCGCCGTCGTCGTGGTCGCGGTCTTGGTCGCCTTGGCAGGCTTCGTGTCGGTCGCTGCCGCGGTGGCGCCGGCCGCGCATTCGGTCTTGCGGAAGTCGTTCCACTTCATGCCGTTCAGGGTGCCGGCGGCCTTCGCGGCCTGGTACTTGGCGCTGCACTCCTTGGCGGTCAGGCCCTTGGCCGAGCTGTCGGCGGTTGCCGCGGCGGTCATCTCCTTGGCCTTCTTGGCCGGCTTGGTTTCGGCTGCCTTGGTGTCCGTCGCCGCCTTGGTGTCGGTCGCGGCGGAGGCATCGCTGCCGCACTGCGCCTTGCGGAACTGGTTCCAGGTCTGGCCAGCGAGCGTCCCGGCGTCCTTGGCCGCGTTGTACTTGGTGCTGCACTCGGCCATGGTCAGCGCGTTGGCCGGCGCCGCCAGGAACAAGGTTGCGACGGCGATGCCCGTCAACGTTGCAAGTCTATGAATAAGCATGGCGTTTTCTCCCTTGCTGCCGCCAAGTGGTGTCCCTATACCGAATCAATAGCTCTCAACTTCAGACTGCGCCAGATGGTTCCAGCGCGGATATCGTCACAAAGTGTGTTCCTCCCGATAAGGTGATGAATTGCTTGCGAACCGGTCGCGCAAAACAAAGTCTGACGGGCGGCTCTGCGCAGAAAAGCTCGCCTCGGTTGGTATATTGCCGCTACAGAGAGAGGTCGTGATAGGCTGTCGAATCACTTGAACCGCCCGCGACAATGATTTTCTAAGGAATGGTAATATATAATCACGAAATGTGATGATCGGGTGCGGCCCAATTGTGGCATTACGTGCGGTTGAAAACCGACGGGGACTTTGGCAGGCATGGCAGGGCAGTATTTCGGCACCGACGGTATCCGCGGACGCGCCAACAGGTTTCCGATGACGGCCGAGGTCGCCATGCGGGTCGGGATGGCCGCCGGGCTTTCGTTCCAGCGCGGCAATCATCGCCACCGCGTCGTGCTCGGCAAGGACACGCGGCTTTCCGGCTACATGATCGAGAATGCGATGGTGTCGGGCCTGTGCGCGGCCGGCATGGACGTGTTCCTTCTCGGACCCATTCCGACACCGGCGGTCGCCATGCTGGTGCGCTCGCTGCGCGCCGATATCGGCGTGATGATCTCGGCCTCGCACAACCCGTACTACGACAACGGCATCAAGCTGTTCGGCCCCGACGGCTACAAGCTCTCCGACGAGATCGAGGAGCGCATCGAGGGTATGCTCGACAAGGACATCGAGCTGGCGCTTGCCGATTCCGACGGGCTGGGCCGCGCCAAGCGCGTCGACGGCGTGCATGACCGCTACATCGAATTCGCCAAGCGCACGCTGCCGCGCTCGATGTCGCTGTCCGGGCTTCGGATCGTTGTCGATTGCGCGAACGGCGCCTCCTACAAGGTGGCGCCCGAGGCGCTGTGGGAGCTCGGCGCCGAAGTGGTCGCCATCAATGTCGAGCCGAACGGCTTCAACATCAACAAGGAGTGCGGTTCGACCCATCCGGCCGGCCTGCAGAAGAAGGTGCACGAGGTGCGCGCCGACATCGGCATCGCGCTCGACGGCGACGCCGACCGCGTGGTCATCGTCGACGAGAACGGCGCCATCGTCGACGGCGACCAGATCATGGCGCTGATCGCGGAGTCCTGGCACCAGAACGGGCGGCTTGCGGGCGGCGGCGTCGTCTCCACGGTGATGTCCAATCTCGGCCTCGAGCGTTTCCTCGGCGACATGAAGCTGCAACTGCACCGCACCAAGGTCGGCGATCGCTACGTCGTCGAGCACATGCGCGCGCACGGCCTCAACGTCGGCGGCGAGCAGTCCGGCCATATCGTGCTCTCCGATTTCTCGACCACCGGCGACGGCCTGGTTTCGGCGCTGCAGGTACTGGCCTGCATCAAGCGGCAGAACCGGCCGGTCAGCGAGCTGTCGAAGAAGTTCGAGCCGGTGCCGCAGCTTCTGAAGAATGTCCGTATCTCCGGCGGCAAGCCGCTGGAGGAGGCGCCGGTCAAGGCGGCGATCGAGGAGGCGCGCAATCGGCTCGGCAAGTCCGGCCGCCTGGTCATCCGCCCCTCCGGCACCGAACCGCTGATCCGCGTCATGGCCGAAGGCGACGATCCGCAACTGGTCGAGACCGTCGTCAACGATATCGTCGGCATCATCTCGGAAACCCGCAGCGCCGCCTGACGAAGGCCGGAGCCAAAGCCCGTCGCGCTTGTGGAAGCCCGCCGCCCGGCGGGCTTTTTCGTGCGCCCTTGCCAGCCTGACAACGGCATACCCTCTAAAATTGCAGAGATTCGTGGTTAATCGGTAGGGTTAAACGGCTTTTAACCTTTGCAATTCATTATCCATGCCGAGGTTCAACTTCGGGCGGTGTCGTCCCGAGGCTTCTTAGGGGTGACAGCATGTTCAATACAGCAAAAATGGCATTGTTTGCCGCGCTGTTCGCGGGCTTGGCAGGACCGGCTTTCGCAGCGGATATCGCGGAACCGCCACCGGTTGAGGAAGCTCCGCCGCCGGTCGTCGAGGCGCAGCCGGTCGATGTCGGCGGCTGGTATATCCGCGGCGACATCGACTATCACTGGTCGAATTTGGGCAGCATCGACTACATCACCTACGGCCCGCCGCCCGGCACCAACGATTTCGATTTCGGCGATCTGAAGGGCGGGTTCTCGCTCGGCGGCGGCGTCGGCTACAAGATCAATGATTACTTCCGCACCGATCTGACTGCCGACTACTGGTTCAAGTCAGACTTCAACGGCCAGACCTCGGATCTCGTCACAACGTCGACCGAGGTCTCGAGGATGAGCGCCTTGCTGCTGCTGGCCAATGCTTATGTGGATATCGGCACGTGGCACGGGATCACGCCTTATATCGGCGCCGGTATCGGCGGCGCGCGCATCAAGTGGGACACTGTCCGCGATCCGAACACCACCGAGACCAACCCCGGGTCGACCAACTGGCGCTTTGCCTACGCACTCATGGCCGGCGCTTCCTACTGCCTCACAGACAAGGTCATCCTCGATGCAGGCTACCGCTTCAGCCACATCCAGGGCGGCCGCATGTTCGAGTTTGATACGACCAGCTCGGGTCCGGGCTTCGACCACGGTATCAGCACGCACGAGGTGCGCGGCGGTCTGCGCTATCAGTTTGGCGGCAATAATGGCTGCGCAGCGCCTGTGGTTGCCTATCAACCGGAGCCGATCTACACCAAGTAGTCTCTTCCGCGTCCTGAAATTTGCGAGCCGCCCGGCGCCCGCCGGGCGGTTTCGTTTTTGCGCGGTTGGTAAAATTGCATCGAAATCAATCCGGTAACCGCCTGTTATCCTTAACCGGCACTTAACCACTATGGTTAACAATGGCTCCTTGAAACGGCGCTCGCGTTCGCGGCGGGCGCCAATTTCAGGAGCCGGGGACCATGACACTCAAATCGCGTATCGCGTCAGCGCTTGCCATAGCCGTCCTTCTGCCGCTGACCCCGGCGCTCGCCGCCGACTACGATCCGCCGATCTATGTCGACCAGGCGCCCGACTATCAGCCGGTCGAGGTGGGCTCGGGCTGGTATCTGCGCGGCGACGTCTCCTATCTGCCGCAAAAGAGCTTCCGGGACCAGGATTTCACCTTCACGCCCGCGAGCCAAAGCGAGAGCGAGGACGCGTATTTCGCGAGCATCGGTTTCGGATATCATTTCAACGATTATCTCCGCGCCGATCTCAACCTTGGCTATCTGCCCGGCAACAAGTTCAGCTTCAGCTACGATGACACGGGGACCGCGGCACAGCCGACCGTGGCATCGGCAAGCCTCAAGAACAATGCGATCTCGGGCATGCTCAACGGCTACGTCGATCTCGGCACCTATGTCGGCTTCACGCCTTATGTCGGCGCAGGCGTCGGCATCGTCCGCAGCAAATACGAGCTCTCGGCGAATTACTTCACCGCCAACGGCGACGACACCGACGATTTTGTCGAGCGGAGCTCCAAGGCGAAGTATTCGCTCGCCTACACTTTGAACGCGGGTGTTGCCTACCAAGTCTCGAAGAATGTACTGATCGACCTGGGCTATCAGTATTTTTCAGCCCCCGACGCGGAATATGTCACCGCCGCCAGCCTGAATTCATTCCCTGTCCGCAAGGGCATCAGCAACCACCAGGTCAAGCTCGGCTTGCGCTACGATCTCTGGTAAGCGACGCGGGCCGGGAAATGTCGACGGCGGATCCAGTGGTCCGCCGTTTTTCATTTCGGAACGGCACCAGGTCAGGAGCGAATATCCTGCCCGCGACAAAAACTTTGCTCTTGACGCCGGAAGGCTGAAAGCATATCGCCGTCCGTGGGCCACCCCTCCCCAACGAGGGGCCACTATCTGGAAGGATAGACCACGATGACGACGCTTACCAAGCCCGGACTCCGTCCGGCAAATCCCAATTTCTCCTCAGGTCCCTGCGCAAAACGACCCGGCTGGTCTGCCGAGGCGCTGAAAGCTGCCGCGCTCGGACGCTCCCATCGCGCCAAGATCGGCAAGGGCAAGCTCGAGCAGGCGATCGAGCTGACGCGCGAGATCCTCGATGTTCCCGCCGACTATCGCATCGGCATCGTGCCGGCCTCCGACACCGGCGCGGTCGAAATGGCGCTGTGGTCGCTGCTCGGCGAGCGCGGCGTCGACATGGTCGCCTGGGAAAGTTTCGGTGCCGGCTGGGTGACCGATGTCGTCAAGCAGCTCAAGCTCGCCGATGTGCGCAAGTTCGAAGCCGGCTATGGCGAGCTGCCCGATCTCACCCAGATCGACTTCGACCGCGATGTGGTCTTCACCTGGAACGGCACGACCTCCGGCGTGCGCGTGCCGAACGGCGATTTCATTCCGGCCGAGCGCCGCGGCCTGACCATCTGCGACGCCACCTCGGCTGCCTTCGCGCAAAGGCTCGACTTCCAGAAGCTCGATGTCGTGACCTTCTCCTGGCAGAAGGTGCTGGGCGGCGAGGGCGCGCATGGCATGCTCATCCTGTCGCCGCGAGCGGTTGAGCGGCTGGAGACCTACAAGCCCGCCTGGCCGCTGCCGAAGATCTTCCGCCTGACCTCGGGCGGCAAGCTGATCGAGGGCATCTTCAAGGGCGAGACCATCAACACGCCGTCGATGCTGTGCGTCGAGGACTATCTCGATGCGCTTCACTGGGCGAAGTCGATCGGCGGCCTGGAAGCGCTCTTTGCCCGCGCCGATGCCAATGCCGCAGTGCTCGGCCGGTTCGCGGACAAGTCGCCGTGGCTTGGCCATCTGGCCGTCGATCCGGCGACGCGTTCGAACACTTCGGTCTGCCTGTCCTTCACTGATCCGGATGCCGCGGCGCTCGATGCCGACGCTCAGGCGGCCTTCGCCAAGGGCATCGTGTCTTCGCTCGACAAGGAAGGTGTCGCCTACGACATCGGCTCCTATCGCGATGCGCCGCCTGGCCTGCGTATCTGGTGCGGCGCCACCGTCGAGACCTCCGATCTCGAAGCACTGCTGCCCTGGCTGGACTGGGCTTTCGCCGCGCAGAAGGCATCGCTCAAGGCCGCGGCCTGAGCTCCATGGCGGCCCGCGGGCCGCCATTTCCCGACAGATCCAATTCCCTTCAAGGAGTCCGCCATGGCGCCCCGCGTTCTCGTCTCGGATAAACTTTCAACCACCGCCGTGCAGATCTTCAAGGACCGCGGCATCGAGGTCGACTACTTGCCCGATCTCGGCAAGGACAAGGAAAAGCTGCTCGAAGTGATCGACCAGTATGACGGCCTCGCCATCCGTTCGGCGACCAAGGTCACCGAAAAGCTGATCAATGCCGCAACCAGGCTCAAGGTCGTCGGCCGCGCCGGCATCGGCGTCGACAACGTCGATATCCCGGCGGCAAGCCGCAGGGGCATCATCGTGATGAACACGCCCTTCGGCAATTCGATCACCACGGCGGAGCATGCCGTGGCGATGATCTTCGCGCTGGCGCGCCAGATCCCGGAGGCCAACGCCTCGACGCATGCCGGCAAGTGGGAAAAGAACCGCTTCATGGGCATCGAGATCACCGGCAAGACGCTGGGCGTGGTCGGCTGCGGCAATATCGGCTCGATCGTTGCCACGCGCGGCGTCGGCCTGAAGATGCACGTCGTGGCTTTCGATCCGTTCCTGTCGGATAGCCGCGCCGAGGAGCTCGGCGTCGAGAAGGTCGAGCTCGACCAGCTCTTCGCCCGCGCCGACTTCATCACCTTGCACACGCCGCTGACCGACAAGACGCGCAACATCATCGATGCGGCCGCCATCGCCAAGATGAAGGACGGCGTGCGCATCATCAATTGCGCCCGCGGCGGGCTGGTCGTCGAGGCCGACCTGGTCGCGGCGCTGAAAAGCGGCAAGGTGGCTGGCGCCGGCGTCGACGTTTTCGAGGTCGAGCCGGCGGAGAACAACCCGCTGTTCGGCTTGGAGAATGTCGTGGCGACCCCGCATCTTGGTGCCTCGACCACCGAGGCGCAGGAGAATGTCGCGCTGCAGGTCGCCGAGCAGATGGCCGACTACCTGATCAAGGGCGCCGTTTCCAATGCCATCAACATGCCGTCGATAACGGCGGAAGAAGCGCCGCGGCTGAAGCCCTTCGTCAAGCTCGCCGAAGTGCTCGGCGCCTTTGTCGGCCAGGTCACCGAGGATCCGATCAAGGAGGTCGAGATCCTGTTCGATGGCTCGACCGCGACGATGAACACCCGCGCGCTGGTCAGCGCCACGCTCGCAGGCCTGATCCGGCCGCAGGTCTCGGACGTCAACATGGTGTCGGCGCCGATCATGGTGAAGGAGCGCGGCATCATCGTCGCCGAGGTCAAGCGCGACAAGTCGGGTGTCTTCGACGGCTACATCAAACTGACCGTCACGACCGAGCATATGACGCGCTCGATCGCCGGCACCTGCTTCTCCGATCACAAGCCGCGCTTCATCCAGATCAAGGGCATCAACCTCGACGCCGAGGTCGGCCAGCACATGCTCTACACCACCAATGCCGACGCGCCGGGCATCATCGGCCTGCTCGGCACTGTCTGCGGCGAGAACGGCGTCAACATCGCCAACTTCCAGCTCGGCCGCAACCGGCCGGGCGGCGATGCCATCGCGCTGCTCTATCTCGACGCGCCGTTTCCGGAAAAGGTGCTCGACCAGCTGCGGGCGCACAAGTCGATCGACTCGGCCAAGCCGCTGCGGTTCGACGTCGGCGCCGATTGACAAGTCATCAAAAAGGCCTCGCGAGTTGCGGCGTGCGAAGCCTTTCCTCCTTAAGTCAATACCTCACCGGCAGGGAAGCCGGGTGTGACCTTGCATCGCCACCGTCAATCGTTGCCTGACACATTCAGCAGAGGATGTTGCGGCGCCTGCAGGGTTGCCCTTCTGCCGCTGTACTCGGCGAGCGCAATGCCGCCGAACACGAGCACAAGTGCCAGGCCCTGATAGAGCTCAAACCTCTCGCCGACGATCAGCACCGAAAGCAGCGTGCCGAAGATCGGCACCAGGTTGATGAACAGCCCGGCGCGGTTGGCGCCGATCAGCTCATTGGCCCTGATGTAGAACATCTGCGAGACGACGGAGGCGCCGAGCGCGGTGTAGAACGCGACCGCCCATCCGCGCGCGTCTGGAGCGATGGCGCGGCCCGCCGCCACTTCCCAGATGAAGAAAGGCACGGAGGTCACAAGGGCGGCGAACGACAAAGCCAGCATCAGGCCCTGCCAGCGGATGGCCGGCTTCAGGCGCAGCCCCACGGAATAGAGGCTGTAGCAGAGAACCGCGACCAGCATGATCGCGTCGCCGAAATTGAGATCGAGCTTCAGCAATTGGCCGAGATCGCCATGGCTCGCGGTGAGGGCAACGCCGAGGATGGTCAGCGCCACGCCGATGACCTGCAGGCGCCGCACATGCAGCCGGAACAGCATGAAATTGGCAAGAATGATGACAACCGGTATGGCCGCCTGCTCGATCGAGACATTGATGGCGGTGGTGTAGTTCAGCGCCGTGTAGAAGATGACGTTGAAGATCGTGAAACCGCCGGCGCCGAGGCCCGCGAGCAGGAGCCAATGTCGCCGCATCCTCGGCCAATCCTCGCACAGCGTCCGCCAGCCGATCGGCAGCATGATCGCCACCGCCAGCACCCAGCGCAGGAAAACCAGCGTCATCGGCGAAACGTGGCCGACGGCAAGCTTGCCGGCCACGGAATTGCCGCCCCACAGCAGCATGGTGGAGAGAAGGAGAAGATATGCGGCTCGATGCATCTCGGCTCCGGCGCGGAGGCGCGTTCGGGTATCCAGGCCCGGCCTATTGCGCCGGCCGCCGCAAGTAAATGATGCGAAAGCCGGAATTTGTTGTGCCTCAGGCCGGTTTCGGCGGCAAAGAAAGGGTCGCGTCGGCCGGCGCATGACGCTATAGAGGCCTGTCGTTTCAAGCCGCCAGGGCGGCATCTCAAGGGAAAAGAACATGGCCAATGTGGTGGTCGTCGGCTCGCAATGGGGCGACGAAGGCAAGGGCAAGATCGTCGACTGGCTGTCGGAACGTGCCGACGTGGTCGTGCGCTTCCAGGGCGGCCACAATGCAGGTCATACGCTGGTCGTCGACGGCAAGGTCTACAAGCTGTCGCTCCTGCCGTCAGGCGTGGTCAGGCAGGGTAAGCTGTCGATTATCGGCAACGGCGTGGTCTTCGACCCGCATGCCTTCGTCGCGGAGGTGGCGAAGCTCAAGGAACAGGGCGTGGACGTGACGCCGGAACGCCTGAAAATAGCCGAAAACACCGCGCTTATCCTGTCGCTGCACCGGGAACTGGACGGATTCCGCGAAGACGCCGCCTCGAATTCCGGAACCAAGATTGGCACGACCCGCCGCGGCATCGGCCCCGCCTACGAGGACAAGGTGGGCCGTCGCGCCGTCCGGGTGATGGATTTGGCGGATTTGGAAACGCTCCCCCTGAAGGTCGACAGGCTGCTGACGCACCACAATGCGCTGCGCCGCGGGCTCGGCCATGCGGAAGCGACGCATGAGGCGATCATGCAGGAGCTGACCTCGGTGGCCGGAGAGATCCTGCCTTACATGGACCGGGTCTGGAAAGTGCTCGACGACAAAAGGCGCGCCGGCGAGCGCATCCTGTTCGAGGGCGCGCAAGGCACGCTGCTCGATATCGACCACGGCACCTATCCCTTCGTCACCTCGTCCAACACGGTGGCCGGACAGGCGGCCGCCGGCTCCGGCACCGGTCCCGGCGCCATCGGCTATGTGCTCGGCATCACCAAGGCCTATACGACGCGCGTCGGCGAAGGCCCGTTCCCGACCGAGCAGAAGAACGAGATCGGCGAGTTCCTCGGCACGCGCGGCCACGAATTCGGCGTCGTCACCGGCCGCAAGCGCCGCTGCGGCTGGTTCGACGCGGTGCTGGTGCGCCAGGCGGTGGCCGTCAACGGCATCAAGGGCATCGCGCTCACCAAACTCGACGTGCTTGACGGGCTGGACGAGATCAAGGTCTGCACCGGCTATCGGCTCGATGGCGAGCTGATCGACTATCTGCCGGCCAGCCAGGGCGCGCAGGCGCGCGTCGAGCCGGTTTATGAGACGCTCGAAGGCTGGAAGGGGACGACGGCCGGCGCCAGGAGCTGGAACGCTCTGCCGGCGCAAGCCGTCAAATATGTCCGCTACATCGAGGAACTGATCGGCGCCCCGGTCGCGTTGCTTTCCACCAGCCCCGAGCGGGACGACACGATACTTGTGACCGATCCGTTTCAAGACTAGTTTCACAGCCCTTCCTGGCGTTACGGCTGATTTGCGGCGACGCCGGGGAAAGAATTGCAGGTCGACGGACGCATGGCAGATTTCGTTGGTGTTCTGAAAAAGCAGCTTGAGAAGTACGGCGAGCCCTCGTCCGAGCTGCGCAAGCGGATCTACGAGAATGCGCGTACGGCACTGGCGAAGAAGCTCGCGAACTATTCCCCGCCGCTGTCCGCCGATGTCATCGGCAAGCAGAAGCGCTCGCTCGAAGACGCCATTTCCAGCGTCGAGCGGGAGTATGCCATGCCCGCTCCGGCGCCCAAGCCGGCTCCAGCAGAAGATCCGCTGGCGGAGCTGGAGCATATCTTCTCGTCGATCGACCGCAACAAGAACCAGCCGAGCCACGTCCGGCAGCCGCCGGTGGCAAAACCCGAGCCGGCCAAGCCAGAGCCTTTCAAGCCTGTGCCGGCACCGGTGAAGGCGGAACCGAGCTGGCAAAGCCCACCAAAGACTGAGCCAAGCTGGCAAGGGGCAACACAGTCGGAGCCCGGCGGCTGGCACAAGGTGCCCGCGACACCGCCGCCGATGCCCTCGCCGCGCGAAGACGATGTCGGCCTGCCCGGCATGAACGCCGCCGCGCCGGACGACGGCAGCGACGTGTTCGCGAATGACGAGCAGCCGGCCGACACTTTCCAGCGGCTGCAGGCGCCGCAGCGCAAACGCAGCTATGGCGGTTTGATCGCGGCCGTTGTCGCGTTGCTGGTGCTGGCCGGAGGCGGTTACGGCATCTGGCTGAACAAGAATGCCTTCAGTTCGATGCTTGGCCTTGGCGGCGGCAGCAAGACGGTCTCGACCGAGCCCCTGGTCAAGCCCGCCCCGGCTAAGCCGGCCACCGAGACGGCGGCCGCGCCGCCCGCTGCCGGCACCAACGAGCCGGCCGAAGCACCCAAGTTCACGCAGCGCCTGACCCCTGAAGGCAAGGAGGTCGATCCCGGCCCGGCCGGCGGGCAGAGCACCATCGGCGAGGGCGAATCGGTCGCCGCGCTGACCACGCCGCCGCCGGCTGCGCCTGCGACGACGACCCCACCCGTCGCCGGCACACCACCGGCCGAGGCTTCGCCGACGCCGGGCGCGACACCACCTGCCGCGGGAACGCCGGCGGCGCCAGCCGCCGCCGCCGCCAATCCGCCTGCGCCGGCCGCCGGGACCGCACCTTCCGCCGCCGGGGCCACGCCGCCTGCCGCTGGCACGACACCACCCGCGTCTGGAACCACGCCCGCGCCCGCGCCCGCGACGGCGGAAGCGACCGTGCCGGTCGGCCAGAAGGCGATCTTCTATGAGGAGCGCACCAGCACGCAGCAAGGCACCGCCGAGCCCGGCAGCATCGTCTGGTCGCTGGTGCAGGAATCGCCTGGCGGCGACCTGCCGCCGGAGCCGGCGATCCGCGCCGAGGCGACGATACCCGGCAAGGATATCCAGCTCAGGATGACGATCCGCCGCAACACCGACCAGACCCTGCCGGCCAGCCACATCATCGAGATGATCTTCCTGACGCCGGAAGGGTTTGACGGCGGCGGCGTCGACAACATCCTGCGCATCGCCATGAAGAGCTCCGAACAGGATGCCGGCAGCCCGCTGATCGGCATTCCGGCCAAGATCGCCGACGGCTTCTTCCTCGTCGCGCTCAACGACACCAAGGCAGACGAGGACGCCAACCTGACGCTGCTTCGGGGCCAGGCCTGGATCGACGTGCCGGTGGTCTACAAGACCGGACGCCGCGCCCTGCTCACCATGGAAAAGGGCATTCCCGGCGAGAAGGTCTTTGACGAGGCGCTTAAGGCCTGGGCGGCGAAGACGTCGGGGTGAGGAAGGCGTCGCCGCCTAAAAGCCTTGGAACAGCATATCAAGGGCGGCGGCGATGTCGTCGTGATGTCTGGCGAGATTCCCTTCTGCCGCCCGCAGTTCGGAAGCCGTCAAAGCCGACATGAATTGAGTGACCATCACATGGTCCTCGCCATCAATCCTGAAGATTGGATTCAGCCTGCGAGCCGGCAAGGGTGCCATGTTGGGCGGCAGAAGCGGAACGACGACCTTGGTGTCGAGGTGTTCCAGCAGGTCGGACTGGACGTCGAGGAGATAACCGCCGCTTCCCGCATATCGGTAGAAGTCATATCGGGCCATCAAAATAGCCGGTATTTGGCTAAAGGCAGACCGTTGCGCTTAACGTAGTCGTTGGAGCTTTCGAGCGCTTGCTTGTTCTCCTCCTGCCAGCGGCGCGTCTTTTCGGCAGAAATTGCCTTGGCGATTCCCTGCTCGGCAGCACGGGACATATTGATGCCCAACGCCTTAGCCTCTTCGATCAATCTGGAATCGATCGAGGTGTTGACGGATTTGCGCTTTGACTTTCCAGTCGATTGGAGCATGGCCTACCTCTTTATGCGCATAGAGTAAGCGCATATCTTTGTGCGGACAAGCTTGTCATCCCTCCGCGGCCCACTACCCAAACGACATGGTGAACTCGCCGTCAGGTGCTATAATGGCCAATATGGCAGGTCTAACCGGGCACGGCGATGACCGGTGCGAAGATCGATCTTCGTGAGCTCAGCGACGCCGTTCTCCTGACGGATGGCGGCCTCGAAACCTCACTTGTGTTCCTGGACGGCATCAATCTGCCTTCCTTCGCCGCCTTTCCGCTGCTTGGCGAGGAGGAGGGTCGGGAGAGGCTCGACCGCTACTTCCGCCAGTATCTCGACATCGCCGACAAATACGGCGTCGGCTTCGTGCTCGATACGCCGACCTGGCGCGCCAATCCGGACTGGGGCGAAATTCTCGGCTTCTCCAAGAGGGCGCTGGCGAGTATAGATATGCAGGCGGTGTCATGGGCACGGGCGCTGGCCGCGCCCTATGCGGCGCGCGGCATGACCGTGCTGGTGAATGGGGTGGTCGGGCCGCGTGGCGATGGTTACCGCGTCGAAACGGTGATGACGCCCGCAGAGGCCGAGAGCTATCACCGCGATCAGGTCAAGGCGTTCGGCGATGCTGGCGCCGATATGGTCAGCGCCATCACCATGACCTATTCTCAGGAGGCTGCGGGAATAGCTCGCGCCTCCGCAGGAGCGGGGCTCCAGTCGGTGATTTCCTTCACGGTCGAAACGGATGGGCGCCTGCCTTCGGGCGAAAGCCTGAAAGATGCCATCGAAACCGTTGACGACGAAACCGACAGTGCGCCGGCCTATTTCATGATCAACTGCGCGCACCCCAGCCATTTCGATGCGGTTCTTGCCGGTGGCGGAAGCTGGATCAGGCGTGTTCGTGGCGTGCGGGCCAATGCGTCCGCCAAAAGCCATGCCGAGCTGGATGCGGCGACCGAACTCGATCCGGGCGATCCCGTCGATCTCGGCCGGCGCTATCGCGCCATGCGAGACCGCTTCGGCCACATCGCTGTGCTCGGCGGTTGCTGCGGCACGGACAGGCGCCATATCGCTGCGATCTGCGAGGCCTGTTTGTGAGGGGCACGACGCCGTCGCAGCCTAGCCCTCCATCTCCTCGCGCAGCATTTCCAGTTCCAGCCATTCCTCCTCAAGCGCGGCCAGCGTCGTGCGCTCCTTGTCGAGCGCTGCGATGGTCTTCTGGAAGGAAACCGGGTCGCGCTCGTAAAAGGACGGGTCGGCGATGTTGTTCTCCAGCCGAGAGATCGAGGCCGTCACCGCCTCGATCTTCTTCGGCAGGGATTCCAGCGCGAATTTCTGCTTGAACGAGAGTTTCTTTGCCGGACCCTTTGAGGCGGCCTGCTCAGCCTTCGGCGCAGCGCCCGCATCAGCTGTCTCGACCTTCCGCCTTGCCTTGCGCTCCTCAAGCCTCGAGCCGCCGCGCTGCGCCAGCATGTCGGAATAGCCGCCGGCATATTCGATCCAACGCCCGCCGCCGTCTGGCGCGATCACGCTGGTGACGGTGCGGTCGAGGAAATCGCGGTCGTGGCTGACGAGGATCACCGTCCCGGCGAAACCGGCGACCAGCTCCTGCAGAAGCTCCAGCGTCTCCATGTCGAGGTCGTTGGTCGGCTCATCGAGCACCAGAAGGTTCGCCGGCCGCGCCAGCACGCGGGCCAGCAGCAGCCGCGCCCGCTCGCCGCCCGAAAGCTCGCGCACGGGCGTGCGCGCCTGCTCCGCCTTGAACAGAAAATCCTTCATATAGGAGACGACGTGGCGCTGCTCGCCATTGACCAGAAGGTTCTCGCCGCGACCGTCGGTGAGATAATGCGCCAGCGTCTCCTGCGGGTCGATGGCCTCGCGCTTCTGGTCGAGAGTCGCGATCTCCAGGTTGACACCAAGCCGCACGGCGCCCGCGTCCGGCGCAAGCTCGCCGGTCAGCATTTTCAAGAGCGTCGTCTTGCCGGCGCCGTTCGGACCGACAAGCCCGACCCGATCGCCGCGCTGGATGCGGGTCGAAAAGCCCTTGACCACGGTGAGGTCGCCAAAACTCTTCTCGATGCTCTTGGCCTCGATCACCAGCTTGCCGGATTCGGCGGCGTCGCTCGCCACCATGGTGGCGGTGCCCTCGGCGCCGCGATGGCTGCGGAAGCGCTGGCGCATGGCCTGCAGTTCGCCGAGGCGGCGCATGTTGCGCTTGCGCCTGGCCGTCACGCCATAGCGCAGCCAGTGCTCCTCGCGCACGATCTGGCGGCCGAGCTTGTGCTGCTCGCGCTCTTCCTCTTCCAGCACCTGGTCGCGCCATTCCTCGAAATGCGCGAAACCCTTGTCCAGCCGCCGCGTCTGGCCGCGATCGAGCCAGACCGTGGCGCGCGAGACGCGCTCGAGAAAGCGGCGATCGTGCGAGATCAGGATGACGGCGGACGAGGTGCGGGAAAGCTCCTCTTCCAGCCATTCGATGACCGACAGGTCGAGATGGTTGGTCGGCTCGTCGAGCAGCAGGATGTCGGGTTCCGGCGCCATCGCGCGGGCAAGGGCGGCGCGGCGCGCCTCGCCGCCGGAAAGGTCGTTCGGCCGCTCCCCGCCGGTAAGCCCGAGATGTTCCATCAGATAGGTGGCGCGATGCGGGTCGTCGGCTGGCCCAAGGCCAGCCTCGACATAGGCGCGCACGCTGGCGAAGCCATCCATGTCCGGCATCTGCGGCAGGTAGCGAACCGTCGCCGATGGCTGGCGAAACACTTCGCCATCCTGCGGCTCGATCAGTCCGGCGGCGATCTTGAGCAGCGTCGACTTGCCAGAGCCGTTGCGGCCGACCAGCGCGATCTTCTCGCCGGCGGAAGCGCTGAGCGCGGCGCCGTCGAGCAGCGGCGTGCCGCCGAAGGTCAGTTTAATGCCGTCGAGATTGAGGAGTGGCGGGGCCATGTCAGCTTTCGGGAAGAGGATAGGGGTGGGCCAGAAGCAGGGCCTTGCCGCGCTCAAGCGCGATCCCGAGCCGGCCCTTGACCTCGTTTGATATGGTGAGCGAGGAGCCGAACGCCACCTCGACACGATCGAGCGGCCATTTAGCGCCGGTGACCGTCAGGCCGGCGAGTTCGGACAAGCCGAGCACCGAGAACAGAGTGCCGTCGGCGTAGTCGAACTTGGCCCGGCCGGGCAGGATGGGCACGCCTTCCTGGGCGCCGCTGGTCAGCAGCACCGTCGTGCCCGCCTCGGCCAGCCTTAGGCTGAGTGCCTGATGCAGGAAGGCATGGTCGGCGCGCTTGCCGCCGAAGGCACCCGCCAGCACCAGGCTGGTGGCGCCGCGCGCGAGCGCTTCGGCGATGGCGAGTTCCCCATCGGTCATGTCCTTCTCGGCCGGAAAAATCTTGCGCGGCACGGCGGCGAGATCATCCGGCAGGTTTGCCGGCACCGAGTCGAAGTCGCCGACCCAGAGCTCCGGGACGAGGCCAAGCATGCGGGCATGGCCGATGCCGGCATCGGCGGCGATGACGCGCGAGCCTTCGATCTGGCGATCGAGGCGAGGCGTGCGGACGAGGTCGCCGCCAAGCAGGATGGTGAATGTGCCCATGGGCGTCGCCCTTACCAGCCCCGCCCGCGAAACGGAAGCCGGCGGCTGCCGCACATCACGTCCGAGGCACGCGAAACATCAGATGCCCAGCAAACTTCCGCTTGCACGGCACTTTGGCCGGGCCTATGTCTCGAAACGCTCTAACGGGGTGCCGGACGCTGACTTCGCGAACCGGCTGAGAGGCGAAAAGCCAACCCGCTGAACCTGATCCGGTTTGTACCGGCGGAGGGATTAGACGTTTCGGACCATCCGACGCCTCAATTCCTTAACACGAACGAAGGAGGCGCCGATGCGCTCACTATTGTCCCAGCTTATCGTCGCAACGGGCGTTGTTTCGCTACTGGCAGGCGTTGGACCCGCCGAAGCGAAGGAAAAGCTCACCGTCTACACCTATGAAAGCTTCACCGCCGACTGGGGTCCCGGCCCGGCGGTGAAGAAGGAATTCGAGGCCGAGTGCGGCTGCGATCTCGAATTCGTCTCGGTCGCCGACGGCGTGGCGCTGCTCAACCGCGTCAAGCCCGAGGGCGCCGGCACCAAGGCCGACATCGTGCTTGGGCTCGACACCAACCTGACGGCGGATGCCAAGGCAAGCGGGCTGTTCGCGCCACATGGCGACGTGTCCGGCATCGATGTGCCCGGCGGCTGGAAGGACGACACTTTCGTGCCCTTCGATTACGGCTATTTCGCCGTCGTCTACGACACCGAGAAGCTGAAAACGCCGCCGAAAAGCCTGAAGGAGCTGGTCGAGGGCGCTGGCACCGACAAGATCGTCATCCAGGATCCGCGCACCTCTACGCCGGGCCTCGGCCTGTTGCTCTGGGTGAAGTCGGTCTATGGCGACAAGGCGCCGGAAGCCTGGGCCAAGCTCAAATCCAGGGTGCTCACCGTGACGCCGGGCTGGAGCGAGGCCTATGGTCTGTTCACCAAGGGTGAAGCGCCGATGGTGCTCTCCTACACCACCTCGCCGGCCTACCACATGGTGGCCGAGAACACCGAGCGCTATCAGGCAGCCTCATTCGACGAGGGCGAGTATCTGCAGATCGAGGTCGCCGGCATCACCACCACTGGCGCGAAGAACCCGCTGGCGCAAAAGTTCATCGCCTTTATGACCGGGCCGAAATTCCAGGACGTCATCCCCGAGACCAACTGGATGTTCCCGGCCGGCAAGACCGAAAAGCCGCTCAACCCGGCCTTCGACAGACTGGTGAAGCCGACCAAGACCTTGCTGTTCAGCCCGGAAGAGGTCGCGGCCAACCGCAAGGCCTGGGTGGACGAGTGGCTGGCGGTGATGAGCAAGTAGGTCTGGCTAGTTCTTGAAAGATGAATGCTCTACGGCGCCCCCCTCCGTCCTGCCGGGCCCGGCCCTTCGCTGCCGCTCCGGGCGTTCGTCATTCGGAAAGCCAAGCAATTGGCTTCCCGTCCGCTGCGCGGACCACTCCTCACCCCCCACGAGGGGGAAGATTGGCTGTCGTCGGCGATTTCGCCAATCGCCAGCGTTGCAGGACTGGGCGAGGCGTCAAAGCTGCCGATCTCCCCCCTCGTGGGGGAGATGTCCGGCAGGACAGAGGGGGGCGCGAAGGAGCGCGACGTTCCCTAATCTTCAGCCTATCGCTAACCGAGAAGGTGCAGCGTGCAGCCCGCGCCGCGCTCTGACCCCCGCGTAACCGCCGGCATCGTCGCGCTGGCGGCAATAGCCTTGCTCATCGGCGGCGCGTTCGCCGGGCTCATCCTCGAAGGCGCGCACGACCCGTCCGGCGCTATCGCTGCCTTCGACGGCTACCTCTTGCGCGTCGCCCGCTTCACGCTCTGGCAGGCGTTGCTGTCGACGCTGTTGTCGGTCGCGCCGGCACTGCTGGTGGCGCGCGCCTTGTCCAGGCATCCGGGCTTTCCCGGGCGTCGCCTGATCCTGCAGCTCTTCGCCGTGCCGCTGGCGCTGCCGGCCATCGTCGCCGCCCTCGGCGTGTTGGCGCTTTACGGCCACGCCGGCTATTTTGCCGGCGTCCTCGGCGGCCTCGGCGGCGGGGAATGGCCCGGCATTTACGGCCTGTCCGGCATCCTGGTCGCACATGTTTTCTTCAACCTGCCTTTGGCCACGCGCCTGTTCCTGGAGGCGCTCGGCACCGTGCCGGCCGACCAGTGGCGGCTGGCGAGCCAGCTCGGCATGAGTGCCGCGCCCGCGTTCCGGCTGATCGAATGGCCGGCGCTGCGCGCGGCATTGCCTGGCGTCGCTGGGCTGGTCTTCATGCTCTGCATCACCTCCTTCACCATCGTGCTGACGCTTGGCGGAGGACCGGCGGCGGCGACGCTGGAGGTTGCCATCTATCAGGCGCTGCGCTTCGATTTCGATCCCGCGCGGGCGGTGGCACTGACGCTGCTGCAGATCGTCCTCACCCTTGTCGTGATCGCTGCGCTGGCACGGCTTGGCGCCAACACCGTTGGCGATGCCAATCTGCAGGTGGCGCCGCGCCGCCATCTTTCGGCGGGCAAGGTCGAAACCGTGCTGAACGCCGGCCTGATCGCGCTTGCCTTGCTGTTCGTCGCCGGGCCGATGGCGGCCACCGTGCTGGCCGGGCTGCAAGCCGATCTTGGCCGGCTGGCCGGCGAGGGGGCCGTGCGCCAGGCGACGCTCACCAGCACCGGGCTCTCCTTCCTTTCGGCGCTGCTTTCGGTGACGCTGTCGCTCTCGCTCATCGCGGCCCGGCGCGCGCTGGCCTTGCGGCGCCGCGCGGGCAGCGCCATGTCGCTGCTCGAACATGCCGCCGACACCGGCGCCGGTTTCGTGCTGGTCGTGCCGCCGATCGTGGTCGGCGCAGGGTGGTTCCTGGCTTTGCGCGGCGTCACGGATGTGTTCGCCATCGCCCCCGTCATGGTCGTCGCCGTCAATGCGGTTATGGCGATGCCGTTCGCCATCCGCGCCGTCCGCCCGGCTTACGATGCAGCAAGCGAGCGTCATGAGCGGCTTTGCCTGGCGCTCGGCATCTCCGGCTGGAACCGGCTGCGCCTGGTCGACTGGCCGTCGCTCCGGCGGCCTTTGGCCACCGGCTTTGCCTTCGCCATGGCGCTGTCGCTCGGCGATCTCGGCGTGATCGCGCTGTTCGGCAGCGACTCGGTGCAGACCTTGCCCTATCTTCTGCTCGCGCGCATGGGCAGCTACCGCACCGCCGACGCCGCGGGGCTGGCCTTGCTGCTGGGCCTCGTCTGCCTGATGCTGGTGGCCGCCGCTGATTGGCTGGGGCGGGAAGCAAAGGCATGACAGCGATCACGGCACGGAAGGCGCTGGCTGTCACGCTGGACGACGTTTCGTTCAGCTATGGCGAGGCGTCGTTCCGCTTCGACGCCGAATTCGCTGCCGGCAGGATCACCGCCATCATGGGGCCGAGCGGGTCGGGCAAGTCGACGCTGCTCAATCTGATCGCCGGCTTCGAAGCCCCCAGTGCGGGCAAGGTGCTGATCGGAGGGATCGATGTCGGCAAGGTGCCGCCTTCAGCGCGGCCGGTGTCGATGGTGTTCCAGGAGAACAATCTGTTTGCCCATCTGTCGGTGGAGGGCAATGTCGGGCTCGGCCGCTCGCCATCGCTCAAGCTCACCTCCGCCGACCGCCAGGCGGTCGCGGAAGCGCTGGCGTGCGTCGGCCTCTCCGGCAAGGCAAGCCGCCTGCCGCGCGAGCTTTCCGGCGGCGAACGGCAGCGCGTCGCGCTGGCGCGTGTGCTGCTGCGCGACCGGCCGGTGCTGCTGCTCGACGAACCCTTCGCCTCACTCGGTCCGGCGCTGCGCGACGACATGCTCGATCTGGTCGCCGGCATCCATGCCGAGCGGCGGATGACGGTGCTTTTCGTCACCCACCAGCCGGAGGACGCGCGCCGCATCGGCGAGGAGATCGCGTTCGTGGACGAGGGCAGGGTCGCGGCAACCGGCCCGGCCGCCGACTTCTTCGACCGCTCTGGACCGGACGCCTTCCGGCGCTATATCGGCGATCGAGGCGACAGCGTTGCCGGATCACAACATATTGCCCGGAAGCGGACATAATTTACGCCCAAACCGTCAACGTGCGATGCGGCGTTTGCTTGCCTTGTCCGGGGGAGTGTGGCTAGGTCCGGCCACGCTGGTCCGGGTGGGCCGTGATTTGCCGAGAATTTGGAAAGGAAGCCGATCTGTCGACCGGCATCGGTAGAGTCTGGACGAAGCCGCTGGCGCGATTTTTCGCGTTGGCCAGCTTCGTCGTGGCGCTGGCGAGCTGCCAAATGTTTACGCCGCCGGACGTGCAGGAATCCGGCTTCCAACCGTCCGACAAGCCGATCACCGTCGACAATGTCGTCGCCAACGCCAAGCTCGCCGAGATGGCGAAGGCGCAGCATCCGCGGATTCTTGCCACCTATGGCGGCGAATATTCCGATCCGAAGCTCGAGCGCATGGTGGCCAAGGTCGTCGGCAATCTGACGGTGGTGTCGGCCAACCCGACCCAGACCTATCGCATCACCATTCTCAATTCGCCCAACGTCAACGCCTTCGCGCTGCCTGGCGGCTATCTCTATGTCACGCGCGGACTGCTGGCGCTGGCCAATGATTCCTCCGAACTTGCTGCCGTCATTGCGCATGAGATGGGCCACGTCACCGCGAATCACGGCCTGCAACGGCAGCAGCTCGAGGCCGAAGAGGGCCTGGCGACCAAGGTCGTCTCCGACGTGCTCGGCGACAGCCCGACCGCCAAGGCGGCGCTCATCCGCGGCAAGCTGAAGCTGGCGCAGTTCTCGCGCAACCAGGAACTGCAGGCCGACGCCATCGGCATCAAGTCGATCGGCGAGGCGGGCTACGACCCTTACGCGGCTGGCCGCTTCCTGCAGTCGATGTCGGCCTATACCGATTTCCGTTCGGTGAGCGGCGCCACCGATGCCAGCCTCGACTTCCTGGCCACGCACCCCAACACGCCGCAGCGCATTGATCTGGCGCAGCGGCTGGCCCGCAACTTCGGGCCGCCGGGCGTCGGCACGCGCGATCGCGACGCCTTCCTCGCCGGCATAGACGGCCTGCTCTACGGCGATACGCCGGAAGAGGGCTATGTGCGCGGCCAGACCTTCATGCATCCAGGCCTCGGCGTGTCGTTCTCGGTGCCGGACGGCTTCGTCATCGACAACTCGGCGGCGGCTGTGACAGCGACCGGACCTGGCGACATCGCCATCCGCTTCGACGGCGTGGCGATCAATAAGTCGGTGTCGCTGACCGATTACATCCGCAGCGGCTGGGTCGCCGGGCTGGACGATGCAAGCGTGCGCCAGGAAACGGTCAACGGCAACGAGGCGGCGATGGCGCATGCCAGCGCGCAAGGTTGGCAATTCGATATCGCGGTGATCCGCTCCGGCGGGCAGGTCTACCGGCTGCTCACCGCCGCCCCTTCGGCCAGCACAGCGCTGGAGCCGGTCGCGCGCTCGGTCAGCGGCTCCTTCCGCACGTTGAGCGCGGCCGAGAAGGCGGCACTCAAGCCGCTGCACATCAGGGTGGTTACAGTGCAGCCCGGCCAGAACATGGGCACGCTCGCGGCCCAGATGGTCGGGGTCGACCGCAAGCTCGATCTCTTCCGCGTGCTGAACGCGATGTCGCCGGGCGCGACGGTGTCGACCGGCGACAAGGTCAAGATCGTCACCGACAAATAGGAGGGGGTCCGCGCTCATGCGGCTTCCGTTCGGCCGGTCCAGGCATGCCATCGCTGCTGCTATCTGTCAGAAGAGCCCGATGCTGCCGGTGTCAGAGCCGACGGTGCTGCCGGTATCAGAGGTACCGGTGCTGCCACCTTCAGGGGTGCCGGTGTTATCGGTTTCAGGGGCGCCGACATCGCCGCCGGAGTCGCCGCTGTCGCCGCCGCTGGGGCGAGACGGGCGATCGTGATCGCCGTCACTGCCGCGCCATGGCGCAGGCCAGGTGTCGTTCTGTTTCGGCTTGACCGGTATTTCGGTGACCGGTGGCGGCGTGGGTATTTTGACAACCTTTATCTTCGTAATGATCTTCCGCACGACCTTGGGCTTGCACACCGCGACCGGTAAGGCGCTGCGGGCGGGAAGACCGAGAATGCTCATGGAATACACGCCTTGCCGCTCGATGCCGGCCCTGAGGAAAGCCAAAGCGCGGGCCGGATCGGCAGGCACCCCGTTGCGGCCTTCCTGGAAGATCACCGCGAGATCGTTCATGGCGTTGATATGCCCCATAGCCGCCGCCTTGAGCAGCAGGTCCAATCCCTTGCCGGTATCGGGCTGGACGCCGATACCGTCGAACAGGGCGCGTCCCCAGGCGGCCATGGCGTAGGGGTCGCCCTTGTCGGACGCTTGCGAATAGAGGCTGCTGGCTTTCGTCGGATCGACGGCGGTCCCTGTTCCGGACGCCGCGATGTAGCCGAGCTCGAAAACGGCCCGGACATGCCCTTTGTCGGCAGCCTCCTGGATGGCTTTCCTGGCCTCGTCGACCTTGCCGGACGCCAGCAGCGCCCGCCCGAGCTCGTAGCGGAAACGGGTGACATCGGGATAGGTTTTCACGGCTGTCTCGCAGGCTTCGACGGCCCCGCCGCCGATCTCATTCGGCTGCCGGCCGGGGGCGACGCCTTGCAGGTCGAGCGGCGCGCCCGCCGCCTGATCGCAGGGGTCGACGCTTGGCGACAGCTTCATCGTCGCCCGCTTGGACGCCTTGCCAGCACTGATCTGAAAGCCGACCTCGACGGGAGCCGCCGAGCCGATCTGGGGTTCGTAGCGCAAATGGTCGACATCATCGGCCATCAGGCTTGATTCGGGAGACAAGGTCCGATCCGGCAGCGACAGCGTGCCCGTAGCCGGATAGCTTGCGAGCTTCAGGCTGACCGCGGGGTCGTTGGTCGGGAAATCCAGCTTCAGAGGCACCGGGCCGACACCGACCGGGATGCTGACGCCGTGGTTGTCGATGGCTTCGGCGGCGCCGGTGATATGGAGCCCGCGCTCCGACGCCGGCTGCGTCTGCTCGACCATGACCTGCTGACCCTCGGGCTCATCGTTGCGCATCAGCACCACGTCGTCGACCAGCGAGGAATTCTCCCACGGAACCTGCTTGCCATTGGTCGCTTTCACGACATCCCGGCGAACGGCCGCCATGACCGCGCGGATCTCCTGGTTCGGCGCCAGCGCGCGGCGGGAGAAGGCGGACGAGAATGGACTGAGGGCACCAGTGCCGTCATAGGCGACCGCTCCAGGTTCGGTGGCGAAGGCAATTAGCGTGTTCAGCGAGCTTTTCACCTGTGCAAGGCCGGTATCGCCGGAGACGATCAACTGGTCGCGCAGCCAGTAATCCTTGCGCGGGAACGGATTGTTGCGGCAGGCATCGAGAATAATCACCTGGATCTTCGACTTCGAGCGCAGTTGCTCCAGCACGTCGTCCAGTTTGATCGCCTGGACCTCGATGTCGGCCGCATCTTTCAGCGAGGCATCGACCGGGATGAGGAAATTCTCGCCGCCGATCTGAAAGCCGTGGCCGGAATAATAGACGACGGCCAGATCCGCGCCGTCGACCGCGGCGAGATAGTTGCGGAACTTCTCCTCGAACTGGAGCTTTGTCACGTCCTTGGCAACGAACACATTGAAGCCAGCCAGCCGCAATGTCTTTGAGACATTCTCGGCGTCCGTGTCCGGATTCTTGAGGGCCGGAATATTGCGATATTCGGAATTGCCGATCACAAGGGCAACCCTGCCATCGGCATGAGCCTCGAGCGTCGTGAAGCCCACGAGGATCAAGGCTGCAAAGAAGGCGCAGCATCGCAGCATGGCAAGTCCCCCATCCGCTATGGTCTGTCGGATTCACAAAAGACCAGTTGCGGCGCGCGGGTCTGTTAAAGAATTCACAATACGCTGATATGGAAAAGAAGAAAGGCTGTTGTGAAATGAGCTATTCTATTTTTATTAGATATCTATTTTACACAAGCAACTTCAAGTTGTTGCTCAGGCGGCCTCGGCCAGGAATTCGGGATTCTGTTTAACCAATGCCACCTTCAGCTTTTCCATGGCGCGCGCTTCGATCTGACGGACGCGTTCCTTGGAGATGCCGAGCGCTGCGCCGAGCGATTCCAAGGTGGCGCCGTCGTCGCTCAGCCGGCGCTCCTCGATGATCCTGAGCTCGCGGGCGTTGAGCGCGCCGAGCGCGCTCCTCAGCCAGACCGCGCGGCGCTCGACGTCGATCGTCTCGCCCACCACCTCGTCGGGAAGCGGGTCCTCCGAGACCAGGAAATCCATCCGTTCGGCGGCGCCGTTCTCGTCCGCGAGCGGGGTGTTGAGCGAGCTGTCTGGAGCTGAAAGGCGCGAATCCATCATCGCCACGTCGGCTTCCGGCACGCCGAGCGCGGCCGATACCTCGCGATAGAGCGAGGCATTGGAAATCGGCTCGGCGCCGTTTGCGAGCCGCGCTCGCAACCGCCGCAGGTTGAAGAACAGCGCCTTCTGCGCCGAGCTCGTGCCGCCGCGCACGATCGACCAGTTGCGCAGGATGTAGTCCTGCATCGAGGCGCGGATCCACCAGGTGGCATAAGTGGAAAAGCGTACTTCACGCGCGGGTTCGAAGCGGGCCGCCGCCTCCAGCAGGCCGACATGGCCTTCCTGGATAAGGTCGCCGAGCGGCAGGCCGTAGTGGCGGAATTTCGAGGCCATGGAAATCACCAGGCGCATATGGGCGACGGTGATCAGGTGCAGCGCGTCCTGGTCGTGCTTTTCCCTCCAGCGTATGGCCAGGAGGTGCTCCTCCTCGCGCTCGAGATAGGGAGCCTTCATTGCCGCCCGGACCAGTGTTCGTCCTGCCACATCCTCGATCATGCTAGCTCCCCTGGCGATCGTTGCGCGCTGATGACGGTTGAAAAGACGCTGCCGCGCCCTACAACAGCTTGCAACGTGTCAGGCGCATGGATGGTTCCGTAGCGGCGGTGGCGCGCATGCTGCGCGCCAGCACGGGCTTGTTATCGTTCCATACCGCTTGCCTGCCGTGATTTGCATCGACCTTGAGTACCCGATTTCTGGATGAGCCGATTTTTGAAATCTGGTTCCTTAATTCGCGGACATCTATCTGTCAGTTTCCGGCTCTCACAGCGCGCCGGGACACCGGTCAAAACGGGATCACAGAAAAATGAAATGGCTCAAATCGCTCCTCGTCGCCGGGACGCTGCAGGCTCTGGCGATCACCGCCGGACATGCCGGCGCCAATCTCGACCAGATCAAGCAGGCAGGCGTCATCAAGGTCGGCACGGAGGGCACCTACGCGCCCTTCACCTATCATGACGAATCCGGGGCGCTGGTTGGCTTCGATGTCGAGATCGCCAAGGCGAT
The DNA here is from genome assembly GCF_004791585.1 of Mesorhizobium sp. M1C.F.Ca.ET.210.01.1.1. Classification (GTDB taxonomy): domain Bacteria; phylum Pseudomonadota; class Alphaproteobacteria; order Rhizobiales; family Rhizobiaceae; genus Mesorhizobium. The sequence continues at coordinate 112,151 of NZ_SRUU01000001.1, forward strand.
CGCCGAGAAGCTCGGCGTCAAGGCCGAGTTCCTCGAAGGCAAGTGGGACGGCCTGATCGCCGGCCTCGACGCCAACCGCTACGACGCCGTCATCAACGAGGTAGGCATCACCGATGCCCGCAAGGCCAAGTATGATTTCTCCGATCCCTACATCGCGTCCAAGGCGGTGCTGATCGTTCGCGGCGACAACGCCGACATCAAGACCTTCGCCGACCTCAAGGGTAAGAAATCGGCGCAGTCGCTGACCTCAAACTTCGGCAAGCTCGCCGAGAAGAACGGCGCCGAACTGGTCGGCACTGACGGCTTCGACCAGTCGATCCAGCTGCTGCTGACCGGCCGCGCCGACGCCACCATCAATGACAGCCTGTCCTTCCTCGACTTCAAGAAGCACAAGCCCGACGCCAATGTGAAGATCGCCGCGCAGGAAGAGAATGCCGACTATTCCGGCGTCATCGTGCGCAAGGGCGATCCGGAACTGGTGGCGGCGATCAACAAGGCGCTGGCCGACATAAAGGCTGACGGCACCTACAAGAAGATCGCCGACACCTATTTCGGCCAGGACGTTTCGCAGTAAGTCCTACCGTCGGTCCGTTTGAAGCCCGGCGGGTCGTCTTTTGACGGCCCGCCGGTCTTTGCATGATAGTCGTTGCCAAGGCCGGCCAGAGGCGGTCGCAGCATCCGCAAAGGAGAAGGCTCCGTGCCGCACTGGTTGCAACTGATGCTGGAGTCACTGCCGACGCTGCTGTGGGCGGCGCTGATCTTCACCGTGCCGCTGACGCTGCTGTCCTTCGCGCTTGGGCTCATCGCCGGGCTGGTCACGGCGCTGATCCGGCTGTTCGGCCCCAAGCCGCTGGTCGCGCTGGTGCGCTTCTACGTCTGGATCTTTCGCGGCACGCCGCTCCTGGTGCAGCTCTTCCTGATCTTCTACGGCCTGCCGTCGGTCGGCATCCTGCTTGATGCCTTTCCCGCCGCGTTGATCGGCTTCACGCTCAACATCGGCGCCTATACCTCGGAGATCATCCGCGCCGTCATCGGCTCGGTGCCGAAGGGGCAGTGGGAAGCCTCCTATTCGATCGGCATGACCTGGAGCCAGGCGATGCGGCGCACCGTCCTGCCGCAAGCCGGCCGCGTCGCGGTGCCGCCGCTCTCCAACACCTTCATCTCGCTGGTCAAGGACACCTCGCTCGCCGCGGCCATCACCGTGCCGGAAATGTTCCAGGCCGCGCAGCGTATTGTCGCCACCACCTATGAGCCGCTGATCCTCTATGTCGAGGCGGCCGCGCTCTACCTGGCGATGAGCTCGGTGCTGTCGGCGCTGCAGGCGCGGCTGGAGGTGCGGCTCAACCGCTATGGCGGCTTCCTGGAGGCCAACGCATGATCGGCCTCACCGACATCGAGAAGCGCTTCGGCGACAACCTTGTCCTGAAGGGTGTCACCGTCAGCATCGACGAAGGCAGCGTCACGGCGCTGGTCGGCCCTTCGGGCGGGGGAAAAAGCACGCTTCTGCGCTGCATCAACCTCCTCGAGATACCGACCTCCGGCACGTTGCGCATCGGCGATGAGACGCTTGCGTTCCGGCCAGGCGGCAGGGTGCCGGCGGCGGATGTCCAACGCGTGCGCCTGCAGACCGGCATGGTGTTCCAGAACTTCCAGCTCTTTCCGCACCGCACCGCGATCGAGAACGTCATGGAAGGGCTGGTGACGGTGCTGAAATGGCCGCGGCCGAGAGCGCGGGAACGTGCGCTTGCCCTGCTCGAAAAGGTCGGCATGGCGCACAAGGCCGATGCCTGGCCGGCGACGCTGTCCGGCGGCCAGCAGCAGCGCGTGGCGATCGCCAGGGCGCTGGCGCCGTCGCCGCGTGTGCTGCTTTGCGACGAGCCGACCTCGGCGCTCGATCCGGAACTGGCGCAGGAGGTGGTCGATGTGCTGGGGCAGCTGGCCCGCGAAGGCACCACCATGGTGATGGCCACGCATGACCTGCGGCTCGCTTCGAAGATCGCGCAGGAGGTGGTGTTCCTCGATGCCGGTGCCATCGTCGAAGAGGGACCGGCCTCGGTCGTGTTCGACAATCCGCAGCGCGAGCGGACCAAGCGGTTCATTGCCTCGTTACGGCAGGAAGAGGCGCAGAAGGAGGCCGGCGGCGGGACGTAATCCCGTCAGATTGCCGGAAACAAAAAACCCGGCGCGAGGCCGGGTTTTTCGTATTCGGTAAGCGAAAGCTCAGGCAGCTTCTTCCTGCTCGGCTTCCTCGTTGTCGGCTTTGGCGCCGCGCTTCGGGCCCTTGTTGAGGTTGACCTCGATGAGGCGCACGGCTTCCGTCTCCGACATGCGGTTGACGGCGGCGATCTCGCGGGCCATGCGGTCGAGGGCGGCCTCGTAGAGCTGGCGCTCGGAATAGGACTGCTCCGGCTGGTTGTCGGCGCGGTAGAGGTCGCGCACCACTTCCGAGATCGAGATCAGGTCGCCGGAATTGATCTTGGCGTCATATTCCTGCGCGCGACGCGACCACATGGTGCGCTTGATGCGGGCGCGGCCCTGCACGACCTTCAGCGCGCGATCGACATAGTCCTCTTCCGACAGCTTGCGCATGCCGATCGAGGTCGCCTTGGCGACCGGCACCTTCAGCCGCATCTTGTCCTTCTGGAAATCGATGACGAACAGCTCCAGCTTGTGACCCGCGACTTCCTGCTCGTCGATCGCCACGATCTGGCCGACGCCGTGCGCCGGGTAGACGATGAACTCGCCGGTCTTGAACCCGTGACGGGCCGCGTTGGACTTCTTCTGCGGGGTGATCGTTGCCATTACGCCCTGAACTCCTTAGTTGTAGCGCCGGCATGGCGGCGCCGGCTGAACCCACGTGATCGGCGTTGGCCGACCGTTAGCCGCACAACAGGTGAACCCGCCGGAAAAACCGAGACCGACAACCCGCACGAATGCGAACGCCTGCCCCAGATCGCTCTGGTTGGGGTTTGAGAAGCTCACCTTTCAGTGATTTGGGGCGTTAGCGCCATAAATCGACGTTGTGTCACCGGCATGTTTGGTTGATGTAACACAAAAAGTCGGAAGAATCAAGGTTTTGCTGCGTTCGCTAACGCCAAGCGCCCTCGCTGGCTGTCAAGACAGCAATTGTTTCGGCTGTGTTACGCAGCGTCATGCCGACCTGGCCGGCTCAGCTGTCAGTCGCCTTCGCCAGGCTCGGCCGAGAAATATTTCTCGAACTTTCCGGTCTCGCCGTCGAAGGTCTTGGCGTCGGCCGGCGGCTCCTTCTTGGCAGTGATATTGGGCCATTTCTCGGCGTATTCAGAGTTGACCTGCAACCACTTGTCGAGCCCGGGCTCGGTATCCGGCTTGATCGCGTCGGCCGGGCATTCGGGCTCGCAGACGCCGCAGTCGATGCACTCATCCGGGTGGATGACGAGCATGTTCTCGCCTTCGTAGAAACAGTCGACCGGACAGACCTCGATGCAGTCCATGTATTTGCATTTTATGCAATTGTCGGTCACGACATAGGTCATTGCGGGCTCCGGGACATCCCGATTTTGCTGTGCTTTCAAGGTGAGGTAACGCCTTTGTCCGTCGCTTGCAAGGGCAGGGATTGCTGCCTGTGCCGGCGTCGCCGAATGGAATTCCAGCCGGCTGCCGCGACGGGGTTCAGTCGTGTCTTTTAGTCTTCGCCGAGCAGCCGGTCAGTTTGCCGGCGCTCCCGCTTGGTCGGGCGTCCGCTGCCGGCATCACGCAGCGCCGGAATGGCGTCCGGAACGGCCTCGCCCTTCGCTGCCGGCGGCGGCGACATGTCCTCATAGAGCAGGCGCGCCTCCTCGGCCGGGCCGCGCCGGGTTCCCGGTCCAAGCACCTTCCAGACCAGGATGCGCCCTTCAAGCGTGATGGTCAGCACGTCGCCGGCCTTGACCAGATCGGAGGCCTGCGCTGCTTTGTCGCGATTGATGCGGACGCGCCCGGCGACGACGACCCTCGCCGCCAGCGACCGCGATTTCACCGCGCGCGAGAAGAACAGCCATTTGTCGATGCGCTGGCGGCCTTCTCCAACCATCGCAACCGGCCGAGGCTATTTCTTCAGCTGGTCGCGCAAGGCGGCAAGCTTGGCGAAGGGCGAATCCGGGTCGAAGCGCTGCGGGCGCTCCTCGCGCGGCTTGCCCTGGAAGGCCGGCTTGCCGGCGGAGGCATTGCCCTTGCCGTCCTGCCTGCCGCCTTTCCAGTCCGGCCGGCCCTCGCGGCGGTCGGGACGCTCGCCCTGCGGGCGGCCTTCGCGCCGCTCGCCGCCTTCGCGTTCCGGTCTCGGCTTGAACTTCGAGCGATCGAAGCGCGGCTTGCCGGCGCCGTCGCGCTGGTCGCGGCGGCCCTCTTGGGCGGGCCGATCGCCGGCCTGGCCGGCCGTGACGCCTGCCTGGCCATCGCGCGCCGCCTGGCCGTTGCGCGAACGATTGTCGCGGCGGTTGTCATGACGATGGCGCGGCCGCTGATGATCGAAACGGGCCTGCCGCCACAAAAGGATCGGCTTCGGCTCTTCAGCCTCCGCGGGGACCTCGGCGGCGGTAGCGTTACCCTCTCCCTCGTGGGGAGGGTCGGCGCGCAGCGCCGGGGCGGGGGGAGCGCCGGCGTTATCAGTACCATCCGCATCGTTGGCGCTTTCACCCCCACCCGCGTCGCTTCGCATCGCGACCTTCCCCATCGAGGGGGAGGTGGGAGCTTCGGCCGCCACCGGCTCTGACGCGACAGTCCCGGTTTGGGGCTGCTCATCCGACATCGGCTCTACGCCAATCTCTGCAGCGGACTCTGTCCCGGCGTCTACCGCCGCTTCCGTGGTTTGCGCTTCGTCTGCCGTTTCCGAAACCTCGGCAGTCGCGGCTGTTGCCTCGGCCGCTTCCGCGGCGAGCTTCGCGGCCGCGGCTTCGCGCGCGGCGTTGTCCAGTGCGTCGAGCTTGGCCTTCACCTCGGCGGCCGGCTTCGGTTCGGCGCGATAGCCGAGACCTTTGAGGATCTCTTCCATGTCGTCGGCTGTGGCGCCGAGGATCGACATCATCGGCGGCGTCACCATGAAGGCGTGGCCGTCATAGGCGCCGTCCGGCCGCTGGCCGAGGCCGGGCTTCCAGTTGGTTGCCGGGCGGATGAGGTCGGCCAGCCGCTCGAGGATGTCGACGCGCACAGCGCGGCGACCGAGATTGCGATAGCCGGCGAGCTTGTAGAAGGTCTTGTCGAAGGCCGGATCGATGACCACGGACGTGCGGCCAGAGGCGAGCGCATGCACCACGTCGCCGAAGCCCGGCTTGTCCTTGCCGTCGGTCGTCAGCGCCCAGAGCAGCGTCACCAGCCCGGCGGGCGCCGGCTTGATCAGCGCCGGCACGAAGACGTGGTAGGCGCCGAAACGCACGCCGAGGCGACGCAGCGCCGCGCGGCCTTCCTGGTCGAGCGACTTCATTTCTTCCGCGATATCGCGGCGGTTGATGAGGCCGAAATGCTCGACGAGCTGGAAGGCGATGCCGCGCGCGATGCCGGCAAGCTGCTCGGCGTTCTTCAGATCGACCAGCGGCTTCAGCAGCGACTCGATCTGGAAATTGACGAAACGCTCGGCGCGCGCCGCGACCTTGTCGCGGGCCGGCCCGGTGAGCTGCTCGTCGGCAAGCAGAACAAGGCGCGGCTTCAGCGCTTCGTCGCCGGCCACCAGCGTGCCGATCGGGGCGCCGATCCAGCGCAGGATGCCGTCCGAGCCCAAAGCCAGATCGCCGTTGGCGCAGGCGGCGAAGCGCTCGGCCCGCGCCTCGAACTCCGTGCTCAGCGCCTTCTGGGCGGCGGTGCGCACCGCCTTGGCGTCCTCGCCGCCGGCGCTCTGGTCGGCGGTGAAGCGGAATCCCTGCAACTCGCCGACATGATGGCCTTCGACGAGGACGGTTCCGGTTGGGCTGATTTCAGCTTCAGGCATGGTATTTTCTCTAAGGCGCCGCATGAGGACGGAAGTCCTGCGGTCTACGAAGCGTTTCGTCAACCGCTCATGCAGCGCATCCGACAATCTGTCTTCGATTTCGCGCGTCTTTTCCTGCCAGTGTAGCTGATCGGCCAGCCAGCCCGGCCGGTTGGAGACGAAAGTCCAGGTGCGTATCTGGGCGATCCGGTGCGACAGCGTATCGATATCGCCGTCCGTCGTGTCGGCCCGCCGCACCTGCTCGGCCATGTAATTCTCATCGACATGACCATGGCGTACAAGGTCCATGTAGATCGAGGCGATGAGGTCGGCATGCTGGGCGGGCGCGATCTTGCGGTAGTCGGGCAGCGCGCAGGCTTCCCAAAGCAGCGCCACGCGCTCCCTGCCGGTGGCGAGCGTCCTGATGTCCGCGTCGCGCGACAGATGTTCAAGCGCCTGGGCGTCGACTGCCGGCAATGCCCGGGTCAGCCCTTCGACCGGAGCATTGGTCTCGATGGAGCGCTTCAGCGCGTCGAGGCTCGCGAAATCGAAATCGGCGGTGCGCCACTGCAGCACCTTCACCGGATCGAAATCGTGTCCCTCGATCTTCTTGACCAGGTCCTCGTCGAACGGATCGACCTGGCCGGTGACGCCAAAGGTGCCATCGCGCAGGTGCCGGCCGGCGCGGCCGGCGATCTGGCCGAGCTCGGCCGCGGCCAGGTTGCGGTACTGGTAGCCGTCAAACTTGCGGTTCTGGGCGAACGCGACATGCTCGAGGTCCAGGTTCAGCCCCATGCCGATGGCGTCGGTGGCGACGAGATAGTCGACATCGCCCGACTGGAAGATCTCCACCTGGGCATTGCGGGTGCGGGGCGAGAGCGCGCCGAGCACGACTGCCGCGCCACCCTGCTGGCGGCGGATCAGCTCGGCGATGGCGTAGACCTCGTCGGCGGAGAAGGCGACGATCGCCGTGCGCCGCGGCAGGCGGGTGAGCTTCTTCGAGCCGGCATAGGCAAGGTGCGACAGCCGCGGCCGCGTCACCACCGATACGCCCTTCAGCAGTTTCTGCAGGATGCCGTGCATGGTGGCGGCGCCGAGCAGCAGCGTCTCCTGGCGGCCGCGCAGATGCAGGATGCGGTCGGTGAAGATGTGGCCGCGTTCCAGGTCGCCGGCCAGTTGCACCTCGTCGATGGCGACGAAGGCCGCATCGGTTTCGCGCGGCATCGCCTCGACGGTGCAGACCGAATATCTTGCGCCCGCCGGCTGGATCTTCTCCTCGCCGGTGATTAGCGCCACCTTGTGCGCGCCGACCTTCTCGCAGACTCGGGTGTAGACCTCGCGCGCCAGTAGCCTGAGCGGCAGGCCGATGATGCCGGTCTCGTGCGCCACCATGCGCTCGATGGCGAGATGGGTCTTGCCGGTGTTGGTGGGGCCGAGCACGGCCGTCACGTCGCGGCCCGAGAGGATCAGCGGCTGGGAATGTTTCGGCTGGATATTCATCGGCTCGGAAATAAGGTTTCTGCCGCTTTTAGTCTGAAGCATGGCGGCGCCGCCGCATGTGACAGGCGACACATAGGGATTTCAGACGCGAAGCGAAAGCGGAATGTTCCAATCGAGAGGTGGTGCGCCAACAAGCATGGTCAAAATCCCACTGCTGATTAACCGTTGGAACGAGTCTGGAACGAATCGGCGACGAATCGCTGACTCGGCCTGATTCAGGTTTTGTTCACGGCTATATGTGGATTTTTTGACAACGAGTCTCACCACATGCTGAATCCAGGCGCTGGCCGTTTCATGCTTTGCCCGGCCAAGTTCCGAAGGGTCATTAACCTTTGCCGGTGAACGATCGTGACAGGCTTGGGCTTGGTCGCCAACGTTATGAAATGGTTGATCTTTCCTAACTGCGGTTAACCTTTTCGGCGCCATTTCCGGCGCCGCGCGTTAACTTTTCGGCCAAAGCCGGAACGAATCGGCGACGAATCAGCGATCTACAAATTTTCCTGTTTTGTTCACCCCTAGATATGGTGTTATCCACAGCTTGCGCACCGAAAATTCACAGCCTGTAAACGAGGTTTCACACAGGGTGCGCGGAGGCCGTTAACTTTTGCGTGCCGAATTGAGGCATGCGTCGTGGCGCCCTGCCAGCGGCGTGGACAAAAACAGGCGGTCCGCTTGCGCCGGACCGCCCGCCGTCAGGTCAAAGATCTCGGGCGAAATAAGATCTCAGGCGAAGTACTGGCCGCCATTGGCGGTGATCGTCGAGCCGGTGATGAAGCCGGCCTCGTCCGACGCCAGGAAGACAACGCAGCGCGCGATCTCCTCCGGCTCGCCGAGACGGCCAACCGGAATCTGCGGGATGATGCGCTCGTTGAGCACCTTCTCATCGATCGCCTTGACCATATCGGTGGCGATGTAACCGGGGCAGATGACGTTGACGGTGATGCCGGCGCGGGCGCCTTCCTGGGCCAGCGCCTTCGAGAAGCCGATATCGCCGGCCTTGGCGGCGGAATAGTTGACCTGGCCGGCTTGGCCCTTCTGGCCGTTGATCGAGGAGATGGTGATGACGCGGCCGAACTTGCGATCGCGCATGCCGCCCCACAGCGGATGCGTCATGTTGAAGACGCCGGAGAGGTTGGTGTCGACCACTTCCTTCCACTGCTCGCGGGTCATCTTGTGGAACATGGCGTCGCGGGTGATGCCGGCATTGTTGACCAGCACCGAGACCGGGCCGAGATCGGCCTCTACTTGTTTGATGCCGGCAGCGCAGGCGTCATAGTCGGCGACCGACCATTTGTAGACGGAGATGCCGGTCTCGGCCTTGAATTTCTGGGCCGCTTCGTCGTTGCCGGCATAGTTCGCCGCCACCGAATAGCCTGCACTCTTCAAAGCGATCGATATCGCCGCGCCGATGCCGCGCGATCCGCCCGTGACGATTGCTACCTTGCTCATGTGGTCCTCCCTTTAAGATCGTCTGAGCGAATGGAGAGTTAGCGAATAGCGAGTAGGGATGTGGTGTCCCGCCGCGCGACGCTTTCCCTATTCGCTACTCCCTATTGGCTATTCGCTGAGCTCACAGCGCTTCCACACACATCGCGACGCCCATGCCGCCGCCGATGCAGAGCGTGGCAAGGCCTTTCTTGGCGCCGCGGCGGCGCATTTCGTAGACCAGCGTGTTGAAGACGCGGGCGCCGGAGGCGCCGATCGGATGGCCGATGGCGATGGCGCCGCCATTGACGTTGACGATCGAGGGATCCCAGCCCATGCCCTTGTTGACGGCACAGGCCTGCGCGGCGAAGGCCTCGTTGGCCTCGACGAGATCGAGATCCTTGACCGACCAGCCGGCCTTCTCCAGCGCCCTTTTCGAAGCCGGGATCGGGCCAGTGCCCATGATGGCCGGATCGACGCCGGCGGTCGCCCAGGAGGCGATGCGGACCAGCGGGGTGATGCCGCGACGGGCGGCCTCGGCCTCAGTCATCAGCAGCGCGCCGGCGGCGCCGTCATTGATGCCGGAGGCGTTGGCTGCGGTGACCGTGCCGTCCTTGTCGAAAGCCGGCCTCAGCTTGGTCATGGCGTCTAGCGTCGCGCCGTGACGGATGTATTCGTCCTGGTCGACGACGGTGTCGCCCTTCTTGCCCTTGATGATGAAGGCGACGATCTCGTCCTTGAACCTGCCGGCCTTCTGCGCCGCTTCGGCCTTGTTCTGCGAGGCTAAGGCGAACTCGTCCTGGTCGTCGCGGGTGATCTGGAACTGGCGGGCAACGTTCTCGGCAGTGTTGCCCATATGGTAGCCGTTGAAGGCATCCCACAGGCCGTCCTTGATCATGGTGTCGATCATCTTGTAGTCGCCCATCTTGACGCCGGCGCGCAGGTGCTGGGCGTGCGGCGACAGCGACATCGATTCCTGGCCGCCGGCGACGATCAGCTTGGCGTCGCCGGTGGCGATCTGCTGCATGCCGAGCGCGATTGCCCTGAGGCCGGAGCCGCAAACCTGGTTGAGGCCCCAGGCGGTGGTCTCCTTGGGCAGGCCGGCATTGATCGAGGCCTGGCGGGCCGGGTTCTGTCCCTGCGCCGCGGTCAGCACCTGGCCGAGGATGACCTCGTCGACTTCCGCCGCCTCGACCTTGGCCCGGGCAAGCAATTCCTTGATGACCAGGGCGCCGAGCTCATGCGCCGGCGTTGCGGCGAAACTGCCGTTGAAGGAGCCGACCGCCGTGCGGGCGGCGCTGGCGACGACGATCGAGTTGGAAGCTGACATTTTCTTCTCCAGACTTCGAGGTGATGTGTTTTGGGCTATCCTTGAAGGCTTTTCTTGCCCGTTCAATGATCTGAGTCAAACCGGAAATGGGCATGGCCGCCATGCGCGGCAAGCAGGTCGAGCGCTTATTGCGACGGCATGGCAGTTGGCGTGCAGCACAATTTGCTCCGCCCATTCCGCATTAAATGATGCCGCACTGCACAAACCACTTGGAATTGTGAGGCTTTTGCGCATATCCTCGACAAATGGCGCAATCGTTACCGGCCGCTTACTCTGAACGCGCCGGTATCCTGGGGAGGATACGGATGGCCGCAAAAGACGACCCAATCGTCATCAAGAAATATGCCAACCGCCGGCTCTACAACACCGGCACCAGCACATATGTGACGCTCGAGGATCTGGCCGAGATGGTCAAGAAGGGCGAGGAGTTCACCGTGCAGGATGCCAAGACCGGCGACGACATCACACATCCTGTGCTGACCCAGATCATCTTCGAGCTGGAGAACAAGGACGGGCAGAACATGCTGCCGATTCCGTTCCTGCGCCAGCTGATCTCCTTCTACGGCGACCAGATGCAGATGATCGTGCCGAGCTTCCTCGAACAGTCGATGATCGCCTTCTCCAAGGAGCAGGAGCGCTTCCGCGAGCAGCTGAAGGGCGCCTTCGGCAAGACGCCGATCGACATCATGAAGACGCCGATGAAGGCGCTGGAGGAACAGACGCGCCGGAATGTCGAGATGTTCCAGAACGCCATGCGCATGTTCACGCCGTTCCCGTCAGCGGGGACCAATTCCTCCGCCCCGGCCGAGCCGTCAAAGAAGGAAGAGAAATCCGACGACCTGCAGGAATTGAAGGCGCAGATCGCCGCGATGCAGCGCAAGCTCGACACCATGTCGTGACGCGTGTGTTGATATTCAGGTAATGCCGGCCTGCAAATGGAGGCTTCCTGCGCTTCCGGTGCTCACGTACTTCAAGTACGCTCCGCTCCGGTTCTCGGAAGCCACCATTTTCGACTCGGCCTGACCTGAATCTCAACACACCCTAAAGCGCTTCACCAAAGGCCAGCGCTAAAGGTTTTCATCAGTCACCGCTCCATCCCTGCGGGCCCGTCGTAACGGGCGCGCGGCCTGATCGGCCTGTTGCTCGTCACCTGTTCGATGGCATGCGCCGTCCAGCCGACGCTGCGTCCGAGCGCGAACAGGCGGAAGGGCGCATCGGCAGGCAGCCGAAGGCCTAGCGTCACCGCCGCCAGGGCGAAATCGACGTTCGGATGCATGCCGGTCGCGGCTGAAGCGGCATCGCGCAGACGCAACAGGCCATCCTCGATCTTGAAATCGGACAGCAGAGCCTCGGCGCGCGGATCGCCCTCCGGGTAGAGCGGGTGGCCAAAACCGGGCAGTGGCCGATCGTGGGCGAGCCAACGCGCAATCGCCTCGTCCGGCCCCAGGCGTTCCGCGTCCTCAACCAGTGCGATCGCCGCGGCGCCGGCGCCGCCGTGGCGCGGGCCGGTAAGGGTAGCGAGGCCGGCGAGCAGGCAGGCCGCTATCGGCGCCCCCGTGGAGGCTGCGACGCGCGCGGCGAAAGTCGAGGCGTTGAGCTCATGATCGGCAAGCAGCACGAGAGCCTTGCGGATGAGATCGGCGCCGGCGGCATCGACCGACCAGCCGCGCGCCAGCCTTTCATGCACCGGCCCCGCCCCTGGGCTGGCTCCGATGGCTGTCGCCAGGACGCTGGTGGCGCTGGCGCCATCCTGCTGCAGCATCGCCGGCCGGCGGCCGAGCGAGGGCCGGTCTTCGGCCGCAAGCGCCGAAAGCCTCGCAAATGCCGTTGGAGTGCCGCTCTGTCGAGCGGCCGAAGCGGTCAGCGATGCGAAGGACGTTAAAGTGTCGGAGGCCCAAAGCAGGCTTGCCGTTTCTTCGAGCGTCGCCGTCGCCGCAAGCGCCACGGCATCCTTGCCGCGATAGACGAGGCGGCCATGAACCACCGTCGAGATGGCGGTGGTGATAGCCGGTTCGCCCCAGGCGATGGCACTTTCGGCAATCGCCTGGGGTGAACGTCCGCGCGCTCGGCGGGTGGAAAGCGCGGCAATGTCGTCGGCGCGATACTGGCTGCGGCGGGGGTCGGTGCCGTCCGGCCGCATGCCGATGCGGCCGCGGCTGACATAGGCATAGAGCGTCTGCGGCCGGACATTGAGTCGCGCCAGCGCTTCCTCCCGCGTCAGCCATTCCGACATGCTTGCCGCCTCATATTGATTCAGTTGATCAAGATTGATGCATTGACTGTGCAGCATTAGTTGGAGTGCACGAAAGGTCAAGGAGACAGGTCATGGCAAACGGGCTCGATGATGTTGTGGCGGCGGACACGGTGCTTTCCGATGTCGACGGTGTCGGCGGACATCTCACCATCCGAGGCCATTCGCTGAAGGAGCTGGCCGGCCATTGGCGCTACGGCCAGGTGGTTCGCCTGCTGTTCGATGGATTCTTCGACGCGCTTCCCGGCGATAGCGAATTGGAAAAGGCGATCGGCAGGGCGCGCGTCGAGGTTTTCGAACGGCTGCAGCCGACGCTTGGCCAACTCGCGCCGCTCGATATCTACAGCGCCATGCGCGCCGGCATCTCCCTGCTGCCGGATGGCGACGAGCTTGCCGATGCGCTCAGGCTGGTTGCTGCGCCGGCGGTTCTGACACCTGCCCTGCTGCGGCTCGGCCGCGGCGAGGCACCGCTTGCGCCGGACAGTCGTGCCGGTCATGCCGCCGATATGCTCAGAATGCTCGGCGGCACAGCATCGCCGGCGCTCGCCAAGGCGCTCGACACCTATCTGGTGACGGTCTGCGACCATGGACTCAATGCCTCGACCTTCGCGACGCGGGTGGTGGCGTCGACGCAGGCTGGCTTGACCTCGGCGGTGCTGGCTGGGCTCGGCGCCCTCAAGGGGCCGCTGCATGGCGGCGCGCCGGGCCCGGTGATCGAGATGCTTGACGCCATTGAAACTAGCGGCGACGCCGCCGCCTGGCTGCGCGGCGAGATCGCGCGCGGCGAGCGCATCATGGGCTTCGGCCATCGGATCTACCGCGTGCGCGATCCGCGCGCCGACGTGCTGAAGGCGGTCGTGCGGCAGCTCGGTTCCGGCAAAGAGACGAGCAGCCGCAAGATGGGCGACCGGCTGGCCTTCGCCGAAACGGTGGAGCAGGCGGCGCTCGAGGTGCTCAGGGTCGCCAAGCCGCAGCGCTCGATCCAGACCAATGTCGAATTCTACACGGCGCTGCTGCTCGAGGCAGCCGGCTTCCCGAAAGAGGCGTTCTCCAATGTCTTTGCCGCCGGCCGCGTCGCCGGCTGGATTGCGCATGCGCGCGAGCAGCAGGCGACCGGCCGGCTCATCCGGCCGCAGTCGCGCTATGTCGGCCCGGTGCCCGAACTCGTCGCCTGACATTGCCAAGCCTGATGAAACCTCTCCGCTCCGGCGAGCGGGGAGGTTTTTTTATGGCCGAAATTCCAACCGATCACGCGACCGTGTTCGTGTTCTTGCCTTGGTTCGCCCCTATATGCTGCACTGCAACATTAGCTGATGACCAACAGCCTCGCGCCATGACGCAGGGGCAAACTGGCGCATCGAGACGAGGAATTCCATGGCGAAGAACGGTAAGGCGGAAGACAGGAAGAAGATCAACGTCGCGCTCCAGGGTGGCGGTTCGCACGGCGCCTTCTCCTGGGGCGTGCTCGACCGCTTGCTCGAGGATGGGCGGCTGGAGATCGCGGCCGTGTCCGGCACCAGCGCCGGCGCCATGAACGCGGTGGCGCTGGCCGACGGTCTCGTCCGCGGCGGCGTCGAGGGCGCGCGCAAGAAGCTCGACGATTTCTGGCGCGCCGTGGCCTCGAAGGGCCGCTTCAGCCCGGTGCAGCGCATGCCCTGGGACGTCGTGTGGGGCAACTGGTCGATCGAGAACACGCCCGGATACTTCTTCTTCGACACCATGTCGCGGGTCTTCTCGCCCTACGTGGCCAACCCGCTCGGACTCAACCCGCTGCGCGACGTGGTCGAGAAGGAGATCGACTTTCGCAACGTGCGCGCCTGCAAGTCGATGGAGCTCTTCGTCTCGGCGACCAATGTCGAGACCGGACAGCTGCGCGTCTTCTCCGACGGCGAGATCGACCTCGACACGGTGATGGCGTCGGCCTGCCTGCCGCAACTGTTCCGCGCGGTCGAGATCAAGGGCGTGCCCTATTGGGACGGCGGCTATGGCGGCAATCCCGCGCTCTATCCGTTCTTCAAGACGGCGGCGACCGAGGATGTGCTGCTGGTGCAGATCAACCCGGTGGTGCGCGAAGGCACTCCGAAAAGCGCCAACGAGATCCAGAACCGCATCGACGAGATCACCTTCAACGCCGGGCTTTTGCGCGAATTCCGCTCGATCGCCTTCGTCAAGGAGTTGATCGCCGCCGGCCGCCTGCCGCATGGCGAATACCGCGACATCCGCATGCACAGGATCGACGCCGACGAGGCGTTCAAGGATCTCTCGGCTTCGTCCAAGGTCAACGCCGAATGGGCCTTTCTGGCCTATCTGCGCGACCTCGGCCGAAATGCCGCAAGCGACTGGCTGGAGGAGAATTACGATGCCGTCGGCAGCCGGGCGACGCTCGATCTTTCGGGCGAACTCGACGACGGCTTCAAGCCGATGCGCGGTCCGGCGCCCGGGCGGCGGGTCAAGGAATTCCTGGCGGCGCGGATCAAGCCGGAGGCCGTTCGCAGGTCCAGTGCCTGACACAACGGACGGCGCTACCTCAGCCCGTTTGCTATCTGCCTTGCCGTCGGCATTCGCCTCAGCAACAACATCGCCGCGACGCCAAGCAGCGGCCCGGGGGTGAGGACCAGAAAGCTCCAACGCCAGCCGATGCTCTCGGCCACAAATGAGGTCAGATGGATGGAGACGAAGGTAAGGGCAATGCCGGCGCTCAACTGCAGGGAGAGCGCGGTGCCGACATAGCGCGGATCGCTCAATTCAGTAGCCATTGCCGAGAACTGGGCAGAATCGCCGATCACGGTCATTCCCCAAACGATGGCGACCGCGACGAACAGCCAGAGCGGACCGTCGAAGACCAGACCTATCAACAACGTGCAGAAACCCGAAACTGCCATCATAGCCGCTGCGGTCGCAGTGCGACCGATACGATCGGCCGCGACACCGCCAAGAATCGAGCCGATCCCGCCCGATGCCACGACGAAGAATGCAAGCAGCGACAAAATTCTCGGACTGCTGACGCCGAGGCCAGGGGCTCCGGCATGGATATAAGCCAATATCCAGCCCCACATGGCATAGAGTTCCCACATGTGCCCAAGATAGCCGATGTTGGCTAGCGCCAACGCTTGGTTGCGCAAGATCGTTTTGATTTGACGGGGGTCAAAGGTCGACCTGGCGAAGGAATGGGGTCCTTCGGCACCGAACCACAGGATGAGCACTGCTCCCAACGTTGCCGCCAGCGACGTCGCAAGGATGACATCCTGCCAAGCCAATTCAGTGGCTTGCGCAGACAACAGATGAGGGAAGGCGGATCCGAGCGTAAGCGCGGCAAGCAGTGCGCCGAGCGCGGTTCCGCGCCCTTGGTTGAACCAGGTCGAAACCAGCTTGATCGCGGGCGGGTAGACGCCTGCCAATGCGATGCCCGTGGCCAGACGGGCAATCAGCAGCAAGGTAATGCAGGGGACAAACAGCAGACAAAAATTGGCGGCGGCCGCTATCAGAGCGCTGACGCCCATCACCCTGCGAAGCGAGACAAGGTCCAACAGACCGGCAATGCTGGATGCCAATGCGCCGATCGCAAAGCCGATCTGCACTGCGCCGGTGATCCAGGCACCCTGCGCTGGCGAGAGGCCCCACAATCGCGTCAGCTGCGGGGTGATCGCCGTTGCTGAAAACCAAGTTGTCATAGGCAGGAAGGCGCTGACCGAGATCAGGGCCAGCATTGGCCAGCGCCTGCCGGTGCCGGCCAATGCCGGGTTCGCGATTGCCATGGTCCGCTCCGCCGGAATTTCAGGCAGCCACGGAACCGCGCAACCGCTTCAGGATCGGAATAAGATCAGCCGGGTCGGGTCGGCGGGTGTAGTCCGGACTGACCTCCGCATAGGCAATGATGCCATCCTGCCCGATCACGAACCGCGCCGGCATGGGCAACGTCCATGATGCGTCTTCGTTGATTATCGGCAGGTCGACACCGAAGCTTCTGTACAAGTCGATCAAATCGTCCGGCAGCCGGAACCGCAAGCCGAAGGCATTGGCGACATCGCCATTCGGATCGCTCAGCATCGGGAACGTGACCTGCTTGTCGCGCTTTGCCTTGCGCGCGTTGGCCAGAGACTGCGGCGAAATGGAAACAAGCCGCGCGCCCATCGTCTCGATCCGCGGCCAGGCTTCCTGAAGGGCGCCGAGTTCGATGTTGCAATAGGGGCACCAGACGCCACGATAGAAGCTGAGGACAAGCGGCCCGCGAGCAAGCAGGTCGTTCGATGCAACGGGACCGTCATCGGCCTCCATCAGCGTGAAGGCCGGGGCGACCGCGCCGGCTTTCAAAGCATGCTCAGCCTGACCCGAGGCGATCAGCTCTGCGGTCGCGCGATGCATGATCTCCACGGCGTGCCTGGGAGCCTTGTTGCCCTCGAAATCGGCTTTGAAGGCATCGAGCTTTTCTTGAAGAGACATAGGACTGCTCCAAAGGTTAAGTGCCCGTAGGGCGGCGGAATGTGTCCTCGCCTATTTCCCGAAAGAGGGGTAGCGTTCCAAAAGGGATAGTAATCATCCGGAAAACGAATGGCCGACCGACTGCAGGAACTGGAAGTTTTTGTGCGCGTCGCCGAACGGGGCAATCTTTCGCAGGTTGCCCGCGAAATCGGCCTGTCGCAGCCTTCGGTGTCGCGTATCCTGAACGATCTGGAGGCGCGTATCGGCGCCCGCCTTCTCGCCCGCACCAGCCGCAAGGTCGTGGCTACCGAGGCAGGGCAAGTTTATCTCGACCAGATCCGGCCGCTGCTCGCCGAGCTTGGAGCAGCGGCAGATACCGCCGCCGGCAACGAGGAATTGCGTGGTCAGTTGCGCGTCGAGTTGTCGGTCACTTTCGCAATGCGCGCGCTCATTCCTCGTCTGCCCAGCCTTCTTGCAGAACATCCGAATCTCTCCATCGAGCTGATGATGGACGATCGCCGGCGCAGCCTTGTCGAGGAGGGCGCCGATGTCGCGATAAGGCTGGGGTTGCTGGACAATTCCAGTCTGATGGCTCGTAAGGTCGGGCAGACGCCGAGGCTGCTCGTCGCGGCGCCTGACTACATCGCCCGGCACGGCCTGCCGGCCTCTCCTGCCGATTTGGCGCATCATCAGGTTATCTTCGGTCCTTCCGATAGCTCAGGGGCAACCCTGCAAGGTCAGATCGGTCCGGGCGCCGGCTTTGTCCTGCCGGAAAGCCCACGCATCAGGGTGTCGAGTTCTGCTGGCGTCACTGCGTGCGTCGTGGCTGGACTTGGGGTGGCGTTCGGCTCGGGATGGATGTTCGGTACAGAGCTCAATGACGGCCGGCTTCTCCGGCTGCTGCCGGAGTTCCCGCTGCCGAGCATCCCGATCCACGCCCTGTTCCCGGCCGGCCGTCAGCCAAGCAAGCGCGCCCGAGGATTTGCCGACTGGCTAAGCAAATCGCTAAACTCGGCGTGACCTCGTCAGCGCCTGCTAGGGAAGGCGCGAACAGGTCTTGCGCCGCCTTACCTTGCGGAACCGGCGGCGCGCTGGATTCACCTTCGCCGGGCGAGTAGTTTACCTCGACGTAAACGGGAGGTAGCGATGCTGCAGACCAGACAGAACTCCCTCGGGGTCAGATTTGAAGCGCAGTGCAGGGCCTTCGAGAAGGAACCCTTTCCCAGTCTCGAGGTGCGCAAGGACCGGCTGAAGCGGCTGCTGGCGCTGACCGAAAAGCACGAGGCCGAGATCTGCGCGGCGATCGACAGCGATTTTTCCGGTCGGGCAGCCCAGGAAACGCGGCTTGCGGAACTGTTCGTCGTTGGCGCCGGCATCAGGCATGCCATTCGGCATCTACGCGGCTGGATGCGCGAGCGACGCGTCGCCACCAGCCTGCCGTTCCTGCCGGGCCGCAACCGATTGCTGCCGCAGCCGCTTGGCGTCGTCGGCATCGTCTCGCCCTGGAATTATCCATTCCAGCTCGCCATCGCGCCGGCGACCGCCGCTTTAGCCGCCGGCAATCGCGTGCTGATAAAGCCTTCCGAGCTGACGCCGAAGTTTTCGGACCTGCTTGCCCGGCTGGTCGAAGAGCATTTTTCTCCCGACGAAATGAGCGTGGTGGTCGGCGACGCCGAGGTCGGCAAGACATTCGTGTCGATGCCTTTCGATCACCTCTTGTTCACCGGCTCGACCGCCGTCGGCCGCCAGGTGGCGCTGGCCGCGGCCGCCAATTTGACGCCGGTCACGCTCGAGCTGGGCGGCAAGTCGCCGGCGATCTTCGATGCCTCCTGCGATCTCGATGCCGCGGTCTCGAGCGTCGCCTACGGCAAGCTCTTGAATGCGGGCCAGACCTGCATCGCGCCCGACTATCTGCTGGTCCCGCAGGGGCAGGGCGCCGCGATCGCCGCAAAACTCGCCGCAGCGATGGCGCGGCTCTATCCCAGCCTGCGCGACAATCCCGACTACACGGCTATCATCAGCGAACGGCACCGCCAGCGGCTGAGCGACATGATCGCGGAGGCGCGCGAAGCCGGCGCCGATGTCACCGAGGTCAATCCGGCAAGCGAAGAACTTGGCGTGAGCGACCGCAAGCTGGCGCCTGTCCTGGTCCGGAATGCCGGCGAGAATTTGCGACTGATGCGCGAGGAAATCTTCGGGCCGGTGCTGCCGATCCTCGAATACGGAACGGTCGATGAGGCGATCGAGCATGTGAACCGGGGCGAGCGTCCGCTGGCGCTCTACTGGTTCGGCAAGGACAGCGTCCATCGCCAAAGGGTGATGCGGGAAACCGTGGCCGGCGGCGTGACGGTCAATGACTGCATGATGCATCTGGTGCAGGAGCGGCAGCCGTTCGGCGGCGTCGGCGAGAGCGGCATAGGCGCCTATCACGGCGAATGGGGTTTCCGGACCTTCAGCAAGGAAAAGCCGATCTTCGTCCAATCCAGGCTGAGCGCCGGCGGCCTGCTTAGACCGCCCTACGGCAGGACATTCGAGCGACTATTCCGGTTGCTGAACCTGATCAGCTGAGAGCATTTATTTCGAAGTGGGCGCGCCCTGAGCATTGTCACGTGCTAATGCTGTAAGTCATTGCGCGAAAAAATTCCGCATCATGCTGACATCTGCTGCCATTGAGTGTCCGCGCGAGCAAGAAGTCTCTCCGGATCGGGAAAAACCAGGGCAGTCGACTGACTGAAAATGAAAAAAGCAGGATCGCCACGGGTGAAAGTGCAATGATGCTGCAATTTTTCTCACTATATTGCGCTGCAACTTTGAGGTAGAAGCGGCGCTTCGCCGATCACGGCAAATTGAACATGGCCTTGCGCGCACCCATATCGGCCGCGCGCCCGGGAGTCGGAGCGCCGACCTCGCCAAGTCTGCAACGGAAAAATGACGATGCCGAAAATCAGGTTTCACAAGCTTGCGGCCATTGCTGTGCTCATCGGATTCGCCGCCTGGATGGCAACGGGCGAGTTCTCGTCAGTGGGCAGCGCCGCCGACCACCAGAAGGCGGGAGAGCCAAGCAAAGCCACGCAATCCGGGGCCGAAAAGCCGAAGACGGCAGAGGCCGAGCCGAAGGCTGCGTTGCGTACCGTGGCGGTGGTGACGCCACCGCGCAAGACCTATGCGCGGGCGATACGGATCTCGGGCCTGACCGAGGCCGACAAGCGCGCGGTGCTGGCCACCCGCGTCGCCGGCGTCATCGACAAGCTGCCGGTCAAGCAGGGCGATCACGTCAAGACGGGCGACCTGGTGCTGATGCTCGCCGCCGAGGAGAAGATCTCGAACGTCGACAACGCCAAGCAGCTCTTGGTGCAGCGCAAGGCCGAGCTCGATGCCGCCGAGCGGCTGGCCAAGACCGGCAATCTGCCCAAGCTGCAGCTCGACACCGCCCGATCGAACCTCACTGCGGCGCAGTCGATGCTGGAGACGGCGCAAGCCGAACTCGACCGCAATGAGGTGAAGGCGCCGTTCGACGGCGTCATCGACCGCGTGCCGGTGGAACTCGGCAGCTCGGTAATGCAGGGCGGCGAAGTAGCGACGATACTCAAGCTCGATCCGGTCATCGCGCGCGGCGAGATCAGCGAGCGCGACCTGCGCTACATCAAGATCGGCGACGAGGCCAATGTGCGCCTGGTCAACGACCAGAAGGTCACCGGCACGGTGCGCTACATCAGCCGCGATGCCTCCTCGCAGACCCGCACCTTCCGCGTCGAAGTGGCGATCCCCAATGGCGACGGCTCGATCCCCGCCGGCATGACGGCCGAGATCGCGCTCAGCGCCGAACCGACCGATGCGGTGCTTTTGCCGCGCTCCGTGGTGACGCTGGGCGACAAGGGTGACCTCGGCATTCGCGCCGTCGGCAAGGACGACAAGGTGGCGTTCTTCCCGATTGATCTGGTCGACGACACGCCGCATGGCCTGGTGCTCGGCGGCATCCCGCAGGATGCGCGCATCATCGTCGCCGGCCAGGAGCTGGTGAAGGAAGGCGATCTTGTGAAGCCGGTCGAGGCCGACCAGGCGACCATCAACAAGCTGATCAGCGAAGCTTCCGCCGGCACACAGTAGCGCGATCGCTTGGCGCGCCGGGCCGCCGGCGCGCTGCCGGCCAATGTCGCCGCTTCCATAGAAACAGCAGGCAAAAGTCATGGACATCGTCAGACTCGCCATCCACAACGCCCGCCTCACGATATCGGCGCTGATGTTCCTGCTCGTCGCGGGCTGGGTCGCCTATCAGTCGACGCCGAAGGAAGCGGAGCCGGACGTTCCGATTCCGATGATGTATGTCAGCCTGATCTATCAGGGCATCTCGCCGGAGGACTCCGAGCGCCTGCTGCTCCGACCGATGGAAAGCAAGCTGAAGAGCCTCAAGGGGCTCAAGGAGATGCGCTCGGCCGCCTTCCAGGGCGGCGGCTACGTGCTGGTCGAATTCCAGCCGCAGACCAATCTGGCCACCGCGCTGCAGGACACGCGCAGCAAGGTGCAGGACGCCAAGGCTGATCTGCCGCAGGCGGCCGAGGAGCCGACCGTCAACGAGGTCAACGTCTCGGAATTCCCGGTTCTGGTCGTCACGCTATCCGGCGACGTGCCGGAGCGCGTGCTGACGGCGGCGGCGCGAGAATTGCGCGACCGGATCGAAGAGGTGCCCGGCGTGCTGGAAGGCTCGCTGCAGGGCGCGCGCGACGATCTGGTCGAAGTCGTCATCGATCCGGTGAAGCTCTCCTCCTACGGGCTGCAGCTCGACCAGGTGATCCAGGGCGTCGGCGCCTCCAACAGCCTGGTCGCGGCCGGCAATCTCGAAGGCTCCGAGGGCAAATACGCCGTCAAGGTGCCGTCGCTGATCGAGACGCCGGAGGATATCGCCAACCTGCCGGTCGTCGCCACGCCCAATGCCGTGGTGCAGGCCAAGGACGTCGCGACCGTGCGCTCGACCTTCAAGGACGCCGAGACGGTGACCCGGCTTGACGGCAAGCCGGCGATCGCCATCGAGGTGAAGAAGCGCATCGGCGCCAACCTGATCGACACGCTGAACCATGTCAGGGAGGTATCGGACAACTTCATCAAGTCGATGCCCGAAGGCATGCATGTCACCTACACGCAGGACAAGTCGGTCTTCGTCAACCAGCTGCTCGGCGACCTGCAGAACCACGTGATGATCGCCGTCATCCTGGTGTTCATCGTCATCCTCTATGCGCTGTCGGGACGCGCCTCGCTGCTCATCGGCCTCGCCATCCCGTCATCCTTCCTGATGGGCATCCTTCTCCTCGCCATGATGGGCTACACGATCAACATGATCGTGCTGTTCAGCCTCATCCTGGCGGTGGGCATGCTGGTCGACGATGCCATCATCGTCACCGAATTCGCCGAGCGGCGCATGAGCGAGGGCATGCCGAAGGCCGACGCCTTCGCTTTGGCAGCCAAGCGCATGGCCGGCCCGGTCATCGCGGCGACGATGACGCGCATCGCCGCCTTCTCGCCGCTCTTGTTCTGGCCCGGCATCATCGGCGACTTCATGAAGTACATGCCGATCACGCTGATCGTGACGCTGTCGGCCTCGATGCTCTACGCGCTGGTCTTCGCGCCGACGCTGGGCGCCATCTTCGCCAAGGCGCCGGCGCATCACGAGGAGGGCAACCGCGACGGCTGGTACATGGCGCTGGTCAAGCAGGCAGTGCGCTTCCCAATCACCGTCATCCTGCTCACCGTCGGCCTGCTGGTCGGCGTCGGCTTCGCCTATTCGAAATATGGCGCCGGCGTCGAGTTCTTCCCCAGCGTCGAGCCGGATTACGGCCTGCTCTACGTGCATGCGCGCGGCAATCTTTCGCTGGCTGAAATGGACGCCGCCACCAGGACGGCGGAAAACCGGCTGCTCGGCTGGCCCGGCGTGAAATCGGTCTATACGCGCGCCGGCAAGACGCAAGGCGGCGGCCAGGACATTCCGGAAGACGTCGTCGGCGTGATCCAGTACGAATTCGTCGACTGGCGCGAGCGCAAGTCGGCCAACCAGATCCTGAACGACCTGCGCGGCGTCATGGCCGGCATTCCCGGCGTGGACGTCGAGGTGCGCGTGCCGGAAGCTGGTCCGCCGACCGGCAAGCCGATACAGATCAGGCTGTCGGCCGCCGACCCGGCCGGGCTCGACGACAGGGCGCGGGCGGTGGCGGCGCGGATCGCCAAGATCCCCAACGTCATCGATGTTTCGGACGGTCTGCCGCCGCCAGGCGTCGACTGGGCGCTCGAGGTCGATCGCGCCAAGGCGGCGCAATACGGCATCAGCCCGACCTCGGTCGGCACCGTGGTGCAACTGGTGACAAACGGCCTCAAGCTTTCGGAATACCGGCCGGCGGGCGCCGACGACGCGGTCGACATCCGGCTGCGACTGCCGGAGGACCGGCGCACGCTGTCGACGCTCGACGAGCTTCGGGTGCAGACCTCGCAAGGGTCGGTGCCGATCTCGAACTTCGTGGTGCGCAAGCCCGAGCCGACGGTGGGTATCCTCAACCGCATCGACGGCGCGCGCACCGTGGTGGTGCAAGCCAATGTCAGCGCCGGCGCGCAGGTTGCGGCGGTGCAGCAGGAAGTCACCAAGGCCGTCGCCGATATGAATCTCGGCAGCGGCATCCGCTGGAAGCTCGCCGGCTCCAACGAGGACAGTGCCGAAGCCAGCGCCTTCCTCGGCAAGGCCTTCGGCGCCGCGATCTTCCTGATCTTCCTGGTGCTGCTCGCGCAGTTCAACAAGTTCACCAGCGTGTGGCTTGTTCTGTCCTGCGTGGTCATGGCGACCATCGGCGTGTTCCTGGGGCTGCTTCTGACGGGCGAAGCCTTCGGCATCGTCATGTCGGGCATCGGCGTCATCGCGCTGGCCGGCGTGGTGGTGAACAACAACATCGTGCTCATCGACACCTATGACCGGCTGCGCGAGGAAGGCTGGGACAAGATGGACGCGGTTCTGCAGACTTGTCGCGAGCGCGCGCGGCCGGTGGTGCTGACGGCGGTTTCGGCGATCCTCGGCGTGCTGCCGATCGCCTTCGGCCTCGGCCTCGAGATCTTCCATCACGAGACGACGATCAACGCGCCGTCGACGCAATGGTGGATCTCGCTGTCCTCGGCGATCGTCTTCGGCCTGTCCTTCGCAACGCTGCTGACGCTGGTGGTGACGCCTTCGATGCTGATGGTGTTCACCCGCGCCAAGGTGAAGCCCGGCGCGCGACGCGGCTGGTTCGGCCGCCTGTTCCGCCGCGGCAGCGGAGCGATGTCGCCGATCGGCAAGGCGGCGGACGTGGCTGCCGAAACCGAGATCGCTTTCCCGAAGGCAGCCGAATAGGGCCACTTCGCAACCGGCAGACACCAAGGCCGCCCGGGAACAACCGGGCGGCTTTTCGCATTGTTCCCTCAGTTCAACAGACGGCGAGGGCTACCATGACGATCAGCACACTTCTCGTAATAATCCTGATCCTGATCCTAATCGGCGCTGTGCCGGCCTGGCCGCATTCGCGCTCCTGGGGCTATGGGCCTTCGGGGCTTGTCGGCGTCATTCTGGTCGTGCTGCTGATCCTCTTGTTGATGGGCAGGATTTAACCTCGACATGTTTGCGGCCGGGCTTCGGGACCGGCCGCAGCATTTCGGTACTTTGTCGTGATCAGGCGGCCTGACGCGAGGCCGCGACGGCAATGCCGATGTCCTGCATGGCTTCCGCGACTGCCTGGTCGAGCGGGGTGTGCGGGATTTCGCCGATGACCTCTTCCAGCCGCGCCGAGACCAGCCGGTGCGGCTGGAAGCGCAGATAGGACATCGACACGATCTCGCGCCACATGGCCACGAACGGGCTGCCGGCGCGTAGTACCCACCAGGGCATGAAGGAGAGCTTGAGCTTGCGTCCCATCGCCTTCTCGGCGGCGGCCTTGATGTCGAGGTCGGTGACGGCGTGGCCCGGGAAATTCAGCGCTTCATAGAAGCCGAGCTTGTCGAGATTGCGCGCCAGCCCGACAAAGGCCACGGCGAAATCCGGTAGGTAGGCCCACTCATGGGTGAGGCCGGCCGGGCCGGGCGCGGTATAGGCGCCCTTTTCCATCTTGGCGGCGACGACGAGGTCGAACCAGGAACCGCTGCCGGTGCCGCCGAAGAAGTCGCCGGCCCGCAGGACAATGGTGCGCACGCGGCCAGCCTCCGCCTCGCGGCGGAACAGCTCTTCCATGGCGCAGCGGATGCGGCCCTTCTCGGTCGTCGGATGGAAGGGCGTTTCCTCGGTGATCACCTCAGGCATCGGCAAGCCGTAATTGTAGACGGTTCCGGGGAAGAGATGCAGCGCGTTGTTGGCACGGCAGGCGGCCATGACGTTCTCGGCCATGGGCAGGCACTTGCCCCAGTCGGTGTAGATCGGGTTCAGTCCGTTGAAGATGATGTCGACGCCTTCGGTGGCTCGGATCAGCGACTGGCGATCCAGCGCATCGCCGGCGACGGCAACAGTGCCCTTGAGCTCGGCCGGCACCTTGCCGGTGCGGGTGACGGCGCGGACATCGAAACCGGCGGCGATGAAAGCCTTGGCGACCACGCGGCCGAGCCGGCCATTGGCGCCCAGAATTGCGATCTTGATCATTGTTCGTCTCCGTTTGCTTGCGTTTGCCTGCTCAATCTGGCCCTTCCGCAAACGAATGGAAATTGACTTAGATCGGCGATCTGATATTCAAAAATGAATGAGAGAGTTCGACTGGAACCTGATCAAGAGCTTCGTGGCGGTCGCCGAAACCGGCACCCTGTCGGCCGCAGCGCGCCGGCTGACGGCCAGCCAGCCGACGCTTGGTCGCCACATCGCCGAGCTGGAGCAGGCGCTGGGCATCACGCTCTTCCGGCGCGGGCGTCGCGGCTATGAGCTGACAGAGGCCGGCAGCGCGCTCTATGAGCGCGGACGGGCGGTCAGCGAGCAGGCCAATGCCTTCTCGCTTTTGGCGCTCGGATCGGTAGAGGCGATCGAGGGCACGGTGCGCATCGCAGCAAGCGAAGTGGTCGCGGCCTGCGTGCTGCCGGAGATCACGGCCAAGCTTGGCGAAGAGGAGCCGGGCATCGAGGTCGAGATCGTCGCCTCGAACCAGGTCGAGAACCTTTTGCGCCGCGACGCCGACATCGCCATCCGCATGGTCAGGCCGGCGCAGAACGAGCTGGTGGCCCACAGGGTGACCGACATTGCGCTCTGCCTGTGCGCGGCGAAATCCTATCTCGACCGGCGCGGCCGGCCGGAGACACCGGCCGATCTTGCCGACCATCCTTTGGTGGGTTTCGACCGCAGCGACGAGATCATCCGCGGCTTCACCGCGTTCGGCATCCCGGTCAGCCGCAGCAATTTCCGTTTCAGGACCGACAACCAGATCGTGCTGTGGGAGGCGGTGCGGGCCGGCAACGGCATCGGTATCGGCCAGGAGCCGCTCGCCGACCGCGATCCGCTATTGGAGAAGCTGCTGCCGGACGTGCCCTTGCCCAACCTGCCGGTGTGGCTTGCCATGCATCGCGACGTGCGCACGAGCATGCGCATCCGCCGCGTGGCGGATTTCTTGCATGAAGAGCTGAAGCGCTATTCGGCCGGCGCCGGTTCGGCAGCGAACTCGGCCCGGTGAGCGAGGCTCGCCATCAACAGCACGATAAGCAGCAGGCCGGAGAGCGCGATGAAGATCGGGCCGAAGCTCGAATGCTCCGCGACGAAGCCGATCGCCGACGGGGCTACCAGAATGCCGGAATAGCCCATGGTGGTGACCACGCTCATGCCGGTGCCCGACGACATGCCTTCCTGGTTGCCGCCGGCCGAGAACAGGATCGGCACCATGTTGGCGATGCCGAAGCCGCAGCAGGCGAAAGCGGCAATCGCAAGCCAGGGCGAGGGCGAGAGGCCTGCCACGAACATGCCGGCAGCAGCGACAAGCGCCGAACCGCGCAGCGTTGCCACCGCACCGAAGCGGTTGCGCACGCTGTCGCCCAAGAAGCGCATCAACGCCATGACGCCGGAGAAGGCCGCGTAGGCGAGGCCGGCAATCGCAAGGTCGGCGCCGAGCTCCTGTTGGAGATAGAGCGCCGCCCAGTCGAGCACCGCGCCCTCGGAGACCATGGTGAGCAGCGCCATCAGCCCGACCAGGTAGACGATCGTGTGCCGGGGCAGCGCGAATTTCGGGTGCTCGGTGGCCTGCGGCCTGTCTTCGGCGATCAGATGGCCGATCGCGAAGGCGATAACGGCGAATGCGATTGCCGTCACCACGACGGCATGGGCGAGGTAGCCGTAGTTCTGGATCGAATAGCCGCCCAACGCGCCGCCGGCGAAGCCGCCCAGGCTCCAGAAGCCATGCGAGGGCGACATGATTGCCCGCGACAGCCGCCGCTCGACCACCACGGCGTTGGAGTTCATGGCGACGTCCATGCCGCCGATCGAGCCGCCGAAGATAAGCATGGCGATTGCCGCCAGCTGCACGTTGGGTGCAAGCGCCACGACCAGCAGGCCGAAACTGCCGCAGAGGCCGAACCAGCGCAGCACGGTGCGCGAGCCGTGCCTGGAAATGAGATGACCGCACCAGGTCATCGCCAAGACCGCGCCGACGCCGAACAAAAGGATCAGCAGGCCGAGCGTGAATTTCGAGATGTCCAGCCGGGTGAGGAACACCGGGATCTGCGGCGCCCAGCTGCCGGTCAGGAAGCCGTTGGCCAGGAAGATGCCGGCAACGGCCCAGCGGCCGCGGATCGCGGCCTGCATGAGATTGCGCGCGCCCATGGTCGAGAATCCGCTGCGAGAAAGGCTTGGACGGCAAATTAGATCGATTCAACCTTCAGTCAAGCGCCGCTGGTTGAAAGTGCTTGGGCCAAGCCGCGCCGGCAATGCGGTGCTTCCCGCGCCCACCGGAACGCGGCACAGTCGCGGTGTCCATTCCCAGACATGACAGGACCCCGCATGACCGCCCTGCTTCCCGCCGAACTCGCCTGGTACGCCACCGGCCGCTTCTACCGCGCCAAGGATGGCGCGGTGGCCGACTACGGATATTTCCTGCATCTGCCCTTCCCCGACGTGCCGCTGTTCGACGGCAAGCGCGCCGAGACGACCGCGCATTTCACCTTCGCGGCAAGGCCATTCAAGGCTCAGGGGGTCGACAACGGAGCGCTGTCGCTCGGGCTCGATCCGGTGGGGGAGTTCTCGCTTTATCTGCAGCGCCGGCCGATGGGAACCTTCGACGATCCGGCTTCGTTCGACCAAGGCGAACGCATCGCCACCTTCCGCCGCACCAGCCTGGTGGCGGGCACGACGGTCGCGGTCTCCGCCGGTACGGCAATGGTGCCATTGATCGGCACCAACGTGTTCAGCGCGCGCCTGGTCGCCAGCAGCACATTTGAGTTCGGTGGCGGCCGCCATGATCTCGCGCACCATCTCGGCGAGGGCGTCACCCAGTTCGGTACCTCCGCAGCCACGCCGATCGCGCCGCCGCCGGCCGGTTACGATCTGGCGCTGCCGTTCACGGGATCGGCCATAGCGCTGGGCCGAGTCGGGTAGCGAGCCTCAACGCAGGATCAAGGCCTCCGTTAGTGGTCCTTCGGCCGCTTCGCCTCGAACTCGGCCTTCTTGGCTTCGGAGGCTTCGGTCTGGTGAAGTGCCTGCCATTCGGCATAGGGCATGCCGTAGATGATCTCGCGTGACTGGTCCTTCGATAGCGCGACGCCATCGGCCTCGGCGGCCTCGCGGTACCAGTTCGACAGGCAGTTGCGGCAAAAGCCGGCGAGGTTCATCAGGTCGATGTTCTGGACGTCGCCGCGCTCGCGCAGGTGATCGACCAGCCGGCGGAAGGCGGCGGCCTCGAAATCGCGTTTTTGCTCTTGGCTGAGTTCGGTCATTTCGTCGTTTCCCGGCCTCACGGGCCACTGTCACACCGGCCCGGTGCGCGAGCCGAACATCTTCACTTGGTGTATATCGGCACGGCGGTCGATGGCGTCAACGATCGGCGCCAGCCGTTCCGCCCATGCCAACGCGCCGGCGCGATCGGCGATCAGGTCCTGGCGGATCTCGAGCAGCGCGTGGGCGTAGCCGTTGACGATGGCGTGGCGGAACATGGTGTCGCCGCGCAGCGCGCCGTCATAAGGCTCGTTGTCACCGACAACGAGGTTCTTGTCCGCGGCCAGCATGTCGATCAGCGGCCGCGCCACGCGGTCGTCGCGGTCCCACAGGATGCCGACATGCCAGGGCCGGATGAAGCCTTGCATGCGCGGGGTGAAGGAATGCACCGAGAAGATGAACGGCGCTTTCCCCGAAGCGTGCGCCACCGAGGCGATCATCGCGCCGACGGCGTCGTGATAGGGTCGGTAGAAGTCTTCGAGGCGCCGCTCCCGCTCCTCTTCGGCCATCGGATAGTTTCCCGGCACGATGGTGCCGTCATAGAGCTGGCGGATCAGCGTCGGGTCGTCCTCGCCCCGGTTGGGGTCGATCAAAAGCCGCGAGAAGCCGGCAAGCACCGCGGGCGCGTCGAGCGCCGTCGCCAGCTCGCGCGTGACCGTCTCGACGCCGATGTCATAGGCGATGTGGCGTTCGAATTCCGCCGCCGGCAGGCCGAGGCTGCCATATTCCTCCGGCAGATCGCGGCGGGCATGATCGGCCAGAAGCACGATGCCTTTTTTGCGGTCGCCCTCGACGATGTCGAAAGGCGCGAAAACTGTGGATCGGGTCATCGGCTGAAAACGGTCTGTTCGCTGGTGTCCAGGCAGGGTGGTATCGTCATTCCACGAAGAGGACGCAGGCGCAATGCCGTTGTTTGGCCACGGTTTCTGCAAAAAATCCCGAACGGGACGACTTAGCGCACACCGGGCCCTTCTAAATCGATTGGAATTGAACAAAACGGCGCGTTGACATGCGCCCGGAGTTTGCTGAAAAGGGCTTCGAGAGATGCAGATGTGGTTCGCGAAGGGATTTGGGATGGGTTTCGCCGGCAGGCCGCGCAAGCGCCTGACCCTACCGCTCCTGATCTTTGGCGCGGTTCTCGGCGCGCTTTGCGCGACCTCGCCGGCGCGCGCCGACTTCCGCGTCTGCAACGCGACGCAAAATCTGGTGGGCGTCGGCATCGGCTATCGCGCCAAGGCCGGCTGGATCACCGAAGGCTGGTGGCACATCGAAGGATCGACCTGCAAGACGCTGATCGAGGGACCGCTGTCATCAAGGTTTTACTATCTTTATGCAGAAGACGCCGAGCGCGGGGGGCGTTGGGATGGCCCGATCAACATGTGCGTCGCCGAAAAAGAGTTCAAGATCGCCGGCGTGAATGATTGCGTCGCCCGGGGCTTCCAGCGCGCCGGATTTCAGGAATATGACACGGGCGAGCAGGCAAGCTGGATGGTCCAGCTGACCGACGAGCCCGCAACGGGAGGCGCGCCAGCGACCCCCGCCCCGGGAACGAACAGTCAATGAGACGCAACCGCAAGGTCAAGATCCTCGCCACCATCGGTCCGGCTTCCTCGTCCGAGGAGATGCTGAAGAAGCTTTTCGAGGCTGGGGCCGATGTTTTCCGCATCAATATGAGCCATACCGACCACGAGCTGATGCGCACGCTGGTCGGTCGCATCCGCGCCGTCGAGGCGGCCGTCGGCCGGCCGATCGGCATCCTCGCAGACCTGCAGGGGCCGAAGCTCAGGGTCGGCAAGTTCGCCAATGGCAAGGAAGCGCTGACCGTCGGCCAGACCTTCACGCTGGACAACAATCCCGAACCCGGCACGTCCAGCCGTGTCTACCTGCCGCATCCGGAAATCCTGAGCTCGGTCGAAGCCGGCCACCGTCTTTTGATCGACGACGGCAAGCTGGAGCTCAAGGCTCTGAAGAGCGACGGCAAGTCGATCGCCTGCACGGTCGTCGCCGGCACCGGCATCTCCGACAAGAAGGGCGTCAGCCTGCCAGATACCGACCTGCCCGTCGGCGCGCTGACCGAGAAGGATCGCGCCGACCTCGACGCGGTGCTGGCGGCGAATGTCGACTGGGTGGCGCTATCCTTCGTGCAGCGGCCGGAGGATCTGGCGGAAGCGCGCAAGATCGCGCGCGGCCGGGCCCTCATCATGGCCAAGATCGAAAAGCCGCAGGCGGTGGCTCGCCTGCCCGAGATCATCGAACTGTCGGACGCGCTGATGGTCGCGCGCGGCGATCTCGGCGTCGAGATGCCGCTGGAAGCGGTGCCCGGCATCCAAAAGCAGATCACGCGCGCGGCGCGGCGCGCCGGCAAGCCGGTGGTGATCGCGACCCAGATGCTGGAATCGATGATCACCGCGCCCGTGCCGACCCGCGCCGAGGTCTCCGATGTGTCGATCGCCGTCTTCGAAGGCGCCGACGCGATCATGCTTTCCGCCGAATCCGCGGCCGGCGCCTATCCGGTCGAGGCGGTCGCGATGATGAACCGCATCGCCACCAAGGTCGAAACCGATCCGACCTATGCCGGCATCATCAACGCCCAGCGCTCTGAGCCGGAAGCGACCGGCGCCGACGCCATTTCGCTCGCCGCGCGCGAGATCGCCGAGACGCTGAAACTGTCGGCGATCATCACCTACACCGCCTCCGGCACCACCGGGCTGCGCGCCGCGCGCGAGCGCCCGCAGGTGCCGATCGTGGCGCTGTCGCCGATCGTCAACACCGCACGACGGCTGTCGCTGCTGTGGGGCACGCATTGCGTCGTCTCCGAGGACGCCATCGACCTCGACGACATGGTCGACCGCGCCTGCCGCATCGCTCTCGACGAGGGCTTCGGCAAGCCGGGCGACCGCGTCATCATCACCGCCGGCGTGCCGCTGAGGACACCCGGCTCGACCAACATGCTGCGCATTGCCTATGTCGGGTCGGAAACCCACTGAGGTGTGCCGATATTCAGGTGAGTCCGGCCTGTAGCGGCTTCCTGCGCTTCCGGTGCTCACGTACCTTAAGTACGCTCCGCTCCGGTTCTCGGAAGCCACCAGTTTCGGCTCGGCCTGACCTGAATAGTATCGCCGAACCGCTCGAAATATTTGCTTTTACGCAATTCCGGACGGAAAACCGTTACACTCTTTTCCTGGAATTGCTCTAGAAACTCAAGTCGGCGCCAGTTGGGCGTCAGGAACCTTGAGCTCCGGACATCTACCGGCGCCCTGCGTGTCGCCGGCGATCCGGCTCTCCACGGTCCTTGCCATCGCCTGCAGATCGATGTCCTTGCCCGCGACCTTTTCGATGGCGCCGACGACGAGATCGGGCGCGATCCAGTCCGGCTTGTGGCCGAGATTGCGGACCCAGATCAGCTCGGCGCCTGGAATGTCGCGCCCGAGGCCGACGGAATGGATCGTGGCATAGACCACCTTGTCGCGATCGCCGGAGATGACGACCGTCGGCGCCTTGATGTCGCGGTAGCCGGGCGAGGCCTTGAGCACATAATCGTAGAGCTGTGCCACATCGACGGCATTGGCGCGGAAGGCACGCGGCCTCAGCACCAGCGGGATCGAAGTATCGTCGACATAGCCGTCCGGAACTTTGTTCGGCGAGAACACGCAAGACGTGGCATTGCCGATCTGCAGGATGCCCGCCGGATAGGCCAGCGTCTCGGAAAACAGCGAGCCGACAATCGGAATGGCCGTCAGCTTGTAGTACCAGGCGGTCGCGCCGCCCGGCCACGGGTGGCTGACGGGCGCCAGGAAGACCAGGCCGAGGGTCTTTTCCGGATGTTTTTGAGCAAAGGCGGTGGTGACCGCGCCGCCGAAGGAATGGCCGGCGATGATGGCTTTGCCGATGCCGAGGCGATCCATCAGCGCGGCGATGGTGTCGGCTTGCGCCGCCAGCGTTTCGTTGTTGCCCGCTCCACGCTCCGACCAGCCGAAGCCGGGCCGGTCGAGGAATAGCATCTCGGCGCGGCCTTCGAGCAGGGGCCTGAGCGGCAGCATCTGGTCCCTGAGGTTGGCGCTGGCGCCGTGGATGAAGACGATCGGCGGCAGAGCGGCGCCGGCCGGGGCCGGGATATGGACGTAATGGATCTGGGCACCGTTGATGTCGACGAATTCTCCCACAGGAGGATTGCGGCGCTCGATCAGCCAGGCACCGGCACGGGTGACACCGGCGAGGGCGAAGACGAGTGCGATGAGGAAGAGAAGCGCGGCGCAGATGAGGTTCATGCGGATGAATACGGAAGTGGGGCGAAATTGGTTTAGGGCAGTAGGGCAGTAGGGCAGTAGGGCAGTAGGGCGTGCTCTTTTCGCTACTGCGTTACCGCCCTACTCCCTTACTGCCTTGGGGATATCAAATGCCTTCGCCGGCGAGCTCTTCGGAAAGCGTCGAGACCTGGTCCTGGGCGCTGCGCATCATCGGATAGATGGTAAGCACCTTCTGCCAGGCTTCCAGCGCCGACTGCTTGTGGCCGGTTTCGGCCATGATCTGCGCGAGACCCGAAAGCGCGCCGAAATGGCGCGGTTCGAGCTGCAAGGTGTGGTCGATGTCGGACATCGACTTTCCGTAGTTCTTCATCAGGAAATGCACAGTGGCGCGGCGGTTCCAGCCTTCGGCATAGTCAGGCTGCAGGGTCACGACCTGGTCGAGGAAGTCGAGCGCGACGTCGAATTTCTGGTCTTCGGTTGCCTTCTGCGCCCATTGCATCATCAGGTCGATCGAGGCGCTGCCGGACTGGTTCCACTCGCCCCAGATGCGGCCGGCGATGCGCTCGGCGGCCTTTTCGTTACGCTCGCGCTTGAGATCGGCAAAGAGCTGGTCGAGGCGCCCCTGCCTGGTCGGGGCGGCCGGCGGCGGCGTTATGGCCGGCGGCGGCGAGGCCGCGGATGGCTGCGTGGCCTGGTCCCCGGCCGATGCAGGCGAGGCGGCGCAGGCAAGCAGGATGGCGGCGAAAGAAGAAAAAAGAATCCGCATCGCCGGAATCTAGTCCCGGACGGCGGATCGTCAAAATGATTTTAGCGTGAAAGCACCGGCGAACCGGCAATCGACATCAAACGGGCGCGGCCTGTTTGTTCCGATGCATGTCGTTCGCCCAAAATCGCTGCGGACTTTTGGGCGACATGCATCGAGCCGCGCGCAAGTCTCAGCCCTGGCGCGCCTTGTAGCGCGGAGCGGTCTTGTTGATGATGTAGATGCGTCCCTTGCGGCGAACCAGCCGGTTGTCGCGGTGACGCGCCTTGAGCGCCTTGAGCGAATTCTTGATCTTCATGGTCTTGCCTATCCGGTCGGGGCCCGGTCCCGGGCCGAATTTTAAAGGCGCGCCCGGAAAAAGCGCGCCTTTGAACTTGCGTGGCTCATAAACGAGGAGCCTTGCCCGTGTCAACCGCAAGCGCGGCCCGAATGCCAGAAATGGCGCGGCCAATCAAATATTCGCCATCCGTGGCGCGCGGCATTGCGCGACTCAAGGGCGGCTGGAAAGGTGCGGCCTCGCGAAAGGACCGGAGTTTCCAAATGCGCCGCCTGTTTCTGCCTGCCTGTCTTGTCTTGGCCGCAACGGCCACGGCAGCCTGGGGACAGGAATGCGACCGCGGCGACGACAGCCAGTCGATGATGACCATCTGCGCCAACACCGACTATGAGGCGGCCGACGCCAAGCTCAACGCCGCCTACAAGAACCTCGTCGGCGGCAATGACGAAAAGGCCAACAAGCTGCTGCAGACGGCGCAGCGCGCCTGGATCGCCTTTCGCGATGCCGAATGCGCCTATTCGACCGCCGATAGCGAGGGCGGCTCCATCCATCCGATGGAGGTCTCCGAGTGCCTGATGGAGCTGACCAACCAGCGCATCAAGCAGCTCACCTCCGGCAGCAATTGCCAGGCAGGCGAAACGAGCTGCGCCAGCCCGAACGAGGACGAAGATCAGGACATGCAGTAGTCGGGACTAGAGCGGCTCAGCGTTTCACGGAATCGCCGAACCGCCCTAAGTATTTGTTTTTTGCCCAATTCCGGACGGAAAACCGTTACACACTTTTCCTGGAATTGCTCTAGCTCCGACGAAGAACTCGGGTGAAATGGCCCATCTTGCGGCCGGGGCGTGACTCCGCCTTGCCGTAGAGATGCAGCATCAGGTCGGATTCGGCGAGCAGCGCCGGGACCTTCAGCATATCGTCGCCGATCAGGTTTTCCATCACGCAGTCAAAATGCCGGGCCGCTGAGCCGAGCGGCAGGCCGGCGACGGCGCGGATATGCTGCTCGAACTGGGAGACGGTGCAGGCCGCTTCCGTCCAGTGGCCGGAATTGTGGACGCGCGGGGCCAGTTCGTTGGCCAGCAGCGAGCCGTCGGCAAGGACGAAGAACTCGACGCCGATGACGCCGACATAGGCGAGCGCCGAGAGGATCTTTGCTACCGCCTCCTTCGCCGCTAAGGCAGTTTGCTGACCGATGCCGGCCGGTACCGTTGAGGTTCGCAGGATGCCTTCGCGGTGGACGTTCTCCGCCGGATCGTAGGCCGCAATCGAGCCGTCCCGTCCACGCGCGGCGATCACGGAAATCTCGCGCTCGAAGGCGACCAGCGATTCGAGGATCAGCGGCACATTGCCCATCGCCTCGCAGGTGCCGGCAAAGCCGCCGGTCTCCATGTTGCGGAAGACGCGCTGGCCCTTGCCGTCATAGCCCAGGCGGCGCGTCTTCAAGACGCCGCTGCCGTTGAATTTCTTCAACGCCACCGTCAGCTGGTCGTCGTTGTCGATTGGGCAGAATTCTGCGGTGGGAATGCCGATGCCGTTCAGGAAGCTTTTTTCGGTCACGCGATCCTGCGCGACTTCCAGCGCGCGTGCCGGCGGATAGACAGGAATGCGCGCGGCGAGCGTCTGAGCCGCCGCAACCGGAACGTTCTCGAACTCATAGGTGACGACGGCGCTGGCGCTGGCCAGTTCGGCAAGGGCTGCCTGGTCGTCATACGCGGCGACGATCTGCCGGTTGGCGACTTGCGCCGCCGGGCAATCTGCCTCAGGCTCCAGCACGACGGCGCGGTAGCCGAGGCGGGCTGCAGCCATCGCCAGCATACGGCCGAGCTGGCCGCCGCCGATGATGCCGATGGTCGATCCGGGAGCGAGATTCACGGCGTATCCGCCGGTTCGCTGGCGACCTTGGCCGTCTGCGCGGCGCGCCAGGCGTCGAGCCGGGCGGCGAGCTTTTCATCGTTGAGCGCCAGGACCGCGGCGGCGAGCAGCGCCGCATTGGCGGCGCCCGCCTTGCCGATCGCCAGCGTGCCCACCGGGATGCCGGCCGGCATCTGCACAATGGAAAGCAGCGAATCCTGGCCGGACAGCGCCTTGGACTCGACCGGCACGCCGAAGACCGGCAGCGGCGTCATCGCCGCCGTCATGCCGGGCAAATGCGCCGCGCCGCCGGCGCCGGCGATGATCACCTTGTAACCGGCGGCCTTGGCGCCCTTGGCGAACTCATAGAGGCGGTCCGGCGTGCGGTGCGCCGAGACGATCAGCCGTTTGTGCGGAATGCCCAGCGCGTCCAGCGTTTCCGCCGCCTGGCGCATCGTCGCCCAGTCGGACTGGCTGCCCATGATGATGGCGACGTCGGCACGCTGATCGGTCAAGGTTTTCGCTCCCGGCGGCAAAGGCGCGCCTTAGCGGAATTCGCCGGCAGCCGCAAGGATTTCACGGCTGCGGCGGGACCCGACGCGCGTCGGGGCCTAGTCCGGCCAGCGCAGCGCGCCGGATGAATCCTTGCGTGCCGCTTTCATCGCATCGGCCGGGCGGTCCTTCGCGGTCAGCACAGCGCGCAGCCGCTCGGCCACGATCTCGGCTTCGCCGGGATGGAGGTTGCAGGGGTCGAGGAAGAAATGGCCGCGCTCGACCTCATGGTTGCGCACGATGACGGGCGGCGAGCCGGCGGCCAAAGCCGAGGCGAGGCCGGCTGCGGTGAAGCGGCTTTCCGGACGAACGAAGACCTGCAGGCGGTCGAGCGGGTTCGCGGTCGGATCGGGAATGATCTGCGCGCCGATGCCCGGAATGTCTTGCAAGGCGTCCTTCCATAGATTGAGCGCCGCTTCCTCGCGCCGACGGATGCCGGCATGGTCACGCTTTTCCCAGGCTTCGAGCGCCGCCATGGTGCCGGCGATGCTTTCCTTGCCGACCTTCATGGCCCGCGCGACGCCGCGGTTCTGCAGATAGGCGGCGCGCACCAGGTCCTTGCGGCCGGTGACGATGCCGCTGGTCGGACCGCTCAGGAATTTGTGGCCGCTGTAGACGACGATATCGGCGCCGCGGGCGAGAAAGCCGCGCAGGTCGTATTCGGAAGCCGCGTCGACGATCACCGGCACGCCCTTGGCGTGGCAGATCTCGCAGAACTCCTCCAGCGAAAGCATGCCGTACTGGACGGTGTGATGCGCGACGACGTAGAGCGCTGCCGCCGTGCGCTCGTTGATCGCCTCGCGCACGTGATAGTCCTGCGTGACGCTGACGGTGCCCGCCGGGATGACCTTGGCGCCAGCCACCCGGATCGACTGGTCGATCGGCGCGCCGTAGTTGACGATGTGGCCAAGCTGGATGACGACCTCGGACTTCAGCCCTTCGGTGTCGTCCGGCAGGCGTTCCATCGCCAAAAGGTTGGTGCCGGTCATCGCGCCGGCAATCGACATGGTGATGCCTGAGGCGCAGCAAGCGGTGATGAAACCGGCCTCGCCGCCGGTGAGGCGCGCGACGATCGCGCTCGCGGCGCGCTGCAAATCGTCCATCTCCACCCACTGCGAGGCGATCTCGGCCATGGCACTGATCGCCTCGGGAACGATGATCGAGGCCCCCAGCGTCGTCATCGTGCCGGAGACATTGATGATCGGTCTCAGCCCCAGCCGCTCGCGGATCGTGGTGTTGGAGCCGGTGTCGGAATAGGTTTTCATGGCGGTAGACCCCGTGAATGTCAGGCCGCGATCTCGACGACCGCTTCGATTTCGACAGTGATGTTTCCAGGCAGCGAGCCGACGCCGATCGCCGAGCGCGCATGGCCGCCGATCTTGTCGAAGACATCGGCGAAGAGGTCGGAGCAGCCATTGACCACTTTGGGATGGTCGCTGAAGGTCGGCGTGGCGTTGACGAAGCCGAGCAGTTTCACGACGCGCACGATACGGCCAAGGTCGCCCGCCGCCGCATGCATGACGGCGAGAAGGTTGAGGCCGGTGAGGCGGGCATGCTCATAGGCCTGCTCGACGGTCACGTCCTCGCCGACCTTGCCGGTGCAAAGCGTGCCGTCGGCGCGCAGCGGCCCCTGGCCGGAGAGGAAGATCAGCCGGCCGCTCTCGGCATGGGTGACGAAGTTGGCGATGGGCGTCGGTGGTTCGGGCAGCGTCAGGCCGAGTTCGGCGAGCCTGATGTAAGGCGTCATGGAAGAATGCTCCTTGGACGATGAGGGCCGTCCGATTTCAGAAATGCGAGGCGCGGAAGCGGGCCAAGAACGTGCGGAGGCGCTCGTTGGTGGTTTCCGCGGCGAGGACCTCCTTCGGCGGACCGACGGCGCTGACGCTGCCATCGGCCATGAAGACGATGCGGCTCGAGGCATCGCGGGCGAACGCCATCTCGTGCGTCACCATCACCATGGTCATGCCGTCCTCGGCCAGGCTCCTCACCACGGCCAGCACCTCCCCGACTAGCTCCGGATCGAGCGCCGAAGTGATCTCGTCGAGCAGCAGGATCTTAGGTTCCATGGCGACCGCGCGGGCGATGCCGACGCGCTGCTGCTGGCCGCCTGAAAGCTCCGCCGGCAGGCTGTCGGCCTTGTGGGCGAGGCCGACGCGGCCGAGCCAGTGCTCGGCGGCCGCGCGTGCTTCTGACGTGCTCTTGCCGCGCACCTTGGTGAGGCCGAGCATGATGTTGCCGGCGGCGGTCAGATGCGGGAAGAGGTTGAAGCCCTGGAACACCATGCCGGTCTCGGCGCGCATGCCGGCCAAGTCGCGCTCGCTGCGCCGCTGGCGCGCGCCGCCGTCGCGAAAGCCGACCTCCTTGCCGTCGATGCGGATGGAGCCGCTGTCATAGCTTTCAAGGAAGTTGACGCAGCGCAGCAGCGTCGTCTTGCCGCTTCCCGAGGGACCGATGACGGTGACCACCTCGCCCTTCGCCACTTGCAGTCCGACCGAGCGCAGCACCTCGACGGAGCCGAAGGATTTCGAGACTTCGGCGATATCGAGAAGCGCTGGGCTGTTGTTTGAGCTGTTGGCCATAGTGCTAGTCCCGGATGAAGGCGAAGCGCTGCTCCAGCCGCCGGCTGGCGTATGAAAGCGCGTAGTTGACGGCGAAATAGATCAGGGCGCCGAGGATATAGAGCGGCATGGCCTCGTAGGTGCGGCCGATGACCTGGTTGATGGCCTGCATCAGATCGGTGATGCCAAGCAGCGAGACCAGCGCGCTGCCCTTCACCGCATCGGTGACGCCATTGATCCAGGGCGGCAGGAAGCGGCGGAAGGCCTGCGGGAAGACGACGTAAACCAGCCGCTGGCGGAAGGTCAGGCCGATCGCCATCGCTGCTTCCGACTGGCCCTTCGGGATCGAGGCGACCGCGCCGCGCAGATATTCGACCACCTGGGCGGTCTTGAACAAGGTCAGCGCCAGCACGGCGGCCCAGAAGGACTGGAGATGCACGCCGACCGCCGGCAGGCCGTAATAGACGAAGAAGATCAGCACCAGGATCGGGATGCCGCGGATGGTGTCGCTGAAGATGCGCACCGCCCAGCGCAGCGGCGCCGGGCCGTAGACCAGGCCGACGCCGAGGATCACGCCGGCGATCAGCGACAGCACCACGACCAGCAAGGACACCCAGAGCGTCAGCGCGAAGCCTTGGGCGAGAAAGGGCAGGGCATAGAGGATCTGGCTAAGCATCAGCGCGCCGTCCTGTACCAGCGCTCGACCAGCCGCAGCGCGAAGAGCAGGGCGTAGCCCGTCACCAGATACATCGCCGTCACGACCAGATAGACCTCGACGATGCGGAAGGTGTTGAAGTTGATCCACTGCGCGCCATAGGTCAGCTCGGGCACCGAGATGACGGAGGCGACCGAGGTGTCCTTGAACAGCGAGATGAAGGTGTTGGAGAGCGCCGGCAGGGTGATGCGCATCATCGTCGGCAGGCGCACATGGACCAGCCGCTGCCAGGGAGTGAGGCCGATCGCCTTGCCGGCGTCGATTTGGCCGCGCGGCACGGCCTCGAGGCCCGAGCGGAACACTTCGACCAGATAGGCGCCGCTGTAAAGCGCAAGCGTGGCAACGAATGAGGTCTGCGCGCTGTAGGCAAGGTCGACGACCGTCGGCAGGCCGTAGAACACCAGATAGACCAAGAGGATCAGCGGCACGTTGCGGATGAATTCGACGTAAGCCGCGATGATGCCGCGCACGACGCGTCCGGCCGACACGTACCAGACCGCCAGCACAAGGCCGATGACGATGCCGATGGCGATCGCGATCAGGGCAAGCTCGAGGCTGAGCAGCAAGCCGCCCGAAAGCTTGTCGAAGTGCCGCCAGATCAGGTTGAAATTGAGCGTGTAGCCCATGTGTCCGTCTCAATGCCCGCGGTGACGGATCCAGCATCCGCCACTCGCCAGGCCCGTGTCGAGGGGAAACGGGCGGAGGGATGTGCCCCCTCCGCCGGCTTTGTCAGAAAGGCTTGGTCAGATGACCGGGAAGCCCGGGTGGCGCGGCGGCGGCTCCTGGCCGAAATATTCCTTGAAGGCGGCGTCGTAGAGCGCCGTCTCGTGGCCGAACATGGCGATGGTGAACGTCTGGTTGACATAGGTCAGCCAGTCGAGATCGCCCTGTCTGACAGCGGCGCCGTAGAGCATCGAATACCAACTCTTGCCGGCATCGAAATACTTGTCCGGATTGCGCGACGCGAGCCAGCGCACCGTGGAGAGATCGACCGCTGCTGCATCGACGCGCTTCGACTCCAGCGCCTGCAAGACGTTCGCCTGGGTGTCGATCTGCATCACCTGCGCCTGCGGCAGCGCATAATGCACCGAGCTTTCGGCATCGACATTCTGCAGGATCGAGATGCGCGTGGCGGAGCCGTTTGCCAGCAGCTTGTCGAAGGTCTTGTTCTCGGAAGAGGGCAGCGTCAGCAGCGCGACGCCTTCGACGTAGTACGGCCGCGAGAAATGGATCAGCTGCGAGCGCTGCGCGGTCATGGTCATGAACTGGATGGTGATGTCTACCTTGTTGGTGGTCACATTCGGGATGCGCTGCGCCGGATCCTGCATGACGAACTCAACCTTGGTCGGATCGTCGAAAAGGCCCTTGGCCAGAATGCGGCCCATGGTGATGTCCATGCCCACCAGCTCGCCGGCATCGTTCTCGAAATGCCACGGCGCATTGGTGCTGCCGGTGCCGACGATCAGCTTGCCGCGATCGAGCGCTGTGCGCAGCACGCTGTCAGACGCGGCCTGCGCGGCGGCCTTCTCGGCGCTGACCGCGGTGAGCGCCCCGGCGGTTGCAAGCCCTGCCATTCCCAATTTCAGAAAATCACGTCTGCCGGATGTGTCGTTCACGGCGACCTCCTTTGCTGGTTGTTCCCCAATGAAGCAGCGATACATGCGTCGATGATCGAAAGGTCTTGTCTCTTATAAGAGACGCATGTATCCTGTACAAGACAGATACTAGCATTAGGAATCGACAATGCAAGATGGCGAAGCGATGACGGAGTGGCCGACCGGCAGCAGGGACGAAGAGAAGCCCGCTAACTCACGCGAGAAGGGCCTGAACCGCGTGCTGCACATCCTGGAGTTCCTGCACGCCACACAGCGCGCCATCGGCATCGGCGAGCTGGCGAAGGGGCTCAACGCGCCGCGCTCGACGACCTACACGCTGGTGCGCGAACTGGTCGATGCAGGGCTCTTGGAGATGGCCGGCGACGGCAATCGCGTCTATTTCGGCAAGAAGCTCTACCTCTATGGAATGGCCTATATGCGCGGCAACGATCTGCTCAGGCGCGGACGGCAGGAGGTCGATACGCTGTCGCGGGAGACGGGGGAGACCTCGGAACTCTGCATGCTGCAGAGCGGCCGCTATACGATCGTCCATTCAAGCCCCGGCATGAGGCCGTTCCGCATCAGCTCGGCCACCGGCCTGCAGATACCGCTGCCCTGGACTGCGTCGGGCCGGCTGCTGCTCGCCGGCCTCGAACGAAGCCGGATCGAGGCAATCATCACGGAGGACGACCTCGTGCTGCCGGACGGCCGCAAGATCGAGCTCGACGACTTCATCGAAGAAATCGCAAAGGCTCGCGTCACCGGCTACTGCGTGACCTCAGGCCTTGTCGACGCCTACACTAAATGCCTGGCGGCGCCGGTCTTCTCGGCGCCCGGCAAGGTCGAGGCGACGATGTGCCTGGTGGTGCCGATCGACACATCGCAGGAGCGGACAGGCGAGCTGGTCGCGCTGCTGCGCGAACGCGCGGCCAGGCTTTCGATCTCGTAGCAGGTCGAGAGAAAGTTTCGCTGGTAGCGTTTCGGCGATTCATAGAATCGCCGAACCCCTCTAAGTATTTGTTTTTACGCAATTCCGAACGGAAAGCTACGGCGAAGGCGCCGAGCCTAACCGTTACTTGCTTTTGCTGGAATTGCTCTAAGCGATGATGTCGGGGATGATGCGGTCTTCAAGCGCCATCAACCGATCCTTGAGAAGAAGCTTCTTCTTCTTCATGCGCTGGATCTGCAGCGGGTCGCAACCCATGGCGATCATCGCATTGATGGCGGCGTCGAAATCGGCGTGTTCCTGTTTGAGCCGGGAATATTCTAGGCGTATCTCAGCCTGTTCCTGTTCGGACATTATCTACCGTCTGCGTATGCGTCGCCCAGGGATGGGCCTTTTGGGCGGGGCCGGTGGGGTTTGTGACCGGCGCGCCGCTGATATCACATTTCACATTGTCGTGGAATGCTACCACGCGGCATTCGACATCGAGATTGGTTGGTGGCAAAGTGTCATCGTGCCGTCACAGTAGCGACCTGCGGTGGACGTGCCTGCGACGGCTGCAATCGAGGAAACCATGAAAGGGAGAACCAATCATGTCTCTTGCATCCCATCTTGATGAGCTGCAGCGAAAGCACGGCGACATCGAGCGTGAGCTTATCGACGCGATGAACCATCCTTCGGTAGACGACCTCGAGATCGCCACTCTCAAGCGGCGCAAGTTGGCAATCAAGGACGAGATTGAAAAGCTGAAGGCGAAACCGACGGCACACTGAGGCTCCTCTAGGCAACATATGCGCCATTCGCGGCGCAATCATCCCACCCGGTGGCTCTCATGCCACCGGTGCTTGGTTTTTTGATTTCGATTTCTGACCAGTTTCGGCAGCGGCGGCGTGGCTTGGGCGCCTTCGAGGCCGGAGCCGGGTCTTATGGTCTCGACGGCGGCTCGGGCAGCCGATTTGCCCGATCGACGGCTCCCCGCCATTGACAAGCCTTCTTTGCTCCTCCACCTCATGCCCGGACCCTTGAGCATCTTCCTGCTCCAAGCTAAAGGCGGCCGGCCCATGACCGGATATTTTTCTTCTCCTTTCCCGCGCCGCGCGTCGGTCGGCGTCGATGTCGGCGGCGTGACGGTCGGCGGCGGCGCGCCGGTCGTCGTACAGTCGATGACCAATACCGACACCGCCGATGTCGACCAGACGGTCGCGCAGGTGGCTGCGCTGCATCGCGCCGGCTCGGAGATCGTGCGCATCACCGTCGACCGCGACGAGAGTGCCGCCGCCGTGCCGCGCATCCAGGAGAGGCTGTTGAGGCTCGGCGTCAACGTGCCGCTGGTCGGCGACTTCCATTATATCGGCCACAAGCTGCTCG
Organism: Mesorhizobium sp. M1C.F.Ca.ET.210.01.1.1; assembly: GCF_004791585.1. Lineage (GTDB taxonomy): Bacteria > Pseudomonadota > Alphaproteobacteria > Rhizobiales > Rhizobiaceae > Mesorhizobium. The sequence goes on from NZ_SRUU01000001.1 coordinate 155,755, forward strand.
CCGATCACCCGCCCTGCGCTGAGGCGCTGGCGAAATACCGCATCAATCCCGGCAATGTCGGCTTCAAGGAGAAGAAGGACCGCCAGTTCGCGGCGATCGTCGAAATGGCGATCAAGCATGACAAGCCAGTGCGCATCGGCGTCAACTGGGGCTCGCTCGACCAGGAGCTGTTGACCCGGCTGATGGACGACAACCAGGCCCAGGGCTCGCCGCTCACCGCGCAGGAAGTGACGCGCGAGGCGATCGTGCAGTCGGCGATCCTGTCGGCCGAGATGGCCGAAGAGATCGGGCTCGGCCGCGACAAGATCATCCTGTCGGCCAAGGTCAGCGGCGTGCAGGACCTGATCGCCGTCTATACCGAGCTTGCGACCCGTTCTGACCATGCGCTGCATCTCGGCCTCACCGAAGCCGGCATGGGCACCAAGGGCATCGTCGCTTCCTCCGCGGCGATGGGCATCCTCCTGCAGCAGGGCATCGGCGACACGATCCGCATCTCGCTGACGCCGGAGCCGAACGGCGACCGCACGCGCGAGGTGCAGGTGTCGCAGGAATTGCTGCAGACGATGGGATTCCGCCAGTTCGTGCCGATCGTCGCCGCCTGCCCCGGCTGCGGCCGCACGACGTCCACCGTGTTCCAGGAGCTGGCCCAGAGCATCCAGGCCGACATCCGCAAGAACATGCCGGTGTGGCGCGAGAAATATCCCGGCGTCGAGAACCTCAAGGTCGCGGTGATGGGCTGCATCGTCAACGGTCCAGGCGAATCCAAGCATGCCGACATCGGCATTTCGCTGCCGGGTACCGGCGAGACGCCGACGGCGCCGGTTTTCATCGACGGCAAGAAGGCGGCAACCCTGCGCGGCCCTTCGATCGCGCAGGATTTCGAGAAGATGGTCGCCGACTATATCGAGCAGCGCTACGGACACGACAAAGCCGCGGCGGAATGATCCCATGCGGCGCTTGTTCGGGGCGGCACTGATCCTGACATGCGCGCTGATCCCTGCAGGCCAGGCGCTCGCCGATCCGCCGCAGTCGCAATCGGCCGCCAAGCGGCTGATCGGTCGCGTCTGCGATTTGATCGAGACCCAGGCCGAGCAAAACCGCCTGCCCAAGGACTTCTTCGCCAGGCTGATCTGGAAGGAAAGCCGCTTCGACCCCAATGCCGTCAGCCCGGTGGGCGCCGAAGGCATCGCGCAGTTCATGCCGGGCACGGCCAAGCTGCGCGGGCTTGCCGATCCCTTCGACATCGAGCAGGCCATTCCGGCTTCAGCGAAATATCTTGCCGAGATGAAGGTGGGCTACGGCAATCTCGGCCTTGCCGCGGCAGCTTACAATGCCGGCGAGAACCGGGTGTCGCGCTGGCTGGATTCCGGCGGCTTTCTGCCGATGGAGACCGAAAGCTATGTCTTCGACGTCATGGGCGAGCCGGTCGACAAGTTCTCGGACGCTGCTTACGCCGGCGCGATCCAGCCGCTCGATCCGAAGACGAGCTTCGCGGTCGCCTGCCGCCAGCTGCCGGTGATCATGTCGCGGACCGTCGCCATGGCCTCGATCAACGTCAAGCCGTGGGGCGTGCAGGTGGCCGGCAATTTCCGCCGCTCCGCCGCGATCGGCCAATGGCTGCGGGTTCGCAGCCGGTTTCCGGCCCTGCTCGCCAGCCACGATCCGGTGGTGAGCCGCGTGCGCACGCCGATCGGCAGGCGCGGCATCTATGCGGTCAGGATCGGCGCCGACTCGCGGGCCGAGGCCAACGGCATCTGCAACAAGCTGCAGAGCGTTGGCGGCGCATGCGTGGTGATGCGCAACCGGTAGTGTGGTTGGATCAGCTCGAGACGTTCAGACATGACAGTCAAAATCATCCTGCTCAACGGTGTCGGCAGCGCCGGCAAGACTTCGATCGCCAAGGCATTGCAGGCGATGACCATCGAGCCCTTCCTGCATGTTCAGATGGACGCCTTCCTGGAGATGCTGCCGGAGAAGCTGCAGAACCATCGGCAAGGCTTCTTCTTCGAGACCAGTTGGCAGGATGGCAAGCCCTCCGTCGCCATCAAGGCCGGTCCGGTCGGAAGGCGAGCCATGCAAGGCATGCGTCACGCCATCGCCGCCATGGCCCGGCAGGGCAACAACCTTATCGTCGACGACGTTATGCTGCGTGACGAAATGTCGGAGTATCTGGCGCTGCTGGCCGATTTCGAGATCTTCCGCATCGCCGTCCTCGCGTCGCTCGACGTGCTCGAGGCCCGCGAAAGCGACCGCGCCGACCGGATGCCCGGCCTGGCGCGCTGGCAATATGGGCGCGCGCACGAGGGGATCAGCTACGATCTCGAAATCGACACCAGCATGCTTACCGCGCAAGAGTGCGCCCTGCGCATCCAACAGCAATTTCGGCTATAGGCGGCCAAGATCATTCTGGCTTCAGCGGCGGTGGGCGTTATGTTTGACGCATACATCATCTGCGGCACACCCAGAACCGGCAGCACTTTGCTGTGCGATCTTCTGACGTCGACCAAGAGGACCGGAGCTCCTCACTCATTCTATCGTCGGCAAGACATCGTGGAGTGGGCCGAGGAGTGGAAGCTGCCCGACCGTGGCACGATGAGCGAACTCGACTTCAATGTCGCCTATCTCAATGCGGCGATGCAGCTGGCCAGGGCGAGTCGAGTGTCTTCGGCCTGATGCGAGAAAATCTGGACGAGCTTTCCGCGATCCTGGACCAGATTTATCCCGGGCTTCCATCAGACAAGGCGCGTTTCGAGAAGGCCTTTGGCCGGACTCTCTATGTGCACCTTTCGCGCGAGGATAAGCTCGCGCAGGCTGTCTCCCTTATCAAGGCGGAGCAGACCGGCCTTTGGCACATCGCCCCCGATGGAGCCGAGATCCAAAGGGTCGGGCCGCCGGGAGAGCCACAGTATGACTTCCAGCGCATCAAGGACGAAGTCAGTGAACTCGAAGCCTATGACACAGCCTGGAACACGTGGTTCGCACAGCAGGACATTGCTCCGCTGCGGATAGGTTATGAGCGCCTTGCAGGCAATCCGGCTGCAACGTTGATTTCTGTCTGCGAGGCGTTGGGCGTTCAACCTCCGAGCGCCGATGATGTAAGACCGGGCGTCGCAGCGCTCTCCGACGAGATAAGCCTCGACTGGATGCGCCGCTATCGTCTCGACGCAGCTGTCTGACGCAAGGGCCTAAGCCGTCTTCGCCGCCACCGTCTCGCTGAGCCAGGTGCCGATCTTGGCGCCGAGGCGGTCGGGCGAGACCGGCTTCGGCAGGTAGTCGTCCATGCCGGCCTCGATGCATTTTTCGCGGTCGCCCTTCAGCGCGTGCGCGGTGACGCCGATGATCGGCGTATGGCTGTCGTTCTGCTGCTCGATCGCGCGGATGGCGCGCGTCGCTTCGTAGCCGTTCAGCTCCGGCATCGAGACGTCCATCAGCACCAGCCGCGGCCGCAGCGAGCGATACATCTCCACTGCGGTGCGGCCATTGCCGGCGATGCGATAGTTCAAGCCAAGGCCGTTGAGGATCTGGCCGAAGACCAGCTGGTTCACGTCATTGTCCTCGGCGATCAGGATATCGATCGGGCCGCTCGGCGCGGCGGGCGATTCCAGTGCCGCAGGCACCGGAACGGCCGGGCCGCGGATGACGGTGAAAGCCGGCGGGGCTGCCGGGGCCACGACCGGCTCGCGCACGAAATGGGCCTTGGCGCCTTGCGTGCGCGCCTTCTGGATGGCGGAGATGACGGTGCCGAGCAGCACGGCCGAACGCGCCGGCTTGGTGAGATGCGCGACGATGCCGAAGTCGATCACCATCCTGCCGAAGTCGACCTGGTCGACGGAGGTCAGCAGCACGACCGGAATGGAGGTAAGGCGGCTGTCGGCGGCAATCGCCTTGGCGACATCGGCGCCGTTCATGCCGGGCATCTGGTAGTCGAGAATGATGCAGTCGACCGAGGCGCCGAGCTGGCAGGCACGGTCGAGGAAGGCGAGTCCGATGGCGCCGCTTTCGGCGGCGGCGCAGTCGAAGCTCCAGCTTCTCAACTGCTCCAGCAGGATATCGCGATTGACGGGGTTGTCCTCGATGACCAGCACGCGCGCGCCGGTGACGTCGACCGGCACGATCTCGTCGCGCGAATTCTGTTGATGCACCGGCAGCGGCACGGCGAACCAGAAAACCGAGCCTCGGCCGATCTCGCTCTCGACGCCGATCTTGCCGCCCATCAGGTCGACGAGGCGGGCGGAGATGGCGAGGCCGAGGCCGGTGCCTTCGTGACGGCGGGTGGACGAGCCGTCGACCTGGGCGAATTTCTCGAACACGCTCTGCAGCTTCTCGGCGGGGATGCCGATGCCAGTGTCTTCGACACGGACCTTGAGCTGGACCGCGCCGTCGACGACATCGCCGCCGACGTCGATCAGCACATGCCCCTTCTCGGTGAACTTCACCGCATTGCCAAGCAGGTTGGTAACGATCTGGCGGAAACGCCCGGCGTCGCCGACGACGAAAGCCGGCAGGCGCGGATCGACGCGCACGATGAGCTCGAGGTTCTTTTCGGCAACGCGGGCCGACACCAGCGTCGCCACGTCCTCGACCGCTTCGGCCAGGCGGAAGGGGGCGGGGTCGAGTGTCAGCTGGCCGGCATTGATCTTCGAGAAATCGAGGATGTCGTTAATGATGGTGAGCAGCGCGTTGCCGGATTTGACGATAACGTCTGTGAAGGTCTTCTGGCGCGGCGTCAGCTCGGTCTTGGCCAGCAGCTCGGCCATGCCGAGCACGCCGTTCATCGGCGTGCGGATCTCGTGGCTCATATTGGCAAGGAATTCCGACTTGGCGCGGTCGGCGGCTTCCGCCTTGAACAGCGACGCGGCGGTTTCGGCGAAGGCGCGGCGGATCGCATTCTCCATCGGCCGGAAGATCAGAACCGCGGCAATGGCCAGCACGGCGATCAGCAGGCCGCTTGCCCACAGCAGCAGACGGTCGCTGGAGGCGTCGGCCAGACGGCGCTCTTCATCGAGCGCGGTCCGCACCCGCACCAGCATCGGCTGGGCGAAAAGGTCGTTCTGGTTGCGGATCTCGCGGTAGCTCCATTCATCGACCTTCTGGGCCACCGACATCAGATTGAAGTTGCGCACCATGTCGCGCGCCGACCAGAACAGATCGCCGTTCACCGAAGCGGATTCGAGCGCATTGAGGGTTTTCGTCGACAGGCGCGGCCTGATCGCCGCAAGCTGCGCGTTCAAGGCGCCGATCTCGCTCACCAGCCGTTCGGAATGGCCGCGCGCGGCGGTGGTCAGCGCATCGCGGGTCTCGGCCCGCCAGGTCGTTCCGGTTGTCTCGGCGAAGTTGGTGGCGTTGCGGAGGTCGCGCGAGAAGACGACGAAATTGCCGCTGAGGGCATCGACCTCGTGGCGGTATGAATTCACGCGGTTGAGCGCGAACAAGACGGCGGCCGAGGCCAGCGCGAAGACGAGCAATCCCGAAAAATAGCGAATCCGGATCGACCGGATGAAGGAGGAATACTCCGGCATGCGCAACCCCCAACCCAATACGCACAATTTTAATGGCCGGGATTACGCTTGATTTACATTAAGATTTCGTTGGTGCCGACATGATTGCAGAGTGGGGGCGCAGCAAACCGACGCACTGTTCCGCGTCGCCCGCAAGACGAGCCGCTCGGCAAGCGGCTCGCCTGGTTCAAAATCAAGCGGGATCCTTTGCCCGGTAGCCATTGGGGAGGATGAAGACTTCGTCGGCGCGGCCGTAGCCTCCATCCGCAACTTCCTCGATCAGCACCATGGTGTGGGCACGCGCGGCCTCGCCGAAATAGTCGACGAGCATCTGCGTCGTCCTGTGGACGAGGTCTTCCTTTTGCGCCTTCGTGAGAGCCGCCTGCGGTGTCTTGAAATTGGCAAAGGGCATGTCCAGGGTTCCTTTCGGGTTACTTTACAGCGATGGATGGAGGAGGTCGGCGAGGCCGATGCGTTCCAGGAGTTGCGCCCGGACGCGGTCGGCGACGCCGTTGACGATGGCCGCGCCGTCATCGGACGGATCGACATGGACGCGGAACGGCCGGCGGCCATGCGGCCTCGCGACGAGATCGACGATGGCCTGCGCGACCTTGGCGGGATCGGCATCGGCGGGCTCCAACCCGGCAAGACCTTTGAGCGCCTGCTCATCCACGCCGGCATATGGTCGCGACCAATAGGCGGCGGCGCGTTCTGCATCGGAGGGTTTGCCGGAATGGGCGAAATGCTTCGTGCCCTTGGTGAAGGCGCCCGGCACCACGACCGTCGTCTCGATGCCGAAACGGGCAAGCTCCAGCGCATCCATGCCTGCCTTGGCGGCAAAGTATGGGGCAAGGAAGGGAGGCGTGCCACCGCGCGTGCTGCTCGATCCGATCCATATCATGAGAGCCCGGCCGAGCCCGCGCATATGCGGAAGCACTGCCCGGTTTACGCGCTGGGTGCCGAGGACGTTGACGTCGTAGAGTTGCGCCAGTTGCTCCGGCGTGAAGGCTTCGACCGGCCCGAACACCATGTGGCCGGCATTGTGGATGACGACGTCGATCCTGCCTGCTTCCGCGAGGATGGTTTTCACAGTCACCTCGATCGAGGCTTCCGAAAGCACGTCCAACGCGATAGCGCTGATTGCCAGTTTCTCGTCGCGCGCCAGCTTTTCGATCTCGGCTGCCGCGGCGCCTCCGCGTGCCTGTGGGTCCCGCATCGAGGCATAGACCCGGTGACCGGCCCTGGCGAGCGCCTTGGCCGTCATGGCGCCGAAGCCGCTCGACGCGCCGGTGATGAGAATTGTCTGCTGCACGATAGCCTCCATCTCTTCTTTCGGATTTCAGATCGCGCCGCCATTGGCTCGGATGACCTGGCCGTTGACCCACTGGCTGTCCGCACCGGCAAGGAACGCGATGAGCCCGGCGATGTCGTCGGGCTGGCCAAGGCGGCCGAGCGGAATGAGTTTCCTTATTGCCTCGATCTGCGTGGCGCTCTTGCCCTCGGTGAAAAGTTCGGTGTCGACCGGGCCGGGCGCGACAGCGTTGACCGTGATGCGGCGCGGGCCAAGTTCCTTGGCCAGGATGTGGGTCATGGCTTCGACGCCGGCCTTGGTTGCCGCATAGACCCCGTAGGCCGGCTGGTAGAAGCCCACCACGCTTGATGAAAAGTTGATGATGCGGCCGCCATCGTTCAGGCGGCGGGCGCCCTCGCGCATGCCGCGGAACGGTCCGCCGAGATTGACGGCAAGCTGGCGTTCGAAATCCGCGTCATCGGTTTCCGAAATCGGCGCCAGCTTCATCATGCCGGCGTTGTTGACGAGGATGTCGGTGCCGCCGAAAGCCTTTTGGGCCGCGTCGAACAGAGAGGCCATGCCGGTCGGCTCGCTGATGTCGGCCTGGACAGCGATGGCGCTACCGCCGGCGGTCTCGATGGCCGAAACAACCTCATCGGCAGCATCCTTGCCGCGCGCGTAATTGACGATGACGGCAATGCCGTCCCGGGCGAGCCGTTTGGCGATCGCGGCACCGATACCCCTGGAGGCGCCGGTCACGATCGCTGTCCTTGTCTTGTGCATGATCATCTCCATTCGTTGTTGCCAAGCGGATATAGACCGGCGCGGCTTCCGGATAATCGGCCTGCTATTGACAGCAGTATTCGGATGGGTCGAACAATCCGGAATGGATCGACTCGACAGAATGCGGCTGTTCGTGCGCGTGGTGGAGCGGCGCAATTTCACCGCAGCGGCGGCCGATCTCGGTCTGCCGCGTTCGACCGCGACCGAAGCGATCAAGCAGCTGGAGGATCATTTGGGTGCGCGGCTGTTGGACCGGACCACGCGTCATGTCGCCACGACGCTGGACGGGCAGGCCTACTACGAGCGCTGCCTGTCGATCCTGGGCGAGGTGGAGGATGCCGAGGCCGGCTTCCGCAGCGCCGAACCGCGCGGTCTGCTGCGTATCGATGCGCATCCGCGGCTCACGCAACGGTTCCTGCTGCCGGAGTTGCCTGCCTTCCTCGAACGCTACCCTCAAATCGATCTGCATATCGGCCAGAGCGATAGGCTGGTCGACTTGGTGCGCGAAGGCGTCGATTGCGTCATTCGTGCCGGCGAACCGCAGGACAGCGGCATGATCATGCGGCGGCTGGCGATGATATGCGAAATCACCTGCGCCAGCCCGAATTACCTGAAACGCCATGGGACGCCGGCATCACCTGACGCGCTGGAGGGTCACCAGGCCGTCGGGTTCGTCTCCTCGCGCACCGGCGAAGTCCTGCCGCTGGAATTCAGCATCGGCGGCAAGGTGCATCAGGTCACGCTGCCCGGCCGGGTGAGGGTCAACAATTCCGACACCGCGGCTGATCTGGCGCGACTGGGCTTCGGACTTATCCAGGCTCCACGCTACAGGCTTGAACAAGATCTGGCGGACGGGACGCTGATTGAGGTGCTCAGAGATTTTCCGCCGACGCCGACGCAGTTGTTCGCGCTTTATCCGCAGAACCGGCAGCTCGCGCCGCGGCTGCGCGCCTTCCTGGAATGGGCGCTACGCATTTTCGCCGAGGCGAGGCTGTGATGATCGGATCGGCATCGCAGCGGGCATTGCCGCGCACCGAGAACAGATCGCCGTTCACCGAAGCGGATTCGAGCGCGTTGAGGGTTTTCGTCGACAGGCGCGGCCTGATCGCCGCAGGCTGGGCGTTCAAGGCGCGCCGATCTCGCCCACCAGGCGTTCGGAATGGGCGCGCACGGCGGTGGTCAGCGCATCGCGGTGGCCTTCTGAGGCATCGATGCGGCCACGGTACGGGATCGTGACGGACCGTCGCTTTCACTCGAGCCCGATCCACACGAAGCCATCCTGCTTCCGGCAGGGATAAACGATCAGCTTCGTGCGGTTTTTCGAAATGTCACCCAAATATTCAAAGCCCGCTCTGGTACCGTCCTGCTGCAACTTCGCCCACTCCCTGATTTCGCCGGTAAGCAGGTCGAAACAACTCTGATGCCAGCGGCAGACCAAGCCGAGATCCGCGGTGATCGTGCTCTCCGTGTGTGGGAGCTTCAGCATTTCGGTCTGAGCGGCACTTCGGCGTTCGTAGAGCGGCAGATGAAGGTGCGGGCAGGCATTGTTGAAGGCGCAATAGCTGTCGGATCCACGAATGACGACGATATCGCAGTTCTCGAAATCGAGAATCCGGCGTTGGTAGGGTTGGAGCTCGTCTTCGGCAAAAGCGCGAATCCACCTCCTGCCGCCGTGACGGATGGTTTCGCGAGGCCGTCTGGCATTCAGTTCGGCGTCAATTTCGGGCTTCAGCCCGACGATTTCGAATAGGCTCGTGCGCTCGGCGGTACCGCGAAGGCGCACCCTGACAAAGTCGGCGATTTCCACCTTGTCGACGATCTGGTCGCGCAGCGCCTCGGATATCAGCAGTCGCGTACCGGCATCCTTGTTGGCCGCCTCGATCCTGCTGGCCAGGTTCACCACGTCGCCGATTGCCGTAAGACGTTCGTGTTCGGCAAAACCCAATGTGCCGATGACGGCTTCGCCATAGTTGAGGCCGATCCGAATATCGAAATCGATGTCATACATCGAGGCAAAGAACGGCTTCAGACGATCGACTGTGGCGAGGGTCTGAAGCGCGGCGTTCACGGCGCGGAGCGGAGCGTCGTGCTGGCCGTCGATACCGAATATTGCCATGAGCCCATCGCCGATGAGCTTGTCCACGAAGCCACCATTCTGCTCGATGATGTCGCCGACCTGGGCGAAATAGCGGTTGAGCAGATACATCACGTCGTAGGGCGACAGCCGCTCGGACAGCGCCGTGAAATCGACAATGTCGCTGAAGAAGACCGCAACATGCTTTGCTTCGCCGCAACGCGTCGCGGCAGAACCGCCAAGCTGGCTGGTGATCATCATGTCGGTTTCGTCCAGCACCAGGCGCCGGACGCGAAGCTCGCCTTCCGGCCTGAGCTGACAGGCCAGCCGAACCTCATCCGCCAATCGCAATCGGTCCGCCATCGAAGTCTCGGCAGAATTCCGGTCCGGGCAGGCCTTCAGGCCATCGAGCACCCAGACGCGGCATGTCGAGCATTTCGCCCGGCCGCCGCAGGCATGCGCGAACGGCACGCCCGATCTGAGAGCCGCCTCGAGCAAGGTCTCATCGGCGGCCACGTCGAAATCGATCTGGTCAGGTAGAGCGGTTACTTTGGTCATGTTCTTGAACAAGGGTCCGCGGCGCTGGCCGGTTTGTGAGTGTAGCACCAATCGGGCCGGGCCCCCAATCGCTCTTGCGAGGAACGATCGCTCTTGTCGAAAGCACAACGCGATGCTTCGAGGGCGCAATCGAATTGACCGCGCTCACCGGACGGACGCCACAGGCTCCGATCCCAGGCATTGCGAAAGGGAGTTGGCACCCAATCGTGCCTATTCCCGCATAATGCGATAGACGGTTGCATCACCCTCCACGCCTCGAAGAGGCGCGTCAAAGGCCACGACACGATGGCCGGCAAGCATTTCGCTGACCCCGGGCGCGGAATGGAGCGCCTCGGAAATGCAGACCTGTCCGGCCTCTGCCAGGGACTGCACCCGCGCGGCGACATTCACCGTCTGGCCGAAATAGTCGAGGTTGTCGTTGAGCGTCACGGCGATCGAGGGGCCACAGTGGGCACCGATCTTGAGGATGATCCCCGGCCCGTCATGGTCGCCGTTGAAACGATCGATTTCTTCAAAGATGTGGAGGGCAGCCGAAACCGCATCCGACGGCTGCGAGAATGCAGCCATCACCGCATCCCCGATCGTCTTGACCACCGCTCCGGAATGTTGCTGAACCGCCGCATTGACCAGAGCGAAATGCTCGCGGACCAAAGCATAGGCGTTGAGGTCACCCAGGCGCTCATACATGGCGGTCGAACCCTTGAGGTCCGTGAACAGGAAGGTGATCTGCCGGATGCCGAGCCCCTCCTTCTCGTCGACACGTTCGGACCGGAAGAGCTGGCGGAAGGTTTGCCGCGCAAGCAGCGTTCCACCGGAAACATAAGGGTCGAAATCGAGCGCCGGCTTGGTGGTTAGCGCGACAAGCTCGGGCGGCCAGTTAATGGCAAGCAACGAACCGCGCAGCGGCCCCCTGTTCGCCACCTCAATGACAATCGGACCAGGTGGCACGGCGGGCAAAGCCGGCAAGAAGCGCTTGCCGTCATAATCGACCTTCAGAAGCGTCGGCGCCAAAACCGGGTCGCCCGATATCGGCACAGCGAATGCGGCCTGCGTCTGCACGTTGACGCCCGCGAGGGCGCCCGGTCCCAGGTCGGCGCGGAGCACTGTTGTGGTGCCGGGCGGCAGAAACGTCATGCCCCGAACGAAGCCGCGCAGAACGTCAAGAAAGCGAACGTGTTGCCCCGGCAGCCGCCCGTCATGTCCGAAGTGGAGCTTCCAGTGAAAATCCTCGACAGGGAGCGTCTCGGGATCGTGGTACGGCAGGCGTCGTAGCTTCGGCGATATCGAGAAGGTGACCTCGATGAAGTCGTCGAGGCTGGTGTCGCCCGATACGTCGCACAGGCCACAGACGTAATGGGTCTTCAGCGTGCGCAGGGCACCGAAACTATCGAGCACCATCCCGGACTGGGGACAGATCACATCCCAGCTCATGTCGAACAGGCCACAGCGGGCGGCATGAAGGAAGAGGTCGATCGCTTCAGGCGCGGCGATCGCGCGGTCGCGAGCAAATGTCAACGGATTGACGCGATAGAGTGACTGGTCGTCGGCGCTCCTGATCAGCGTCTCGAATTTCGAGATGACGCGTGGGCTCCAGGCTCGCGCCTGCTCGACCTTGGTCATCTTGCTTTCGAGAAGACGATCGTCGACTGCCGTCACGTCGGATCCTCAAACTTTCTCGCGACAGTCTACTAAAAAACCAGCACGATGCGAATGGATTGAAGCACGACAGTCTGTCCAGGAGGTTCAGACGGCACGCGAGCAGTCGCGCCGAAACGTCCGCATCGGAGTCGGTGGAACGATCGGACCTTGGAGGTTGAAGGTCCGTTATCGTTCTTCCCTGCACGCAGTCATGCGAGACGTGGTGACCAGTGGCCGCTGCTCGCGCATGGCGGACAATGCCGAAGGGGCATTGTGCGCTCGCCTTCAACTGTTGCGCGTCGCCACGAAGGTCGCTGCCGCCTTCAGCATATCCGCCCGCTCGCCATAGGGCTCCAGCAGTGCGTGCGCCTGGTCGATGAGGCCGTGGAGCTGCTCGCGCGCCCAGTCGGCGCCGTGCAGCGCGGCGAGCGTCGCCTTGCCAGCGGCGGCGTCCTTCTTGGTCGCCTTGCCCATCTGCTCTGCGTCGGCCGTCAGATCGAGCAGATCGTCGGCAAGCTGGAAGGCGAGGCCGATCGCCGAGCCGAATTCCGCCAGCCTTTCACGGTCGGCGGCGGGCGCGCCGGCGACGATGGCACCGGCCTCGCAGGCGAAGCGGATCAGCGCGCCGGTCTTCATCGCCTGCAGGCGGATGATGCCGGCTTCGTCCGGGCGCTTGCGCTCGGCCTCGAGGTCGAGCGTCTGACCGCCGACCATGCCGCCCGCTCCGGCGGCGCGGGCGAGCGCCAGCACGAGCGCCGTGCGGCGTTCGGCTGGCAGCGCGGTCGCCTCGTCGGCAATGATGTCGAAGGCCAAAGTCAGCAGCGCGTCGCCGGCAAGGATCGCGGTCGCCTCGTCGAAGGCTCTGTGCACCGTCGGCTGGCCGCGGCGCAGATCGTCGTCGTCCATCGACGGCAGATCGTCATGGATCAGCGAATAGCAATGCACGCATTCGAGCGCCGCGGCGACGCGCAGCGCCGCCTCGCCATCGGCGGAGAAAAGAGCAGCGCCTTCCATGACCAGGAAAGGGCGAAGCCGCTTGCCACCGTTGAGCACGCCATGGCGCATCGCCGCCATCAGGCGTTCGGGCCGGGCGATCTCGCCGGACAGCGGGCGCACATCGAGGATCTGCCGCAGCAGGATCTCGATCGCGGCGGCGCGCGCGAAAAGCGCGGTTTCGAAGGCTGTTCGGTCGTCTTTCGTCATGGCCGGGACCGGTAGCCGACACTCAGACATTGCGCAAGAAGCCTCGCGCCATTATGCCGGAGTGGCGTGTGGCACGGGTGGGGCGGCTTGACGGAACCGATCGTCGATCATGAAAGCGAAGGGCTGGACATGGCGCGACCGCGGCGCCTGAACCGCGCCGGTCTGAAGCGCCTCGGCCGGCGCTGCCTGATCGCGGCGATCGTGCTTGCAGTTATCCCGGTCGTGCTCACCTTCCTCTATCTGCCGTCCTTCGTGCATCCGGTCTCGACGCTGATGCTGAAGGACCTCGCGACCTTCTCCGGCTACGACCGCCGCTGGGTGTCGATAGACGACGTGGCGCCGGTGCTGGCGAATTCGGTGATCATGTCGGAGGACGGGCAGTTCTGCTTCCATCGCGGCGTCGATCTTGGCGAATTGCGCGGCGTGGTCGACGATGCGCTCGCCGGCGAGGCGACACGCGGTGCCTCGACCATCACCATGCAGACGGTGAAGAACCTCTTCTTATGGTCGCGGCCGCTGGGCAGCGTGCGCAAAGCGGTCGAGCTGCCTCTGGCCGTCTATTTCGACGCGGTGATGTCGAAGCGGCGGATCATGGAGATCTATCTCAACATCGCGGAGTGGGGACCTGGCATCTACGGCATCGAGGCCGCCGCGCGCCACCATTTCGGCGTCTCGGCCAAGCAATTGTCGCGCCGGCAGGCGGCGCTGCTCGCCGTCAGCCTGCCCAACCCGATCGCGCGAAATCCGGCCAAGCCCGGCCCGGGATTGAGGCGGCTTGCCAATCTGATCGAGCGGCGCGCCGGCAGATCCGGAGCGTATGTGGGCTGCCTGGATTAGGGTGAAGCGGCGCCGGCTCAAAAAAATTCACGAGCGGCGCTGGCCAAAACGGCGCAAGGCGTGTATAGGCACCCGACTTTCTCAGATTATGGCCTCAGTGCGGCCCTTTCGCGAGGGTTGCCGGGGCATTTTGACCATGTAGTGGAGCATATCCATGGCCGTTCCAAAAAGAAAAACCTCTCCGTCGAAGCGCGGCATGCGCCGTTCGGCCGACGCCCTCAAGGCCCCGACCTATGTCGAGGACAAGAATTCCGGCGAAATGCGCCGCCCGCACCACATCGACCTGAAGACCGGCATGTATCGCGGCCGCCAGGTTCTGGAGCCGAAGGAAAGCTGAGCAGCCTCCACGGTTCCGTGAGGTGACGAAGGACCGGCCCCTGGCCGGTCTTTTTGCGTTTGGCGTCCGAATGATGGCGCTAAAGCGCATCGCGATCTGTCAGATTCGCTCCATGCGCTTTAGGTTTTTGATCTTACGCATGTCTTTGTCCCGAAACCGGTTCCCACTTTCGGGAGGCATGCTTCTGTTGGCCATGCCCGGCCGGTTCTGCCGAGAGCGTGAGCAACCGGCTGACATCGTTATTTCATTAGGTCTTAGAGCGTGTTCGCTGCCGCTGCCGAAAAGCCTTGACGGCGTGCCTGCCGCGGATTTTACAAAAGGGTGCCTCATTGGAGTCACCCAGATGTTCGGTGCCATCCCGCTGCTGATCGTGCCCTTCGTCCTCTACAATCTCGGACTGCTCGGGCTGTTCGGCGGCGGCGACGATCCGTGGGCGATCGAAATGTTCTCGTTCCGCATGATGTCGGGCGGCGTCTTCTCGATGACGCTCGGCGACCTTATGGTGCTGATCGGCTTGGTCTTCTTGTTCATCGAAATCTCAAAATCGGTGCGCACCACCAATGCATCGATCCTGGACCACCTGTTATCGACACTGGTCTTCATCGCCTTCCTGGTCGAGTTCCTGCTGGTGAAGGGCGCGGCGCACTCGGTGTTCTTCACGCTGATGGTCATCGCGCTGTTCGATGTGCTCGCCGGCTTCTCGGTTTCGATGCGGTCGGCCAGCCGGGACATCAATCTGAACTAGGCCTGCGCGACGGCTGCTTCACGCCGTGGCTGCCTCGGCTTTTCGCGCGACCACGGCCTCATAGGCGGCCTGCAACTGCTGCCGCACGCCCGGCGTGCCTGGCGGCGCCTTGATCGGCGCGCCGAGATGCTCGTGACGCAGCTCGTCCATGAACTGCTCCCACAGCGGCGGACCACCCTTTTCGAGAAGCTCGGCGCGGATCGATAGCTCCTCGCTGACCGGAAGCCAGACCCGCCCCCAGGCGCCGAGATGCGCCATGATCGGCACCAGGGTGATCGCCATCTCGGTCAGGCTGTAGATCGCCTTTTGCTTGTGGCTCGGATCGTCGGCCTTGGTCAGCAAGCCGAGCTCCATCAGCCGCTTCAGCCGGTCGGCCAGGATGTTGGAGGCGATGCCCTCGATCGAGCCGTTGAGCAGCTCGCGGAAATGGCGCCGGCCGCCGAAGATCATGTCGCGCAGGATGATCAGGCTCCAGCGGTCGCCGAATACCTCGAGCGATAGATTGATCGGGCAGCCGGACCGGTGTTCCGTGTACATGACGATCTCCAAAAAAACCGGTTGCATTATGATATCGGTTTGATTATCGTGCAACTGATTGCGAAATGCAATCGGATTGATCGAGGAGAAGATAAGGTTGGCCGCTTTGCCTCGCCCTGAAATCGTCTCGGAGACCTTCGGAAATCCGGCCGATCCGGCGATCCTCCTGATCATGGGCGCCATGGCATCGATGCTCTGGTGGCCGGAAGCCTTCTGCCGGCGGCTCGCCGGGCGCGGCGGCCGCTTCGTCATCCGCTACGACAATCGCGATACGGGCCTGTCGACCAAATATACGCCGGGCGAGCCGCCTTATACGTTCGAGGACATGGTTGAGGATGCCGTCCGCGTGCTCGACGACCACGGCGTCGCCAAGGCGCATGTCGTCGGCATGTCGATGGGCGGCATGATCGCGCAGATCGTGGCGCTGAAACATCCCGAACGGGTCAACGCGCTGACCGTGATCTCTAGCTCGCCGCTCGGCGTCGACACGTCCGGTTTGCCGGGGACGAGCGAGACTTACAGGGAGCATTCGGCGCAAGGCGCCGCTGTCGACTGGTCGAACCGGGAGCAGGTGCTCGGCTTCATGGTCAAGGACGCGCGGGCGCTCGGCAGCACCCGGCACCCCTTCGACGAGGCGCGGACACGCGCGATGATAGAGATGGATTACGACCGGTCGGGCGGCCTCGCCAGCGCGACCAATCATTTCCTGCTCAAGGGCGAAGGTCCGAAGCGGACCGTGCGGGATGTGACCGTGCCGCTGCTCGTCATCCATGGCACCACCGATCCGATCTTCCCGATCGAGCATGGCGAGGCGCTTGCCGGCGCGGTTCCCGGTGCCAGGCTGGTGCGGGTCGAAGGCGGCGGCCACGAACTGCACCGCGACGACTGGCGGCAAATTATCGAAGCCGTCGCTACGCACCCCTAGAGAACGGCGGCCTTGACACCAACGGCTGGCGAAAATCACCTGGATGCCGTGACGGCACAGACGACAGAGAGCGAAGAATGTCCCTGACCCTGCATTTCCATCCCTTGGCTTCCTTTTGCTGGAAGCCGCTGATCGTGCTCTACGAGAACGACACGCCTTTCGCTCCGGTGATCGTCGATCTTGGCGACGAGCAGTCGCGTGCGGCTTTCCTGGAGGTTTCGCCGACTGGCAAGATGCCGGCCCTTCGCGACGACGCGCGGAACCGCACAGTGCTGGAATCGACCATCGTCATCGAGTATCTCGCCGCCTATTACCCCGGGCCGATCGAGCTCATCCCCGCCGACACCGATCTTGCCATCCAAGTCCGCCAGGCCGACCGCTTCTACGACTTCTACGTGCAGGAGCCGATGCAGAAAATCGTCGGCGACAGGCTGCGGCCGCGGGACCAGACCGATCCGTTCGGGGTCGAGCAGGCGCGGGCGCAGCTTCGCAATTCATACGCCATTATCGAACGCGAGATGGAGGAAAGGACCTGGGCAGCCGGCGAGACTTTCACAATGGCCGATTGTTCGGGCGCTCCGGCGCTGTTCTACGCCAACAAGGTCGAGCCGTTCGGCGAGAAATTCCCCGCCGTGAAACGCTACCACGATCGCCTGCTGGAGCGACCGTCTTTCGCCCGCGTGCTCGAGGAAGCGCAGCCCTATTTCAAGCTCTTCCCCTACAACGACGGCTAGCCGGCGATGCTGCACGTCCCGCTCGGCCGATTTGCACCAGGCGCCAGGCGAGAGGTCAGCTTCCCGGCGCGCCGATCTCCTCGACGTTCCAGAACTGGTCGAGCCAGATGTTGAGCCTGAGGAACCCGGCGGTGCTGACGGTATAGACACGTCTGGTGCCCTCCGCCTTGGCGTTGACCAGGCCCGCGTCGAGCAGGACTTTCAGATGCTGGGAAACAGCCGGGCGCGACACGGGCAACCCGGATGCCAATTCATTCACCGTCCTGGGACCGCGCCGGAGCTCTTCCAGGATATAGCGCCGGTTGGGATCGGCAATCGCCACGAAGGCGTCGGAAAACATCATGCCTTATTTGTGGGGCAAAGTTCTCCAAATCTCAACTATCGGTTTCAACCTTTCTGCGCGGATCGAGACGCAACGCTTCCGGCGTGACCGCACGGTCGGCCGGCTGCGTCTTGAAGGCATCGCGGTTTTCGATCGGCACCGGCGCGCGGGCGCGGATGCGCAGCAGCGTGTAGCCGGCGAGGCTGAGATGGGCGAGCGCGGTTGCGAGGAAAAGGCCTTCCGGCCGCAGCCAGCCCATCAAGGCAGCGCCGAGCAGCGGCCCGATCATGGTTCCGAAGCCGTATAGCAGAAGCAGCCCACCAGAAACCTTGACGAAATCCTCCGCCCGCGCGTGGTCGTTGGCATGCGCGACGGCGATCGAGTAGAGCGTGTAGGCGAAGGCGCCGTAGGCGGCGGCCAGCACGATGACGAAGACGCCCGAATGCGGCTCGATCATGAAGATCAGCACCGCAAACAGCGCCGCGCCGAAGGCAGCGCCGGCAAGCACGAAGCGGCGGTCGGTCGTGTCGGAAAGCCGCCCCGCGGGAAGCTGCATGGCAGCACCCGCGACGACCACAAGGCTCATCATCAGCGCGATCTCGGCGGTGGAGATGCCGATGCGGGCGCCATAGACAGCGCCGAGCGTACCCCAGGCGCCGTTGGCGATGCCGATCAGAACACAGGCCACCGCCGACACCGGCGAATTGGCATAGAGGCCTTTGACGTCGAGCTTGACGTCCTGCAGCGGCTTCGGATGCGACTGCGTCGAAACGGCGGTCGGAATGAGCGACAGGCAGAACAGGATGCCGGTGATCATGAACAGCGAGGCCGATTTCACGTCGCCGCCGGCGACGATCATCTGGCCGCCCATGATCGAGGCGTAGGTGACCATCATATAGAGGCCGAACACGGTGCCGCGGTTCTCGTTGGTGGCCTTCTCGTTCAGCCAGCTTTCGATCACCATGAAGGCGCCGGCCATGGTGAAGCCGGTGAAGGCGCGCAGCAGGATCCAGAAATACTCATCGATGATGAGGCCGGTGAGCAGCGCAATGATCGCGCCCGAGGCGGCGAAGGCGCCGAAGGCCCTGACGTGGCCGGCGCGGCGAACGAGGCGCGGCGCAAAGAAGCAGCCGGTGACGAAACCGCCGGCCCAGGCCGTGCCCATCAGGCCGAGCGAAGCGGTCGAGAACCCTTCCACCTGGCCGCGCAGCGGCAGCAGCAGGCCGTGCAGGCCGGAGGCCGCCAGCAGGAACGCGGTGCCGCGCAGCAGCGAGAGGATCGGTCGGTAGGTTGCGAACATGGGCTGATCCGGCTGGAGATTCGAGGCGCTGGTCTTTTTCAGAGAAGGCCTGGCAGGCGCTTTCAGGCTTTTCCGGGGCGGGCGGGCATGCCGCCGTGATTATCCGCGGCGAAACAGCGCCTCGGCGGCGGATTTTGTGGCGCCCTTGGCGGCGCGCGCTTCTTCCAGCCGGGCGATCTCCTCGCGCAGCAGGGCAATGCGCTCGGACAATTCGTCGACGGACAGCAACGACAGATCCTGGCCGATCTCATGCGGGCGCGGCTTCTTTTTGGGTTCGTCGTCGAAGATCGCCATCGTCGCTCCTCCCTCACTTGGCCATTTGCCTGATTTGGTAATGAGCATACATAGGGCAGGGGCGCTGATGCAAATAGCCGGCCAACGGCATGAGGAGATGGGACAACCATGGCGAGCGGACAGAAGATCCCGGCAAGGATGACGGCCATTGCGATCTCGCAGCCCGGCGGCCCCAGGGTGCTCAAGCCGGAGACGCGCGACGTGCCTTCGCCTGGCCCAGGCGAGATCCTCATCCGCGTGCATGCCGCCGGCGTCAACCGGCCGGACGTGCAGCAGCGCAAGGGCGCCTATCCGCCGCCGCCTGGCGCCTCGGACCTGCCCGGCCTCGAGGTGGCCGGCGAAGTGACGGCGCTTGGCGACGAGATATCGCGCTGGCGCATCGGCGACCGGGTCTGCGCGCTGACGCCGGGCGGCGGCTATGCCGAGTATGTCAAGGTCCATGCCGGCAGCGTGCTGCCGATCCCGGCAGGTTTCACCTACTCAGAAGCCGCCGCCGTGCCGGAGAACTACTTCACCGTCTGGCACAATGTGTTCGAGCGCGGCGGGCTGAAAAAGGGTGAGACGCTGCTCGTCCACGGCGGCTCATCCGGCATCGGCACCACGGCCATACAACTGGCGTCGGCGTTCGGCGCCTATGT
This sequence comes from Mesorhizobium sp. M1C.F.Ca.ET.210.01.1.1, assembly GCF_004791585.1. GTDB lineage: Bacteria > Pseudomonadota > Alphaproteobacteria > Rhizobiales > Rhizobiaceae > Mesorhizobium. Next base: position 175,469 of record NZ_SRUU01000001.1, read on the forward strand.
CGTCACCACGGCCGGCAGCAAGGAGAAATGCGATGCCTGCCTGAAGCTCGGCGCCGACCGGGCGATCAATTACCGCGAGCAGGACTTCGTCGCCGAGGTCAAGGACGCAACCGACGGCCGGGGCGCCGACGTCATCCTCGACATGGTCGGCGGCGACTATGTGGCGCGCAACTACGAAGCGGCGGCGATCGAGGGGCGCATCGTCCAGATCGCGGTGCAGGGCGGCGCTGTCGCAAGCGCCGACTTCGCAAAGCTCATGGTCAAGCGCCTTGTCCATACCGGGTCGACGCTGAGGCCCCGCACCGTCGAATTCAAGGCAGCCATCGCGGCGGCCCTCGAAGCCCAGGTCTGGCCGCTGCTCGGCACCCGCAAGGTCGCTCCGGTCATGGACATGATCTTCCCGCTGACGGAAGCCTGGCGGGCGCATGAGCGGATGGAGGAGGGCGAGCATATCGGCAAGATCGTGCTCGACGTCGGCTAGGATGGACCGATATTCAGGGTGAGCCCGCCTGCGAAATGACGGCTTCCGGCCTTCGCCGGCCGAAGCATTCATGAGAGTGACGTGACCAATCAAGGCTACGGCCGGCGTAGGCTGGTGCTCACGTACCTTAAGCACGCTCCGGTCCGGTTCTCGGAGCCCACCTTGTTTGGTCGCTTCGCGCCCGTCTTCGAGCCCGGCTCGGCCTGACCTGAATCTCGATACATCTCGGCCGAGCGCGCGTCGCCAGTGACAGGCTGAACAAAGGCTTAATGCTGCATTGCACAAAACGCATTGCGGCCATGCAAAAGCGTCCGTTCAATTTGTGGGCAGGCGTGCCTATTTACGCGGCATCGAACAATTTGACCAAACGACTGGAGAACCAACATGAACCCGATCCGTGCTTTCCGTAAATGGCGCATGTACAACGAGACCGTGCGCGAGCTGAACAAGCTCAATGCCCGCCAGCTGAACGATCTCGGCATCAACCGCGCCGACATCGAGCGCATCGCTCGCCAGGCGGTGTAATCAGACGCAGCCCGACCGCAAGGCCGGGCTGGGACATGCAAGCCAGAGCCGTCGAGACGCTTGCTTCGTTTCCGGTTCCAAGCCCGCTGGACCTCGTCCAGCGGGTTTTGTCTTTTCAGGGCTATGAATCGCCCCTTCCCAAAAACATTGCGAAATCGTGACGGAGCGTTTATACAGGCCGCGAATTTCCCATTTTGGTGGCTCTAAAACCACCGCCCGCGCGGGAACGCGGGCGAACGAGAGGATTTTTGATATGGCCAATACGCTGCTGATGCCGAAGGCGACCGCCGTCTGGCTGGTCGACAACACCGCGCTCTCCTTCGAGCAGATCGCGCAGTTCTGCGGGCTGCATCCGCTGGAGGTCAAGGCGATCGCCGACGGCGAGTCGGCGCAGGGCATCAAGGGCATGGACCCGATCATGACCGGCCAGCTTACCCGCGACGAGATCGCGCGCGGCGAGAAAGATCCGAACCACCGGCTGAAACTGTCCGACCCCAAGGTGCGGGTGCCGGAATCGAAGCGCAAGGGTCCACGCTACACGCCGCTGTCTAAGCGCCAGGACCGTCCGAACGCCATCCTGTGGCTGGTGCGCAACCATCCCGAGCTCAAGGACGCCCAGATTGCCCGCCTCGTAGGCACCACCAAGTCGACCATCGAGCAGATCCGCGAGCGCAAGCACTGGAACTCGGCCAATCTGCAGCCGATGGATCCGGTGACGCTCGGTCTCACCTCGCAGATCGACCTCGACCTGGAAGTCAACCGCGCCTCGCGCGGCCGCGAGCAGGCGCAGCCCGTTGCCGGCGACACGCTGTTGCCGGCGGCGCTCACCGAGCGGCTGGTGCCGGCTCCGGAAAAGCCGAAGGACGAGGATCAGGAACTCGACGCCAACGCCGTCTTCGCCAAGCTCTCTGCGCTGAAGTCGAAGGACAAGAAGGAAGACGACGGCGAGGAGTAGGTTCTCGAGGTCCAACAAAAAAGCCCGCTTCGAGCGGGCTTTTTTGTTGGACAAGTCGCTTGGGAGGGATCATGTCCGGGCGGCGCGGTCGGGCGCCATGCCGTAGTCCTCGCTGCGCTCCACGGCTCGATAGAAATCGGCAAGCTGCTTGCCGCGCTCCGGCTTGTAGATGCGGCCGGCGATGACCACCGAACCGATGCGGTCGATGCGGAAGGCGCGAAAATCGTCGCGCATCTCGCACCAGGCGACCAAGGTCCAGACCTTGCCCCAGAACCACAGCCCCAGGGGCCGGATGTCGCGCGCGGTGCCGCGGCCGGCCTCGTCCGAGTAGTCGATGGTCAGCACCTGACGCTTCTCGATGGCGCGCTCGATCAGGTCGATCGCCTCACGCGCGGCGTCGCTCACCACCCACATCGGCGTGTGGATCTCGGTGCGGGCGATGCGGTCCTTTTCGGTGTCGGGCAGCACGGCGCCGATCTTGACCAGCGCCTCGTCGGCGGCCCTTGCCATGGCGGCGCCGCCGAAGGCGCGCACCATGCGGGCGCCGGCGACCAGCGCCACGATCTCGTCACGCGTGAACATCAGCGGCGGAAGGTCGAAACCCTCCCTCATCATGTAGCCGACGCCCGCCTCGCCGTCGATCGGCACGCCGGTCGACTGCAGGTCGGCTATGTCGCGATAGATGGTCCGCTCGGAAACCTCGAGCCACGTGCCGAGCTTCTGCGCGGTGACCAATCGGCCACCACGCAAATGCTGCACGATCTGGAAAAGCCTGTCGGCGCGGCGCATCGTTTGACCCCTTGGTTTCGGTTCTACGCATGCCGCGGTCCCAAAACCGGTTCCCGCAGGTTCAAGGCTGCATCAATAACGCAAGCCTCCTGACAACATACTGTCAGGAGGCTGCAGCCAATCCGCCACGGTACAACGGCGTCTTTCCTGAAACCCAGCGTTTCAACCGACATTACATCTGGGCGTGGCACGGTCGCTATCCAAGTCGTGCGCTCAAAAATTTCAGTTCTTACGCACGCGGCCGTCATAAAGGTCCGGCCAACCGATGTCCTTGCGGATGTCCGCGGGCAAAGTGTTCAGGAAACGCTGCGTGCGAATCTCGTCCCGCACGGTGCGGATCTTGCCGACATAGTTCTGTACGCTACGCAGGATGGTAAAACCGTTCATGACCAGACTCCTCTCTTTTGATGGGAGGAGTATCTCACACCCCTGCTGACAGCAGTCTGTCAGGAGCCTGGCAGGTTGCGGGAGCAGGCTCCAAAAAGCTTGGCGAGATCTGCGAAACGGCCTGCTTGTCAGGAGCGATGCGGCTGCCGGAAGCGCCAAGAACGGCTTTGACAGCCGTCGGCGATGCTGGTCAAAGGCGGCATGACGAAACTTCTCGCCCTTGTCGTCATCGGCATCATGCTGATCCAGATCATCAAGCCGCTCGGATGGCCGGGGCTGAAGCGCCGCGGCGATTTCTGGAAGCTGGCGCTGCTTGCCATGGCCGCGATCTCGCTGGCCGCCGTGCTGGGCCACTGGGCCTGAGGGACATCAAACCGGATCGAGGCCGTCATTGCCGAGCACAAAATCCACCAGATGCTGTGCCCAGGCGCGATAGCCCGCTTCCGAGGCATGGAAGCCGTCTGAAGCAAAGCCGGCCTCGGGATTGGTGATCGGCAGCCGTGCCGCCGGAACGGCGCCGCGTTCGTTGCAGAGGCGCACGCCCATCCGGTTCATTGCGATAGCCCGGATCTCGAGGATCTTACCGAGCAATGGCGGCATTGCCGGCGCGCGGGTGAATTCCAGCACCGGCGACCACACCACGCGCGCTTCCGGCCATTTGGCGCGCAGCGCATAGAGCAGGCCGCCGAACTCCTTCTTGAAGCGCGGCACGGAATGGAAGTTCTTGGTGTCGTTGGTGCCGATGGCAAGCACGATATGCGTCCACGGATCGGCCGACAGATTGGGCAGGACATGATCGCGGATCTGGCCGGATGTCGCCGAGTTGAAGCCGGCGGCGCGCCAGCGCACGGCTCGGCCGGTGCGTTCGGCAATCAGGCCGGCCAGTTGCGCGGCGAGCCCGTATTCGGACTTCTCGATGCCGACCGAGGCGGCGGAAGAGTCTCCCAGAACCAGCAACGCGACGGCCGGCGTCCTGCCGGCGATCTCATGCAGGACCGGACCTTGCGCCGGCAGCGTGCGTGTGGTGCGACGGCGCACGCCAAGGCCCTGCCAGACATAGACCGGGAAAGCGAGCCAGGTGAGGAGGGCGGGCAGGCGCATGGCAAATCCGTTGGATGGGCGAAAAGCCATTAGCGCATGTTTCGCCGGAGGTGAACGAGGCCGGTCACTCGCAGCAGTCCGGCTTTCCCTTCGCCCTGTCCTGGTATTCGTCGTGCAGGCGCACCCAGTCCATCAGGCCGTGATACGGGCCGGTCTCGTTGCGGCCCTTCGGCGTCATGTCGAGATAGTGGTAGGCGCCGATCAACGCGTCGCCGCCGCGGGCTCGCGACATGAAAGTGAGGAAGATGTCGCCGCACTCGTCGCGGTAAAAGACGCTAGTGCCCGGCAGGTCCTTCGATCGCAGCGGGCGTTTCTCGAAATTGTAGATGGTGTCGCCGGCCGCGATCTGCCTTTCGGTGAAGGAGACCTGCATGTCGAAGTTGAAGTCCGAAGCGTAGGACGACAGCCAGTCGAATCTCCAGCCCATGCGCTGCTTGTAGGGCAACAGCTCAGCCAGCGGCGCCCGCGAGATGGCGACCAGCGACACATCATGGTGCTTCAGATGCTGGTCGGCGGCATCGATGTGGTCGGCCAGGAACGAGCAGCCCTCGCAGCGGTGGTCGGAGCCCGGCGTCATCATGAAATGGTACACGATGAGCTGGCTCTTGCCGGCGAACAGTTCTGCAAGGCGCTTCGGCCCCCGCTCGCTTTCGAAGACATAGTCCTTGCGCAGCTTGAGCCAGGGCAGTTGCCGCCGCTCGGCGGCGATGCAATCGCGAAACCGCGTCAGTTCCTTCTCGCGCTCGAGGTGCTTTCGGTGCGCCTCGAACCAATCCTCCCGCGAAACCACGGCATTGCGATGCATGACTATCTCCTGTCCTCTCCTGCCAAGGACGTCCGACATCGGCGCGATCCGACACGGCCGGTGGCCGCCGGAGCTTCACAGGTGGGAATGCAGACCGCAAAAAGCAAAACCCGGGCCGATGGCCCGGGCTCTTCAGCGGCGCCGAGAGGCGGAAATCAGGCAGCTTTTTCCAGCGCCGGCTTCCATTTCCCGAGCGCGGCCAGATGGTTCATGTGGGCGCGGTGGATGAAGGCTGCCTGGCCGGCGGCGACGTTCGACGCCTTGCCGCTCCAGGCCTTCTGCGCGGCCGCCTGCAAAGCGCGGCCGTAGGAGAAGGAGATCTTCCATGGATGCGGGCCGATGGCGTTGATGGCGTTGAGGTTGGCCGTCGCCTCCTCGTCGTCCTGGCCGCCGGATAGGAAGGCAATGCCCGGCACCGCCACCGGCACGGTTTCGCGGAACAGCCTTATCGTCTTCTCGGCGACCTCTTCGGGACTGTCGGGCTTGCCCGACTTCTTGCCGGAAATGACCATGTTCGGCTTCAGGATGGTGCCTTCCAGCACCACGCGCGCCGCATGGAGCTCGCCATAGAGCTTCAGCAGCGTCGCCTTGCTCACCTCGTAGCAGGTGTCGATCGAGTGGGCGCCATCCATCAGCACTTCCGGCTCGACGATCGGAACGATGCCGGCCTCCTGGCAAAGCGCGGCATAGCGGGCCAAAGCATGCGCGTTGGAGGCGATCGAGGTCGCCGAGGGCACGCCCCTGGCGGTGTCGATGTCGATCACCGCGCGCCATTTGGCGAAACGGGCGCCGAGCTTGTAGTAGTCGGCCAGCCGCTCGCGCAGGCCGTCCAGGCCTTCGGTGATGGTGTCGCCGGGAAAGCCGGCGAGAGGCTTGGCGCCGAGATCGACCTTGATGCCCGGGATGGCGCCGGAAGCCTTGATGATGTCGACCAGTGGCGTGCCGTCGGCGGCCTTCTGGCGAATGGTCTCGTCATAGAGGATGACGCCGGAAATGTACTTGGTCATCGCTTCCTTGGCGCGGAACATCATCTCGCGATAGTCGCGCCGGCTGTCGGCGGTCGATTCGACGCCGATAACATCGAAGCGCTTCTTGATGGTGCCGGAGCTCTCATCGGCAGCCAAAAGGCCCTTGCCATCGGCCACGATCGCGGCGGCAATGTCTTCGAGACGTTCGCTCATGGTGCTCTCCTTGACGATGTTTGTTCCGCGCCTGTGGCGGTCAGCCCGCTGACCGCTTCAGGCCCTTGTCTTCCCGCAATTCCGGACGGAAACCGCTTCGCGCTTGTCCCGGAATTGCTCTAAGCAGAACACTACCGCCAAAGGAATGACGCCGGAAAGCTCGAATCTATTGAAAGTATTCGCGGCTGGACCGGTTCGCCGACTGTTGATCGGCTCAGTGCTTCAGCACTTCGACACCGGGCAGGGGCTTGCCTTCCATCCATTCCAGGAAGGCGCCGCCGGCGGTCGAGACATAGGTGAAGTCGTCAGCGACGCCGGCATGGTTGAGCGCGGCCACCGTATCGCCGCCGCCGGCTACCGAAACCAGCTTGCCCTCTTTGGTGCGAGCCGCGGCGTGCTTGGCCGCCGCAACGGTCGCGTGGTCGAAGGGCTCGATCTCGAAGGCGCCGAGCGGACCGTTCCAGACGAGTGTGGCGGCGCGGTCTATCCAGTCGGTGACGCTCTTCACGGTCTTGGCGCCGACGTCGAGGATCATGCCGTCGGCGGGCACGTCCGCAATGGCGACGGTTTCACTGGCGGCGCCCGCCTTGAATTCATTCGCGACGACGCCGTCGGCCGGCAGGATGATGGCGCAGCCGGCTTCGGCCGCCTCGATCATGATCTGCTTGGCGGTGTCGGCAAGGTCGTGCTCGCAAAGCGACTTGCCGACATCGGTGCCGCGCGCGGCCAGGAAGGTGTTGGCCATGCCGCCGCCGATGACCAGCGCATCGACCTTCTTCACCAGGTTCATCAGGAGATCGATCTTGGACGACACCTTGGCGCCGCCGACGATGGCGACGACCGGGCGCACAGGGTTGCCGAGGCCCTTTTCCAGCGCGTCGAGCTCGGCCTGCATGGTGCGGCCGGCATAGGCCGGCAGCCGGTGCGCCAGGCCTTCGGTCGAGGCATGCGCGCGGTGCGCAGCGGAAAAGGCGTCGTTGACATAGATGTCGCCATTGGCGGCTAGCTTTTCGGTGAAGGCCGGTTCGTTCTTCTCCTCGGCCTTGTGGAAACGGGTATTCTCCAGAAGCAGGACGTCGCCGTCCTTCATGGCGGCGACGGCTTCAGCCGCCTTGTCGCCGATGCAGTCGGCGGCGAAGCCGACCGGACGGCCGAGCACCTCAGCCGTCGCGCGGGCGATCGGCTCAAGCGAGAATTCGGCCGACGGGCCGTCCTTGGGGCGGCCGAAATGCGCCAGCAGGATCACCTTGGCGCCCTTGCCGGAGAGCTCGGAAATCGTCGGCGCGACGCGCTCGATGCGTGTGGCGTCGGTGACCTTGCCGTCCGCTACCGGCACGTTGAGGTCGACGCGCACCAGAACGCGCTTGCCGCTGACGGCGCCGATATCGTCGAGTGTCTTGAAGCCGGCCATGGTCGTTCCTTTCCGCGAAAAACGCGGGGACCTTACCCGGCACCGGCGGCGATGCAAGGCCCGCGTCGGGGCGCGCGCGCAAAAAAGATGTCGTTGTGTGACGTCAGCCGTCGCTTGCCGCTTTTTGCGCCACAGGATCGGGGCCTGGAACGTCTTCGACCGGGGCCTCCACGGCAGGCGCCTGCACGGGTTTGCGCCAGCTGCGGACGAAGGCGCTCAGGCGGTCGGCGATCTCGCCGGCGCTCAGGAAGACCGGGACACGCGCCACCGGCGCGGTCGGCTCGAAGGACAGGCCAAGGCCGGTGATCCTGCCCTTTTCGTCGACATCGCGCACGATCAGCTCGATCGGACCGATCATCACGCGGTCGGCATATTCTGCGTGGCCGCCGAGCCGCTCCGTGACAAGTGCCGCAACGGTGAGCTTCTGCTCGGCCTCGGTGAGGCCCGGCGCGTATGCGGCCTCCAGCTCTGCCGCCGAGCGCGCCGGATCGACAGCGAAGGCGCCGAAGAAGTCCGCGTCCTCGGGGTCGACCACGGCGCGGCTGGCGAAGAGCTTGTCGAGCAGGCGCGGATAGCGATCCGGCACGAAGATGTAGACCTGATCGCCAGCGGCGAGCCGGCCCATGTCCTGGAAGCGCATGGAGCGGCCGTCGCGCAGCACCAGCGAGGGTCTTGCCCAGCGCGGAATGCGCTCGCCGCGAGCCACCGGGCTGCCGGGCGCCACGCGATAGGCGAGCAGCTCGTGATGGGCCGAGCCCGGCAGCTCGAGCTCGACCTTGTCGAGCGGTCCGAGCCGTGCCGGCACGATCAGGCCGAGGCGGCGCGCCAGCGGGCCGACGGTCCAGCCTTGCACCACCAGCGATACGAGCACGATGATGAAGGCGACATTGAAGATCAGCCGCCCGTTCGCCAGCCCGCCGAGCAGCGGCGTGATGGCAAGCAGGATCGAGACGGCGCCGCGCAGGCCGACCCAGGAGACAAAGGCGACCTCGGGACGCGGCAGGCGGAACGGGATCAGGCAGAGCCAGACGGCCAAAGGCCGCGCCACGAAGATCAGGAACAGGCCGAGCAGGATCGCCGGCACCATGATCGCCGGGAACTGCGAGGGCGTGGCGAACAGGCCGAGGATCAGGAACATGATGATCTGCGCCAGCCACGACATGCCGTCCTGGAAGCGCTTGAGGATGGTGACGGCGCGGATGTCGGAATTGCCGGCGACGAGGCCGGCGAGATAGACGGCCAGGAAGCCCGAGCCGCCGACGGCGCCGGCTGCCGCGAACACCATCAAGGACAGCGTCAGCACGAAGATCGGCAGCAGGCCGTGGTCGAGGTTCAGCCGCTCGACGAGGCGCACGATCGCCAAGCCGCCGAACACGCCGATGACGGCGCCAAGCCCCATATTGATGAGGAAGCCGAGCAGCAGGTTGGTGGCCAGCACGTTGGCTTCCGGATTGGCATGCGAGGCGATGATCTCGACCAAGGTGATGGTGAGGAAAATGGCGATCGGGTCGTTGGTGCCGGATTCGACCTCGAGGGTCGAGCGCACGCGCTCGCGCAGGTGGATCTCGCCGGCGCGCAGCAGGAAGAAGACGGCGGCAGCGTCGGTCGAGGCGACGGCGGCGCCGAGCAGCGAGGATTCCAGCCAGCTCAGGTTGAGGAGGTAGAAAGCGGCGACGCCGAAGATGGCGGTGGTCAGGATGACGCCGACGGTGGCCAGCGACAGCGCCGGTCCGGCGGCCTGCCGCAAGGCGTTGAGCGGCGTGCCGAAACCGGAATCGAACAGGATGATGGCCAAGGCCAATGAGCCGGCAAAATAAGCCAGGCGCGCATTGTCGAACTCGATGCCGAGGCCGTCGACACCGGTGGCCAGCCCGATGCAGAGGAAGAGGAGCAGCAGCGGGGCGCCAAAGCGGAAGGCGATCAGGCTCGAGAACGCGGCGGCCACGACAAGCGCGGTGCCGACCAGCGTTACAAGATAGATCGCATGCTCCATCCGGAATCGCCCCTCATTTTCCGCCTTCCCTCCCGCTTTACGGCAGAGTGGGGCGAAGACATGACCAGTGCAAGGCGGCGGTGTGGTTTTTGGCTCAGCCGGCCAACAAAAAACGCCCGGCCGAAGCCGGGCGTTTTCACTTTCAAACGATGTTCTGAGATCAGGCGATGGTCTTGCCGAAGGCGACGGCGGTGTCGGCCATGCGGTTCGAGAATCCCCACTCGTTGTCGTACCAGGAGAGCACCGAAACGAAGTTGCCGTCCATCACCTTGGTCTGGTCGAGCGCCGCGATCGAGGAGTGCGGATCGTGGTTGAAGTCGATTGAGACATTCGGGTGATGGGTGACCGAGAGGATGCCCTTCAGCTTGCCCTTGGAAGCTGCGATCAGCGCCTCGTTGATCTCCTGCGCGGTGGTCGAACGCTTGGCGATGAACTTGAAGTCGACGACCGAGACGTTCGGGGTCGGCACGCGGATCGAGATGCCGTCGAGCTTGCCCTTGAGGTCGGGCAGCACCAGGCCGATCGCCTTGGCGGCACCGGTCGAGGTCGGGATCTGCGACAGGGCCGCCGCGCGGGCGCGGTAGAGGTCCTTGTGCATGGTGTCCAGCGTCGGCTGGTCGCCGGTGTAGGAGTGGATCGTCGTCATCATGCCCTTCTCGATGCCGACGGTCTCGTGCAGCACGGCGGCCAGCGGCGCCAGGCAGTTGGTGGTGCAGGACGCGTTGGAGATGACGACGTGGTCCTTGGTCAGCTTGTCGTGGTTGATGCCGTAGACGACGGTGAGGTCGGCGCCGTCGGACGGGGCCGAGACGATGACGCGCTTGGCGCCCGCGGCCAGATGCGCGGCGGCCTTGTCACGGGCGGTGAAGATGCCGGTGCATTCGAGCGCGATGTCGATGCCGAGCTCCTTCCAGGGCAGCTGGGTCGGGTCCTTGATGGCGGTGACCTTGAACTTCTCCGAGCCGACCGAGATCTGGTCGCCGTCGACCGTCACCTCATGCGGGAAGCGGCCGTGCACGCTGTCGTAGCGCAGCAGGTGCGCGTTGGTCTCGACCGGGCCGAGGTCATTGACGGCAACGACGTCGATGTCCTTGCGGCCGGATTCATGGATGGCGCGCAGGATGTTGCGGCCGATGCGGCCAAATCCGTTGATGGCAACTCTGACGGTCATTTTTCTCTCCCTGGGGGGCTCGAAAGCTGATGGTTCCGCTGCTTCATAGCGGCGGGCGGCCAAAGAATCCAGCCGCGGAAGCCCAGATTTAAATCGATTAGGTTAGTCCAGGCCGGCGCAACCCATTGAATGGGTTCGCCGGACCGGCCCTTCCTGCTTCTATATGTCGCTCAAACGGCCATGCGCTTTCGAGCGACATGCAATGGCTCACCTGCTGTGCAGGCGTGCTTCCACCGTCTTAGCCGCAGCCTCCGCCGTGATGCCGAAATGCGGATAAAGCTGCTCGATGGTGCCCGAGGCGCCGAAGCCGGTCATGCCGACGAAGATGCCGTCACTGCCGATGATATGGTCCCAGCCCTGGCGGATGCCGGCCTCGATGGCGACCTTGACCTTGGCATTGCCGATGGTCTTGCTGCGGTAGTCCTCGCTCTGCTTGTCGAACAGCTCGAAGCACGGCACCGAGACGACGCGGGTCGGATGGCCATGCTTCTCGAGCAGTTCGCGCGCGCCAAGCGCGACCTCGACCTCGGAGCCGCTGGCGAAGATCGTCACCGCGGCTTCGCCGTTTGCCGCGGCAAGCTCGTAGGCGCCGGCAGCACTGAGGTTCTTCTCGCTGAACTCGGTGCGCACGGTGGGCAGATTCTGGCGGGTCAGCGCCAAGGTCGACGGCGTCTTTTCGGATTCCAGCGCCAGTTGCCAGCATTCGGCCGTCTCGACCGCGTCGGCCGGACGGAAGACATTGTGGTTCGGAATGGCGCGCAGCGCCGCCAGATGCTCGACCGGCTGGTGGGTCGGGCCGTCCTCGCCGAGGCCGATCGAGTCGTGCGTCATGACGAAGATCGAGCGGATGCCCATCAGCGAGGCAAGCCGCATCGAGGGCCGGGCATAATCGGAGAAGCACAAGAAGGTGCCGCCATAGGCGATCAGGCCGCCATGCAGCGTCAGCCCGTTGATCGCCGCCGCCATGCCGTGCTCGCGGATGCCGTAGTGGACATAACGCTGGCCGTAGTCGTCGGGCGTGATGTTCTTGGTCTGGCTGGTCTTGGTGTTGTTGGAGCCGGTGAGGTCGGCCGAGCCGCCGATGGTTTCCGGCACGGCGCCGTTGATGACCTCCAGCGCCATTTCCGACGACTTGCGGGTGGCGACCTTCGGCTTGTCGGCCGAGAGCTTCTTCTTGTACTCGGCGATGACGGCGTCGAAATTGCCCGGCAGCTTGCCGGCGAGGCGGCGCTCGAACTCGCCCTTCAGCCCGGCGTCGGCCTTGGCGAGGCGGCCTTCCCAGTCGGCTCGCGCCTTGGCGCCGCCCTTGCCGACCGCGCGCCAGGCGTCGAGGATGTCGGCCGGAATCTCGAAGGGCGGCGACTCCCAGTTGAAGAATTTGCGGGCGCCGGCGATCTCCTCGGCGCCGAGCGGCGAGCCATGCGCCTTGTTGGTGCCGGCCTTGGTCGGGGCGCCGAAGCCGATGGTCGTCTTGCAGGCGATCATCGTCGGCTTGTCGGAATGGCGGGCCGCCTCGATGGCATAGGCGATCGCTTCCGGATCGGTGCCGTCGATGTGGCTGGCGTTCCAGCCGCTCGCCTGGAATCGGGCGACCTGATCGGTGTTGTCGGCGAGCGACACCGGGCCGTCGATCGAGATGTTGTTGTTGTCCCAGAAGACGATCAGCTTATTGAGCTTGAGATGGCCGGCCAGCGCGATGGCTTCCTGGGAGACGCCCTCCATCAGGCAGCCGTCGCCGGCCAGCACATAGGTATAGTGGTCGACGAGGCCGTTGCCGAAGGCGGCGTTCATGATGCGCTCGCCGAGCGCGAAGCCGACCGAATTGGCGAGGCCCTGGCCGAGCGGACCGGTGGTGGTCTCGATGCCGGCGGCATGACCGTATTCGGGATGGCCCGCCGTCTTCGATCCGAGCTGCCGGAAGCTCTTGATCTGGTCGATCGTCATGTCCTCGTAGCCGGTGAGGTAGAGCAGCGAGTAGAGCAGCATCGAGCCGTGGCCAGCCGACAGGATGAAGCGGTCGCGGTCGGCCCAGTGCGGGGCCTTGGCGTCGAATTTCAGGAAGCGGGTGAACAGCACCGTGGCGATATCGGCGCAGCCCATGGGCAGGCCGGGGTGACCCGAATTCGCCTTCTCGACGGCGTCCATGGAAAGGAATCGGATCGCATTGGCCATCCGGTCATGTTGTTCACGCGAGGTCATGCTTCCTCCGGAAATAGGGGTTGGAGCCTTGGGGGAGTCCCTGGAAAGGATGCCGCGACACATAGCAGGCGCGGCCTTTTAGTCAACAAATCGGTCGGCTTTTGCCGGCTTGTGATGGGGTCGAGCGCGCTACATTAGCGTTAGCGGGGGACAGTCGCGAGAGCTTTATTGACGCGCGCTTCACCCGGTGCCTAATCTTTCCGACATAACGCGTTCTGAACGCGAGCGATTCGGTGACGGGCAGGGCATAGGACGAAGGCCATGACCGGGGAAACGACCCTCAAAGAAGTCATCGCCAGGCTCGGCAAAGCCATGGAAGGGCTGGAAAACGCCGTGGCGGCGCGACTGGAGAATGAGCGCGACTATTCCGAGGCCGAGGCCGAGGTGCAGCGCATGAACGCCGACCGCTCGCGGCTGGCGCAGGAGCTCGACAATTCCGAGGCGCGCGCCGAACGGCTGGAAGATGCCAACAAGGAGGTGTCGCGCCGCCTGGTGACCGCCATGGAAACCATCCGCGCGGTACTGGACAGGTAAGCCCATGGCACAAGTCACTGTTTCCATCGACGGCAAGCAATACCGGATGGCTTGCGACGAGGGCCAGGAAGAGCATCTGATCGACCTCGCCGAGCGTTTCGACCGCTATGTCTCGCATCTGAAGGATTCCTTCGGCGAGATCGGCGACCAGCGGCTGACCGTGATGGCCGGCATCATGGTGATGGACGAGCTCTCGGAGCTCAACAAGCGCGTCAAGGGCATGGAGAGCGAAGTGCTGACGCTGCGCAAGACGCGCGACGAGGCGCTGACCAAGGCCGACAAGAGCGACAGCGTGCTGACCACCGCGCTCGGAGCGCTTGCGCAGCGCATGGAAGACCTGGCGACGACGCTGGCGGTAAAGAAGGCGTAATCCACCTATACGACCCAAATAGCCATCACGGAAATTCCTGCCGTCTTTTCCAGGAAAAGACGAAATTTTTCTGCTCTCTCGATCACGCTTGCAGACACAAGCCTTTTGAACCGGACCGCGCGGCGGTATAGAAGGCTGAGCCGGCGGGTTGCCCATGCCGGCGACATGTCACAGGGTAGGGAGCGTGTCATGAGCCTTCGTATCAACGATATCGCGCCGGACTTCACGGCCGAGACCACGCAAGGAACGATCAATTTCCATCAATGGATCGGTGACGGCTGGGCAGTGCTTTTCAGCCATCCGAAGAACTTCACGCCGGTCTGCACAACGGAGCTCGGCACGATGGCCGGGCTCGAAGGCGAGTTCAAGAAGCGCAACGTCAAGATCATCGGCATTTCGGTCGATCCGGTGTCGAGCCACGACAAGTGGCAGGCAGACATCAAGATCGCCACCGGCCAGACGGTGAACTATCCGCTGATCGGCGACAAGGACCTCGCGGTCGCCAAGCTTTACGAGATGCTGCCGGCGGGCGCCGGCGAGACCTCGGAAGGCCGCACGCCGGCCGACAACGCCACCGTGCGCTCGGTCTATGTCATCGGCCCGGACAAGAAGATCAAGCTGGTGCTGACCTATCCGATGACCACGGGCCGCAACTTCGACGAGATCCTGCGCGTCGTCGATTCCATCCAACTGACGGCCAAGCACCAGGTGGCGACTCCGGCGAACTGGAAGCAGGGCGAGGATGTGATTATCACTGCCGCCGTCTCCAACGAGGATGCGATCAAGCGCTTCGGCGCGTACGAGACGGTGCTGCCGTATCTGAGGAAGACCAAGCAGCCCTCGGCTTAGAGCGTGATATTCAGGGGAGGCCGGCCTGCAAATGCCGGCTTCCTTGCTTCTGGTGCTCACTTACTTCGAGTACGCTCCGTTCCGGTTCTCGCAAGCCGTCATCGGCGCATCCTGGCCTGAATCTCACCACGCCCTGGGGCGTGCCCTGAAGACAACAAAAAAAGCTGCGCCGAAGCGCCGCTTTTTTGTTTCCATATCGAGATCGAGCTTTACGCCGCGGGCTGCGCTTCGATCGTGCGCAGCGCCTGGCTCTGGCGCTTGGCCGCGGCCTTGACCGCGTCCTGCACCTTCTCGAAGGCGCGCACCTCGATCTGGCGCACGCGCTCGCGGCTGATGTCGAACTCGGCCGACAGCTCTTCCAGAGTCAGCGGCTCTTCGGCCAGTCGACGCGCCTCGAAGATGCGCCGCTCGCGCTCGTTGAGCACCGACAGAGCACCCGACAGCATGGCGCGCCGGCTTTCCAACTCGTCCTGCTCGATCAGCATCTCTTCCTGGTTGTCGTGGTCGTCGACCAGCCAGTCCTGCCATTCGCCGGACTCGCCCTCGCTCGCCCTGATCGGGGCGTTGAGCGAAGCGTCGCCCGACAGGCGGCGGTTCATCGACACCACTTCGGCCTCGGAGACGTTGAGGCGCGTGGCGATCTCGGCGATCTGGTCGGGCTTCAAGTCGCCATCGTCAAGCGCCTGGATCTTGCCCTTCACCTTGCGCAGGTTGAAGAACAGGCGCTTCTGATTGGCGGTGGTGCCCATCTTGACCAGGCTCCACGAGCGCAGGATGTATTCCTGGATCGAGGCCTTGATCCACCACATGGCATAGGTGGCGAGCCGGAAGCCGCGCTCCGGTTCGAATTTCTTCACGGCCTGCATGAGGCCGACATTGCCTTCCGAGATCACCTCACCGATCGGCAGGCCGTAGCCGCGATAGCCCATGGCGATCTTGGCGACGAGCCGCAAGTGGCTGGTGACGAGCTTGTGCGCGGCGGAAGTGTCCTGATGCTCGGCATAACGCTTGGCGAGCATGTACTCTTCCTGCGGCTGCAGCATCGGAAAGCGACGGATTTCTTCCAGGTAACGGGCGAGACCGCCTTCACCGGAAACGATACTGGGTAGTGACTGGGCCATGATAGCGCCCCCTCTCTATTGGAGTGATGCCCCCGTAACGCGGCGGGCATGTGACGCGAATGCCAATCGGCTCATCCGCGGCAGCAGCTGTATATAGGAACAAAACCAGAAAGGACAGGCATTTGTTCAACACGAAACAGTGTGTCACGCTGAAGTGAACAACGCCAGTCAGGTTTTTTGATGGCTGGTTTGAAGCGTCTTGATGACGGCTCAGAGTTTGCGGAAGCCGCCGACAAGTTCCTCCATATCCCTCGGCATCGGCGCCTCGAACCTCATCGCTAGATGGGTAGTCGGGTGTCGGAATTCAAGGAGCCAGGCGTGCAGCGCCTGCCGGGAAAATGCATTGACCTCGCCTTTCAGCGGTTCCGGCAGCCGGTTGGCCTTGGTGCGGAAGGCCTGGCCGTAATCCGGGTCGCCGATCACGGGGTGGCCGATATGGGCCATATGGACGCGGATCTGGTGGGTGCGGCCGGTCTCCAGTCGGCACTCGACCAGGCTTGCGGTGGCGAACGCCTGCTGTCCTTCGCCGAAGCGCTCGACGACTGAAAAATGGGTGAGAGCGTGGCGGGCGTCGTCACGGCCTTCGGGAACCACCGCGCGGCGGACCCGATCGGCGGCGCGGCCGAGCGCGGCATCGACGGTGCCGGTCGGCCGCTGCGGAATGCCCCAGACCAGCGCCAGATAGGCGCGTTCGAGGTCCCTCGTCCGGCCATGATCGGCAAAGGCCTCCGACAGCGCCTTGTGGGCGCGGTCGGTCTTGGCCACGACCATGACGCCGCTGGTTTCCTTGTCCAGGCGGTGGACGATGCCGGGCCGCCGGACACCGCCGATGCCGGACAGGCTGTCGCCGCAATGATGGATCAGCGCGTTGACCAGCGTGCCGGTCCAGTTGCCGGCGCCGGGATGGACGACCAGTCCCGCTGGCTTGTTGACGACGATCAGCTCGTCGTCCTCATAGAGGATATCGAGCGGGATCGCTTCGCCCTGCGGTTCGGCCGGCTCCGGTTCGGGCATCATCACCGAGACACGCTCGCCGGCTGCCATCTTGCGCTTGGCCTCCACGACCGGCTTGCCGGCGATCGAGACCGCGCCCTGCTTGATGAGAGCCTGGACGCGGCTGCGCGAGATGTCGGGACCGAGCCTGGCGGCCAGCCATTGGTCGAGGCGCTGGCCGGCG
Organism: Mesorhizobium sp. M1C.F.Ca.ET.210.01.1.1; assembly: GCF_004791585.1. Lineage (GTDB taxonomy): Bacteria > Pseudomonadota > Alphaproteobacteria > Rhizobiales > Rhizobiaceae > Mesorhizobium. The sequence continues at coordinate 192,518 of NZ_SRUU01000001.1, forward strand.
GCATCGGTGCCGGCCTCCAGCACGACCGCTTCGCCTTCCGTCAACTCATCCCCTATCAAAATCGGGGCCTCTTCGTTATGAGCGCTCATCGAAACCCGTTGCGGATTGTTTAGCCATGGCCCGGCCGATCGCCGAAGAAGACTCAGTTGCTGAAGGCGGGGAAAAGCCGCTCGACCCCGCGGCCGAGAAGGTGCGCAGGAAGCTCATCCGCTTCATGATCGTCAATCTCGGCCTTTTGTTCCTCGCCCTTATGGTGGTGATCGGGGCGCTTGTCTACAAAGCCCGCAACGCGCCAGGCGCCGGTTCCGTGCCCGCGGGCGACGTCCAGGCCACGGCCGGCGCTCCGCTCAGCGGCGACATCGTGCTTCCCGTGGGCGCCAGGGTGGTCAGCCAGGCGCTGTCGGGCAATCGCCTCTCGATCGACGCCGAGCTTGCCGACGGCAGCCGTTCCATCTTCGTCTACGATATTGTCGAACGCCGCATGATCGGCCAGCTCGCGATCCGCAACAAATGATCGGTTTTGCGGAAAACCGCAGCATTGCGACGGTGGCGCTGGTCGTCAGGGACTATGACGAGGCGATCGCTTGGTATGTCGAGAGGCTGGGCTTCGTGCTGACCGACGATGTCGACCTCGGCGGCGGCAAGCGCTGGGTGACGGTCATGCCGGCGAACGGGCAGGGCGCGCGGCTGCTCCTGGCAGAGGCGTCAGGCGAGACGCAGGCAAGCCGCATCGGGGACCAGACCGGCGGCCGGGTGTTTCTCTTCCTGGAGACGGACGACTTCGCCCGCGACCATCAGGCGATGCTTGGCCGGGGCGTCGAGTTCCGCGAGGCGCCGCGCTTTGAGGCCTATGGGACAGTGGCGGTGTTTGCCGATCTCTACGGCAATCTCTGGGACCTGATCGAGCCGAAACGGCAGGGTTGACCGGGGCATTTCGCAAAGTCTGCGAACAGTCCGAAACCCCAGTTGCTTTTTCGCGGCCTTCATCCTATGTAGCCGGTTCTTGAGCGCGCCCATCGTCTAGCGGTCAGGACACCGCCCTCTCACGGCGGTAACAGGGGTTCGATTCCCCTTGGGCGTACCAAGTTCTCCTCAGGCTCTGGCCCCAAATGTCCGATGGCTCCGTGGTCGCCGTCCGGGCGCGAGGCTGGGCCCAAAGGCTTTCGCTCGCCAGGCGCAAGGACCTCGCTGGGCAGATACGGGTCCCCCGGCAACCGGGAAGGCAAGGCTGGCAGTCCAAACGCAGGTTTCGCCTTTTCACGAGACGCTCTCTCCAACAGCAGCGACAAGTGCCGGAGATGCAGGAATTGGGCATCCTCGAGCAATTGCAGAAAGTTGGACGCCTTGCCTCGCGGCAACCGATGGTGCTTCAGGGCAGCGATGCGCGCACGCTGGCGGATGATTTGCCGCTCGGCCTGTAGAACATGCCGTTCCGCCATCTGGATGTCGTCTGCCAATGCCATGGTCGTAAACGGTCGAGCGGGCAGAGGGGTTCCGTGACTGGAGCCGACCCGGGCTACAGTTGCCGGCGGCGGATCGTTTCGGCGAGCTCCGCGAAGGCGTCCACGACCCCGGCGCCGCTCCTGGCGCTGACGAGCCTCACGCTCGACCGCGCGAGCTGGCCGAACTGTTCGGCGCTTCCGGGGGCCTCGGCGAGGTCGATCTTGTTCACCAGCGCCCTGTAGGGCCTGCCGGGAAATCGCGTCTCGAAACCGCGCGCCAGCTCGACCATGCGCGTCACTGTCTGCGGGCGCGTCACGTCCGAGACGACAATCGCGGCCGAAGCGCCGGTGACATAAACGGTGTCGAATATACGCATGCCGAAATCGCCGTCCGTATCCCAGAGCACGAGGCACGTCGCTTCGTCCCCGCGAACCGGATCGGCGGGAACGTCGTAGCTCAGAACTTCGACGCCGAGGGTGGATTTGTATTCACCGTCGAAACGATCGTGCACGAGGCGGTGCATGATCGACGTCTTGCCCACACCCATGTCGCCGAGCAGCATGACCTTCGCGCTGAACATCACTGGGCGCGCTCGGCTCGAAACGCGGTTTCGAAAGTGACCCGGCGGTTGCCTTCGCGCGGCACGTCGGAAATCGGCACCGACGACCAGCGCGAAACGACAAACAAGCGTGACGGCTCGATTCCGAGCGAGGTCAATCCTTGCACCACCTTGTCGGCCCTCTTGCGGCCAACCACCCGGTTGGTGGCTTCGGTCCCGGTGTCATCCGCGTGGCCAACGACACGGATCCTTAGATCGTTGCCCGAGAGAAGCCCGGCCAGGTCGCGGATCTGTTGGTCCGCTTCCTTGCCGTCGGCAAAAGCGTCCACCTCGCCAAAGAAGATTGCCGTCGAGGCCATGAAACGGCTGAGCTGCTCCGCGGGGCTGTCGGCTATCGATTGCAGGGCGTCGTATTGCTGGCTTCTTGACCTTGCCTCCGCGGCGATCGCGGCGCGGATCTCGTCGATGCGTGCCTGCATGCCGGCAAGGGATTGCAGCTCTTGCGCACTCGGCCCGCGCGTCTCATCGATGCGCGCCTGCAGGCCGGCGAGAGATTGTTGCTGCCCGGCGATCGCCCTGCCAGTCTCGCCGGCGGACTTCTGCAAGCCGGCAATGGACTGCCGCAAGTCGGCGATTGCCTCGCGCGTTCCGTCAATGCTTGCCTGGATGCCGGCCAGGGATTGCCGCATGGCGTCGACCTCGGCGCGCAGCGCCGCCGACTGTTCCATTCCGGGCACGACACCGATCCGGTCGACCACCCTGTATGGGGCGGCCGCCTTGGCCAGGGCGTCGACCAGCGGGGCCACCTCCAATTGGCCGGGCTCTACGCCGGAGACCGCCACACTGCGATTGCCGTGGTCGAAGTCGAGCCGCAGCGGGAAGGATTTGAGCAGCGGCTCTTTGCCGACAAGTTCCTGCAGCGCATCGTTTGTCCGCTGCTCCAGCATCGTGCGGGTCAGGTAGATGCTTGCCAGCCAAGCCAGCCCGGCGGCGGCGAGAGCTGCGAGCACGAACAGGACGACCCTGCCGCCCCGGCGCGGCTTCTTTTCAACGGCGGGATCGGCTTCGATGGCCGTGGCCAGCGACGCCAGCATGGCAGCGTCGCAGCCGCCATCCATGCTCTCGACCGTGTCGAAGAAAAGCGCATTGATCCTGGCGTCGTCCGCGGGGCGCAAGGGGCCGATGCACTCTGCCGCCAGGATGAACCGGGGCGAGGCGCGGAGCACGATCTCGCGTCCGCCGAAATCGAGCGTCTGCAGATTGCCTTCCCCCGCGAGCGCCTGGACCGAAAATTCCAGGATCGCCGCAACCATGGCGCTGAGCAGATCAGCCCGCTCGTCGGAAATGCCTTCGCGCTTCCAGTCGGCGACGAGGCGCCCGTTGCCGCGCTCGATCATCAGCAGCCGGTTGACGCGCGGCGGACTGGCGTTCGCCAGGACGAATTCGCTGATCGGGCGGCCCGTCGCCAGCGACTTGATGCGCCCGATCCACAGCTCCATGGATGTGAGCGCGTTGAGGCGCTGCTCCAGCCGCGCGACAAGTTCCTTGAAGGCGTTCGCCACCGCCGCGCTGACCAGCCGCCCGGTGATCGGGTAGAGCGCATCGACCATGAGATCCCGCGAATTCTTGATCTCGCTCCTGATGGCGGAAACCACCGACGGGGCGATGACGTTCGCCAGTTCGCGCGGCCGGCTGACCTCGGCACGTTCCAGCGCGGCGACCAGTATGTCGGCCGTCGCCGCTTCGAGGCGGTCGGGGTTGCCTATATATTGCTGGAGGAGAGCGACGTCGGTTCCCAGCGCTTCGAGACGCGCCGCCTCCGTTTGAAAGAGCAAGGTCTTGAGCTGCTCGATCTCACGGTTCTGACCGACGGCGGATGTCATGCTATCTTCCCGCGGCGGATCCCAGCCTGGTTATGGATGCGCCAAGCTCCGAAATCGCGGCGCCGATATCCCGGTGCGAAGCGAGCCGTTTCTGCTCGGTATCCCGCTCGAGCTCCTGCAGCCGGGTTTGCAGGGCTGCGATCTCCTTGGCGAAATCCGCCTGCAGCTGCTCGAGAGAGGCCTGCATCTCCTCGCGCAAACCGGCCAGGTTGTTCTCCATCGATCGCTGCGCGCCTCCGAACAGGAGGTTGCGGACCTGATCGATGGTCGCCTCGGAATGGACTGTCGCTTCCGATCCGTTGGCGGAAGCAGCTCCGTCCGCAACTTTTCCAGCTTGCTCGGCGCTCTTCATGGTCATTCCCCGGTTATCCTACGCTTACTGACACTGTCGGATCGTTATACCAAATCCTATTTCATGCGACAGACAATTGACTTGGTGCCGACCGCAGGCTGCCGCCACAGATCGAATGTGACATTTGCACCAAACCTATCCATCGTCACGTACCGCAATGACGAGCCTCATGCCAGTCGCATCTTCGCTCCAGACGGATCAGCCGGCCTGGCTGCCCCGCACGGCTCGAAGGCACTTGCGGGAAACTGTGCCTTTTCAAGTAAGAGCGATCCGGTCGCCAGCGAATATGACTTTCGTCATCGCCGGTCCTGACCTTCGTCAGATGTCGCGACCTCTCGAAACGTCCTAGATCGGCGCTGGCTGGCCGTTGCGCGGACGGCAAGCGTGATTTTCGACGGGAGGTTCTCGATGGGATTCTTGGACAACCTGCAAAGCGCTTTGCAGGAGGGGCAGCAAGGCGGCGGCTCGAACCTCCTGGCCGATGCGCTGGCCAGCGTCGGCGGATACCAGGGCGTGCTCGCAATGCTGCAGAAATCGGGCCTCGGCGACCGCGTCGAATCCTGGCTGAGCGCCAAGTTCGCGAACCTTCCAATCGCGCCCGACGAAATCAAGGCGGCGCTTGGCGATCCGCAACTTCAGCAGCTGGCCAGGCAGTTCGGGATTCCGTTGGACCAGGTGGCCGGCGTGCTGGCGCAGCATCTTCCGGCCGCCGTCGACCAGGCCAGTCCCGACGGCGTGCTTGCGCCTCGCCGCAGCTGACGCCCGGGGGAGCGAGACAATCGATGAAAAGGCAACCGGCGGCGTGAAGCGACGGCAACGTCGCTGTCAGCCGCGGCGAGAAAGGCAAGAGCGTGAGCAAGCAAGACGAACTGATCAGCAAATATGCGGCGGACCTGAGAGTGAAGTGCGGCCTTACGGCGGATATGGATCTTCTGACAAGGGTCACAAAGGGCTGCGGCCCGGCGATCTACGACAAGGATGCATCCACCGTCTCGGCCTCGGACAAGGAGGAGATGGAACTGGTCAAGACAAATTTTCTCGTCAAGAGGCTGGGGCTGGCGGCCGATGCCGCTCTGGACGCGGGGATCGCCAAGGTCATCGACCAGTACGGCCGGACCAATCGCAACAAACATCGCGCGGTCTTCTACTATCTGCTGGTCAAGCATTTCAGGCGCGAGAGCGCGTTCGCCTGATCGAGCCTGCGTCGTTTGCCGATCCGCAGGTCTTCCAGGCTCGCGAGAAAGCAGCCTTGCAAGAGCCGAGGTCTTGTGGGGACGCACCCTCAGTTTCCGTCTTCCCTCGACCTGCCGCGAAGAGCCGGAAACTCAGGCAATCAGACTGCCCGCGGCCACTTGACCTCCAGGCCGCGGGCGTTCTTTTGGGCATGTGATCGTTGCCAGGGTGTCCGATCATCGCATCGCACGAACACCGGACCAGCCCGCGATGACGCGCAATGCCCGGCCATCCCGGTTCAAGTAATTGTCTTTATGGCCAGTTCGGTCCGGTTCCTGGCCCCGCACTTCTCCAGGATCGTGCTCACATAGTTCTTGATCGTGCCCTCGGCCAAATGCAGCTGCTCGCCGATTTCGCCGTTGCTCTTGCCTTCGATGATCAGTTTGAGAATTTCGTTCTCGCGCGCGGTCAGATCGTCCCGAACCGATGCGCTGACAGGTGCGTGCCGCGGACGCAATCGCCGGAACTCTTCGAGAATTCGCGCCGCGACGCCCGGTGAGAGCGCGGATTGACCCTTCGCCACAGCGCGGATCGTCGCTGCGATCTCTTCGATCCTGGCGTCCTTCAGCAGATACGCCCTGGCGCCCGCGCTGACGGCCTCGAAGATCAGGTCGTTGGTCTCGAAAGTGGTCAAGACGACGATGCTGATGGCCGGAAACTCACGCAGGATCCGCTGGGTTGCCGTGACGCCGTCGACACGCGGCATTTGCAGATCCATCAAAATGACGTCAGGCCGGTAGCGGCGCGCGAACTCGATCGCCTGCTCGCCGTCGGCGGCGGCGCCGACAATTTCGAAGTCATCGTTCTGCTGGGCAAGAAGCGTGGCAAGGCCTTCCCGGATCAAGGTCTGATCCTCGGCGATCAGCAGGCGTATCCTTTCGGCCTGGCGGTGCGGATCGGTCATCGTTTCGACGCCTCTATTGCTCCATGACCGGACTTCATGGCCGGCGCGGTCAGGGGTAGCGAAATCCGAACCAGCGTGCCCGCCCCCGGCGAGCTTTCCACCGTGCATCCTCCTCCCGCCAGCTCGGCAAATTCAGCCATGCCGATCAGGCCGAAATGGCCCGGCCTGGAAGTGGTCCTGTCAAAACCGCGCCCGTCGTCACGGATAGCGACGAGAAGGCTCCTGCCGGCTTCGGTCCCCTCCAAGTTTGCATCGAACCGGACCTGTCGCGCCTTCGCGTGCGCCTCGACGTTGCGCAACGCCTCGCCGACGATGCGCTGAACCGTCGTGGCGTGGTCCTGCAAGGCAATGCGGGCTTCATCGTCAATATGCACGGAGACCTCGGCGCCGGTCTGCTGGGCAAAGTCTGAAAGCATCCCCTCGACATCTGAGCCCAGCTCGTCGGGCATCCTCAGCCGGGCGATGGCATCGCGGGCCCGCGTCAGGCCGTTGACCGCCGCTTCCTCGGCGATGGCGAGCCCGTCCGAAACGCGGGCCGGGTCGGTCGCCAGAAAATGCCGCGTCAGCCGGATCTGCGTCAGCAGCGCGATGATCGAATGCACGAGCGTGTCGTGGAGGTCGCGCGCCAGGCGAAGCCGCGTTCGGACAAGCGAAGCAAAGCGCACTTCGGAGTTGGCCGCTTCGAGCTGCTGTTCCATCAGGCGTCGGGCCCGCCGCTCGCTTTCGAACATGATCTCGGCCTGGCGCGCCGTGAAATCGGGCATCGCGATCACGACGTAGTGCGATTGATCGCTGTTCCACAGGACGACCGCCGTGACCGGGCGATCGAGCCCCGGCAGCTCCGCCCGCACGCCCGACAGGGCGATCAGGTCGCGGCGTCCGTCGGACAATGCGGCCATTTCGGCCTCCATCCCGACCAGGAGCGTGCACAGGCAGCAGTCCTCTCCGACGGCCGGAAGCCATTCGACCAAATGGCCCACCTTCTGCTGGACCGTCCTGTCGGCGCGCAAGACCGCAAGCCCTATGACATCCGCCCGCGCGGCCGGCAGCAATTCTGAGCCGAGATCGATCATTCGTTTCCAGCCACGGGACGCGGTCCTTGCACTTTGACGTAAGCCCGAACCGGCCGCAAACGAATATGACTTTCGTCATCATCGCCAGTGACTTTCGCCAGCTGTCTTTCCCCAACCAGCGGAACTAGATCGGAAACATCAATATCGGCAACCTGTCGGTGCGCGGCCCTCCGCCGCAACGAGTCTGGTCGCGGAGGGTCGCCGCGGTTTGAGCAACCGTGGAAACGGTTTCGGCGGCTGCCGGTCAGCTTTCGGATATCAGCGGTTCGACAGGCATGAAACTCAACGTGCAATTCATCAAGCATCCACGCTCCCGGGAGCGCATGGTCGTGTTGCCGGAGTCCCAGTTCCGCATGCTCAGGCGGACGGCGATGGCAAACCTGGCCGACGACGCCGACGTGGCCCGCAACGGGGCCCTGCCCAGGCGCGTCCTGGACAAGATCGCCGATGGCGAGAACCCGGTTCGCGCCGTCAGGATCCTGCGCGGCCTGAGCGGAAGGCAGCTCGCGGCCGAGGCAGGGATAACGCCCAGCATGCTGTCGCAGATCGAGCGTGGCGCAAAGACCGCCTCCACCCAGACCCTCGAGGCCATCGCAGGCATTCTGGATGTGCCTCTGGATGTCGTTTCGCCGGATCCGTCTGCCGGAGCCCGCGATATACTGCCTGATACCAGCAGGTCGGTCGCCTGGATCTTGACCTGAGAGATCGAGGCGCACGTGGAGCGCTTGAAGCGTCAGCGCTTCTGGCGCAACGCCTCGGATTGAATTAGCATCCGTTCAAAAGCTTCGGCCGCAATCCTGCATGGCGTGGGAATGCGGAGCGCGGGGAGCGAGGCCGGGCGGCGGTCACATGCCGGGCGCTGATCCAGGCGCGACTGGGCATCCGAAACCCGTCCGCCGGTAAGCCGCGGCATGGCCGGGAGGACCAGATGCAGAAACTACAATCGCAAGGCGTCCATCACATCACACTGGTCGGTGCCGATCGCCGGACCTCCATCGATTTCTGGGAAGGCGTGCTCGGCATGCCCTTCATCTTCGAGCAGCCCAATCTCGACAAGGCGAGCGAAAGCCACCTTTATTTCGACCCAGGCGACGGGCGGCTGATCACGGTCTTCACCGACGAGAGCCGCAGCCCGGTCAAGCGGCGCACGCCGACCGACACGGGCTGCGTCCACCACATCGCGTTTGCGGTGTCGCGGGTGACTTTCCTGCAGGCGGTCGCCCGGCTCGACGAGCGCGGCATCAAGCACAGCGGCGTCAAGGATCGCGGCTTCATGGATTCGATCTATTTCGAGGATCCGCTCGGCCTGCTGATCGAGCTCGCCTCCTACCGCTTCGAGCCGCCGGCCTCCTTCAGTCATGCCGATGTGCTGATGGAGGCGCACAAGATCCGCGTCGCGCGGGGCGACTACGCGATAGCCGAAGTGCACCTCGCCGACGCCATCCAGGCGCTGGTCGAACGGTCGCGCGAGACATTGTCCGAGGACCGGGCGGCGAAAAATCCATACTGAACAAGCCATAAGGGGAGGAACAGATGGCAAAGACCGCGAAGAAACCCGCAACCAAGGCCGCGCCGAAAGCCGCGGCAAAGGCATCGGCAAGGCCGGCCGCGAAGGCGACGGCGAAAGCCGCGCCTAAAGTGGCGGCAAAAGCCGCGCCTAAAGCGACGGCAAAGACCGCGCCTAAAGCAAAGGCCAAGCCGGCAAGGAAGCCCAGCATTAAGCTCAGCATGCTGAGGCCCAGCGTCAACAACATGACGGTCCGAGTGTTCGCGCGCGCGGCCGGGCTCGAACCGGCCGAAACCGACGCCTGGGGTCACACGCGCTCGCCGGAATTCCTGGCTCGCAACCCGGCGCATCTGACGCCGATGATCGAGGACAAGGGACTTCCCAGAGGCGTGCTCTGGGAAAGCTGCGCCATCATGCAGTATCTCGCCAACAAGCACGGGCTGGATAAATTCTATCCGAAGGCGCCGGCCAAGCGGGCAATGGTCGACAGCGCCATGTTCTACCTGATCGGCACGCTCTATCCCTATGTGGCCAGAGCCACCTATCCGGCGCTCGGCTTTCCGCAATATCCCGGCGAGGTCGGCCACAGCGATGCCCACCCCGACAAGAAATCGGAGGCGCAGAAGGCGGCTGCCGCGGCGATCGCCGAACCGCTCGAGGTGTTTCACAGCTTCTTCAGGGACGGCAAGCCGTTCATCGGCGGCAACAACCCGTCCATCGCCGACATCCGCCTGGCGGCGACGCTCGAGTTCCTGGCCGTCATCGACTACGCGCTGCCCAAATGGGCGCAGGACTACATGGCGGCGATCGAGAAGAAGCTCGGCAAAGCCTATGCGGAGCCCGCCCGCGACGTGCGCGGCTACATCGCCCATGTGAAGGCCCAGGCCGCGGCTTAGGCAAGCCGTGGGGTTAAGGGTCCGTTAACCAAAGCCTTGTCTAGTGGTCCGGTCCTCGCCGTGACCACGGATGTACTGGCGCGATGCCGAGGCGAAGGAAAGGTCGGCTCGATGCCGGCCTTTTGCTTTCGTGGCGACGGTTGCGCCGACATCGCGGCAACATGGCTTGGCCTTTATCGGTGCGGTTGAAATCTATTGTCATCTCCCGCGTTGATCGTACCATGCCGTCGGGCGAACGGGCGAACGGGCGAACGGGCGAACGGGCGAACGGGCGAAGGCGACGAGGACCCGCGATGAGAAGCATGGCAAGACTTTCGGCGATCGCCGGCGCGCTGGCGGCGGCACACCTTCCGGCGAACGCCGCGTCGCTCAACACCATGAACGAGGTCGGCGCCGCCCTGCAGGCGTGCTGGACTCCGCCTGCCGATCCCAAAAATGCGTCGGTCACCCTGAGCTTCAGCTTCAAGCGCGACGGCACGCTGATCGGCCCGCCGAAGCCGACGGCCATCAAGGTCGTCGGCGATGACAAGGCGCGTCAGGCCTATGTCGACGCGGCAACCACCGCCCTGCGCAACTGCTTGCCGCTCAGCTTTTCACCGGCGCTGGCGAAGGGAATTGCCGGCACCGTTTTCACGCTGCAGTTCACGTCGCCGAAGCAATAGCAAGCATCGAGGCGATCTCGCCGCAAATGCTCTGGGTCGCGTGAGCGGGACGCAGTTTGCGGATCAGGAAAGACCTACCCCAGGCAAATATCCGTGCATATGCGGCAAGGATTCAGCGCCCGCCCTGCCTGGCGGTGACGTGCTTTCCCAACTCCGGCATCTCGAAGACATAGTCGTTCCAGGCCGATTCCGGAATCTGTCCGGCCAGATAGCATTCCAGCAGCAGATTCTGCTCCGGCGTCAGATGCCGCGGCGCCCGCTCCTGATCCAGTCCAAGCGAATGGATCAGGTTCCTGGTTAGGCCAGATACGGTGAAGTGGATGGACATCCTCGGTCTCCCTCGCGCAGCAAGGATAACGTCAGATGCCAGCCAAAGGTTTCATCAGCAGTCCGTGATCGAGAGGTGCCGGACGTGGCCAACAATGCCTGGGGACCTGCCACTGCGGCCACCGACGATATGGCGCTGCAATCGCCTCGCCAGTCCCGCAAGCTCCCGCCAGGTCCTGATGGTCGGTCCGGCCTTCTTCCTGGCCGCCTGATCGCTGCCCGGCTCGGTGTCGGCCGACATAGAACCTAAGTCTTTGTTTCATGCATGTCGTCCGCCGCTTTTGGGCGATATGCATTGGAGCAATTCCAGAAAAAGTGTGTAACGGATTTCCGTCCGGAATTGCGTAAGAACAAATGCTTAGAGCGGTTCGGCGATTCTATGAATCGCTGAAACGCTCTAGTCGCAGACGACGCGATAGCGCTTGCCGGGTTCGCTGACATTCCTGCATGCGAGCGCCTTCCCCTGCTGGGAAGACGTATCGGGTGAATCCGGCTGAAAGGAGGGCTTCGTCGAAGCGGGCCTGAAATGCCGCCGGTCGGAGGGACTCGCCGTTGGGCTCGGCGGCTGAGGGAATACGTCCGACGCAACCGGCCTCGAGGCGGTTGTTCCCGGCGGAGCCTTGTCCCAGATGCGCCTGACGTCCATCCGGCTTGGAACGATCACCGTGCCGTCGTCGCTGCGCGCGCAGCCGCTTGCCGCAAGCAGCGCCGGGCAGAGAACAAAAGCCAGCATTCGACCAAGCATCAGCAGGTACCCCCGAACAGTCTTATATCGTGGCGGCGGCGGGGCAGCCAACGGGCGGATTACCGTAGCCGGCATCGGACCAGGGTCTGACTAAAATGGAATTGCGTGGGCGCGGTTCCAATTCGTTAAGGTTAGCGGATCGTTAATGCTTCTGAGGCACAGTCCGCCGACGAACCGCGAAGGGGTTCGGCTGGGGTGGCAACAGCATGGCGGACTTGGACGAGACGGGCGGGACAGGCGGCATGCGCGACCCCCTCGAAGCAGCGGCTGCGCGTGGCGGCGATCCGTTCGGCAGCGAAAAGCACCTTGCCGATCTCGATCGCACGATGGACGCCATGCAAATGGGCGTCGTGCTTTTGGACGCCCGGCTCGACACGTTGATCATCAACAAGGCCTATCGCGATCTCTCCAGGATTCCGGATGGGGCCGTGGCGGTCGGTGCCCCGTTCAGCCGGCTGATGGACCTCAACCGCCGCAACGGCATCTATGGCGAGATCGGCGAACAGGAGTGGCAGCGCTACCTCGCCACCCGGATCGCGGAGATTCGCGCCGGTTCCGTCGCGCCGCGCGAGCTCGTCCATGCCGACGGCCGGACGATGATGTTCTCGGTGACGGCGTTGTCCGACGGCAAGCGCCTCCTGACTTACTATGATGTCACCGACGTCAAGCGTCGCGACGCCGAGATCGAGAGAGCCAACGCCAAGACAGCCGAGACTTTCACCAATCTTCGCCTGATGGTCGATTCGATGCCGATCGGCGTCGTCGTCCTCGATGCCGATCTCAAGACGGAGGTCATCAACCGCGCCTTCTACGACTTCTGGCAGATCGATCTGCGTCGTGCCGCGGTCGGCTGCGGCTTCCGCGAACTTATGGAGGCGAGCCGCGAAGCCGACCCCTATGGCGCCGACGAGGCGGCCTGGCAGCGCCACATCGCCGAGCGCGAGGCGGAAATCCGCGCCGGCCTCGCCGGGTCCAGGCAGTTGCCGCGCATTGACGGCCGCACGCTGATCGCCTCACTGGCGCCTCTTGCCGGCGGCAAGCGGCTCATTTCCTATGTCGACATCACCGACATGAAGCATCGCGAGAGCGAAGCCGACGATGCACGCAAGAACCTCGCAACGGTGCTTGAATCGCTGCCGGCGGGCGTCATCATCTATGATCGGGACGATAAATTCGTCTTCGCCAACCGCAATCTGCAGGATACGCTACCGGCGCTGAAGCCGGCCTGGCAGCCCGGCTGCAGCTTCCGCGAGGCGCTGGCTCTCGGCCATTCCGTCGGCTATTTCCGGTCGAGCGGCGACGTCGAGATCGACAACCTCCACAGCGTCGACAAGGAACGCTGGCTCGACGCCATGCTCGAGCGTTACCACCTGCCCAATTCGTCGTACGAGCGGCTCAATCCCGACGGTCGCTGGTACCAGGTCTACGACATGAGGACCGACGACGGCACGTTCATCGGCGTGCGCGTCGACATTTCCGACCTCAAGAACCGCGAGAAGGCGCTGCGCGACTCGATGCGCCAGATCGACCTCTACCGGCACGTCATGGACGAACTGCCGGTGGCGGCCTTCATCAAGGCCGAAAACCTCAGCATCGAATTCGTCAACAAGGCCTGGTGCGCGCTGACCGGCATCCCCAAGGAAGACGTCATCGGCAAGACCGACCGCGAGCTGTTCGGCGCTCAAGACGCCGAAAGCTACAGCCAGGACGACACTGACGTCGTCGCGACCGGCAAGGGGCGCGAGGTGGAGGAGCCCGTCACCCACCGCGACGGCACGGTGCGGCAGCTGATGACGCGCAAGAGCCGGTTGGTGGCCCTCGACGGGTCGGTGCATCTGGTCGGCTCCAGCACCGACATCACCGATGTCAAGGCGCGCGAGCGGGCGCTCAAGGAAAGCATGAGCGAGAATGAGGTATTCCGCAGCCTGATCGACAACGTACCGGTGTCGATCTACGCCAAGCGCTCGGATCTGAGGCAATTCTATGTCAACAGGGGCTGGACCGATCTCACCGGCTTCAGCAAGGAAGAGGCGATCGGCAAGACCGATGTCGAAATCTTCGGCGCGGACGGCGAAGCGTTCGTGGCCGGCGACCTCGCGGTGCTGCGCACCGGCGAGACGCAGGAGATCGAGGAGAAGGTGACGTTGCCCGACGGCAGCGTGCGTCACCAGTTCGCGCGCAAGGGCGCGATGATCGCGTCCGACGGCTCGCTCTACCTGATCGGGTCGACCACGGACATAACGGAACTGAAGCAGCGCGAGGCCGAGCTCAGCGAGGCGCGCCAGCGCGCCGTGCTGGCCGACCGCGCCAAGTCGGAGTTCCTCGCCAATATGAGCCACGAAATCCGCACACCGATGAATGGCGTGCTCGGCATGGCCGAGCTGCTCGCCAAGTCAGACCTCGACGCGAAGCAGAAGACGTTCACCGACATCATCGTCAAATCGGGCAACGCGCTGCTCACCATCATCAACGATATCCTCGACTTCTCCAAGATCGACGCCGGCCAGCTCGTGCTCGACCCGGCGCGCTTCAACCTGGCCGAGGCGATCGAGGACGTGGCAACGCTGGTCTCGACGCGCGCCAAGGAGAAGGACCTCGAGCTTATCGTCCGTGTCCAGCCTGGGCTCGACGGGCAGTTCGTCGGCGATGTCGGCCGCCTCAGGCAGATCGTCACCAACCTGCTCGGCAACGCGGTGAAATTCACCGACAAGGGCCACGTGCTGGTCGACGTCACGGGCGAGCGGGTTCCTGCAGGCACCAGGCTCACCATTTCGATCACCGATACTGGCATCGGCATTCCCGAGGACAAGCTGAAGCTGGTGTTCGAGAAGTTCAGCCAGGTCGACACCTCCTCGACAAGACGGCACGAGGGCACCGGGCTTGGCCTTGCCATCACCTCGCGGCTGGTCGAGATGATGGGCGGCGAGATCGGCGTCGACAGCGCCGAGGGCAAGGGCTCGACCTTCTGGTTCACCGTCACGCTGCCGCGGGCGGAGCAGGGCGGCCAGCGGATCATGCCGGTCGACGTCACCGGCGCGCGTGTGCTGATCGTCGACGACAACGCCGTCAACCGGTCGATCCTCGGCGAGCAGATGGCGTCGTGGACCTTCGATTCCTGCGCGGCGGAAAGCGGCGCCGAGGGGCTGAAGGTGCTGATCGCCGCCGCCGCTTATGGCGTGCCTGTCGACTGCGTCGTGCTCGACTACCAGATGCCGGGCATGACCGGCGCCGAGATGGCGCGCATCGTGCGCAACACCGCCGGCCTCGCGCACACGCCGATCATCATGCTGACCTCGGTGGACCAGTCGCTCGCCAGCGCCGCCTACCGCGATCTCGGCATCGATGCGCAACTGATCAAGCCGGCGCGCTCCTCCATCCTTTTGGAGACGCTGGTCGCCACCATCCAGCGCCACCGCCACAGCACGGCGGCCGTTCATCCGCCCTTGGCCGGCAGCGCCGCGACAGGGTCCGGCGCGCCGCGTGCGCCCGTGGCGCAGGCGACGGCGTTGGATCGCAATCTGCTGCAACCGCCGCCGGCGCGCGCCCGTTCGCGCCCGGCCGGCGCGGAGAGCGGCCGCGACATCCTGGTCGCCGAGGACAACGAGGTGAACCAGCTGGTGTTCACGCAGATCCTGGGCGAGACCGGCTATCAGTTCGAAATCGTCGGCAACGGCCGCAAGGCGCTCGATGCCTTCGGCAAGCTCAACCCGCGCATGATCCTGATGGATGTGTCGATGCCCGAGATGAACGGCCTGGAGGCGACCGCGGCCATCCGCCAGCTCGAAGCGGAGATGGGCACGCATGTGCCGATCGTCGGCGTCACCGCGCACGCGCTGAAAGGGGACCGCGAACGCTGCCTGGAAGCCGGCATGGACGATTACCTGCCGAAACCGATTAGCCCGAAGGCGCTGCTGGAAAAGCTCGAAAGATGGCTCGGCCCGGACGCGGAGGTCCGGCGCGGCGCCGGCTAACAGGCTTTTTCGGGCGGCCGTCACGGCATCGTCCACAGGCAGGGTCCGAAGAACTGACGCGGACGTATGGTGTGATCGCACCATACCAAAGCGGGGGCCAAGTCAGGACAATGCTTCTTGTCGATTCCGCCTTTCGGTTACGGGCGGGAGCAGCGACCGCCGGCAAGGAACAGCGTCGACTCTACCCCAACGGACCTGTTTTCGGCGATGGCTATGCCATGATCCGCTCTGGCATTCGGGCAAACGCGCTCTCGTCCGGATTTTATTTCCCGGCGGCCGAGATCCGGCCGCCGGGATAATTTTTGATTCAAAAGTCAGACAAGCCACTGATTCCCGCGGCAAACTTCGGCTCACCCGCAAAGGGCGGCCGCAGGCCCCTCCAGGCATCCCCGATCGGGCGTTACCGGGCTGACACGAAACTGTCATGCGACTGTAATAATCGGGAGCTATTGCGCTCACGGGCGCCGGCAGAAACGGGTGCCAAGAGACCATATTCCGAACAGGAGCAGGCCACATGAGACATTTCATCCGCTCGGCGGCCGTTGCGATTGCAATGGCTGCGGCATCCACGCTTTCCCTCTCCGCCGCCATGGCGGCCGACATCTCGGGCGCCGGCGCCACCTTCCCCTATCCGATCTACGCAAAATGGGCCGACGCCTACAAAAAGGAGACCGGTGTCGGTCTCAACTACCAGTCGATCGGTTCCGGCGGCGGCATCAAGCAGATCAAGGCCAAGACCGTCACCTTCGGCGCTTCCGACGCGCCGCTGAAGGGCGAAGAACTTGACGGCACCGGCCTCGCGCAGTTCCCGATGGTGATGGGCGGCATCGTTCCGGTCGTCAATCTCGAAGGCGTCAAGCCCGGCGAACTGGTGCTCGACGGCCCGACGCTGGCCGACATCTTCCTCGGCAAGATCACGAGCTGGGATGACGAGGCGATCAAGAAGCTCAACCCCGACGTCAAGCTGCCTTCGCAGGCGATCGCCGTGGTTCACCGTTCAGACGGTTCGGGCACCACGTTCAACTTCACCTACTATCTCGGCGACGTCAGCGCGGACTGGAAAAGCAAGGTTGGTGTCGACAAGGCTGTGGAATGGCCCGTCGGTATCGGCGCCAAGGGCAATGAGGGCGTTGCCAACAACGTTTCGCAGACCGGCGGCGCGATCGGCTATGTCGAATATGCCTATGCCAAGCAGAACAAGCTGACCTACACCGACCTAGTCAACAAGGACGGCAAGAAGGTCGAGCCGACCGCTGCGGCGTTCTCGGCCGCCGCGGCCAGTGCCGACTGGAGCTCGCAGCCGGGTTACGGCGTGATCCTGGCCAACCAGGCCGGCGCCGAATCCTGGCCGATGACCTCCGCCACCTGGATCCTCGTCTACAAGAAGCCCGACGATGCCGCGGCCACGACCGAAGCGCTCAAGTTCTTCGCCTGGTCCTACGCCAAGGGCGACGACATGGCCGCCGAGCTGGACTATGTTCCGATGCCCGACGCGGTGGTGAAGAGCGTCGAGGAAATGTGGGGCAAGGACGTCGTCGACGCGAACGGCAAGCCGCTCTACTCCGGCATGTAATCCTGCCGAATAAGGAGGGCGCCTCTGGCGCCCTCCTGTCTCTTTCGAAATGCGAGGGGCTAGATGACTGCCGTTTCCGAAGCCGTGACATCGTCCGCCATGCGGACCAGAGAAGCGACGGTGCGCCGCTTCGCGCTGACCGACACGATCTTCCGCACGGCGACGCGCCTTTCCGCCATTCTCGTGCTGGTCCTGCTCGGCGGGGTCGCGATCTCGCTGATCGCCGGCTCGTGGGAGGCGCTGTCGAAGTTCGGCTTCTCCTTCCTGACGACCGAGTCCTGGAACCCGGTCACCGAGAATTTCGGCGCCCTGGCGCCCATCTACGGCACCATCGTCACCTCGGCCATCGCCATTCTCATTGCCGTGCCGATCGGTATCGGCATCGCCGTCTTCCTGACCGAGCTCTGCCCGCGCCCGCTCCGGCGCCCGATCGGCATCGCGGTCGAGCTGCTCGCCGGCATTCCCTCGATCATCTACGGCATCTGGGGCCTGTTCGTCTTCGCGCCGTTCCTGCAGACGACGGTGCAGCCCTTCATCATCAGTCTCTTTCACGGCATACCAGGCCTCTCCAGCCTGTTTGCCGGTCCGCCCTACGGCATCGGCCTGCTGACCTCGTCGCTCATCCTTGCCATCATGGTGCTGCCCTTCATCACCTCGATCACCAAGGACGTGTTCGACACAGTGCCGGCGGTGCTTAAGGAATCGGCCTACGGCATCGGCTGCACGACCTGGGAGGTGACCCGGCGCGTGACCATCCCCTATACCCGCGTCGGCATCATGGGCGGCGTCATGCTCGGCCTCGGCCGCGCGCTCGGCGAGACGATGGCCGTCACTTTCGTCATCGGCAACGCGCACCGCATCAGCACTTCGCTGTTTGCGCCGGGCACGACGATCTCGGCGACGATCGCCAACGAGTTCACCGAAGCCGACGGCGAGCTCTACACCTCCTCGCTGGTGGCGCTCGGGCTGATCCTGTTCATCATCACCTTCATCATCCTCGCGCTCGCACGCTACATGCTGCTGCGCATCGATAGCCGCACCGGAGCCTGACCGATGTCGACTGCCGCATCGCTCCATCAACGCCGCAAGCGCAAGAACGCCGTGATGATGGCGCTGTGCGTCGTCGCGGCGGGCATCGGCCTCGCCTGGCTGGCCCTGATCCTCGGCGCCCTGCTCTACAAGGGGCTTTCCGGCGTCTCGCTTTCGGTGTTCGCGGAAATGACGCCTCCGCCCGGCGACGCCGGCGGCCTGCTCAACGCCATCTATGGCAGCATCGTGATGACCATCATCGGCATCATCGTCGGCACGCCGATCGGCGTGCTCGCCGGAACCTACATGGCCGAATACGGGCGCTTCTCGCGCCTCACCACGGTGGTGCGTTTCATCAACGACATCCTTTTGTCGGCGCCGTCGATCATCGTCGGCCTGTTCGTCTATGAGCTGATGGTGCGGCCGATGGGCCACTTCTCGGCTATCGCCGGCGCGGTTGCGCTGTCCATCCTGGTGATCCCCGTCGTGGTGCGCACCACCGAGGACATGCTCAACCTGGTGCCCAACGCGCTGCGCGAGGCCGGCACCGCCATCGGCGCGCCGCGCTGGGTGGTGATCCGCTCGGTCGCCTACCGCGCAGCACTTTCAGGCATCGTCACCGGCATATTGCTGGCCATCGCCCGCATTTCGGGCGAGACGGCGCCGCTGCTCTTCACTGCGCTCAACAACCAGTTTTGGTCGAGCAATCTCAACGCGCCGATGGCCAGCCTGCCGGTGACCATCTTCCAGTTCGCGCTGAGCCCCTACGAGGAATGGCAGCAGCTGGCCTGGACGGGCGCACTCATAATCACCCTGACGGTTCTCGGGCTGAGCATCTTCGCCCGCAGCCTTACCGGACGCAGAGAGGACAGATGAAACCGATGTTGTCCACCGACCTTAACGTAGCTGAGACGGTCGTCGAGAAGGCCAAGATCGAGGTCAAGAACCTCAACTTCTACTATGGCCAGTCCAAGGCGCTGAAGGACATCAACCTGTCGCTGCCCGAACGCAGCGTCACCGCCTTCATCGGACCGTCCGGCTGCGGAAAGTCGACGCTGCTGCGCGTGCTGAACCGCATCTACGAGCTCTATCCGAAGCAGAGCGCCGAGGGCCAGGTGCTGCTCGACGGTAAGAACATCCTCGACCGCTCGCAGGACCTCAACCTGCTCAGGACCAAGATCGGCATGGTGTTCCAGAAGCCGACGCCGTTCCCGATGTCGATCTACGAGAACATCGCCTTCGGCGTCAGGCTCTATGAGAAGATCAGCAAGGCCGAGATGGACAGTCGCGTCGAGTCGGCGCTGAAGCGCGCGGCGCTGTGGAACGAGGTCAAGGACAAGCTCAACGCCAGCGGCCAGAGCCTTTCCGGCGGCCAGCAGCAGCGGCTCTGCATCGCCCGCACCGTGGCGGTGAAGCCGGAAGTCATCCTGCTCGACGAGCCGGCCTCGGCGCTCGATCCGCTGTCGACCGCCAAGATCGAGGAACTGATCGACGAATTGCAGGCTGACTACACGATCGTGATCGTCACCCACAACATGCAGCAGGCGGCGCGCGTGTCGCGGCAGACGGCGTTCATGTATCTCGGCGAGCTGGTCGAGTTCGACCGGACGGAGAAGATCTTCACCTCGCCCCGCGAGAAGCGCACGCAGGACTACATCACCGGCCGCTTCGGCTGAGTTCATACGAGGACATCATCATGGCCCATACGGTCGCTTCCTTCGACGAGGATCTGAGGCAGATCAGCCAGCTCATCCGTGACATGGGCGACCTTGCCGGCTCGATGGTCGGCGCGTCGACCAAGGCGCTGCTCAACTCCGACAACGCGATGGCGCAGCGCGTGGTCTCCGACGACGCCATCATGGACGCGCGCCAGCGCGAGCTCGACGACCGCGCCATCACGCTGATCGCCAAGCGCCAGCCGATGGCCGACGACTTGCGCAGCGTGGTCGGCGCCATCCGCATGGCCGGCGACCTCGAGCGCATCGGCGACCTCGCCAAGAACATCGCCAAGCGCGTCGGCTCGGTCGGCGTCAGCGCCGCGCCGCGCGATCTTTCGCACTCCATCGATTCCATGGCGCAGCTGGTGCTGATCCAGGTCCATGGCGTGATCGAGGAGTACACGGCGGGCGATGCAACGGCGCTTGCCAAGCTCAGGAACGACGACGAACGCATCGACGTCAAATACACCTCGGTCTTCCGTGAGCTCCTGACCTACATGATGGAGGATCCGCGCAACATCACAGCCTGCACGCATCTTCTGTTCTGCGCCAAGAATCTGGAGCGCATCGGCGACCATGTGACCAATATCGCCGAGAACGCCTATTATGTGCTGACCGGAACGCAATTGCCCGCGAACCGTCCCAAGCAGGACGAGACGGCGATGTCGGCGCCGGCGGCCTGACAGCGAAGGTAGCTGCTATATGATCGCGCCACGCATCATGGTGGTGGAGGACGAGGAGCCGCTGGGGGTGCTGCTCCGTTACAACCTCGAATCCGAAGGCTATCAGGTCGAGGTGGTGACCCGCGGCGACGAGGCCGAGATCCGCCTGCAGGAGAACGTGCCCGACCTTCTGGTGCTCGACTGGATGGTGCCGGCGGTGTCCGGCATCGAGTTTTGCCGGCGGCTCAGGATGCGGCCCGAGACCGAACGGCTGCCGATCATCATGCTGACCGCGCGCGGTGAGGAAAGCGATCGTGTGCGCGGCCTCTCGACAGGCGCCGACGACTACCTGGTCAAGCCGTTCTCGACACCGGAATTCATGGCCAGGGTCAAGGCGCTGCTGCGCCGCGCCAAGCCGGAAGTGCTGTCCAGCGTGCTCAAGGTCGGCGACATCGTGCTCGACCGCGAATCGCACCGCGTCTACCGCAAGAAGAGCGAGATCAGGCTCGGCCCGACCGAGTTCCGGCTGCTCGAATTCATGATGCGGCATCCCGGCCGGGTGTTTTCGCGCAGCCAGCTGCTCGACAATGTCTGGGGCGAGACGATCTATATCGACGAACGCACGGTGGACGTGCATGTCGGACGCCTGCGCAAGGCGGTCAACAACGGCCGCATGCCCGATGTCATCCGCACCATCCGAGGGGCGGGTTACGCGATCAGGGAAGACTAGGGATATGCTGATATTCAGGCGAGGCCGGCCTGCGAATGGCGGCTTCCTGCGCTAAAGCACGCTCCGTTCCGGTTCTCGGAGTCCACCATTCTCGACTCGGCCTGACATGAATCTCAACATATCTCGGCGCTTGAGCTTGCGGCTTATGCGAACTGCTTGCCTGTTCTTGCCTGAACGCCCGGCGCGAAAATCTCCTGGTCGACGAAAGTCAGCGCGCGCATGGCGCAGCCTTCGCGGATCAGCGGCAATTCGTTCGGTTCGGTGTCGAAGGAGATCGATTTGGAGTGCTGGCCGCCGGCGGTCTGGGCGATGGCCTCGCGCAGCGCCGGCTCGATCAGGTCGAAAGCGGCGGCGCTGACACCCACCATGGCGACCGGCGCCGGGTCGATCAGCGCGAACAGGCTGCCGAGGCCGAAGCCCAGCGCCTCGCCCGCCCGGCGATAGGCCTCGCGCTCCGGACCGTCTTTCTCGCGCGCCTTGGCGGCAAGCGAGCGCATCTCCGCGTCGCCGACATCGACCGGTTCGGCATCCTCGCTCATCCCCATGGCGCTGCGCCAGATGGCGTAGTTGCCGGCATAGGCCTCGACGCAGCCGCGGCGTCCGCACCGGCAAAGCGCGCCGCCCGGGCGGTGGATCATGTGGCCGAACTCGCCGCCGGAGGAATGCGTGCCGGTGAACAGCTCGCCCTTCAGCACCAGGCCCATGCCGATGCCGTGCGAGAGCAGGATGGCGATGAAATTGTCGCGATAGCGGTCGGGGTCGCGCCATTGCAGGGCCACCGCCATCATGTTGCAGTCGTTCTCCATGGTGGCCGGAATGCCGAATTCCTTTTCCAGGATGTCGGCGAAGGGAATGTCGGTCAGCGGCGTGATCGGCGACCACAGCATGGCGCGGGCATGCGAATCGGTGATGCCCTGAATGCCCATGGCGATGCGGGCGACGCTGCCGACATCGAGATCCGGATCCTCCAGCCGGCGCCGCACGATCGCAGTGCACTCGCCGATCAGCTCGTCGCGCGGCATGGTCAGCGTATCGAGGCGCCGCTGCTCCTCGGCGACGACCTGGCCGGCATAGTCGATGACGGCGACGGAGAGGAAATTCAGCGACAGCACCACCGTCACCACCGCGGCTGCCTCGGGGCTGAGGGCGAGGCCGACCTGCGGCCGGCCGCGCTTCAGCGACGCGGTCTCGCTGGGCTTACTCTCGGCCAGGATGCCTTCATGGATCAGGTCCGAGGAGATCGCCGAAATGGTCGAGTGGCTGAGCCCGGTGGTCGCGGCGATTTCGGTGCGCGACGGCTGGCCGGCCCGGCGCACTGCCGAGAGCACCATTGCGCGGTTGCGCCGACGCAGGTCGTCGTGGCGGATTCCGACCGACATTTTTTCCTCCCGGTCAGCGCGGCCTCTTGATAATGCATGGGCCGTCGGCGACGCGCCAGATCGGTTCATTTCCGGATAAAGCCGTCGAACCGCCCTGGATTTGCTTCATCCAATTCCACGGAAGCGGCTGTGCTTCCTTGGAACTGTTTTGGGATAGTGGCAGAAGCGGCCGGGACTGTCATTATTTATTGCGGGCCTCGAAAAAAAGTTCGGAGCACCTCAAAAACCATCAGAATCGCAGTTGACAGCGCTTCGGTGTTGGACCAGTATTTTTTCGAGGCTCGAAAAAAAGCCTCTGTGTGCGGGCCTTTGGGCCAGTCTGGGTCGCGCCCACGGGCGCAGGGAGGAAATCATGAAAAAATTTGCAGCCGCCATGTTGGCGGGTGTCGCCATGTCGCTGACACTGGCGTCGGTCGCAGAGGCGAAGGACAAGGTGATCGGCGTTTCGTGGTCGAACTTCCAGGAAGAGCGCTGGAAGACCGACGAGGCGGCGATGAAGAAGGCCATCGAGGCCGCCGGCGACAAGTACATCTCCGCCGACGCGCAGTCCAATCCGGGCAAGCAGCTGACCGACGTCGAAAGCCTGATCTCGCAGGGCGCCAACGCGCTGATCATCCTGGCGCAGGACGCCTCGGCGATCGGCCCGGCGGTGCAGAAGGCGCTCGACGAGGGTATCCCGGTTGTCGGCTATGACCGGCTGATCGAGAACAAGGATGTCTTCTACCTGACCTTCGACAACAAGGAAGTCGGCCGCATGCAGGCCCGCGAAGTGTTCAAGGCCAAGCCGGAAGGCAACTACGTCTTCATCAAGGGGTCGGGTTCCGATCCGAACGCCGATTTCCTGTTCTCCGGCTCGATGGAAGTGCTGAAGGAAGCCATCGACAGCGGCAAGGTCAAGAATGTCGGCGAGGCCTACACGGACGGCTGGCTGCCTGCCAACGCGCAGAAGAACATGGAGCAGTTCCTGACCGCCAACGACAACAAGGTCGATGCGGTCGTGGCCGCCAATGACGGCACCGCCGGCGGTGTCGTCGCGGCGCTGACGGCGCAGGGACTGGCCGGCACCGTTCCGGTCTCCGGCCAGGACGGCGACCATGCCGCGCTCAACCGAATCGCGCTCGGCACGCAAACCGTGTCGGTGTGGAAGGACGCGCGCGAGCTCGGCAAGAACGCCGCCGAGATCGCCTCGCAGCTCGCCGACGGCAAGAAGATGGGCGACATCGCCGGCGCCAAGGACTTCACGACGCCGGGCGGCAACACCGTCAAGTCG
Organism: Mesorhizobium sp. M1C.F.Ca.ET.210.01.1.1; assembly: GCF_004791585.1. Lineage (GTDB taxonomy): Bacteria > Pseudomonadota > Alphaproteobacteria > Rhizobiales > Rhizobiaceae > Mesorhizobium. The sequence goes on from NZ_SRUU01000001.1 coordinate 216,434, forward strand.
CTGTTCCTAACCCCCGTCGCGATCACCAAGGACAATCTCAACGTCGTCATCGACGCCGGCTGGATCAAGAAGGACGAAGTCTGCGCGGGCGTTACTGCCGGCAGCGTCGCGGTCTGCAACTAAGCCGACCGACGTCTGTTCAAATCCTGGCGCCGCGGCCCAAAGCCGCGGCGTTTCGCAAGAAGCGTCCCGATTCAAATGATCCGGGAAAGCGGTTGGAACAGCTCGTCGTCCGGCAGGATCGTCGAACCGCTCCAGCCATCCGTTTCCACGCAATTCCGGGCGGACTACCCACTTTCCCTGGAATTGCTCTAGCATCGTGGTCCGGCATCCGCGCCAGACGGTAGGCCGGTGGGAGGAGATCATGACCGATACGACCTCTGAAACGCCGGCCAACCCGGCCGCGGATCGCGCGCGCGCATCCGAACTCAGCGCCGTCGGGCGCTTCCTCAAGGCGACCGAACTCGATACGCGCATGCTCGGCATGGTCGGCGCGCTGCTGATCATCTGGATCGGCCTGCACGTCATCTCGAGCCTGCGGCTTGGCGTCAATCCGCTCGATTTCGACAGCCGCACGTTCCTGACGCCGCGCAACCTGTGGAACCTGTCGGTACAGACCTCGGCCGTGGCCATCATGGCCTCCGGAATGGTGCTGGTCATCGTCATGCGCAACATCGACCTCTCCGTCGGCTCAGCCGAGGGGCTGATCGGCATGGTCATGGGCTTTGCCCAGGTGCATTTCCTGGTGCGCATGGTCGGGCTCGAGCTCGGCAATCCCTGGATCTGGGTGCTGGCGCTGGCGATCGGCCTGGCGCTCGGCCTGCTGATCGGCGCCTTTCAAGGCTTCGTCATCGCCTATCTCGATGTGCCGGCCTTCATCGTGACGCTTGGCGGGCTGTTGGTATGGCGGGGCGCCGCCTGGTGGGTCACCAGCGGCCAGACTGTGGCGCCGCTCGACGCCACCTTCCAGCTCATGGGCGGCGGACCAGCCGGCTCGATCGGCGCCACATGGAGCTGGGTCGTCGGTATTGTCGCCTGCCTTGCCGTGGTGTTTGCGCTGTTCCACGGCCGGGTGCAGCGCAAGCGCTTCCGTTTCCCGCTGCGCCCGATCTGGGCCGAGACGCTGCTCGGCGCCATCAGCTGCGCCGTGATCCTCGGCGCCGTGTGGCTGGCCAATTCCTATCCCTGGCCGGTCGGCATCGTGAACCGGTACGCGGCGGCCAACAACATCACCGTTCCCGAGGGAGGGCTATTCATTGCCCACGGCATCGCCATTCCGGTGCTGATGGCTGTCGCGGTCGGCCTCATCATGACCTTCATCACCAAGCGCACCCGCTTCGGCCGCTATGTCTTCGCCATCGGCGGCAATCCGGAGGCGGCGAACCTTGCCGGCATCAACACGCGCTGGATCACCATGAAGGTGTTCATGATCATGGGCGTGCTGGCGACGATCGCCGCGGCCATTTCGTCGGCGAGGCAGAATTCATCGACCAACGCGCTCGGCACGCTTGACGAGCTCCTGGTTATAGCCGCGGCGGTGATCGGCGGAACCTCGCTTGCCGGCGGTTCGGGCACCGTGCTCGGCGCCATGCTTGGCGCGCTTCTGATGCAGTCGCTGCAATCCGGCATGGTGCTGCTCGGCGTCGACTCGCCGCTGCAAAGCATCGTCGTCGGCGCCGTGCTGGTGATCGCGGTCTGGCTCGACACCATCTATCGCAAACGTGTCTGAGAGAGGAGGAGATCATGGCAGACAAGAACGCTCCCGCCAATGTTCCGCTGGTCGACATGCGCAACATCTCGATCGCCTTCGGCGGCATCCGCGCCGTCGATGACGCGTCGATCGATCTCTTCCCCGGCGAAGTGGTGGCGCTGCTTGGCCACAACGGCGCCGGCAAGTCGACGCTGATCAAGATCGTGTCCGGCGCCTACAAACGCGATGCCGGGCAGATCTTCGTCAACGGCGAGGAGGCGTCGATCTCCAACCCTCGCGACGCCAAGAGATACGGCATCGAGACGATCTACCAGACGCTGGCGCTTGCCGACAATGTCGACGCCGCCGCAAATCTTTTCCTCGGCCGCGAACTGATGACCGCCTGGGGGACGCTCGACGACGTCGCCATGGAGGCCGAGGCGCGCAAGGTGATGGGGCGGCTCAATCCGCGCTTCCAGCGCTTCAAGGAACCGGTGAACAAGCTGTCCGGCGGGCAAAGGCAGTCGGTGGCGATCGCTCGCGCGATCCTGTTCAACGCCCGCATCCTGATCATGGACGAGCCGACGGCGGCGCTGGGGCCGCAGGAAACGGCTCAGGTCGGCGAACTGGTGCGGCAGCTCAAGGCCGACGGCATCGGCATCTTCCTGATCAGCCACGACATCCATGACGTGTTCGAGCTTGCCGACCGCGTCTGCGTGATGAAGAACGGCCAAGTCGTCGGCACGGCGCGCACCGGCGACGTCACCCAGGACGAGGTGCTCGGCATGATCATTCTGGGCAGGTGCCCGCCGGGCGCCATTCCAGGTCCCGGAGCGCTGAAAATTGCCGCGTGAGCAGAGTAGGTTAGCCGGCTAATTTACGAATGGTTGATGTGCCAGGCGCCGTGATGGTTTGGCCTTGCCATTGTGTTGGCGCGGAGACTTGCCCATAAAGGTGGTCAACCTCCCAGGGGCCGCACTTTGCGTTGAAAAAGCTCTTTCCGATCGTCGCTTTCATCGCCGTCGCGCTGATTAGCCTGACAATGGCGGGGTTCGCCTATTTCGCGACCCAGGAGGCAGCGCGCATCAAGTTCGAGGGAACGGCCGACGATGCGCTCAACCGCATCGAGAGCCGCATCGACCTGCATCTGTCGCTGCTGCGCTCGACCCAGGCGCTGTTCGATGCCCGCAACGGCGATATCACGCGTGGCGAGTTCAACGCCTTCTTCACCGCGCTCGACATCGACGACAATTTCGCCGGCCTGCGCGGCATCGGCTTCCTGAGGCTGGCCAAGACCGGCGACGAGGCGGCGGTCGAGCGCGACATCCTGCACGATCACGGTTCGGCGCACCCGATCTATCCGGCGGCCACGCTGCAGTCGTGGCGAACCCCCATCGTGCTTTTCGAGCCGCTCGACACGTCCAACCAGTCGATCATCGGTTTTGACATGTTCAGCGAGCCGGTGCGGCGGGCGGCGATCGAGAAGGCGATGGCCGACGACCGGCAGCATGCCAGCGGCCTTGTCCAACTCGGCCAGGGACAAGGGCAGGAGCAAACCTACCCCGGATTTCTGGTTTTCGTTCGGCTGAACGTGGAAACGGCTCCGGACGTCATCAATGCCAGCCGCTCCTCGACCGCCGGCTTCCTCTATGCCGCCTTCCGGGCGCGCGACTTGTTCCAGGTGGCGCTCAGCAAGGCGCCGCTGCTGCCGGTCAATGTCGAGATCTATGACGGCAAGCCGGGGGCCGACAACCTCCTGTTCCGGTCGGAGGCGCCGCCGGCCGAACCGCTCGGCGGAAAGCTTCTGGCGCGCCGGGACATCGTCGTGGCCGGCCAGGCCTGGACGATCCTGTTTCGGCCGACGAGCGCTTTTTCGCTGCCTTCCTCGCGCGCCATTCCGGTGATGCTCGGCTTGTTCGGCCTGCTGCTTGCCGGGGCGATCGCCCTGGTGGCCCGCTATCAGGAGCGTGCATACGAGGCGAAGTCGCTGCTGCATGAGGCAACGGAGAAGAGCCTGCTGGAAAAGGACCTGATCCTGCAGGAAATGAAGCACCGCATCAAGAATTCGATCACAAGGGTGCTGGCGATCGCGCGGCAGACTGCCTCTCAGGCCACCGACGTGAAGGAGTTCTCGGCATCGTTCTCGGCGCGGCTGCAGGCGATGGCTGCCTCGCAGGACATGCTGACACGTTCGCGTTGGCAGAAGGCGGACCTCGGCGACCTGCTGCGCATCGAACTCGGGCAGGTGTTCGGCAAGGAGCTTCCCGAGGGCATCCTGTCGGGGCCGGAGGTGCTGCTTGACGAGACGACGACGCAGGCGCTCGGCCTGACCTTCCACGAGCTTGCCACCAATGCGCTGAAATATGGCGAGGGGAGCAGCTCGACCAGTTCGCTCAAGGGAAACTGGGCGTTGAAAGTCGACTGGATGGTCGAAGGACGTGGCCGCGAGCGGACCCTGGTGCTCAACTGGCGCGAGGCAGGGCAGAAACAACTGGACGCGCCGGCAAAGACCGGTTTCGGCACCAAGCTGATCGACCTCAACGTCACGCGCGAATTGGGCGGCACGATCAAGCGCGATTTTCAGGCCGGCGGCCTGAAGGTGGAAATAAGGATTCCGCTGACAGGATGAACGGATCGAAGCCGTTCAGCGAGCAACCGCCCGTTCAGACACAAGAATGGAGGCCGGCGAGCCGGCCTCCAGATTGGCATTCCAGGCAATTCCAGACCAGGAATTGCTCTATCGGCTGATCAATTGCAGCGGGCGGTGTAGATCCGGCCGCGGTGATCGCGATACTGGCAATAGCCATTGCGCAGGTTGCGGACCAAGAGGCCGGACCCGGCGCCGACGGCCGCGCCGATAAGCGCGCCCTTGCCGCCGCCGACCAAGCCGCCCACGCCGGCGCCGATCAGGCCGCCGCCCACGACATCCTGCTCGGTCGTGGTGCAGCCGCTGACAGCGACCACGGCAACCATGGCAATGATCATCTTCCGCATAAAATTGCTCCTCACTTTTGTCCTCACTTTTGGCAGTGCCGTCCGCCATCTAGCACGAAAAAACGGGATTTGCCTGCCTGATCTTAGTGTTGCTGAAGATAGTCGTTTTCGGGGCGTGCGCTGTTCGCAGCGACGAGCGAGCCGGAGACTTCCAGCGATGCTACGAGCGTGCCGTCGGGGCGCACGGTCCAGAGGAGCTGATCATAGTCGTCTTCAAGCGCCGGATCGACGGCAAGGCATTCGCCCATGATGCGCGGCGTCCGGCCCCGCAGGTCGCCCAGGGCGAAGGGACGTTCCGCCATGCAGGCCTCGAAGGTTTCGAAGACGCTGACCGGCACCGACAGCTCGCGGCATTCGGTCATGGTGTCCGAGCAGCCGATGACGAGGAGCAAAGCGGCGATGTGTTCCACGGCGACAACCTCTCGCCGCAAGCAACGATTCTGGTCGCTCGAAAGTTCCAGTCGCCCGCCTTGGCCGCGATGCCCAAACCATGGCGGCGCGCCTTAAAGCGCGTCGCGATCTTTCAGGTTCGCTCTATGCGCTTTAGGTTTTGACTTACGCATGTCCTTGCCCCGAAATCGGTTCCCGCTTTCGGGAGATATGCTTCAGCGAATTGGCCTACGCCCGAGTCAGGTCAGCTGCCACGCTGCCGTCAGTACCAGGGCCGCAAGGAGCGCGACGGCGCCGAGGCGAAGCGAAAGATGGGAGGAACGAGGCGATGCCGGCGGATCGGCGTCTTGAAAGCCGCTCATCGAGACGCGGGCGGCCTGCTCCAGCCTGTTCATATCGGCAACCATCATTCCAATCCTCCCAAATCGCGTCGCGGAGCGCGGCTGGGTCTTTGCAGGGCATCCGTGCGGTTCAGCGTCGGAGCGGAACCGCCGATCCGCTCCAAGTATTTGTCTTGCCCAAGTGTTGGTCTTGCGCGACTCCTGACGGAAGCCCGTCTCGCGCTTTCCTGGAACTGCTTTAGCCGGGAACAGAATCGGACTTTATGGTGAACAGTCGGTTAAGGCATTTGCCGGCGAAGGCAGCAGTCACTCTATCTCGAAGTTCCCGCGGGGGACAGTTAGGCGATATTCGAGGCGGCCCTCTTCGATACCGAGCGTGGCGGAGCCGTTCAGCGAGGTTGGTACCACGCGTTCCAGGGCGACGCTGCCAAAGCGCTTTTTGTTGCGCGGCCCGGCATCGATCCTTTCGGTCCAGACCAGCAGCAGCCCGGGCGATGCCTCCTGGCCCGTCGCGATACTGGCACTTACCTTGACCTGGCCATCCGGTCGCGACAGGGCGCCATAACTTACCGAATTCACGGCCAGTTCATGCATTGCCAGCCCGATATGCAGGGCGGCATTCGGGTTGAGGTAGGGATTTTCGCCGTCGAAACGCAAGCTGTGGCTTGGGTCGGCGCTATAGCGGCCGACCTGGCCGGATACGAGCTCGCGAAGCGCCGCTCCCCGCCAGTTGGAGGACGTCACCAGGTCTTGAGACGAGGCGAGCGACTGGAGGCGACCGCGGAAGCGAGTCAGGAAATCGCCAAGCGACTCGGAGTAGCGCCCCGTCTGAGTGGCGATGCTCTGGATGATGGCGAGAAGGTTCTTCGAGCGATGGCTGACCTCGCGCAGCAGCGTCTTCAGCGTCTGTTCGCGGCGTTTCTGCTCCGTCGTCTCGACCATGGTGGTGACGACGCCCTGGACCTCGCCGGAATCGCCGCGATCGGCGTCGATCCAGATATGGAACCAGCGCACGCCGTCAGTGTCAGGGACGCCAACCTCGAGGCGGTCGGCATTGCCGGTTTCAACCACCTTGCGTTTGGTGGCGCTTATGCGCTCGGCCTGCGCGGGGGAAAGCAAATCCTTCCCGTCGGCCGTCTCGGAAGCCCAAGGCGCGCGCATGTTGCGGGCCCAGACGGTCTTCATCTCCCGATCCTGATAGAGGACCGAGATTCCAGCATTGTGAAGCGCGTGAAGCAGGGCGCGTCCAATCTGCATTCCGCTTTCCGACGGATGCAACGCGATCACCTCGTCGCTGCGCTTGCCGGCATCGTCCTGCTGTGAGGCCTTGGAACGCATTCGGTGTTTCCCGCATCCGGGCTGAACGGCTTACGGCAAGCTGCCTCGCCTTGACATGCCGCGGCCGCACGCGGCCTCAAAAACGGTCCGCCGGACGATGTCCTTTGGGGGACTCCGCCCGGCGGTGGCTGGAAACCGTTTGAGGGGTGCGGCTTCCAGTGTTCGACGTTCCCAGCGTCAGGTTCTCCTGACGAGGCCGGCAATGAGCGAAATCACTAGGAAGGCAAGGAAGATGAAGAACAATATCTGCGCGATGCCAGCCGATGTGCCGGCAATGCCGCCAAACCCAAGCGCGCCGGCGATGATCGCAACCACAAGAAAAACGAGCGCCCAGTACAGCATGATACGTCTCCTTCCGATGATCTGAAAAACGTGGCTGGGTGCCGTTTGTTCCACCATTCGCGGAAAAAGACGATCCCCCAATAAAGGCTTTTGGAATCAAACCGATGCGGTCAGGCCGCAGCCCTTGCCTGCCGGTCAAAGAAGAGCGCCTGGCTGATCAGAGCCTTGACCATGTCGGGATTGAACGGCTTGGTCACCAGAAACGCCGGTTCGGGGCGTTCGCCGGTCAAAAGGCGCTCGGGGAAAGCGGTGATGAAGATCACCGGCACCGGCGTCGAGGACAGGATCTCGTTCACGGCCTCGATGCCTGAGCTGCCGTCGGCGAGCTGGATGTCGGCCAGAACCATTTTCGGACGCGTCTTGCCGAACACGGCAACCGCCTCGGCGTGCGTGCGCGCCGTGCCGACCACACGGTGCCCGAGGCTTTCGACCATCTCCTCGATATCCATGGCGATCAGCGGCTCGTCCTCGATGATCAGCACGTCGGTCGCGACCTGGCGGGAAATCTCGCTGCTGGCCTGGGCAAGCAATTCGGAGAATTCCTGCTCGTCGGCGTCGAGGATTTCGGCCGCTTCGTCCTCGCTGAAACCCTCCACGGCAACCAGTAGGAAGGCCTGCCGCGGCCGCGGCGCGATCGCGTTCAGATTGGCGGCCGCCCGCTGCTCCCAGGCGGTCTGCGCATGCTCTTGCGGCACGCGGATGGCAATCGAGGTGAAGAGCCTGGCGAAAACCTTGTACAGCGCGATCCGGTCGCTCGAAGCCTTGGGGAAGACTTCGGTGTCGGCGATGATAGCCTCCAGCATCGCCGCGACCAGCGCATCGCCGCTTTCCTGCGATCCCGAGACTGCGCGCGAAAAGCGGCGCAGGAACGGCAGGTGAGGAGCGATGGTTGCGGATAGGCTCATATCTGACGTCTCCCTCAGATGACGTTGTTGTAGTCACAGGCTGTGCCTGCCCCGGCAAAACCAACGCCGGCTTTCTGAAAAAGTTCCGTTGGGCCTGGAACTAAATTAGGAAGCGGGCGTTTCGGGGGTTCGGGATGGGCAACCAGACGAATGTGCCGCTTGCGTTACGGTCTGTGTTCTAAGGCGGTTCAGGTGCTGGAATTAGGGCGAATATGAAAGAAATGTCAAAGAATTCGACAACTGGCGCCGCGAACAGGCACCGGAACGGAGGCGGCAATCCGCTCGGGCCTAACTCCGAGATCGCCCGCAAACTCAAACAATATTACGACGAGCTGGTTTCCGACCAGGTGCCGGATCGATTCGCACAGTTGCTCAGCCAACTGGAAAAGGCCGAACCCGCCGAGAAAAAGGATTGAGCATGGCGGCGGTCTCCCAGAGCTTCAAGACCGAGTTGCTCGGTGCGATACCGAGCCTGCGTGCTTTTGCGGTGTCGCTGACGCAGAATGCCGACAAGGCAGATGACCTCGTCCAGGAAACCCTGGTCAAGGCGTGGGACAAGCATGAGAGCTTCCAGCCGGGCACCAATCTCAAGGCCTGGCTGTTCACCATCCTGCGCAACGAATTCTACTCGCAGATGCGCAAGCGCGGCCGCGAGGTGCAGGACAGCGACGGCATCATGACAGCAAGGCTTGCCGTTCACCCGGCCCAGCATGGCCAACTCGACCTCAAGGATTTTCGCGGCGCGCTGGAGCAGTTGCCGGAGGATCAGCGCGAGGCCATCATCCTGATCGGCGCGTCCGGCTTCTCCTACGAAGAGGCGGCCGAGATCTGCGGCTGCGCGGTCGGCACGATCAAGAGCCGGGTCAGCCGGGCGCGCGCCCGGCTGCAGGATATCCTCAAGATTTCCGGCGAGGACGAATACGGCCCCGATGCGATCTCGGCGCAGGTGACCGGCTCGAACGCGGCCTGACAGCCCCGAGCCGTTCAGCTTGCGCGCAATTCTGAACGGAAGCCGCTACACACTCTTCGTGGTTCCATCCGGCTGCGTCGTCAGGCCGCTTTCGCGCGTCCGCAGGCGACTGCCACGGCCCCAATCAGATCTTCTCCCGAGTAGGGTTTGGCAACCAGCCGGACTTCCGGAAAAGAGCTCTCGATCTCTTCCGCGTCGGAATAACCGGAGGCAAAGACGAATGGAACGCCTGCGCTGCGCAGCCGCCCCGCGAAGTCCAGCGTCGAGGCCCCGCCAAGCATCAGGTCGACGATAGCGGCATCGAACCACGACAGCCCGTCGCGTTGGTCGATTTCGGCCAGATCGCGGACAATCGTGACGTCGGCTGCGCCCTGATCACGGCATAGTTGCTCGACATCCATCGCGATCAGGAACTCGTCCTCCAGGACCAGGATACGCAATCCGTCTAGCAATAAGGGCACGTGCGAGCGACTCCTAACGATTGCCCGCAGTCATGCGCGGTATTTGGCTCTATGTCATTTAAAAAAGACATCACGGGGTATGCAGCTTCGTGATCGGCGGAACCTCGGTTGGCGTGGAGCGTTTCCATCTGCCCGATCGGGGCAGGGAATTTCGAGAGGGGTCGAAATGTCCAGCCAGAGCGCACGTTCCGTACCTAGCCGGCAGTATCCTTGCGAAAAATGCCCGCTGCGGCCGCTGCCGGTCTTTCGCGCGTTCGAAAGCCAGGAACTGTCGTTCGTCAGCGGCTTCAAGAAAGGGGAGCTTGCCGTCGAAAAGGGTGCGACCGTGCTGGTCGAAGGCAGCCATAGCGCGCATCTCTACACCGTGCTTTCAGGCTGGGCATTCCGCTACAAGCTCTTGCCCGACGGGCGGCGGCAAATCCTCAACTATTCCATGCCCGGCGATCTCATTGGCCTGCAAGGCAGCCTGATGGGTGAAATGCAGCATTCCGTCGAGGCCTTGTCGCCGATGCTGCTGTGCGTCTTCGAGCGCGACCAGTTGCACGAGCTTTACCGCAACCACCCGGGCCTCGCTTACGACATCACCTGGATAGCATCGCGCGAAGAGCGCATGCTGGACGAGAACCTGCTCAGCATAGGCCGGCGATCCGCGCTCGAACGCGTCGCCTATCTCATCGCCTTCATCTCCAGTCGTGCCCGCAGCGTCGGCCTGAATGGCAACGCGGCGGTGCGAATACCGATCACGCAGCAGCATATCGCCGATACGCTTGGCCTGTCGCTGGTCCACACCAACAAGACGATACGCAAGCTGATGGATCGCAAGCTGATCCTTTGGCGGGAGGGCGGCTGTGAGATCGTCGACCATGAAGGACTGAAGACCCTCGCCGGTTGGGAAGGCCTGGGCGAGGAACGGAGGCCTCTGATCTGAGGGAACTTGACCGCCGTCAATGCGCCCGCCCCCGCGCCTGGTAATGGAGCGATCCAGCTTCGGAACCTTGACGTGGATCGAGCGTTTAAAGGTAGAAAACACAAGGAGTTAAGCAATGGCGACCGCCGCAGGCAGAACCGCAAAAGATGCTCCCTCCAACTCCGACCTCGAAGCCGATATCCAGCAATTGCGGGCCGATATCGAGGAACTCACCAAGCAATTGGCCAAGACCGGGGAGCATGGTTATGGCGCGGCGCGGCGCGCCGCCGCCGAAGGGGTCGAACAGCTGCGGACGCAGGGTGAAGCGGCGTTCGAAAGCATGCGCGGCAGCGCCCACGATATCGAGGCGCAGCTCGTGGCCAGCGTTCGCGAAAAACCGGTGACATCGCTGGCGATTGCCGCCGGCGTCGGCTTCCTGTTCGCGCTGCTCTCCCGCCGCTAGCTTGCAGATGGGGACGCTCGCCTCGTTGATTTCGGCCCTTGCCTCCGGCGAGGCGATGGCCGTTTTGCGAAGGGCGCGAATGACGGCAATCCTCTATGGGCTTGCCGCCATCCTTGCCTTGAGCGGTATCGGCTTCCTCATCGGCGCCGCTTACATCTGGCTTGCCGCCCGCTACGGGCCATTGGCGACGTCGCTGGGATTTGGCCTGGGGTTCCTGGTTTTGGCGGCACTCATCGTGCTTATTGATCGCCTGACGACGGGCATGCGTGCGCGGCGCCGGGCGCGCCGACGCAAGGCCGACATGACGGCGCTCGGCGTTACCGCGGCGCTTGCGCTGCTGCCGGCGCTTGCCAAGAGCAAGGGCGGCATGGGCGCAGCCCTTGCGCCCGTCATCGCGCTCGTCGCCTATGCCGTCTATCGCGAGAATATGGGATCCAGGCCGCGAAACCCGGATTCCGGCGAAACGTCGTAGGCGCCAGGAAGACGCTGTCCGGCATTTGACCGCGCTGCCGCCTACCTCCCTAAGCCTTGGTTCGGAACCTTCACGCAAAGGGCCCGTTACCCAACAGCCGTGACCGAAGCGCCCGCCGCCAGCGACACGGAGGCCAGCAATGACCAAGATCGTTCCTAAAGACAAAGCCCGCCAGGGCCATTGGGGCTGGCATGCGCTCAGGATCCTTGTCGCCGGGCTGCTGCTGGCCTTCATCGCCTGGGGCGCGGTCGAGATTTATGGCGAAATGATCAAGGCGCCGACGAGCGGGCAGAGCGCGCCGCAAGCGCCGGCGACCGGGCAGAGACCCACGCAAGGCGGCTGACCGCTCTCATGCCGCCCTTGCCTGCGCGTTTCTTGCCGGAACCAACACGTTCAAGGCGCCGGGATGAATCTCGACCACCGTCTCGCGTTCCAGCCTGACCAGTTCGCCATCCATGACCGCGCTGAACTTCTTCATCGGCGAATGGATCTTGAGGATAGCCTTATCGGCCTGGTGGATTTCGATATGTTCGCTGTCGCGCCATCGGCCACGCAGCATGTCGAGCAGCAGTTTCGCCAGGTGGTGACGTTTGCGCGCCACGCTGACATAGATGCCAAGCAGACCGCCTGCCGGATTGTCCGCATAAGGCAGATGGCCCTCACCGAACAGATTGTTGCTGATGCTGATGCCGGTCGTGCGAGTGACGATCTCGGCGTTGCCGATGCTCAAGGTGACCTTGAGAGTGCGCGGGTTCTTGATCGTTGCCCATGCTGCGCGAACGCTTGCCTGCATCTTTCCCAGCCGCGAGCCGAAATCCATGTTCTCCCGAAGCTGCACCATCCTGGCATGCATGCCGATCGAAAACTGGTGCACGAAGGGCTGGCCATTGGCGCTGGCCATGTCGACGGCCATCACTTCGCCTGTGGCGAAAGAGTTCAGTGCCGCATCAAGCGCCTGCGGGATGCCGAGGCCGCGCGCGAAGAGATTCATCGTACCGGCCGGCAGTATGGCCAAGGCCTTCTTTTTGTTCATAAGCAGGGATGCCGCCGTCGAAATCGTGCCGTCGCCGCCTCCTGCGATCACGACATCGATGTCCGGCTTCGCTATGGCCGTTTCCAATGCCGCGGCAATCTCGCGACCGGCGACAATGTCGATCTGAACCGAATGACCAGCGGCTTCCAACGTCTGGCGGAGACGGTCGGCAAAGGCGAAAATGTCGACCGTGCGCAATGTGCCGCCGTCCTGGTTCAGCACCGCAGCAAACCGCATGCCTACTCCGTCTCTCCCGCTCCCAGCCGCAGGCTGAAAACGGAAAGGGCAGCCGAAAGGTTCCGCGCAGGCCCGGAACCGGCGGCTGAGCACGGGCCCGCTTTGGAACAAGGCACCGCTCACGACGTTGTGAAACTGTGGAACATGCCGCGTCCGCCGTGCTTTGGCAGAGGCCGGTCGCGGATGCGGCGTGCACGAAATCAGGCACGAGGAGAGACGATCATGATCCGCACTCTTTTTGCAACGACCGCGCTTGCAACGCTGATTGCGACCGGTGCTTTTGCACAAACGGCAACGCCGGCCCCGGCACAGCCGCCGGCCGCCGACAATCCCGCTCCCGTGATCCGCTCGGATGGCGCCTTGATGACCAATATCATCGGTGAATCCGTCTACAACGGCACCGGCGACGACGCCCAGATGATCGGCAAGGTCGATGACGTCGTTTTCGATGCAAGCGGCAAGACCAAGTCCGCGATCATCGGTGTCGGCGGCTTCCTCGGTGTTGGCACAAAGGATGTGGCCTTCGACTACGGCAAGCTGGAGTGGGCCGAGAAGAACGGTGACCGCTGGCTGGTGGCTAAAACGACCAAGGATGAGCTCAATGCCCAACCGGCGTTCGACCGCAAACCTTATGATCCGACGCCTGCGCAGTCGGCGGACGCCACACAGCCTTCAACCACCGACACGAGCGGCGCGCAGAAGCCGGTGGACCTCAACGCCAAGCCGGCGGAACCGGTGAAGAAGGCGGACGGCAATCTTGCCTCCAATATCATGGGTGAATCCGTCTACAACGGTACTGCCGACGACGCTCAGAAGATCGGCGACGTGAAGGACATCGTGCTCGCCAAGGATGGCAAGGCCGAGTCGCTTGTCATCGGTGTCGGCGGCTTCCTCGGCATAGGCACCAAGAACGTCACCTTCGACTTCGCCAAGGCAAAGTGGGCTGAGAAGAATGGGGACCGCTGGCTGGTTGCCGAGACGACGAAGGAAGAACTTCAGGCGCAGCCCGACTTCAACCGCAAGGCTTATGATCCGGCACCTGCGCCAGCCGCGGCGGCGTCGAATAATGCTCCCGCGACCACCACACCTGCCGTGACATCGTCTGAAACCACGGCCGGCAAGGAGAGCAAGCCCGCACAGACAACCGCCGAGAACAAGGCGCCTGCGCCGGCAGCGAGCACTGCGGAAAACAAGCCGGCGGACTCCGGCACGGCCGCAACCGACACCACGCAGACAGCCTCGATCGACAAGTCGACGCTGACCGAAATGCCGATGGACAATATCCGCGGCGACGACCTGAAGGGCGCGACCGTCTATGGCGCCAACGACGCCAAGATCGGCACCATCGGCGATGTCGTGCTGACGCCGGACAGCAAGCCGGACGCGGTGATCGTCGATGTCGGCGGCTTCCTCGGCATCGGCGCCAAGGAGGTCGCTGTCGGCATGGACAAGCTGAAATTCATGACCGACAAGGACGGCAAGAAATATCTCTACACCAACTTCACCAAGGAGCAGCTGCAGGCGCAGGCGGCCTATGACAAGGGCACCTATGCGCAGAAGCGCGACCAGCAGCGGCTGATCTTGAAGTAAGGGAATAGGGCAATAGGGCAGTAGGGCAGTAGGGCAGTAGGAGAAGGGTTTCCCAACGTACTGCCCTATTGCCTTACTGCCCTATTGCCTTGGCCACGTGGCCGATCACGCCGCCCTCCGTCAGCTCCGCCAGCGCCAGCGACTGGTCGAGATGCCTGGCGCGCCAGGTCAGCGTCTTTTCGGCGAAATCCAGTCGTACCGGCAGATAGGCGGGGTCGTTCGCGACGTTGCTCAGCTCGCCGGGATCCTTCATGAGATCGAACAGCAGCGGCGGCAGGCCGCCGCCGAAATGGACATATTTGAAGTCGATCGTGCGCAGGACGGCCAGGTTGCAGTCGCGCGAGCCGATACCGAAGTGGCGCTCCGCTTCGCCTTCGGCGACCGAGCGGAAATCGAATTCCCAATGCGCGGCGTCACGCCAGTTGCCTGGTTGATCCCCATCGAGCCAGGGCGCCAGCGACATGCCGTCGAGGTGCGGTTCGGGTGCTGCGCCGATCAGGTCGAGCAAGGTCGGAAAGATATCGACGGCTTCGCTGAAGCGGTCGATGGATGTGCCGGCTGCCGCGCTGCGGCTCGGATCGCGGATGATCAGCGGGATGTGGTAGCTGGCGTCGAAGAAGCCGCCTTTGCCGAGCATGAAATGATCGCCCATCATCTCGGCATGGTCGGAGGTCAGCACGATAACGGTGTCGTCCCACCTGCCGGCCGACTTCAGCGCATCCCAGACGCGGCCGAGCTGCGCGTCGAGCTCGGAGATCATGCCGTAATAGATCGCGCGGATGCGGCGGAGATTTTCCTCGCTCCAATCCGGCACCTTGCCCTTGATGCCCGGAACGAACTTTGTCCGCTTCTGTAGGCCCAGATCGTAGGCGAGATAGGGGTGGCTTTCCGCTTCGGCCTGCCAGCTCGCTGCGCGCCGGAAAGCGGGCCCGTCGGTCGGATCGTACATGGCGTTAAAGGGTTCCGGCACGATGAAGGGCGGGTGCGGGCTGATGAAGGAGATGTGCGCGAACCAGGGCGCGCCCTGCTCCTGCTCGCCAAGCCAGCGGATGAATTCGCCAGCGAGGAAAGCCGTCGGCGTCTGGTCTTTCGAATAGACCGGCGGCGCATTGGTCACATCGCTCCGGGTGTTGCCTTCCTCGCCCGCCGGACGATGGATGCCAGGGCTGCCGGCGTTGGTGTCGATGCCTTGCGCCCGCAGCCAGGACAGCCACTGCTTCTGGTGCTCGGGCAGGAACTGCCGCACGGTAAAGCCGGGCAGCACGCCTTCGTAGCTTCTCAGCCGCGGATCGCCTGCCGAGAGCTGGCGTGGATCAGGCGCCATATCGGTGTAGCCGAACAATGTCGGGTCGTAGCCCGCGGCGCGTGCCGAGAGCGCGATGTTGGCGTGACGGGCGTCGAGCGGCGTGCCGTTGCGGCAGACGCGGTTGTTCATCTGGTAGAGGCCGGTATAGAGGCAGGCGCGCGCCGGCGAGCAGGGCGCCGCCCCGCCATAGTGGCGCCGGAACAGCACGCCCTCGGCGGCAAGCATGTCGGCGTTCGGCGTTTTCACCACCGGATGGCCGGCGGCAGACAGGCAATCGCCGCGCCACTGGTCGCAGGTGACAACGAGAACATTCGGGCGGCTGTTTCGGTTGTCCAAAGATCTTCTCCTCAAGAAGGCGCGCCGCTCATGGAGCCGAAATTCGCTGGCGTTGCAAGGCAAGTCAGTTCATCAATCGGTGAACATAATCCTGCGATCGTTCATTTTAATGATACAGTCCATTCGGTGTTTGGCCGCTTTGCCGTTGGCGAGGCGATCCTCATATTGGCGTCGACAGCGGCGAGGGCCGCAGCAAGGACAAGGAAGGAGCACGATCATGCTCAATCAGATCAAGGGCCTGCATCACGTCACGTCGATGGCCAGCGATGCGCGCCGCAACAACGAATTCTTCACGAAGAAGCTCGGCCTGCGCCGGGTCAAGAAAACCGTCAATTTCGACGCGCCAGACGTCTACCACCTGTACTATGCCGACGAAGTCGGCACGCCGGGTTCGGTGATGACCTATTTCCCATTCCCCGATATCGGCAAGGGCCGGCACGGGGTCGGCGAGGTCGGCACCACGGTCTTCTCGGTGCCGGAAGGTACGCTCGCCTATTGGGAAAAGCGCTTCGCCGACGACGGCGTGGGCAACGTCGCCCGCACGGAAAGCTTCGGCGAGAAGCGGCTCGCCTTCACCGGTCCGGACGGCGACAGCTTTGCACTCCTCGAGGACAAGGCCGACAGCAGGGCGCCCTGGGTGAAGGGCGGGGTTCCGGCCGACGAAGCGATCCGCGGCTTCCACTCGGTCGCGCTTCGGCTGAAGGACGGCGGCGCCACCGAGGAGCTGTTGAAGTTCATGGGTTATGAGGAGGTCGACAAGTCCGGCAACATCCGCCGGCTGGCGATCAGGAACGGCAACGGCGCCGACGTCGTCGACATCGAATCGCTGCCCGGTGCGGGCTTTGCCAATCTCGGCGCCGGGTCGGTGCACCACGTCGCCTTCGCGGTCGAGGATCGCGCCAGGCAGCTCGAGGTGCGCAAGGCGCTTGTCGACACGGGTTACGGCGTGACGCCGGTCATCGATCGCGACTATTTCTGGGCGATCTATTTCCGCACGCCGGGCGGCGTGCTGTTCGAGGTCGCCACCAACGAGCCGGGCTTCAACCGCGACGAGGACACCGCGCATCTCGGCGAGGCGCTGAAGCTGCCGACGCAGCATCAGCATCTGAGGCCCTATCTCGAAGAGCACCTGCAGAAGCTGGAAGACTAAGACCATGAGCAAGGACGCTTACATCCACAAGATGCTGCCCGGTTCGCCGGGCAGCCCGCTGCTCTTCGTCTTCCACGGCACCGGAGGCGACGAGAACCAGCTTCTGTCCTTCGGCCGCGAGCTTCTGCCTTCCGCGACGATCGTGTCGCCGCGCGGCGACGTGTCGGAGCACGGCGCCGCCCGCTTCTTTCGCCGCACCGGCGAGGGCGTCTACGACATGGACGATCTCGCACGTGCGACGGCGAAGATGGCGGGCTTCGTCAAGGGACATGTCGAGGTGGCAAAGCCTTCGGCGGTGTTCGGGCTCGGCTATTCCAACGGCGCCAACATCCTGGCCTCGCTGGTGTTCGCCGAGCCGACCCTGTTCGATGCCACGGCGCTTATGCATCCGCTGATCCCGTTCGAGCCGGAAGCGGAGGGAAGCCTTGCCGGCCGCCGCATCCTGATCACGGCCGGCAGGCGCGATCCGATCTGTCCGCCGAACCTGACCACGCGGCTGGAGGCCTATTTGCGCGCCGACGGGGCCGATGTCACAGTGGAATGGCACGACGGCGGGCACGAGGTGCGGCCGAATGAAATCGAAGCGGCGCGGCGGCTCTTCGCCCTCGCGTCCGCCGCCGAAGGAGAAAAGAACAATGGCTGACCAACTGCCCGAGATCGAACTGGAAGACCGCGGGTCGAAGGGGCGCTACGTGCTGCGCGGCCCCGGCGGCGCGGAGGCCGAGATGACCTTCACCAAGATCGGCGAGCACCAGCTCATCATCGATCACACCGAGGTGCCGGATGTCTTCCGCGGCCAGGGCGCCGGGCTTCGGCTCGTCACCCGCGCGGTCGAGGATGCGCGTGCCGCCGGCAAGAAGATCATCCCGCTCTGCCCCTTCGCCAACGCGCAGTTCCGCCGCCATCCGGAATGGGCGGACGTGCTCAAGCGGTGAGGATATTCCCCTTCTCCCGCAAGCGGAGAAGGGGCGTTCCGGCCGCCCAGCCACAACGCGAACACGCCGCTAGCATTTGCGCAGTTCGGCCATCTTGCCTAAGTAGACAGATCGCTCACGGACGGAACCGTTCGTCCCGCCTTGCTCTGTCACCTGAATCGAATGGCTTCCCTGATGACCGAAACCGATCTGATCCCCGTTTTCGACGGCCACAACGACACGCTTCTGAGACTCTACCAGTCGAAGGAGGCAGATGTCGAAAAGCTGTTCATCGAGGGCACGCCGGGCGGCCATATCGACCTGCCGCGCGCCAAAAAGGGCGGCTTTGCCGGCGGCATGTTCGCGATCTTCCCGCCGCCGATCGAGAAGACCAAGCGCAGCGCCGTGCCGCCGGCGCCGAGCGACAACGAACCCCTGCCGCCGGAACTGCCGCGCGCGGAGGCGATCACCTCCACCATCGCCATGGCCTCAATCCTGTTCCGGCTGGAGCGCGCCGGCGCGCTGACCGTATGCCGCAGCGCCGGCGACGTGCGCAAGGCGATGGCCAAGGGCTCGATCGCGGCGGTCTTCCACATCGAGGGCGTCGAGGCGATCGATCCGGAGCTTGCCATGCTCGACGTGCTGCACGCCGCCGGACTGCGTTCGCTCGGCATCGTCTGGAGCCGCCCCAACGCCTTCGGCAACGGCGTGCCGTTCCGCTTTCCTTCGTCGCCCGACACCGGGCCAGGCCTCACCGATGCCGGCAAGGCGCTGGTCAAGGCCTGCAACCAGCTCAGGATCATGATCGACCTATCGCATCTCAACGAGAAGGGTTTTCGCGACGTCGCCGCGATCAGCGATGCGCCGCTGGTCGCCACTCATTCCAACGTGCATGCGATCTGTGGTCACTCGCGCAACCTGACCGACTGGCAACTCGGCGCGATCCGCGAAACGGGCGGCATGGTGGGCCTGAACTTCGCCACCGGCTTCCTGCGCGAGGACGGCAAGATGAACGCCGACACCGGCCTCGACATCATGGTGCGCCATATCGATTCGCTCTTGCAGGCGCTGGGCGAGGACGGCATCGGTCTTGGCTCGGATTTCGACGGCGCGATGATCCCGGCCGTCATCGGCGACGTCGCTGGCCTGCCCAAGCTCATCGATGCGCTTGCCGCGCGCGGCTTCGGGCGCGCGCTGATCGAGAAGATCGCCTATCGCAATTGGCTGAGTGTTCTCGAACGCACCATCGGCTGAGACCCTATCGACATTCAGGTGATGCTGGTCTGAGCCGTGAACTTGCTGCGTGGAATGGCTCAAGCCTCTCCAGTTGGAGAGGTTCCAGCCAATCCCGTTAGCTCGCCGAGACGAAACCGGACCCACTGACGATCAGTCAGGGTGCTTTTGTCGAGGAATTTGTTCGAGCAGCTAAGCACCCATCCGCTTCAGCCAGTCCTTGCCGACGCCGCGGTCGCGGATGATCGGCAAGGGGTCCTCATGATCGAGCCGGGCGCAGATTCGGTAGACCTCCAGCGTCTCGGCGTTCATCTCGCCGCGCTTGAAGAAATACATCGCCGCCGCATAGCGCGTGCGGCCGGACCACATCCCGCCGAGCGGCGTGTTGACCAGCTGCCACTGCTCGGCGGCTTCAGCCTCCAGGTCGTCCGCTTCGCTTGCCATGTCAGAAATCGGCCGGCGGATTGGCGGTGCGGCGGTCGAGCTTGATGAAGGGCCGCTGCACCACCTTCGCCCGCTTCATCAGCTTCTGGTACTGCAGCTCGCGCATGGCGTAAATCTCGACCCAGAAGTCATCGACGATCGTGTCGCCATAGGGGCGCTGCAATGAGGCGATCGCAATGTTGCGCTTGGCCATGGGCGACCACATCGCCGCGCTCACCAGCCCGACCTCCTGGCTCCGGCGATAATAGACGATGGCATGCTCGGCCGGAATATTGCCTTCGATCTCCAGCCCGACCAGAACGTGGCGCAGCTTCTTCTTTGCCCGGGCTTCGAGGATGGCGCGGCGGCCGTTGAAGTGGCCTTTCTGCGGATCGACCATGAAGCCGAGGCCGATCTCATCCGGCATGCGCAAGCGGTCGGTGCGGATGGCGTGCTCGGCAGTGGCGAAGTCGGCATTGGCGATGATCAGCCCGGCTTCCAGCCGGGCGCGGTTGAGCGCCGTGTAGCCGATGGCGCGGATGCCGCGCAGCTCGCCGGCCGCCATCAGCCGGTCCCAGAGGCTCAGCGCCTTGTCCGCCGGCACGAAGAGCTCATAGCCGAGATCGCCGGTGAAGCCGGTGCGCGAGATGGTGACGGTTGCGTCGTCATGCGCGAATTCGGCGAGGTCGAAGACTTTCAACCGCTCGACGCCGGCGAAGCCCGCGTCGCGCAGGACGGCGAAGGAAGTCGGGCCTTGCAGCGCAAGGCCGGCGACGGCTTCAGTCTCTTCCTCGACGCTCACCTCGTAGCCGATCCCACTGTCGAGCAGCCAGGGCAGGTGCCGCTCCTGCGAGCAGAGGCGGAAGCGTGTCGGCGACAGCCGGAACAGCGTGCCGTCATCGAGCACGAAACCTTCGTCGTCGCACCATGCGGTGTAGTGAACGCGGCCGGGTTCCAGCCTAGTGACGTCGCGCAGCGTGATGCGGTCGAGATAGGCTTCGGCGTCCGGTCCTTCGATCCGGTACTTCGTCATCGGCGAGATGTCGAACAGCGCCGCCTGGCTGCGGATGGCGAAATATTCGAGCTCCTCGTCCCACAGCGAATGCGGCGCGCGGTAGCCGGCCCAGTTGTACCAGTCCTGCTTCAGTCCCAGCGCGTCGATACGCGGCTGGAAAGGGGTGCCCAGCCGCAACGTGCGAAAGTGCGATTGCGCGATGGTGCGGGCTTCGACGGCCGTGTCAGCCTCGGTGACAAAAGGCTTCTTCCTGGTTGCCTGCGCCATGCTCACCCCCTCATCGCGATGATGCGGCGCGCGGCGTTGAGGCCGGGCGCGCCGGAAATGCCGCCGCCAGGATGCGAGCCGGCGCCGGCAAGGAACAGTCCTTCGAGCGGCGTGTCGTAGCCTGACCAGCCGGAGACTGGCCGTGAGATCAGCATCTGGTCGGCCTGCAGCTCGCCATGGTGCCAGTGGCCGCCTGGCATGCGGTAGCGCGCCTCGATATCGATCGGCGTCAAAAGCTCGGCATGGCGCACTGTCGCGCCGATGCCCGGCGCGTAGGTTTCGAGCTGCGCCAGGATCGCCTCGAGGAATTGCGGCTTGCCGGCGGTCCAGCCCTCCCTCAGCGCATAGGGGGCGTATTGCACCACGGCCGAAAGCACGCAGGCGCCCGCGGGCGCGAGCGCGGGGTCGACAAGGCTGGGCAGCGTGATCTCCATCACCGGCTCGCGCGAGAATTCGCCATATTTCGACGGGTTGAAGGCGCGCTCGACATGGTCGGGGGAGGGGGCGATGACGAGACGCCCTTTGTGGCCGGCGGCATCGACGCCAGTGAATTGCGGCGGCCGGTCGAGCGCCAGATGGAGCTTCGCCGCATCGCCCTTCATGCGGATGTTCTTCACCTTGCGCACGAAACCAGTGTCGACCTCGCGCGGGCCGACGAGATCGAGGATCGTCGTTGCCGGGTTTATGGCGGAGACGACCGTCCTGGCCCGCATCGTCTCGCCGCCCTGCGTGACCACGCCGACGGCGCGGCCCTTCTCGATGATGACCTTGGCGACCGGCGTTGCCGGGCGGATCGAAACGCCTGCCTTCTCTGCCGCGGCGCGGATGGCGGCAATGACGGCGCCCATGCCGCCTTTGGGCTGTATCTGCGCGCCGGCGAGGCCACCGATCTCGCCGGCCAGGCGGTAGTAGAGGCCAAGCAGCGAGGTCGGCGAGCGCGGCCCGAGGTGCGAGCCGAGCGTGGCGTCGAAGGCGAGCAACCCCTTCAACCTGTCGTCCGAAAGCTGCTCGTCGAGCAGATCGTTGACGTTCATCAAGAGCACGCGCAGGAAGTCGCGCATGTCCTCCTTGCCGAGCCGCTTCAGGGCCAGAGCGGTCTGGCCGAGTCCGGTCATTTCGGCGAGCGATAGGCCGGCAAGCTCCGGCGGGCGGCGCGACAGGAAGGGCTTCAGCACAGCGGCGTAGCGCAGCAATTGCGCCCGGAGCGCCTTCCAGGCGGATTGCTCCGAGGGGCTCGCGCCGGTCAGCACCTCGCCATAGGCACCGTGCAGCACCAGCGGGCCACCCTTGGACAAAGCGACCGATGGCACGAAATCGCTGCGCTCGACGTTGAGGCCATGGCGCCCTAGCTCCAGTGTCTTCAGCACGTCGGGATGCAGGCGATTGAGCAGATGGGCGACCGCGGAGACGCGGAAGCCCGGCGCGAATTCCTCGGTGCGCGCCGCGCCGCCGACGTCGCTACCGGCCTCGAGCAGCAGCACCTTGCGGCCGGACTTCGCCAGCGTCGCGGCGGCGACAAGGCCGTTGTGGCCGCCGCCGATGACGATGGCGTCCCAGTTCGTTTCAGATGACGTCATGGGCCTGGCTCATATGCAGGGTTGGCTTGGCGAGGTCGCGCAGGATCTCGGCGGCGGCATTGCGTCCGGGCGCGCCCATGACGCCGCCGCCCGGATGGGTCGAGGAGCCGCACATGTAGAGCCCGCCAATCGGGGAGCGGTATTGCGCGTAGCCCGGCACCGGGCGGTTGAAGAGCAACTGGTCGAAGGTGAGCTCGCCCTGGAAGATGTTGCCTTCGGTGAGGCCGACCTCGGCCTCGATCTCGCGCGGCGTGCGCACCTCCATATGGACGATGCGGTCACGGAAGCCGGGCGAATACTCGGCGATCTGCGCAATCACGCTCTCGGTGAAGCCGTCGCGGTCGGCGTCCGTCCAGTCGCGTCCGTCGATCTTCGGCGGCGCGTATTGCACGAAGCAGCTCATGAAGTGCTTTCCCGGCGGCGCCATGGTCGGGTCGAGCGTGGTCGGGATCACCATGTCGAGGAAGGGATCGGCCGACCAGCGCCCGGCCTTCCAGTCGTCATAGGCGCGCTCCATGCGCTCGATGGAATCGGTGAAATGCATGTCGGCGCGATAGACCGGCGAATCCTTGGGCAGAGCCGGGAATTCGGGCAGCGAATCGAGCGCGATGTTGACCTTGCCGGACGAGCCGCGGATCTTGAAGTTCCTGACCCGGCGCAGGTAGGTGTCGGGCAGTTCCTTTTCCTCGACCAGCTTCAGGAAGGTGCGCTTGACGTCGGCGTTGGAGACGACGAGCTTGCCGTAGACCTCCTCGCCGCCGGCAAGCACCACTCCCTTGGCCTTACCGTTCCTGATCAGCACACGGTCGACCTCGGCGCCGGTCCGGATGGTGCCGCCGGAGGCCTTGAATGAGGCTGCCAGCGCCTTGGTGACGGCGCCCATGCCACCGCGCGCATAGCCCCAGGCGCCGACCGAACCGTCGACCTCGCCCATATAATGGTGGAGCAGCACATAGGCCGTGCCTGGCGACATCGGCCCAAGTGCGGTGCCGATGATGCCGGAAAGCGCGAAGTTCGCCTTGATCACATCGGTCTCGAAATATTCGTCGAGGAAGTCGGAGATCGACATCGTCCAGAAGCGCAGGGTCAGCGCCATCTCCTCGGCCGAGAGGCCGGCGAATTTCCTGCCGAGATAGAGCAACTCGCCAAGATCGCGCGGCTTGAAGCTGGTCGGATCCGGCGCGGTGCGCATCAGAAGCGGCTGGATGAAGCGGCACTGCCGGGTGACATCGCGCGAATAGCGGTCATAGGCCTCCGCGTCGCGCCTGGAGAAGCGGGCGAACTCGCGGCGGTGCGCGTCGTGGTCGCGGTAGTTGGCGAGGTAGTCGCCGTCGCGCGTGAACACCGCGCCGCCCTCGTAGGAAATCACCTGCAGGCCGAAGCGCGGCAGTTCCAGGTCGCGCATGATCTCGGGCCGGAACAGCGAGCAGACATAGGAACAGTTGGAATAGAGGAAACCCGGCGTCAGTTCGCGGCTGGTGGCCGCGCCGCCGACCCAGTCGTTCTTCTCGACCACCAGCACGTTGAGCCCGGCACGTTGCAGATAGCAGGCGTTGACCAGCCCGTTATGGCCGCCGCCGATGACGATCGCGTCCCACGCCTTCATGTGCGCTCGACCTCCATCCGGCTGGCCTATCCTCTTGTTTTTACGCAATTCCGGACGGAAAACCGCTTCACACTTTTACCTGGAATTGCTCGGGGCTGTTTGTTCCCTATGCGCGGAATTTGCCACGGACAACGGTTTTCTGTCCAGCCATATTGAATGAATGTTCAACAAATGGTGTTGCGTTTTCCCGTTGATGCGCTAGGCTTTGCCTGCATTTCTGGACACTGCATTGCTGAACGGGACACCTAGGCATTCGGGGCTCAAGGTCTGATGATCGAAACGGCTGACGCCGAGCCGGAATATGACGACACCGCCATCCGCTTCCTCGAGGCGCTCTGGGGCGATGGCTACCTGTCGCCCGGCGGTCCCGAAGAAGTCGACCGCGTCGTCGAAGGCCTGCCGCTCGAAGGCAAGACGATCCTCGATATCGGCTGCGGCGCCGGCGGCATTACGTTGCATCTGGTTGCCCATCATGGCGCGGCGCTGGCGACTGGTTTCGATGTCGAAAGGCCGGTGATCGAGGCGGCGAGGCAAAGGGCGGTCATGCGGGGCCTCCAGGACCGCGTCCGTTTCGTCCAGGCGCCGCCTGGGCCGCTGCCGTTCACCGATGCCGCCTTCGACGTCGTCTTCTCAAAGGACGCGCTGCTGCATGTCCCGGACAAGGATGCGCTGTTCGCCGAGATCTTCCGTGTGCTGAAGCCCGGCGGCGTCTTCGCCGCGTCGAACTGGATGATCTCGCATGACGGCGAGCCGTCTGCGGAGATGAAGGCCTATGTCGCGGCGGAAGGCCTGTCCTTCGCCATGGCTTCGCCGGTGCGATACGCGGCGGCGATGCGCCGGGCCGGCTTTGCCGATGTCACCGTCCGCGACCGCAATCCGTGGTACCGCGAGGTCGCGCGTGAGGAGCTGGCGCGCCTGAAGGGACCGCTTTATCAACCCGCCGTCGCCGCAGTCGGCGTGGCCTATGTCGACAAGAATATCAGGACCTGGGAGGCGATGCAGAAGGTGCTTGACAGTGGTGAGCACCGCCCCACTCATCTGCTCGGTTGGAAGCCGGTTGGATAGCCGGCGATGCTGGAGACCGTCACGCTCATGAAGAACGCAGAGGCCAGGGAAGCCTTATCCGAATCGGCACGAAAAGACGACGCCGAGAAGCGCGGCCGCAAGGCCTCGAAAGAGGTCAGGCAGTTCCAACTGATCGAGGCGACAATCGATTCACTCGCCAAGCGTGGCTATGCGGAAACCACGATGGCCGATGTCGCCGACGGCGCAGGTCTGTCGCGCGGCATCGTCAACTTCCATTTCGAGAGCAAGGAGAAGCTGCTCGTCGCCACCCTGCAGTACATGTATGACGAGTATTCGGCGCATTGGCGTGCCGCCTTGCAGAAGGCAGGCGACGATCCTGCGAGACAACTGCAAGCGTTGGTGTGGGCCGACTTCGACCGCTCGATCTGCAACAAGCGCAAGCTTGCTGCCTGGTGCGCCTTCTGGGGCGAAGCCAAGTCGCGGCCGACCTACCAGGCGCTGAGCAGCTCGCGCGACGCCTATTACCAGCAGGTCTTCATCGATCTGTGCACGACGCTCAAGCAAAGCGGCGGCTACGCCTATGAACCGCAGGTGATGGCGCTGGCGCTGTCCGCCATGCTCGAGGGCCTGTGGCTGCGGCTGATGATGGGAACGGAGGACACCACCCGCGAGACCGCGCTGCAGGCGGCCAACGCGTTTTTGGCCGCCGCCTTTCCCAAGCACTACGGTTAGCAAACAGCCGGCCAGCAAGACCGGCATGAACCAAAGAGGATGGGACGAGCATGAAGGAACTCAGCCGACGCCTGACACTGACATTGGCGCTCGCCGGCGCGCTTGCAGCTTCGGCGGCGGCGTTTGCCGTTGCCGCCGACAAGGACCTTATCGTGTTCGACTGGTCCGGCTATGAGGATCCGAGCTTCCACGGCAAGTATGCCGAGAAGAACGGTGACTCGCCGACCTTCGCCTTCTTCGGCGACGAGGACGAGGCGTTCGAAATATCCGGAAGTCGCCAAGGTGCTGGTCAAGGACTGGGGCTACGGCCAGGCGAATGCCAAGGGCATGGCCGGCGTCGACCAGGCAATCTTGAAGGAAAAGGGCTACGACAACGTGGAAAAGTGGGTCGACAAGACGCTGTTCCAGCAGCCGCTGCCTTCCGAGCTCAAGCTCAAGATGATCGCCGAGTTCGAGAAGATCAAAGCCGGCTATTGAGCGCTGTCTTGGGGCCTCGCCCGCTCCGCATCCAAGCGGAACGGGGCGGGCTCGCCAAAGCCACTGAATTCTCCTAACGTCCGCCGATGTGTTCGCGATGGGGGAGTTCTCGCGCCATGAAGTCCGTGTTTCGCCGCTTTTCGCTTGCGGCCGTCGTCATCATCGGCGCGGGCACAGCTTATGCGCTTGCCGAGGGCGGCGGCGATCTCGTCGTCTTCGACTGGTCGGGCTATGAGGACCCGCTGCTGCATCCGGCCTACACCGCCAAATACGGCGCCGAGCCGAGCTTCTCCTTCTTCGGCGACGAGGACGAAGCGTTCGAGAAGATGCGCGCCGGCTTCAAGGCCGATATCGCGCATCCCTGCTCGCAGAGCGTGGTGAAGTGGCGCGAGGCCGGGCTGCTGCAGCCTCTGGACACCTCGAAGATCGCCGGCTGGAAGGACCTCAATCCGGGCATCATGGTGATGAAGGATCTGGCCACCACCGCCGACGGCAAGGCCTGGTTCATGCCCTTCGACCGGGGCAACACCTCGCTGCTCTACCGCACCGACAAGGTGACGGCCGACGAGGCGCAGTCGCTGAAAATTTTCGCCGATCCCAAGTTCAAGGGCCGGGTCACCATCGGCGACAATGTCGACGATGCGTATGCGCTGGCAAGCCTGGTCATCGGGCTGAAAGACTGGACCAAGATGACCGACGAGCAGTTCAGCCAGGCCTCCGCCTTCCTGCGCGACGTGCACAAGAACGTCCGCTTCTACTGGACTGACGACACCGACCTCAACCAGGCCTTCACCGGCAACGAGGTCGATCTGGTCTGGGGCTGGAACGAGACCTATGTGACGCTGAAAGGGCAGGGACTGCCGATCGAGATGAACCGCAACACCAAGGAGGGCCTGTCGACCTGGGTGTGCGGTTATGTGTTGATGAAGGACGCACCGGGCAAGCTCGACCAGGCCTATGACTTCCTGAATGCCGTCAACGCGCCCGACGTTTCGGAGTATATGGTGAAAACCTTCGGCTACGGCCACGGCAACAGCGCCGGCATGGCGGCCATGGACCAGAAGCTGCTCACCGAACGCGGCTTCGACAATCTCGACAAGTTCCTCGACAAGACGCTGTTCCAGCAGCCGGTGGCACCAGAGCTCAAGCAGCGGATGGTTGCCGAGTTCGAGAAGATCAAGGCCGGCTATTGAGCAGCAGAACCGAAAGAACCGACGTTGCCATCGTCGGCGCCGGCTTCACCGGCCTGTCGGCCGCGCTCGAATTGAAGCAAGCCGGCGTCGACTTCCTTGTCCTAGAAGCACGCGACCGCGTCGGCGGCCGCGTGGAAGGCATGCGAAACGGGCTCGGCGAACTGATCGACAGCGGCGGCCAGTTCCTGTGCCAGGACATGCCGGAGCTGATGGCGCTGGCCAAGGCGCGCGGCAAGACATTCGTCGAGACCTATGTCGATGGCGAATTCATTACCCACCCGTCCATGTCCGCCGAGGACGCCGAGCGAACCTACCGGATGGCGATGGCGATCCGCGAGCGCATGAACAGGATCGAGCCCGACGATCCCTCGATCGCCGGGCTGACCGTCGCGGCGTGGCTCGAACGCCAGACGGACCTGGTCGATGCCAAGGCGGCCTTCCGTTCGATGATCGAGGGCCTGTGGTGCCTGGCGCTGGAGAAGGTGCCGTTGTGGTACCTGATCGACAACGATCGCCGCATCACCAACGAGACGTTCGAGCTGCAGTATTTCTTGCGCGAGACCATGCAGTCGCTGGCCGACGACCTGGCAGGTGACCTCGCCGATCGGCTGCGGCTGAGCGAGCCGGTCACGCGCATCGAGCACGGGGCGGACGGCGTTCGGCTAACCACCGCCGGCGGCGTCGTCCAGGCGCGGGCGGTGCTGGTCGCGTTGCCGCCGGCAACGGCGGCGAAGCTGGATTTCACGCCAGCCCTGCCGGCGGAACTTGCAAAGGCGCTCAGCGTCTGGGAGAGCGGCGCGGTGATCAAGATCCTGGTGCGCTATGCCAGGCCGTTCTGGCGCGTGCGGGAGCTGAGCGGCATGGTGATGTGGCGCGACATGCCGGGCCTGTTCGCCTGCGACGCCAGCAGGGATGCCGAACATGCAGCGCTCGTCGTCTTCATCGGCGGACCGCTGGCGCAGCGCTGCCGCAAGCTGGCTGCCGCGGCGCTGCGCGCCGAAGTCACGGCGAAGCTCGTGGATGCGCTCGGTCCGGACGCGGCCGATATCCTCGATTTCAACCAGCGCGACTGGACGGATGACCGCTGGAGCGGCGGTGCCTATAGCGACCTCATCGTCGACGTAACGGCAAGGCACGCCGAGCGCACCATCCTTGCCGGCGCGCCGCCGGTCCATTTCGCGTCGTCGGAAGTGTCGCCGTCGTTTCCCGCCTATGTCGAGGGCGCGATCGTGGCCGGGCGCATCGCCGCCGGGAAGATATTGGCCAGCCTTCAGTCCGCCATCGCCACCAAGGCCTCGGGGTCGTAGGCGAGGCGGATCGGAGCGCCGACCGGAATGTCGTCGGCGCCGAAATCGTTGGTCTCGGTCACCGAGAGCGGCCTTTCCAGCCCGGGTATCTCGACGATCAGGTGCGTGATCTCGCCGAAATAGTGGCGCTCGACCACCTTGCCGGCGACCTCGAACTTCGCCGTCGCATTGTCCCACAGCACACGCAGCCGCTCGGGCCGGATGCCGAGCGTGGCCGCGCCGCCATTGCGCGTGAAAGCTTTTGGCTTGTCGGTCTTCACACGCCCGAAGCCCAGCGTGTCGACAACCAGCGAAGCGCCGTTCTCCTCGACGATCTCAGCTTTCACGAAATTCATGCCGCCGAGGAAGTCGGCGACCTGGCGGTTGACGGGGCGCTGATAGATTTCCTTGGGCGAAGCGACCTGGGCGATGCGGCCACCGAACATGACGGCGATGCGATCCGACATGGCCAAGGCCTCGTACTGGTCGTGGGTGACCAGCACGAAGGTGATGCCGACAGCCTGCTGCAGCCGGCGCAGCTCGACCTGCATCTGCTCGCGCAGCTTCTTGTCCAGCGCCGAGAGCGGCTCGTCGAGGAGCAGCACTTTTGGCCGCATGACCAGCGCGCGGGCTAAAGCCACGCGCTGGCGTTGGCCGCCGGAGAGCTCGGTGGCGCGCCGCTTGCCGAGCCCGGTCAGCGACACTTGCGCCAGTGCCTCCTCGACGCGGCGCTTTTCCTCGTCGGCCGCTAGTTTCAGCCGCTTCAGGCCATAGGCGACATTCTGCTCGACATTGAGGTGCGGGAAGATCGCGTAGCTCTGGAAGACCATGTTGGTCGGCCGCCGGTTGGCGGGAATGCCGTCCATCGGCTGGCCGTCGACGGCGATGGAGCCGCTGGTCGGCGTATCGAAGCCAGCGATCATGCGCAGCAGCGTGGTCTTGCCGCAGCCGGATGGTCCGAGCAGCGAGAAGAACTCGCCTTCCCGAATGCTGAGCGATGCGTTGTCCAGCGCCTTGAACGAGCCGTAGCTGCGGGTCACGTCGCGGATCTCGATCATCGTGCGATCCGATTGGGGGCGATCGGACTGGCTCCGCTCAAGCATAGAGGCCTCCCTCGCTCTGGGTGCGTCTCGCCGCGCGGCGGCGCAGGATTTCGGCAACCGTCATCAGCACGAAGGAGGCCGCCAGCAGCAAGGTGCCGAGCGCCAGCACGCCTGGGAGCTTGGCCGCGAAACGCAGCTGGCCCCAGATGTAGATCGGCAGCGTCGCCTCGGTGCCAGTGAGGAAAAAGGCGATGATGAACTCGTCGAGCGAGATGGTGAAGCAGACCAGCAGGCTGGAGATGATTGCCGGCGCCACCATCGGCAGCGTCACCCGCCGGAAGGTGCCGAACGCGCTTTCGCCGAGGTCGGCGGAGGCCTCCTCGAGGCTGCGGTCGAAACCCTCGAAGCCCGAAGTCAGTACCGTCATCGAATAGGGAATGCAGACCAGCACATGGCCCAGCACGACGGTGAACAGCGACAGGCTGAGGCCGAGCTGCAGCATCACCAGGAGCATCGAGATGGCGACGATCACCTCCGGCAGCACCAGCGGCGCCATGATCAGGCCGTTGATGGTGCGGCGGCCGGGATAGCGGTAGCGGGTGATCGAGCGGGCGGCGAGGATGCCGAGCACAGTCGACAGGATCGAGGCCGAGATGCCGACAGCCAAGCTGTTCCAGGTGGCGTCGATCAGCGCCGGCGTCCGCGGCAGGTCCTCATACCAGTGAAGCGTGACGCCGGAGAGCGGGAATTTCGGCGTCGCCGCCGTGTTGATTCGAGAAGATCGGCAGGAAGATCACCGGCAGGTAAAGGAAAAGGATGTAGAGCGCGGCATAGCTCGACAGCCAGCCTGGCAGGAAACGTCTGATCGCCGTCATCGCGCCAGCCTCTGCAGCGCGCGGATGATAAGCACCGTGGCGCCGGCCATCAGCGAGACGATGACCATGGTGGTGACCGAGAGCGCAGCGCCGAGCGGCCAGTTCGATGCCTTGCCGAATTGCGCCTGGATGGCGTTGGCGATCATGACGCCGTCCTTGCCGCCGACCAGTTTTGGCGTGACGTAGTCGCCGACGGTCGGGATCATGACGATCAGCGCCGCCGAGATGACGCCGGGCGCCGACAGCGGCAAGGTCACGCGCAGGAACGAGCGCAGTGGTCCGTCGCCAAGGTCGGTCGCCGCCTCGACCAGCGTGCGGTCGACCTTCTCCAGTGAAACAAAGATCGGCAGGATGGCGAAGGTCGCCCAGGCGTGGGTCAGCGTGATGATGACGGCGGTAGAGTTGTAGAGCAGCGCCGTCGACGGCTCGTCGATGATGCCGAGGCCCATCAGTCCGGAATTGAGCACGCCGTTATAGCCGAGGATCACCTTCCACGACATCACGCGCAGCAGGTAGCTGGTCCAGAACGGAATGGTGATGAGGAAGAGCCAGAGGCTCTTGTGACGGCCGCCATGGAAGGAAATGAAATAGGCGATCGGATAGGCCAGCAGCACGGTGAGCAGGCTGACCGACAGCGAGATGCAGAGCGAGCGCCAGAGCAGGTCGCGGTAGATCGGCTCGGTGAGCGCGATCCGGTAGTTCTCCAGCGTGAACGTGTGGTCGATGGTGAGATAGTCCTGGGTCCAGAAGGAATGCGCGATGACGACCAGGATCGGCAGGACGAGAAGGATGAGGGCATAAGCGAAGGTCGGGCTGATAAGCGCGAAGCCCTGTACGGCTTCCGATTGCAGAAGGGAACTTCGTCTGGCTCCCGCGATGCGCAGCGGGGGCGACCCTTCCGCGGCTGCCGTCATTGCAGAGCTCCAGGCGTGATCTCAGTTGCTGGCTCGGACTGTCCCGCCATGCGGCCTTCCCCTTAACCGACGCCGTGTTCCCGATTCTTGATGCCTGGAGGCGACCGCTCCTGGCTTGCCGGCTTTCTTTCATCATGCGCGCATCCGCCGATTGAAATCAAGCGCTATTTCTGCAATATTGATTGAACAGACATTCAAAATGAAGTGAAGAAAAGCCTATTTTCCATGGCTTTCCGCTTCATTCGGTGTCCAGGGGAAATTCCGCAACCGGACGATGCGAGGCTAGGATGGCGGCTGCAAGGGAGATCAAGACCAGGGAGGTCGAACAGGGCGGCGACGACGCGGTCGAGCTCGCCAAGCGCCATCTTGTCCAGCCCTGGCCCTATGCCGGCTCGGTCGGCGCCGAGGCACGCGCGCTCATCGGCGAGGGCGACGGCATCTACATCACCGACGCTTCCGGCAAGCGGCTGATCGACGGCCCGGCCGGCATGTGGTGCATCAATGTCGGCCATCGCCGCGAGGAATTGGCGAGGGTGATGTACGACCAGGCGATGGCGCTCTCCTACAACACGCCCTGGTACACGATGAATGCGCCCTCGGCCGAGCTTGCCCGGCGCATCGCAGATGCCGCTCCGGGCGACCTCAGCCACAGCTTCTTCACCACCGGCGGCTCGTCGGCGGTGGAGACGGCGCTGCGCTTCATGCAGTTCTACAACAATGTGCGCGGCCGGCCGGAGAAGAAGCTGATCCTGAGCCGCGGCGGCGCATATCACGGCTCGACCTACCTGTCGGCCTCGCTCAACGGGCGTCCGCGCGACCGCGACTGGATGGACGGCGCCGACGAACTGGTGGTGAAGCTCGCTTCGCCCGACCCGTTCCGGCGGCCCAAGGAGATGAGCGTCGCCGCCTTCACCGATTTCCTCGTCGTTCAGTTCCGCGACGCCGTCGCGCGCATCGGCGCGGATCGTATCGGCGCCTTTGTCGGCGAGCCTGTGCAGGCTTCGGGTGGCGTCATCGTGCCGCCGGACGGATATCTCAGGCGCATCCGCGAAATCTGCCGCGAGAACGACATCCTCTACATTTCCGACGAGGTGGTGACCGGCTTCGGGCGGCTCGGCCATGTCTTCGCCTCGGGCGACGTGTTCGACATCGATCCGGACATGATCACCTTCGCCAAGGGGATCACTTCGGGCTATTTCCCGCTCGGCGGCGTGATCATCTCGGAACGGTTGCTGGAACAGCTGCGCCGCTCCAATCATCCGGACGCTCTCTTCGGCCATGGGCTCACCTACACCAGTCATCCAATCGGCTGCGCCGTGGCGCTGAAGAACCTCGACCTGCTGGAAGGGGGCGTGCTTCAGCATGCACGCGAGATCGCGCCCTATTTCCAGGCGCGGCTGAAGACGCTGGAGGAGCTGCCGCTGGTCGGCGAGGTGCGCGGCGCCGGCCTGATGGCCTGCGTCGAATGCGTCGCCGACCGCGAGAGCAAGAACCCGCTGCAGCTCGACAAGGATGTCGGAAAGCGCATCGACGCGCATTGCCACGAGCTCGGGCTTCTGGTGCGGCCGCTGATCAACATGTGCGTGATGTCGCCGCCGCTGATCATCAGCCGCGGGCAAGTCGACGACATGGTAGCGATCCTGCGCGAGGGGATTTCGCGCACGATGGATGACCTCAGGGAGGAAGGGGTCTGGCGCGGGTGAGGACGCTCACCCCCTGGACCGCAGCGCGTCGTTCAGCGACCACATGTCCTTTTCCTCGGGCGCCGTCTCCAGATTGAGCACCGGAACCTGCCTGCGCAGATGGTCGTGGTGGGTGCGCACGCCGTATTCGAGGTCCGAGAGGTAGAAGCCTTCGAAGGCTTCCGACAGCATTGATTCGTTCGACCAGACGGAGAGCTGGACGTCCTCGTTCATGGTGTCGCGGTCGATGCGGTAGGCGAGATAGCGCGCCGCCGCCTGCTGCCGCGTCTCGTTTGGATAGCGATAGACCGCGCCGCGCAGCAGCGTCTCGCCGGTCGACAGCGGGAACTCCTGATAGAACTGCACCGATTCCGGCATGATCGACAGCGCGTTGTTGGGGAAGATGCCGTAGTAGATCCAGGCCTTGCGCAGATGCTCCGGCAGATGCGTCGGCTCGGGCGCGATCCTGATGTACTGGCCGACGCTCCAGCGCCGCCCGGCATGCGGGTTGTAGGTGGCGAAGGAGCGCGACACGCCGTTGACGAACGGTTCGTCGAAATAGGTCGCGCCATAGAGGTCCTGCAGCGCCGGATGCGCCATGGCGACGTGATAGCCCTCATTGTCGACGTCGCGCACCGACTTCCAGTTGACCGGCGATTTCTGCGTCCAGATGCCCCAGGAGGGCACCATGTCGGCAACGCGGTAGTGGGCGATCTCGGCCTCGATAGGCTTCAACAGCTCGGCCACGGAAGGCTGCGGCCCACCGTTGCGGAAGCGGATGAAGATGAAGCCCATCCAGATTTCGAGGTCGAGCGGCATCAGCCCGAACTCGGTCTTGTCGAGTTCGGGGAAGGAACGCGGACGGGCCGCACCCCGCAGCGTGCCGTCGAGATTGTAGACCCAGCCATGAAACGGGCAGACCAGCGCGTTCTTGCAGGTGCCCTGGCCGTCGGCGACGACGCGGCTGCCGCGATGACGGCACATGTTGTTGAAGGCGCGCACGACGCCGTCCTTGCCGCGCACGATCAGCGCCCGCTCGCCGATGACGTCCATGGTCAGATAGTCGCCCGCGTTCGGCACGTCGGAAACGTGGCCGGCGATCTGCCAGTGATTGCGGAAGACATGTTCCTTCTCGAGCTCGAGAAGCGCGTTGGAGTGATAGCTCCACCCCGGCAAGCCCCGCCGGTCCCAATCGTTGGGGATCGCCACGTCACGGAGGTGAGGGTTCATAAAAATGGTCTTCTTTTTGTTGAATACTCATTCAATAAAAGCTTATTTTTCATTGAAATGCAATGGTTTGTGGAATCATGCACAAATTGTGGCGGCGGGACTGAAGTCGCCCGGACCGGGAAAATCCGGGAAAATCCGAGCCTTAACCAAGGATGCAAAAGAGCGGTTCCGGCCGCGGAGGCGAGCGTCGCGAGAGGTCCATTTCGGCACGTCCGCGCGTCGGGCGATCGCGATGATCGCGCCGATCAGGCACCTGTGTGAGATCGCTCACAGTCCGCCGCATCCGGCAGGCGCATGTGTTTGGCAAACCGGAAGCGGCCAAACGTTCGCTGACGGCAAGCAAGGGCGGAGGCGATCCCTGTTTCAATCCTGTTACACGGGCAACCGCGCCCAACCATTCGGCGGTTACGCGGCGCGATTAAGTTCGTTTCATAGGGAAATAGAAAAATAACGAAGGGAACAACCGATGCTTGCGAAAGTCCACATCGCCGATCCAAGCCGCCGCGCACACGGCCCGGAGCGCAATGACCGCCGGCCGAAGCTGGCGCTGCGCCAGCGCGCCAGCGATCACCCGATGGCGATGTTCATGCTGATCGGCGCCTGCGCCTTCCTCATCATGGTGGCCGCCCCGGCGGCGGGTCCCGCTTTCGCTTCGATCAATCCCCCGGCCAATGTCGTGGAGGGAGCGCCGACCGCGCTCAAGACGGCGCGCCTGCCGCAGCCGCAGGTCGAGTTCGCCTGCAAGGGCCAGAACTGGGGCGCCGAGAACGCCGAATGCCTGCGCGCCATCGCCGAACAGTCCGGCCAGCACCGGGCCCGCGCGGTGCGCATGATCGCCAACGCCGCGCCGCTGACCAACACGCCGAACATCTTTTAAGGCTCCCCTGAGCGCACCCTCCGCGCTCCAGTCAGGCTCCCGCCGCAATGTCGGTCGGGAGCCTCTTTTTTTGGATCTGCCGATATTCAGGTGAAGCCGGCCTGCGAATGGCGGTTTCCTGTGCTTCCGGTCTTACGTAACTTTTAAGTACGCTCCGCTCCGGTTCTCGGAAACCACCACTCTCGGCTCGGCTTGACTTGAATCTCGACAAATCCGGAGGAGGGCGAACTTCAGTTTTCGACCGCCGCCTGCTCGGCAATCACCGCCAGCACGCCGCGGACGTCGAGCGTCGAGAAAGGCTTTTCCAGGATCTGCGGCCGCTGCTGCGGCGGCAGCGCCTCGATCTCCGCCTTGGCGCCGATAAGGTCGCCGGTGACCAGCACGAAGCGCTGCGCCAGCCCGGGCCGTTCCGTCAGCAACTCGCGGTAGATCGACATGCCGCTGGTGCCCGGCATGCGCAGGTCGGAAAAGACGATGTCCGGCGGCATCTGCCCGCTCAGCACCTCGCCGGCGGACGTCCAGCTCGGCACGAGACGCGACTTGACCCCCATCAGTTCCAGTATGTCGGAGAGCGACGCGGCGACGTCGGGTTCGTCGTCGATGATCAGCGCGTGGCGCAGCCCGCTCGAGCGGGCCGGACTTTCGCCGGCCTTTGCCGCGTCGCCGGCAATCGCCGGCAACTGGACGACGAAGCGCGCGCCGTGCGGCTCGACCTCCTCGAACCAGATGTTGCCGTTGTGGCGCTCGACGATCGATTTCGAGATCGACAGACCGATGCCGGTGCCGACGCCAACCGGCTTGGTGGTGAAATAGGATTCGAAGATGCGCGAGCGGATCGCCTGGGGAATGCCCGGCCCGTTGTCCTCGACGGAGAATCCGGGATTGCCGCGTTCGCTGCGAAAGGTCCGCACCTTGATGTGCCGCTCGCCGGTGATGCCTGCCAGCGCATGCTGGCTGTTGATGAGGAAGTTGGCCGCGACCTGGGTGACGTGGTCGGCGTCGGCCATGGCGAGCAGCGGGCCATTGGCGAAGTCGGTGTCGATGATGATGCCGCTGGAGCGCGCGCCATAGGCGGTCACTTCGAGCGCCGAGCGCATCACATGGTTGAGGTCGGTTTCGGCCTGCTCGGTTGGATGCAGGCGCACCATCGACAGGAAGCTCTTGACGATACGGCCGCAGCGTTCGGCGGCCGCGCGCACCTTCTCGGCGCGCACCTTGGTCTGCGGGTCGCTCGCGAATTCATGCAGCAGCGTCGATTGCGCCACCACCACCGCCAGCGGGTTGTTGAGCTCGTGCGAGACGCCGGCGAGCAGCGATCCCATCGCCGCCATCTTTTCGTTCTGGTGCAGCTTCTCGCGCTGGCGGTTGATCTCTTCTTCGGCGTGCAGCTTCTCGCGCAGGTCGCGAATCGAGCCGAAGATCAGGCGGCGGTCGGCAACGCGCATCTCGGTCGCCGTCAGTTCGATCGGGAACACCTCGCCGGCGGCATTCTGGGTGACGGTCTCCATCCGCTGGCCGACCATCGGCGCGCCGCGGCCCGACATGTATTCGGCGCCCGAGGCATAGCCCTTGCGGTAGTAGATCGGCACGATGGTGTCGAGCAGGTCCTTGCCGAGGATGTCGCTGCGCGGAAAGCCGAACATCTTCTCGGCAGCGGGATTGAATTCGATGATCGAGCCCGCCTCGTCGATGACGATGATGGCGTCGAGCGAAGCCTGCAGCATGGTGCGGCGGATGACCTCGCTGGCATGCGCCTCGGAAGGGGAGTGCTCGATGGCGTCGCCGATGGCTAAAGCGATGATGTGGAGCGTCGCCTCTTCCTCGTCCGTCCATTCGCGTTCGGCGACGCAGTCGTTGACGGCCAGCGTGCCCCAGAGATGGCCGTGCGCGAAGACCGACACCGACAGGAACGATTTGATGTTCTGCTTCTCGAAATCGGTCCTCAAAAAGCCGTCCAGATCGCGCGTGTGGCCGGCAAAGACCTTCCCCTGCCGTTCGTCTTCCTGCAGTCGTTCCAGCAACGGATCGGAGTTGATGATCGATTGCACAATCACCGTGGGCGAAGCCAGCTCGCCGCCGAAGTTCGGGTCGATCCAGTAGGCCGAAACGGACTGGGCAAAGCCCTGCCCCGGCAATTCGCGCAGACGAAAGAGGATGCCGCGCTGACATTCCATCGAGCGGCACAGCGTCTCCAATATGCTGTCCATCTCGCGCTGCCAGTCGCCGGCCTCGCGAAGCCGGCGCACGACATGGACAGCCGCCATGGCGGCGCCCTGGCGGGAGCCCTGCATGTCCATCCGTGCGGCCTCAGCTGTCATCGTCGAAGGTCATCCCCAGGCCATATCGGTAAACCATGAAATCCAGCACACAAGCCTCGAAAATCGAACGGGGACACGCGCTGGATCGGAATGCTACAGCGTCCACCGCGTATCCGGAAGGATGCGCGATGCCGGAGTCAGTTGCTGTCGCTTGTCGGGAGCGAGAAGATGTAGCCTTCGCCGCGCACCGTTCGCAGGAATTTCGGATTGGCCGGATCGGCTTCGATCTTTTTCCGTAGGCGCATGATGCGGATGTCGACCGCGCGGGAGGACTCAGGATCCTCGACAAAGCCGATCGCCTCCGAGATCGCAGCCCGCGTCAAAAGCCGGTTGGCGCGGGTGAGGAAAACCTCAAGCACGTCGAACTCGCTCTTGGCCATCTCGATGACCGCACCGTTGGCGCCGGTCACGAGCCTGCCGTCGAAATCGGCCTGGAAGCCGCCGAAATTCATGAAGCGCCGCGTGCCGGCCTCCGCCTTCGCGGCCTGCGGAGCGACCGGCTGCGGCACGCGGCGCAGCACGCTGCGGACCCGCGCCAGCACCTCGCGCAATTCATAGGGCTTGACGATGTAGTCGTCGGCGCCGAGCTCCAGCCCAACGATGCGGTCGAGCGCGGTGCCGGCGGCGGTGGCATAGATGATGCCGATCTGGGTTTTGGAGCGCAGCCAGCGGCCGAGTGACAACCCGTCCTCGCCGGGCATGGCGATGTCGAGGATGGCAAGGTGGAAGGGCTGCGCCTCGAGAAGGTTGCGCGCCGCCGCGGCATTCTCGGCCGTGGCGACGTCATAGCCATTGGCGCCGAGATACTCGGCAACCGCTTCCCTCAGATCCGGCTCGTCCTCGACGACGATGATGCGTGCCTTCACAATGCTCTCGCTCCCGCTTTCAGCGGAAAGTAGATTGGGTATAAACATGATGTCCAGCGCTCATCTCGAGTTGTCTGTGGCGGGGTGAAGAAAATGGCAGCACGATCCGTCATCGCGCTTGTGTCCGTTGCCGAAGTGGTGGCCGGCGACCTTGCCGACCATCTCGAGCGGCGTGGGCACGACGTTCGCCAGGCGCGACAGCCGTGGGAGGCCGAGTCGCTGCTTTCGGCAGGGGGCATCGATGTCGTGGTCGTCGGTGACGACGTGACCCAGGCCGAGGGGCGCGAGTTGCTGAGGCGCTTCGGCGGCGAGGGTGGCTGCGACTTCATCCTGATCTGCCGGCCCGCCGATCTCGTCGACAAGGTGCTGGCGCTGGAGCTCGGCGCTGCCGACGTGATCGAAAGCCCGCTCAACGTGCGCGAGCTGGCGGCGCGTATCGGCGGCCTGCTGACGCGGCGCGGCCGCAACACCCAGGAACTGATCGTGCTGGAGAACGCCACCGTCGACTTGAGGTCAGCCATGGTCATGCATCGCTCCGGCGCCGAGGATCAGCTCTCGCCGGGGCAGGTGGCGCTGCTCAGGCTGTTTCTGGCGAGCCCGCGAAAGGTGCTGACGCGCGACGACATCATCGCCGCCGCGCCCGCCGAGAATGCCGACGCCTTCGACCGCTCGATCGATTCGCGCATCGTCAGGCTGCGCCGCAAGCTCGATACGGAGACCATCATCACCATCAGGGGTGCCGGCTACCGCTTCGATCCGCCGACGCCGCGCACCGACTGAACCGAGGGTGGCCAGGGTTCGTCCTTGATCCTGCATCGGCTTCCGCCAAAACCGCTTCGCACTTTCGGGTCGGATGCTCGCGCCTATCGCACCACCAGCACCGAGGGACCCGAAGGCAGGTCCGCGCTGGCGGTGATTTCGACATGGGCGCGCTCCTTGAGCAGCACCGTTGCGAGCGCGACAAAGCCGAGCAGCCCTTGCGCGTAGAGCAGTGCGGAAAGCACGGAAGCTGCGAATCTGGTGTTCATGTCATTACCCCCAAAATCGATAAGCATTAGTGCTTCAGGAAACTCCCGAAGCGCCCGCGCCGCTGACGGAGCCCCCCGCTGCGGCGCGGGCCTTCGGTCCTCTCGGCAGCAAGTAGCCGGAGGGGCCGCGCGTCCTCATCAACCGAAGGCCGACCCGCCAGAGGGCCTTTCAGCCGGTGGACGCGCAGGCTGGAGACAATCCAGACCG
This sequence comes from Mesorhizobium sp. M1C.F.Ca.ET.210.01.1.1, assembly GCF_004791585.1. Taxonomy (GTDB): domain Bacteria; phylum Pseudomonadota; class Alphaproteobacteria; order Rhizobiales; family Rhizobiaceae; genus Mesorhizobium. The sequence goes on from NZ_SRUU01000001.1 coordinate 256,149, forward strand.
TGGCGATGAACAGTGCAGCGTGCAGTGTCGAAACCTCGCTGGAATTCATGGCGCCAAGCGTCGTCACGGGGTTGCCGGCAAGAGGGCCGGCGCCGCCGACGATGACTGCCGGGACGCTTAATCCCGAGAAGCCAGGTGCGTGGTTTCGATTTCCTGCCCATTTTCGTTTGCTGGTGTCTGTTCCCGTTTGCGTCAACATTGCCGACGGCCTGTATCCGCATCATGCCGCGTGAGCCGCGCTTTGTTGCAATTCGGTTTCGACATTGGCGAAATCATTTTCGTATCAAAGTCATATGCGCTTTCGCTTGCCGGTTCTTTCCCGGTTTTCGTTAACCACGCCCGGTCCAAGGTCGGGATTTCCGCGGCCTGTGCCGTTAACTTTGGGAAACAGATTCGAAACAATAACGAGTATCAAGCGAAATAGGCTTGAAACAGGTGCCTACGATAAGACGGGCCATCGAAATTGAAGCCGGCCGGACCGGACAAAGAGAGGGATCGTCATGCATACCGCCATTTCAGCCAAGCTCATCAACGTCACCGCCGCCGCGCTCACCGGCGCGGCGCTGTTTTTCGGCAGCAATGCTGCCCACGCCAACCAGATCGTCGCCCGGGTTTCGCTGTCACAGCAGGTCATGGAAGTCACGGTCGATGGCCGTCCGACCTATGTCTGGAAGGTGTCGACAGGTGACAGGAGGCACATCACGCCGACGGGATCGTTCAAGCCGACCCGCATGCATGAGATGTGGTATTCGAAGAAGTACGACAATGCGCCGATGCCGCATTCGGTGTTCTTCAGCGGCGGCTATGCGGTGCATGCGACCTACGCCATCAACCGCCTCGGCCGGCCTGCCTCGCATGGCTGCGTGCGCTTGCACCCCGATGCCGCGGCCGACTTCTACCAGCTTGTCGAGGTTTTTGGCCCCGCCAATACCAGCATCGTCATCGTCAAGTAGCAGGCTGTGAACGGGCTGGCGGACTGCCGTGTCCCGTTCAAGACTCCCGCCGGAAAACCTCCCGCGGTACCGAGCACAGCCAAAAAAAGAGGCCGGAGTTTTCCGGCCTCTTTTCGCTTTCTCAGGTCGGCAGCGCCGGCATCAACTTCGGATCGGGCTTCTCGGCGAGATGCGGCAGGTCCTTGCTGGCGATGAAGGTGTAGAACATGGGCACGACGAACAGCGTGAACATGGTGCCGACGAGGATGCCGGTGAAGATCACCAGACCCATCGAGTAACGGGCCGCGGCGCCGGCGCCGCTGGAAATGATCAGCGGCACGACGCCGAGCGCCATCGCCGCCGTCGTCATCAGGATCGGCCGCAAGCGCACCTTGGCCGAGGCGATGATCGCGTCGCGCCGCCGCATGCCATGGATCTCGCGCTGCTGGTTGGCGAACTCAACCAGCAGGATACCGTGCTTGGTGATGAGGCCGATCAGCGTGATCAGTCCGACCTGTGTGTAGATGTTGAGCGTGCCGAGGCCGATGTTGAGCGGCACGATGGCGCCGAAGATCGAGAGCGGCACCGCCATCATGATGATCAGCGGGTCGCGGAAGCTCTCGAACTGCGCGGCCAGCACCAGGTAGATGACGATCACGGCGGCCGCGAAGGCGATCAGGATGGTGTTGCCCTGCTCCTTTTCCTGCCGCGACTGGCCGGAATAATCGACGAAGAAGGTGTCGGGCAGCGTTTCCTTGGCGAGGTCTTCCAGCACTTTCAGTCCGTCGCCGGTAGTCACGCCGGGCAGGGGCAGGGCCGAGATCGTGGCCGAGTTCAGCTGGTTGAACTGCTCGATCGCCGCCGGCGAGGCGTTGGTCGAGATGTTCACCACCGCCGACAGCGGCACCATCTTGCCGTCGACGCTGCGTACGAAATACTCACCGAGCTTGGCCGGATTGTCGCGGAATTCCTGCGGCACCTGAGGGATGATGTCATAGCTGTTGGAGTCGCGGTCGAACTGCGCCACTTCGGCGCCGCCCACCAGCAGTGTCAGCGTGTTGCCAATATCGGCAATCGGCAGGTTCAGCGCCGCCGCCCGCTCGCGGTCGATGGTGACGGTCACCTGCGGAGCGTCGTAGGACATCGAGTTCTGCACGACGATGAAGCGGCCGGAAGCCTGCGCCTTGTTCTTGATCTTCTCGGCCTGGTCGAAGACCTCGGACGGATCACCGGTCGAGCGCACCACCATGGAGATCGGCAACCCGCCACCGGAGCCGGGCAGCGTGGGCGGCGCGAAGATGAACGCGTCGACGCCCGCCACCTTGGAGAGGCGGCCCTGGATGTCGGCTTGGAGCTCCTTCGAGCTGCGCTGGCGTTCGGCCCAGTCCTTGAAGGCGAAGCCGACAAAAGCGCTGTTGGTGGCGCCGCCGAAGGCGACCGCCGAGAACTGCGCCCGCGTTTCCGGGATGTCCCTGACGAGACCGAGGATCTGGTTGACGTAGGTCTCGGTATAGTCCGAGGTGGCGTAGCGCGGCGCGGTGACGATCGAGAGCAGGAAGCCCTGGTCTTCTTCCGGCGCCAGCTCGCTGGAGGTCTTGGTGAACATGAAGCCGGTAAGCGCGACCAGCGCGGCGACGATGATCAGCGTCACCGGCCGGTTCCTGAGCGAAGCGGTGACCGCCCGCTCGTATACGCGCTCGACGCGGCTGAAGGTTCCGTCGACGATGCGCTGGAAGCGGCCGTGCGCGCCGGGCTTCAGCAACCGCGCAGACATCATCGGCGTGATGGTCACCGCGATCAGGCCGGACAGCACCACAGAGCCCGCCAAGGTCACCGCGAATTCGCGGAACAGCGCGCCGGTGAGGCCGCCGGTGAAGGCAAGCGGGGCGAACACGGCGGCCAGCGTGATGGTCATGGCGACGATGGCCGAGAAGATCTCGCGCATGCCGTTGAAGGCCGCCTGCATCGGCGACATGTGGTCCTCTTCCATGTGGCGGTGGATGTTCTCCACCACCACGATGGCGTCGTCGACGACGAGGCCGATGGCCAGCACCATGGCGAGCAGCGACAGGAGATTGATCGAGTAGCCGACCGAAAACAGGATGAAGCAGACGCCGATCAGCGACAGCGGGATGGTGACGATCGGCATCATCACCGAGCGGAACGAACCAAGGAACAGAAGGATGACCACGATGACGATGGCAACCGCCTCGCCGATGGTCTTGAACACTTCTTCGATCGAGGCGCTGATCTGCTCGGTGGAATCGTAGACGACCTCGATCGTCATGCCTTTCGGCAGCGTCTCCTGAATCACCGGCACGAGCTTGGTGACTGCCGCCGCCGTCGTCAGCGGGTTGGCCGCCGGCGTCGGGAAGATGGCGAGGAAGGTGCCAGGCTTGCCGTTGAAACTCACCCTGGTGTCGGTGCTCGCGGCGCCGAGCTCGACGCGCGCCACGTCGCGCAGGCGCACCACCTGCCCATCCGTCGAGCGGATCGGCAGCTGGGAGAAGGCCTCCGGCGTCTGCAAGGTCGAGTGAACGGTGATGGACGAGACGACATACTCGTTCTGGGTGTTGCCGGGCGCGGACAGGAAGTTGGAGTTGTTGATCGCGGTCAGCACGTCGGCGGCCGTGGCGCCGCGGGCGGCAAGCCTGATCGGGTCGATCCAGACGCGCATCGAATATTCCTCGGCGCCGAAGATCTGCACGTCGGCGACGCCTTCCACCGTCGAAATGCGGGGCCGAACGACGCGCTCGATGTACTCGGTGAGCTGCTCCTTGGTCATGTTCGGATTCTGCATCGAGATGTACATCATCGCGAACTGCTGGCCGGTGCCCTTGATGATCACCGGGTCCTTGGAGGCGTCCGGCAGCGTGCCGCGCACGCCCTGAACCTTGGACAGCACCTCGGTCAGCGCAACATCGGGATTGGAGCCGAGCTTCATCTGCACGGTCACGGTGCTCGAAGAGGGGCGGCTCGACGAGGTCACATAGTCGATGTTCTCGGTCGAGGCGACGGCGCGCGCGATCGGCGCGGAGATGAAGCCCTGGATCAGGTCGGCGCTGGCGCCGGGATAAGCCGTGGTGATGGTGATCGCCGTCTCGTCAACCTTCGGATACTGGCGGATCGACAGGTTGAAGATGGCCTGGAAACCCAGGAGCAGGATCATGCAGGCCAGCACCGTCGAGAGCACGGGCCGGCGAATGAAGATATCGGAAAAGCTCATTGCTGAACCTGCTTGTTCGCCGATTTGCTCGGATCGATCGTGTTGTCGACGGCCACCGACATGCCGTTGAAGAGCCGGTTCTGGCCGGCCGTGACCACCTGGTCGCCGGACTTCAGGCCTTCGACGATCTCGACCATGCCGTTGTTGCGGCGGCCGAGCTTGACGAACACCTGAGACAGAACGAGCGCAGGCTGCTGCCCAGCCTCGGCCGGCTTCTGGGTGTTGTCAGCAGGCTTTGCGTCGGCAGGTTTTGCCGTCTCGGACGCCGGCTTGGCTGCATCGGCCTGCGGCTTGGCGGCATCGCCGGCAGGCTTCTCGGCGCCGGCTTTCTGGTCTTCCGGTTTGGCCGGCGCGGCAGTGTCGGCATCGGCGGGCTTGGCCGGCACGACCACGAAGACAAAGTCGCCGTAGAGGCTTGACGTCACCGCCGTCTGCGGCACGGAGATGACGTTGCTTTCTTCCGGCAGCTCGACGCGGATCTGCACGAACTGGCCGGGAGTGAGCTTGCCCTCCGGGTTGGCGACCTCGCCGCGGATCGACACCAGCCGGCTTGCCGGGTCGATCTTGGGGTCGATGCCGCGGATTGAGCCGGCAAAGGGCATGTCCACGCCGCTCGTGCCGATCCGCACCGTCTGGCCGATCTTGAGCGACGGCAGCTGCTGTTCGGGAACGGTGAAGTCGACCCGCATCGTGTCCAGATCCTGGATCGTCACAACCGAATTGCCGGGCGCCAGATATTGGCCGATGTCGATCTTCGGAATGCCGACCGTACCGGTGAAGGGCGCCGCGAGCTGCTTCTGATCGAGCACGGCCTGCAGCTTGTTGACCTGCGCGGCCGAAGCGGTTGCCGCGGCGCGCGCCGCGTCGAGCGTCGCGTCGGTGCCGACGCCGCGCCGCTGCAATTCGAGCGCGCGGGTCAGCGCCGCCTGGTCGGACGCGGCCTGCGCCTTCTGCGCCACCAGATCGGCCTTCTCGACGGCATCGTCGAGCTGCAGGAGCACGGCGTCGGCCGCAACCTTCTGGTTGGCGTGGAAGAGGATGTCCTTGACGATGCCGGCTGTCTCGACGGTCAGGTCGACGCCGCGCACGGCGTTGACTGTGCCGATCGCCTCGACGCCGGGCGTCCAGTTCGCCGGTTTCGCGACGACGGTCGACACCGTCGCGGCCGGCGGCTTCATGGTGGCGAAGAACTGCTTGATCGCACTGTCGCGAAACAGGTTGAAACCGACAAGGCCAGCGCACACCACAGCGAGCAGCAGCAGAATTCCGGTGATGATGAAGAAGCGCTTCACGGACAGATCCCTCGAGCCGGCTACCGGCAAAACATCGATGCCGGGACACATACCGACGATGGGTCCCGATTTCAAATTTCGGGCGCTTTACTGTACCGTCTGGACGGTCTTGTCAATTCCGCATAAGCTAATGTAAGGGGAGGCGTGATGAAGGCTCGCAGGGCAAATTCGCGCGACAGGATATTGGCGGCAGCCGCCGACGTGGCGCGCGAGACGGGGCCGGGAAGCCTGTCGCTCGACGCCGTTGCCAGCCGCGCCGGCGTCTCCAAGGGTGGCCTGCTTTACAATTTCCCGACCAAGGCCAAGCTGATGCAGGGGCTGGTCGAAAATTACCTCACTGCCTTCGAGCAGGCGCTCGAGGAACGCACGGCCGAGGCCGGCGACGAAAGCGTGCTCGCGGCCTACATCCGGCTTTCGGCCGACGATTGCGAGAAGCCGAAACCTTCGGCCACCTGGATGTTCTCCGCGATTGCCGAGGATCCGGAGTTCCTGACGCCGATAAAGGCGTTCAAGCGGCAGCTCTTCGAGCGGCTGAAAGGGGAAACGGACGATCTCGGCTCGCTGCTGGTCTGCTTCCTCGCCATCGAGGGCCTGCGCAGCATGAATCTCTTCGATTCCGACGTTCTCTCTCCGGAGGAGCGCAAGCTCCTGGTTTCCTCGCTCCTCAAGATAGCCGGATAGGCGTCACACCAGCTTCATCCTACGGACATAGCGTCCTTCCCGGTTCCTTGCTGCAATGCAAATGGAGTGGGACATTGGTGGACGTTGTATCCAGCGAAGCGGGGATTCCGAGACCGGACCACCCGCTAGAACAATCGAGCGGCGCGAAGTGGTTCCTGCCGGCCTTCGGCGTGCTGGTGCTGGCCGGCCTGATCTATGTCGGCTACGCGCTGAGCCAGGATCTGGCGATCGCCAGGACGGTGCCGTGGATCCTGCTCGGCATCGCGCTGCTGATCGCGCTGGGCTTCGAGTTCGTCAACGGCTTCCACGACACCGCAAATGCGGTCGCCACCGTCATCTACACCCGTTCCCTGCCGGCCGAGTTCGCCGTCATGTGGTCTGGCGTCTTCAACTTCCTCGGCGTGCTCACCTCTAGCGGCGCGGTGGCGTTCGGCATCCTGTCGCTGCTGCCGGTCGAGCTCATCCTGCAGGTCGGCTCGTCGTCGGGCTTCGCCATGGTGTTCGCGCTGCTGGTGGCGGCGATCCTGTGGAACCTGGGCACCTGGTTCCTCGGCCTGCCGGCGTCCAGCTCGCACACGATGGTCGGCTCGATCATCGGCGTCGGCCTTGCCAACCAGTTCATGGCCCCGGCCGGAAGCGCCACCAGCGGCGTCGAATGGGGGCAGGCGAGCAATGTAGGCTTGTCGCTGCTTATCTCGCCGCTCGTCGGCTTCTTCGCCGCCGCCATCCTGCTCTATGCGATGAAGTTTCTGGTGCGCAATCCGGCGCTCTACGAGGCGCCGAAGGGCAACACGCCGCCGCCATGGTGGATCCGCGCGCTGCTCATCTTCACCTGCACGGGCGTCAGCTTCGCGCATGGCTCCAATGACGGCCAGAAGGGCATGGGCCTGATCATGCTGATCCTGATCGGCGTGGTGCCGACCGCCTACGCGCTCAACCGGACGCCCGACATCAACTATCTCGACGCCTACAAGTCGGCTTCGGTCGCCGTCGAGCAGGCGCTGGGCAACTACGCCAAGCCGGGCGTCACCGTCGCCGACGCCAAGGCCGCGGTTCAGGAGGCTGTGCGCAGAAAGACCTGGAACGACCAGACGACCGTGGCGCTGCAGACCTACATCCACAACACGACCGCCGGCTTGCAACCCTACGCTACTGTCGACAAGGTTCCGACCGACCTGGTCAGCAACGCCCGCAACGACATCTACCTGATCGGCGAAGCGCTGAAGCTGATCGACAAGAAGAAGCTGCTGCCGATGCAGGAGGCCGACCTTAAGGCGGTGACGGACTACCACAAGGCGGTCGACAACGCGACCAAGTTCATCCCGCTATGGGTGAAGATCGCCGTGGCGCTGGCGCTCGGCCTCGGCACCATGGTCGGCTGGAAGCGCATCGTCGTGACCGTCGGCGAGAAGATCGGCAAGAGCCACCTGACCTATGGCCAGGGCGCCGCCGCCGAGCTGGTGGCGATGGTCACCATCGGCATGGCCGACCGTCTCGGCCTGCCGGTGTCGACCACCCACGTCCTGTCGTCCGGCGTTGCCGGCACGATGGCGGCGAACGGCTCCGGCCTGCAGTGGGCGACCGTGCGCAACCTTTTGCTCGCCTGGGTGCTGACGCTGCCCTGCTCGATCGCGCTGTCTTTCGTGCTGTTCGTGATCTTCCGCCAGGTGTTCTGAGCGGAGCGCAGAGACCTCCAAACAGGGCAGCGCCGGTCGCCGGCGCTGCCCTTTTTCCTTGAGCAAGGGGCAAGTCTCAAGAGGGTATGTTCGGGGGGCATGCTTAGGAGATTGGCCGAAACGCCGATCGCATCGTCATCCTTGGGTCTTCGCTCCGCTTCGCGTCGCCCCGCCCAAGGATGACGACGTACGGCCGTGGCATTGTCATGCTGCGGCGCACAAACTATGTGCCTTCGCAGTTCCTCTCACCTGTCGCGAGATTTCCCATGGGTTCCTTGTCTTCGAAGAATGCGCTTGTCACCGGCTCGACCAGCGGCATTGGCCTGGCAATCGCCCGCGCCTTTGCCGCCGAAGGCGCCAACGTCACCATCAACGGCCTGGGCGATGCCGCGGCGATCGAACGGGAACGTGCCGGCATCGAGAAGGATTTCGGCGTCAAATGCCGCTACTCGGGCGCCAACATGATGGACGGCGCCGTGGTCGCCGCCATGGTGCGCGAGGCCGAAGAAGCGTTCGGCAGCCTCGACATCCTGGTCAACAATGCCGGCATCCAGCATGTCGCGCCGATCGACGAGTTTCCCGACGACAAGTGGGAGGCGATCATCCGCATCAACCTGCTTGCCGCCTTCTATGCCATCAAGGCGGCGCTGCCCGGCATGAAGAGCCGCAAATGGGGCCGGATCATCAACACGGCCTCGGCACATGCGCTGGTCGCCTCGCCGTTCAAGTCGGCCTATGTCTCGGCCAAGCACGGTATCGCCGGCCTGACCAAGACAGTGGCGCTGGAAGTCGCGCAGGAGGGCATCACCGTCAACGCGATCGCGCCCGGCTATGTCTGGACGCCGCTGGTCGAGAAGCAGATCCCCGACACGATGAAGGCGCGCGGCATGACCGAGGATCAGGTCAAGCACGACGTGCTTTTGGCCGCGCAGCCGACCAAGGAGTTCGTCACCGTCGAGGGGCTCGCGGCACTGACACTGTTCCTGTGCTCGGACGCCGCCAAGCAGATGACCGGCACGACCCTGCCGATGGACGGCGGCTGGACGGCGCAGTAAGGCGCAAAGCTGTTCTCAAAGGGAAGGCGTGGCGGAGTCCTCGTCTTCCTTGACAATTGGCTGAGGCCGTTCCAGCATCCTGGCAAGGGGTTCCCCGCGACGACCCCGTGAGGCGTCAGCCCAACGATCGCGTCCAAACTCTCTTCGTTCAGGAGGTGGACGCCATGCCATCAACGACCGCAATCACCGTTCCACAGCTTTCCCGTCTCGTCGGTCTGCCGGACGCGCCTGTTCTCATCGATGTTCGCATCGACGACGACTATCAAGCCGATCCGCGCCTGCTGCCGGCTTCTCACAGGCGCGATTTCAGAACCGTCTCGACCTGGGCGACCGAGTTCTCCGGGGCAAAGGTCGTCGTCATCTGCCAGAGAGGGCAGAAGCTTTCGCAAGGCGTCGCCGCATGGCTTCGCCACGAAGGCATTCCGGCGGAGTCGCTCGAAGGCGGCTTCGAGGCCTGGGCCGCCGCCAAGGCGCCATTGGTCGCGGCCAGCGCGATCCCGCCGCGCGACGAGAACGGTCGCACCGTCTGGGTCACCCGTTCCCGGCCGAAAGTCGACCGCATCGCCTGCCCCTGGCTGATCCGCCGCTTCGTCGATCCCAGGGCGGTGTTCCTGTTCGTGGACCCGGCCGAGGTGCCTCTGGTGGCCGATCGCTTCGCAGCAATACCCTTCGACATCGAAGGCGTGTTCTGGAGCCACCGCGGCGATCGCTGCACCTTCGACACGATGATCGAGGAATTCGGCCTGCGTATCGAAGCGCTCGATCGCCTGGCGCTGATCGTGCGCGGGGCGGACACGGCGCGCCTCGACCTCGTTCCGCAGGCGGCCGGGTTCCTCGCCGCTTCGCTCGGCCTGTCGCGCATGTTCCGCGATGACCTCGAGCAGCTCGAGGCCGGCATGCTCCTCTATGACGCCTTCTTCCGCTGGTGCCGCGACGCCACCGACGAGACTCACAACTGGCCGGTCGGAGGCAAGGTGCAATGACTGTCGTTGCCAAAGATGGCGCCGCGCGGCCGGCCGAGGTTCCGGCTGCGCCGAGTTTCGGTGAAGCGACGCGGCTCTGGGCAAAAATCGGCCTGCTCTCCTTCGGCGGGCCGGCCGGGCAGATCGCGCTGATGCATAAGGAACTGGTCGAGGAGCGCCGCTGGATCGGTGAGGAGCGTTTTCTCCACGCGCTCAACTACTGCATGCTTCTGCCGGGTCCGGAGGCGCAGCAGCTTGCCGTCTATGTCGGCTGGCTGCTGCACCGGACCGCGGGCGGCCTCGTCGCCGGAACATTGTTCGTGCTGCCGGGCGCGCTGGTCATGCTGGGGTTGAGCAGCTTCTACATGCTCTACAATGACGCGCCGGTTATCGAGGCGCTGTTCTTCGGCGTCAAGGCGGCGGTGCTTGCCGTCGTCGTCGAGGCGGTGATCCGCATCGGCAAGCGGGCGCTGAAGAACCAGGCCATGGTGGCGATCGCGGTGGCGGCCTTCCTTGCCATCTATGTCGCCAGGCTGCCGTTCCCCCTGATCGTGCTTGCAGCAGGCCTGGTCGGCTGGATCGGAAACCGCTTTGCACCCGGACTGTTTTCGGGCTCCGCCCACGGCAAGGGCAGCGCCACCGCCGACAGAAGCGGCGTCGTCGATTTGATGTTCGAGCGTGGCGAGCTCGGTCACACCGTGCCGACCAGGTGGCATGCGGCCCGCACCATCGCGATCTGGCTGCCGCTCTGGCTCGGACCGGTGGCGCTGATCGCCGCGCTGGCAGGGCCGGGGAGCGTGTGGACGCAGATAGGCGGCTTCTTCAGCCTGATGGCGGTCGTCACCTTCGGTGGCGCCTATGCGGTTCTGGCCTATGTCGCGCAGGCGGCAGTGACCTCGTTCGGCTGGCTTTCGCCCGGTGAAATGGTCGACGGGCTCGGGCTCGCCGAGACCACACCCGGACCGCTGATCCTGGTGCTGCAGTTCGTCGGCTTCGCCGCCGCCTATCGCCACGCCGGTGCGATCAGCCCATTGCTTGCCGGCTCGCTCGGGTCGGCGCTGACGCTCTGGGCCACCTTCGTGCCCTGCTTCTTCTGGATATTCCTCGGGGCGCCCTACATCGAGCAGTTGCGGCAGAACAAGGCGTTGTCGGCGGCGCTTGGCGCGATCACAGGGGCGATCGTTGGAGTGGTGATGAACCTTGCGCTGTGGTTTGCGCTGCATGTCGTCTTCGGCAAGGTCCAGAGCGTCGGCTGGGGCGTGGAGGTTCCGGTCTTCTCCTCGCTCGACTGGCGCGCAGCGCTGCTGTCGGCGGCGGCGATGGTGGCCATGCTGCGGCTGAAAGCCGGCATGCTGCCGACGCTCGCGGGATCGGCTTTGGCGGGACTGGCTCTGCAAGCATTGTGAAATCTTTCCGGCCGCATCCAAGCGTGATCGGCAGCTCTGTTTACAGCTAACATGTTAGTATGATACGGCTGCGCTCAGATTGATGAATTGGAGACTTTGCAGTGGCGTCGCGCTTTGGTCTGTCGGTTGCCCTTACAACCCCTTTCGACGCCGCCGGACGGATTGCCGTCCCGCTGATGACAGCCCATGCCAAGGCTTGTCTCGAAGCCGGTTGCAGCAGCGTGACGCTGTTCGGCACCACTGGTGAAGGCGCTTCGGTCGGCACTGCGGAGCGGCAGGCGGTCATCGATGCCATGCTTGCTGCAGGCATCCAGGCCGATCAGCTCGTCGCCGGCGTGCTGGTCGATGCGGCGCAGGACGCCGCAGAGCAGTGTCGCCAGGCCCTGCAGCGGGGTGCCCGCAACATCCTTCTCGCGCCGCCGAGCTATTTCAAGAATGTCGGCGACGACGGGCTGTTTGGCTGGTTTGCCGCCGTGTTCACGGCGCTCGGTCCGCTCGCTCGCGGCATGCTGCTCTACAACATCCCATCGGTCACGACAGTGCAGCTGTCGCTCGACCTGATCGGCCGCCTGCGCAAGGCGTATCCGGACGTGATCGCCGGGGTCAAGGATTCCGGCGGCGACTGGGCCTACAGCGAAGCGCTGCTCAAGGCGCATGGCGACCTGATCATCCTGATCGGTGACGAACGGCATCTGGCGCCGGCGGTGAGGATCGGCGGCCAGGGCGCGATTTCCGGCATGGCCAATTTCGCGGCCGGCGAGCTTCGCGCCATCATCGAGAACGGGCGCGACGATTCCCGTGTGGAGAGCTTCGTCCTCGAATTACTCGGGCATCCGGTCATTCCGGCAGTGAAGGCCATGGTGGCGCGGCAGACCGGGGACGAACGCTGGCTCACGGTTCGGCCGCCGCTCGAGCCGGTGGCCCCTCAGGAGCGGCAGCAGCTTGGCGCCGCTTACGACAGGCTGTTTTCGACACAAGCGGCATGAACGGCGGAGGGCGCTGATCGGCATGGACGACACGAGCGAACCGGCAACCCTGAGGGAAAAGGCCTATGCCAGCTTCACGCGGCATCTCTTGGCTCGCGACCTGAGGCCGGGCCAGTTCGTGTCGCAGCGCGAGCTGGTCGCCTTCACCGGGCTGCCGCTTGGCGCGATCCGCGAGATCGTGCCGCGGCTCGAGGCGGAAGGGCTGCTGACCACGATTCCGCAGCGCGGCATGCAGATCGCGCATATCGACATCAGCCTGATCCGGGAGGCCTTTCAGTTCCGCCTGTTCATGGAGCGCGAGGCGGTCGCGCTGTTTGCCGTCAACGCCTCCGACGCCGAGATCGCCCGCCTGCGGCGCGAGCACGAGGACATGCTCGCCCAGGCGCTGGCGCAGACGCCGACGCCGGAAATGGAAGCCCAGGCCCAGAGCATCGACTGGGCCATGCATGACACCTTTATCAGTGCGCTGGGCAACGAGATCATCGCCAAGGCCTATCTGGTGAATTCGGTAAAGATCCGGCTCATCCACCAGGAGCGGTTCCGCATCGACGGACGCGTCGTGCCGGTCATGCGCGAGCATCTCGCGGTGATCGATGCGCTGGAGAAACGCGATCCGCAGAAGGCGGTCGAGGCGATCAGCCAGCATATCGACAATGCGCGCCGGCTGGCGCTCCAAATCTGAGGAAGCAGGACCGCGCCGCAATCGTGGCGGCGCAATCGACAACGACAGCAACCGGGAGGAAGAAATGTCGTCCAATCCGTTCAGCCCAACCAGGCGGCAACTGCTCCAGGGCACCGCCGCGCTTGCCGCCGCCGGCCTTGCCGGTCTTCGGCCGAGCTTCGCCGCGGGCGTCGACTGGAAGCGCTTTGCTGGCACGACGCTCGACGTCAATCTGGTCAAGAGCCCGCGCAGCGACACCATCCTGAAGAATCTCGCCGAATTCGAGGAACTGACCGGCATCAAGGTCAATGCGGAGGCGACCCCCGAGCAGCAGCAGCGCCAGAAGACGGTGATCGAGCTCAGCTCCGGCAAGCCGAGCTTCGACGTCGTGCATCTGAGCTACCACGTGCAGAAGCGGCAGTTCGAGAAGGGCGGCTGGCTGGCCGACATTTCCGGCTACCTTGCCGATCCGGGCCTTACCGATCCGGGGCTCGTCGAAAGCGACTTTGCCGAGGCCGGCATGCAGTTCGCCAAGGACGGCCAGGGCGTGCTGCGCTCGCTGCCGTTCTCGGTCGATTATTGGATCCTCTACTGGAACAAGGAGCTGTTCGACGCCAAGGGGTTGAAATATCCCGAGAGCTTCGAACAGCTCGTGGCCGCCGCCGAAGCGCTGACGGACCCGTCGAGCAACACATTCGGTTTCGTCGCCCGCGGCCTGAAGAACGCCAATACGCCGGTCTGGACGTCGCTGATGCTCGGCTATGACATGACGCCGCTCGGCAGCGACGGCAAGCTGCGCACCACTTCGCCGGAAGCAATCGAGGCCGCCAGCCTCTACCAGCGGCTGATGACGAAGGCCGCGCCTCCCGGCGTCACCGGCTTCAACTGGGCCGAGGCGCAGTCCGCTTTCCTGCAGGGCAAGATCGGCATGTGGTTCGACGGCGTGGGTTTCGCGCCGCCGATGGAAAATCCGGAAAAGTCGCGGGTGGTCGGCAAGGTCGGCTACGGCGTCATGCCGAAAGGGCCCAAGGCGCATGCCGCGGGCACGTTCGGCGACGGCATCGGCGTGACCGCCGCCAGCACGAAGAAGGAAGCGGCCTATCTGTTCTGCCAGTGGGCGGTGTCTCCGGCCATGGGCGCACGCCTGCTGCAGGCCGGCGCCGGCGTGCCGTTCCGCAAGTCGGTGCTGGAGGATCCCAAGGTGCGCCAGGGCGTCACCATGCCGCCGAGCTGGCTGGACGCCGTTGTCGGTTCCGGCAACATGAGCCGGCTGGCGCTGCCGGTCATCATCCCGGTCACCGAGTTCCGCGACATCTATGGCGTCGCGCTGACCAACATGATTGCCGGCGCCGATCCCGCCGACGAGCTGAAGAAGGCGACCGAGCAGTTCCAGCCGGTCCTCGACAGGAGCGAGCAAGGCTGATGTCCGCCATCGCCCCGGAACGCGCTGGGGTGACGACGCAAGCCATCGAAGGGAGCCAGCCGGTGCGGCTGGCTCCCAACTACTGGCCTTTCGTCGTCCCGGCGCTTGTCGTCGTCGGCGCCGTGATCGTCTTTCCATGGGCCTTCACGCTGTGGATGAGCGTCAACAGCTGGACGCTCGGCCAGTCGCGCAGCTTTGCCGGCATGGAGAATTATCTGCGGCTGGCGAGCGACCCGCGCTTCTGGGAATCGCTCTGGCATACCTTGACCTACACCTTCCTGTCGGTGGTCGCGCCGATGTTCTTCGGCACCGTCGCCGCCTTGATCTTCGACGCCAGGTTTCCGTTGCGCGGCCTGCTGCGCGGACTTTTCGTGATGCCGATGATGGCCACACCGGTTGCCGTGGCCTTGGTCTGGACGATGATGTTCCATCCACAGCTCGGCGTGCTGAATTACCTTTTGTCGCTGGTCGGCATTCCGGCGCAGGAGTGGATATTCAACCCCAACACGGTCATTCCTTCGCTGGTCGCGGTCGAGACCTGGCAGTGGACGCCGCTGGTGATGCTGATCGTGCTGGGCGGGCTGGCATCCGTGCCGCGCGAGCCGTTCGAGAGCGCCGAGATCGACGGCGCCAATGCCTGGCAGCAGTTCCGCTATCTGACCTTGCCGATGATCGCGCCGTTCCTGATGATCGCGGTCATCATCCGCACCATCGATGCGCTGAAGAGCTTCGACATCATCTACGCGATGACCCAGGGCGGGCCAGGCACGGCCTCGGAGACGATCAACATTTATCTCTACAATACCGCCTTCTCCTATTACGACATGGGCTATGGCTCGGCCATGGCCGTCGTCTTCTTCATCGTCATCGTCGCGCTGTCCTTCATCCTGTTGATGCTGCGCCAGCGCTCGCAATGGATCGACGCGGAGGGCAAATAGATGGGCTCGCGCCTGCTCAACAAGATAGGCCTGTTCTTCGGGGCGCTGGTCCTGGTCTCGCCGGCGATCCTGTTCTTCCTTTGGATGATCTCGCTGTCGCTGAAGTTCGAGATCGACAACGGCGCCTACCCGCCGATCCTCATCCCCGAGCGCTTCGCCTGGTCGAATTATGCGAAGGTGTTCGAGGAGAACAATTTCCTGCTCTATATGTGGAATTCGGTTCTGGTGACCGGCACGGCGACGCTGCTGGCGCTCTTGATCGGCGTGCCGGCCGGCTACGGCATCGCCCGGCTCAAGGCGGAGCGCTCGGCGATCGTCATCATGATCGCCCGCATGACGCCGGGGCTCTCCTATCTCATCCCGCTCTTCTTGTTGTTCCAGTGGCTGGGCATCCTCGGAACGCTGTGGCCGCAGATCATCATCCATCTCGTGGTGACGGTGCCGATCGTGGTCTGGGTGATGATCGGCTATTTCGAGACGACGCCGATGGAACTGGAGGAGGCGGCCAATATCGACGGCGCCTCGTCCTGGCAGGTGTTCCGGCTGGTGGCGCTGCCGATCGCGAAACCCGGCATCGTGGTCGCCTTCATCCTGTCCATCATCTTCTCGTGGAACAACTTCGTGTTCGGCGTGGTGCTCGCCAGCCGCGAGACCAGGACGCTGCCGGTCGCGGTCTACAACATGCTTTCCTACGAGCAGGTAAGCTGGGGGCCGCTCGCCGCCGCGGCGCTCGTGGTGACGCTGCCGGTTCTGGTCCTAACCATGTTCGCGCAACGGCAGATCGTCGCTGGGCTGACCGCCGGCGCGGTCAAGGGCGGCTGAGCGCCCGATCCGCCGTCACTTTTTGGAGACACGCAATGGCATCGGTAACCATCAACAACGTGCAGAAGGCCTTTGGCAACGCCAAGATCATCCACGACGTCAGCGTCGATATCGCCGATGGCGAGTTCGTCATCCTTGTGGGGCCATCGGGCTGCGGGAAGTCGACGCTGCTGCGCATGATCGCCGGTCTCGAAACGATCTCGGCCGGCAAGATCGCGATCGGCGAGCACACCGTGAACAATCTCAGGGCGCGCGACCGCAACATCGCCATGGTGTTCCAGAACTACGCACTCTATCCGCATATGACGGTGGCCGACAATATGGGCTTCGCGCTGAGGATCAAGAAAGCTGATCCGGCCGACACCGCGAGCCGGGTCAAGCGGGCGGCGAGCATACTCGGCCTCGAAAAGCTGCTCGACCGCTATCCGCGCCAGCTCTCCGGCGGCCAGCGCCAGCGCGTCGCCATGGGTCGCGCCATCGTGCGCGACCCGCAGGTCTTCCTGTTCGACGAGCCGCTCTCCAATCTCGACGCCAAGCTGCGCGTCCAGATGCGCGGCGAGATCAAGGCGCTGCACCAGCGGCTCGGCACCACCACCATCTATGTCACGCACGACCAGATCGAGGCCATGACCATGGCCGACAAGATCGTCGTGCTGCATGACGGGCTTGTCGAGCAGATCGGCGCGCCGCTCGATCTCTACGACCGCCCGGCCAATCTGTTCGTCGCCGGCTTCATCGGCTCGCCCGCCATGAACTTCATCCACGGCCACGTCGAGGAGGGCATCTTCCGAAGCGCCGGCGGGTTGACGCTGCCGCTGCCGGAGGGCATCCAGCCGGCCGAGGCTGCGGGAAGGGAACTGGTTTACGGCATTCGTCCCGAACACATCCGGGCGACCGGCCAGGGTCTGTCGGGCACCGTCACGCTGATGGAGGCGACCGGTTCGGAGATCTTCGCCACGGTCGACTGCGGCGGGGAGGTGATCTCCTGCCTGTTCCGCGAGCGGCTTGCGTTGAAGCAAGGCGAAGCCGTGCGGATCGAGATCGACCGTGCCTCGGCGCATCTGTTCGACGCCAGGACCGGCCAGCGCATCTGATCGCGGCTGTCCGGCGCCTGCGGCGGCCTTGGCGACAATCGATCACATTAGCGTGAACAAAAATAGCTGACCGCCGGGAATAAACGGTCGGATCCGCTGGTCTTCCGTGCATGGGCCAGATGCGCGGCACGGCAGGAGACCGGCATGAAGAGGCATGAAGACAAGAGCGCGGGGACCGGAGAGGGCGGCGGCACAAGGCGTTGGCGGCGCCAGGAGCGCATTGGCAGGGCAAGCGTGCTTTGGGCACTGCCGCTTCATCTCCAGCCATGACGGCGCCGACCATCGAGATCGACGACAATGACGGCGACATCCCGCTTCTCGTCGCGGCCTGCGATGCGCCGTTTCCTTCCGGGCCGCTTGACTCCGGTGACACCTATGCCTTCACCTCCAGCAAAGCAGGCGCCTTCGCCTGCAATCGCGATCTTCACCCGCACGAGCAGGGACGGACCGCCGCCGTCCGCTGAAGGCGGCCGCAAAGCCCTGGCGGGAGCGCCTGACGGTGGAACGGTGTTGAGCGAAAAGGTGCTGGCTGCGCGTTTTGCCGAGGTGGTGCTGCCGCATCTCGGCGACGCGCTGTCGCTCGCCCGCTGGTTGACCGGCAACGCGGCGGACGCCGAGGATGTCGTGCAGGAGGCCTGCCTCAAGGCGCATGCCGGTATTGCCGGCTTTGCCGGCGGCAATCCGCGCGCCTGGCTGCTCACCATCGTGCGCAACGCCTCCTATACATGGATGGCGCGCAACCGTCCGCGCAGCGTCGTGGCCGTCGGCGGCCTCGCCGATCTCGACGACGTGTCGCCGCCGCCCGACAACGACGCAGACAGCCCGGAGGCGGCTTTGATCGCCAAGGCGAACTCGGCGGCGGTGGAAGCGGCGATCGCCAGGCTGCCGGACGCGTTTCGTGAAACGCTGGTGCTGCGCGACATAAACGGGCTCAGCTACCGCGAGATCGCGGCGATGCTCGGCGTGCCGCAAGGCACGGTGATGTCGCGGCTGGCGCGGGCCCGCAGCCTGCTGATGACAGACATTGGAGGGCGCCACCATGAGCCCGCATGAAAATCGCCCGCGTGAGGACGGATTGCCGCAAGACCCGCAGGATATGAAGCTGATGATCCACGCCCTTGTCGATGGCGAACTCGATGCCGCGGCCGCCCTTGCCGTCGAGCGACGCATCGCCGCCGATCCGGAGCTTGCCGCCGAACATGCGCGCATCCTTGCACTACGCAAGGCTGTCGCCGGCATGCCGCGTCCCACTGTCAGCGACGATTTCCTGGCGCGCATCGCGGCAATCGCCGAGGCGAAAGGCGCCGACGAAGCCGAGGCCGGGCAGGCCGCGACCACGACGGCGGCGCCCCAGCCGCAACAGCAGCAGGACAAAATTGTCGAGATGCGGCCGCGCGCTTCGGCGCGTCGCTTCGCCTCCTTCGACTGGCGCCAGATGGCGGCCTCGATCGTGCTGACGGCGTTTCTCGCCAGCGGCGCGACGCAATGGCTGATGGTGCAAAATGCGCCCGACAGTTTCGCGATCGCCGTCGCCAACGGCCATCGCCGCAGCCTGCTCGCGGCGACCCCTGTCGACATCGTGTCGTCCGACCGCCACACGGTGAAGCCGTGGCTCGACGGCCGGATCGGCGTGTCGCCGCCGGCGCCCGACATGGCCAAGGACGGCTACGCGCTGCTTGGCGGACGCGTCGAGGTGATCGGCGACAAGCCGATGCCGGCGCTGGTCTACCGCCACCACGAGCATCTCATCACCCTGGTGGCGGCGCCGCGGCAGAACGACGTCAAATCGATGCCGGCGACGGACGATCTCTCTGCGGGCGGCTTCCTCTTGGTCCACTGGACCGACGGCGCCTTCTCCTACTGGGCGGTCTCGGACGCCGAACGCCCCGCGCTCGATGATTTCGTCGCCCGCTTCCGGGCGGCCATCGTCGCCAATCCGGCGGCGGGCAGCCCGGGCTGAGCCCGGAGCCTGCGGGAGCGTGCTGACACCTTGAAAGTGGTGATCCCGACAGGAATCGAACCTGTGACCTACAGATTAGGAATCTGCCGCTCTATCCTACTGAGCTACGGGACCACGCGGCCCGACACATAACCGCTTCGGGCCGGTTCGCCAAGAGGCGTTGCTGGCCTGCCGAGCAGCACTCGCCGCCTCTCCGCAAAAGCGTCAGGCGGCCAGCGCCGTCTCGGCCAGCCGCACCCAGTAGCTCATGCCGTGCGGGATGACTTCGTCGTTGAAGTCGTAGGCCGGATGGTGGAGGCCGGCCGAGTCGCCATTGCCGATGAAGATGAAGGCGCCGGGGCGCGCTTCCAGCATATAGGAAAAATCCTCGCCGCCCATCACCGGCTGGATGGCGCGGTGGACATGGGCGTCGCCGGCGACGCCGGCGGCGACATCGCTGGCGAAGACCGTCTCTTGCGCATGGTTGAAGGTGACGGGGTAGTTGGCGTCGTAGTCGACCTCGATCGTCGCGCCGAAGGCCGACGCCAGGCCGGCGCAGATGGCGCGCATGCGCTCTTCCGCTCTCCTGGCCACTTCCTTCTTCAGCGTGCGCACCGTGCCGGCGATCTCGGCCTGTTCCGGAATGACGTTATAGGCGTCGCCGGCATG
Source organism: Mesorhizobium sp. M1C.F.Ca.ET.210.01.1.1 (assembly GCF_004791585.1). Lineage (GTDB taxonomy): Bacteria > Pseudomonadota > Alphaproteobacteria > Rhizobiales > Rhizobiaceae > Mesorhizobium. Next base: position 275,911 of record NZ_SRUU01000001.1, read on the forward strand.
GAACTTCGTCACCGACACCACGACGGCCTCGACCGGATCGGTGCTGCGGGAGGCGATGGTCTGCAGCGCGCCGACCAACTGGCTGGTGATGACGATCGGGTCGATGGTGCCGTGCGGCATCGCCGCATGACCGCCACGTCCCTTGACGGTGATGGTGAACTCGGCGGTCGCCGCCATGATCGGGCCGGGCTTGATGGCGAACTCACCGACGGGAAGGCCCGGCATGTTGTGCATGCCGAACACCTTCGAGATGCCGAAGCGCTCCATCATCCCCTCCTTGACCATTTCGTTGCCGCCGCCGCCGCCTTCCTCGGCCGGCTGGAAGATCACCGCCACCGAACCGGCGAAATTGCGCGTCTCGGCGAGATATTTCGCGGCGCCGAGCAGCATGGCGGTGTGGCCGTCATGGCCGCAGGCATGCATCTTGCCGGGAACGGTCGAGGCATAGGGCTTGCCGGTGACCTCGTTGATGGGCAGCGCGTCCATGTCGGCGCGCAGCCCGATGGTCGAACCCTCGCCCTTGCGGCCGCGAATGATGCCGACGACACCGGTCTTGCCGAGCCCGGTCACAACCTCGTCGCAGCCGAAAGCCTTCAGCTTGTCGGTGACGAAGGCGGCGGTCTGGAAGACGTCGAAATTCAATTCCGGCATCTGGTGCAGATGGCGTCGCCAGCCGGCAACTTCTTCCTGCATTTCCGCAGCACGGTTGAGAATCGGCATAATCGGTCCATTTCTTTGTTAGGCAGACGGTTGAGGCCGCTGCTCAATTGTGATTGTGGCGCTTTGCCATTTTGGCGTCACATAGGGTAAATAGCACCGCATAACGCGGCCGGGTCGAGGGACGGTCCGCATCATGCTGGCCGTCGCGTAACGAAATCTTACGGAGCCAGCGGCAATTACGGCAAGAGGCGATTTCGGAATTGATCATGCGGCAAGGGCATTTCCTCAACCTATTGCTTGCGGGCGCGCTGGCGCTGCCGGTGCTTTCCGGCGCCGCGCGCGCCAATCCGGTGGTGCTTTTCGACCTCAAGAGCGGCAAGGTGCTGGAGCATCAGGACGCCTTCAAGCGCTGGTATCCGGCCTCGCTCAGCAAGCTGATGACGGCCTATGTCGCGTTCCGGGCGATCGCCGCAGGCGAGGTGGCGCTCGATTCGCCGATCACGGTGACGAAACATTCGGCCGGCGAGCCGCCGAGCAAGATGGGCTTCAAGCCGGGTTCGGTGATGCGGCTCGACAATGCGCTGAAGATGATGCTGGTCAAGTCGGCCAACGACATCGCCATGGCGGTCGGCGAGAATATCGGCGGATCGCAGGCGGCCTTCGCCGACCGCATGAATGCCGAGGCAGCCAGGCTCGGCATGGTCGGAACGCATTTCGTCAATCCTAACGGGCTCTATTCGCCGGACCAGTACACGACCGCCCGCGACCTGGCCGTCCTGGTGACGGCGCTCCGCAACGACTTTCCGGAATATGCGCCGTGGTTCTCCATCGAGGGACTTGCCGTCGGCAAGAAGGCGCTGCCGAACTACAATCTGCTGATCGGCCGCTATCCGGGCGCCGACGGCATGAAGACCGGCTTCGTCTGCTCGTCGGGCTTCAACATGATCGGCTCGGCGACGCGCAATGGCCGCACGCTGGTCGCCGTGGTGCTTGGCGAAAAATCCGCCATCAGCCGCGCCGAAACGGCGGCGAGGCTGCTCGACCAGGGTTTTGATACGCCGGCCGCCGGCTCGACGACGCTCGCGGCGCTCAAGCCCTATGGCGACACGCTGTCGCCCAACGACCTGCATGACGAGATCTGCAAGAAGAAGACGAAAGGAGAGCAGTCCGAAGCAGCGCCCGCCGTTGCTGCCAAGGACAAGCCGAAATCGCCTTATCAGGTGAAGCTCGAACACCCGACGCTGATCGCGGTCGGGCTCGGCGGCGCCACCGGCCCGGCGCCCAAGGCCTTCGTCGACCAGGCCGATCAGAACTATGCCGATGTGCCGCTGCCGACCTGGCGGCCCGACAAGCCGCTGCCGGCCGGCGCCGCGCCTGCCGCCACCGCTTCCGCTGCGGCGCAGGGGGATCAGCCGGCCAAGGCCGCGAACTAGCGGTGACCCGGCAGATGAGCGGCACTTTTCCCATACCCGTCTCGGTGCTCACCGGCTTTCTCGGCGCCGGCAAGACGACGCTGCTCAACCGGCTGCTCAAGGATCCGCGGCTTAGCGACACGGCAGTGATCATCAACGAGTTCGGCGAGGTGGCGATCGACCATCTCCTGGTCGAGCAGGCCTCGGACGGCATCATCCAGCTTTCCGACGGCTGCCTTTGCTGCACCGTGCGCGGCGATCTCGTCGATACGCTGGCCGACCTCGTCGACCGGCTGCAGACCGGCCGCATCGCCCGGCTTTCTCGTGTCGTGGTCGAGACCACGGGACTTGCCGACCCCGCGCCGGTGCTGCAGTCGATCATGGCGCATCCGGCGCTGGTGCAGGCCTTTCGGCTGGACGGCGTCATCACGCTGGTCGATGCCGTCAACGGCGGGGCGACGCTCGATGGCCATGTCGAGGCGTTGAAGCAGGCGGCCGTCGCCGACCGCATAGTGCTGACCAAGACCGATCTCGCCGAAGCGGGCGATGTCGGGATCCTGCGGGCGCGACTTCATCAGATAAACCCGGGCGCCGTGCTGCTAGACGTCAACGATCCCGGCACGGGCGCCGCGTCATTGTTCGATTGCGGCCTCTACAATCCCGAAACCAAGAGCGCCGATGTGCGGCGCTGGCTCGGCGAAGAGGCGGCGCATGACCGCGACCATCATAACCACGACGATGATCACGGCGATCATCATCACGACCACCGCCACGATGCCCGCGTACACGCCCACTCGCTCGTCCATGACGGACCGGTGCCGTTCTCGGCCATCGAGATGTTCCTCGATCTGCTGCGCTCGACCCATGGCGAGAAGCTGCTGCGCATGAAGGGCGTTATCGAGCTGGCGGAAGATCCGTCGAGGCCGCTGGTCATCCACGGCGTGCAGAAGATCCTGCATCCGCCGGCAAGGCTGCCGGCCTGGCCGGACGGCCAGCGCGGCACCCGGCTGGTGCTGATCACGCTCGATATGCCGCAAGATTATGTCCAGCGGCTGTTTTCCGCCTTCACCAACAGGCCGTCGATCGATACCCCGGACCGGACGGCGCTCGAAGCCAATCCGCTGGCGATCGCCGGGCTGTAACCCGAAAAGCAGGCAGGTCAGGCCACGACGCCGCGCTCGACCAGGAAGCGATGGCCGCCGTCGACGGCCGCCGTCTCGATCAGCTGATGGCCGGCATCGGCGCAGAAAGCCGGGATGTCGATCACGGCCAGCGGGTCGGTGGTTTCCAGCCACAGGCGGCTGCCGGGCCGCATCGCGGCCAGGCGCTTGCGGGCTTTCAGCACCGGCAGCGGACAGTTCAGGCCCTTGAGATCGTAGATGGTGGCGCGGTTTGCCAAGCTAAAGATCTCAGCCGCCGAACATGCCCAGCAGCTTCTTCTTGAGCTTCGACACGGTGCCTTCGTCGGCGCTCGCTGCCTGTGTCTCAGCCGTCGGCTGGGCGGGCGCCGTCTCGACGCCGGCGGTGACGACCGGCTGCTGGGCTGCCTGCTTGGCGGCTTCCTTCTCGGCCAAAGCTTGCGCCCTGGCCGCTTCCTTGGCGGCCTTGGCCGCCTCGATCGCCGCCAGCCGCTGCTCCTCGGCCTTGCGCTTGGCTTCCTTCTCGGCGTCGAGCGCGGCCATCTTGCGGCCGAGCGGCGAATCGATGCGGCCCATGCGCGCCGTCTCCGTCACCGAGCCGTCAGCGTTCATCGAGGGCGGGTCGATCGGCACGCGCTCGCCGCGGGCGCGGCGCTTCGACCAGTCGGAAACGATGCTGGCTTCCTTGATGCCGGCGATGGTCGGCTTCGGCGCCGGGGTGCTCGAATTCACGGCCGCGTTGTAGGCCGAGTCATAACGCTTCTCGTAATCGGCAAAGGCCGTCTTCAGCGAGTCAGGCTGGTTGGTTGCCGGGCAAGGGCCGGTCGGGTCGAAGGTCGTGCCCTCGGGCGCCACCTGGTTGAAGACGTAGCGCTTCTCGCAGACGTCGACCTTCGGCGGCACCTTGGTGATCTCGAAATTGTCGTAGCCGACCTTCAGCATCTTCCAGAAGTCGTAGTTCGGGTCGTTGCGGTAGCGCGCCATGTTGGCGGCGGTCATGCGGAACGGGAAGGCCTGGATCTGGAACTCGGTCTGGCCGCCCTGGAAGGCATCGCGGCCGAAGGCATAGATCTGCTCGATCTGCGCGTCGGTCATCGAATAGCAGCCGGACGAAGAGCAGGCGCCGTGCACCATCAGATTGGTGCCGGTGCGGCCGTTGGCGCGGTCATAGGCGTTGGGATAGCCGATGTTGAAGGACAGATGGTAGTTCGAGCGCGGATTCATCTGCGACGGGCGCACCGTGTAGAAGCCTTCCGGCGCCTGGCGGTCGCCCTCGGTGTATTTGGGGCCGAGCTTGCCCGACCATTTGCAGATGTCATAGCTGGCGACGAGATCGTAGCGGCCGTTGGTCTTGGCCTTCCAGATCTCCAGCTTGCCTTCTTCCTTGAAGATGCGCGCCATCACCGAGGAGGTGCGGACCATGCCCTTGGCCTTCATGTCGGCAAGGATCTTGTCCGGCAGCGGCTTGTTGGCCTCCGGCGCGAAATCCTTCATCGACGAATCATTGCAGCCGGCAACCCCTATCGAGGCGATCAGGACTCCGGCACGGGCAAGCTTGGCAAACATCGGTACGGCTACGTCTTTTCTCTTGGCCAATGGCTTCGGCATGGCCAGGTCCGCAGGCTGTATACCAATGGACCGTAAGCCCGTTAACCTTGAAAATTCCTTACCGCAAGCCTCAGCCAACCCCTCACGGCGATTTCCATTGAGCCGAATCCGGCGGCATTTTTGTGGCGAAATTCGTCATCGTGGCCACAGTTGAATGCCTGGCAGGGGTCAAAGGCTGCGGCCCATCGCCAGGTATTTCTCGCGGCGCTGCTCGCGGAAGTCGGTGTTGGCGCCGGCAAAGTCCTTCATCGTCTTGGCGATCAGGTCGCCGGTGGCGGCAATCACCGTTTCCGGCGCGCGTTGCGCGCCGCCCATCGGCTCGGGGACGATGGCGTCGATGATCTTCATCTCCAGAAGGTCCTGGGCGGTGATCTTCATGTTGGTCGCCGCGTCCTTGGAGCGGGTGGTGTCACGCCAAAGGATCGAGGCCGCGCCCTCGGGCGAGATCACCGAATAGATGGCATGCTCCAGCATGTAGACGCGGTTGGCGGTGGCGATCGCGATGGCGCCGCCCGAGCCGCCTTCGCCGATGACGACGGAGATCGACGGCACCTTGAGCGCCAGGCAGGCCGAGGTCGAGCGCGCGATGGCCTCGGCCTGGCCGCGCTCCTCGGCACCGACGCCGGGATAGGCGCCGGCGGTGTCCACCAGCGTCAAAAGCGGGATCTTGAAGCGGTCGGCAAGCTCCATCAGCCGCACCGCCTTGCGGTAACCCTCAGGGCGCACCGAGCCGAAGTTGTGCTTGATGCGGCTTGCCGTGTCCGAGCCCTTCTCCTGGCCGATCACCGCCACCGGCTCGCCGCGGAAACGGGCGAAGCCGCCGACGATCGCCTGGTCGTCGCCGAAATTGCGGTCGCCGGCCAAAGGCGTGAAATCGCTGAACAGGCCCTTGATGTAGTCGACACAGTGCGGGCGGTCCGGATGGCGCGCGACCTGCACCTTCTGCCAAGGGGTGAGTGCCTTGTAGAGGTCGCGCAACGCGTCGCGCGAACGCTTTTCCAGCCGGTTGATCTCGTCGGCGACATCGACCGCCTCGCCGTTCTCCGCAAGCTTCTTCAGCTCGAGGATCTTGAGCTCCAGATCCTGCACCGGCTTTTCGAAATCGAGGTAATTGTACATGCTTGGGCGGACCGATCCGTCGGAAGGCAATGGCTGGCGGAACCCTGGAAATGCTGGCTCCGGGCGGTGGAACGTCGCCCTCACATAGCGATATGAGGCCTAGTCGGCAAGCGGATGATGATCGTTGACCAGCCGCACCAGCCGCTCCTCCAGCACATGGGTGTAGATCTGGGTGGTGGAGATATCGGCATGGCCAAGCAGTTGCTGGACGGCCCTGAGATCGGCGCCGTTCTGCAGGAGATGGCTGGCAAAGGCATGGCGAAGCACATGCGGCGAGATCTTGGCCGAGGCGATGCCGGCCCTTGCCGCCAAGCCCTTGAGGTCGCGCGCAAAGACTTGCCGGGAAAGATGGCCGCTGTCGGATGACGCCGGAAACAGGAACGGGCTCTCGGCATGGGCCGGCCTTGCTGCCCGTTCCGCAAGCCATGCGCGCATCGCATCGCGCGCCTTGGCCGACAGCGGCACCATGCGCTCCTTGTCGCCCTTGCCGCGCACCATGAAGAAACGGTCGTCGCGCTGCGCCACCGTCACCGGCAGGCCGACCAGTTCGGAAACGCGCAGGCCGGTGGCGTAGAGCACCTCGACCAGCGCATGCAGGCGCAGCGCCGCCAGCCGGTCGCCGTCCGGCGCGGCGCCGCCCGCCTCCTCGGCCGCGCGGTCGAGCAGGCGGCCGGTCTCGGCTTCCGTCATGGTCTTTGGCAGCGGCCGGCCCTTCCTCGGGCTGTCCAGCGTGCCCGTCGGGTCGTCGCCGCGCAGGCCCTCGGCATAGAGGAACTTGAAGAACTGGCGGATCGCCGACAATTTGCGCGCCTGCGAGGTCGGCGCGAAGCCCCGCGCGGCGATGTCGTCGAGATAGGCGCGGATGTCGGCGGCCCCCGCTCCCGCCAGTCCGCCGCCGATGGCTTGCGCGGCGTCCTCCAGGTCGCGGCGGTAGGAGGAAAGCGTGTTTTCGGCCGCGCCCCGCTCGGCGCTCATCATCTCCAGAAAGGCTTCGATGCGGGCCGCGCTGTTCATCTGCCCGGGGTCAGTTCTTCTTCGGGTTGAGCTTTTCGGTGGGAATGCGCACGCTCATTTCCGCCTTCTTCGGCTCAACGAACATCGCCAGCGCGAACATCGCGCCATAAGCGAGCCCTGCAAGAACCGCCAGCGTCACGACAAAGCGAAACAATGTCGGCATTCAGTCTTCGCCCGTCTTCTTGATCTGCGATTCCAAACCCTGTGCCCTTATGGGACGCCAATCCGGCCAATTCAAGGACGAAGGATCTGTCGGCGAAGGTTCCGGGTGGAAAGCTACGCGATCCGGTCCGCTTGCGGCGCCGCGCTTGACGCAAACAGGCTTTTGATGTCGATACGGCGCAAAGAGGGTTCCTTATGAACGCGCCGCCAGCAAATCCGCCGGACGAAGGCCGTGTCGCGCTGCTCGAGCGGCTCGGCAGCCGCTCCATCGTCTTTGTCGGCCTGATGGGCGCCGGCAAGACTGCGATCGGCCGCAAGGTGGCGGCGATGCTGTCGCTGCCCTTCATCGACAGCGACCAGGAGATCGAGAGCGTGTCGCGCATGACCGTGCCGGAATTGTTCGAGCGCTATGGTGAGCCTGAATTCCGGGCGCTGGAGCAGCGGGTGATCCTGCGTCTGCTCGAGAACGGCCCGCAGGTCCTGTCGACCGGCGGCGGCGCCTTCATGAACGCGCAGACGCGCGGAGCGATCGCCGGCCACGCCGTCTCGGTCTGGCTGAAAGCCGATCTCGATCTCTTGATGGAGCGCGTGTCGAAGAAGCAGAACCGGCCGCTGTTGAAGAATCCCGATCCGCGCGGCGTATTGGAGCGCCTGATGCGAGAGCGCTATCCGGTCTATGCCGCGGCCGACATCACGGTGCCGACCCGCGACGACCGCAAGGAAGTCATTGCCGGCGAGGTGGTGTGCGCGCTTTGCGCCCATCTTGGCGTCGCCGCGATCACCACCAGCGACGAGGTGGACAAGTGAGCCGTACCGAAGCGGTGAAGGTCGAGGTCGGGCTTGGCGACCGTGCCTATGACATTTTGATCGGGCCGGGCCTGCTCGCCGGCGCCGGGACCGAAATTGCGAGCCGCCTTCCCGGCACGCGCGCGGCCATCATCACCGACGAGAACGTCGCCGCCGCGCATCTCGAGACGCTGAAGACCGGCCTGGGAAAAGGCGGCATCCAGGCCGCCGTCATCACGCTCCCGGCCGGTGAAAAGACCAAGAGTTTTGCCCATCTCGAGGAGGTGGTCGACGTCGTGCTCGCCGCCAAGCTCGAACGCCGCGACGTGGTGATCGCACTCGGTGGTGGCGTCATCGGCGACCTTGCCGGCTTCGCCGCCGGCATCGTGCGGCGCGGGATGAATTTCGTGCAGGTGCCGACCTCGTTGCTGGCGCAGGTCGATTCTTCCGTCGGTGGCAAGACCGGTATCAACAGCGCGCGCGGCAAGAACCTGGTCGGGGTCTTCAACCAGCCTAAGCTGGTGCTGGCCGACACCGGCGTGCTCGACACGCTGCCGATCCGCGAGTTCCGCGCCGGCTATGCCGAGCTCGCCAAATACGGATTGATCGATCGCCCCGGCTTCTTCGCCTGGCTGGAGGAGAACTGGCAAAAAGTGTTTGCCGGCGGCCAGGAGCGGACCGAAGCCATCGCCGAAGCCTGCCGCGCCAAGGCCGATGTTGTGGCCCGCGACGAGTTCGAGACCGGCGACCGCGCGCTGCTCAATCTCGGCCACACGTTCGGCCACGCGTTGGAGGCCGCCACCAATTATGACGGGGTCCGCCTCGTCCATGGCGAGGGCGTCGCCATCGGCATGGCGCTGGCGCACCGTTTCTCCGCGCGCCTCAATCTGGCGAGCCCGGACGATGCAGAGCGCGTGGAAGCGCATCTGCGCGCCGTCGGCCTGCCCTGGCGGATGGCCGACATACCGGGCGAATTGCCGGACGCAGAGGCGCTGCTTGGCTTCATCACCCAGGACAAGAAGGTGTCGCGCGGCGCGCTCACCTTCATCCTGACGCGCGGCGTCGGCCAGGCCTTCATCGCCAAGGACGTGCCGCCGTCGGAAGTGCTGTCGTTCCTCAAGGCGAGCCATCCCGAATCGCTCAAGACGAGCCGTTCCAGATGAGCGACGCCGGCTGGATTGCCGCAGCCGTCCTTGCCGCCGTGGTTGTCTTGGCGCTCTTATTCCGCACGCGCCTGCTTGCCGCTTTCGGCTACACGCTTGAGGCGATGGAGCCACAAAGCCCCAAGGACGGCGACGCGGACCAGCAGGACGAGGATTCCCGCCGCGAAGGGCCGGCGCGAGAGGACCGCAACCGGCTGGGCGATCTGTTCGAGCTCGAGGAGCTCGAGGTTTCGGATGTGATGGTCCACCGCACCAACATGCGTTCGGTCAATGCCGACAATCCGCCGGAAGCAGTGGTGCGAGAGATCCTGCAGAGCCCGCACACCCGGATGCCGCTCTGGAAAGGCTCGCTCGACAACATAGTCGGCGTGCTGCACGCCAAGGACCTTTTGAGGGCCCTCAACGAGGTCGGCAACGATTTTTCCCGGATCGATGTGATGAAGATCGCGTCGAAGCCGTGGTTCGTGCCGGATACGACCACCTTGCAGGACCAGCTCAACGCCTTCCTGCGCCGCAAGGCGCATTTCGCCATCGTCGTCGACGAATATGGCGAGGTCGAAGGGCTGGTGACACTGGAAGACATTATCGAGGAGATCGTCGGCGAGATCGCCGACGAGCACGATGTCGACATGCAGGGCGTCAAGCAGGAGGCGGACGGCTCGGTCGTCGTCGAGGGAACAGTGCCGATCCGCGATCTCAACCGCGCGCTCGACTGGGATCTGCCGGACGAGGAGGCGACGACGATCGCCGGCCTGGTCATCCATGAAACGCAGACGATCCCCGAGGAGAAGCAGGCATTCACCTTCCACGGCAAGCGTTTTGTCGTGATGAAGCGCGACAAAAACCGCATTGCAAGGCTGAGGATCCGGCCCGCCGGCGAGGGCTAGTTCAGGTTGGAGAGGCGGGCCTGCGCTCTCAAAGTTCCTTCGTCGAGCGCTCGCTGAGCATCGCGCCCGTTTCAGCATCCATTGCCGCCAGGCTGACATCGTAGCCCCACAGGCTTCGGATATGGCGCAGGGTCGCGTCGCGGCTTTGGTCCTCGAGCAGGATGCCGTCCTTGACATTGTGCCGCAGCCGCAGTTGCCGGTCGCCCAGAAGGTCCACGTCGACCACCTGGATGTCGGGCCGGCTCGCCCCCACGTCGTAGCGTTGGGCCAGCGCGGACCGTATCTTGCCATAGCCGCGCTCGTTGTGGATCGAGGCGACTTCGAAATGCGGCTCGTCGGCACCGTCGGCCAGCACGAAGAGCCGCCATTTCCGGATCAGGGCCGGGCTCAGATACTGGCGAATGAAGGATTCGTCACGGTGGTTGGCCCAGGCATCGAGCAGGGTGTCGCGCCAGTCGCCGCGGCCGGCGATGTCCGGAAACCAGTCGCGGTCCTCCGCGGTCGGCTCAGTCGAGATGCGCTGGATGTCCTGCATCATGTCGAGACCCAGCGCGTAGGGATTGATGCCGGAAAAGCGCGGGTCGTCGAAGCCTGGCTGGAAGACAACGTTCGAATGGTTGCGCAAGATCTCGAGCATGGCGCCTTCGCTGATGCGGCCGCGGTCGAAAAGCGTGTTCATGATCGTGTAGTGCACGAAGGTGGCGCAGCCCTCGTTCATCACCTGGGTTTGCCGCTGCGGATAAAAATACTGCGCGATGACACGCACGATCCTGACGATCTCGCGCTGCCAGGGCTCAAGGACGAGGCTGTTCTTCTCGAGGAAATAGAGCAGGTTCTCCTCGGGCAGATTGAGCGACCTCTTCCGCTCGGCAAGGATTTCGTGCCCCGCCTCCGGCTTGTTCTTTCCGGGCGAGGGCGGCAACGTCCGCCAGAGATCGTTGAAGGAACGCTCCTCATATTCGAGCCGCTCGCGCAGCCCTTCGCGCTGCTGCTCGGAGGACAGCTTCGGCGGCCGGCGGTAGCGGAACACGCCCTGTTCCATCAGCGCGTGGGCGGAATCGAGGATCGCCTCGACGGCGGCCAGGCCGTGCCGTTCCTCGCACCGGGCCACGTAGCTCTTGGCAAAATCGAGATAGCTCAGGATCCCCCCGGCGTCCGTCCATTGCCGGAAAAGGTGATTGTTCTTGAAGAAATGGTTGTGGCCCAGCGCTGCATGGGCGGTCACCAGGGCCTGCAAGGCCATGGTGTTCTCCTCCATCAGGTAGACGATGCAGGGGGTGGAATTGATGACCAGTTCGTAGGCCAGACCGCGGGCGCCCTTGCGGTAGAGAAGTTCATCATAGAGGAAACGTTTGCCGAACGACCAATGCCGATACATCAGCGGCATGCCGACCGACGAGTAGGCGTCGAGCATCTGCTCGGAGGAAATGACCTCCATCTGCACCGGATAGATATCGAGGCGAAGCTCTTCGGTCCCGATCGCCTCGATCTCTTCGTAGGCCCGCGACAGTTTCGCAAAATCCCAGTCAGATCCGGAAAACAGCAACTCGGATTTGCGCGCGTGACCGACCATCAGCCCTGTCCCATCGACTCAGGCCCTCACGCACTCTTGCGCAGGGCAGGCTGCCTGGCGAAAAGCTCGCGAAAGACCGGATAGATATCGGCCGGGGCAGCGATGCGTCTCATTTGGAAATTCGGCCATTTACCGTCGACGGCGTTGTAGGCTCGCCAGAGCGATGTCCCGTTTTCGGTCGAGCCGAAAATGTGGCTTTCCCGTTCGTCGATGATCTCCACATAGGCGAAATACTGGCAAAGGCGCATGAGCTTGCGGTCGAGCAGTTCTATGCAGCGCTCGGAATCGGTGGCGAAGTTGTCGCCGTCGGAAGCCTGGGCGGCATAGATGTTCCATTCGGAGACCGGATAGCGCTGCTCGATGATGCGGTGCATTTCCTCGAGCGCCGTGGAGACGACGGTGCCGCCGCTTTGCGTGTGGTAGAAGAATGTATGCTCGTCCACCTCCTTGGCCTCGTGGGTGTGGCGAATGAAGACGACATCGATGCGCTCGTAACGTCGTGTCAGGAAAAGGTGCAGCAGCACGAAGAAGCGTTTGGCCAGATCCTTCTCGCGCTCTCCCATCGATCCCGAGACGTCCATCAGACAGAACATGACCGCGCTTGCATTCGGCACCGGCTGCGGGTCGAAGCGATTGAAACGGATGTCGACCGGATCGACATAGGCAATTCGCTTGCGCCGGCGCTCGAGCCGGTCAAGCTGCTCGCGCAGAGCCGCCAGGCGTGCGCGCACTGCTGGGCTTGCCGGCTTCGATGTCAGCTCGGCAATCTGGCTGGCGATCGCGTTCACCTCCGCCTGCTTGGGACGCCTGAGCGCGATGCGGCGGCCGTGGCTGTTCCGCATCGTGCGTCCGACATTGATGTTCGTCGGCGACCCGCTTGCCCTGAAGCCTGCCCGTCTCGGCTTGAAGCTCAGTATCTGCTTGAGATTGAGCTTGACCAGATCGGGCAGCTCGAGATCCTCGAAGAAGAGGTCGAGCACTTCCTCGCGCGACAGCACAAAGCGGAAGTCGTCTTCGGATTCCGTGGTCCCTGGACTCGAAGAGCCGGCGCCCCCGCCGCCGGGCTTGGGGATCAGATCACCGGGGCTGAACGTCTTGTTTCCGGGCAGGATGTGCTGACGCCGCCCGCTGTCCTTGGCGTCGTTGAAGGCCGGTTCGCTGGTACCCTTCCGCGGCATCGGCACGGCGAGCTCCTTGTCCAGCTCGGCGATGCGGCCCGTGCGGACGTGGTCGCGGATGCTCTGCTTTAGCTCTTCCCGCGCGCGCCTCAAGAAGCGCTGGCGATTGCCCAGGCTTTTGTCCTTCGGATTCAGTCGGCGGTCGATGAAGATCGGCATGGAACCGTTCCGGTTTTGCTCAACCCGCCTTGTTCACGCGCATATACCAGTCGACGAGCCGACGCACCTGCCGCTGAGTATAGCCGCGCTCCACCATCCGCTGCACGAATTCGTTGTGCCGCCTCTCCGTGACGCTGTCCTGCTTCGAGCCGAAACTGATCACCGGCAGCAGATCCTCGACCTGGCCGAACATGCGCTTCTCGATGACCTCGCGGAGCTTTTCATAGCTCGTCCAGGATGGGTTGCGGCCGTGATTGCGCGCCCGGGCGCGCAAGGTGAATTTGACCACTTCGTTGCGGAAGTCCTTGGGATTGGCGATGCCGGCCGGTTTTTCGACCTGCGACAATTCCTTGTCCAGGACCTCGCGATTGAGGATCTGGCCGGTATCGGGGTCCTTGTAGTCCTGATCCTCGATCCAGGCGTCGGCGTAGGCGATATAGCGGTCGAAAAGGTTCTGGCCGTACTCGCTGTAGGATTCCAGATAAGCCTTCTGGATCTCGTGGCCGATGAACTCGGCATAGCGCGCCGCGAGTTCCGACTTGATGAATTCGAGATAGGCCGCTTCCGTTTCCTTCGGGAATTGCTCGCGCTTGATCGCCTCCTCGAGAATGTACATCAGGTGCACCGGATCGGCGGCCACCTCCTTGGTGTCGTAGTTGAAGGTCTGGGACAGGATCTTGAAGGCGAAGCGCGTGCTGACCCCGGTCATGCCTTCGTCGACGCCGGCGGCATCGCGATATTCCTGGACCGACTTCGCCTTTGGGTCGACTTCCTTGAGGTTCTCGCCGTCATAGGCGCGCATCTTGGTGTAGAGCGGCGAATTTTCATGCTCCGCAAGGCGGGTTGAGACGGTGAACCGGCTGAGAATGTCCAGCACCTCGGGCGCGCAGGGGCTGTTCGCCAGTTCGCTTTCGCGCAGCAGCTTCTCGTAAATCTGCCTCTCTTCGGTGACGCGAAGGCAATAGGGCACCTTGACCACGAGGATGCGGTCGAGGAAGGCCTCATTGTTCTTGTTGTTCTTGAACTGCTGCCATTCCGACTCGTTGGAATGGGCAACGACGATGCCCTGATAGGGGAAGGCGCCGAAATTCTCGGTGCCGTTGTAGCTGCCTTCCTGGGTTGCCGTCAGCAACGGGTGCAGGACCTTGATGGGCGCCTTGAACATTTCGACGAATTCGAGCAGGCCCTGCGTGGTCCGGTTCAAGCCGCCGCTGTAGGAGTAGGCATCCGGATCCGACTGGCTGAAGTTTTCCAATTGCCTGATGTCGACCTTGCCAACCAGGGCCGAGACGTCCTGATTGTTCTCGTCGCCAGGCTCGGTCTTGGCGATGGCGATCTGGCGAAGCCGCGACGGCGCCAGCTTGACCACGCTGAACTTGGAAATGTCGCCCGACAGTTCGTCCAGGCGCTTGGCCGCCCAGGGCGAGATGAGGCCGTTCAGCCGGCGACGGGCTATTCCGTATTTGTCTTCCAGCAAATCGCTCATGCGATCGGGATGGAAAAGGCCGAGCGGCGATTCGAAAATCGGACTGATCTGGTTGCCGACCTTGAGCGTGTAGATCGGTCGCTGCTCCATCAGCTTCTTCAGACGCTCGGCGAGCGAGGACTTGCCGCCGCCGACCGGGCCAAGCAGGTAGAGAATCTGCTTGCGCTCCTCGAGCCCCTGCGAGGCGTAGCGGAAATATCCGGCGATGCGCTCGATCGTGTCCTCCATCCCGTAGAAGTCGGAGAAGGAGGGGTACACCTTGATAGTGCGGTTCGAGAAAATCCGCCCGAGTCGCTCATCCTTGCTGGTGTCGATCAGGTTCGGCTCGCCTATTGCCTCGACCATGCGCTCAGGGGCCGAGGCATACATGGATTTGTCCTCGCGACAGGCTAGAAGATATTGCTGGAGGCTGATCTCTTCCTGGGCCGCGTTCGCGTAAATCTCCGAAAACAGATCGAAGACGTCGGATTGGTTCTCTCGCATGATATTCTGCCCTCAGAGCCGCTCTGGCTTCCAGTCGGCCAGTCAGCTCGTCTCGTATTCAACTGCCGGAAAGCATTGTGGTTCCCTCACAAGAAGGAGAGCGTCTGCAATCGGGCATCGACGTCTCAAAGCACCCGACTCAGACGGAATGCTCACCTATGCTATTTAGGTGGTGATAGCCGGGAGAGCTTCAAGGAGAATCTTGGTTTTTCCCCATCTACATGTCGTGATCGGGAACATAGAGGCAGAACGAATGCTGCGAGTTCGCGTCGCCGCCGGGCTTGCATTCGTGAAAGAACTCGTCGCCCGAGCGCTTTATCCGACTATCGGAGTAGGGAATGAGCTCTCCGGTGGAGAGCTGGTAGCCATATTTCGTTTCCTTCACATCGGTCGTGGGCGCCTGGTAGCAGTCCATTCCCGAGCAACATGAGCTATCGTACTGCCAGCCCTTGGGCGCCTGGTGCGCGACGGCCGGAGCCGAAAGGAACACGGCCAGGGCAATTGCCGAAACCAAGCGCGGAGGCTGCAAACCCGCTAAGCGCTCGTTGGCGCGCGCGACTGGAATTCCATACCTCTTCGTCATCGGGGTCACCGTCGGAGGCGCCGGCCGAGGGCATCGGCTCTCCTGTCTGACAAGCAATCCGTTCTGGGATGGACGAGGGCTCTCTCCAGAACCGGCCACGTATCAAACTGCCAGACCAGCGAAAATGTTCCATGATCCTCTCCAAGCGGCTGCTTAGCGTACCGGGGCATTTTGCAGGCGCATTTGCTGGCGCGAGCGGGTGCGCGGGCTACCGTTGACTGGCCCCCAACGCGGTCGATGAACAATCCTTAACTGGACGCCCGGCGCGCTCGCATATTCTCTTTGACGAGAGTTGACTGGGCCGAGGAGCTGTCAGGAGGTTATAATGATCGATCGGCGACATTTTCTCCTTGCGTCCGCTGCCGCGATGCTGCCGACCGCGGCGCCGGCAGCCTGGCGCCTGCGCCAGCCGGCGCCACGGACGCTCGACTACGGGCCGGCCAAGCTGGACATCTACGCACGCGACGGCGCCAAGGGCGATCCGGTCGTCTTCTTCATCCATGGCGGCGCCTGGCGGCTCGGCAGCCGCGACAACGTCAACGCCAAGCCAGGTTTCCTGCTCGCCAGGGGCTTCCTGTTCGTCTCGATCGACTACCGCATGCTGCCCCAGGCCGACGTCGCCACCCAGGCGAGCGACGTCGAGAAGGCTTACGGCTATGTGCGGGCCAATATCGCCACATATGGCGGCGATCCCGACCGCATCGTGGTGATGGGCCACTCGGCCGGTTGCCATCTCGCGGCGCTGACCGGGTTTCGCGGCGGCTTGCCCGGCGTCGCCGCGTTGGTGCTCGACGATACCGAGGCCTATGATCTCGAGGCCCTGGCCAAGGCGCAGGGCGGCAAGCTGCGGCCGATCTACGCGCAAGCCTTTTCGGATCCAAGCCAGTGGCGGGCGCTGTCGCCCGCGACCTATATCGGGACGGCCAGGCATCCGCCCGTGTTCGTCGCCTATTCGAACGCTCCGATCCGCGCGGCCGCCGCGCGTGGTCTGGCGGATCGGCTACGGGCAGGGGGCACCAAGGTCACGCTGTTCGACGGCAGCGCCTATTCGCACATGGCGATCAACCGCCGCTTCGGCGAGGACGGCGACGCGCTGACCGCAGCGGTCATGGCTTTCCTGAAGGCGACGGTCGCCTGAGCCTCACCAGCGGGTCTTTTCGCCGGGCGCGGCCGGCTCGATCGCCAGCGCGTGCACGCCGGCCTTCAGTTCGTCGGCAAGCAGTTCGTTGACGGCGCGGTGGCGCTCGATGCGGCTCATGCCGGCAAAATTCGGTGAGACGATGCGGACGCGGAAATGCGTCTCGCCGGTGCCGTCGAAGGTGGCGTGGTGGCCCGACTCGACATGATGATGGCCGGCATGAAGGTGGCTTTCGTTGATGACGGTGAGCCTCTCCGGCAGAAATGCCGCCTTCAGCTTGCTTTCCATCGTCGACTGTATGGACATCGGAGCTTCCCTTCACCACATGACGGCATAGCCGCATGTTATCTACGGCACAGCCGCAAAATCTTGAGTTTCGACCGCCTTTAAGCCGCGATTCAGCGGTTAGGGCGATCATCGGCGAAATGTCAATTCTTGTTTCGCACTAGCGAACAGCCCATAAATGGGTGAGATGAAACCGTATCCCAAATATTTCGAAAAAATCCGCATCCGGCCGGAGAAAGATGCGGAACTGAAGTCGCGCGCGCCGGTCTGCCAGTGGGACGGTTGCAAGGAGGCCGGCACGCATCGGGCGCCGGTCGGGCGCCTGAAGGAGGGCGAGTACTTCCGCTTCTGCTTCGAGCATGTGCGCGAATACAACAAGGGTTTCAACTACTTCTCTGGCGTGTCGGACAGCGAGATCGCCCGCTTCCAGAAGGAGGCGCTGACCGGCCATCGACCGACCTGGCGCATGGGCGCCAATGGCGGCGGGATGCGTTCAGCACCCGATTTCGCGCAGCAGCGTTCGGGACGCGCCGGCTACTACAACCGCATGCGCGACCCCTTCAACCTGTTCGGCGGCGGCACGCGGGAGGTGCGCGAGCGCAAGGCAAAGCCGCTTGAGGCCAAGGCGCTGGAAACGCTTGGCCTTGACACAAAGGCGACTGGCAAGGACATCAAGGCGCGCTATAAGGAACTCGTTAAGCGTCACCATCCTGATGCGAATGGCGGCGACAGGGGTTCGGAAGACCGGTTCCGCGATGTGCTGCAGGCCTATCGCGTGCTCAAGCAAGCAGGATTGTGCTGAGCGACCCTACGGTCGGTGTCGTTTTCCAACTTTCATAAGGTTGGAAAAGGCTCTAAGACCGCCCCCGAACAAAATCGATTGCCGGCGAAACGCGGCGTTTCGCCCGTGGAGACGTTGATAGTGATGAACAAGGTCGATCGCGACATCGCCAACCTGCCCGACACGACAGTGTCGGTGAGGGAGAAATTCGGCTTCGACTCCAAGATGGTGGTTCCCGCCTATTCGGCAGCGACCGAGCATGTGCCCGACATCGACCCGGACTATCTCTTCGACAAGGCGACGACATTGGCGATCCTTGCCGGCTTCGCCTACAACCGCCGCGTCATGGTGTCTGGCTACCACGGCACCGGCAAGTCGACGCATATCGAGCAGGTCGCCGCGCGCCTCAACTGGCCGTGCGTGCGCGTCAACCTCGACAGCCATGTCAGCCGCATCGACCTCGTCGGCAAGGACGCCATCGTCGTCAAGGAAGGCCTGCAGATCACCGAATTCCGCGACGGTATCCTGCCCTGGGCCTATCAGCACAATGTGGCGCTCTGCTTCGACGAGTACGATGCCGGCCGCCCCGACGTGATGTTCGTCATCCAGCGCGTGCTGGAATCGTCGGGCCGGCTGACGCTGCTCGACCAGAGCCGCGTCATCCGTCCGCATCCCGCCTTCCGCCTGTTCGCCACCGCGAACACGGTCGGCCTCGGCGACACCACCGGCCTCTATCACGGTACGCAGCAGATCAACCAGGCGCAGATGGACCGCTGGTCGATCGTCACCACGCTCAATTACCTGCCGCACGACAACGAGGTGAACATCGTGCTGGCCAAGGCCAAGCACTATCGCGACAACAAGGGCAAGGAGATCGTCAACAAGATGGTGCGCGTCGCCGACATGACGCGCTCGGCTTTCATCAATGGCGACTTGTCGACCGTGATGAGCCCGCGCACCGTCATTACCTGGGCCGAGAACGCCGAGATATTCGGCGATATCGGCATGGCGTTCCGGCTGACCTTCCTCAACAAGTGCGACGAGCTGGAGCGCTCGGTGGTCGCCGAATTCTACCAGCGCGCTTTTGGCGAGGATCTGCCGGAGAGCGCCGCCAACGTGGTGCTGGGCTAGGCGCGATGCTGAAAGGCGCTTACGCCTTTCAGGTCAAATCGCGCAGGGAATGATCGATGGCGGGTCCGGGCGACAACACGCGCAACAAGCCGAAGAACGGGTCTGAAGCAGACAGCTTCAAGCGCGCCGTAACTGTTTGCATGCGCGCCGTCGCCGGCGACAAGGACCTCGAGGTCGGCTTCGCCAAGGACCGGCCGGCGCTGGCGGGAAACCGCGCCCGCCTGCCTGAGCTGCCGAAGAAGGCTTCCCGCAACGACATCGCGATCACCCGCGGCATCGGCGATTCCATGGCGCTGAAGCGCGCCTGCCACGACCAGCGCATCCACACAAGGCTGGCGCCGGAAGGCAAGCTCGCCCGCGCCATCTATGACGCCGTCGAGCAGGCACGCGTCGAGGCGATCGGCAGCCGCGCCATGCAGGGCGTGGCCGACAATATCGGCTCGATGCTCGAGGACAAATACGCCAAGGCAAACCTCGTCGACGTCAAGGACAAGGCCGATGCCCCGCTCGAGGAGGCGGTGGCGCTGATGGTGCGCGAGAAGCTCACCGGCCGTCCTGTGCCGAAGAGCGGCGAGCGGCTGGTCGATCTGTGGCGCCCTTGGGTCGAGGAGAAGGCCAGCGCCGACCTCGACGGCCTGTCGGCCAAGCTCGACGACCAGCAGGCTTTCGCCCGCATCGTGCGCGACATGCTGGTCTCGATGGAAATGGCCGAGGAGCTCGGTGACGACCAGGAGACCGAGGACACCGAGGACAACGAAGAGAACGAGCAGCAGGGCGAGGAACAGAGCGAAGAGGGCGGCGAGGACGATTCCGGCTCCGAGCAGTCGCAGTCCGAGGATGCGGAAGCGTCCGCCGACGAGGAGGACTCGGCCGAGACGGAGGCGACAGACGCCACATCGGACGACCTTTCCGACGAGGATGATTCCGACGCAGAGACGCCGGGCGAAGCGCGCCGCAACGACAATCCGTTCCTCAACCTGCCGAAGGAAATCGACTACAAGGTCTTCACCACCGCCTTCGACGAGACGGTCGGCGCCGAGGACCTGTGCGAGGAAGAGGAGCTCGACCGGCTGCGCGCCTTCCTCGACAAGCAGCTCGCCAATCTCTCCGGCGTCGTCGGCCGGCTGGCCAACCGGCTGCAGCGCCGCCTGATGGCGCAGCAGAACCGCTCCTGGGATTTCGACCTGGAGGAAGGCTATCTCGATCCGGCGCGGCTGGTGCGCGTCGTCATCGATCCAATGCAGCCGCTGTCCTTCAAGCAGGAGCGCGACACCAAGTTCCGCGACACTGTGGTGTCGCTGGTGCTCGACAATTCGGGCTCGATGCGCGGGCGGCCGATCACCGTTGCCGCGACCTGCGCCGACATCCTGGCGCGCACCCTGGAGCGCTGCGGCGTTTCCGTCGAAATCCTCGGCTTCACCACCCGCGCCTGGAAAGGCGGCCAGGCGCGCGAGAAATGGCTGAAGGACGGCAAGCCGCCGAATCCCGGCCGGCTCAACGACCTGCGCCACATCATCTACAAGTCCGCCGACCATCCGTGGCGGCGGGCGCGCCGCAATCTCGGCCTGATGATGCGCGAGGGCTTGCTCAAGGAAAACATCGACGGCGAGGCGCTGCTTTGGGCGCACAACCGGCTGATCGGCCGGCCGGAGCAGCGCAAGATCCTGATGATGATCTCGGACGGCGCGCCGGTCGATGATTCCACGCTTTCGGTCAATCCGGGCAACTATCTGGAGCGGCACCTGCGCGCGGTGATCGACCTCATCGAGACGCGCTCGCCGGTCGAGCTTTTGGCCATCGGTATCGGCCACGACGTCACGCGCTACTACCGCCGCGCCGTCACCATCGTCGATGCCGAGGAATTGGCCGGCGCCATGACCGAGCAGCTCGCTTCGCTGTTCGGCGAGGAAAGCGCGCGCGACACGCGGCGCGGCGGCCTGCGGCGCGCCGGATGATCTTGTCCGGGGGCGGGTTCCGGCGGACGGTTTTCGCTTTCGCGGCGGCCTGCGCGACCGCTTCGGCGGCGATCGCGGCCCAGCGGGCTCCGGTCGAGGCGATCGAGGTTTCGGCGCGGCCGATCACTGAGTTCCATGTCGGCCATGACGAGAAACTGTTCGGACCGCTTGAATTCGTCGGCGGGCTGGAGATGACCTCGCCGTCGCGCGACTTCGGCGCGCTGTCGGCCTTTCGCTTTCTGAAAGCCGGCGGCGATTTCATTGGTGTTGCGGACACCGGCTTCTGGTTCTTCGGCAGCATCACGCACGATGCCGACAAGCGGCCCTCGGGCGTGTCGAATTTCCGCATGCAGCAGATGGTCGACGCTTCGGGCCAGCCGATCGACGAGAAGTGGGAGGTGGACGCGGAAGGCCTCGCGGTAAAGGACGGCATCGCCACCGTCGGCTTCGAGCGCGACCAGCGTGTCGTCCAGTTCAGGATCGATCCGGACAATATGAAGGCGCCCTTCAAGGCGCTCGACTATCTGGTCCCGGCCCGCGAGCTGCGCCAGAATCGCGGCTTCGAGACGGTCACGCATGCCAACCCCTACGGCCAGCACGAAGGCGGCCTTGTCGTGGTTTCGGAAAAGAGCCTCGACAAGGCCGGCAACATCTATGCGGCAATCATCGAGGGCCCGAGGAAAGGCGTCTTCACCGTCAAGCGCAACGGCGATTTCGACATCACCGACGGCGCGTTCCTGCCGGATGGCGACCTGCTTCTGCTCGAGCGCAGCTTCTCGATGGCGCGCGGGGTGAAGATGCGGCTGCGGCGCATCTATGGCGAGAGCGTCGAGAAGGGCGCGGTCGCCGATGGTCCCGTGCTGATGGAAGCAGATATGGGCTACCAGATCGACAATATGGAAGGGCTCGACGTCTGGACCCGCGACGACGGCGCGCTGATGGTGTCGCTGGTGTCCGACGACAACCACTCGATCCTGCAGCGCAACCTCTATCTGGAGTTTATCCTGCACGAGGATTGAGCCGCGCTTCGGCGATCCGTTCCACGGAAAACTGCTACGCACTTTATCCGGAGTTGTTCAGCGGACTCTGTAGATCTCGACCGGCTTGTTCGCTGTCGCGCTGTCCAGTTCCAGCCAGTCGGGCGCGTCTGCCTTCAACAACCGCGCGGCCAAGCCGGTGGGAGCCTCGGCGGCGAGCGACATCTCTTCCGAATTGCCGCGGCATATCGCGACCAGCCCGACATGCTGGCGCTCGACGATGGCGCGGGCGGCGTCCGGCGTTCCCATGAAGGCATCGAGCATGGCGAGGTTGCCGCCGACATTGCGATGATAGGGGCCCGCCAACGTCCTGTGGCCGGTAAACATGACTATTGCCGAGCCGAGATTGGAAGACGCAAGCACCGTCGTCGCCGGCATGGCGGCCAGCGCGCTGAAGTCGCCCGCCTTGCCGCAGGTCAGCGCATGATCGGCATCGGAGTTGATCTGCCCGGGCGCCTTGTGGACCACGGACTGCGCGGCAACGGCAACGCCGGCCCAGGTCGCGTTGAGCGACACCAGCCATGCCGCCGCGATGCGGGTGGAGACGCGCCATGAATGCGCCGCGCTTGCCTGCAGGCGAATCCTGGCGATCCAGGCCGAGAGCGGCAGCACCGCCAAGGCGATCGAGAAGGTCGAGCCGCGCACTTGCCAGAGGCTAACGACGAAAGCGACGATCAGCAGCACGGCGGCAAGGCCTTCCTCGCGGCGCAGGCGGCGGCTACGAAGCTGAAGGCCGATCAGCAGGATTGCGATGAAGGGCGTCACATAGCGCGCCGCCATAAGCTTCGGCTGATTGACGGCGACGCTGAGGAAGGGCTGCGCCTCGACGACGTCGTTCAGCCAATAGGTGCGAACGCGCTCGTCCATGCCGGCATAGGGCGACGCCAGGCATTGCGGGAAGAACACGATCGCAACTGCCGCGACCGCCAGGGCCAATACCGACATTGAGACGAACCGCGTCCTGGCCGTCGACTGCCCGGACAGGCCGGCAATCGCCGCAAGGCCGAAGCCTGACAGCGCGGCGATGACGAACTGGAAGGCCGAGAAGGCATCGCACTGGGCCGTGCCCCAATCCGCCGGCCGTATGGTGGCGACAAAGACCGCGATCGCCACCGCGGCAAATCCGATGCCGAAGCCGCGCGCGGTCAGGCGCTCCTTTTCGTCGAGGATGAAGAGCACTGCGGCACAGGCGCCGAGCGCGGCCACATAAGGCGCTGTCTCCATGCCGACGGCCAGCGTCAGGCCCGCGCACAGGCCGGACAGAAAGGCGGCGGGTCGCCAGAAGGGCGCTTCCATCAAAAGCCAGAGGCTCGCCGCCGTCAGCAGGAGCTGGACATTGTGGTGGTCGAGCGTGCCTGGGTTGAAAATGCCAAGAAAGAACAGCGCCGCGGTCGCCAGCACCAGCGACGGCATCGCCACGCCCGTGCCGGCAAAACGCCGCGAGGCGCGCAGGATGACGAATATGGTGAGCCCGTAAAGGAAAAGCGGCCAGATGATCTGCGCCGCTCGCTCGGCGGCGGCCGTGCTGGCGCCCAGCGCATGGAAGGCGAGGATGATCAGCGCGATCGGCACGTCGACCAGCCGCGACCAGTGCATGACGAAGCCGCCGGTCAAGCCCATCCGGTATTGGTGAAGATCGAACCAGCCCTGTCCCGCCAGCAGGTCGCGAACCTCGACCAGCCTCAGCATGCTGTCGTTGTCTGCGCCAAGGTCCGCGATCGTCGGGAAGCCGGAGATCGCATTGATCGCCAGCACGAGCAGCGTCGCGCAAAGCGCGAGCAGGAGGTCATGTTTCCAACCGGTGCCCTGGATGGTCATGCTGGCGGCGATGTCCTGGATCGTTTTCGCGATCCTGCACCAACGGCCGTAACAAAGCGTAAAGCTGCGTGGGTATTCCGGCGGTTGAATGCGCCAGCCGATGGTCGATCGGCGGCGAGCGGCCGGCAGGGATCACCGGCCGTTGGCTGCGATCCAGATAACGTGCCGGGCACCGCGCTTGACGCGGGCGCGCACGTTGATCTCCTCGACAATGAAGCCCGCCTGCTTTAGCCGCCGCGTGAAGCCGCTGTCCGGTCCCTGCGACCAAACAGCCAGGACGCCGCCAGGCTTCAAGGCGGCACGCGCGGCCGCGAGGCCGGCCACGCCATAGAGCGAGTCATTTCCCTTGTAGACGATGCCTTCGGGGCCATTGTCGACGTCGAGCAGGATGGCGTCCCAAGCGGCGGCCCCCAGCCTTATCAGTTGACCGACGTCAGCCTCGCGGATAGTGACTCGGCGATCGTCGAGGCAGCCGTCGAAAATCCCGGCCAGCGGGCCGCGCGCCCAGGCTACGACCGCGGGGACAAGTTCGGCGACGGTGACGGCGGCGTCACTGTCAAGCGCGGCAAGAGCGGCGCGCAAGGTGAAGCCCATGCCGAGCCCGCCGATGAGGATTCTTGGCTGCTTGCGGCCAGCGACGCGCTCGCAGGAAAGCTTGGCGAGTGCCTCCTCGGAGCCGCTGAGGCGGCTGTTCATCAGCTCATTGGTACCCAGCATGATCGAGAATTCATCGCCGCGCCGCTTCAGACGGAGTTCCTGAGCACCGTCGGGCGTGCGGGCTGAATCAAGCTGAACCCAGGGGATCATGCTCTCTCTTTTTGTTGGAGCATGATCTTTTCCAAAAACCGGTTCCCACTTTTTGGGATCATGTTCTAGACCGCGAGTGCCGGCTGGCTCCAGCGGGCGGCAAGCAGCCGGTAGGGGATCAGCGCCACCACCGCGATGATCAGCTTGACCGAGAGATCGCCCAGCGCCCAGGAGACCCAGCGCATGGTTTCGACAGGCAGCACGCCCATCGGCGGCGCCGTCTCCAGCGCGAAGCTGTCGTTAGGCCCGACAAAGGCGAAGGCGGCGGAGAAGGCGACGCCGAAGAACACGACCGTGTCGAAGATGGAGCCGACCAGCGTGCCGACGATCGGCGCGCGCCACCAGCTCTGCCGGCGCAACCGGTTGAACACGGTGACATCGAGCAGTTGCGCGGTGAGGAAAGCGGTGCCTGAAGCGGCGGCGATGCGCACCAGCCGGTCGGCGGCGGTCTCGAATTCGATCAGGCCATGGCGAAACAGGAAGGGCGGAACGAGGATCGAGCAGATCACCGCCGTCATGAAGCCGACGAACACCACCTTGCGCGCCACGGCCGGGCCATAGCGGCGATTGGCAAGGTCTGTGACCAGGAAGGAGAAGGGATAGGTGAAGGCGCCCCAGGTGAGCAGGTCGGCCAGCGACAGGCTGCCGATCTGGCCCTGCATCGGGAACTGGACGAGGATGTTCGACGCCACGACGACGAGCGCCATGGCGGCCACGAAGGGCAGGAATCGTGTGAGGAAGTTCATTTTTTTATCCTGGGTAATGGAACCAGCGGAATGTCATGCCGAATCTGCACGGCACTCCTTGGAAGGAGGTCGTCGCCGCCTGAAAAAGGCCGCTTTAGGCGGCCGGCTGCTCGGCCAGCTTCTTGGCGATCTGTTTCTTCAGCAGGCGTGCGCGCTGCGACAGATCCTTGGCGTCGGCCTTGGCCAGGAACGCGTCGAGACCGCCGCGATGCTCGACCGAACGCAGTGCGTTGGCCGAAATGCGCAGGCGCACGTTCTGGTTCAGCACTTCGGAAATCAGCGTCACATTGACCAGGTTCGGCAGGAAGCGGCGCTTGGTCTTGTTGTTGGCATGGCTCACATTGTTGCCGGTCTGGACTGCTTTGGCAGTGAGCTCGCAGGTGCGGGACATCTTGTCTAACCTTCAGTTCTAATCCTGCCAAACCATTCTGCCCGCGCCAGGCGGCGCGCGGTCTCGGTCAGGCGGCCTTTGGAAAAAGTTGGCGTTCCATAGTTGCATTTCGCCACCACGTCAAGCTCCGGCACGTGCACGGCGACGAAGCGCACTCCATATAAAGGCCGGATTTCGCCCTATAAGCCCTTCGCGAAGGGATTGCCAGGCTGGAACCGTTGCGCTTCCAGCCAGTATCAAGGACATTGCGCCCGCCATGCTTCGCTTATCCCATGCATTTGCAACGCTTCTCGCCGTCACCGTGCCGACGGCAAGTTTTGCCGCGGCCTCGCCGCAGGCTTTCAAGGGTGAATACACGGTGTCGTTCCTCGGTCTTTCGGTTGCAAGGGCGACGTTTTCGAGCCGTTACGACGGTGACAACTACGCCATCAACGGCACTGTCTCGGCTGCGGGCATTGCCAAGCTGTTCGACGACACGAAGGGCACGATCTCGTCAAAAGGCACGATTTCGGGCCAGCAGATGCGGCCGCAGGCCTTCCGGGCCGATTACACCTCCGGCAAGAAGGCCTCGGTGGTCGACATACGCTTTGCCAATGGCGGGGTCGCCTCGACGAAAGTCGTTCCGGAGCCCGGCAAGCGCGATCCCAAGAGCTGGGTGCCGGTCGGCGACAGCGACCTGAAGTCGGTGCTCGATCCGATGGCCGCCACCGTCATCCATGCCGACAGCCTGGACAAGGTCTGCGGGCGGACCGTCAAATTCTATGACGGCGAGATGCGCGCCAACCTGTCGCTGACCTATGCCTCGAAAGGCTCGATCTCGGTGCCCGGCTACAAGGGCGACACCGTCACCTGCAAGATGGGCTTCGAGCCGGTGGCGGGCTATCGCAAAGGGCGCAAGGCGCTGGAGTTCCTCAAGAACAGGAGCCGCATGACGGTGACATTTGCGCCGCTCGGCCAATCCGGCGTATATGCGCCGATCCGCGCCACGGTGGGGACCCAGATCGGTCCGCTGACAATCAGCGCGAGACGGTTCGAAGCAGTCGAATAAATTGTTTTTTGCGCAATTCCGGACGGAAAACCGTCACACACTTTTCCCGGAATTGCTCTAGAGGCGCCGCGGCGCGCCGCCGGGGGCAGGTATGGGGCGCGCAACACTGATTGGTTTCTCGGCGGTCGCCATGTGGGCGCTGCTTGCACTGCTCACCGACGCCTCCGGGCAGGTGCCGCCTTTCCTGCTGTCGGCCATCACCTTCGCCATCGGCACCTGCGTCGGTCTCGCGGCGCGGCTGGTGATGCCTTCCGCCGGCAAGAGCCAGAAGATCCCGCCGCAGGTCTGGCTGATCGGGATTGCCGGCCTGTTCGGCTACCATTTCTTCTACTTCACGGCGCTGCGCAACGCGCCGGCGGTCGAGGCGAGCCTGATCGCCTATCTGTGGCCGCTGCTCATCGTGCTCGGCTCGGCGCTGATGCCGGGCGAGCGGCTCGCCTGGAATCATGTCGTCGGAGCGCTGCTCGGTCTTGCCGGCACCTTCCTTATCGTCACCAAGGGCGGCGAGCTGGCCTTCGATGCGCGCTACACCTTCGGCTATGCCATGGCGGGCGTCTGCGCGCTGTTGTGGTCGTCCTATTCGCTGCTGTCGCGGCGCTTCCCGTCGGTGCCGACCAGCGTCGTCACCTGGTTCTGCGCGGCGACATCGGTGCTTTCGTTGGCCTGCCACCTGCTGCTCGAGAAGACCGTGCTGCCCGACGGTCCGGGCCAGTGGCTGGCCGTCGTTGGGCTCGGCCTGATGCCGGTGGGCGCGGCCTTCTATGCCTGGGACATCGGCGTCAAGCGCGGCAACATCCAGGTGCTGGGGGCAGCAAGCTATGCCGCGCCGCTGCTCTCGACGCTGGTGCTGATCGCGGCCGGCGTTGCCGAACCGTCGCTGCGCATCCTCGCGGCCTGCGTGCTCATCACCGGTGGCGCGGCGCTCGCGGCCAAGTCGCTCTTGCTGCGCAAGCCGGCGACCGGCGGAGCACGCGCATGATGCCGTTTGCAGGCGGCATCGAGGCCAACCCCAATGCGACGCTTCTGTTCTCGATAGCCGCCGCCGCGATCTACGTCCTTGCGCTCGAGCTGTCGCCGCGGCTCGCCCGCTCCGCCGCGAAGACGCTGGCCGTCGGCTTGCTGGCGGCGCTTGCCGTCATGCAAGGTGGTCCGCTGCTGCTCGTTGCGGCATTGGCGCTCAGCGCCGCCGGCGATGCGTTCCTCTCGCGCGACGGCGAAAAGGCCTTCCTTGGCGGGCTGGCGAGCTTTCTTGCCGCGCATGTCGCCTATGTCGCCCTGTTCCTCGAGGCGGGCGGCGGGATCGGGCTGCTCACGGCCGAATCCTGGCGCGGCGCGATCGCCCTGGTGATGGCGGCGTTCGTTATCGTGATGCTCGCCGCGCTGTGGCGCCGCGTCGGTCCACCCTTGCGTATCCCGATCGCCGTCTATGTCGCGGCGATCCTCGCCATGGGTATCTCGGCGCTTACCACCTTCTATCCCTGGGTGATTGCCGGCGCCGTGCTGTTCATGGCCTCGGACGGGCTGCTGGCGGCGGAGCGCTTCCTGCTGCCCGCGATCTCGCCGCACAGGGTCTGGATGCGCTACGCGGTCTGGGTGCTCTACTATGCGGCCCAGCTGGCGATCACGCTCGGTTTCCTGCTGGGTTAAACGCATTTCGGCTGCCAGCCGGGCTCGGCCAGTTCGTAAGCGGCGAAGTCGAAGCCCGGCGCCACCGTGCAGCCGACCAGCGTCCATTCGCCGAGGCTGCGCGCTGACTGCCACCAGCCGGCCGGCACCACAATCTGCGGCCGCTCGCCGGCGGCAAGTGCTGTGCCCAGCACCTGTTCGATGACCGTGCCGGAACCTTCGTCATGCATGGCGAGCGCCAGCGGCGCGCCGGCGTAGAAGTGCCAGACTTCCACCGCATCCTTCACCCGGTGCCAGGCCGAAATCTGGCCTTCCTCAAGCAGGAAATAGATCGCGGTCGAATGGCCGCGCGCGCCCCCCGCGCCATCGCGAAAGGTCTCGGCATACCAGCCGCCTTCGGGGTGCGGCTCGAGGCCCAGCGTTGCGATGATTTCGGCGCTGGTCATGCCGGTCTTTGTTTCATGCAATGTCGTTATCCCAAAACAGCCACACACCTTTGGGCGGCATGCATCAGAAATTGTCCTTGCGCTTGCGGATCTCCGCGAACACCTCGACGTCGCTTGCCTTCTCCATGCCGAGATGCTTGCGGATCGTCGGGTCGTGCCAGCGCAGGAACGGATTGGTCGACAGTTCCTCGCCGATCGTCGTCGGCAGTGTCGGCTTGTTGTCGGCGCGCAGCGCCTCGATCCTGGCGGCGCGTTCCTTCAGGGCTGAGTTGCTGGGGTCGACGGTCAGCGCGAAGCGAGCGTTGGCCAAAGTGTATTCGTGACCGCAATAGACCACGGTCTCGGCCGGAAGTGCCGCGAGCTTCCTCAGCGATTCATGCATCACCGGCGGCTTGCATTCGAAGAGCCGACCGCAGCCCAGCGCAAACAGCGTGTCGGCGGTGAAAGCCACTTTCGCGGCCGGCAGATGGTAGGAGACATGGCCGGCCGTGTGGCCGGGTGTTTCGATGACCTCGATCCTTTCCTCGCCGAGGCGGATGACGGAGCCTTGCCGGACCGTCTTGTCGATGCCGGGGATCTTCGCCTTTTCCGCCTCCGGCCCGATGATGGTGAGCTTGAAGCGCTCCTTCAGAGCCAGATTGGCCTCGACATGGTCGCCATGATGATGCGTGGTCAGGATCATTGTCGGTGTCCAGCCGGTGCGCTTGATCGCGGCCAGGATCGAGGCTTCCTCCGGAGCGTCGATGATCGCCGTCTGGCCGCTTTCGGGGTCGTGCACCAGCACGCCGAAATTGTCGGTGCGGCACATGAACTGTTCGATTTCGACCGGCATCTCGTCGCTCTCCGTTATCGCCGCAGACATAGGGCGGCCGACCGCCGATGTCATCCGCCTTTGTTGAACTCGCCGGATATCGCGGCTACCGTCCCGGCCATGCATTCCGATATCGTCGATCTCCGCTCCTTTTATTCGACCACGCTCGGGCGCCTGGCCGAGCGCGCGATCACCATGGCGCTGTCGTCGATTTGGGCAACCGTGCCGAACGAACGCCTGGTCGGCCTCGGCTACACGCTGCCATGGCTGGAGCGGTTCGGCACCGATGCTGAACGCGTCTTTGCCTTCATGCCGGCGACGCAAGGGGCGGTGGTCTGGCCGGCGACGGGACCGACCGCGACGGCGCTGGTCTTCGACGAGGAACTGCCGCTGCTCGATTCCTGCATCGACCGCATGCTGCTCGTCCACTCGCTCGAGCATGTCGAAAATCCGCGCGAGACGCTGAACGAGATCTGGCGCGTGCTGTCGCCGGCGGGCAGAGTCGTCATCGTCGTGCCCAACCGGCGCGGCGTCTGGGCGCGTTTCGAGCATACGCCTTTCGGCAGTGGCCGGCCGTTCTCGCGGGGCCAGCTAACCGAACTTCTGCGCGAGGCGAATTTCACGCCCGCCGCATGGTCGGACGCGTTGTTCTTCCCGCCGTCGCCGCGGCGCTTTATGATGCAGTTCCACAACGTGCTGGAGCGCGCCGGCCGGCGATTCTGGCCGATCTTTTCCGGCGTCATCGTCGTCGAGGCGCAGAAGCGGCTCTATCAGGGCGTGCCTGTCGCGCAGCGCGCCTCGCGCCGCGTCTTCGTGCCTGTGTTCTCGCCGCAGGGCGCGACACGGCTCGGGCGCCGGGCCGCCAATCCGGCGCTCCGGACAAGGCAGGTGACGCGTTCGTGATCGGGGCCGGCCCTTGCGTTGCATGGCAATCATCACCCGATCTCAGGGACAGGTTCGGGGTGCGGCACCGTCCTCGATGACCATTCCCGAAAACAGGGATACCAGACATGGACTACCAAGCGGATGACGAGCCCGGCACCGGGCAGGCAACGTTCTCGGTCGAGACCAGCAGCCTCTCCGATCAGGTGGCGACAATCAGGCTGGCGCTGAAGACATCGCCGGTACGCAGGCAACTCCTGTGGGTCTCGGTCGGCATTGTCGGCGTCATCGTCGCCACTTCGATCGGGCAGGTCCTGCTCAACCGCTGGAACCAGCCTTTCTACGATGCCCTGGCGCGGCGCGACCTGCCAGGTTTCCTGCACCAGCTGATGGTCTTTGCCGAAATCGCCGGCAGCCTCCTGGTGCTCAATGTCGGCCAGACCTGGCTCAACCAGATGATCCGGCTGAAACTGCGCGAGGCGCTGACGCTCGACCTGATCGGTGAATGGATGCGGCCGGCACGCGCCTTCCGGCTCACCCATGCGGGCGCCATCGGCGTCAATCCCGACCAGCGCATGCAGCAGGACGCCGGGCATCTCTCCGATCTCTCGACCGATCTCGGCGTCGGCCTGTTGCAATCCTTCATCCTGCTTGTGTCCTTCATCGGGGTGCTGTGGGAGCTCTCTTCCGGCTTCGTCTTCCATGTCGGCGGCTATTCGCTGGCAATACCCGGCTACATGGTCTGGGCGGCGATTCTCTACGCCGGCATCGCCTCCTGGCTGAGCTGGCTGGTCGGCCGGCCGCTGATCCGCTTTAACAGCGAACGCTACACGCGCGAGGCGGAGCTGCGCTTCTCCATGGTCCGCGTCAACGAGAATGTCGATGCCATCGCGCTCGCCCATGGCGAGGCGGACGCCCGGCGGCAGCTCGAGCTCGACCTCGGCGGGGTGCTCGGCGCCATGCGGCGCATCTACAGCGCTCAGATCAACCTGTCCTGGGTCACCGATGCCTATGGCTGGATCACCGTGGTAGCGCCCATCCTCGTCGCGGCGCCGGTCTATTTCGCCGGTGACATCAGCTTCGGCGGATTGATGATGGCGGTGGGCGCCTTCAACCAGGTGAATTCCTCGCTGCGCTGGTTCATCAACAACATCGGGGCCATCGCCGACTGGCGGGCAACGCTGATGCGCGTCGCCGACTTCCGCATCGCGCTCGGCGAAACGGACATACTGCATGCCAAGGAAAGGCGTATCGAGCTGGGCGAGAACGCGAATGGCACGCTGACATTCGACAAGCTCGAAGTCGCGTCGCCCGACGGCTGCACCAGGCTTGCCGAGACGGATGTCGAAATCCAGGCCGGCGAGCGCGTCATGATCACCGGCGATCCGCGCGCCGGCAAGACGCTGTTCTTCCGTGCCATCGCCGGCCTCTGGCCATGGGGCGGCGGCCGCATCGGCATGCCGGCCGGGGAGACGCCGTTCTTCGTGCCGCGCACGCCCTATTTCCCGCTCGGCACCCTGCGCGACGTGCTCAACCATGCCGAAGGCGCCAAGATCGACGACGCCGAGATTTCCGCGGTGCTCGGCGAAGTCGGCCTCGAGCGCCTGTCTTCCCGGCTCGATCGCTCGGCGCGCTGGGAGCATGAACTGGCCGACGACGAACAGCGGCTGCTCGCCTTTGCCCGGCTCGCGCTGAGGAAGCCGAAATGGGTGATCATCGACGAAGCGCTGGATACGTTCGACGGCGCCACGCTGCGGCGGGTGCTGGCGATGCTGCAGGCCCGGCTGCCGGATGCCGCAATCCTCAATATCGGGCGCGGATTGCACGACAAGCAGTTCTTCCCGCGCGCGCTGACGATCATCAAGGACTGCGGCGGATCGGCGCTCAAGCCAGCCCGCCTTCGCGCCGGGGCGATCGAGCCGCCACCAATCGCCGCGCGCGCCAGGAAATAGCTTTATTTCGCCGCGATCGCCGGGGAGAATTGCGGCGTGGTCGGAGCCTGCCATGCTCAAGCTGCTCAGCCTGCTCGCATGCCTTGCCTGCGCCGAGGCAGCGCCAATGCCCGCAATCGGCGACGGCACCCTTGTCGACGTCGAACTCGTGATGGCCGTCGACATCTCGCAATCGATGGACGAGGAGGAGTTCGCCCTGCAGCGCGCCGGCTATGTCGAGGCGCTGCGCCATCCCGATTTCATCAATGCCGTGCGTTCGGGCTCGAGGGGCCGCATATCGATCGCCTATTTCGAATGGGCGGGCGTCGTGCGCGACGACGGCGTGATCGCGTGGCAGGTCATCGACGGCGCGGACAGCGCCAACGCCTTCGCCTACAAGATCGCGGGGCGGCCGTTCCGGAGCTTTCGCGGTACCTCGATTTCCGGTGCGCTCGGCTTCGGCACCGCGCTTTTGCAGAAAAGCGGCTTTTCGGCGCCGCGCCGGGTCATCGACATATCGGGTGACGGGCCCAACAATGCCGGGCTGCCTGTCGCCATGACCCGCGATGCCGCTTTGGCCAAGGGCATAATCATCAACGGCCTGCCGATCCTGATCAGTCCCTCGCCGAGCGTCAGCAGTCTCGATCGCTACTATGCCGATTGCGTCACCGGCGGCCCCGGCTCCTTCGTGCTGCCGATCCATGCGGCGTCCGAATTCTCGACCGCGATCCGCCGCAAGCTGATCCAGGAGGTGAGCGGCGTCGGCGATGCCAGACGGATCCGCGTCGATGCGGAGGCGCCGACCGACTGCCTGCTTGGCGAGCGGCTGCGGCACCGGTTTTCCGATCCGTACTTTCCGGAGCTGGACCGGTGAATGGTTCGAACGATTCCGGGCGGAAAACCGTTGCACACCTTCCCGGAATTGCTCCAAACGCCCTCAGGCCGCCCGGGCGCCATACTTGGCGCGGAACTCGTCATAGCAGTCGCGACGCCAGCGGCGGCCGACGACATAGCCGCGCAGCAGCTGCGGCAGCGAATAGCCGAGCGCCGCGGACGACCGGTTGGCGAGATAGCCGGAAAAAGCCTGCGGCAGCCTGCCCTTCAGGGTGTCGGCGATGATCTGGCGCGCGATCATATAGGGCGGAACGTCGGGATAACGGTCGGCGATGTAAGGGTGCTTGCCGATCAGGTTGGCATAGGCCTCGACATAGCCGTCGCGGCGGCCGGAGATCGAGTTCTCCGAGTTGAACTTCTTCCAGTCGATATCCTCCACCAGCAGTGCGCCGCTGCGGTTGGCAAAACGCAGCAGCAGCTCGCGGTCCTGCATGCGGGTGATGTCGCTGTCGAAGCCACCGATCGCAAGCAGCGACTCATGCCGGGCGGTGATCGCCGAGCCGGCGATGAAGATGGTCTGCGAGACCAGGGCGCGCTGCAGCGTGCTCTTGTCGAGCAAGGCCTGGCGATTGATGCATTTGGTGCTGCGGCTGCCCTTCACCGAGATGAAGGAGCTGATCAGCACTTCGAGTGAGGGGTTCTTCTCGAAGTGGGACAGCGTTCGGTCCAGACGGTCCGGCAGATAGACATCGTCCGAATCAAGGAAGGTCACGATCGGAGCTCGCGCGCGCTCGATGCCGGCGTTGCGCGCAGCATTGGCGCCTCGCCATTTCGCACCGACATAGATCAGCCGCGGGTCGCGAATTTCGGCCAGGGCCAAAGCGGTTCCGTCGGTCGAACCATCGTCGACCACGATGTGCTCAAAGTGGGTAAGTGTCTGGGCAAGAACGCTTTCCACCGCGCGCACGACCTGGCTGCGCCGGTTGTGTGTCGGTGTGATCACGGTGATCAGCGGAGCTGTGTCGGAAGCAGTCGGCATCTAACCTTCGTTGTCGGGCGGACAAGCAGCGACCGGATCGATCCCGCACCTGCCCTTATGTCCACCGCCCCCGATGGATTCGACAAAAACGCTACAGAAAAGACGCGCCCATGTCACCTGAAGCGTCGCTTCAGGGCCAAGGTCAGGGCGTAATTACTCAAAATCATGCGGTTTGAAGGCAACACTTTGCGGGCGATTCATCCTCAACTGTGGCCGACATAGTCAGGCACGATCTCGATCTCGTCGCGAACGAGGCCGTCAGCGAGGCTGAAATGGCCGAGAAAAGCCAAGCTGTAGAATGCCAGGCCGACGATCAGCGAAAAGGGGATTTGCCAAAGCGGCATGCCTGTCTGCGGCGCGTGACCTATCACGCGGCGTGTCGTGCGCCACGACATCGTCCCCCAGCGCGTGAACGATTTGATGATCCGCCGGGTGCGATTGGGAGCATGAAGCGCGACGAATTTCCGGTCGGCGTCCCTGCCGGTCACCAGCGCGCGCCAGTAGAAGAACCGCCAGCCGCGCGGGGAGTAGTGGAAGGCGCGCGCGTCGACATTGACGATTTCGTGGCCCTCACGCAGCAACTGATGCCTCAGCAACGTGCAGGACACTTTGAAGCCATTGTGTTCCGGAAAGGGATGACTAGAAATCCAGTCGCGGCGGAAGGCGACGTTGTTGGCATTGATCGCTCGCTTGGCGGCGAATCGTCTGTCTCCCCGGGCCATCGGGAAGAACCAGATCAGGGCGAAGGTCCTCGAGAAGAAATCATCGTGAGAGAGATAGGTGTGCCCGTTCACGCAGATCGCTTCAGGGACCTCGAAGGGCGCCAGCAGGCTTGAGAGCCAATTCCGCTCGGGAACCGTGTCGGAATCCATGAAGACGACGACGTCTCCTTCGCTCAAACGCACGCCATTGTTCTTGAGTTGGTAATACCGGCCATCCGGACACGCGGCGAAGCCGATCTCGGCGACGTCGCCCAATTGCGGCGCCTCAGCCTCAATGTGGCGTCGCAGCGACGCGGCGTCCCCGTCCGGCCCGCCATGCGAGATGACTACTTTTGGGCGTGCATGGCCCTTCGCCGAAACAGCGGCGATCTCGCGCGCCAGGGTCTTCAGTCCGAGGCCAATCTCGTCCCAGTCGATGGACTTGGCATTGTCCATCTCCACGACGACCGAATAGGTTGAATGTTTCGCTGCCACCGTCTGCCCCCGCCCGCAAATCGAAGCATAGTAAAAGCCTGCACCAAAGCCACCGTCAGCGCTTCAGCAGGAACACCGCCTGCTGGCCGAAGAAGTTCCAGAACCACCAAGGCATCGACAGGCCGATCTTCTGGCCGTTGGCGTCGAGCGCGGTGGCCTTCTCGACGGTCGCGCCGAGCTCCTCGCACAGGTTGACGAAGTCGCGGATGGTGCAGAAGTGGATGTTCGGCGTGTCGTACCAGGAATAGGGCAGGTCCTTGGTGACCGGCATCCTGCCCTTGATCAGCAGCGAGAAGCGCACGCGCCAATGGCCGAAATTGGGGAAGGACACGATGGCGCGGTTGCCGATCCGCAGCAGCTCGTCGAGCACCAGCTTGGGATTTCGGGTCGCCTGCAAGGTCTGCGACAAGACCACGAAGTCGAAGCCCTTGTCGGGATAGAATTCGAGGTCCTTGTCGGCATCGCCCTGGACGACGGAAAGGCCGCGCGCCACGCATTCGTTGACGCCGCGCTGCGACAGCTCCAGCCCGCGGCCGTCGACCTGCCTGGTCTCCTGCAGCAGTTCCAAAAGCAGGCCGTCGCCCGAGCCGACATCGAGGACGCGCGAATGGGCCGGGATGAGATCGGTGACGACTTCGAGGTCGACACGCTGGGTGCGATTGACGCTCATGGGCGCATCTCCGGCCTTGGAGCATCTGCGGCCAAGCGCAATCGCCTGGCGTTGCAGAAATGCGGGCTGAAACAAAGGGATCGCAAGCCGCTCACAGGCTGAGCCCCCGGGCGCGGGCGGCCGAGGCGATAAAGCCGTTGATGGCGGCGAACAGTTCCGGCTCGTCGAGCAGGAAGGCGTCGTGGCCGCGATCGGTCTCGATCTCGACGAAGGAGACGGAGGCGCCGGCGGCGTTCAGCGCATGCACGATCGAGCGACTCTCCTCGGTCGGGAACAGCCAGTCTGATGTGAAGGACACCAGGCAGAAGCGCGTCTTGGTTCCGGCGAAGGCGTCGGCCAGCCGTC
This sequence comes from Mesorhizobium sp. M1C.F.Ca.ET.210.01.1.1, assembly GCF_004791585.1. Lineage (GTDB taxonomy): Bacteria > Pseudomonadota > Alphaproteobacteria > Rhizobiales > Rhizobiaceae > Mesorhizobium. The sequence goes on from NZ_SRUU01000001.1 coordinate 312,240, forward strand.
CGCCATGGTCGGCGGCGAGGTCGAAATAGTCCATCGCACGCGTCAGATAGAGGTAGGAGTTGGCGTCGAAGCGGTCGACGAAGGTCATGCCCTGATGGCGCAGGTAGCTCTCGATCTGGAAATCGGCGTCGAAACCGAAGGTGAGCGCCTCGCGGTCCTGCAGGTTGCGGCCGAACTTGCGGTGAAGGGCCGCCTCCGACAGATAGGTGATATGGGCGGCCATGCGCGCCACGGCGAGCCCCTTTTCCGGACGCCTGCCGAAATCGAGATATTTGCCGCCATGCCAGTCCGGATCGGCCATGACAGCCTGTCGCCCGACCTCGTGGAAGGCGATGTTCTGCGAGGAATGGCGGGCGCCGGTGGCGATCGGCAGCGCCGAGAAGACGCGCTCCGAGTAGCTGGCGGCCCACTCCAGCACCTGCATGCCGCCCATCGAGCCGCCGATCACGCAAAACAGCTTCTCGATGCCGAAATGGTCGACCAGCATCAGCTGCGCGCGCACCATGTCGCGGATGGTGATGATCGGCAGGTCGAGGCCATAGGGGCGGCCTGTCGCCGGATTGGTCGAGGCAGGGCCTGTGGAGCCGAGGCAGCCGCCGATGACGTTCGCGCAGATCACGAAAAAGCGGTTGGTGTCGATGATCTTGCCGGGGCCGATCAGCACCTCCCACCAGCCCGGCTTGCCGGTCACCGGATTGGTGTTGGCGACATGCTGGTCGCCGGTCAGCGCATGGCAGACGAGGATGGCGTTGGAGCGGGCGTCGTTGAGGGTGCCGTAGGTCTGGTATGCGACCTGGAACGGCGACAGCACCGTGCCCGCGTCGAGCTTCAGCGGCTTGTCGGGACCGAACTGCAAAACCGGGCTCGACGGACGGTCGGCCTCGTTGTTGGTCCTTAGAGCGCGCTGAACGGCCATTGCATTCCCCATCCAGTCCGTATCGATCTCGCCGATACGGTGTCCCGGCCGGCAGCGGACAACAAAAAACCGGCTTGCCTTCGCAAAGCCGGTTACAGGTTGCAAACGGCCCTTTAGCGAATTGTTTAACGTGGCTGCAAGCCGACCGGCCAAATCACCACGGGAAGTCCGGCTGCTCTTCTAGGACCAGCGCCACGCTTCGTCAACGGGCAGCCTGCCGGCGCAAGCGTCGGTACTCGACATTGCGGGCCATGGCCTGTATTCCCGCTGCTGCCTCCGGACGGAGGCCCTCTCGACGGATTTGTGACATGAAGCAGGATCAGCCACGTCCGACGCCCCGCGCGGGCATCATGGACATAGAGGCCTACGTGCCGGGCAAGAGCACCGCGCCCGCCGGTGTGACGAAGGTCCATAAGCTGTCGTCCAACGAAAATCCGCTCGGTCCGTCGCCGAAGGCGATCGAGGCGGCGCGCGAGGTGGCGGCGAAGCTCGACGTCTATCCCGACGGCTCCGCGAGGCGGCTGCGCGAGGCGATCGCCGAAGTGCATGGCCTCAACCCGGCAAACATCATCTGCTCCAACGGCTCCGACGAGATCCTTGGGCTGTTGGCGCAGACTTATCTTGCGCCCGGCGACGAGGCCGTGTTCACCGAACACGCCTTCATGGTCTACAAGATCTACATCCAGGCCGCCGGCGCCAAGCCGGTGGCGGTCAAGGAAACCGACGAGCGCGCCGACATCGACGCAATCCTTGCCGCGGTGACGCCGGCGACGCGGATCGTGTTCCTTGCCAACCCCAACAATCCGACCGGCACCTACGTGCCCTTCCAGGAGGTGCGGCGGCTGCATGCCGGACTCCCGAAGAACGTGCTCCTGGTGCTCGACGCGGCCTATGCCGAATATGTGCGGCGCAACGACTACGAAGCCGGCATCGAACTGGCGGGCAGCTCCCAGAATGTGGTCATGACCCGGACCTTCTCCAAGCTCGGCCTTGGCGGCGCGCGCATCGGCTGGATGTACGGGCCGGCGCATATCGTCGATGCGATCAACCGCGTGCGCGGCCCCTTCAACGTCAATGCGACCGCGATCGAGGCCGGCATCGCGGCCATCCGCGATCGCGCCCATATCGAGCGCAGCGTGGAGCATAACGCGAAATGGCTGGCCTGGCTGAATGAGGAACTGGTGAAGCTCGGGCTGCGCGTCACGCCCAGCGTCGGCAATTTCGTGCTGATCCATTTCCCGGACGACAAGAAGCATTCGGCGGCGGCCGCGGACGACTATCTGAGCGCGCAGGGCTACATTCTTCGCCGCGTCACCGGCTACGGCTTCCCCAATGCGCTGCGCATGAGCGTCGGCACCGAAGAGGCCAATCGCGGCGTCATCGACGCGCTCAAGACATTCCTGAAAAGCTAGAGACCATGGCAGCACCGATGTTCGAAAGAGTAGCGCTGGTCGGCATCGGCCTGATCGGCTCGTCGCTTGCCCGCGTCATTCGCCGCGAAGGCCTGGCGCGCCACATCGCCATCGCGACGCGGAGCAAATCGACGCTCAAGCGGACCGAGGAACTCGGCCTTGGCGATTCCTACACGACCGAGGCAAAAGAAGCGGTGCGCGACGCGGAGCTGGTCATCGTCTCGGTTCCGGTCGGATCGTCCGGCGAGGTCGCCGCCGAGATCGCGCCGGCGCTGAAGAAAGGCGCGATCCTCACTGATGTCGGCTCGACCAAGGCCTCGGTCATCGCGCAGATCGAGCCGCACGTGCCCGACGGCGTCCATTTCATCCCCGGCCACCCGCTGGCAGGCACGGAAAAGTCCGGCCCGGATGCAGGCTTCGCCGATCTCTTCGACAACCGCTGGTGCATCTTCACGCCGCTGCCGGGCACGGACCCGGACGCGCTGGAGAAGCTTTCCGAATTCTGGCGGCGCTGCGGCTCCAACATCGACACGATGGACCCGCAGCATCACGACATGACCCTGGCCATCGTTTCGCATCTGCCGCACATCATCGCCTACAACATCGTCGGCACCGCCGACGATTTGGAATCGGTGACCAAGACGGAAGTCATCAAATACTCCGCCTCCGGCTTTCGCGATTTCACCCGTCTCGCCGCCTCCGACCCGACGATGTGGCGCGATGTGTGCCTGCACAACAAGGACGCGATCCTGGAAATGCTGGCGCGTTTCTCGGAGGATCTGGCCTCGCTGCAGCGGGCGATCCGCTGGGGCGACGGCGAAAAGCTGTTCGACCTCTTCACCCGCACGCGTGCCATCCGCCGCTCGATCATCGAGGCCGGCCAGGACATCGACGTACCGGACTTCGGCCGCCAGGCGGTCGAGCATCCAGAAGCCAAATCCTAAGCGTGTCTCCCGAAAGTGGGAGCCGGTTTCGGGACAAAGACCTGCGTAAAATCAAAAACCTAAAGCGCATGGAGCGGATCTGAAAGATCGCGACGCGCTTTAGGATACTCGCGCGGCTACTGTGACGGCGGCCAGTGGGCCGCCATCATCGCCAGCGTCTCAGCGCGGTCCGGTGCGCCGAGCCGGCCGCCGAAGCGCAGGCATTTGAGCGCGGCGGCCGCGCTGGCAAAGCGCAGCGCCTGCTCGGGCGGCATGGCCTCGGCAAGGCCGACGGCAAAGGCGCCGTGGAAGACGTCGCCGGCGGCGAGCGTATCAATCGCCTTGATCTTCGGCGCCTCGACATGGCGCACGCATCCGGCTGCCCGGTCGTGCCACCAGGTGCCGGCGGCGCCGCCGGTCACCGCGACAAAGGCGTCGGTGCGCGAGGCAAGGTCGGCGCAGGCGCTTTCCGGGTCGAGCGCGTGGCCGCAGACGATGCGCGCCGCCGGCTCCGATGCGACGATGTGCGAAGCCAGCGGCAGCAACCGCTCCAGCACCTCGATCGGTGCGGTGTCGGCGTCGAGGATCGCCGGACGGCCGGCGTCCCGCGCCGCCGTCAAGGCGAGCGCGGCGGCGCCCGGCCAGCGCACATCCGCCAGCACGGCGTCGAAGCCGGAAAGATCGGCAACCGGCAGCGTGTCGGGGTCGGCTTGCGCCTTGCCGTCGTAGAACGGCACGATGACGCGCTCGCCATGGGCATCCACCAGTATCGCGGCCAGCGCCGAGCGCGCGCCGGCGACGCGGCGGACCAGGCCGCAGTCGACGCCTTCCGCCTCGATCTCGGCGATCAGCCGGTCGCCGACCGCATCGTCTCCCGCGCTCACCCAGAGCGACACGCTGGCGCCGAGGCGATGCGCGGCGCAGGCGGCGCTCGTCGCCATGCCTGAGGCGATCTGGACACCGTCGGTGGCGATGAATTTGCCCTGATGCGTGGGAAGCGTCTCGACACGCAGGATCGTGTCGAGGGTGAATGCGCCGACGCTGAGCAGTCTGACTGGCCCCGCCATCGCAGTTCTCAATCCACCGGCTTGATCTTGCCGAGCGGGATGAAGCCGAGCGAAGCCTTGCCCTTGACGATCTTGAGCGGCATGGACGGCTCGTTGCCGAGCATGGCAAGGCCGGCAAAACCCTGCTCGATCTCGCTTTTATGCTCGGGAATGGCGCCGGCAAGGATGGCCGCCACGGCCTTCGGATCCTTGAGCTTGATCGTCAAATTGGCGTCGATCAGGCCGTCCGCGTCGATCGAGATCGGTCCGGACAGGCTCACGCGCGCCGTTCCCGACGACAGATCGAGCTTGGCGATGTCGACTGACTGGCCGCGCAGGCTCTTAGGCGGCGCGGAGATCAGCGCGACGCCGTTCTTCACGGTCGCCTCGCCCTCGCCGTCGAGCTCCGGCAGCTCGCGCCCGCCGATCGCGCCGGCGTCGATCTTCAGATCCTCGAAGCTGCCGGCATAAACGACGTCCTGGCCGTTCGGCTGCAACTGGCCAGTCGCCTTGCCGGCGCTGAACAGCTGCATAGGGTCGGTATCGTCGACCGGATCGGTCTGTCCGGACAGGCCCTCTGCCTGCAGCGAAACGCGCCGCGGAAGCGGCCATGACAGTTTGACCGTGGCGTTCAGTTTGTCCCAGTCGAGCCACAGCGGCGGCATGCCTGGCGAAACAGTCCGCAACGGCCCGCGCAGGTCCGCCACTGGCGACAAAGGCTGGGTGATCTGAGCAACGGCGTTGAAATCGCCGATCGATGCCGCGACATTCTTGGCATCGTCCTGATAGGCCAGGCTGTCGCAGGAGACAGCGAAGCTCAGCGGATAACCGCTGACGGTGAGATTGGCGCAGTCGGCCTTGATGCCTTTGCCTCCAAGCTCGACCACGGCTCGCTCCGCCTCGGTCTTGACCCTGCCGGCGAGATAGAACCATCCCCCGCTGTAGAGCGCGAACAGGACCAGGATGAACGCGGCAAGCCAGAACAGCCGGCGGCGCGGTTTGGGCGATCGCCCGTCACTTGACGTCATGCTGCGGCTCTCGTTAACCCCTCGTGCGGCGTAGTTCTTACGCACAACAGCAGGGACAGAAGAAGCAACTTGCGGGTGCGATGTCTCGACTCGAGTGCGATCAGGCTTGGCGATATGGGCGATTTTTGGGTTTTTGGCTATGGATCGCTGATCTGGCGTCCCGGATTCGCACATGTCGAGACGCGACGCGCCCGTCTCTTCGGCTATCGCCGGTCGCTTTGCGTCTATTCCTTCGTGCATCGCGGCACACGCGAAAGGCCGGGACTGGTGCTGGGTCTCGACCGCGGCGGTTCCTGTATCGGCCTTGCCTTTCGCGTTCCCGGAGATTTGCGCGACGAGGTTCTTTCCTATCTGCGCGAGCGCGAACTGGTGACCAGCGTCTATCTCGAACGCAAGCTCGATGTCCGGCTCGACGGGAACAGGGCAGCAGGCGGCGAAATGGTCGAGGCGGTCGCCTACATCGTCGACCGGGCGCATGAGCAGTATGCCGGCGGGCTTGACGCCGGCCATGCCGCGGCGGTTGTTCGCGGCGCCGTCGGCCAGTCGGGCAGGAACGAGGACTATGTCTTGAGCACGGTGGAGCACCTGAAGGCGCTCGGCATCCGCGACCACTGGCTGGAAGAGGTGGGGCGGCAGGTCGCGCCTTCGTGAAGGGCGTTTCCGGCGGAAACGAGATCGCCTCCAATGCCCTATCTCGCTGCTTTTTTCGCAATCCCGGACGCAACGGCGAAGCCGCCGAGCCTGACGCCTGCGCGCTTCTTGCCGGAATTGCTCTGGCCCGATCAAAAAGCAAAACCATGCCTTTGACCTCTGCGAGGCACGACCTAGCTTAAGCGCAACCCGACGCCCGGGGCTTCCCGGATCCATCCCAGCATCACGGAGATCAATCTTGCAGAAACGCCGTCTCGGTCGCACCGACCTTTCCATCGCGTCGCTGGTTCTGGGGGGCAATGTCTTCGGCTGGACCGCCGACGAGAAGACCTCTTTCGATCTGCTCGACCGGTTTGCCGAGGCCGGCTTCAACGCTATCGACACCGCCGACGCCTATTCGCGCTGGGCTCCGGGCAACAAGGGCGGCGAATCAGAGACCATCATCGGCAACTGGATGAAAAGCCGCGGCAACCGCGACAGAATAGTCGTCATCACCAAGGTCGGCTCCGACATGGGACAGGGCAGGCGCGACCTTTCCGCGGCCTATATCGAAACGGCGGTCGATCAATCGCTGAAGCGGCTGCAGACCGACGTCATCGACCTTTATCTGTCGCATTGGCCGGATCCGGCCACGCCTTACGAGGAAACGCTCGGCGCCTATCAGCGCCTGCTCGAGAAGGGCAAGATTCGCTATCCGGGCTGTTCCAATCTCGATGCCGGGCAACTGCGCGCGGCCCTCGATGTCGCCAGCCTGCGGAGCCTGCCGCGCTATGAGGTTCTGCAGCCGGAATACAATTTGTACGACCGCGCTTCGCTGGACGGCCCGCTGCTCGATCTCTGCAAGGCGGAGGGCCTTGGCGTCATCACCTATTTCAGCCTCGCCAAGGGATTCCTGAGCGGCAAATACCGCGGCAGGGCCGATCTCGGCCAGAGCGAGCGCGGCGAGGACGTGGCAGAGTATCTCAACGAGCGCGGCATGCGCATTCTTTCCGCTCTCGATGCCGCGGCCGGGCGCCATTCGGCCAAGCAGGCGGAAGTGGCGCTTGCCTGGATCATGGCGCGGCCGGGCGTCACCGCGCCGATCGCCAGCGCCACGACGCCCGCCCAGATGGACAGCCTGATCCGCGCCGCGTCGCTCAAGCTTTCCGCCGACGACGTTGCCGCTCTCGACAGGGCGAGCTCCTGACAGGATCGGCCGCGCGAGGTCGCGCACGATCATCCAAGACTCGGGCGGAACCGCGCGATAATTCCTGCCGCATCGCAACAGGAATTAGGGTTCGGAATGATGGGAGACATTCTGTCTGGAGCAGAGCCCTGGCAGCAATTGCTGGCGCTGGTGCTGGCGGCCACCGTCGTCATGGGCAGTCCCGGTCCGGCGACGATCAGCGTGACCGCCATCGGCGCCGCCTTCGGACTGCGTCCTTCAATGCGCTATACGTCGGGCGTCGTGCTCGGGACGATCGCCGTGCTCCTCGTGGTGGCCGCCGGCCTGGCCGGCATGCTCGCCTCGATGCCGGGGCTAGCGCCCCTGCTGACGGCGGCTGCGGCCGCCTACATCCTCTATCTCGCCTTCAGGATAGCGATGGCGCCGCCGCTTGCCGAAGGCGGAAACGAGGCGGCGCGGCCCACTTTTCTCGGCGGCTTCATGCTCGCCGTCGCCAATCCGAAAGCCTATGTGGCGATCGGCGCGGTGTTCGCCGGCGCTTCGACGCAGGCCGACAGTCTCGGCATTTCGACAAAGCTGCTGGTGCTCGCGGGGATGATCGTGGCCATCCACATCCTGTGGCTCCTCGCCGGTACTGTCTTCGCGCGCCTCCTGCGCAATCCGCGGGCCGCGCGGATCATCAATCTCGCTTTCGCCGCGACGCTGGTGCTGACGACAGCTTTGGCAGCGCTGCCGTAAGAGGCTCTCAGTCCTTCGCCGTTTTCGTCGCGCCGAGCTCCGCCAACCGCTTCACCGCCGTCGGCGGCATAGGCGGCGGGTTCGCTGTGCGCGAGGCCTCGACCAGCAGCTCGTCGCAGGCGGTTTCGGTCTCGCCGATCAGCCGCTGCATGAATTCCTCCTTGTCGAGCCCGGGTGGGATCGGTGGCAGGAAGCGGGCCTTGATGGTGCCGGGATAGCGCATGAACTTGCGGCGCGGCCAGTAGAGGCCGGCGACATGGGCGACCGGCACCACGGGGACGCCGAGCTGGGTATAAAGCTCGACGATGCCGTATTTGTAGGACGGCTCGGCGCCCGGCGGGCGGCGGGTGCCTTCCGGATAGATGATGAGCTGCCGGGGATTGCGCGCCATCTCCGCCTTCGTGGCGGCGACGACAGCCTTCAGCGCCCTCGAGCGGTTGCCGCGGTCGACGGGGATCATGCGCATCTTCATGATGTACCAGCCGAAGAAGGGAATCCAGGTCAGCTCCCGCTTCAGGATGTACAACGCGTCGTCGAGATAAGGAAAAAAGGCGATCGCGTCCCAGAAGGACTGATGCTTCGGCGCCAGGATGAAGGACCCTTCAGGGAGGTTCTCGACGCCCGAGATTTCGCTCCTGGTGCCGGCGATCTTGTCATAGAGCCACATCGAGGTGCGCGACCAGAATTTCGGCACGAACCAGGCGCGGTGGCGCGGCGACAGGAAATAGAAGGGCGTCCAGAAGATCATCTGGACGATCAGGCTGAGATAGAAGGCGAGGTTGAACGCCAGCGAGCGGATAGAGAGCATGCGGGAAAGGGCCCGGTGTGGAAGTGTGCGTTGGTTACACCAAGCGCGGGCAAAAAGGAAACGGCGCGGCGGCCGAGCCCGGTCATAATGATCGCGCCAGCCGCTCCTTCAGGCGCGGCGCCGCGAAATCGAGGAAGGCGCGCAGTTTAACTGGCAACAGGACCCTGCCGGCATGCACCAGGCTGACCGGCCAGGGCGGCGGCTCGAACGGCTCGAGCACCACACGAAGCGTGCCCGCGCGCACCGCGGCGTCTGCCTGGTAGGATAGCACTCTCGTCAGGCCGACACCGGCGATCGCGGCATCGATCGCCGCCTCGGCGGTGTTGACCTGCAACCGCGAGCGGACCGGAACCGCAGTGTCGCTCCTGCCGGTGAGGAAACTCCATGTCGCGGGAGAGGCAAGGCCCTCGAAGGTGATGGAGCTGTGGTCGATGAGGTCTTGTGGTTGCGCCGGCGTGCCGTGCTCGGCGAGATAGGCCGGGCTTGCGCAGACGATGCGGCGGATCGCGCCGACGCGCATCGCCACCATGGCCGAATCCGGAAGCTCGCCGATGCGCACGGCGAGATCGATGTGCTCCTCGACCAGCTGGGTGATCCGGTCGGACAGCGTCAGGCGGATGGCGACTTCGGGATAGGCGGCGAGGAAGGCGGTGACCACGGGCAGCACATGCAGGCGGCCGAAGACGACCGGCGCGGTGATGACCAGCTCGCCGGTTGGGCTCGAATATTCACCCGCGGCGGTGCGTTCGGCTTCGCTCACCTCGCCCAGGATGCGGCGGCAGGCGGCCAGGTAGGACTGGCCGGCGTCTGTCAGGGTGAGGCGCCTGGTCGAGCGGTTGAGCAGCCGCGTCTTCAAATGCTTCTCCAGTTCGGAGAGCTTGCGGCTGACCGTCGCCAGCGGCATGCCGGCGCGCCGCGCGGCGGCAGAGAGGCTGCCGGCCTCCACCGTGGCGACGAACAGGGACATGGCGTCAAGGCGGTCCATTCATTCTTCCAGAAAATGGAAGGATAGATTGCGAATATGCCTTCTACCTTCGAATTTCGGAAGAGGCTACATGTCGTGCTGCTTCGTTCGAGGGACGCCGCCATGAACGCCTTCACCAGCGATGTCGCCTTCACACCTACGGTCAAGGCCATCCAGTCCCGCAAGGGGTCGCGTGAGTCCTATGCCCGCGTCGAGCAGCGCGGCAGCTGGCGGGCGACGGTCACGCCCGATCTTGCCGCCTTCGTCGAGGCGCAGACCAGCGTGTTCCTGGCGACGGCCAATGCCGAAGGCCAGCCCTATATCCAGCATCGCGGCGGCCCGGCCGGGTTCCTCAAGGTGCTTGACGAGCACACGATCGGCTTTGCCGATTTTTCCGGCAACCGGCAGTTCATCACCCAGGGCAATCTTGCGGACAATGCCCAGGCCTTCCTGTTCCTGATCGACTACATGCTGCGGCAACGCATCAAGATCTGGGGCAGGGCGCGCGTGGTCGAAGACGATGCGGAACTGACGGCAAGGCTGATGCCGGCGAACTACAAGGCGCGGCCGGAGCAGGCGATCCTGTTCACCGTCACGGCCTGGGATGCCAATTGCCCGCAACACATTCCGCAGCGCTTCGAGGCGGCGGACGTAGCCGCGGCGCTTGCCGAACGCGACCGGCGCATCGAGAACCTGGAGCAGGAGATCGCGCGGTTGCGCGCCCATGCGGAGTGAAGCCTAAAGCGCTTCAGCGATTCATGGAATCGCCGAACCGCTCTAAGTATTTGTTTTTACGCAATTCCGTACGGAAAACCGTTACACACTTTTCCTGGAATTGCTCTAGTTTTTCACCGTGGAGGCTTCAGCGAGGGTGACGCCCTCGGCGGTCGGGCGAAGCGGGACGACACCGCGCGCCAGCGCCAGCACATATTTGCTGTATTCGGTGAGCAGCACCCGCAGCGCTTCCGGTTTGGTCAGCCAGTTGCCATTGCCGAGCTTGGTGTTGACCACTGGATAGGGCTCGAGGCGCGCGCCATGCAGCAGCCGGCTCATCTCCAGCAGGCTGCGCGGCATATGGTAGTTGTTGGTGACGAGGATGACGCTGCCATAGGCGTGGCTTTCGACCCATTTGGCGCTCTCCTCGGCATTGCCGATGGTGTCGAGGGCGGCGCGGTCGATATCGACGCAGCAGGAGAACAACTGCTTGTCGCCGCCCATCGCCATCTGCAATTGGCGGCGGCTGGCCGAGGGGTGAACGCCGCTGATCAAGAGCCGTTCGCCCTTGCCCGACGCCAGGAGATCCATGGCGGCGTCGAGCCGCGACTGGCCCCCGGTAAGCACGATGATGGCATCGGCCTTGGCCGGATTGACCGGCGTCGTCATGTTGCTGACCTTGTCGGCAAACCACCCGAAGCCGCCGGCGAAAAGCGCCAGCAGGGCAAGCACGACGAAACCGCAGATGCGAAGCGCAAATCTGAGACGACTGGGCCTGGTGGGTGCAGCGGCGCGCGCAAGCGCCACTGGCATCCGTCCAACCGTCCCGGTCGAGTCCCGCGCGTCCATCATCCTCAGGTTAATCCTGAAAACATCCTATGGTTAACCCTGAAATGCGCCCTTTGATAGATAGGGTGACGCACATTGCGTTACGGCAGTTTCCCTTGCGTGATCATGGACTTGGAGCCTGATGGCATTGGCAACCCAGTCGCTGCGTCTTGCATTCGCGGACCCCTGGTTTCGGATCATGATCAGTTCGCCTCCGGTTGTCGGATGTCGATATCGCTGAGATAGGCAACGACCGTGGCATGCGAGGTCGCCGCCGTCAGCGCGCCGATCACCAGCACCATCAGGCCGACGCCGAGATAGCCGCTGGAGCCGATGGCGAAATTGCCGAACAGCGCGGTCGCCTGGTCCGCCTCAGGCGTCGCCATGTTGCGCGACGACCACCAGGAAAAGATGATGAAGACGGCAATGGCTGCCGCGCCGCCGGCGGCGGCGCCCTTCATGCCGGTGACGAGGAAATGCCAGCGGAATTCGCGCGCGATGAAGCGGGCCTCGGCGCCGACGAAATGCAGCACCTCGATGATGTGGCCGTTGCCGGCCATGGCGCCGCGCGTGGCGAACACCACGGTCAGCACCGTAGCCGACAATATCAGCGCCAGAACGGCAAAGCCGATGGTCACCGTCGTATGGGCCATGGCGACCAGCCGGTCGACCCAGGTGCGATGGTCGTCGAGCGCCGCGCTCGGCAGCTTGGGCGTGATCGCGGCGCGCATGGCGGCAAAGTCGGGCGGGCTGGCCTCGTCGATGGTGACGACGATGAGGCGCGGCACCGGCAACTCGTCGATGTTGAGACCGGTGCCCAGCCACGGCTCCAAAAGCCGCGCCGTCGCATCGCGGTCGACGATCTTCGTGCCTTTCACACCCGGGAACTCGCTTGCGATCTGCGAGGCCTGCGCAAGGGCCGCTTCCATGTCGAGGCCTTCGACTGGCTTGATCTGGATCGTCGCCTCGCGCGAGATCTGGTTCTCCCACACCGAGGCGGTGTCACGCACCAGCGTCACGGCGCCGAAGGTGAGACAGGACAGGAAGGTCATGATGGCGATGACCAGCACCAGCGCGCGGCCCGCGATGTTCTGCGCCGGCACGATCGGCGCCGTCCTGCGCTGGACGCGCCGAACGGTTGCCGTCGTTTCGGCGGCCTCGTCATTGAGGTGATCGGCAGGAAGGTCAGTCATAGATATCCAGCCTTCCGCCGGCGAGGATCATGCGCCGCGCATCGACCTGCTCCATGAGGCCGAGATCGTGGGTGGCGATCACCACCGCGGTGCCAAGCCGGTTGAGCTCGATGAAGAGCCTGAGCAGCCGGCGCGCCAGCGGCGGATCGACATTGCCGGTCGGTTCGTCGGCAAGCAGGATCTCCGGCTGCTCGATCAGGGCGCGGGCGATCGCGGCGCGCTGCTTCTCGCCGCCGGACAGCACCGGCGGCAGCACGTGCATGCGATCGCCTAGGCCGACCCATTTCAGAAGTTCGGTGACGTCGGTGCGATAGCTTGCCTCCTCGCGCCCGCGCACGCGCAGAGGCAGCGCCACATTCTCGTAGGTCGTCATGTGGTCAAGCAGGCGGAAATCCTGGAACACCACGCCGATGCGGCGCCTAAGCAGCGGCAGCTCGCCGCGCGAGATGCGCGAGCGGTCCTTGCCGAAAATGGTGATCAGCCCGCGCGTCGGCTTCAGCGACATGAAAAGCAGGCGCAGCAAGGTCGTCTTGCCGGCGCCCGAGGGACCGCTCAGGAACTGAAAGGAGCGCTCCGGAATGTGCAGGGAAATGTCGCGGAGAATCTCCGGACCCATGCCATAGCGGAGGCCGACATTTTCGAAGCGGATCACGTTCGGCGACCTGAAACCTTAGGCGGCATCCTGCCAGCCTGTTCTCTGCCTAGACCATCGGCCGGCATGGTTAACGGTCGGTTAATTTCGGCTCGTTTTCGACGTTTCACAGCGGTTCCGGTGGCGAAGCGTTAACCATTTGCGTTTACCCAAAAGCAACGACGATTGCACTGGTGCCGTAATGGCTGAGGATAGAACCGCGCGCCCCGTTTCCGGCGAAATCATGACCGGCACGGCGGCGACCGCCGCGCCGGAGCGCGTCATGTTCGACGCGCCGGCCGATGTCGTCGATGCTGACTATGTGGTGCTGCCGCGATTCGCTGCCCGTTCGGAACTGATCGCGGCATCGGTGCCGCCGCAAATGCCCTCAACGCCATCCATCGAAGGCATGGGCATGCTGCGCAAACCGGAGGCCGCGCCCCTGCAGCCGGCCTCGCGCGGCGGTCCGATCTTCTGGACCGCTGGAGTGGGCGCTGCGCTCGTCGCTTTCTGGGTCTCGGGCGGGCACGCCCTGGTGCGTCAGAGTCCCTTCTGGGCAGCTTCGGAGCCGGCAAGCGCGCTCAGCATTTCCGGCGTGACATCGCGAATCGATGCCTCGGGATTGAAGCCCGTTCTGTTTGTCGACGGGGAGGCCGCCAATGACGGCGCAACATCGGAGCCGTTGCCGCCGCTCGAGATCCGCGTCACCGACAAAGCCAGCAACGTCATCCGCTACAGGCTGGGGACATCCGACCGCTCGCTGGCGCCAGGCGAAAGATTCGGCTTTTCCAGCCGTCTCGATGTGCCTAGAAACGGCGTGAAAACCGTCTCTGTCATCTTCGCCGGCTAGGCGAATTCTCAAGAAAGGCAATCGATGCCAGTAGTGCGTGGCAAGGACATCGAGGTCCTGTTTTCGGCGTCGGCGATCGCCCGCCGCAATCTCGAGCTCGCCAAGGAAATCGCCGGGCGCGACTACCATGACCTCCTGGTGATCTCGATCCTGAAGGGGTCGTTCGTCTTCGCCGCCGACCTCATCCGCGCCATGCACGATGTCGGCCTGTCGCCCGAGGTCGAGTTCATCTTCATCTCCAGCTACGGCGCCGGCACCACCAGCGGCGAGGTCAAGGTGCTGCGTGACATCGACAACGAGGTCGCCGGGCGCGACGTCCTTTTGATCGACGACATCCTCGAATCCGGCAAGACGCTGTCCTTCACCCGCGACCTCATGCTGTCGCGCGGCGCCAAGAGCTGCGCGATTGCCGTGCTGCTCGACAAGCGCATGCGCCGCCAGACCACGCTCAACGCCGACTATGTCGGCTTCGACTGCCCCGACTATTTCGTCGTCGGCTACGGCATGGACGTCGCCCATGCGTTCCGCGAGCTGCCGTTTGTCGGGATCGTGAAGGGCGACGCGTAAAGGTCAGGCCGCATCGACGTTTCAAATTTTCAGAAAACGTCAACATTTCGGCGGCATCTATCTCGGCATGGCAAAGCTTCTGATCGTCGAGGACGATGAGTCCGTCCGCACCCTCGCTGCCCGCGCGCTGGAGCGCGAAGGGCACAGTGTCAGCATCGCCGCCGACGGCGCGCAGGGCCTCGCCCTGATCCAGCAGCAGCGCGGCGGCTACGATCTCGTTGTGTCCGACATCCGCATGCCCGAGATGGATGGCATCGAGATGGCGATGGCCGCGGCAAGACAGTTCCCGGCGATGAAGATCATGCTGATGACCGGCTATGCCGACCAGCGCGAGCGCGCCGAGGAACTGAACGGCATCATCCTCGATGTGGTGCAGAAACCCTTCACGCTGGCCGAGATCCGCGCCCGCGTCGGTCGGGCATTAAGCTGCTTCGCTTGACTGTTTAAACGGCTTCGCCGGTCGCTGCGATTGCTGGCGCCGCACCGCGTCGGCGTTCGCCGTTGAGCGCCAGCAGGCCGGCGCCGATGATGAGCGCCGCGCCAAGCACCGTCGTTGCCCGCGGCACCTCGGCGAAGAACAGGAAGCCCCAGAGCGGCGACCACAGGATGCCGGTGTATTCAAAGGTGGCGACGCGGTTGGCGGGCGCCATCCGGTAGGCCTGCGACAACAGGATCATGCCGGCGGAAGCGACGAAGCCGCAGGCGGCCATCGTTAGGAAGTCCGGCATGGTCGGCCACACCCATGGCCGCACCAGGAAGTCGAGGCTCGGATGGCCGGCGTGGGTGATGCCGGCAAGATGAAACATGATGGCGACCGCCACGGCGCCGGTCAGGTAGGCGCCGTTCTGGTAGAAGGCCATGACGGTGGAGGATTCGGTGTCGCCTATGCGGCGCGCCATCAGTTGCGAGAAACCGTAGAGGAATGCCGAGCCAAGCGACAGCAGCGCTGCCCAGTCGAACAGCCCGGCGCCCGGCCGCAGCATCACGATCACCCCGGCCAGGCCGATCAGCACCGTCGTCAGCGTCCGCCAGGAGACGTGCTCGCCGAGATAGGGCCCGGCAAGCGCCATGATGAAGAGCGGCGCCATGAAATAAAGCGCTATCGCGTCGGCCAGCGATAGGGCGGCGATCGCCAGGTAGTAGGCGGTATAGGAGCTGAACTGGATGAAGGCGCGCAGCGTCAGCATGCCGGATCGCTTCGACAGCAGCGCCTTCAGGCCGACATCGGCCTGGACGATGACGATCAGGATCGGCAGCGCGACGATGGCGCGGATCGCCATCACTTCTGTCACCGGGTAGCTGCCCGAAACCGCCTTCACCAGCGGATCCTGCAACGAAAACACGAGAACGCCCAGGCAGAGGCTCAGAATGCCAAGCACCATCCGGTTCCGCATCGTCGTTCCAGCGAAAAAGAGCCCGCCACCGTTTCGGGCAGCGGGCACGAGTGAGGACTTTTCGAATTGGTCCGCGGCCGGTTTCGCAGCCGCATATCCAATGGGTACGATGACTATCCTGCTGCGTTTGACATGTTGCAAACGAATTGGAATGATACCAGCAATCAAAATTTCTTATGGCGACTTGCATGAAGCCCACCCTCGACAGCGACCTCCTGCGCACCTTCGTGGCGGTGGCCGAGACGGGCAATTTCACCAAGGCCGCCGAAAAAGCCGGACGCACCCAGTCCGCCGTCTCCATGCAGATGAAGAAGCTGGAGGACATGGTCGGCTGCAGCCTGTTCGAGCGTGGCTCGCGCGGCGTGGCACTGACGCGGCGCGGCGGCGAGCTCATCGCCAACGCCCGCCGCATAGTTTCGCTGCTCGACGAGACAGCGGCCTCGCTGGTGGCACCGCCGCTCGGCGGGCTGGTGCGCATCGGGATACCAGCGGAATACGGCCGTTCGATCCTTTCTCGGGCGCTCGGCGAATTCGCCAAACGCCACCCGCGCGTCGAAGTCACGGTGCGCTATGCCCATTCGGCCTCGCAGGTGAGGGCGCTGGCGGCGGGTGAGCTCGACCTCGCCGTGGTGTTCGAGTGGGAAGGCTTTTCCGGCGGCGAGGTGCTGATGCACGATCCGACGGTGTGGGTGACATCGGTGCTGCATCACATGCATGAGGAGCGGCCGGTGCCGATCGCGCTCTACAGCCGCGACGGCTGGTGCCGCGACTTCGCGATCAAGTCGCTGCAGCAGCGCGGACTCGACTACCGCGTCGCCTACACCAGCGATACCAATGGCGGCCTGACGCTTGCGGTCACTTCCGGTCTCGCGATCGCGCCGATCTCGCGCAGCAACATCCCGGCCGACTGCCGCGAGCTGACGGCCGCCGACGGCTTCGGCGACATCGATTCCTCCAATGTGGTGCTGCACCGCAACCCGCTGGCGACCGGTGAAGCGATCGACGGCATGGAGAGCGCGATCCGCGAGGCTTTCATGCTGACCAGGCAGGTACAATCGACGCCCGATCTTTGAGCAGGCGCCGCCAGCCTAACCGGGCAGCACCATCGCCCTATTCGGCAATCTTTTCGTAGAAGGTCAGGCGGTTGCCGAACGGGTCGATGACCGTGACCTCTCTCGTCTCCCAGGGCGTAGTCTCGAGGCCCGGCCTGTTGAAGCGGTATTCTTTGCCGATCAGGTCGCGATGCAGCCCGATAATGTCGGTCACTTCGATGCGGACATTGGCGCCCGGCGAGCCATCGCCATGATGCTCGCTGAGATGCAGTTCGCAGCCGTCGCGCACGAGGCCCATGTAGAGCGGGGCATTGTCGTTGAAGCGATGTTCGAAACCGACCTCGAAGCCGAGGAAGTCGAGATAGAATTCCCGCGCCTTGGCGATGTCGAACATGCGCAGGATCGGGGTGACGGTTCCGAGCTTCGGCATCGCGTTGTCCCTCGGAAGCTGACCTATTTCAGCTCGAGCAGCCGTTCGAGGTAGCTGCGCTCGATATCGGGGCTCAGCGCGTTGCCCAGCCGCTTGCGGATCGCTTCGAGGATCTGTCGGGCGCGTTGCACATCGATCTCGTCGGGCACCTTGACCGAGTTGCCGTCGTCGGGGCCCTTCGTGGCGCGCGGCCGGCCGAGCGGGTCGCGGTCGGCGTCCTGCTGACGCCCACCCTGCTCGCTGCCTCCCTGGTCGCCCTGCATGGCCTGCATCTGTTTCATCATCTCCTTGGCGCCGCGGCGCAGCGCCTCCAGCGCACGGCCCTGGTGGCCGACCGCCTGGTCGCCGTCGGCTTCGCCGAGCGCCCGCTCGGCATCGCCCATGGATTTGCCGGCCTCGCCGAAGCCCTCATTGGGCTCCATGCCCATGCCTTCGAGGCCCTTCTTCAACTTGTCGAGCTCGCTCTGCAACTGGCCCTGGCCTTCCTGCAGCTGCTTGAGCGCGTCGGCAAGGTCCTTCGGCGACATCCCCGGCCGTCCCAGCGGGTCGCGATCGTCGCCGGGGCCGGGCTTCTGCCCGTCCTCCGCCTGGCCTTGCTCGCCATCCTCGCCGAGCTGCTCGTCGCGATTGGCTCCGCGTTGCCGTTGGCCGCGCTGCATCTGGTCGAGACGGAAGGTGTCGTTCATCATCTCCTGCTGACGCCGCATGATCTCACCGAGCTTGTCCATCTGCTGGCGCATCTCGCTATCCTGCTCGCCAGCCTGCTGCTGGCGGCCGGCCTGCAGGTTGTTCATCATGTCCTGCAGCTCGGACAAAAGCTGCTGCGCCCGGTCGCGGTCACCGGACTTGGCCAGGTTCTCGATCTCGTCCATCATCCGGTTGATATCGCTCTGGCGCAATTCCCGGCCGTTCTGCTGCATTTGCGGCGCGTTCGGGTTCTGCTGCGCGCGCTGGGCGAATTCCTGCAGGAACTGGTTCATCGCCTCGCGCAGTTCCTTCATCGCCTTTTCGATTTCCTCGTCGCTGGCGCCGTTCTTGAGGGCATCCTGCAGCGCCTGCTGCGCCTGGCGCAGCCGCCGCTCGGCAGCCGACAGATTGCCTTCCTCGATGCCGAGCGCGATCTCCCACAGATAACCCACCTCGTTGCGCAGCTGGTCGTCGGTCTCTGAGAGCTTCAGCCGGCTCTTCGCGCTCATGATCGCGAGATAATGCGACATGTTGTCGAAGGTGTCCTCGGGGCGGAGTGTGATGGCGTCCATCAGGTCGAGCACCCGCGGCTTGGCGTTGGTGTCGAGCGCCAGCAGCCGGCGCTGCTCGATCACGGCGCGGGCCAGCGGATTGGAGAAGGGCCGCTCCGGCATCACCAGCGTCTTGGTCTCGCTGGTGGCGGTATGGCCGGCATCGTCGGTGGCGCTGAGCGTCAGCTTGATGGTGCTGCCGGCCCAGACATGCTCGGTCAGGTCCTTGGTCGCCTTGGCTGCGTTTGCCTTGCCACCGCGGCGCGGCAGCGTCAGCGGCATGTCGGGCTGGCCATAGAGCGGATGCGCATTGGCCTGCGGCGGGTCCGACAGCTCGAAGACGGCCTTGGCGGAGGCCGCGCCATAGTCGTCGTCGATCTGGTAATTGAGCTCGATGGCGCCGTTGACCGCGCGCTTCGGCTCGCCGACGAAACGGATCGTCGGAGGCTTGTCCGGGATGATGGCGAACGCCCAGTGGCCAAGATCGTCCTCACCGGACTTGAGCGTCAGCGTGCCGTTGCTGTTCAGCTTGCCGGAGAACTGGCGCACCTTGGGTCCCGGCTGGGTGGCGGCCGGCGCGAGGCCCTTCGGCGCGGCCGGCTCGATGGCGCGGTCATTGCCGTTTGTATCGGCATAGCTCAACGTTTCCTCGCCGGTACCGCCGGTGACGCGCAGCGAGATGTCGCTGCCCTGCGGCACGCTGAAGGTCTGGTCGGCCTGATTGACGTCGGCGGTCAAGAACAGCGGCGGCTTGCCGGTATAGGCGGGCGGCGTCACCCAGGCGTCGATGCGCGGCGGCACGGCGTCGCGCGCGGCACTGGCGACGAAGCCGTCGCTGATCCTGCCGCCGAATGGTCCGAACGAGAAGGCGAAGGCGGTAACGAACAGCAGCCCGACCAGGGCCCGCAGGCCCCAGCGGTCGTAATCCGGCACGCTTGTGCGCGGCCTGTCGGCGCCGAGGCTGGAGAGCCGCTCGGCCATGCGCTTCTGGTGCTCGCGCCACAGCGCCTGCGAGAAAAGGCTCTCCGCGCCGCTCGGCCGGTCGCTCTGCACCTGCACGGGGCTGTGCAGCAGCTCGTTCGCGGCCTCGATGCGCCGGTCGACCTCGGCGGCGGAGGGAATGCGGAAGAAGCGCAGCGGATAGAGCGCCGCCAGCGCCGAGATGGAGAACAGGACCAGGAGACCGATCCGCGCCAGATCCGGCAGGCGCTGGAACAGGCCCAACCACGAAACACTGAGAAACAGACCGACGACCACCGCCAGCGGCAGCAGCAACGGCCAGCCGCGCTCGAGGATCATCGAGGCTCGCGTTGCCAGCCGGCTCAAGGCAAGGCGCCCGGCCAGACCGCGTTCGCCGCTGGAAATGGGTTCCGTCATCGGCCCTTCCTGCCCGGGCGGGATAGCCCGAACCTCATGAGCGGAAGAATACCAGCAAACACGGCAAAGGCGAGGCGGGTTGCCAAATCGTGAAGAGCCTCGCCCCGGTTATGGCCAGAAATTCGCGGGATTTGTGTTGGAACCGCAGACCAGGACGGCCACGCGCTCGCCAGGCGCCGGCGCGTAGCGGCCGGAAAGCACCGCGGCGAAGGCCGCGGCCCCGCCGGGCTCGGCGATGATTCGCGCGCGGTCCCAGAGCGCTTTCTGCGCGGCCACGATGTCGTCGTCGCTGACCAGGATCGAGCGCTCGACGAAGGCCTCGGCGATCGGAAACATCATTTCGCCGACGCGCTTCGGCGCCAGCGAATCGGCGGCGATGCCTTCGGCCGGCGCATCGACCGGCTTGCCGGCCTCGAAGGCGCGGTAAAGCGTCGGCGCGCCCTCGGGCTCGATGGCGACGATGCGGATGCGGCCCGCGAACCAGGCGGCGATGCCGCCGATCAGCCCGCCGCCGCCGACCGCGACCAGCAGCGTGTCGATCCCGGGCAGATCGGCTTCGATCTCGAGGCCGAGCGTGCCCTGGCCGATCAGCGTCTCTTCCTGGTTGAAGGCATGGATCTGCAGGGCGCCGGTCCTGGCGGCGAAATCCTCGCTGGCCGCCAGCGCCTCTGCATAGCGCGCACCGCCGACGACCAGTTCGGCGCCATAGCCGCGGATGCGCTCGAGCTTGGCCGGCGGGCTGACCTCGGGCACGAAGATGGTGGCCTTGTGCCCGAGCTTCATGGCGGCGTAGGCGACGGCGGCACCATGATTGCCGCCGGAAGCGGCGACCACGCCTGCCTCGGGCACCTGCCGCTCGAGCAGGTTGGTGAAGGCGCCGCGCGCCTTGAACGAGCCGGAATGCTGCAGGCATTCAAGTTTCAGGTCGACCGGAAAAGCCGGGCGGCCGAAATCCGCCATGTCGATACGCATCACGGGCGTGTGGCGGACATAGGGGCGGATGCGCGGCTCCACGGCGGCGATGCGTTCGCGCGTGATCGTCCCTTTGCCCAACGTGCTTGTGTCCGGCGTGCCTGTGTTCAGCATGAATTGCTCCTCGGGATTGACTTCAATTAGTAACTTAGCAAAATAGCTAAATGCAAGAGGTCGACATCTTCAAGGCGATTGCGAATGAGCGCAGGCTGCAGATCCTCGATTGGCTGAAGGATCCGCGCGCGCATTTCCCGCGCCAGGCCGATGGCGATCTGGTCGAGGACGGCGTCTGCGCGCTGCTGATCGCCGAAAAGCTCGGCATCACCCAGGCGACACTCAGCGAACATATGCGCGTGCTGACCCAGGCGGGTCTGCTCAGCACGAAGCGCACCAAGCAATGGATATTCTATCGCCGCGACGAGGACAGGATAGCCGAAGCGAAGGCACTGCTCGTGCAGAAGATCTGACGCATTTCCCGGACGGTGCGTAGCGGTTTTCCGTCCGGAATTGCGTAAAACAAATGTTTGGCGCCGCCCGAGCGCGAGAAAGGCTACTTCAGCCAGTCGGGCAGCGAATCCAGTCCGATCAGTTCCTCATAGGTCTGGCGCGGCCGCACGACATGAAAACGGTCGCCGTCGACCAGCACTTCCGGCACCAGGAGCCTGGTGTTGTAGGTGCCGGCTTGCACCGCGCCATAGGCGCCGGCGGTGGCGACGGCGATGAGGTCGCCGGCCTTCAGCCTGGGCAGGTCGCGGTCGAGGCCAATGAAATCGCCCGTCTCGCAGACGGGGCCGACGACGTCGACCTTCATGCGCGGCGTGGAAGCCGGCGGCTGCACAACCGGCTTGATGTCGTGGAAGGCGTCATAGAGGGTCGGCCGGATCAGGTCGTTCATGGCGGCGTCGACGACGAGGAAGTTCTTGGCGTCGCCTTCCTTCACATAGATCACTTCCGAGACGAGAATGCCGGCGTTGCCGACGATCAGCCGGCCCGGCTCGAACATCACCTTCAGGCCCAAGCGGGTGACATGCTTCCTGACGATCTCGGCATAGGCGTCGGGCAGCGGCGGCGGACTGTTGTCGACACGGTACGGGATGCCGAGGCCGCCGCCGAGATCGACATGCTCGATGGCGTGGCCTTCGGCGCGCAGCACGCCGACCAGTTCCACCAGAAGCGCGAAGGCGTCGTCGAAAGGCTGCAGTTCGGTGATCTGGCTGCCGATATGGGTGTCGATGCCGGTCACCTTGATGCCCGGCAGCTCGGCCGCGCGAGCATAGACCTGGCGCGCCCGCTGCCACGGAATGCCGAACTTGTTCTCTGCCTTGCCGGTCGAGATCTTCTTGTGCGTCCTGGCGTCGACGTCCGGGTTGATGCGCAGCGAGATCGGCGCCACCTTGCCGAGCGCGGTGGCACGCGCCGAGAGCAATTCCAGCTCCGGCTCCGATTCGACGTTGAAGCAGAGGATGCCGGCGGTGAGCGCGAAGTCCATTTCCCGCGCGGTCTTGCCAACGCCCGAAAATAGGATCTTGCCGGCCGGGATACCGGCGGCCAAAGCGCGGCGCAATTCGCCTTCCGACACCACGTCGGCGCCCGCACCTTGTCTTGCCAGCGTCTTCAGCACCGCCTGGTTGGAATTGGCCTTCATGGCGTAGCAGACCAGCGCGTCGAGGCCGGCAAAAGCCTGCTTGAAGACGCGGAAATGCCTGGTCAGCGTCGCGGTCGAATAGCAGTAGAAGGGCGTGCCGACGCTCGCGGCGATATCGGGGGTCGCCACATCCTCGGCGTAGAGCACGCCGTCGCGATAGTCGAAATGGTTCACTGGAAACGGTCCGAAAATTGGAGCACGGCGAGATCGGATGATCCCATCGGCCTAGAGCAAGGGGTCGAGAATGAACTTCTTGTCCGTGACCGGTTTCTCCGGCTCGGGCGGCAGCGGCTGTTTGGCCTTTTCCGCGTCCTTGCGTGCCTGCACGGCAGCCTCGTAGGGCGTATCGAGGCCGGCCTTCCTGCCGCAGGCCGTGACGGTGACAACCGCCGCCAGCAGCGCGAGCGTCACCAAAATCCTGCTTCCGGTCATCGATCCATCCGTTCGAAACTGTTTTGTCCAGGCGCCGCTTTTAGCCGAGTTTTCGGCGCATTGCATCCAGGCATTACGCCTTGGCGAGCCGCTTTTTCCAATAGCGGACCTGCTTCTTCACCTCGGACGGCGCGGTGCCGCCGAAACTCGTGCGGCTCCTGACCGAATTCTGCACGGCAAGCACCGAGAAGATGCCATCGGTGATGCCGGGGTGGATCGAGCGCAGGTCCTCCAGCGAGAGCTTTTCCAGACCGACCTTCTTCTCCTCGGCAATCGCCACGGCGCGGCCGGTGACGTGATGGGCCTCGCGGAAGGGGAGGCCGAGGTTGCGCACCAGCCAGTCGGCAAGGTCGGTGGCGGTGGCGTGACCGGCGCCGGCGGCCTTCTTCATGGCGGCGGCGTTCACCGTCATGTCGCGCACCATGCCGGTGGTCGCCGCCAGCATCAGGTCGAGCGTCTCTGCGGCGTCGAAGACCGATTCCTTGTCTTCCTGCATGTCCTTGCCGTAGGTCAGCGGCATGCCCTTCATCACCGTCAGCAGGCCGACCAGATGGCCGTTGATGCGGCCGGTCTTGCCGCGCACCAGCTCGGCGGCGTCGGGGTTCTTCTTTTGCGGCATGATCGAGGAGCCGGTGGAGAAGGAATCTGACAGCCGGATGAACCCGAATTGCGGCGTCGACCAGATGATGATCTCCTCGGCGAGCCGCGACAGATGCGTGCCGCAGATTGCGGCGATGCCCAAGAACTCGAGCGCGAAGTCACGGTCCGACACGCTGTCAAGCGAATTGCGCATCGGCTCGCGGAAGCCGAGCGCCTTTGCCGTCATGTGACGATCGATACCGAAGCTGGTGCCGGCAAGGGCGGCGGCGCCCAGCGGGCTCTCGTCCATGCGCTCGATGGCGTCGCGGACGCGCGAGAGGTCGCGGGAAAACATCTCGACGTAGGCCATGCAATGGTGGCCGAAGGTCACCGGCTGCGCCGCCTGCATGTGGGTGAAGCCGGGCATCACCGTCGCTGCGTGCTCCTCGGCACGCTCGAGGAACGCGGCGATGAGGCCTTTCAGCGCCTCGGCGACACGCTGGCATTCCTGCTTGACCCAGAGCCTCAAATCCACGGCCACCTGGTCGTTGCGCGAGCGCGCGGTGTGGAGGCGCCCCGCGGCCGGGCCGATCAGGTCGGCAAGGCGTGCCTCGACATTCATGTGGATGTCCTCAAGCTTCGTCGAGAATTCGAACCTGCCTGCCTCGATCTCTTTCAGGATCGTGTTCAGCCCGTGAGCGATTTTTTCTTGATCGGCCGCCGAAATAATGCCCGTTTGCGCCAGCATCTCGCTATGGGCGATCGATCCGCGGATGTCCTGCGCGTAGAGTTTGCGGTCGAAGCCGATCGACGCGTTGATCGCTTCCATGATCGCGGCCGGACCCGAGGCAAAACGTCCGCCCCACATCTGGTTGCTGGCCTTCTTATCACTCATCGCTATAACCCGTGCTCCGGAGCAGTTCTTAAGAAAATGGCAGACGGCAATAAATTCTTCCCGGCCCCGCGCCTTATCCTCGCCGCCCTGGTGGCGGGCGTGGTGGCCGGCGCGGTCGCGGTATATGTCAGCGAGAGCGGTTCTGGCAACAACGCCCCGGATCAGCTTGCCGCGGCCGGCGGCAGCAAGGACGACGTCGCCTGCAAGGCCAAGGCCGAGCGTGCCAAGCAGGTCGCGGCAAAGGCGGTCGGCCAGGTCGCGGCGCTGCAGCCGGCCGACCCGCCGCAATCGCTGAAGAGCCTTGCCTTCAACGGCCCCGACGGCAAGCCGATGACGATTGCCGACCATGCCGGCAAGACGGTGCTGCTCAATCTGTGGGCGACATGGTGCGCGCCCTGCCGCGCCGAAATGCCGGCGCTTGATGCGCTGCAGAAGGAAAAGGGCGGCAACGCCTTCGAGGTCGTCGCGGTCAATGTCGACACGGGCGACGACGCCAAGCCGAAGAAATTCCTCAAGGAGATCGGTATCGAGACGCTCGTCTACTACCGGGATGCGACGATGGGGCTGTTCAACGAAGCCAAGACGCGCGGCCTGGCATTGGGCTTGCCGGTGACGATGCTGATCGACGGCGAAGGCTGCCTGATCGCGCATATGAACGGGCCGGCGGAATGGTCGAGCCCGGATGCCAAGCGGCTGGTGGAGGCGGCGCTCGGACCGTCAGGCTGAGCGCGATGCTGCGGCCGGCTCCAGCATCAGGATGCTGCCGCCACGCGGCGTGACGCTATCGTTGGCCGTCGGCGCCGGCACGCCGGTCAGCTCGCTGAAGGTCTCGATCGGGCCCGGCCTGCCGAGATAGTATCCCTGGCCGATCTCGCAGTCCTCGGCATCGAGGAAGCGCAATTCGTCCAGCGTCTCGACGCCTTCGGCCAGAACCGGCAGGCCAAGTCCGCGTCCCAGCCCCAGCACAGCGCGCACGATGGCCGCGACCTGGCCGTTCCTGTCGACCGATTTGATGAACGAGCCGTCGATCTTGATCTTGTCGAAGGGGAAGGCGCGCAGGTTGGAAAGGGATGAATAGCCGGTTCCAAAATCGTCCATCGCGACGTGGACGCCAAGCGCCTTGACCTGCCGCAAGGTGGCCAGCGCCCGCGGCATGTCCTTGATCAGCGCCGTCTCGGTCACTTCCAGTTCGAGCCGCCCGGCAGGAAGTCCTGACTTCAGCAGGATCTCGTGCACCTTGCGGCTGAAGTTCGGATTATGAAGCTGCACCGCCGAAACGTTGACGGCGATCATCAGCGGGTTCTTCCAGCGCACGGCCTCTTCGCAGGCCGTCGCCAGAACCCATTCACCGATCTGTGCGATGGCACCGCTGTCTTCGGCCACCGGGATGAAAACGGACGGCGGGATGTTTCCACGCTCTGGATGGTGCCAGCGGATCAGTGCCTCGAAACCGATCATTCGGCCACTGCTGATCTCCTTCTGCGGCTGGTAGACGAGGCTGAACTCGCCGCGCGCCACCGCCTGGCGCAGGTCATACTCCATCGCGCGCCGGTCGCGCGTCTCCGCGCCCATCGAAGCCTCGAAGTAGCGGTAGGTGTCCTTGCCTTCGGCCTTGGCGCGATAGAGCGCGGTGTCGGCATGACTGACCAGCGACGTCTGCTCGTCAGCGTCTAAAGGGAAAAGGGCTATGCCGATGCTGGCCGACACCAGCTCGCCGCCGGGCGACAGTTGGCTCTCCTGGCGCAGTTTTGAAAGCACCGCCTCGGCGATCCGGCCGGCGGCCTGAGGGTCGGGAAGGTTCGGGGCGATGATGGCGAACTCGTCGCCGCCGAGACGGGCGAGCATCTGTCCTTGCCGGAGCACACTCGAAGCGCATTGCGCCACCCTTTGCAGCAGGGCGTCGCCGGCGGCATGACCGAAGAGGTCGTTCACTTCCTTGAACCGGTCGAGATCGAGAAGAATGAGCGCGAGCTGCCCGCCTTCGCCGCTACGGTCCGCCGCGGCGATCTCGGCCTCGAGCCGGCTGGTGAAGCTGCGGCGGTTGGCAAGCCCGGTCAGCGGGTCGAAATGCGCGAGCCGAAGGATCTCCTGCTCGGCCTTCCTGCGATCGCGTATGTCGCGCACAGCGACGACGTCGTGCGGCTTGCCGCAATAGTCGATGCTGCGGGCGATCAGCTCGACGGGGATTCGGCTTTCGTCATGGCTTTTGAGCTCTGCTTCCTGCGCCTGCCTGTTGCCGCCGGCGATGCAGGAGGCGACGCGCTCGCCGAAAAGCTCGCCAAGCGTCATCGTGTTCAACGTCGTGGCGGCGATGCCGCTCAGCGCCGCGATGCTGTCGTTGGCGCTGACGATGCGGCTGCCGTCGCAGACGATGAGCCCCTCCACGGCGGCATTGGCCAAGCCGTGCATCCGCTCGGCCTCGACCTTGTGGCGGCGGAAGCGCAGATCGATGCGCAGCGCCGCGGCCGAGAGCACCAGGATGACAAGGCTCGCCGCTGCGGCGGCGAAGGCCTGCGACATCGGTGCGATGGTGAACTGGGAGATCTCGATCGACGAATCCGGGTAGATCGAGACGGCTGCCATAGCAATGAAATGCAGCGTGCAGATGGCCAGCGTGAGCAGGATGGCGGCGGTTATCGTCGCCGGGGTTGACGGACGGCGCAGCACCACGAGCAGCGCGAGCGCGGCAAGCGTGATGCCCGCCACCAGCGAAAGGGCGACGAGCAACTGGTTCCAGACGATCCTGCCCTGCACCTCGAACGCCGCCATGCCGGTATAGTGCATCGTGGCGATGCCGGCGCCGAGCACGGCGCCGCCGACGAGATAGTGCTCGATGCCGCCGCGGGCGGTGGCAATCCACATCCCTGCCGCCGTCAGGATGACGGAAGCGGCCAGCGAAAGTGCGGAAAGCTCCGCGTTATAGGCGTTGGGTATTCCGGGCGTGAAGGCGACCATGGCGATGAAATGTGTCGCCCAGATGCCGAAGCCGGTCGCCGTGGCCGCAATCAACAGCCACGCATAGCGATTTCGACTGGTCGATTGCTGGACATGGCGCAGAAGATTGACCGCCGAAAAAGAGGAAATCCCGCAGATGAGCGCGGCAAGTACGACCAACCTCAGATCATGCTGATGCACAATACAATTATAGACGGTCAACATCTTGCTTCACCTGATCTTCCCGCATCAATCAAGGGCAATGGGGATTGATTAGGACCCGACGGCTGAAAAATCGATTAGCGCGCCTGCAACCAAGGCGTGCTTCTCAGGTTGCATTAGCCGGCGGCTGAGCGGCTCAAGTCGAGGCGAACCGTCACGACGATCGCCTCGTGATCGGCGCTCGGGCTGCCGTCCGGCAACAGCGCCGGCAGGGTGGCCGGCGCGCTTGCCGCAAGACCGCGGGTGAAGAACCAGTCGATGCGGCCGACCGGCGCCGAATCGCCGGCGGCGCGCCGCTGGGTCGGCTGGTCGAGCGTATTGGCATCGCGCCAGCTGTAGCCGCGCTCGGCAAGCACCTGGAACAACGGTTCGTGGCGATCGACCTTGATCAGCCGGTCCGGTTCGGCGGCGACGCGTGCCCGCCATGCAGCCGGATCGTCGTGACGCTCTTCATAGGTCGCGGTCAGCGTGTTGAAGTCGCCGCCGATCAGCACGGGCGCGTCGGCATCGTATCTGTCGATGGCATCGAGCAGGTGTCGTGTCTGGTCGGCCCGGCCGGCGGGGTCGGTGCGGTTCTCGAGATGCACCGAGACGACGGTCACCCGGCGTTCGCCGAGCCGCACCTGGCCGCCGATCGCCATGCGCCCGCCGATGCGCGGCTGGCCGCGCTCAGGCCGGAACCAGCCGCCGGCGGCATCCAGGCGGATGAGGAATGGCCGGTTGAGCGGCACAGCGCTGGTCACGGCGTTGCCGTGAAAACCTTCCTCATTGCAGGCCTCGCCGGCCGCGATCTGCTCCGTCTCGTTGCCGGTCCCCAGCTCGACGAACTCGACGCCGTAGGCAAAGGCATGGCCGAGCCGGTCGGCAAGCCGGCTCAAAGGATGACCGTTGCCGGAGCGGGCCATGCCCTTGTCGACCTCCGTAAGCAGCACCACGTCCGCCGCCTGGGCGGCGATCGTCGCGGCGATCGCTTCGACATGGCGAAGCCGCTCCACATTCCAGGCCATCACCGTCAGGCTTTCACTGGCGCCGTCGCGGGACGTCCTGCCGCCGATCTCGATCTCGCCCAATGCCGGAATGGCCGCGGCGTGGCGCAAATGAGTGGCGCTGTCGCGCGGACCTTCCCGCATCGCCTGGCGTTCGGCCATCGGCACATGGGTCAATTGCGGGACAAGCATGTCATTCATCCAATTGAGCCGGCATCGAATTTAGCCGGGTCTTTACGCCGCTTTTCGGCGCCCTAGCTTCCTAGACCGCCGATATGACGTTTTCATGCCGGCGCGACCGCCGAGGGGGAGGAGAGACTGGCTGTCCACAGGCCGCAAAGCCCACAACAGAACTGTCACATACCTTCTCTAAGAGAGCGGGCAAGGATTTGCACAAAACCTTGTCAAACTGCCACTCAAGAGGGAAAAACCATGACCATCATCAAGCGGGGCCTCGCTGCCCTTGCCGCCGGCGCGCTCAGCACCGCGCTCGCGGCACCCGCGTCTGCAGAGCCGGTGAAATTCGATTTCTGGTTCGGCCTGTCGGGCGATCTCGCGCGCGTCGTCGACACGCTGTGCAAGAACTTCAACGCCTCGCAATCCGACTATGAGGTGGTCTGCACCAGCCAGGGCAATTACGACGCCACGCTGCAGAACACGATCGCCGCCTTCCGCGCCGGCAAACAGCCCACCGTCGTCCAGGTCTATGACGTCGGCACCGCCACCATGATGCTGTCGGGCGCCTACAAGCCCGCGGACAAGCTGATGGAGGAAAACGGCTACAAGATCGACTACAGCGACTATTTCCCCGGCATCGCCCGCTACTACGCGACCTCGAAGGGCGAGATGCTGTCCTTCCCGTTCAACTCGTCGACGGCGCTGATGTACTGGAACAAGGACGCCTTCGCCAAGATCGGCAAGACCGAAGCGCCGAAGACCTGGGAAGACGTCGGCGCCGACCTCAAGGCGCTGAAGGACGCCGGCTATGATTGCCCGATGGCGATCAACATCTCCGGCAATGAAAGCTGGCAATTGATGGAGCAGTTCTCGGCCATTCACAACCAGCCGATCGCCAGCAAGAACAACGGCTATGACGGCCTCGACGCCCGCCTGGAAATGAACAAGACCAAGTTCGTCCAGTACGTCACCGACTTGAAGAAGTGGTATGACGCGGGCCTGATCAAGATCAAGTCGAAGGACCTCGGCCAGGACATGGTGCAGGCCTTCGCCACCGGCACCTGCCAGGTCATCATGACCTCGGTCGGCGACCACGGCACGGTCGGCAAGACCCAGAAGGAAGGCATGAAGTGGGATGTCGCCGAGCTGCCCGTCTATGCCGGCACCGAGCGCAAGAACTCGCTGGTGGGCGGCGCTTCGCTATGGGTGCTGTCCGGCAAATCGGACGCCGAATACAAGGGCGCGGCCGCCTTCCTCAACTTCATCCACGATCCCAAGACCGCCCTGTTCTGGTCGACCAACACCGGCTACATTCCGGTGACGAAGTCGGGCTTCGAGTACATGAAGTCCAGCGGCTTCTATGACAAGGCGCCCTACAAGGGCCGTGAGGTGGCAATCGAAAGCCTCACCGCCTCGGAACCGACCGAGATCACCCGCGGCATCCGTCTCGGCAACTTCACCCAGATCCGCGCCGAGTTCGGCACGCAGATGCAGGCGATCTTCGCCAACAAGGAAAGCGTGCAGGACGGCATCGACGCGCTGGTCAAGAACGGCGACGCGATCCTCGACCGCTTCCAGCAGACCTATCCGAACAAGACGCTGCCCTGATTTCAAGCGTTGCCAGGCCGCCCGGCGACATCGACGGGCGGCCATCTCACATAGGTTCTTGATCGCGCATGTCTTTGTCCCGAAACCGGTTCCCACTTTCGGGAGACATGCTTTAGTCTGTTCACGGCAAGGCGGGCTGGCGGTTCAACGGCGTCAGCGGATCGATGGAAAAACGCGTCACTTTCGGCAAATGGACGATCGGCATCCTGTTCGCGGTGCCGCAGCTGATCCTGATCTTCACCTTCTTCTATTGGCCGGCCGGACAAGCGGTCTACTGGTCGCTGACGCTGCAGCAGCCCTGGGGCGGCGGCAACATCTGGGTCGGGCTCGACAATTTCCGCTCGATCCTCGCCAACGCCGACTACTGGAACTCGATCACCGCCAGCCTGACCTTTGCCGCGATCAGCACCGGTCTTGCGATGGTCATCGCGCTGGTGCTCGCCACCCTGACCGACCGCCAGCTTGCCGGCTCGCGTCTTTACCGTGTCGTGCTGATCTGGCCCTATGGCATTGCAGCACCCGCGCTGGCGCTGGCGTTCCGCTTCATCCTGGCCCCGGAAGCCGGTTTCATGGCCGCCGTCAACAAGTTCTGGCCGGGCTTCTGGGACCCCGGCCTCAACGGCGCCGACGCCATGGCTTCCGTCATCGTCGCGTTCTCCTGGAAATATGTCGGCTATAATTTCATCTTCTTCCTCGCCGCCCTGCAGGCGATCCCGCGCTCGCTGATCGAGGCGGCGGCGATGGACGGCTCAGGCGTCATCCGGCGGTTCTGGGACATCCAGTTCCCGCTGATCACGCCGACGATCTTCTTCCTTCTGGTCATCAACATCACCGAGAGCTTCCAGGACTCCTTCGGCATCGTCGACATCATGACCGCCGGCGGCCCGGCGAACGCCACCAACCTGATGGTCTACAAGATCTATTCCGACGGCTTCAGGGGCCTCGACTACTCAGGTGCGGCCGCGCAGAGCATCATCCTGATGCTGCTCATCATCCTGCTCACCATCGTCCAGTTCCGCTTCATCGAGCGGCGCGTGCATTATCGCTGAGGCGGCCATGGTCGAGCGCACCCCGATCCTCAACTTCTTCACCCATGTGATTTTGTTCGCCGGCTTCGTTTTCTGCGTGGCACCGTTCGTCATCGTGGCGATCGCGGCGTCGCACAATCTCAAGGACGTCAACGACGTGCCGATGTCGCTGCTGCCGGGCAGCGACTTCTGGGTCAACATCAAGACCGCCTGGACGACGGCCGACCTCGGACCGAAACTGTTCAATAGCTTCGTCATGGCGGCGGGGGTCGCCGCTGGCAAAGTGATCATCTCGGCGCTCACCGCCTTCTCGATCGTCTATTTCCGCTATCCCGGGCGGATGCTGATCTTCTGGCTGATCTTCGTCACGCTGATGCTGCCGCTCGAGGTGCGCATCGTGCCGACCTACGCGGTGGTCGCCAACGTGCTTTCGCCCTATCAGGCGATCATGGACGTGACCGGCATCAGCTGGCTGATCGAGAAGATTTCCGGCGTGCAAGTCTCGCTGAGCCTCGGGTTGCTCAACTCCTATACCGGCCTGATCATGCCGCTGATCGCCACCGCCACCGGCACCTTCCTCTACCGCCAGTTCTTCCTGACGGTGCCGGACGAGCTGACGGAAGCCGCGCGAATGGACGGCGCCGGCGCGCTGCGCTTCTTCGTCGACATCCTGTTGCCGCTGTCCCGCAACAACATGGCGGCGCTCGGCACCATCATGTTCCTGTGGGCCTGGAACCAGTATGTGTGGCCGCTGCTCATCACCACGGATCAGTCGCATGCGACGGCGGTGACAGAGCTGAAGCAGCTCATCCCCAACGTCGGCGGCGCGCCGGAATGGCATATCGCCATGGCCGGCACGCTGATCGTCATGCTGCCGCCGCTGATCGTCGTGGTGCTGATGCAGCGCTGGTTCGTGCGCGGCCTGATCGCCACCGAAAAATAGGGAGACACAAAAAATGGCCTCCATCACCATCCGCGACGTCAGGAAGAGCTATGCCAAGATGCAGGTCGTGCATGGCGTCAATCTCGACATCAGGTCCGGCGAGTTCGTCGTCATCCTCGGGCCGTCAGGCTGCGGCAAGTCCACGCTGCTCAGGATGATCGCGGGGCTGGAAGAAATTTCCGACGGCACGATCGCCATCGACGGCGCGGTGGTGAACAGGCTCGAGCCGCGCGAGCGCGGTTGCGCCATGGTGTTCCAGAACTACGCGCTCTACCCGCATATGAGCGTTGCTCAGAATATCGGTTATTCGCTGAAGGTGGCCGGGGTTCCTGCCGCCGAGCGCACGCAACGCATCCAGGCCGTCGCCCGCATCCTGGAGCTCGAGCACCTGCTCGACCGCAAGCCGATGGCGCTTTCCGGCGGCCAGCGCCAGCGCGTCGCCATGGGCCGCGCCATGATCCGCGAGCCCAAGGTCTTCCTCTTCGACGAGCCGCTCTCCAACCTCGACGCCAAGCTGCGCGTTCAGATGCGCTCGGAAATCCGCAAGCTGCACCGGCGGCTCAACGCCACCTCGGTCTTCGTCACGCACGACCAGGTCGAGGCGATGACGCTGGCCGACCGGCTGGTGGTGATGAATGGCGGCTGCGTCGAGCAGGTCGGCACGCCGGCGGAAGTCTACAGCCGGCCGGCGAGCCGCTTCGTGGCGACCTTCGTGGGCGCGCCGGCGATGAACATGCTTGAAGGCACGGTCGCGCTCGACGGCGTGTCGTTGCTTGGCGGCAGCCGCAAGCTCAACGTGTCGCGCGCTGGCCTGCCCGTGGGCTCGAAGGTGGCCGTCGGGGTCCGGCCGGAGGCCGTGCGCATGGTGGCGCCGGGCACGCCCGGCGCGCTCGATGCAACGGTCGACCTCGTCGAGGAACTCGGCGCCGGCCGGGTCGTCTATGTCGATCTCGACGGCGCTTCGTTCTCGGTGGTGACCTCCGAGACCGTGCATCCCGAACCGGGCAGCGCCGTCGGCCTGCAGTTCGCCGAGAGCGACCTGCACTTCTTCTCGTCCGAGACCGGAGGCCGGCTCGACGTGTTCAAGGCTTCGGTGCCGGAGGCTGCGCTGTAAGCGCCTTTTTGGTTGGCTGCACTGTCCCTTGCAAGATCGATAGAGGGTTCGCGCGATGAAGATCATCCAGGTGACCGACGTCCATCTCGGCCGTCGGGGTGAAGTCCGCTTCGGCGCGGACCTGCATGAGCGGCTCGACCGCTGCATCGACCACATCAATCAGCGCCACAGCGATGCGACGCTCTGCGTCTTCACCGGTGACCTGACCGACGACGGCGAGGCCGAGAGCTATGCCGACCTGAAGGTGGCGCTGAGCCGGCTCACCGTGCCGTACCGGCTGCTGCCCGGAAACCACGACCGGCGCGCCAATCTCGTCGCCGCCTTCCCCGAAAACGGAACCGACGGCAACGGCTTCGTGCAATCGGCATTCGATACGCCTGAGGGCCGGCTGGTCTTCCTCGACAGCCTGGCGCAAGGCCGGGTCACCGGCGAGTTGTGCGACAAGCGGCTCGCCTGGCTGGATGCGCGGCTCGCCGAGGCCGCAGGCAAGCCTGCCTATCTCTTCCTGCACCATCCGCCGCTGGAACTCGGCCTGACGATTCTCGATCCGCTCGGCCTCGAGCAACCGCAGCGGCTGCTAGACGTGCTGACGCGCCGCGGCAATGTCCGCTACCTCTTCTTCGGCCATGTTCATCGCGACATCGCCGGCACGGTCGCCGGCATTCCGTTCTCGGCGCAACGCGGCCTGCATGCCCGCTTCATGCTCGACCTTGTCGGCGACGAGGTGGTCGAGCAGGCGCCGCCCGCCTATTCGATCATCCTGATCGATGGGCAGCGCGTTGTCGTGCACAGCCATGATTTTCTGGAGAGCTGGCCGCTGTGGTCGCCGCAGACAGGCGAGCGCGTACGGTAGAGAGCCGCCTGCGGTTCAGGCGAACACGTGCGCCTTGCCGGTGACTGTGAGGCGCACGATCTCGCCGACGGACGGGGCATCCATGCCTGTCTTGCGCAGGATGAGCGGCGTGTTGCCGATCGCGGCGGCATCCGGCGGATCGGGACTGTTGAGCAGCCGCACCGCGACGGTGCAGACCGAGCCGGCGAATTCGGAGTCCGTCACTTCGCCGAACAGCATCTCCGGCGTTCCCGACATGCCCTCGCGCGACGTCCGCTTGAGCAGCACCTGCTCGGGTCTCAGCATGATGCGGGCGACGTCGCGCCGCTCGGCGGTGTCGACGGCGATGCGGCCGAGGGGCGAGATGGCGAAGCCGTCGGCGATCCTGGCCGGCACGATGATGGCGTCGCCGAGGAACTCGGCAACCATCCTGTCCTTGGGCTGGAAATAGAGCTCGCGCGGCGTGCCGACCTGCGAGAAAAGCCCGTCGCGCATGACGGCCACCTGGCTGGCGAAGGACAGCGCCTCGGCCTGGTCGTGGGTGACCAGGATGGTGGTGATGCCCGCCTCCTCGAGAAGCTCAGCCACGGCCTTGCGCATCGAGGCGCGCAGGCCGGTGTCGAGCGCCGAGAACGGCTCGTCGAGCAGCATCAGCCTGGGCTTCATGGCCATGGCGCGGGCAAGCGCCACGCGCTGCTGCTGGCCGCCGGAAAGCTCGTGCGGCCGGCGCTTCAGGATCGCCTTGTCCAGCCCGACGATATAGGCGAGCTCGACAATGTGCTCGGCGCGCTTGTCGGCATTTCGAGGCATGCCGAAGCCGATATTGTCGGCGATGGTGAGATGCGGGAACAGCGCGCCGTCCTGGGCCACCACGCCGATGCCGCGGCGATGCGCCGGCACGGCCGCGCCGCCATTGGCGAGCACCTTGCCGTCGAGCGCGATGCGGCCGCTGTCAGGCGCCTCGAAGCCGGCGATCAGCCTCAGCAAGGTGGTCTTGCCGCAGCCGGATGGGCCGACGATCGCGGTGCGGCTGCCGCTTTCGACGGTGAGGTCGACGCCGGCGAGCGCCGCCAGCTTGCCGTAGTATTTCACCACGCCGTTGAGTTCGAGGAAGCTCATCGTCCCGCCATCCGCTTCGACTGGACATAGAGCACCCACGTCATCGGCAGCGACATCGCCACCATGATCAGCGCATAGGGCGCGGCGGAGGCGTAGTCGATCTCGCCGCTATAGGACCAGAACGCCATCGCCAGCGTGCGGGTGCCGTTCGGCGCCAGCATCTGGGTGGCGGTCAGTTCATTGGTGATGCCGAGCGCAACCATCGCCATGCCGGCCGCCGCACCCGGCGCCGACAAGCGGATCGTCGTCGACCACAGCGCCTTGAGCGGTGGCCGGCCGAGGCTCGAGGCGGCGCGTTCGAGCTCCACCGGCGCCTGCGCGATCGAGGCGCGCAGGCTGACCAGCGCGCGCGGCAGGAACATCAGCGAATAGCCGAAAAGGATGGTGAAGAGCGTCTGATAGAGCGGCAAGGCGATGCGCACGGTGATGGTCACCAGCGCCAGCGCGACCACCACGCCGGGGAGCGAGCCGACGATGTAGTTGCAACTCTCGAGCAGGCGCTGCAGGCGGCCGGGCGCGCGGATCGAGATCCAGGCCATCGGCATCGCCGCAATCGTGGCAAGCAGCGCGCCGGCGACGGCGAGGAACAGCGTCTGGCCGAGCGCCAGGCCGATCTCGTCCCAGCGCCAGACGTCCGCGCCGCCTGCGAGCAGCCAGCGGCCGACGGTCACAAAGGGAACACCGAGCGCCAGCAGCGCGGTGACGGCGGGCAGCAGCAGGCAAGGCAGCGTGGCGCGACCGAGCCGGGCGCGCTGCTGCTTGCGCGCGGCGCCGGAGCCGACGCGCGCGTAACGCTCCTCACCGCGCACGATCACCTCCACGGCGAGCAGCACGAAGCAGCAGGCGACCAGGACGGCGGCAAGCATGTTGGCAGCCGGGCCGTTGAAGGTCGACTGGAACTGGTCGACGATCGCCGTGGTGAAGGTGTCGAAGCGGATGAAGACATAGAGGCCGTATTCGGCAAGCAGATGCAGGCCGACCAGCAACGAACCGCCGCAGATGGCCAGCCGCAATTGCGGCAGCACGACGCGCGCGAAGACCCGCCACGGGCCAAGGCCAAGTGCGGCAGCGGCATCCTCCAGTGCCGGGTCGAGACGGCGCAGCGCCGCCGAGATCGGCAGATAGAGGAAAGGGAAATAGGCGATGACGGAGACCAGCACGCCGGCCCACAGCCCGTGCAGGCCAGGCACCAGGCTGATCCAGGCGTAGCTGTGGACGAAGGCCGGGATGGCCAGCGGCGCCACCGACAGCCACGACCACAGCCGGTTGCCGGGCAGGTCTGAGCGCTCGGTCAGCCAGGCGAGCGCCACGGACAGCACGACGGCGATCGGGACGGTCACGACGACGAGCAGGATGGTGTCGACCAAAAGCTCGCCGACGCGCTGCCGGAAGATCAGCGCGATCACGGTTTCCCAGCCGGTCTGGATCGCGGTCCAGACGATGAAGGCGAGCGGCAGCAGCGCGATCAGCGAGATGAGGGCGGCGGCAAGCGTGATCCACGACGCGGACCGTCGGTCCCGCTTTGCGGCAGCCGGCAGGCCTGAAGGCGTGAGGTCGATCGCGGATGCCATCAGAGGCAATGCTTCGCCAGGCTCGACGGACGAAGGCGATCCAATGAACCGCTGATGCGGCCGGAAAGGCAGCTGATCGTCATCGACGAGGCCATCTCCAAAACAAAAACGCCCCCGCGGAAAGCGAATTCCCGCAGGAGCACGGTCGGTTGTCCTTTTAGGACGAACGCGGACTAAAGCAAGCCGGCTTGCGTCATCAGGTCGATGACCTTCTTGGAGTTCAGCGTCGCCGGATCGACTTTTGGCGCCTGCAGGTCGGCCAGCGGCACCAGCTTCGGGTTGGACTCGGCACCCTTGCCGACCGCGTATTCATACGACGTGCCGTTCTTCAGCACCTCCTGGCCGCGCTTGCCGGTGACCCACTTCAGGAACGCCTGCGCTTCCTTCGGATGCTTGCTCGAAGCCAGCACGCCGCCGCCGGAGATCGACACGAAGGCGCCCGGATCCTCGTTCTTGAAATAATGCAGGCCGACATTCTTGCTGTTCTCGCCGGTCTTGGCCTGATCGCCGAAATAGTAATAGTGGTAGATCACACCGCCTTCGATCTCGCCGGCATTGACCGCCTTCATCACCGTGCTGTTGCCCTTGTAGGCGGTGAAGTTCTCTTTCATGGCTTTGAGCCAGTCGGCGGTCGCGGCATCACCCTTGAGCTGGAGCAGGGCGCTGACGATGGCCTGGAAATCGGCGCCCGCCTGCGAGGCCGCCCAGCGGCCCTTCCAGCTCGGATCGGCAAGGTCGAGCAGCGACTTGGGCAACTGGTCTTCCTTGAGCTTGTCCTTGTTGTAGACAAAGACGGTGCTGCGCGCGGCGACGCCCACCCATTTGCCGCTCGAGGGCTGGTATTCCTTCGGCACCTGGGCGAGCGTATCGGCGTCGACCGGCGCGAACAGGCCGGCCGCCTCGACAAGCGTCATCGCCGGCGAGTTCTCGGTCAGGAACACGTCGGCCGGGGAGGCAGCGCCTTCGGCGACGATCTGGTTGGAGAAGTCGCTGTCGCCGCCATTTCGAAGCGTCACCTTGATGCCGGTTTCCTTGGTGAAGCCGGCTGCCCATTCCTTGGCAAGGCTCTCATGCTGGGCATTGTAGACGATGATGCCGGCATTCTCGGCCAGGGCCGGCGCGGCGACCAGGCTGGCTGTCAATGCAACAGCGCCGGCAAGGGTGGAAAGTGCATATTTCATGGCATGGTCCTTGATCTTGGTGATCCGCCCCGGGATACGGCTGCACCTACCAATACCTGATAGCAATAGTCAACATTGTGAAGGTGGCTCATTCCGTCGCGGAGGCGTGAATGCCAACGCCGGGCGGACAATTCCATGTGAATTGGGTGCCGTGGGATCCTGCGAAGCGCCTAGAGCATGATGCCGAAAAGTGGGAACCGGTTTTCGGACGACTTTCTCTTCGATTTAGAGCCGGATTCAGATTTCAGGTCGATTCGACCTGAAATCATCCGGCTCTGGCGATACTCGATGGCCATTCGTGGTTTCAAGCCGAGCAATCTCCGGTCGCACGGAGCCCGCAATGCCAGGTCCCGTGCGGCGGAGTTGCCGGGCGAATGCGGTCAGAGCCGTTCGGCTCGCACTTTCAGGATCTGGTACAGCAGCTCTCGAATGCGCCGCCAGATCGTCAATGGCCTGGGCATGGCCGCCTCCTGTTCGTGCGATCCTTGAGCCGCGGTTCAGATCAGCTGCGCGGTGAGCGCCACTCCGACCAGCGAGGTGCCGATCCCTGCCGCGCGGATGGCCGCCGGCCGGCTCCGCAACGTCAGGGCGGCCAGCACCCCGGTGGCGTGCAAGGCCGAGGTGCTGGCCAGGAAACCGATCGCATAGGCCATGCCACCGACCATCTCCGGAATCTCGAGACCATGGGCGTTGCCGTGGAAGAGGCCGAAGAGCGCCGCCAGCGTTGCGGCGAAGGCAGGTGGAACAGGCTTGGCGAGCGCGACCATGGCGCCGAAGACCACCAGAGACAGCGCGATCCCTGACTCCAGCGATAGCAGGCCGATGCCGGCGGTCCCAAGCACGGCTCCCGCGACCATCGCCGCAACGAAGCACGCCGGCACGAGGATGGCGGACCTGCCGCCTGTCCGCGCCGCAATGACGCCGACCGCCAGCATTGCAAGCAGGTGGTCGATGCCGGCCAGCGGGTGTTGAAGGCCGCTCAGAAGTCCGTGGACATGAGAGCCGCCGCTGTGAGCGAAGGCCAGTGACGGCATGAGAGCCGCCGCGGCGGCAGGAGCAAGCCTGGTGAGGATCGAAAGCATTCTGTTCATGGGTCTGAACCTGTCTGAGAGGGGTGGGTCCGGGTCAAAGCCGGGGTTCAATGTCCGGGCATGGCGATTTCGGCTGCCGCGGACCTGTCGGTCAGAAGCCGTGCCTCGTTGAAATCCAGAGGCCGCTGGCCCTTGCCGTCGTGGTAGACGAATGCCAGGTGCCGCCGGTGCGACGTCAGCTTCGCGGGCAGCGGGTTGTAGGCCACGCCGGCGCCGCCGATCAGCGGCATCACGGCACCGACATCGACGATATCCTGTGTCTCGACCCGCAGCAGGTGCAGCCGCCTGCCGTCGGCGGTTTCGCCGAGGAAAGGAATGCCGGCGAGCCGCAGGAAGCTGGATGGATCGGGTGCCCGCGCGAACCCGTCGAGAAAGGCCGTCTCGACGAGATCAAGATCGGTTGCGCGCGGGTCGGCCGGCTCGGGCGCATGCTCGTGCGGCAAATGCGGCGTCTGCCACTGCAACGGTTTGCCTGCCGGCCCGTTGTGGCCGACGGGGTGCGGATGGTGATGGTGGCCGATCGGGCCGTGATGGTGGTGGCCGTCGCCATGATCATGGCTGTGGTGACGATGATCATCGTGCATGGTTAAAAGCTCGTCGGCTTGTCGATGATGGATCGGTGCTTGCCCAGCGTGCCATGGGCGACCATCGAGCCGAGCGCCTCGACGACGACCCGCACACCGAACAGCGCGGTGATGTCCGAGGTGTCGTATGGCGGCGAAACCTCGACCACCTCCAGCCCGCAAATGCCGGGCGCCGAGACCAGCCCGAGCAGCTTCAGCGCCTCGCGCGGCAGGAAGCCGCCGGGCTCGGGCCAGCCCGTGCCCGGGACGAAACCGCAGTCGACGCTGTCGACGTCGAAGGAAATGTAGACGGCGTCGGCGTCCTTCCACGCCAACTCGAGCGCGATCTCCGCCGTCTTCTCCAGCCCCATCTGCTCGATGTCCGAAATCGTCAGCACGTTGGTACCGCGCTTCCTGGCCTCGGCCACGCCATAGCGGGGCACCTGCCAGCCGCCGATGCCAAGCTGCACCAGATTGGTGGCCGAGACGTTCGGCAGGTTGGTCGCCCAATACCAGGGCGTGGTGTGCATGCGCTCGTCGAGATCCTTTTCCTGGATGTCGATGTGGCGGTCGAAATGGATGATGCCGATGCGTTTCGAGGTGACGTCGGCGATGCCGCGCACGCAGGGGAACCCGATCGAATGATCGCCGCCCAGCATGATCGGCAGCGCGCCCGAGGAGGCGACGTGGCTGACGCCCTTGGTGATCTGGTCGAAGCTCTTTTCGAGATTGGCCGGAATGGTGAAGACGTCGCCGGCGTCGCACAGCGTCATCTGCTCGCGCAGGTCGACACCAAGCTCGTAGTTGTAAGGCGTGTAGAGCGCCGAGATGCGGCGGATGCCCTGCGGCCCGAAACGGGTTCCCGGACGGTAGGTTGTGCCGCTGTCGAAGGGAATGCCCATGACTGCAGCGTCATATCGGCCGACATCGCGGACATTCTCGACATAGGGTGCCTTGAGGAAGGTGTTGATGCCGGCGAAATGCGGCAGCTCGCCGCGCGCGAAGGTCGGGATTGACTTGTCGGTGATCGAATCCGATCCCGGCAAACCCATGTCCAGCGCCCATTTCTGTTCCTTGCGCCAGCCGTCCTCGGGCAGCTTTCCTTCCGCTTCGATGGACTTCCAGCCCTGCATGTCGCGGATCTCGAAATTGGGATGATGCAAGCGCTGGCGCGGCTGGCGATCAAACAGCCCGGCCCGGCGGTGCCGGCGCGCTGGAATGTCTCTGTGCATGAAAAACCTCCGTTACGACGCCGTCGTCGCGATTGCGCTGTCCAGTCGGGTCGTCCCGACCATCGCGGCCACTTCGGCCACGTCTCGTGCGGAAGCTCGGCTCTTGCGGTCGAGCTTCAGATCGTAGGTGATCGTCGCGCCGTAGGCGGACGGAAACTGGGGATCGTGGCGCACCTTGTCGAAGACAAGCACACGGGTCCCGAGCTTGAAGGCCTCGCCGATGTCGTGGGTGACCATGACCACGGTCATGCCATGCTCGTCCCACAGCTCGATGAGCAATTCGTGCATTTCGGCGCGGATGCCAGGATCGAGCGCCCCGAACGGCTCGTCGAGAAGCAGGATCTGCGGCCGGCCGAGCAGGGTCTGGGCGATCGCCAGCCGCTGCTGCATGCCGCCGGAGAGCGAAGCCGGATAGAGGTCGCGCGCATGAGCCAGGCCGACGCGCTCCAGCATGGTTTCGGCCTGCTGCCTCGCGCTTCTGCGGCTGGCGCCGAAGACACGGCCGAAAGGTCCGCCGGAGCGGAAGTCCTCCACCAGCAGCAGGTTCTGCAGCGCGGTCAGATGCGGAAATACTGAGTAGCGCTGGAAGACGATGCCACGCTGCGGCGTCGGTTCCGGCACGATCGGCCGATCTCCGATGACGACCACGCCGCCGCTCTGCCGCTCCTGGCCGAGCAGGATGCGCAGGAAGGTCGATTTCCCGCAGCCGCTGGCGCCGACCAGCGACAGGAATTCGCCAGGCTCGGCGGTGACGCTCACGCGCTCCAGCACGCGGGCGTCGCCGTAGCTCTTTTCCAGGCCGTGGACGACGATGCGGCTCATTTGCCGGACCCCGGATGAGCCCAGGGGGAAACCACGCGCGAGAGCCGCGCGAGCAGCCAGTCGGTGGCGACGGCGAGCAGCGTTATCCAGGCGACGTAGGGCAGGATGACGTCCATCGACAGGTAGCGCCTGACAAGGAAGATGCGGTAGCCCAGCCCCTCGGTCGAGGCGATGGCCTCCGCCGCGATCAGAAACAGCCAGGCCGGTCCGAGCGCCAGCCGCACGCAGGTGATGAGGCGCGGCATGGTTTGCGGCAGCACCAGCCTCAGGACCATGGTCCAGCTGTTGCCGCCGAGTGTCTGTGCCTTGGCGATGAGCTCGGGCGGCAGTTCCATGACCCGGTTGGCGATGTCGCGCACCATGACCGGCGCCACGCCAATGGCGATCAAGGTGATCTTGGCCGTTTCGCCGAGGCCGAGCGCGATGAACAGGATCGGCAACAGCGCCAGGGGCGGGATGACGCAGACAACGGTGACGAAGGGCAGGAGAAAGGCCCTGACGCGCGGGATGAAGCCGATGGCGATGCCCAGCAGCAGCGCCGCCAGCGTCGCCAAGCCGACGCCCGCGAACAGCCTGACGAGGCTGGCATAAGTGTCGGCCCACAGGATCAGGTCGCCGGAGCGCTTGTCCGGCACGGTCGCCAGTTCGAAGAACGCCGACCACATCTGTGCCGGGGACGGCAGCAGCTTGTCGTTGGCGTTGACGGCCAGGCGTTGCGCCGAAGTGGACAGATA
The DNA here is from genome assembly GCF_004791585.1 of Mesorhizobium sp. M1C.F.Ca.ET.210.01.1.1. Classification (GTDB taxonomy): domain Bacteria; phylum Pseudomonadota; class Alphaproteobacteria; order Rhizobiales; family Rhizobiaceae; genus Mesorhizobium. The sequence goes on from NZ_SRUU01000001.1 coordinate 354,845, forward strand.
GGCCACGGCAACGGCCGCGAAGGGCAGCGTGCCGAGCAACACCGCTCCGCCGCGCGAGACCGTGGCGTTGATCAGGCGAAGCCGTGTCTTCGGCGTGCCGGGGGGCGGGCTGGCTGCGTTCGCGCCTGCCCCGGTCTGCACGGCACCGGTTCCTCTGGCCAGCATGACGATCCGTCCTAGAGCGTTCCGGCCGCCGCCTCCGCCATGAAGGCCGGGTCGAACCGCAGCTTGATGTTGCCGGCATCGCCCAGCGTAGAGCCGTCGGGGAAGCTCATGCCGATCACGTCGACAGTGGGCGCATTGGTGCCCAGAATGCCGTGGCTGAACAGGAAGTTGCGGACGAGATCCATCGTCTTGGGCAATTCGGCGCCCTTGGTGAACTCGACCGCCTTGGCCGGCTCGAAGAACATCGCCGTCGAGGCGAGCTGGGCATCGAAGCCGGCAAGATCGGTGCCGGATGCCTTGGCCATCTCTTCCTTGGCCGCTTTGCCTTCGGGCGTGCCGGAGGTCATCAGGCCCATCGCTTCATACCATGCGCCGACGAGCGCCTTGCCGAGCGCCGGATTGTCCTTCAGCGTCGCGGTGTTGACGACCATCAGGTCGATGATCTCGCCGGGGATCTGCGTCGAATCGAACACCTTGTGGGCACCCGGCATGGCGACGATTTCCGAAACCAGCGGATTCCAGGTGACAACCGAGGTGACGTCGCCAGTGCCATAGGCGGCGACCATGTCGGCATCGGAGGTGTTGACCACGGTGATGTCCTTCTCGGCGAGCCCGACCGTATCCAGCGCGCGTGCCAGCAAGTAGTGAGAGACCGAGAGCTCGACGAGATTGACCTTCTGGCCGGCAATGCCCTTGAGCGCGGTCTTGTCCTTGAGGATGACGGCATCGTTGCCGTTGGAGAAGTCGCCGACGATCAGCGCGGTGGTGTCGACACCACCGCCGGCGGGGATCGACAGCGCGTCCATATTGGTCATCGCGCAACCGTCAAAGCCGCCGGCAGTGTACTGGTTGATGCTCTCGACGTAGTCGTTGATGCGGGTGATCTCGACATCGATGCCGTATTTGTCGGCCCATTTCTTCATGATGCCGCTGTCGGCGAGATAGCCCCACGGCATCCAGCCGACATAGATCGACCAGCAGATCTTGAAGTCTTTCTTGGGCGCCGCTTGCGCGGCCGGGATCAAGGGAAGGCTGAGTGACGCGGCCAGGATGATTGCAGCCAGCTTGCGAAGCATTGCGTGCCCCTGTTTGCGGTCCGGATTGCGTCCGGACTTTGTTGGGGGTTCACGGAGCGCGCATCCGGGAGAGGTTCGCGCCAGCAAACCCGTGCAGGGTTCTCCCGGGATTTTGGCCCGCCGTGTTCCGCCGGATGCCTCAATGCATCCATGGCGGTTGCGTCTCTCGGACCAGCACCGTGATCGGCACGGCCGGAACCCTAGACGCTCTGCACGCCAGGTACGAAGCAAGGGCCATGCCAATCTGAAAAGCGGCGGCCTGGGGCTGTTTTCCCGGATTCTGAAGGCGACCGCGGTATGCCTATGGCGCAAAAATCATCAGTGCCGCCGAAATAAGCAGCATCGTGTCGTGCGACCGTCTCGGATGTTGCATGGGACCGCGCCTCTTCGCGAAATTTGAAAAGGCGCTCGGCGGTCGCCGCAAACTTTCGTGATTTTCCGGTACTTTGGCTTGGACATTATTTCGCCGGCCACGTAACAAACCGGGGCCGAGACGCGAACATCGGGGGTAAACTTCTTGTGACCGGCAAGGACGAGGCCGAACTTTCCCGGCTGCTCAGGGCCGCGATCGCGGGAGACGAAAGGGCTTATGCCGACTTTCTGCACCGGACAGCCGCTCTCGTTCGCGGCTTCGTCCGGCGCAAGATCGTTCAGGGCGGGGTCGACCCCGAGGATGTCGTGCAGGAAACCTTGCTGGCCATTCACGTCAAACGTCACACCTGGCGCGAGGATGCGCCGGTGCTGCCATGGGTCTATGCGATTGCCCGCTTCAAGCTGATCGACGCGTTCCGCAGGCGCGGGCGTCGGATCGAGATCGAGATCGACGAGATCGCCGAGACTTTCGCCGAGCCGGAGGTCGAGACAGTCAGCGAGCGCGACATAAACCGGGCGCTCGACGGCCTGCCGCCGGCGCAGCGCTCCGTGGTCTCGGCGATTTCGGTCGATGGCCGCTCGATCGGCGAGACGGCAGCGAAGCTCGGCGTCAGCGAGACCGCGGTGCGCGTGTCGCTGCATCGCGGCCTTGCCGCGATCGCCAAAAGGTTCGGACGGCAGTGACATGAGAACCGAGGATCTCATCAAGGCGCTCGACGCCGACGCCCGCAGCAAGGAGATGCCGCTGGCGTCGGCCTGGTGGGTGGCCTTCGGTGCCGCGGCGGTTGTCGCGGCGGCGGCCTTCTTCATGACCATCGGCCCGCGCCCCGACATCATGCCGGCCATGCACACCATGCGCTTCCTTTCCAAATTCGTCTTCACGCTGGCGCTTGCCGCCAGCGCCTTTGCCCTGATTCGCGTCCTGTCGACGCCCGGCGCATCGGCGGCCCGGGCGTCCGCCTGGATGGTCGTTGCGCCGTTGCTGGTTGGCGTTGCCGTCGTTCTGGAACTGTTTGCCGTGCCCTCCGCTGAATGGGGCAGGCGCCTCGTCGGCTCCAATTGGTACATCTGCCTGACTTTCATCCCGCTGATCGGCATCGGTCCGCTCGCCGTCTTTCTCGCGGCGTTGCGTCACGGCGCGCCGACGCGGCCGGTGCTGGCCGGCGCGGTTGCAGGCTTGCTATCGGGCGGCTTGGCGGCGACCTTCTATGCCGCGCACTGCTTCGACGATTCGCCGCTGTTCGTGGCCACCTGGTACACGATCGCCGTCGCCATCCTCGCGATGCTCGGCGCCGTAGGCGGGCGGCTTTTCGTCCGCTGGTAGGTTCGCACACCGATCCTTAATCATGCCGGCAATTGTTTGCCGGTTAGCGGTGCGGCCGCTGCCGCCCATGCAACCATTCCTTAAAATCGATTCTACAGGGTTGTGGCGGCGTGCAGTTGCGCACTGGGTGGGATCGCATTGTGGCGTGGTTGAGTTGGAAAGGTCCGCGGGCTGGCAAAAGCGCCGTGCCCGTCTTGATGACAGCCGGCATCGTTGCCGTGGCGGCATCGATCTTGTCACCGGGCTTTCAGCTCAGCGTCGAGGCCCTCAGGCTGGGCCTGCAGCTGTCGATGGCCGTCGTCGGGGCGTCGCTTTTCCTTTTCGCACTGTTCGTTGGGCGGATTGCGGATGACCATCGGCAGATCGCCGAGAGCGAGCAGCGCTTCCGGCGCGCGATGGAGGATTCGGCGATCGGCGTCGCCATCGTCGGCCTGGACGGCCGCATCCTCCAGACCAATCCCGCCTTCGCCGCGATGCTCGGTTACAGCCGGGCGGAAATCGAGGCGCTCACCTTCTTCCAGATCACGCATCCCGATGATCTGCAGATCGGCCGCGAGACGATGATCGCGCTGAAGGAGGGAAAGATCGATTCCTTCCATTTCGAGAAGCGCTACCTCAGGAAGGACGGCACTCCGGTCTGGGCGCAGCTTGCCGGGTCGGTCATCCGCGAAGAGGAGACCCGTCGCCCGCTCTATCTCGTGTCGCAGATCGAGGACATCGATGCGCGCAAACAGGCCGAAGCGCGCGTCGCCGAAGCCGAAACGCGCTGGAACTTCGCGCTGACCAGCGCCGGGCAGGGCGTCTGGAGCCTCGACATGCGCAAGGGCGGCACGACCTACTCCGAAACCTGGGTGAGGATGCTCGGCTATGACGATGGCGAGCTGGATGGCGATCCCGACCTCTGGCTGACGATGATCCACCCGGACGACCGCGGGCGCGTCGCCGAGGCGGACCGGGTGCATCTCGCCGACGAGACGCCGTTCTTCGAGGCCGAGTTCCGGATGCGCCACAAGGACGGCCACTGGGTCTGGATCCTCGACCGCGGCAAGGCGATCGAGCGCGACGGCGAGGGCCGACTGATCCGGGCCATCGGCAGCCTGACCGACATCACCGAGCGCAAGGAAGCCGAAGAACGTCTCAAGGTCTCGGCGGCCATGCTGGCCGATGAGAAGGAACGGCTCAGGGTGACGCTGCAGTCGATCGGCGACGCGGTGATCTGCACCGATGCCGCCAACCGCATCACCTTCATGAACCCGGTCGCCGAAAAGCTGACCGGCGTTGCCGCCGGCGAAGCGCTGGGCAAGGGGCTCGGCCATGTCTATTGGGCGGTCGACGAGGAAACAGGGCAGAGGATCGGCCTGACGCAGCCTTCCGCCGGCGACCGCCACCATTGCGACCAGAACGCCCGCGCCGTGCTCGTCCGGCGCGACGACACGCGCTGCAGCATCCGCCAAATGGTGTCGCCGATCATCAACGACCGCAACGAGTTCTGCGGGCTCGTGATCGTCTTCCAGGATTTCACCGACGCGCGCGCCTTGCAGCGTCAGCTGGCCTATGCCGCGGCCCATGACGCGCTGACCGGGCTCGCCAACCGTTCGAGCTTCATCCGCACGATGGAGGAGCTGGTCGATCAGTGCCGTCCCGACGGCGGCGAGCACCAGTTCATGTTCGTCGACCTCGATCATTTCAAGGCGGTCAACGATACCGGCGGGCATGCCGCCGGCGATGCGCTGCTGAAGCGCGTCGCGGACGCCATCCGCAACGTGCTCGGGCCGGAGGATATCGTCGCCCGCCTTGGCGGCGACGAGTTCGCCGTCATCCTGAAATCGGGCGCATCAGCGCGGGCCGAGATCGCGGCGCGCTCGATCATCGATGCTATCCGCAACCTGAATTTCAGCTGGGATGGCCGCTCGCATTCGATCGGCGCCAGCATCGGGCTCGCACCGATCCGCGCCGGTTGCGGCGAGGTGGACGAGATCATCGCCCGGGCGGACGCCGCCTGCTATGCGGCCAAGGCAGCCGGAAGGGGTTGCGTTTCGGCGGCTCCGGACGACGTCGCGAAAGACGAGGCGGCGCCTCTAGCGCTTGCCGCGGCATCCTGAGCGCCGAAAGCGCCAGGGCGTTCCATCGTTCACGGAAACGACGAACCGCTCTATCGCTTTGCTCTCTTTGTTTTCACGCAATTCCGGACGGAAAACCGTTTCACACTTTTCCCGGAAATTGCTCTGGTCAGCGAGGGATCAGCGCGTCGGCACCGGGTGGTCGCCGCGATAGTCGTAGAAGCCGCGGCCGGTCTTGCGGCCGAGCCAGCCGGCCTCGACATATTTGACCAGCAGCGGGCAGGGGCGATACTTCGAGTCCGACAGGCCCTCATGCAGCACCTGCATGATCGACAGGCAGGTGTCGAGGCCGATGAAATCGGCAAGCTGCAGCGGGCCCATCGGATGATTGGCGCCGAGCCGCATGGCGGTGTCGATGGCGTCGACCGTGCCGACGCCCTCGTAGAGCGTATAGATCGCCTCGTTGATCATCGGCAGCAGGATGCGGTTGACGATGAAGGCCGGGAAATCCTCCGAGACGGTGATCGTCTTGTCGAGCTGCTTCACGAACGTCTTGGCCGCCTCGAAGGTCTGGTCCTCGGTGGCGATGCCGCGTACCAGCTCGACCAGCTTCATCACCGGCACCGGGTTCATGAAATGTATGCCGATGAAGCGCTCCGGCCGGTCGGTCTGGGCGGCGAGCCGGGTGATCGAGATCGACGAGGTATTGGTCGCCAGGATCGCTTCCGGATTGAGCTGCGGACAGAGCTGCGCATAGATCTTGCGCTTGACCGTCTCGTCCTCCGTCGCCGCCTCGATCACGAGATCGGCGGCGGCGAGATCGGCCATGGCGTCGGCCGACGAAATGCGCGCCATCGCCTCGTTGCGCGCCTTCTCCTCGAGCTTCCCGGAACCGACCTGGCGGGCCATGTTGCCGCTGATGGTGGCAATGCCCTTCTCGATCCGGTCTGACGAGAGGTCATGGATCAGAACCTTGTAGCCGGCCAGCGCAGAGACATGGGCGATACCGCCACCCATTTGGCCCGCGCCGACAATACCGATCGTCTCGATCTTGCTCATTACCCCGATCCCGTCTGAAGCCTCTCCGCTTCTGCGAAACATGGAGACGCTTCCTTTTGTTTCTCACAATTCCGGACGGAAGACCGCTAGGCACTTTTCCCGGAATTGCTTTTTTAAGCCATGGCGGCCTGCTTTTTGTGCAGTGCAAACTAAAAGGGCGGGGCGACTTCGTCTACCCCACCCTTCGGATTTTAATATGCCGGAGTTGATGACGTCAAAGCGCCTTTTGCAGCTCCGGCAGGATGACGAAGAGATCGCCGACGAGACCGTAGTCGGCAACCTGGAAGATCGGCGCTTCCTCGTCCTTGTTGATGGCGACGATGACCTTCGAATCCTTCATGCCGGCCAGATGCTGGATGGCGCCGGAAATGCCGACGGCGATGTAGAGATCGGGGGCGACCACCTTGCCGGTCTGGCCGACCTGCCAGTCGTTGGGGGCGTAACCGGCGTCTACCGCGGCACGCGAGGCACCGACGGCGGCGCCGAGCTTGTCGGCGACGGGCAGGATCACTTCCTGGAACTTCTCCGACGAGCCCAAAGCGCGGCCGCCCGAGATGATGATCTTGGCCGAGGTCAGCTCCGGACGGTCGGTCTCCGAGAGCTTGTTCTCGACGAAAGTGGAGAGGCCCGGATTGGCCGCGGCGCCAACAGTCTCAACCGAGGTCGACCCGCCCTCGGCGGCTGCCTGGAAGGAGGCGGTACGCACGGTGATCACCTTCTTGGCGTCGGTCGACTGCACGGTCTGGATGGCGTTGCCGGCATAGATCGGTCGCTTGAAGGTGTCGGGCGAGACCACCTCGATGATCTCCGACACCTGCGCGACATCGAGCAGCGCGGCGACGCGCGGCGCGACGTTCTTGCCCGACGAGGTCGCCGGGGCAATGATCGTGTCGTAGGAACCAGCCAGCGCGACCACGAGCGCGGCCAGCGGCTCCGCCAGGCGCTCGGCCAGCTCGTCGGCCTCGGCCAGCAGCACCTTGCGAACGCCCTTCAGCTTGGCGGCGGCGTCGGCGGCGGCCTTGGCGCCCTTGCCGGCGACCAGCACGTCGACGTCCGAGCCGATCTGGAGGGCCGCCGACAGCGCCTTGGCGGTCTGGTCGGAAAGGCTTGCGTTGTCGTGTTCGGCGATGAGGAGAATTGCCATTTTTCTTGTCCTTTCCCGATCCCTTACAGAACGCCGGCTTCGTTCTTGAGCTTCTCGACCAGCTCGGCGACGCTCTTGACCTTGACGCCCGCCTTGCGGCCGCCGGGCTCCTCGGTCTTGATCACCTTGAGACGCGGCTTGACGTCGGCGCCGTAGTCGGCAGGGCTCTTCTCGTCGAGCGGCTTCTTCTTGGCCTTCATGATGTTTGGCAGCGAGGCATAGCGCGGCTGGTTGAGGCGGAGGTCGGCGGTCACGATCGCCGGCATCTTCAGCTCCACCGTCTGCAGACCGCCGTCGACCTCGCGCGTCACCTTGGCATGATCGCCGGCGAGCTCAACCTTGGAGGCGAAGGTGCCCTGAGCCCAGCCAAGCAGCGCCGCCAGCATCTGGCCGGTCTGATTGCTATCGTCGTCGATCGCCTGCTTGCCGAGGATGACGAGTCCCGGCTTCTCGGCCTCGACCACGCCCTTCAGCACCTTGGCGACGCCGAGCGGCTCGGTCTGCTCGTCGGTCTTGACTAGGATGGCGCGGTCGGCGCCCATGGCGAGCGCGGTGCGGAGCGTCTCCTGCGCCTGCTGCGGGCCGATCGAGACGACGATGATCTCCTCGGCCTTGCCGGCTTCCTTGATCCGGATCGCTTCCTCGACCGCGATCTCGTCGAACGGGTTCATCGCCATCTTGACGTTGGCAAGCTCGACGCCCAGCCCATCGGCTTTCACCCGGACCTTGACGTTCGCATCCACAACCCGCTTCACGGGCACAAGGATCTTCATTTTCCTGTCACCTCTCCTGAGATCGTCGGGCGCGCTATAGCAGCGTGCGCCTTGTCAGAGTTGTCGAAAGCCGACATTCCGGGGCGGATTATCCGCCCGGTGTGGTGGCGTTTCCGTAGTGGCGGCGATCCGGCGCGTCAATATGCATGGCGCATTCAAATCGGTTCAGTCCTGAGGCGACGCGGCTCCGCGGCCCCACTGCGGCGCCGGCCTCGCCGGGGTTTCGTGACTTGCGCCAGGCTCGGTCGGGACGGGCGCCTGCTCAACCGTCGGCGTGGGGCTCGGCTCGCCGTCGGCGCCGGCAAGCAGCGGCACGCCGCGGCTGCGCAGGACTAGCACCAGGACGGATCCCGCGATGATGCCGCCGATATGGCAGGCCCAGGAAATCTGGTCCTCGCCGCCCGCGGCAAACATCACGATCTGGAACAGGATCCAGAGGATGAGCGGGATGAAGGCGGGAATGCGCAGCGGAATGCGCGCAAAGGCCAATACCCACACCTTAACCCTCGGATAGAGGATCAGGTAGGCGGCGACCACGCCGGCGATGGCGCCCGAGGCGCCGATCAGCGGCACCTGCGAATCCCAGCCTACCAAGCCTTGAACGAACGCGCCCGCCGCCGCGCAGGCGAGATAGAAGATCAGGTAGCGAACATGTCCGAGCGCATCCTCGACATTGTCGCCGAACACCCACAGGAACAGCATGTTGCCGCCGAGATGGAAGATATCGGCATGCAGGAAGGAATAGGTGAGATAGCTGAGGCTTTCGGGAATGATGACGAATTCGGGCGACAGCTCGACCTTGTCATGGACGACGGACGGGATGAAGCCGAGGCCAAGCACCGCGGCGTTGGTGAAGTTCTCGCCGCCGAGGGTGGTCGCGAGATAGACCAGGGCATTCGCCGCGATAAGGCCGATCGTCACATATTGCAGGCGGATGTGGCGCAGCCTGTTGGTGTCGTAGAGCGGGATAAACATCGGATCCTCCCGCCATACCTGATTGTCAGCGGTTCTTGCCGGGCACCCATAGCACGTCGGCGTTTCCATTGTCATTGACTGCTCGCGCGGCGACGAACAGGAAGTCCGAGACGCGGTTGATGTATTTCAGCGCCTCGCGATTGACGTGCTCGGCCGGGTCCTGCGCCAGCGCCACCATGACGCGCTCGGCGCGCCGCGCCACCGTGCGCGCCAGATGCAGGGCGGCCGCGGCCGGCGAGCCGCCGTTCAGCACGAAGGACTTCAGCGGCTGCAGGTCCTTGTTGAGAAGATCGATGTCCTTTTCGACGCGCCCTGTCTGCGCCGCCACGATGCGCAGCGGCTCATAGTCGAGCGGCTTGCCCTCGTCCGGCACCGCCAGGTCGGCGCCAAGGTCGAAAAGGTCGTTCTGGATGCGCGACAGCATGGTGTCGATCGCAGGGTGCTCCACTTCGGTGTGGAGACGCGCCATGCCGATGCAGGCATTGGCCTCGTCCACCGTGCCGTAGGCTTCGACGCGCAGATCGGACTTCAGCCGCCGCTCGCCGCTGCCGAGGCCGGTTGTGCCGTCGTCGCCGGTGCGGGTGTAGATCTTGTTGAGCTTGACCACGCCTCACCTCCTTGCAGCGCGCGTCACTTGCGGGTGAACCAGACCGCCAGCAGGATCAGCGCCAGTGCCACGGCCTGCAACAGCACACGCGCCTGCATCAGCTTGTTGGAGGTCATACCCGACCCGCCCCGCATCATGTTGACGAGGCCGCGGATCAGCACGACGACGACGGCGGCCATGACGACCAAGGCGAGGATCTTGACGGTGGTTGCCATGGGCGGGCTCCAGTTCGGTTTCGGTCAGGCGCGCCTGGCAAGCACGCGGTAGAGCGCTGATGCCGGCAGGATGCGCTTGAGCACCACGCCGATTCTGGCCGGCACCGTTACCACATAGTGCGGGCGCGGGCGCTGTGACAGAAGCGCGTGGCGCAAGGCGACATGGACAATTTCCGGTCCGGGCTTCAGCCGCGAGACGCTGCCGCCGGCCCGCAGCCGCGCAAGCTGATCCTGATAGTCGGCGCGGTGGACGGAGTTCTCGACATCGATGTTTTTCAGGAACCACGCAAGGCCGTTGCTGGCGATCTTCGAGGTCACCGGACCTGGCTCAATCAGCGAGAGGTGGATACCGCTGCCTTCGAGTTCCTGGCGCATGCAAAGCATCAAGCCTTCGACGGCGTGTTTGGAGGCCGAATAGGCGCCGCGAAAGCGAACCGGGGCGAGGCCCAGGATCGAGGAGCAGTGCACGAGACGGCCGTGGCCCTGACTGCGCATGACCGGCACGAGGCGCCGCGTCAGGTCATGCCAGCCGAAGAAGTTCGCCTCGAACTGCTCGCGCAGCGCCTCGACCGGCAGGTCCTCGACGGCGCCGGGCTGTGCGTAAGCGCCATTGTTGAACAGCGCGTCGAGCGTGCCGCCCGTGCGCTCCAGCACGGCATCGACCAGGGCGGCAATGGATTCCGGCTCGCGATAGTCGAGATAGAAGGCCTCGATGCCGTCCGCCTGAAGCGCGGCGATGTCGGCCGGCTTGCGCGCGGTGGCGAACACGCGCCAGCCTTCCGTCTTCAAGGCCCGCGCGCAATGGGCGCCTATGCCGGAAGAGGCGCCGGTGACGATGATGCTGCGCAACTGTTCAGCGGTGGGCAACGTTGTCTGACCTTGCCATTTGCCGCAATCCCTTCCCATATTCGCCGCGTCGACACAATCGAGCGGAGCGCGGGTCCTTGCTCAGGAATATCGTCGCCGTCAAGCGCGTGCTCTACGATGCGATCGGCCATTTCACCACCGACGACGGCTGGGCGATGGCCAGCCATCTGGCGATCACCTCGCTGATGGCGCTGTTTCCGTTCCTGATCTTTGCCACGACGCTGGCGAGCTTCCTCGGCGCGCGCGCCTTCGCCGAGACGGCCGTGCACCTGGTCTTCGACACCTGGCCGGAGCAGATCGCCAAGCCGATCGCGCGCGAGGTGCAGAACGTGCTCACCGTACGGCGAACCGACCTTCTGACCTACGGCGTGCTGCTCGCCGCCTACTTTGCCTCGAACGGTATCGAGGCGCTGCGCACGTCGCTCAACCGCGCCTATCGGGTCACCGAGACGCGCGGCATCATCCACCGCCGGGTGCAGAGCATCATTTTCGTGCTGATCGCAACCGCCTGTTTCCTCGCCGTCAGCGTCCTTCTGGTGTTCGCGCCGCTGCTCGCGCGGCTGGCCGAGGCGCATCTCGAATGGATCAAGCCCTATATGGGCACCATCACGATATGGCGTTACGTGATCGCCTCGACGGTCATCGTCATCGGCCTGTTTTCGGTGCATATCTGGCTGCCGGCCGGCAAGCGCCGTTTTGTCTCGATCGTGCCCGGCATCGTCTTCACCCTGATCGCCTGGCTGGCCGGCTCGACCATCTTCGCCACCTATCTCGACCACTTCTCGTCCTATGTGACGACCTATGCGGGGCTGGCCTCGATCATGATCGCGGTGGTGTTCCTCTACATCATTTCGGCGATCTTCATTCTCGGCGGCGAGCTCAATGCCGCGATCAGCCGCTATCTCGAGGCGCGCGCCAGAGTCGGGTGAAGCGGAACCTTGGGCGGGCTATGCCTTGGCTGGCCGGGCGGTCGCCAGGCCGACGCCCAGCGTGGCGATCGCCATGCCGGCGATCTGTAGCAGACTGAGCTCTTCGCCGAACAGGGCCCAGGCGATGACGGCGGTGACGGCCGGCACCAGGTAGAACAGCGACGCGACCTTCGACATCTCGCCGTCCCGGATCATCACCATCAACAGGAAGATGGCGCCGACCGACAGCACCAGGACCAGCCAAGCAAATGCGAAGATGAGCTCACCGTTGACGGTGATCGCGCGCGTCTCGAAGGCGAGTGCCCCCACGATCGTCAGGACCGAGCCGCCGACATACTGCCACATCGTTGCCGAGACGAGGTCGCCGCCTGAGGCGAAGCGCTTCTGCCAGATCGTTCCGGCGGCCATGCCAAGCACCGAGATGAGCGAGGCCGCCAACGTTGCCGCGGTGACGCCGCCGCCGATCATGCCGAGCTTCGGCCAAAGCACGATGACGACGCCCAACAGCCCGACGGCAAGGCCTGCCCAGTGGCGCGGCAGGATCGCCTCGTGGAGGAACTTCCCGGCAAGCACCGCCGTGATCAGCGGCTGCAGGCCGACGATCAGCGCCGAAAGCCCGGCCGGCATGCCATGATGGATCGCCCAGAACACACCGCCCAGATAGACGCCGTGCATGAGGACGCCGGCCACCGTCGCGTGAAACGCCTCCTCGCGGCTTGCCCTGCGCGAGCCGAGCAGCGCGGTCAGTCCCGCGAACAGAATCGCCGCCGCCACGAAGCGGATGGCGAGGAAGGTGAAAGGCTCCGCCCACGGCATGGCATAGCGTGCGCCGATGAAGCCGGTCGCCCAAAGGACGACGAAGGAGGCGGGGATGAACCGCTTGATGCTGCGCATTTTGGGGAAGGGCTCTGGCTGCGGGTGAAAAGTTGATGACGGCAATTGCTCTAATGCCGTTCAATTCGGCAAGCAAAACGAAACGGTTGATCCATAAGCTCATTCGAATTCAACAACCGGTGCCAACGAGGGCATGGCGTTAAGGCACGCCATGGGCGGATATGCTTTTGCATCTCGGTACGACGTGGCTGCTGTTCGCGGTCGCGACCGTCGCGGTTTTCGGATTCTTTTTCGGCTCCGCGCTCGATGCCATCATGAAGGACGACGGCTTCGGCTCGACCGGCAACACGCTGCTGTTCACGCTGGGCTTCTTCGTCGCGGTGATGGTCGCCAATGAGCACGGCATCGCCTTCAGGGATCTCAGACTTGCGGTGGCATGGGGTTTGAGCGGCGCCTTCGTCCTCATCAGCGTGATGGCGCTTATCAAGGCCGGGCTGGCACGCCTTTAGGGATTGTCGATATTCACGCCATGTCGGCCTGCAAGTGCCGGTTTTCTGCGTTACCGGTGCTCACCTACTTCGAGTACGCTCCGCTCCGGTTCTCGAAAACCACCACTTTCGGCTCGGCGTGACGTGAATCTCAACAACCCCGTCAGGGCAAGTCAAAGCCCGGTCAGCCGCTTGACTTCCTGCGGCGACACGCCTGCATCCCGAAGCGCTGCGAGGCCGGTGTCCTTCAGGCTCTTCGACAGCTTTCGGCCGTCGGGCCCCAGGAGCAGGCGGTGGTGGAAATAGCGCGGCGGCGAGAGGCCCAGCAACTGTTGGAGCAGACGCTGCACGCCGGTGGCCGAATAAAGGTCCTGGCCGCGGACGACATGGCTGACCTTTTGCAGCGCATCGTCGACAACCACGGCGAGATGGTAGCTGGTCGGGATGTCGCGGCGCGCCACGATGACGTCGCCCCAGGCCTGCGGCCTTGCTTCGACCGTACGCGTCTCGGCCATCGTCTCGTCGGTGAACTCGATCCATGACAGGGCGCCGGGTACGCGCGCCATGGCCGCGTCGACATCGAGCCGCCAGGCGAAAGGCGCCTTCTCGGCAATGCGCCGCTTGCGTTCCCTCGTTGGCAAGGCCTTATCGAGAGGCGGGTAGAGCGGCACGCCGTCGGGGTCGCGCGGCCAGTCGCGCCCCCCGGTCTCGGCAATGAAGGCGCGGATCTCGCGCCGGCTCATGAAGGCGGGATAGACCAGCTCCTCGGCGATCAGCCGGTCGAGCACCGCCCTGTATTCGGAGAAATGCTCGGATTGGCGCCGCACCGGCTCCTGCCAGCTCAGCCCCAGCCATACCAGGTCGCGAAATATGCCGGCCTCGAACTCCGGCGTGCAGCGCGTGACATCGATGTCCTCGATGCGCAGCAAGAACCGTCCCCCCGCCAGTGTCGCCATCTGCTGGTTCAGCAGGGCCGAATAGGCATGGCCGAGATGCAGCTCGCCATTGGGGCTCGGCGCGAAGCGAAATGTCAGGAGCGTCATGTCTCAGGCGGCATTCGGGTTGAAAGGCGCTTCGGGCGGTTGATAGTTAGCCATCAATTGTCGATCTGGGAACAAGCAACGTGCAACGCATCGCCTCGCTCGACGACATTGCGGCAGGGCTCGACGCGCTCTGCCTGATCGATCCGCGGCTGGAGAAGGTGCGCGGCCTGGCCGGCGAGGTGCCGCTGAGGCTCTCCGAGCCGGGGTTCGGGAGCCTCGCGTCCATCATCGTCTCGCAGCAGGTATCGCGCGCCAGCGCCGATGCCATCTTCGGCCGGCTGACCAGGCTGGTCGATCCGCTGACGCCCGAGGGGATACTTTGCGCCGGCGAGGATGTCTTTCGCGAGGCAGGCCTGTCGCGGCCGAAGCAGCGCGGGCTGATCGCGGTCGCGCAAGCCATGGCCGGCGGGCTCGATCTCCACCACCTCTGCTCGCTCGACGCCGGCGAGGCGATCGCGGCGATGACGGCGGTGCCCGGCATCGGGCCCTGGACGGCGGAGTGCTACCTTCTGTTCGCCGCCGGCCACCCCGATGTCTTCCCCGCGCGCGACGTCGCGCTCCAGAGCGCGGTCGGCCATGCGCTGGGCATCGACCCCCGTCCACCGGAGAAGATACTGATTCGGCTGGCCGAATCATGGAGCCCGTGGCGAGGGGTCGCATCGCGGCTTTTCTGGGCCTATTATCGCGAACTGAAGGGCAGGGACGCGGCGCCCCCGGTCGAAATGGCCAAAAAAGCATGAAAATCATGCGTTTTTGACCGTTTCGCCGAACGACAATCCGCTTCACATCCCTGTCATGTCGGGCTTACAGTATCCGCGCCGTTCGGTTCTAGAACCAAGGAGGCTGAGGACGTGACGGTTGCCGTATCTCCGGATGGGCTTCCCGCGCTGGTGCTGAATGCGGACTACCGTCCGCTCAGCTATTACCCCTTGTCGCTCTGGTCGTGGCAGGACGCCATCAAGGCCGTCTTCCTCGACCGGGTCAACATCGTCGCCGAATACGAGCACGCCGTCTCCTCGCCGACCTTCTCGATGAAGCTGCCGAGCGTGGTGAGCCTGAAGGCCTATGTGAAGCCGTCCAGGCATCCAGCCTTCACCCGCTTCAACGTCTTCCTGCGCGATCGCTTCCAGTGCCAATATTGCGGCACGCCGGACGATCTTACCTTCGACCATGTCATCCCGCGCCATCGCGGCGGCGCGACGACCTGGGAGAATGTCGTCGCCGCCTGCTCGCCCTGCAACCTGAGGAAAGGCGGCATGATGCCGGCGCAGGCCAAGATGTGGCCGCTGCAAAAACCTTATCAGCCGACGGTGCACGACCTGCACAACAACGGCCGCCTGTTCCCGCCCAACCATCTGCATGAAAGCTGGATGGATTATCTCTACTGGGATGTCGAACTGGAACCGTAGAGTTCGGCAGAAATCCGCGAGCCAGGCCGTCTGCCGCAGCTTTCTGCGCTTCCGGTGCTCACGTACATAAGTGCGCTCCGCTCCGGTTCTCGAAAGCCGCGCCAGCCAACTCGGGTTGGCGAATTTCTGGACGAACTCTGCGTTGTGCCGTTCAATCAGGGTCAATCGCGCGCGAGGGCGCTGCGGAAGGCGACGGCGGCCAGGATGAGGCTGGCGATGGCATTCCAGCCGGCGAGCGACAGGCCGAGGATGCGGAGTGCGGCCTTGTCGCAGGAGGGCGGCACGAATTTGTCGAGCGCGTCGAGCACGCCCTTGCCGCCGGTGTCGACCGGACCGGCTCCGGCGGTACAGTCGGCAGGACCTGGCCACCAGGCCCATTCGACGCCGGAGTGATAGACGCCGAGATAGAGGCCGTAGAGCATCAACAGGCCACCGATCGCCAGCAGGCCGCGCGTCACCCAGGCCGGCGCGCGCAGCATCGATGCGACGGCCACCAGCAGCATCAGCGGCGCACCGACATAGTAGGGCGTGCGCTGCTCCAGGCAGAGATGGCAGGGGATGTAGCCGCCTATGTACTGGAAGGCGAGTGCCGAGCCGACGGTCAAGGCCATTGCCACGGCGAGGAACAGCGCGGTCCGCGTCCGCTGGTGTCCGGTATCGGCAGTCGTGGTCGCTGTCATCGATGGGTCCGTCTGCGTGGCTTTATCCGTGGGCGTATCTGACCGCGATATAGAGCAAAATAAGGGCAGCGGCGCCGGCGCTGACGATCATGCCCAGGCGTTTTTCGATAAATTCCTTGATCGACTCGCCGTAGCGGCGCAGCAGCCAGGCAAGCAGCAGGAAGCGGGCGCCGCGCGCGACGATCGCAAGCCCGACGAAGAGCAGCAGGTTGACGCCGATGACGCCGGACAGGATCGTCACCACCTTGATCGGCGGCAAATGCGCCGCGCCCGAGGTGACCAGCATCAGGATGATGAAGCCGACGCCGGATGAAGCCCGCATCTGCTCGAACTGGTCATATTTGCCATAGAATTCGAGGATCGGCTTGGCGACCGCCTCATAGGCATAATGGCCGATGAACCAGCCGAAAATGCCGCCCAGCACCGAGGCGACCGTTGCGATCAGCGCGTAGCGATAGGCGCGGTCGGGCCTGGAAAGAGCCATCGGCAGAAAGAGCACGTCGGCCGGCACCAGGAAGACGGAGCTTTCGACGAAAGCGATGAAGGCCAGCCACCATTGGGCCGATTTCCGTGCCGCCAGCGACAGGGTCCAGTCGTAAAGTCCGCGAAGCATCGGCTCTCCTAATCAATGCCACCCCGAGGCACTTGAGCGGTTTTGGGCAACGACAGGCAGGAAGACAAGGACCCAAAGCGCCGCAGCAAAGGGTTTCGGGGCAGGCACGCAGCCTGTCTAGAAAGATTTTCCGCGCCGCACAATGGCGGCGCGGTCACGAAACCGAAAGGCGCGCCTTAGCCGCGCTGGCAAATCGGCAACAGGCCAGTTGACGAAAGGCGCTCCAACCGTATAGTCCGCGCCCATCCAGGCCGCCCGGCCTGAGCCCCTATGGCGGAATTGGTAGACGCGCTCGACTCAAAATCGAGTTCCGCAAGGAGTGCTGGTTCGATCCCGGCTAGGGGCACCACCCTTCGCTCCGCGAGCTTCGGGCGGCGGGCTATCCGAAGCGCGTTAGCGCATATTCCCCGTATGCCCCTGCGAATACCGCCCCGGCTGCGGCCATACCGTCAGCCCGTGCGGCTCGACGCCGACGCGGATCTTGGTCACGGCGCCCGAGGTCGTGTCGATCATGTAGACTTCGCTGTCGAAGCGCCCGGAGAGCCATAGCTGCTTGCCGTCGGCGCTGACATTGCCCATGTCGGGGCTGCCGCCCTCGGGGATCGGCCATTGGGCGACGACCGAGCGCGTGGCGAAGTCGATCCCCGTCACGCTGCCAGGCCCGTCGGCGCGGCCCTGCTCCATCTTGTGCGAGCCGCGGTTCGAGACATAGAGCCGCTTCCCGTCGCGGCTGACGACGAACCCGTGCGCGCCTATTCCGGTCGGGATGAAGCCGATCTCCTTGAAGCTGTCGCCATCGATGAGGAAGACGCCGTCATTCATCATGTCGGCGACGTAGAACACCTTGCCGTCGGGCGAGAGCCTTATGTCCTGCGGCATGCCCATCTTCGAAAGATCGAGATGGCCGAGCACCTTCTGGTTCTTGAGATCGACCTTGGCCAGGCCGCCGTCGCCGTATTCGCAAGTGAAGATCGCATAGGAATTGTCGGCCGAGAAATCGGCATGGTTGATGCCGGGGCAGGTCGGCGTCGGGATGATCGACTTCAACGCCATGGTCTGCGGATCGCGCAGGTCGAGCTGCTTCAGGGCCTCGTCGACGATGATGGCGGCGCTGCCGTCAGGCATGAAATAGACGTTGTAGGGATCGTCCACCGGCACCTGCTTGCCGGGTTTTCCCGTCATCGGGTCGATCGGCGTCAGGCTGCCGTTCTTGCCGGTGCCGTTGTTGGCCACCCAGAGCGTCTTCAGGTCCCAGGACGGGACGACGTGCTGCGGCTTGCTGCCGACCGGAAACCTGTCGACCTCCTTGAGCGTCGCCGTGTCGATGACGGAAACGCTGTTCGAGGAGCGGTTGGGCACATAGACGCGCGGCAACGCGCCTGCCGTGGCGGGGCTCAGACCAGCGGTCGTGTGGCTGTAGATGTTGACGGGCGGTGGCGCAGGCTCGGAGCAATCCTCGGGGCAGGTGTCCGCGAAGGCGCCCGTCGGCAACAGGGCGAGCAGCAGGGCAAGCAGCGCGATTGGCGAGCCGGCGTGGCGCGGAAGTATTCTGATCATCTGGATTGCTTTGTGATTGATGCGGGCCGGATCCGGCCGTGGGATGCCATAGCCTGTGAAACGCTCTCCATCTAGCGCCTTTTCAACAGGCTCCGCATGCGGTTGCGCAGGAGGCGCGCCATGTTGCGGGTCTCGCGATAGAGGTGCATCTGCGAAGCCGCCTGGCGGGCCAGCCGGTCGGCGTCGGGCGTCAAGCCGACCACCAGCGTGCCCATCGGCTTGCGCTCGCTCCACAGCCGGCTCATCACCGGATGGTCGGGCACCGCGCAGGAATCGGTCATGCCGATGTTGGGATCGTCGAGATGCTGCTTCGTCACCTCGATCATCAGCAGCGTGCCCGGCGAATAGGCGGAGAGCGTCTCGTCATAGGCCGTCTTCCAGGTATAGGCGACGCCGGCCTCGACGAAGACGACCAGGGACGCGATGGTGCGGCCGTCTAGCTTCAGGGAATGGATGCGGCACATGTCGTGCTCGGCCAGCCGATGCACGGCCTCGCGGGCGAAGGCGGCGCGGTAGCGGTCGATCGCCATGGCCGTGCGCTCGCGGCCTTTCCAGCCCGCGGCTTCCAAGGTCAGGAAGCTCTCGATGGCATGGCGGATCTCATCCTGCCCACGCGCCACGACGTGCTCGAGCTTGCCAAGGTCGGCGAGGCGCCGCTTCAGCCGGCGGAATTCGCGATGATGGTGCGAGCGCAGCGAGGCCTTGAGGTAGTCGTCACCGTCGGTGTCGCTTTCCAGCACCGGGCGCTCGACCTTGCCAGTGGTGACCAGGGTCAGGCCGCGGCTGTCGGCAAAGGAGGTGAGCAGGCTCGCCACCGGGCCGTCCAGCCGCATGTCGGGCAGCACGAACACTTTCGGCAATTTGAGATGCGGCCTCCCCAGCATCGAGAAGAAATCCTCGATGACGCCGACCGGATCGTCGCGGTCGACCAGCGGGGTGCCGAGCGGACCGAACGGGCTCGACCATGTGCGCATGACCGGGACGGTAAGCGGGATCGCGGGGCGCTCGACCGAGAACGGCACCAGAAGCCGCAGCCGGTTGCGGTATTCGTCGCCGTCGCGGATCACGGCCAGCCGGACTTCGCGGTCCTCGAGCCTCGGCATCGCGGGCGCCAGGAAGCGCGGGTTGAAGAACACGTTGTGCTCGATCGTGCGGGCGCTGAGATAGTCTAGCTCCTCGACGAGGTCGAAGCCGGCCGAGGCCGGATAGATCGCGAGCTTGCGCTCCGGCCGGTTGTTGGCGAAGAGCTCGATATGCGCGGGATCGACCTCTCGCGCCAGGCCGGCGAGGCCGGATACCATGGCGCCGGCAGTGCCGCCGCTGGTCTCCTCGAGCAACGGAACGGCGGCCATCAGGCGATTTCCTTGTTCGCGGGCACGAAAATCGCCATGACGATGCCGAGCTTGCGCCAGACGGTGAAGGACAGCGCGCCGGCCTCGAAGACCATCGCCAGGCTGGTGGCGATCGCCGCGCCCCAGAGGCCAAAAAGCGGGATCAGGATCACGTTGAGACCGATGTTCAGGGCAAGCGTCATGGCATAGACGGCGGCGCAGATGTTCTGGTTGCCGCTCATGGTGAGCAGGCTTTCGCAGGGGCCGACGGCGCCGCGCGCGACGACGCCGAAGACCAGCAGGAAGAGCAGCGGATAGCCGGCGGTGAATTCCGGGCCGAACAGCATCAGCATCGGCTCGCCCAGCGCCAGCACCAGCAGCGCCATCGCCAGAGAGGGCCAGAAGGTCCAGGAGACCGTCTCGCGGGCGAAGGCGGCGAGCCTTTCCGGCTCGCCATGGGTGAATTGCGCGTAGCGCTGGGCAACACCTGCCTTGACGGCGAAATAGACGAAATGCACCAGCGCCAACGTCTTCACGGTGGCGAAATAGACGGCGACGTCATTCGGGTCGAGATAGGCGCCGACCATCAGCACGTCGGCATTGGTGAGCAGGAAGAAGAAACTCTCGACGAGGAAGATCGGCAGCGAAACGAGGAACCACTGGCCGAAATGCACCGTCATCGGTCCGGCCGGGATCTTCTTGTCCATGCGCGAGGTGACGCCCATCAGCTGGCCGAGTGACGTGACATAGGTGGCGGCGATCGAGGCGAAGATCGCGGTCTTGGCATCGGGCGCGTAGTGCATGGCGAGCATCGCCGCCATAAGAACCAGGATCAGCACCGGCCGCACCAGATAGGTCGGCGACAGCGCGAACAGTGCCCATGAATTGGCGCGGGCCAGGCCCTGCAGCAGGTCGCCCATCGCAATCATCGGCAGGCAGATGACGCCGAGGATGAAGGGAACGACGTAGTAGGTCTCGATCCAGGGCGAGGCGAGCCAGACGCCGAGGGCGCCGATGCCCGCGATCACCGTCGAGGCGACCAGCACGAACAGCCTGCTCGCCAGCACGATGCCGCGTAATTCGGCGAGCATGCCGCGCTCGCGATATTCGGGAATGAAGCGGATGACCGAGGTGTGGAAGCCGAGGCAGGCGAGGTTGCCGACGATCACCATCGTCACCCAGACCAGCACGAAGATGCCGTATTCGAACGAGCCCATCCAGCGCGCCATCAGCACCTGGCTGATGAAGGCGATGACGGCGCTGACGATGCGGATGGAGAAGGCGATCAGCGACATGCGGCCGGCTTCGCCGCGCTCGTCGGCGGTGAACAGCACGGCATCGATGCGGCCAAGCAGCGGCCGCATGCGCAGCGCCCAGCGCTGCGGCAGGAACCGCCCGGCAGTCGTCGCCGCGGAAAAGCGCACCCCGAATACTCTCCGTTTCCCGCCCCTTTTTCGGCGTTCCGGTCTATCCGAAACACCTTAAGAAACGGTTGGGTGGAAGGGTGCTCCAGACAGCGAAAGGCGAGCGAGCGCCGGGGATTGCCCGGGGGCAAGGGGAGCCGGCCGGCGCTGCGCTCGCCCTTCCCCGCCAGGGGAAGGGTGGACACCGGACGCGGCGCCGATGTCCCAAGTTCCTCAGAAACGCTCCTACATCCCCTTCGTGGCATCGCAGGAAACGTTCGGGTTCATGTCGGCGAAGGCGCCGGTGGGGTTCTGCTTCCAGGCCCAGACGTGCAGTTCATAGAACGGGCCGAGGCCGTAGCGGTTGGGCGCCGTGTTGAAGTTGAACAGGTGGCCTTCGAGCGAGGCGGGGCCCTTCGAGGTGATGTATTCGACGGCGATCAGCTTCAGCGTGCCGTCGGCCATCGGCTCGTACATCACCGCCTCGGGCTTGCCGACATCGACGGCGTCGTCCTTCAGATAGGCGGCATTGACGTAGTGGATGCCCATGGCGCCGCCGCTGAGGCCGCTGGCGCAGGGGATCGGCGCATAGCCTTCGGCTTTCGCCGCCGCGACGTCGGCGAAGCGGCTGTCGGCCGCCCGCACCTTCTCGGCGAGCGGATTGACGGCCTCGGCCCTGGCAGCGCCGGCCGCCAGGACAACCAGGGCCGATGCGGCGACTAGGCGTCTGTTCCAATTGCGGATGCTCATTTTCCTCTCCAATTCGGTTGCGGCGCGCAAGGCGGAGCCGGCCGCTTGAGGGTCGGCCCTGTAATGCATGCGACGCCTTGCGATTGCCGGGCGGAGTCGCCCTGGGCCCGCCGGTCAAAATTAGCGCTGATGCCACCAATATTCCCAGTATTCGCGCGGCATCTCGCGCTCCTCGAGGCCGATGTCGCGTCTCAGATAGTCGTCCTGCGGGGGCAAAAGGCGGCGCCGGTTTCGCAGAGGCGAGAGCAGCGCCGACACGGCCCGCCGAATGACGCCGCGCCGTGGCGCGAGGATATCCGCCGGGGCGGATGCACTCTCGCTGTCCGGCACGCCAGCAGGTCCGCCGTCGGCGGAGACGATCTGAAGCGCATCGTGGTGTGGTTGATCAGCGATAAAAGTAAGGGTCGAGGACCCGCACCTCCGTGATCTTGTCGACGGGAAGCGCGTTCTTCTGCGCCGTGCTGCGGATCGCCTCGGGCGAGGGCGCATCGTAGATGCAGAAGCTCTTGCCCTTGTCGGGCGACACATAGGACTGCACCCAGGTCACGCCCTTTTCGGCGTTGCGGGCGATGACGCCGCCCATGGCGGTCGCGCCGGCATCGTTCATCGGCACGTTGAGGCCGTCGGGAAATGTGCGTTCAACCAGATAGCGAGGCATGATCAGTTTTCCTTTCGTGATTGATTGACGCTCGGTCCGAGCGCGGCCGCACTAAAACCACGCCCGCAAATGCCGCGCATCGGAACCTTTCCCCATATTGGGCGGGACGATTGCCCATGTTGGAAACGTTGTTTGTGGAGAGCGACACCCAAATGTGTGGAAGGTCACATTTTGGCGCGCTCATCTGGACTATCGAGGCGGCACGCCCGCCGCGGTGAAATTCATGACTTCGCGAGAGAGATGAGAATGCTTCTGGAACGGCAGACGCAGCTGCGGCAACTGGAGGCCCTGCTGGCGGAAACGATGCAGGGCCGCGGCCGCGTGGCGGCGCTGTCAGGCGAGGCGGGCGCCGGCAAGACGGCGCTGGTCGAGGCTTTTGTGGACCGTATGGGCATTGATCGGGTGGGCGTCGATCGGCCAGTGCAAGGCGTGATCCTGCTGCGCAGCGCCTGCGAGGACCTGTCGATCCCCGACCCGCTGGGGCCGCTCTACGACCTCGCCCGCGAGGCGCAATGGGAACTGCCGCGCGCGATCGATGACCGGCAGGGGCAGAGGCTGCCGCTGTTTTCCGACGCGCTCGACGTCTTCGAGGCGAAAGGTCCAAGCGTGCTGATCATCGAGGACCTGCATTGGGCGGATGACGCGACGCTCGATTTCGTCCGCTTCCTCGGCCGGCGCATTGCAAACTCCCATATCCTGCTATTAGTCACGGCGCGCACCGACCGCAGCGAGGGACAGATGCGCGTGCGCCGGGCGCTTGGCGAGATCCCGGCTGGCAATGTCATGCGTATCGAGGTGCCGCTGCTCAGCGAGGCCGCGGTGTCGTCGCTCGCGGGACAGGCCGGCCGCGACGGCGGCGCCATCTATCGGGCCACCGCCGGCAATGCCTTCTTCGTCACCGAGCTGCTCGCCGCCGAAGGCGATACCGCGCTCCCGGCCAGCGTTCGCGACGCGGTGCTGGCGCGGGCAGAGCGGCTGTCGCCCGGCGCTCGCTCGATGCTCGATGCGGTGTCCGTGTTTCCGCGCCGCGCCGATGCCTGGGCGCTCAGCGGCCTGTGCGGGATCGCGGCTGCCGGCCAGCTCGCCGAATGCGTCAGCCAGGGCCTGCTCGAGGATTTCGGCGACGGCTACGCTTTCCGGCACGAGATCGCGCGCCGCGCCATCGAGATGGCGCTGACGCCAAGCAGACGGCGCGAGTACAATCAGCGCGCACTGGCAGCGCTGCAGGAAAATCCGGATGTCGCCACAGCGAGGCTGGTGCATCATGCGGTCGAGGCGCAGAACCTGGAGGCCGTGCGCGAGCTTGCGCCGCTCGCCGCGCGCGAAGCCTCGCGCGTCGGTGCGCATCGCGACGCCGCCGGCCACTACGAGGTCGCCTTGCGGTATTGCGATGGCCTGCCGATGGAAAGCCAGGCGGCGCTGCATGAAGGCCATGCCTTCGAATGCCATCTCATCGGCCGCATCGACGCGGCCATGGAGGCGCAGGGCGAGGCGCGCCGGCTGTGGCAGGCTCTGGGCGACAGGCTGAAGGAAGGCGACAGCCTCAGATGCCTGTCGCGCTTCGCCTATCTGCTCGGCGACCGCGCGGCGGCGGACCGGTTCGGCGCGCAGGCCGTCGAACTTCTGGAAACGGCGCCCGACAGTCCCGAGCTTGCCATGGCCTATTCCAACCTTTCGCAATTGGCGATGCTGGCCGAAAGGCTCGACGAGACGCTCTTGCTGGGCGGCAAGGCCGCCGAGCTGGCGGAGCGCCTGAACCGTCCGGACATCTTCTGCCACGCGCTCAACAATGTCGGCGCCGCCGGGCAATGGCTGGATTTAGCAAAGGGGCGGCGCGATCTCGCCCGCAGCCTGGGAATCGCCCTTGCGGGGAATTTCCAGGAGCATGCGGCGCGCGCCTTCACCAATTGCGCCTGCGTCGAGATGAACCGGTTCGGTCTCGCCGAGGCGGAGGCCTTCCTCGAACGCGGCATCGCCTATTGCGTCGAGAACGATCTCGCCACCTGGCGCGACTACATGCGCGGCGTGCAGGCGCAGCTGCTGCTGCGGCGCGGCCTGTGGAACGACGCGGCGGCGGTGGCGCATGACGTCATCGACGACGAGGCAACGACCGCCCTCGTGCGCTACCCCTCGCTGGTGGCGCTGGCGAGGCTGCGCATCCGGCGCGGCGATCCATCGGCCGAGCCGGTGCTGGATGAGATGAGACGCTTCCTGGACAAGGGCATGGAGCTGCAGCGGCTGGTGCCTTACGCATCCGTGATGGCCGAGCTTGCATGGCTCGGACAAGGCGACAGGGACGAAGCGTTGCGCCTGATCGATCTTGCCGAGAGCCTGTGGCCGACGCGCGCGGTGTTCGGCGAGCTTGCGACCTGGCGGCAACTGCTGTCACCCGACTGCGATCCCGGCGAGACCGGCGGCATGGCCGAGCCGCATCGCCTCCTGCTTGCCGGCGACTGGCGCGGCGCCGCGGCGTTCTGGGCAGGGGCGGACGCTCCCTTCGAGCGCGCGCTCGCGCTGCTGCAAGGCGATGAGGCGGCGCTGCGCGAGGCGCTCGACATTCTTGAAGGGCTTGGCGCGAGGCCGGTGGCGCAGCATGTGCGCGGCGTGATGCGGCAAAGCGGCGTCAGCCATATCGCGCGAGGACCAAGGCAGGCAACGCGCGCCAACCTTGCCGGACTGACCCAGCGCCAGATGGAGGTCCTGCAACTGATCGAGCGCGGCTTCTCCAACAAGAAGATCGCAGCGCAGCTGACGATCTCGCCGAAGACGGTCGATCACCATGTCTCGGCGGTGCTGGAGAAGCTGGAAGCCGTCTCGCGCGGCGAGGCGACGGCCGCGGCGCGAGCGTCGGGATTGTTGTGAGGTTGGTCTACCAGGCAGACGGCGAAAGTCTGCGCTGCCCCTTATCCGGCCCTGCGGGCCACCTTCTCCCCGTTGAACGGGGAGAAGGGAAAGAGCCTCAAGCGAATGCGCCGTGGCAGTGCTTGTACTTCTTGCCGGAGCCGCAGGGGCAGGCCTCGTTGCGGCCGACCTTGCCCCAGGTCGCCGGGTTCTTCGGGTCGCGATTTTCCGGCGCAACGATGGCGTGCTGATCTTGGCGGACCAGCAGCGCGGTCTCGCCGCCCTGGAAATCGTCCTCGCCGGTGGTGCCGTCGATATGGCTGCCGAACATGTCGGGCGCAGCCGGCGGCGGCGCTTCCGCCGCCTGGCGGACTAGCTCGACGCGCATCAGCTGCGCGGTGACGGCCTGGCGCAGGTTGCCGAGCATGCCCTGGAACAGCTCGAACGCCTCGCCCTTGTATTCCTGCAGCGGGTCGCGCTGGGCATAGCCGCGGAAGCCGACGACCGAGCGCAGGTGGTCGAGGTTGACGATGTGCTCGCGCCACAGATGGTCAAGCGTCTGCAGCACCACCGAACGCTCGACATAGCTCATCACATCGGGGCCGAAGCGCTCGGCGCGTTCCTTGGCGGCTGCCTCGGCTGCGGCGGAAATGCGTTCGCGGATATCGTCCTCGGCGATGCCTTCTTCCTTGACCCACTCCTCGACCGGCAGGTCGAGATTGAGATACTGCGCCACTTCCTCCTTCAGCCCTGCGACGTTCCACTGCTCGGCATAGGCGTTTTCGGGGATGTTCTTGGCGACGATTTCCTCGATGACGCCCTCGCGCATCTCGGTGACCGTCTCGGACAGCCCTTCGCCATCCATCAGCTCGATGCGCTGCTCGAACACCACCTTGCGCTGGTCGTTCGAGACGTCGTCATACTTCAGGAGGTTCTTGCGGATGTCGAAGTTGCGCGCCTCGACCTTCTTCTGCGCCTTTTCCAGCGCCTTGTTGATCCACGGGTGGATGATCGCCTCGTCTTCCTTGAGGCCGAGCTTCTGCAGCATGCCGTCCATGCGCTCGGAGCCGAAGATGCGCATCAGGTCGTCCTGCAGCGACAGGAAGAATTTCGAGCGGCCCGGGTCGCCCTGGCGGCCGGAGCGTCCGCGAAGCTGGTTGTCGATGCGGCGCGATTCATGGCGTTCGGTGGCCAGGACGTAGAGGCCGCCGGCGGCGAGCGCCTTCTCCTTCAACTGCGCGACGTCGTCGCGGATCTGCTTTTCCCGTGCCTCGCGTTCCGGCCCGTCCGGCATGTCTGCCAGCTCCTCGGCAATGCGCATGTCGGCGTTGCCGCCAAGCTGGATGTCGGTGCCGCGGCCGGCCATGTTGGTGGCGATGGTGATGGCGCCAGGCTTGCCGGCCTGGGCGACGATGGCCGCCTCGCGCTCGTGGTGGCGGGCGTTCAGCACCTCGAAATTCTTGAAACCGTCCTTGCGCAGGCGTTCGGCCAGCTGCTCGGACTTCTCGATCGAGGTGGTGCCGACCAGGATCGGCTGGCCCTTGTCGCGCGCTTCCTTGATCTCTTTGACGATCGCCTTGTACTTCTCGTCCACCGTCCGGTAGACCTCGTCGTCCTCGTCCTTGCGGACGACCGGCAGGTTGGTCGGGATCTCGGTGACCTCGAGATTGTAGATGTTGGCGAATTCCTCGGCCTCGGTCAGCGCCGTGCCGGTCATGCCGGCGAGCTTCTTGTAGAGGCGGAAATAGTTCTGGAAGGTGACGGAGGCCAACGTCTGGTTCTCAGGCTGGATCGTCACATGCTCCTTGGCCTCGAGCGCCTGGTGCAGGCCTTCCGAATAGCGGCGGCCGGGCATCATGCGGCCGGTGAACTCGTCGATGATGACAATCTCGCCGTTGCGCACGATGTAGTCCCTGTCCTTCTGGAACAGGAGGTGCGCCTTGAGCGCGTTGTTGACGTGGTGGACGATGGCGACGTTCTCGACGTCGTAAAGCGACTCGCCCTTCAAGAGGCCGGCGTCGCGCAGCATGTTCTCCAGCCTCTCGGTGCCGTCCTCGGTGAAGATCGTGGTCTTCTGCTTCTCGTCGACCTCATAATCGGCCGGGCCGAGCTTCAGCATGAAGGCGTCGATGGTGTTGTACATCTCCGAACGGTCCTCGAGCGGACCGGAAATGATCAGAGGCGTGCGCGCCTCGTCCACCAGGATGGAGTCGACCTCGTCGACGATGGCGTAGGCGTGGCCGCGCTGCACCATCTGCGAGCGCTCGTATTTCATGTTGTCGCGCAGATAGTCGAAGCCGAGCTCGTTGTTGGTGGCGTAGGTGACGTCGCAGGCGTAGGCCTCGCGGCGCTCGTCGTCGGAGAGGCCGTGCACGATGATGCCGACGGTCAGGCCAAGGAACTTGTAGATGCGGCCCATCCATTCGGCGTCGCGCTTGGCGAGATAGTCGTTGACAGTGACGACATGGACGCCCTTGCCGGCGAGCGCATTGAGATAGACCGGCAAGGTGGCGACCAGCGTCTTGCCCTCGCCGGTGCGCATTTCGGCGATGCCGCCATTGTGCAGCACCATGCCGCCGATCAATTGAACGTCAAAGGGGCGCATGCCCAGAACGCGGCGGGCCGCCTCGCGCACGGTGGCGAAGGCCGGAATCAGCAGGTCGTCGAGCGAGGCGCCGTTAGCGAGATCCTGACGGAATTTTTCCGTGCGGCCGGCAAGCTCGGCATCCGAGAGCGCCCGCATCTCGTTTTCCATGGCGTTGATGGCCTCGACCCGGGGCCTGGTCGCCTTGACTCGGCGGTCGTTGGAGGAGCCGAAAACCTTACGCGCGAGAGCGCCGAGACTGACCATCCAATGGCCCTTTCGATAGCAATTTTAGCCGTTTGCGACGGACGCCTGGCGGGCCCATCAAATCCGCGTGAATGCGGACAAACGCAAAAAGCGCCCGGAAAACGGTTCTGGACGCCAAGTCGTTGGACAGATAAGAGGGGGCTCAATCGATGTCAACGCCGCGTTAGCCCTATGGGCAGCGCCAAATTCCGCCACAATCGGACTGATCTGGAACCTTCCGCTCAAGCGATCCTTATTGGCAATCCCCATTGGAGTTTATCTTGATGTCCCTGTTGTTCCGCCGCGCGTCGCTCGCCAGCCTTGGCCTGGCCTTCGGGCTTTCGGCTCTTTCGCTGTCGCCGCTGATGGCGCAGGAAACCAAGCCCGCCCAGCCGGACGCCGCGGCGCCCGCCGCTGCTCCGGTCGATCCGAACGCCGTGGTCGCCACCATCAACGGCGAGAAGCTGACCGAGGCTGACCTCGCCCTCGCCGAAGGCGAGCTGTCGCAGCAGTTCGCCCAGCTGCCGCCGGAACAGCGCCGCGCCGCCGCCCTTTCGGCGGCCATCGAAATCCGCGTCATGGCCAAGAAGGCGATCGACAGCGGCCTCGACAAGAACGCCGATTTCCAGCGCCGCATGGCGTTCCTGCAGCAGCGCGCTCTGCACGGCGAAGTGGTCGAGAAGGAGGTCGTCAACAAGGTGACGGACGCCGATGTCCGCGCTCGCTACGACCACGAAATCGCCAACACGCCGCCGGTCAACGAAGTCCATGCCCGTCACATCCTCGTGAAGACGAAGGAAGAGGCCGAGGCGATCATCAAGCAGCTCGACGGTGGCGCCGATTTCCAGAAGCTCGCCAACGAGCACACCAGCGACCCAAGCGGCAAGTCGAACGGTGGCGACCTCGGCTGGTTCGGCCCGGGACAGATGGTGCCGGAGTTCGACAAGGCGGCGTTCGCGCTGGATGTCGGCAAGTACTCCAAGGAGCCGGTGCAGTCGCAGTTCGGCTGGCACGTCATCAAGGTCGAGGACAAGCGCGCCAAGCAGCCGCCGGCCTTCGACGACGTCAAGGACCAGGCCAAGCAGGCGGTGATCCGCGACAAGTACTTCGCCATGGTCAAGGAATTGCGTGGTGCGGCCAAGGTCGAGATCCCGGACGCCAAGCTGAAGGCGGCGGTCGACACGATGGAAAACGGCAAGTAATCCGGCACAGGCCAGAATATGTTGCAAAGGGCGCCTTCGGGCGCCCTTTCGCGTTTAAGTCTTTGTTTTGATGTATGTCGTTCTCCCCTGCGCTTTTGGGGCGACGTGCATTAGGCGGCCGTTATGCCTTGCACCACGTAGCGGACAGCGGTCCGGATCGTCGCCTCGTCTTCATCGAGGCGGTTGGTCAAAAGGTGCCGCCACGCGAAGGAGGCGATCAGGTCGGCCACGATCCCGGCATCGACGTCCGCCGCCACCTCGCCACGCGCCTTGGCGCGTTCAACCATCCGGCCGGTATGGCTGCGCCGCCCCTTTGCATAGTCGGCAAGCGCCGCCGCGGCGGCCTCGTCGGACTGCGCTTCGGCGACCAGCGACCGGAAGACGTTACCGGACGAAGTGTCGCGCCAGTGCGCGAATAGGTTCACAAGGAAGCCGGCAAGATCATCCTCGAGCCTGCCGGTGTCGGGCGTCTCGACGCGTTTTTGCCGCTGATAGACCTCGATCAGGAGCGCCGCTTTGCTCGGCCACCAGCGATAAATGGTCGGCTTTCCGGCCCGCGCTCGCCGCGCGACGGCCTCGATCGAGAAGCCGGAATAGCCGGCCTCGCGCAGCACCGCTTCGGCGGCGTCGAGGATGGCATCGGCGCTTTCCGGGTTTCGCTTCGCGCCGATCGATTTGCGCCCCGGGGCGGCGACTTCGCCCATTTTCTGCGTCCTTAGCCGATGAATCTCTTTGCCGATCATATTGAGTCCGAGGCTGAAACGAAACGGACCGTTTTGAGTTGCAACGCCTCCGCGACGCCCGCGAAGCGGGGCCAGAACACTCTTGCGCCAGCGCGCGCTATCGGGCAAACCGGCCTTCCTTTCGCGTTCCTGCCGCTCCGGGGTACCCATGTCCGCAACGATTTCGCCGCTCGCGCCGAAGAAATATCCCAAGATGCCGGTCATCGAGGGCGTGCGCATCGCCACCGCCGAGGCCGGGATCAAGTACAAGAACCGTACCGACCTGCTCGCCATGGTCTTCGATCCGGGCACGGCCGTCGCCGGCGTCTTCACCAAGTCGAAATGCCCCTCGGCGCCGGTCGATTACTGCCGCCAGAACCTGCCCGCCGGCAAGGCGCGCGTGCTGGTGGTCAATTCCGGCAATGCCAACGCTTTCACCGGCAAGAAGGGCAAGGCTTCGACCGCGCTGACGGGCGAGGCGGCGGCGAAGGCCGCCGGATGTTCCGAGAGCGAGGTGTTCCTGGCCTCGACCGGGGTCATCGGCGAGCCGCTCGACACCAACAGATTCAGCCACCTGCTTGCCGGGCTGGTGAAGGATGGCAAGCCGGACCTGTGGACCGAGGCGGCGAAGGCCATCATGACCACGGACACCTATCCGAAGGTGGCAACCCAGATGGTCAAGCTTGGCGACGCCGACGTGACCATCAACGGCATCGCCAAGGGCGCCGGCATGATCGCGCCCGACATGGCGACGATGCTCTCCTTCATCGCCACCGATGCGCCGATCGCGGCACCCGTGCTTCAGGATCTGTTGTCGCGCGGCACGGCCAAAACCTTCAACGCCGTCACCGTCGACAGCGACACCTCGACCAGCGACACGCTGCTCTTCTTCGCGACCGGCAAGGCCGCCTCGCGCGGCGCTCCGGCAATCAGCGATCCCAAGGACCCCCGGCTTGGCGCTTTCCGCCGCGCGCTCGGCAAGGTGCTGAAGTCCCTGGCGCTGCAGGTGGTGCGTGACGGCGAGGGCGCGCGCAAGCAGGTCGAGGTCACCGTCACCGGCGCCAAGTCCGCCCGTTCGGCCAAGCGCATCGCGCTTTCGATCGCCAACTCGCCGCTGGTCAAGACGGCCGTGGCCGGTGAGGACGCCAATTGGGGCCGCGTCGTGATGGCCGTCGGCAAGGCGGGCGAGCCGGCCGACCGTGACCGGCTGTCGATCTGGTTTGGCGACAACCGTCTGGCGCATGAGGGCGAGCGCGATCCGGCCTACTCGGAAGAAGCGACCTCGGCCTACATGAGGCGGGACGACATCCGCATCCGCGCCGACATCGGCATCGGCCGCGGCAAGGCGACGGTGTGGACCTGCGACCTCACCAAGGAATATGTCGCCATCAATGGCGACTATCGGAGCTGATGGCGCCAGTGTCGAAGCATCCGGCAAGCATGCTCGCGGTCGTGCGCCGTTACGAGGCGGCGGGCTTTCGTGCCTGGCCGGCAGCGGCCGTCCACTATGACGGGACATGGGTGGTGCGGCTGACGGCCGGCCATCCGGCAAAACGCTTGAACTCGGTCAATCCGCTCGATCCGGGCGACATCCAGCACATCGCCGAACGCATCGCGCGCGCCAGTCGCCGCTTCGACGCCTATGGCAGGCCGCTGACCTTTCGCATGTCGCCGCTTTCGGGGCAGGTGCTGTCGAAGCATCTCGACGAGGCGGGCTGGAACCGGTTCGACGAATCGCTGGTGATGCGGCTGCCGCTCAAGGAAGCGCAACTCGACGCGGCCATGGACCAGATTCCTTTGAAGGACATCAGCCGCTTCATCGGCGCGGCGATCAAGACGAACGGCTCGGACGTCTCGCTGCGTCCCGGCCTGTCGGAGGTCATCGGCGCCATCCAGCCGGAAGCGGGGCTGTTTGCGCTCGAAGACGGCAATGAGCCGGTGGCGACGCTGATCTGCGTGCATGACGGTGATCTCGCCGGACTGTTCGAGGTCGCCACCAAAAAGTCGGCGCGCAAGAAGGGCCATGGCCGCAACCTCATCCTATCGGCGCTGAAGTGGGCGCGGCTGCGCGGCGCGCGCGAAGCCTGGCTGCAGGTCGAGGCCGGCAATGTTGCGGCGCTGTCGCTCTACCGGTCGCTCGACTTCGAGGAAGTCTACCGCTACCACTATCGCCGGCCGCCGGGCGCATGAGCGGGATCAAGCCAACCGGAAAGCGCCTGCTCCTCGTCGCGGCCTGCGCGCTGGTCGACGCCGACCGGCGCGTGCTCCTGGCGCAGCGCCCCGAGGGCAAGCAGCTCGCCGGCCTTTGGGAGTTTCCAGGCGGCAAGGTCGAGCCCGGCGAGACGCCAGAGGAATGCCTGGTCCGCGAGCTGCACGAAGAGCTCGGCATCGAGACCGAGATACCTTGCCTCGCGCCGCTCACCTTCGCCAGCCACAGCTATGATGATTTCCACCTGCTGATGCCGCTTTATATCTGCCGGCGGTTTCGCGGCATCGCGGAGCCGAAGGAAGGGCAAGGGCTGAAATGGGTCAGGCCACGGCAGATGCGCGACTACCCGATGCCGCCAGCGGACGCGCCGCTGATCCAGTTCCTCATCGATCTTTTGTAACCATCAACCTGCCGCCTGTTTTAGGCAGCGTTAATGGAAGATTTATCTCGACATGGAAGACTGAGGCGAAGTCGTCCCGCGCGGCGGCATGCCGATTTTGTTTGGAGCCATTCCATGAGCCTCGAGAGAGACTGGGACTCGATCCGGCCCGACCGCACGTTCCGCGCCGCCGATGCCGGCATGGGCGTTTTGCGGATCGCCTTGCTTTTCGGGTCGGCCGCGGTGGCGCTGGCGCTGATCGCGACGCCTCTCCTCGACAGCCAGACGCGCTCGCAGGGCGCGCGTGGCGGTTTGGCCAGCGGGCTCGACATGACAAGCACCGGCTCGATCGGCCACCGCAACACCTACACGCTGCGGCGAAGCGTGCTGCAGCCACTGCCGAGTTCCATCTGCGTGATCCGCAATGACGGCAGCCGCTATGGGGATTGCTAATTGGTTAATAAATTCAGTGAGAAGCGGCCGTTTCACCCGCCGTTAAGCTTTTGCCGTTAACCTTTCTTAACGGGTAGGCTCTATGGTTCCCGACAAGAGGGATCGATGACCATGAAAAACCTGCTGCAGCAATTCATAAGGGATGACTCGGGCGCCACGGCCATCGAATATGGTTTGATCGCCGCCGTGCTGTCGCTTGCGATCATCGGCGGCGTCGGCAAGGCCGCGGACGCGATCCAATGGCTGTTCTCCGACAACGCAAGCAGACTTGCCAACGCCTTTGCGCATTGATCGCAACAGCGCGATCAGTGCTCCTTCGGGTTTTCCAGAATCGTCTTCAGCGAGACCTTGGCCGAGCCGGGTCTGAGCGGCTTCTGCTGCGAGGCGTCGGGCGCCCAGCCGGACATCCACACGATCGAAAAGCTCGCCCGGACGCGGCCGTCCGGGTCTGAAAACCGTTCGGCATAAATCTCGGCGGCACGGGCAAACAGCCGCCTGGTGGCCGGTCGCCGGCTGCGGTCGAAAAGCGGGCTGGTCTCGCCCATGGCGCGCAGATCGGCGGCAAGGCCGAACAGCGAATCGTAGCGCACCGTGACCGTCTCGACGTCGGCGACCGGCAGCGCCAGGCCGGCACGCTGCAGCAGCGCGCCGGCGTCTCGCACATCGGTGAACGGCAGGACGCGGGGGCTGGCGCCGCCATGAAGCTCCGTCTCGGCGGCAAGCAGGCTTTCGCGCATCTCCGCAAGCGTGCCGGCGCCGGCCAGCGCGCCGAGGAACAGACCGTCGGGCCTCAGCGCGCGACGGATCTGCGCCAGCACGCCCGGAATGTCGTTCATCGCCTGCAGCGACAGCAGCGAGACGATGAGATCAAGGCTTTCGGCTTCGAACGGCACGGTTTCGGCCGGAGCGACGACGCCAGCTTCACCGGCAAGGAAGGCATCATCCATCTCCACGCGGAAAATGTCGGCCACCTTGCCGCTACCGGCGAGCACTTGGGCTGCCGCCGGTGTCTGGCAAAACAGCGCTGCCGCCTTGCCGAACCTGCGCTCGACCGCGGCCAGCCGGTCGGCAAGGTCCTCCGCTGCCCGCCGCATCAGGAAATCGGCGCCGTCGACCGGGTGCGCGAGCGCCCGGCGCTTGTGCGCAAGCCAGAGCTCCGTGTCGATCAAGGGCTGCAATGGACTATTCCTGTTGTCCGCTCATGCCGGACCGGTGTTATGGTGGCGCGGGGGTTTCCATCACGTGGCCGATCCGCTGCACAAGATCAAGACCATCGCGGTCAGGGACATGGCGCGTCAGGCGCTCGGCTGGCCGGCGCGCCTTTTGTTTCCACCGGTTTGTGCCGGCTGCCGCCGTCACGTCTCGCAGCCCGGCGTGCTGTGCGGCGCCTGCTGGCCGAAGCTTCGGCTGCTGGAGAAGCCCTGGTGCCCGGTCATGGGCACGCCCTTCACCCACGACATGGGCGAGGGTTTTCTCTCAGCCGAGGCGATCGCCGATCCTCCGCCCTTCGAGCGGGCGCGGGCAGCTGTCGTCTATTCCGGGGTCGCGCGCCAGATGGTGCAAGGGCTGAAATACCAGGATCGCACGGATCTCGCGCCCTGGATGGCGCGCTGGATGACGCGCGCCGGCGCGGAGCTGATCGCCGAAGCCGACGTGGTGGTGCCCGTGCCGCTGCACTGGCGGCGCTTCCTGCGCAGGCAATTCAACCAGTCGGCGGAGCTGGCGCGGTCGGTATCGAAGCTGAGCGGTCTGCCTTTCTCGCCGGCGGCGGTGCGGCGCGTCAAGCTCACCCGCCAGCAGGTCGGGCTGGAGCGGCACGAGCGCGAGGAGAATGTGCGCGCCGCTTTCCGCGTCCCGCCTGAGGCCGAGATCGAGATCGCCGGCCGCAGGGTGCTCGTCGTCGATGACGTCTTCACCACCGGCGCCACCGTGCGTGCGGTGGCCAAGGCGCTGAAGAAGGGCGGCGCCGGGGCGGTCGACGTGCTGACCTTCGCCCGGGTCTTGCCGGGGGACTTTCGGGCCGATGAGTCCGCGACTATATAGAAACGTAAGTGTTGTTTTTGGTGCAGGTCGCTTTCACACAACCAGTGGGCGACGTGCACAAGCTGGATTACAGACCTATGGTCGATGTGACGATCTACACCCGGATGATGTGCGGCTACTGCACGGCCGCCAAGCGGCTCCTCGAGCGCAAGGGTGTGACCTATACTGAGCATGACGCGTCGTTCTCGCCGGAGCTGCGCCAGGAAATGATTTCCCGGGCGCATGGGCGAACCACCTTTCCGCAGATATTCATCGGCGACACGCATGTCGGCGGCTGCGACGACCTCCATGAATTGGAGTCGCAGGGCCGGCTGGACGTGCTGCTTGCCAACGGCGCGAGGGCTTGATCATGGGCGTTTTCAAGGCGGCTGCGGTGCAGATGCGTTCGGGGACCAGCCCGGAGCGCAACGCTGCCGACATGGAAAGGCTGGTGCGCGAGGCGGCACACCGGGGCGCCACCTATGTCCAGACGCCGGAGATGACCGGCGCGCTCGTGCGCGACAAGGAAGCGGGCGCCGCCGCCTTCACCACCGAGGACAAGGACATTGTCGTTTCGACAGCCGGCAAGTTGGCGAAGGAGCTTGGCATCTACGTCCATGTCGGCTCGACAGCCATCCGTCGCGCCGACGGCAAGCTGGCCAACCGCGCGTTCCTGTTTGCGCCTGACGGCGCCTCGATAGCCAGCTACGACAAGATCCATATGTTCGACGTCGATCTCGACAATGGCGAAAGCTGGCGCGAATCCGCCGCCTACGAACCGGGCACCGAGGCCGTGGTCACCGCAATCGGCGGCACAAAACTGGGCTTTGCCATCTGCTACGACCTGCGCTTCCCACAATTGTTCCGCGCCGAGGCGCTGGCAGGGGCAGAGGTGCTTTCGGTGCCTGCCGCCTTCACCCGGCAGACCGGCGAGGCGCACTGGCATGTGCTACTCCGGTCGCGCGCGATCGAGAACGGCGCCTATGTCATCGCCGCCGCGCAAGGCGGCGTGCATGAGGATGGCCGCGAGACCTATGGCCACTCGCTGATCGTCGATCCGTGGGGGCGTGTCGTCGCCGAGGCCGCGCATGCCGAGCCGGGCGTGATCGTCGCCGAGATCGATCCGGCGCAGTCTTCAGCGGCGCGCCGCAAGGTCCCCAATCTGAAGAACGCGCGGGACTTCACCGTCAATGCCGGCGAGGGCGAGGCGCCGCGCCTCAGGGGTGCAGCCTCGTGATCCGTTTTTCGCTTATCTGTGAGCGCGAGCACGAATTCGAAGGCTGGTTTCGCAGCAATAGCGATTTCGACAAGCAGAAGAAGCGCGGTTTCGTCGACTGCCCGACCTGCGGCTCGCGCAAGATAGAAAAGGCGCTGATGGCGCCGGCCGTCTCGACCTCGCGCAACCAGGAAAAGGTAGCGCTTGCCATGGGCGAGGCGCA
Source organism: Mesorhizobium sp. M1C.F.Ca.ET.210.01.1.1 (assembly GCF_004791585.1). Taxonomy (GTDB): domain Bacteria; phylum Pseudomonadota; class Alphaproteobacteria; order Rhizobiales; family Rhizobiaceae; genus Mesorhizobium. The sequence continues at coordinate 391,274 of NZ_SRUU01000001.1, forward strand.
AAAGCAGGCGCTGGCGCAGCTCAAGGCGCTCGCCGACAAGGTGCGCGAGAACGCCGATTATGTCGGCGACAAGTTCGCCGAGGAAGCGCGCAAGATCCACTTCGGCGAGACCGATCCGCGCGGCATCTATGGCGAGGCGACGCCCGAGGAGGCCAAGGGTCTCGCCGAGGACGGCGTCGAATTCATGCCGATCCCGAGCTTTCCGGAGGATCGGAACTGAACCGCGGTTAGCCCAGGCTTCCGATCAACTTTTCCAGCAATTTTGCCAGCGTTTCCCGCTCCTCGCGCGTCAACCCTGCGAGGATTTCGTGCTCGTTGGCGACGTGGGCGGCAAGCGCTTCGTCGACGAGCGCGAGGCCCTTTTCCGTCAGTTGCACCACAACGCCTCGCCGGTCGCTCGGGTGCGGGGCGCGCCGGATCAGGCCGGCCTTTTCCAGGCGGTCGAGCCGGGCGGTCATGGCGCCGGAGGTGACCATCGTCGCTTCATAGAGATCGGTTGGCGTCAGCGCGTATGGCTTGCCGGAGCGGCGCAGCGTCGCCAGCACGTCGAATTCACCATGCTGCAGGCCGAAGCGGGCGAAGACCGGGGCCAGGCGATCGCGCGCGATTAGCGAGGAGGCTTCATTCAGCCGGCCGATCACTCCCATCGGCGACACGTCGAGATCCGGCCGCTCTTTCCGCCACTGTTCGATGGCCTTGCCTGCGCGATCCATGTGTTTCACCATAAAGTATCTTGACATCAAGAATCTTTACGTTATCTTACCTCAAGATAAGCTAACGGCCAAGCGCCGATAGCCGATAGAAGCATGGAACCATCCGATGAAAGTTGTCTGGGATTCGGCATTCGGCCTTCTGATCGTCACCGGCGGATTGCTCGGCATGACGCTGCCCTTCGGCAAGCTTGCGACCGGCGCCGGCGTGCCGGCCATGGTCTGGGCTTTCGTCATCTCGCTTGGCGCGGGCGGCGTGTTGCTGATCGCGCTTCTGCTGCTTGGCCAGCGCATCCGGCTGACGGCGCACAAGCTGCGCTATTTCTTCGTCACCGCGGCGGTATCCTATGCGTTTCCCAATCTCTTGATGTTCTCGGCCATTCCGCATCTCGGCGCGGGATATACGGGCATCATGTTCACGCTGTCGCCGGTCATCACGCTGGTGTTCTCGATCCTGCTCGGCGTGCGGCGTCCCAACCTGCTCGGCGTCGTCGGCATTGCCGTCGGTTTTGTCGGCGCCGCGATGGTCGCGCTCACGCGCGGCGAGGCCGGCCAGCCGGCCGATTATTTCTGGGTGGCGATCGGGCTGCTGATCCCGGTCAGCCTCGCCGCCGGCAACATCTACCGCACCGTCGACTGGCCAAAGGAAACAGGCCCGATCGAGCTCGCAGTCGGCAGCCATCTGGCGTCGGCGACCTTGCTTCTCCTCGGCATCCTGACGCTTTTCGGCTGGCGAGCCTTTGCTCCGCTCAGCGGCGTGCCGCTGGTGGTCGCGGGCCAGGTCGCCTCGGCTTCGGCAATGTTTGCCTTCTTCTTCCGACTGCAGGCGGTCGGCGGCCCGGTCTATCTCAGCCAGATCGGCTATGTGGCGGCGGCCGTCGGGCTCTTCGCCGGCACGATCTTCCTCGGCGAGCACTATCAGCTGCTGACCTGGCTGGGCGCCGCCATCATCACCGCCGGTGTGTTCATCACCACCAAGGCTCAGAGCCAGCCACGCGCGAGGCTGCAGACGCAAGCAGCATGAGGACGAACGCGGCGGCGCGGCCAGTCAGACCGAAGCCTTCTCGGCCAGCACCATGTAGTTGACGTCCATGTCCTTGGACTTCTGCCAGCGGTCGGCCAGCGGATGGTAGATCACGCCGGTGCGGTCGATGATCTTGAGGCCCGCCGCGCCAAGCGCCTTTGCCAGTTCCTCAGGCCGCACCAGCTTGCCAAACTGATGCGTGCCGCGCGGCAGCCAGCGCAGCACATATTCGGCGCCGATGATGGCAAGGCCGAGCGCCTTCAGCGTGCGGTTGATGGTGGCCACGAACATGATGCCGCCAGGCCGGACCATCTCGCTGCACTTGGCGACGAACAGATCGACATCGGCGACATGCTCGACCACCTCCATATTGAGGATGACGTCGAAGGTCTCACCGGCGTCGGCCAGCGCCTCGGCCGTTGTGGCGCGATAGTCGATGCTGACGCCGGCCTCCGCTGCGTGCAGCCTGGCGACCTCGATGTTGGTGGCCGAGGCGTCGGCGCCGACCACCTCGGCGCCAAGCCGCGCCATCGGTTCGCACAAAAGCCCGCCGCCGCAGCCGATGTCGAGGAAGCGCAAACCCTCGAAGGGCCTGGCCGCGCGCGGATCGCGGCCGAAGCGGCTTGCCACCTGGTCGCGGATATAGGCAAGCCGCACCGGGTTGAACTTGTGCAGCGGCCGGAACTTGCCGTTCGGGTTCCACCATTCGGCGGCAAGGGCGGAAAAGCGCTCGACTTCTCCGGCATCTATGGTCGATCGGCGGGGCTCTGGCATGAAGCGGGTCTCCTCGAAACCTGGGAAGTCGGGGAACGTTAGGAAGTCGGGTCCCCGGTGGAGAAAGTCAAGGCAGGTTTTTTCCATCGCCGGCAGGAAGGAGGCCGGACAGCCAAGCTTTTCCCGAACCGTCCGCTGTTTGTCAGCACGTGGCGGCTTGATAGCTCCAGCGATGAAACAGAACCGCCTTGCGAGCGAAGGAAAGACATCAACCGGAGCATGACAATGCCAACCATAGCCTCGATCCTCTGGCGCCGGCTTGACCAGGAAGGGCATGATTCATGTTCGCTTTCCAGGGCGGGGGACGGCTGGAGCCTGAAGGGACAGGCGGCGTTCCTGCAGGAAGGCGCGCCGTGCGGCCTCTCCTATGAGATCGACTGCGATGCCGGATGGCTGGCCCGTACCGCGCGCGTGGCGGGGCTTTTCGGCGGCGACACGCTGGATTATCGTTTCGAGTGGCTTGACGGCGGCTGGGCGCTCAACGGCAAGAAGCAGACACATGTGGCCGGCCTTGTCGACCTCGACCTTGGTTTCACACCCGCCACGAACCTTCTGCCGATCCGGCGCCTCGGCCTCAGGCCTGGCATTGCGACGCCTGCTCCCGCGGCCTATCTGGCCTTTCCCGAGCTGAAGCTTGAGCGTCTCGACCAGACCTACCGCCGCCTCGACGACACCCGCTATGCCTATGCCGCGCCAGCATTCGGTTACGACGAGGTGCTTGAGGTCGCGCCGTCCGGCTTCGTTGTCGACTATCCAGGTCTTTGGACGACCATCGCGCTGCGCTGAAACCGCTCAATGGCCAGAAGGCTCGAACCTCGACAGCGCGACCGCGGCATGCCCCATCTCGACGCTGGCCAGCTCGATCGCCTGCATCGCCTCGCAATCGCCGATCTCGGCCATGACGCGCCCGGCGGCGGCGAGAGCCTGCTCGCGGTTCTGCCAGCGCACGACATCGACCCAGCTTCCGTCCTCGCGCCTGCCGAGATGGCGGCTGAGAAAACCGGGCTGGCGCGCGAGCCAGTCGGTGACAACGCCGTTGTTGGCGACAAAGCCGGCCGCTGCTTGCGGCTTGAGGCGAAAGCTGACGATTTCCAGGGTCTCGGCCACCAATTCCTCCATGCGATGCGTTTGCCTCGGCCTTATCGCACGAAGGGCGCCGGAATCTGTCAGGAGACCTCAGAGCGGCCAGAGTCCCCCTTATCCCCGCCATCGCTTGCGAAGCCTTGATGTTTTGGCTAAGGAGGCCGCGCATTTCCGCGGCTCGGCATAGCCGGGCGCTCCGTTCCGTTCCGGCGTCAAGCCGGCTTCAGTCAAAGGCATTTCGCTCCCATGGCGCGCATCGTGATGAAATTCGGCGGAACTTCGGTCGCCGACATCGCCCGCATCCGCAATGTGGCGCGCCATGTCAAACGCGAGGTCGACGCCGGCCACGAGGTCGCCGTGGTGGTTTCGGCGATGGCCGGCAAGACCAATGAGCTGGTCGCCTGGACCCGCGAGGCCTCGCCCATGCATGACGCGCGCGAATACGACGCCGTCGTCGCCTCGGGCGAGCAGGTCACCGCCGGCCTGCTCGCGATCACGTTGCAGAACATGGGCGTGCATGCCCGCTCCTGGCAGGGCTGGCAGATCCCGATCAAGACCGACAACGCCCATGGCGCGGCGCGCATCCTCGACATCGATGGCGCCTTCCTGATCAAGCGCTTCGGCGAGGGCCAGGTAGCTGTCATCGCCGGCTTCCAGGGCATCGGGCCGGACAACCGCATCGCGACGCTCGGTCGCGGCGGCTCCGACACCAGCGCGGTGGCGATCGCCGCTGCGGTCAAGGCTGACCGCTGCGATATCTACACCGACGTCGACGGCGTCTACACGACCGACCCGCGCATCGAGCCGAAGGCGCGGCGGCTGGCCAAGATTTCCTTCGAGGAAATGCTCGAAATGGCCTCGCTCGGCGCCAAAGTGCTGCAGGTGCGGTCGGTCGAGCTTGCCATGGTGCACAGGGTGCGTACCTTTGTACGGTCGTCATTCGACGATCCCGACGCGCCCGGAATGGGGGATTTGCTCAATCCGCCCGGAACGCTTATTTGCGACGAGGAAGAGATCGTGGAACAGCAGGTCGTCACCGGAATTGCCTATGCCAAGGACGAGGCGCAGATTTCGCTGCGCCGCGTCGGCGACCGCCCGGGCGTCGCCGCCGGCATCTTCGGGCCGCTGGCCGAGGCCAACATCAATGTCGACATGATCGTCCAGAACATCTCCGAGGACGGCAAGTTCACCGACATGACCTTTACCGTACCTTCGGGCGACGTCGATAAGGCTCTGGCCGTGCTCGAGCGGCTGAAGGCCGATGTCGGCTACGACGTGGTGCAGTCGGAAGCCGGCATGTCGAAGGTTTCTGTCATCGGTATCGGCATGAGAAGCCATGCTGGCGTTGCCGCCACCGCCTTCAAGGCGCTGGCTGACAAGGCGATCAATATCCGGGCGATCACGACGTCCGAGATCAAAATCTCGATACTGATCGACGGTCCCTATACGGAACTTGCAGTTCGTACTTTGCATTCCGTCTACGGGCTCGATAAGCAATAGCAAGAACTGAGTCAGTTGTTGCGTGAGCGCCGGCCGCGGGAGAAACTGCGGCGGGCAAAGTGCCCATTGGAGAAGAAGCCGCGATGCGTGATACGGCCGGTGGCCCGCGCGTTCTGCTGAAACGGCTCCGCGAGCTCATGCAGGAGCCGCTGGAGCCGCAGGAGCGCCTCGACCGCATCGTGCGCGACATCGCCTCCAACATGGTCGCCGAAGTGTGCTCGCTCTATGTGCTGCGCGCCGATTCGGTGCTGGAGCTCTACGCCACAGAGGGTCTCAACCCAAAGGCCGTCCACCTGGCGCAGTTGAGGCTGGGCCAGGGCCTCGTCGGCACGATCGCCGCCAGCGCGCGGCCGCTCAATCTCTCCAATGCGCAGGAACACCCAGCCTTCCAGTATCTGCCGGAGACCGGCGAAGAGATCTACCATTCCTTTCTCGGCGTTCCGGTGCTGAGGGCAGGGCGCACGCTGGGCGTCCTGGTCGTGCAGAACAAGACCATGCGCCAATATCGCGAAGACGAGATAGAGGCGCTGGAAACGACGGCGATGGTGATCGCCGAGATGATCGCCACCGGCGATCTCGCCCGCCTGACCAGGCCGGGGCTCGAACTGGACCTCACCCGTCCGGCAAGCTTCACAGGGCTTTCCTTCAACGAAGGCGTCGGGCTTGGCCATGTCGTGCTGCACGAGCCGCGCATCGTCGTCACCAATCTGTTCAACGAGGACAGCGAGGAGGAGGTGCGCCGCCTCGACCGCTCGCTCGGTTCGCTGCGGCTGTCCATCGACGACATGCTCGAGCGCCGCGACGTCGCCTTCGAGGGTGAGCATCGCGAGGTGCTCGAGGCCTATCGGATGTTCGCCAACGACCGCGGCTGGGTGCGCCGGCTGGAAGAGGCGATCCGCAACGGCCTGACGGCGGAAGCGGCGGTGGAAAAGGTGCAGAGCGACATGCGCGCGCGCATGCTGCACATGACGGACCCCTATCTGCGCGAGCGGATGAGCGATTTCGACGATCTCGCCAACCGGCTCTTGCGCCAGCTCATGGGCCGCGGACCGGAGGATGTCGCGGCCTCGCTGCCCAAGGACGCCATCATCGTCGCCCGCTCGATGGGCGCGGCTGAGCTGCTCGACTATCCACGCGACAAGCTGCGCGGCCTGGTGCTGGAGGACGGCACGGCGACCAGCCATGTCGTCATCGTCGCGCGCGCCATGGGCATCCCGGTCGCCGGCCAGGTCAAGGGCGCCGTCTCCATGGCGGAGAACGGCGACGCCATCATCGTCGACGGCGAGGAAGGCACCATCCATCTGCGGCCGCAGTCCGATCTCGAGGCGGCCTATGCCGAAAAGGTCCGCTTCCGGGCGCGGCGGCAGGAGATCTACCGCGAGCTGCGCAACAAGCCGTCGGTGACCAAGGACGGCGTCCAGGTCGATCTCCTGATGAATGCAGGCCTGGCGGTCGACCTGCCGCAGCTTTCGGAATCGGGAGCGGCCGGCATCGGTCTGTTCCGCACCGAACTGCAGTTCATGGTGGCTTCAACCTTCCCGCGCGCCGAGGCGCAGGAGCGGCTCTATCGCGACGTGCTGGATGCCGCGCGCGGCAAGCCGGTCACCTTCCGCACCATCGACATCGGCGGCGACAAGGTACTGCCCTATTTCAAGGGGGTTGTGCAGGAGGAGAACCCGGCGCTCGGCTGGCGGGCGATCCGGCTTACCCTCGACCGCCCCGGCCTGCTCAGGACCCAGATCCGCGCGCTGCTCAAGGCCTGCGGCGGGCGCGAGCTGAAGCTGATGCTGCCGATGGTGACCGAGCTCTCGGAGATCGCGCAGGCGCGCGAGATCATCGACCGCGAAGTGAGGCATCTGTCGCGTTTTGCGCATCATTTGCCGACCAGCCTCAAGCTCGGCGCGATGCTGGAGGTCCCGTCGCTGCTGTTCCAGCTCGACGAGCTGATGAAGGCGGTCGACTTCGTGTCGGTCGGTTCCAACGACCTTTTCCAGTTCATCATGGCGGTCGATCGCGGCAACACGCAGCTTGCCGACCGGTTCGACACATTGTCTGCGCCGTTCCTGCGCGTGCTGAAGATGATCGCCGACGCCGGCGCGCGCAACCATACGCCGGTGACGCTCTGCGGCGAGCTGGCCGGCAAGCCGATCTCGGCGATGGCGCTGATCGGTCTCGGCTTCCGCTCGATCTCGATGTCGCCGGCCTCGATCGGCCCGGTCAAGGCAATGCTGACCGAGCTGCCGCTGCAGGAGCTGGAGGACTTCTTCAAGGACAATCTGATGGCGCCCGTCCAGGGAACGCCGATGCGGGCGCTGCTGCAGGCGTTTGCCGACGACCGCTCCATTCCGCTCTAGATTCACGTGAGGGCGGTCTGCAAATGTCGATTTTCTGCGCTTCCGGTGCTCATATACCTAAATGTACATTCCGCTTCGGGTCTCGAAATTCGCCATTTTCGACTCACCCTGACGTGAATTCCATCGAAGTTCTAAGCCCATGATCAACCTGCCCCGCGACCGCATGGATCAAGTCGTCAAGCGTTTCGACGTGCTCGAAGCGCAGATGTCGGCCGGGCCGTCGGCCGACGCCTATGTCAAGATGGCCTCGGAATATGCCGACATCCAGGAAATGGTGGTCAAGATCAGGGCGTTGCGTGCCGCCGAGCAGGAGCAGGCCGACCTCGAAGCGATGCTCGCCGACAAGGCCACCGACGCCGAGATGCGGGCGCTGGCCGAGGCGGACCTGCCGGAGGTCGAGGAGCGGATCGAGGCGCTGCAAAAGGACATCCAGATCCTGCTTCTGCCCAAGGATGCGGCCGACGACAGGAACGCCATCCTCGAAATCCGTGCCGGCACCGGCGGCGACGAGGCGGCCTTGTTCGCCGGCGATCTGTTTCGCATGTATGAGCGCTATGCGGCATCGCGCGGCTGGCGTTTCGAGGTCGTGTCGGCCAGCGAAGGCGAAGTCGGCGGCTACAAGGAAATCATAGCCTCTGTCTCGGGCAAGGGCGTTTTCGCGCATCTGAAGTTCGAATCGGGCGTGCATCGCGTGCAGCGCGTGCCGGAAACCGAGGCCGGCGGGCGCATCCATACCTCGGCGGCCACAGTCGCGGTGCTGCCCGAGGCCGAGGAGGTCGATATAGAGATCCGCGCGGAAGACATCCGCATCGACACGATGCGCGCCTCGGGTTCAGGCGGCCAGCACGTCAACACCACGGACTCGGCGGTGCGCATCACCCATCTGCCGACCGGCATCATGGTGGTGCAGGCGGAGAAGTCGCAGCACCAGAACCGGGCGCGCGCCATGCAGATCCTGAGGGCGCGGCTCTATGACCTCGAGCGCAGCCGCGCGGATGAGGAGCGCTCGTCGTCGCGAAAATCGCAGGTTGGTTCGGGTGACCGGTCGGAACGCATCCGCACCTATAATTTCCCGCAAGGTCGCGTCACCGACCATCGCATCAACCTGACGCTTTACAAGCTCGACCGGGTGATGATGGGCGAGCTCGACGAGGTGATCGACGCGCTGATCGCCGACCATCAGTCGAAACTGCTCGCCGACATGGCCGTCGATGGCTGATCTTTTGCCAGCCGCGCTCGGGCAGCTGCTGCGCGCGGCGAGGGCACGGCTCGCCATTGCAGGAATTGCCGATCCAGCGCTCGATTCCAGGCTGATCGTCGAGCATTTTTCAGAAACCACGCGCATCCAGGCCATCACGGAGCCGGGCCGAACTGTGGATTCTGCGGCGCTGGCGGCCATCGAGGCGGCCCTGAGACGTCGCGTCGCAGGCGAGCCGGTGCACCGCATCCTGGGCTTTCGCGAATTCTACGGGCTGCGGCTGTCGCTGTCGCCGTACACGCTGGAGCCGCGCCCGGATACCGAGACGCTGGTCGACGCGATCCTGCCCTTCGCCACGGCAACGGCCGAAAGGCTCGGCGAATGCCGTATCCTCGATCTCGGCACCGGGACCGGCGCCATCGCGCTGGCACTGCTGAGCGCCGTTGCGGCCGCCACCGCGACCGGCGTCGATGTCTCCCCCGGCGCGCTGGCGACCGCCACGCGAAACGCCCAGGATCTGGGCCTCGCAGGGCGCTTCAAAGCCTTGCATTCCAACTGGTTCGAAAATGTTTCGGGCCGATACCATGTAATTGCCGCGAACCCTCCCTATATACCCAGTCAAGACGTTGGAAATCTGCAGGATGAGGTCCGCGGTTTCGATCCGCGCAGGGCGCTTGATGGCGGGGTGGACGGTCTGGTCTCCTACAGGGTCATCGCCGGCGAGGCGGAAGGGTTTCTTGAAGCGCAAGGCAAGGTAGCGGTCGAGATCGGCCACACGCAGCAAAGCGAGGTCACAGCGATCTTCGCCGCGGCAGGCTACAGGCTGGCGGAGGCACGTCGCGATCTCGGCGGAAACGACAGGGTTCTGGTGTTCGAGCGTTGAACCCTGATGCAGTGCGAAAAAACGCTTGGCAACATTAGGGAATGCAGCTAGGGTCCGGCTTAACCGGATGAGACGAAGCAGGCAGTGCTCTTAGCGATTCGGTTTTCCTTGGAAATAGCTGCCTCCTTGCGCAAACGACGCCCAAGCTTCGTGCGGGAATCGTCCGGCAAGTGATGTAACCGGAACAGGATGGCACGTGGCGCCAACGCAATCGATGCGGGCGAACGCCGGTGGAAAAGCGAAACGGTTGGCTGCATGAGCGCCACCGTCCGCAAAGAGCTTTAGAAAATTTCACATGAAGAGAGTCGAATGAGGCCACAACAGCAGAACAGGCGCATGCGCGGTCGCAACAACAATGGCGGCGGTGGCAACAACAACCGCAAGGGGCCAAATCCCCTGACGCGCAACTATGAGAGCAACGGCCCGGACGTGAAGATCCGCGGATCGGCTCAGCAGATCGCCGAAAAATACGCCGCACTCGCCCGTGACGCGCAAAGCTCCGGCGACCGGGTGATGGCGGAGAACTATCTCCAGCACGCCGAACACTACAATCGCATCATTGCCGCCGCCCAGGCGCAGATGCCGATCCAGAACGCCCAGCAGAACCGCGACGACTTCGACGACGACGTCGACGAGGATCGCGACGAGTTCGACGCCATCGGCAATACCAATGTCGGCGAGCCGCAGGCCGCCGCGAACGGCTCCGGGCCGCAGCCGGTGATCGAAGGCACGCCGGCCGAGCCCGGCTTCAACCAGGAAAACGGGCGCGACAACAACCGGCGCGACAACAGTGGCCGCGACAGGCACCGCGACCGCCGCAATGGCGGCTATGGCCAATACGGCCAGAATGGCCAGCGCGACGGAGGCCAGCGTGATGGGGGCCAACGCGCGGAGGCCCAACGCGGCGAACATGGCGGCCAGTTCGACCAGAACCGCCGCAGCGAGGCGCAGGCGCAGCCAGAGGCTTCCGCAGAAGGCGGGTCAGCATCAGAAGAGCCGGCCCCGGTGTACGACAGTTTCTCGCCGGCAGGCCTCGCTGCCCAGGCCGAACGCAATGAAGCCGCAACCGACAATGGCGGCGGGCGCCGGCAGAGGCGTCCGCGCCGCGGTCGCGGCAGTGCGGAGCAGGGCTATAGCGCCGAGCAGGGCAATGCCGATGAGAGCAATGCCGGCCGGGCGGACAGCCCCGCCGATGACGGCAACGCCGCGGACAAAGGCAACGACGCGGTCGTCACTGCCGCCGAAGAGGCGAACGCGGCGCCGAGCGAGAGCGTCGCCAGCGAACCGGCTGGCGGCACCGGCGAGCCGGCTGGCGGCACCGGCGAGCCGGCGGTCGCCGACGCAAACAACTGATCCAGGTCCATTTTCAGGCATTCGAACGGCGGAGAGAAATCTCCGCCGTTTTCGTTTGCGCGACCCAGGGCGTGTTGAGACTCATCGTGAGTTAATGCGGCGAGATGGGTCGGTCTGGGGGAAGGCGACCGGCACCGGAGCGCGGCCGGTCTCCCCTTGCATGCCGGCAATCCATGCGTCATATACTGAACCATATGGTTCAGTATATGAAAGCCCGTCTCGATGCCTCATTCGCCGCGCTCTCGGACGCCACCCGACGCGGCGTTCTGGAGCAGCTCGGACGTGGAGACGCTTCGATCACGGAGCTAGCCGAAAAGTTCCACATGACCCTCACGGGCATGAAGAAGCACGTCGGTGTCTTGGAGCAAGCGGGGCTCGTCGCCACCGAGAAGGTCGGGCGCGTGCGGACCTGCAAGCTCGGCCTAAGCGGGCTGGAGGAAGAGGCGGTATGGATCGAGAAGTACCGCCAGCTCTGGGACGCACGCTTCGACGAGTTGGACAAGGTAGTCGAGGAACTGAAACGAAAGGAGAAGGTCGATGGGCGCAAGAAGAGAGAGTGAGGCTACACCGACGAAGAACCGCTTGACTGTGGAACGGACGTCCGACCGTCAGCTCGTCGTCACGCGAACCTTCAATGCTCCGGCGCGCATCGTGTTCGAGGCGTGGACCAAGCCTGAGTTGTTCAAGCGGTGGTGGGCGCCGAAGTCGATGGGCATGTTCCTGCGTTCCTGCGAGATGGATGTTCGTGTGGGGGGCCGGTATCGTTTGGTGTTCGGCCACGATGCCTCAAACCCTGACGAGTTCTTCGGTAGGTATGTCGAAGTGACGCCGCACTCGCGCCTCGTCTGGACCAATGACGAAGGTGGTGACGGTGGACCCGTCACGACGGTGACCTTCGAGGAAAAAGGCGGCAAGACGCTGCTGGTCCTGCACGAGCTCTATCCCTCGAAGGAAGCTCTCGACGCTGCCGGCACCGGAGCGGCGGATGCGATGGGCGAGACGTTCGAGCAACTGGACGAGCTTCTCGTCGCGCTGGGCTCGAGCGTGGGAGGCTCATGAAGCCATCGATCTCGCGCGTCACGCAAAAACGGATTCAGCCGCACGGCTTGTTTTGACCCATGTCGTTCGCCCAAAACCGCTGCGCGCTTTGGGCGACACGCATTAGAATATTCTGCGTTGACCGATATCAAGGCGTCTTGAGAGACCAGAACCTATACACCATATCTCGGCTGAACAGGGCTCGGCTCGAATGAGCGGGTCCGTCACCGCAATCTGATCCGGTGCCGCAAAGCGGGCCGGTGACGGAAGGAGACAGGTATGAATCTTGAAAAATACTCGGAGCGCGTGCGCGGTTTCATCCAGTCCGCGCAGACCATGGCGCTCTCGCGCAACCACCAGCAATTCACCCCAGAACATATGCTCAAGGTGCTCGTCGATGACGACGAGGGCCTCGCCGCATCCTTGATCGAGCGCGCCGGCGGCCGTGTCCGCGACGTCAAGCTCGGCGTCGAGGCGGCGCTCGAAGCCATGCCCAAGGTCGAAGGCGGCAACGGCCAGCTCTACCTCGCCCAGCCGCTCGCCAAGGTGTTCTCGACCGCTGAGGAACTGGCCAAGAAGGCCGGCGACAGCTTCGTCACCGTCGAACGGCTGCTGCAGGCGCTCGCCATGGAGAAGTCGGCCAAGACCGCCGATATCCTGGCCAAGGCCGGCGTCACCGCGCAGGCGCTGAACCAGGTCATTAACGACGTCCGCAAGGGCCGCACCGCCGATTCGGCAAATGCCGAGCAGGGCTACGACGCGCTGAAGAAGTATGCGCGGGATCTCACCGCGGATGCCCGTGCGGGCAAGCTCGATCCGGTCATCGGCCGTGACGACGAGATCCGCCGCACCATCCAGGTGCTGTCGCGGCGCACCAAGAACAATCCCGTGCTGATCGGCGAGCCCGGCGTCGGCAAGACGGCCATCGCCGAGGGCCTGGCGCTGCGCATCGTCAATGGCGACGTGCCAGAATCGCTGAAGGACAAGCAGTTGATGGCGCTCGACATGGGCGCGCTGATTGCCGGCGCCAAATATCGCGGCGAGTTCGAGGAGCGGCTGAAGGCCGTGCTCAACGAGGTTACCTCGGCCAACGGCAACATCATCCTGTTCATCGACGAGATGCACACGCTGGTCGGCGCCGGCAAGGCCGACGGCGCGATGGATGCGTCGAACCTCCTGAAGCCGGCGCTGGCGCGCGGCGAGCTGCACTGCGTCGGCGCGACCACGCTCGACGAGTACCGCAAGCATGTCGAGAAGGACGCCGCGCTTGCCCGCCGCTTCCAGCCCGTCTTCGTCGACGAGCCGACGGTCGAGGACACCGTCTCGATCCTGCGCGGCCTGAAGGAGAAGTACGAGCAGCACCATAAGGTGCGCATCTCCGACTCGGCGCTGGTGTCGGCTGCGACGCTTTCCAACCGCTATATTGCCGACCGCTTCCTGCCGGACAAGGCGATCGACCTGGTCGACGAGGCCGCGTCGCGGCTGAGGATGCAGGTCGATTCCAAGCCCGAGGCGCTGGACGAGATCGACCGCCGCATCATGCAGCTCAAGATTGAGCGCGAGGCGCTGAAGGTCGAGAAGGACGAGGCCTCGAAGGACCGGCTTGCCCGGCTGGAGAAGGAGCTTGCCGGCCTGGAGGAGGAATCGACCGAGCTGACCGCGAAGTGGCAGGCCGAAAAGCAGAAGCTTGGCCTTGCCGCCGACCTCAAGAAGCAGCTCGACGAGATGCGCAACGAGCTCGCCATTGCCCAGCGCAAGGGCGAGTTCCAGCGCGCCGGCGAGCTTGCCTATGGCAAGATCCCGGAACTGGAGAAGAAGCTCAAGGAAGCCGAAGCCCAGGACGGCAAGGCCGGCATGGTGGAAGAGGTGGTCACGCCCGACCACGTCGCCCATGTCGTGTCGCGCTGGACCGGCATTCCGGTCGACAAGATGCTGGAGGGACAGCGCGAGAAGCTCTTGCGCATGGAAGACGAGATCGGCAAGCGCGTCGTCGGCCAGGGCGAGGCAGTGCAGGTGGTCTCCAAGGCCGTGCGGCGCGCCCGGGCAGGTCTGCAGGATCCGAACCGGCCGATCGGCTCGTTCATGTTCCTTGGGCCCACCGGCGTCGGCAAGACGGAGCTCACCAAGGCACTCGCCGCCTTCCTGTTCGACGACGAGAACGCCCTGGTGCGCATCGACATGTCGGAGTTCATGGAGAAGCACTCGGTCGCCCGGCTGATCGGCGCGCCTCCCGGCTATGTCGGTTATGAGGAGGGCGGCGCGCTGACCGAGGCGGTGCGGCGCCGGCCCTACCAGGTCGTGTTGTTCGACGAGATCGAGAAGGCGCATCCGGACGTGTTCAACGTGCTGCTCCAGGTGCTCGACGACGGCCGGCTCACCGACGGCCAGGGCCGCACGGTCGACTTCCGCAACACGCTGATCATCATGACGTCGAACCTCGGCGCCGAATATCTAGTCAATCTTCGCGACGACCAGGATGTCGATGCCGTGCGTGACGAGGTGATGAGCATGGTGAGGGCTTCGTTCCGTCCGGAATTCCTCAACCGCGTCGACGAGGTGATCCTGTTCCACCGGCTGCGCCGTCAGGACATGGACCGTATCGTCGAGATCCAACTCAAGCGGCTGGAGAACCTGCTCGTCGATCGCAAGATCACGCTGTCGCTCGATCACGATGCGATCGAGTGGCTGGCCTCCAAGGGCTACGATCCGGCCTATGGCGCCAGGCCGCTGAAGCGTGTCATGCAGAAGGAACTGCAGGACCCGCTGGCGGAGAAGATCCTGCTCGGCGAAATCCTCGACGGCTCGACCGTCAAGGTGAGCGCCGGCTCCGATCGTCTGAACTTCCGCTCGAGGCCGACCGTGGTGGCGGCCGAAGCCGCCGCCTGATTCGGCCGGAGCATTGAACGGCAGCGCGTCGCACCCGGCCGGTGCGGCGCGCTCTTGCTTTCGACACTCTTGCTTTTTGACCGGGCCTTGCCGCAAAACCGGTACCGATCTCGGTTGTCGGAAAGGACCGATTCGTTGAAGCTCGAGGACTACAACGGCTTCTGCGGCTCGCTGCCCGCCGCGACGCATGTCGTGCAATGGGGGGGCGCCCATGTCTGGAAAGTCGGCGGCAAGGTGTTCGCGATCGGCGGGCACGATCGGGAGGGCCAGGTCTTCGTCACCTTCAAATGCTCCGACATGGCTTTTGACGTGCTGAGGGAACAACTGGGCTGCCGACCCGCGCCCTATCTCGCCTCACGCGGCATGAAATGGATCCAGCGCCAGACAAGCCAAAGCGTGGATGATGCGGCGCTGAAGGACTATCTGCGCGAAAGCCACCGCCTGGTCACGCTGAAGCTGACGAAACTTGCGCGCAGCGATCTGGGGCTGGGCTGACATTCGGTTCGCAATGATGAAACGCCGGAAATCCGCCATCTTCATGCCCGGTTCATATTGGAACCTTAACCTTGGTAACTGGTTTGCTGGCGAAGGGGTCGCCTGGCAAGACCCATGTCGACCGGAGAGCCTGACCCACATGCTGCGCACCATCTTTTCCCTTTCGGCACTCGCGGCCGGGCTGGTGTCTTCCGGTGCGCTCGCGGCACCGAGCGGCGATGATGTGCAGAAGTCGGCCCGGCCCGCTCAACACGGCGCGCTCGTGCTCGCCCAGGACGGCAATATCGACATCTATTACGATGCCAGGGGCAACCGGGTGCTTGTCGACGCCGACACCGGCAAGGTGATCGCTATCCAGCCGCCGAGAAGCAGGCTCGACCGCCGGGCGTTGCGCCGCCAGCAGCGGATGCAGGAGCTCGGGCGCGCGCCGGTCGAGGACGACGACCGCTACTATCTCGACAATCCCGATGACATGGCCCGCTTCCGCAGGCGCCAGCTCGAAGAGGAAGGCCGGGTCATTCCGCCGCCGGTCGACGAGAACGACCCCTATAACGACAACTCCATCGACGCCTATCCGCCGGCGCCGAATGACGAGGGCTATGCCACCACCTATCCGGGGACGCCGAGCCCGAACACCATCAAGCGCCAGCCGCTGGATGAGGCATCGATCGATCAGGAGCAGCCTGGGCAGGGGGAAGTGCTGCAGACCAACCCGGAGACGCAGTTCGCGCTGCCGCCGGACACGGGCGGCAAGGCCACCGTCGACCCGTCGCTGTCGCTCGGCGTACGTCAGGACGTGGCCGAACTTCAGGTGCTTCTCGACCGCGCCGGCGCCTCGCCGGGCGTCATCGACGGGCGCTTCGGCTCGAATGTCGACAAGGCCTTGGCCGCCTACAACCAGATCACCGGCAGCAATCTGAAATCGACCGACGCGGTCGGCATCAAGACGGCGCTCGCCCAGTCGGGCGGCGAGGCCTTCGCCTCCTACACGATCACGCCGGAGGATGCGGCCGGGCCCTATGTCGCTTCGATCCCGGAAGACTACAGCCAGAAGGCCAAGCTCGATCGCATGGGTTACACCTCGGTCACCGAGGCGCTGGCGGAGCGCTTCCACATGGACGAAGGCTATCTGAAGTCGATCAACAAGGGGCTCGACTTCAACCGGCCGGGCACGATCGTCAAGGTCGCCAATTTCGGCATGCTGGTGTCGACGCCGGTCGCTCGCATCGTTGCCGACAAGGACAAGAAGGAAGTCTTCGCCTATGACGCGGGCGGCAAGCTGGTCGCGTCCTATCCGGCCACCATCGGCTCGGCCGACACGCCGTCGCCTACGGGCATCCACACCGTGTCGCGCATCGCGCTCGATCCCAACTACACCTACAACCCCAACATCAATTTCAAGCAGGGCCAGAATGACAAGATCCTGACCATTCCGCCCGGGCCGAACGGTCCAGTGGGCTCGGTCTGGATCGCGCTCGACAAGCCGACTTACGGCATCCACGGAACGCCCGACCCTTCCAAGATCGGCAAGACCGAGAGCCATGGCTGCGTGCGCCTGACCAACTGGGACGCGCGTGAGCTTGCCAAGATCGTGTCGCCGGGCGTCACCGTGGAGTTTGTCGGCGGATCGTCAGCCGATGATTTTGCTCAGCAGTGAGCCGCGCAGCGCGGCGGCATAGATCAGCTGCACCAGCAGGATGAAGGCGATGCTTGCCAGCGGTGTGATGAGGCAAAGCGCTGCGCCGATCGCCCAAAGGATCTGCGCCTTGATGATGCGCTGATAGACGACGCGTTTCGTATCCGCATCGACGTCCTGCCCCAGCATGCCGTTCCTGTCGGCGTACCACCAGCTCGCGAACAGCGTGGCGCCGAGCAAAAGCAGGTTCAGCCAGTAGACGAGCACCGCGACCCGGAATTCGAGGAAATCGGCCAGAAGGTCGGTGGAGAACGGCAACAGCGCGATGAAGGCAAGAAAGCAGAGATTTAGCGTGGCAAGCCGCCGGTCCGATTTTGCGATCAGGCCGTGCTGCGCCTGCTGGCCGAACCAGAAGATGGTCAGTGTCAGGAAGCTCAGCGCATAGGTCAGGAAACGCGGCGCGAGAGCCATGACCGCGGCAAGCAGCTCGCTTTCCGAATGCACCGCTTCATGCGACGGCACCCTGATCTCCAGCACGATCAAGGTGAGCGCGATGGCAAAGACGCCGTCGGTTATGCCGACGATGCGTCCGCGCCCCTCTGCTGATGGCTCAAGCGGCCGCTTCATGACTTTTCCCCCTTTGGCGCATGATGGCGGGAACCTATCACGCAACTAGCGGTTTGCATCAGGGCAGGCATCCGCCTGACCATGCAAGCTGGTTTCAAGAACTGCAATCTTCTGGCTCGTTGTTACGAACGCGCCGGAAAGCTAAGCAAGTTTTCATGCCTTCCTCGAATGAAGCCACCGCCGATTCGATTTCGACCGCGACGCGCGCGAACGGAACGTTCTGCCCGCAGATGCGGCGCAAGTTCGTGCTGGTGGCGGCGATCCTGGCTTCGGCGCTCGGCTTCATCGACGGGTCGGTCCTGGCGATCGCCATGCCGGCGCTGCGCGTCAATCTCGGCGCCAGCCTGGCGGAGGCGCAGTGGATTTCCAATGCCTACGCGCTGACGCTTTCGGCGCTGATTCTAGCTGGGGGCGCTGCCGGCGACCGGTTCGGCCTCAGGCACGCTTTCGTGACCGGCATCGCGCTCTTCATCGCCGCTTCGCTCGCCTGCGCGCTGGCGCCAAATCCGGCAGTGCTGATCGGCTTCCGCGCCATCCAGGGCATCGGCGCCGCCATCATGGTGCCGGGCAGCCTCGCCATCATCGCCAAGGCCTATCCGAAAAAGGAGCGCGGCCGTGCAATCGGCATCTGGGCCGCCGCTTCGGCGCTGACGACCGCGCTCGGTCCGGTGCTGGGCGGTTTCGTCCTGTCGACTTTCGGCAACGGCGTTTGGCGCGCGATCTTTGCCGTCAACCTGCCACTCGGGCTGGTTTCGATCTATCTGCTGCTCGTCAAGATCCCGGCCGACCAGCCGACCGAGAAGCGCAGCCTCGATCTTGGCGGCGCCGCGCTCGCCACGCTCGCCTTCGGATCGCTGGCTTATGGACTAACGGCCATGAACGCCGAGGGCGGCGGGATGATGGCCGGGCCGGCGATCGTGGCCGGCGTGGTCCTGCTTTTCGTCTTCATCCTCTACGAGCGCTGGCAGCGCGAGCCGATGATCGATCTCGGCTTGTTTCGCATCGGCGCTTTCGCCGGCGCGAATCTCGCGACCTTCTTCCTCTATTTCGCGCTGTCGGCGAACCTCTTCTACATGCCGATGGTCCTGATCGCGGGCTGGGGACTGAGCTCGGCCGAGGTCGGCTTCATCTTCCTGCCGCTGTCGACATCGATCGCGCTGTTGTCGGGGCCGGTCGGCCGGTGGTCCGACAGGATCGGTCCGCGCCTGCCGATCGCCGCAGGCAGTTTTGTGGTCGCCATTGCGTTTGCTGGTCTGGCGCTGCTCGCCGATGCCGGCATCCATCATTTCTGGACCGGGACCTTTCCGCTGATGACGCTGATGGGACTCGGCATGGCGCTGGTCGTGTCCCCCTTGTCGACCGCGATCATGACGTCCGTCGAGGACAAGGACACCGGCGCGGCGTCAGGCATCAACAACGCCGTCTCGCGCATCGGCGGGCTGATCGCGGTGGCGGCGATGGGCTCGCTCGCGGCTTTCGTCTATGCGCGATCGACCGGTAACCCTGCCGGCATCCCCGGTTTCGGCGAGCCGCCGGCGTCCGGGCTTGCGGCCGATCTCGACCACCTGAGGATTGCTGCGAGCGATTCGGCTTTTGCCGCGGTCGCCGCCGTGACGGCGCTGCTTTGCCTGCTGTCGTCGGCCATCGCCTGGTTCACCGTGCCGGGCCAGGCGTTGCCCTGGCCGCAGCAAACGAGCGATTCGGGCGATTAATTCGGCAGCTGCGAATCAGTCTTGGCGCTGGCGACCTTCAGCGAGTTGCCGTCTTCCTGCTTGAGCAGGTCGTCGATGCGCTCGCGCTCGCGCTTGAAGGCGACGAGGTCGTCGCCCTTCAGCACCTTGCCGACCGGCAGGCGGACGCGCATCGAATCGACCTTGGTGCCGTTGACGATCAGCTCGTAGTGAAGATGCGGGCCGGTCGAGAGGCCGGTCTGGCCGAGATAGCCGATCACCTGGCCCTGCCGGACATGAACGCCAGGCTCGATGCCTTTGGCGAAAGCGCTCTGGTGATTGTAGGAGGTCTCGTAGCCATTGGCGTGGCGGATGATGATCTGCTTGCCGTAGCCGCCAGCCCAGCCGGCCTTCTCGACGACGCCGTTGCCGGCGGCGATGATCGGCGATCCGATCGGTGCGGCCCAGTCGGTGCCGGTGTGCATGCGGACATAGCCGAGAATCGGATGCCGCCGCGCGCCGAAGCCGGAAGTGAAGCGGCCGTTGGGCAGCGGGTTGCGCAGCAGGAATTGCTTGGCGCTCGACCCGTTCTCGTCGAAATAGTCGGTGCTGCCGTCCTGCATCTGGAAGCGGTAGAAGTTGCGCGTCTGGCCGCCGAAATTGGCCGAAACGTAGAGAAGCTCGGAATTGTCGGAGGTCTGGTCGTCGCCGTCAGGCTGCGAGAACAGGACCTCCAGGCGGTCGGAAGGCGAAAGCCGCGATTGGAAGTCGACGTCGGAGGCTAGAAGCTTGATCAGCTTCTGGGTCATCGCTTTCGACATGCCGTAGGAATAGGCGGTGCGATAGATGCCGTCATAGACGTTGGGCAGGTTGCCGCGCACCACCACGGGCTGCGAATCGTCGAACGCCGTCAGCAATTCGGGATTGGGGTCCGGCTCCTGCGCCGGCACGAACTGTCCGCGATCGTCGAGCGCGATGGTGACGATGTGGGTGGTGCGGTCATAGACGCTGGTGCGGACCACCTTGGCGATGTCGCCGCGTATCTCGAGTCCGACGCGAAGCACCGTTCCGGCCTTGAGCGCCGTGGCGTTCAAGAGCTTGCCGATCGCTTCCGACATGCCGGTGGCGTCGTCGCCGGTATAGCCCGAATCGGCGAAGGCCTCGGTTATGTCCGTATCGCTGGTGAAAGGGATGATTTCCTCGGCAAAGGCCGGCGTCTGGTCTTCCAGTGCGGCGCGTGGCGCAACCGAGACGTTTTCCGGCGTGATCTTGACGTCGTAGGAGCCGGCCATGCTCTCGGCGAAGGCGTCGCCGAATCGCTGCGGATCGACATAGTGAAGCGCCGCCACCTGGACGGCGCCGTCGCTCAAGCCGTTGCCGGCTTCGCGCACCACTTTTTCGACTTCGTCGGCGGAGAGGTCGCTCTTCTCGTCGAACGACGCAGTCTCGATCGGGAAATCGACCGTTTTCAGCGACATCTCGCTTTCGACCTTGGCGCCGTAGATCTGGCCGGCGACCGCCGCGGCGGTGGCCGGCTGGGCATTGTCGTCGCCATCGTCGCCAAAGACCTGCAAAGGGTCGAATGGCGGATAGGGGCGGCTGGTGGTGTGGCCGGCCGCAAGCGCCATCTTGATCTGCACGAACGGCATGGTGTGGATAACATCGCGGTCGCCGACCTTGGTGACCATCGACACTTCCATGCGCCGGCGGTCCTTGGCCCTGGCAATCTGGCGCGGCGCGACTAGCCTGGTGGTCTTGGCTTGCTCGCCGGAATCATCGCCGCCGCTGGCAAGGTTGATGAGCTCGGCGATTTCCGGCGGCGTCGCCAGCTGCTGGCGCCCGTCAAGCGCCGCGAACAAGGCCACGCCCATCAGCACGCTCGAGGTCACGCCGGTCAGGAAAGTACCCGAAAGCCAACGCGCCGAGACTTCGCGGCGGTCAGGCGGACCGCTGCGGCCGTCCGCGATCAGCGGCGGCTCGTTGCCGAGTTCGGCTA
>NZ_SRUU01000001.1:417500-420000 GCF_004791585.1 Mesorhizobium sp. M1C.F.Ca.ET.210.01.1.1
AGACGGAAAGACCCCGTGCACCTTTACTATAGCTTTACATTGGCATTCGTAGTGGCATGTGTAGGATAGGTGGTAGGCTTTGAAGCCTGGGCGCCAGCTCAGGTGGAGCCACCCTTGAAATACCACCCTTATTACTATGGATGTCTAACCGCGGCCCGTTATCCGGGTCCGGGACAATGTATGGTGGGTAGTTTGACTGGGGCGGTCGCCTCCTAAAGAGTAACGGAGGCGCGCGATGGTGGGCTCAGAACGGTCGGAAATCGTTCGCTGAGTGCAATGGCATAAGCCTGCCTGACTGCGAGACTGACAAGTCGAGCAGAGACGAAAGTCGGTCATAGTGATCCGGTGGTCCCGTGTGGAAGGGCCATCGCTCAACGGATAAAAGGTACGCCGGGGATAACAGGCTGATGACCCCCAAGAGTCCATATCGACGGGGTTGTTTGGCACCTCGATGTCGACTCATCGCATCCTGGGGCTGGAGCAGGTCCCAAGGGTATGGCTGTTCGCCATTTAAAGCGGTACGTGAGTTGGGTTCAGAACGTCGTGAGACAGTTCGGTCCCTATCTGCCGTGGGTGTAGGAATATTGAAAGGATCTGTCCCTAGTACGAGAGGACCGGGATGGACGGATCTCTGGTGGACCTGTTGTGGCGCCAGCCGCATTGCAGGGTAGCTATATCCGGACGGGATAACCGCTGAAGGCATCTAAGCGGGAAACCCACCTTGAAACGAGTATTCCCTGAGAACCGTGGAAGACGACCACGTTGATAGGCCGGGTGTGGAAGAGCGGCAACGCTTGAAGCTTACCGGTACTAATAGTTCGATCGGCTTGATCGTTCTCATTCCTAATATCCATCGCCAGCGCTCACGCATGAGCGGCCCTTCGGGCCTATGCTCCGCGAGGGCGCCGACGCGCAGTCGCGCTTGCGGGCTTCGCCCGTAAGCAAAGCGCAAACGCCGCAACGGCACAAACGCGACGATCCTTGGATCGCGCTTGAACAGCTTCTCGATTTGAACGTGCGTTTTGCCGACCTGGTGGTTATGGCGGAGCGGCTGCACCCGATCCCATTCCGAACTCGGCCGTGAAACGCTCCAGCGCTGATGGTACTTCGTCTCAAGACGCGGGAGAGTAGGTCGCTGCCAGGTCTGCAAAGCGCACGTTCATCGCACATCCGGATCGAAAGGATCCGGATGGAGACAAATCTTCTCCTTACGATCGTTTGTGATGCATGTCGTTGTTCCAAAACCGCCAGGCGCTTTGGGCGACATGCATAAGGCCCGCCAAACGGGATCATGGGCCGCGCAAGCGGCCCTTTCATTTGGCGGTCTCTTGAATTCGGTAAGCTGAAACTTACCTCTATCGTTGACGCGGGGTGGAGCAGCCCGGTAGCTCGTCAGGCTCATAACCTGAAGGTCACAGGTTCAAATCCTGTCCCCGCAACCAAATACAAAAACGGCCCGCATCTCGCGGGCCGTTTTGCTATGCAGCGCTGGTGCTTGAATGCGGCGGCGCCGGCGAGCTCCTGGGAGCGGCAAGCAAGGGTGAGAAGGTAGCTGGACAGCAAGGCGTGTTCATCGGCGCTTTCTGGTTGTCGAAGCTTCTTTGGGAGGACGATTGATATCGAAGGACCTGATGAACCTCGCGCGCCTGCGGGATACCCCGGCACTGCGCGAGATGACTGGTTTTCACCAGGTCGTGCGCGGCAGACTCTTTTTCGTCACGGCAGCGTCAATCGCGGCGCCCACTTCCATCGGCCGTTCCGCAACGGGCTATCGGGACAGGGTTGGGTAGCGCGGCGGGCACGATCGAGTTGGGGGTCCCAGTCTGAGCAGGGGCTCCTACTTCCCGGCTTCCTTGCGTCGCGCGCATTCAGGTGGCCCATGCTTCGACGATTTGGTCTGGGCCAGGGCCTGAGCGGCCATTCGAAGGGCCGGGTCTCGCGGCTTGCGGGGGAGATCGGCGGAAAGTCGCTTCTTTCTGGCCTGACCTATCAAGGGCGATTGGCCTGTCTGTGGACAAACGGCACGTGGTTTCGACGACGTCGAATCCAGCACGCTCGCCTACATGTTCTGCACTCGACGAATCTGATCGAGCGTTCAAGGACGAATCACGCGGCGACATCAATGTCGCCGGCATCTTCCCCGGGGCGACGACCACCATCGTCGGTCCCGCCGGGACTCTCTTGCTCGGACAGAACGATGAACCGGCCATCCAGCGGCCGCCGCAATGATGCAAGCGTCGGCCAGTCGAGCCGATCAATCCATTCGTCAGCTTGCCAGTCGTGGCGGCAGATCAGCCCGGCCATGCAGGAAAAATGCGGCGACCGCCACACAAACCTCAGGGGACACCATCGTAACAGCCGGCTAATGCATGGCGCCCAAAAATGCATCGCGGTTTTGCGACGACGACGTGCGTCAAACAGGACTTAAAGCGCATCGCTGAAACCCGCGTGGCGATGTGCTCAGAAAGTTCGAAATCGGTGTTGACACGTCGATCTGCCC
>NZ_SRUU01000001.1:422500-426103 GCF_004791585.1 Mesorhizobium sp. M1C.F.Ca.ET.210.01.1.1
GATGGGTTTGCCTAACCGCGCCCTCGAACCGATCTCGAGAAGCTGGTCTTTTTGTGCCAATTCCATTGAAGCCAAGTCCCGCAAGGGGAAGGCTGAAGCGACAATCCCTTCGGGATTGCGCAGATGGATATTGGCAATGAGAACGATCAAGTGTCTTAAGGGCAATTGGTGGATGCCTTGGCATGCACAGGCGATGAAGGACGTGATACGCTGCGATAAGCTACGGGGAGGTGCGAATACCCTTTGATCCGTAGATCTCCGAATGGGGAAACCCACCTAAGGTACTTGGAAAATCAGAGCAGCCAGAGTGGTCGACAAGGCCGACTTGCTGCTGTGGTTTCCAAGTATCGCTAATAGGTAACTTATCCTGAATACATAGGGATAAAGTGGCGAACGCGGGGAACTGAAACATCTAAGTACCCGTAGGAAAGGACATCAACCGAGACTCCGGAAGTAGTGGCGAGCGAACCCGGACCAGGCCAGCGGCGATTGAGAGACAAGCGGAACCTTCTGGAAAGTTGGGCCATAGCGGGTGACAGCCCCGTACGCGTAATGCGATCAATCGTCCTTGAGTAAGGCGGGACACGTGAAATCCTGTCTGAAATTGGGAGGACCACCTTCCAAGCCTAAGTACTCGTGCATGACCGATAGCGAACTAGTACCGTGAGGGAAAGGTGAAAAGCACCCCGACAAGGGGAGTGAAAGAGTACCTGAAACCGATTGCCTACAAACAGTGGGAGCCCGCAAGGGTGACCACGTACCTTTTGTATAATGGGTCAGCGACTTAGTGTGACGAGCAAGCTTAAACCGGTAGGTGTAGGCGCAGCGAAAGCGAGTCTGAACAGGGCGTTCAGTTCGTCGCATTAGACCCGAAACCGAGTGATCTAGCCATGAGCAGGCTGAAGGTAAGGTAACACTTACTGGAGGGCCGAACCCATAACTGTTGCAATAGTTCGGGATGACTTGTGGCTAGGGGTGAAAGGCCAATCAAACTCGGAAATAGCTGGTTCTCCGCGAAATCTATTTAGGTAGAGCGTCGACCGAATACCCCAGGGGGTAGAGCACTGGATGGGCTAGGGGTCCTCACCGGATTACCAAACCTAACCAAACTCCGAATACCTGGGAGTACTAGTCGGCAGACACACGGCGGGTGCTAACGTCCGTCGTGAAAAGGGAAACAACCCTGACCTACAGCTAAGGTCCCCAAGTTATGGCTAAGTGGGAAAGGATGTGAGGATCCCAAAACAACCAGGATGTTGGCTTAGAAGCAGCCATCATTTAAAGAAAGCGTAACAGCTCACTGGTCTAAATAAGGGTCTTTGCGCCGAAAATGTAACGGGGCTAAAGCCATACACCGAAGCTTAGGGTTCGTGAGCAATCACGAGCGGTAGCGGAGCGTTCTGTAAGCTGATGAAGCCGTACCCGTGAGGGGCGGTGGAGGTATCAGAAGTGCGAATGCTGACATGAGTAACGTAAGGGGAGTGAGAGACTCCCCCGCCGAAAGACCAAGGGTTCCTGCTTAAAGTTAATCTGAGCAGGGTTAGCCGGCCCCTAAGACGAGGCGGAAACGCGTAGTCGATGGGAACCACGTTAATATTCGTGGGCCTGGAGGTAGTGACGGATCACACAAGTTGTCCAATCTTATCGGATTGAAAGGGCAGCGGAGTGGTTCCAGGAAATAGCTCCTCCTTATAGACCGTACCCGAAACCGACACTGGTGGTCAGGTAGAGTATACCAAGGCGCTTGAGAGAACTATGCTGAAGGAACTCGGCAAATTGCACGCGTAACTTCGGAAGAAGCGTGACCCTTTTCTGCGCAAGCAGAGGAGGGTGGCACAGACCAGGGGGTAGCGACTGTTTATCAAAAACACAGGGCTCTGCGAAGCCGCAAGGCGACGTATAGGGTCTGACGCCTGCCCGGTGCTGGAAGGTTAAGAGGAGGGGTGCAAGCTCTGAATCGAAGCCCCAGTAAACGGCGGCCGTAACTATAACGGTCCTAAGGTAGCGAAATTCCTTGTCGGGTAAGTTCCGACCTGCACGAATGGCGTAACGACTTCCCCGCTGTCTCCAGCATAGACTCAGTGAAATTGAATTCCCCGTGAAGATGCGGGGTTCCTGCGGTTAGACGGAAAGACCCCGTGCACCTTTACTATAGCTTTACATTGGCATTCGTAGTGGCATGTGTAGGATAGGTGGTAGGCTTTGAAGCCTGGGCGCCAGCTCAGGTGGAGCCACCCTTGAAATACCACCCTTATTACTATGGATGTCTAACCGCGGCCCGTTATCCGGGTCCGGGACAATGTATGGTGGGTAGTTTGACTGGGGCGGTCGCCTCCTAAAGAGTAACGGAGGCGCGCGATGGTGGGCTCAGAACGGTCGGAAATCGTTCGCTGAGTGCAATGGCATAAGCCTGCCTGACTGCGAGACTGACAAGTCGAGCAGAGACGAAAGTCGGTCATAGTGATCCGGTGGTCCCGTGTGGAAGGGCCATCGCTCAACGGATAAAAGGTACGCCGGGGATAACAGGCTGATGACCCCCAAGAGTCCATATCGACGGGGTTGTTTGGCACCTCGATGTCGACTCATCGCATCCTGGGGCTGGAGCAGGTCCCAAGGGTATGGCTGTTCGCCATTTAAAGCGGTACGTGAGTTGGGTTCAGAACGTCGTGAGACAGTTCGGTCCCTATCTGCCGTGGGTGTAGGAATATTGAAAGGATCTGTCCCTAGTACGAGAGGACCGGGATGGACGGATCTCTGGTGGACCTGTTGTGGCGCCAGCCGCATTGCAGGGTAGCTATATCCGGACGGGATAACCGCTGAAGGCATCTAAGCGGGAAACCCACCTTGAAACGAGTATTCCCTGAGAACCGTGGAAGACGACCACGTTGATAGGCCGGGTGTGGAAGAGCGGCAACGCTTGAAGCTTACCGGTACTAATAGTTCGATCGGCTTGATCGTTCTCATTCCTAATATCCATCGCCAGCGCTCACGCATGAGCGGCCCTTCGGGCCTATGCTCCGCGAGGGCGCCGACGCGCAGTCGCGCTTGCGGGCTTCGCCCGTAAGCAAAGCGCAAACGCCGCAACGGCACAAACGCGACGATCCTTGGATCGCGCTTGAACAGCTTCTCGATTTGAACGTGCGTTTTGCCGACCTGGTGGTTATGGCGGAGCGGCTGCACCCGATCCCATTCCGAACTCGGCCGTGAAACGCTCCAGCGCTGATGGTACTTCGTCTCAAGACGCGGGAGAGTAGGTCGCTGCCAGGTCTGCAAAGCGCACGTTCATCGCACATCCGGATCGAAAGGATCCGGATGGAGACAAATCTTCTCCTTACGATCGTTTGTGATGCATGTCGTTGTTCCAAAACCGCCAGGCGCTTTGGGCGACATGCATAAGGCCCGCCAAACGGGATCATGGGCCGCGCAAGCGGCCCTTTCATTTGGCGGTCTCTTGAATTCGGTAAGCTGAAACTTACCTCTATCGTTGACGCGGGGTGGAGCAGCCCGGTAGCTCGTCAGGCTCATAACCTGAAGGTCACAGGTTCAAATCCTGTCCCCGCAACCAAATACAAAAACGG
Organism: Mesorhizobium sp. M1C.F.Ca.ET.210.01.1.1; assembly: GCF_004791585.1. GTDB lineage: Bacteria > Pseudomonadota > Alphaproteobacteria > Rhizobiales > Rhizobiaceae > Mesorhizobium. Next base: position 426,079 of record NZ_SRUU01000001.1, read on the forward strand.
CCCGCATCTCGCGGGCCGTTTTCGT
>NZ_SRUU01000001.1:426200-426545 GCF_004791585.1 Mesorhizobium sp. M1C.F.Ca.ET.210.01.1.1
TACCTCTATCGTTGACGCGGGGTGGAGCAGCCCGGTAGCTCGTCAGGCTCATAACCTGAAGGTCACAGGTTCAAATCCTGTCCCCGCAACCAAATACAAAAACGGCCCGCATCTCGCGGGCCGTTTTCGTTTGTCGCCCTACGTTCTTTCCAACGTATCCCCACGGTGACGGCCGCCTTGCTGAGGTAGGCTGAAGGCTGCAAGTCCTAGTGGTAGCACTGTACGCCTCCGGCGAGGGCCGCCTTGCGCGAGCATGGCATGGTAGCGAGGCTGCGCTCTTAAGGTCGTCCTTACGAGCGTAGTTAGCAGCACAGCATGAGCCATGTGACGTTATTGACCGGGCCT
>NZ_SRUU01000199.1 GCF_004791585.1 Mesorhizobium sp. M1C.F.Ca.ET.210.01.1.1
CAAGGCATGGGCGGCATGAACATCTGCTGCATATCCACGCAAATGTGGACGGCTTTCGCCGAGATCGGTGAGAGCGCGCTCAAGGCCATCACACCGCGGCGCGCTCGATATTGCCAGATGCAGTTCGCGTGTCGAATTCCTGTGTCAGGCTGGACTCTTTGATGCGACATGCCAGGGCACGCATTGCGCGTGCGACCGGATACATCTTGATGCGTTCGAACTCCCTCGCTTGCGCCTCGGCGAGGGCCGCGCATCGTTCGCGTTCGGCGATTTCAGGACAAAGATTTTCGGCAGTG
>NZ_SRUU01000200.1 GCF_004791585.1 Mesorhizobium sp. M1C.F.Ca.ET.210.01.1.1
GGCGAACCTGCCGAAAGACCTGGCCGCTGTGCCGCGTAAAGTTTTCCCGGCCGAGAAGGACATGACCGATGGCGAGCTCGCCATCGCGGAAGCGCTTCAGCGCGGCGCCACCAGCCTGGTGCTGGCCGGCGCCTTCGGCGGCAAGCGTGCCGACCACGCCTTCCTGCATCTGGCGCTCGCCGTCCGCCTGGCCGAGGCCGGCATCAGCGTGCTTTTGACCAGCGGCGCGCAGGAGGGCATCCCCCTTCTGCCGGGCAAGGCCGGCTTCGACTATGCCGACGGCACGCTGGTTTCAG
>NZ_SRUU01000201.1 GCF_004791585.1 Mesorhizobium sp. M1C.F.Ca.ET.210.01.1.1
GGAGTAGGGGAAAGCGCCAACCAATCCTTCCCCGTTCCAGCCTCGCATGGCATGGTCGAACTCTCGGCCGAGGGGCCGATTCTTTCGGGGGACTGCCATGACTTTCTTCACCGCCCGCCGCATCGCCGCGGCGTTCTTCATCGCCACGCTGGCCGCGCCGGCGGCGCATGCCGGCGACGTCACGTTCGAGATCAGGAACGGCCATCCCAACGCCATGCGGCTCGAACTCTACAGCCAGGACCGCGACTACGTCTGGCCGGGCAATGACAAGGATTTCTACCTCGACGACGGCGAG
>NZ_SRUU01000202.1 GCF_004791585.1 Mesorhizobium sp. M1C.F.Ca.ET.210.01.1.1
GTCTCTATAACCGAAGCCAGGGCCAAACTGTCGGAGCTCGTCAGGCGCGCCAACGCCGGCGAGGAGATTGTGATCACCCGGCGCGGGAGGCTGTAGCGCGTCTTTTACCTCCTCCGGCGAAGAAGACCTGTCGCCACGCGACGGTGCGGTCTCAACCTAGCTGGATGGGTCGAGTGCTCGCGGCTGGAGTCCAAGCCGCTCGACCTCGTCCTTTCTCAGCTTGATGTCGTAGTCGAGCAGAAACTCATCCAATTGCGGCGGCGCGACAGAGGTGCCGGAGATCGGAAGAGCACAC
>NZ_SRUU01000203.1 GCF_004791585.1 Mesorhizobium sp. M1C.F.Ca.ET.210.01.1.1
ATCGAAGCCGATGCCGGCATCGGCCAGCACCAGGCCGATCTGATTCACGTCGGAGCGCTCGAGCCCGACATAGAGCGTCTCATAGGCCGGTCGGTTGAGATAGACGGAGGCGATGCCGATGACGGCCATGACCAGGGCCGTGATGCCGCCCATGAGCGCCAGACGCCTCACGCCGAAGCTTTTGAAATTCGCGATGATGCTCTGGATCTGTTCCGGCACGATTCAACGGCTCCCAGCACGACTGTCGGCCGGAAGACTAGACCGCGAAGCTTGTGCGAGGATGATAGGCTTGCCG
>NZ_SRUU01000204.1 GCF_004791585.1 Mesorhizobium sp. M1C.F.Ca.ET.210.01.1.1
TCGAAATCGGGCTCGCGCAGCTCGGTGCCCGAGACATTGACGGCGATGCGCCCGAAATCGATGCCGGCGCGGTCCCATTCGGCGGCCTCATCGATCGCCTTGGTGATGACGATGCGGCCGATATCCGGCATGAAGCCGCATTTCTCGGCGACCGGAATGAACTCGCCGGGCGAGATCATGCCGCGCGTCTCGTGCTTCCAGCGAACCAGAGCCTCTATGCCGCTGATCGTGCCGCTGGTTAGCGACACCTGCGGCTGGAAATAGACCTCGAAGCTCTTGTTGGCGATCGCCGTG
>NZ_SRUU01000205.1 GCF_004791585.1 Mesorhizobium sp. M1C.F.Ca.ET.210.01.1.1
GCGCTCTTCCGATCTGCAACGCCAAGCCGCTGGCCGTGAGCGCCGGCAAGGTCGAGTTCCGCGACGTCCACTTCTCTTACGATCCGAACCGGAAGATCCTGAAGGGCGTCTCCTTCGAGGTGCCGGCCGGCAAGACGGTGGCGATCGTCGGCCCGTCGGGCGCCGGCAAGTCGACCATTTCCAGGCTTCTGTTCCGTTTCTACGACGTGCAGGGCGGCCAGGTGCTGATCGACGGCCAGGACATCCGCGATGTGACGCAGGACAGCCTGCGCGCCGTGCTCGGCATGGTGCCGC
>NZ_SRUU01000206.1 GCF_004791585.1 Mesorhizobium sp. M1C.F.Ca.ET.210.01.1.1
CTTCCTGCAACCGCAGCATGATCTCGATATTGAGTGCCTTCAGCCGGTCGTCGGATGCTCCGTCTACGAGATAGCGAAAGCAGACGATGTTGACGGTTGTCGGCGCCATCAGCTCCAGGGCTGGCTCCGCCTCGATCAGGCCGGTAAGGTAATGGGCCTGGGCGATGTTCTGGTCGATCAGCCGGCCGAACTTTTCAACGCCGTGCTGCTTCAGCGCCATCCAGATTTTGAGCGCGCGGAAGCCGCGCGACGTTTGCAGCCCGTAATCGAACAGCCATTCTCCTGAGGCAAG
>NZ_SRUU01000207.1 GCF_004791585.1 Mesorhizobium sp. M1C.F.Ca.ET.210.01.1.1
CGCTGATCATCACGGCGACTTATGTACTTATCAACCTGGTGTCCGAAGCGCTGATCCTTCTTCTCAATCCAAGGCTGCGCGTGGCGCGCGGTACGACCTAGCCGGAGAGATAGACCGTATGCGCCGCTCCGTCCTGCGCCTGACCCTGGCGAAGCCAGCAGCTCGCATCGCGCTGGTCCTGGTCGTCATAATCGTTGCACTTGCCTCGCTCGGACCATTTTTCAGTCCGTACGCATTCGATGAAATCGTCGGCGCTCCCTTCGCGCCCATAAACCACGAGCATTGGCTTGG
>NZ_SRUU01000208.1 GCF_004791585.1 Mesorhizobium sp. M1C.F.Ca.ET.210.01.1.1
CTGGAAAAGCGCACGGGCGCGCATTTCACCTATTTTTTGTCTTGCGTCTTCCTGCTCTCGCCGGAAACGCGGCAGGACTATGCCGGCCCCGGCAAGGCCGCCGGCAAATCCAATGTCGGCTTCGGTGCGTCGAAACAGGACGTCGCGGAGCGTCTTGAACAGGTCCGGCTAGCCGCAGCCGAAGGTCACGACATCGGCAGCCATGCCTGCGGCCATTTCGACGGCAAGGACTGGAGCAAGGCCGACTGGCTGACCGAATTCGCCTCCGTCCGGCGCATCTTTGAAAACGCC
>NZ_SRUU01000020.1 GCF_004791585.1 Mesorhizobium sp. M1C.F.Ca.ET.210.01.1.1
ACCATCAGCCAAATGAGCGATGATCCGCTCATCAGCCTGCCGGCAGTGGCGCGCTGATCAATTCCGGCCCATGCCGGAGAGCACGGCGACCAATGCCGTCAGCTACACCACTCCAGTGGGCACGATCGTGCGCTGCTCCTCCACCATTGAAGTCTCGGCGACGCATCCCGTCATCGTCCATCGCTAAAGGCAGCGTATTGAATTATGGGAGCGGTCGCGCCCGCCCCACCATAGCGATACAGCAAGACAATCAAAAAAGCCGGTCTTTGCTTGGCCCCAAATCTTTTCTCCTTTCGTGAACGCTGAGCTGCCAAGCTGCTACAGTTCACCTCGCGGGGCAACCGTGCACAACACAGGAGTCGCCCGAGCGATACATTCTTCACTTGCCGCTTATCAGCGCTGGTGATTGCACTTTGCAGCCTGCCTCCGGACCCGCAGCGCTCACGCTGTTGGTTTTGCGCCTGCAGGCGTCGGAAGTCGGATCGCCGCAGCTAATTTCCTCAGGCGGACGAATTCAACAAATCGATTGTTTGGATCGAAGGCATCCACACCATCGATGCCTCTAGAATAGGATCCAGCTACAATCACCGTGCTGTAATGGCAGGGACGGCCAGCACAAGCGCGACACGATCCGGCGGGTCCATCGCTGCGTTACGTATTCATGGCTACTGCATCGGGCGCTCGGTCGACCGCCTTAAGCCAGGTCGCCGCATTGCGAGACGGTGACCGGCGAGGGAGAGGGCGCTCTGGCAACGAAGCGAGGCGGGTGGCCTTGCGGGTGGCCGCGTGATGTCATCCGGCTCTCCTGCCGATCTCTGCCGGCCAGATCTGGAGCAACTGTTTTGCATAGATATGGCTCTCTTCAGGGGGCCATCTATGATGGGAGCCGAGCGCGTGTTCGAGCCGGGGAACAGGCTGCGCATGCACTGTGCCCACCTATTGCGATCGTGCTAACCTTGGTTGTTTGGACTTGCCGTTAAAGGCAAGCGACAGATTGAAGTTATGCTGCACCATCTGATTGCCTGGCTCGTTTTCGAGAGCTCGCCGATACAGGGCCTGTGCCGCGTCATGCCGCCCCTCAATGTCCAAAATCACGCCCTTCGCATTCAATGCACGTACGTTTCCTGGGGCTGCAACCAAGACGCTGTCGAGCACCTCAACCGCTTCGTGCGGGCGCTTCTGGCCCACCAAGGCATTTGTAAGTCGTATCGCCGCATCAACATTGTCCGGGTGCTGCTTCACCTCATCCCGCAAAGCCCGCTCTTGAACATCCTGACCAACTTCGCGCAAAATGCGTTCGCGCATAGCCGGATCGATTTGATCGGCGCTGAGCAACTCGGGGGAAGATGTCTCCTGCACGGAAAGAGCCGGCTTTTGCCAGCTGGCGCAACCGCCCAAAGGCAGAATGGCGAGTACGGCAAAAAGAAGTGAGTTCCGGCGCAGAAACATAGGCGATGGAGAAACTGTATTACTATTCATGTTATCTCTCAGTTATCGGGGAGGCGCGTGGCGTTCAGTTAGGAAAGGTGGGACTACTCTAACAATCCGCTGTTCGATCCGTGCGGGAGTGTGACGGATCCTGCGGGGCGAATTGTAAAGTCGGAGGCGAGGTCTTGATAAGACAGCACGGCGAGATCAACCCCGTTTCGCGTCAGAAAGCCGCGGACGAAACGTCGGACATCCATCGACGTCAACAGAATAGGGCGGGTTTGACCCGGTTCTGCGTTCGAAAGGACCTGACGTATCTGTGATAGCATCGCTTCGCTTTGCCGATCCTCCAGTGCGAGATAGGGGCCTGCATCCGAATCTCGAACCGCGCCACGCATCACATCCTCGCTCTCGCGCTCGACGACCAGGGCGGACACGATGCCCTCCGTGTTGGCATGGCGGTGGCAGATCTGTCGCTTCAAACCAGAACGGACATATTCCGTCAGCAGGGCAACGTTCTGCTCACGCTCGCTCCATTCGGCCAATGCCTCCAACACGAGACGGGTGTGGCGGATTGGGATACCTTCCTCCAGGAGGCGGCGCAGAACATCGGCAATCCGAGGAATCGGCGTCGTGCGTAGCACCTCTTTCACAAGCTCAGAATATTCCTGCTCCATTCGGCCCAGGAAATGTCGGGTCTCTTGGATGCCCACCAATCGCGGTGCGTAGCGGGTCAACGCTGCATGGACGCGCAAGGCGAGGAGTTCGCCGGGAGCCCTATGCTCCGTGCCGGCGCCCGTAAGGGCCTTTGCAGGGGTATGTTCAACCGGGAGTGTGTCCGTTTTCGGCTCACGTCTAAGGGGGACACCGCTCGAGTCGACGTGCGCTACATCGGCTCGGAGCGCCATCTGGTTTGGATCTAAGGCGTCCTGTTCGACTGGCACGCCCTCGACATCAATTCGGAATTGCGATTCAGGCAGCTGCTCGTCAACCAAGACAGGGATGCGAGGAACGATAATGCCCAGATCGGCTGTGACCAGGAGCGAAACGCGCCCAATATGTTTTTGCAATTCGGCTTGATCGACCGCCTGCATAAGATCTGGCGCTAGAAAAAATGCGATCGGGAATTCCTTCGCAGGCGCGGCTTGCTTAGGCTCCGCTGCAGTTCCACCTTTCGCATCGGCAGTGCCGGCGCCCAGCACATCAGCCTTGACAATGCTTACCGCAGCGAACACTGCGGCCAGCATCAGAAAGACGGGGAGGGGAAACCCAGGAACGAACCCCATTACAACCAGGACGCCGGCCGCCAGTCGCAAGGCTCGAGTGCTGGCCGTGAGCTGACTGACCATTTCTGTACCGAGGTTGATCCTCGCCGTCCCAGTCACACGGGTGACGATGGTCGCCGCAGTAATGGAGAGCAGAAGGGCCGGAATCTGCGATATCAATGCATCGCCTATCGTCAGCAGAGTGTAGTGATGCAGTACCTCGCCGAAGGACATGCCCTTGGAGAGCAGGCCGATCGAAATTCCACCCAGCATGTTGATGCAGATAACCACCAGCCCGGCGATGGAATCGCCCTTCACAAATTTCATCGCGCCGTCCATCGCGCCATAGAGTTGGCTTTCCTTCTCCAATTCGGCGCGCCGCCGGCGGGATTCGTTGGCATCGATGTGGCCGTTGCGTAGCTCTGCGTCGACCGCCATTTGCTTGCCCGGCAGAGCATCCAGCGTGAAACGCGCCGCCACTTCTGCCACCCGTTCGGCACCCTTCGCGAGGACCATGAATTGCACCATGGTGACGACCAGAAATATGACGAAACCCACCACGATATTGCCTGAAATGACGAAATCGCCAAAAGTATGAATAATGCTGCCGGCCTCCCCCTCGGCCAGGATCAGTCGCGTCGTTGCGACCGTGAGCGCGAGACGGAATACAGTGGAAATCAAAATAACGCCGGGCAAAGAGGAAAAATCAAGTGGAGTACTGACATACAGGGCAACCATCATCAGCAGTATGGCCAACCCCATATTGAATCCTATCAGGGCGTCGACCACCACGACCGGGATAGGCATGACCATCATCGCGACAGCCAGAAGCAGCATCAACGCAACCATTAAATCCGGGCTGGCCGGCGCACGCTTGATGAAGTCACGCAGGACGTTGGCCATCGAGACACCTTTGCAATCGGTTGAGACTTACTCTGCTGTTACGCCATGAAACGTGGCTTTCGAACTCCGAAGGCGCCTCAGCCTTGGCCAGCGCGTGACCCTGCATGAGAGCCACAAGCAGGCGCGAAATGGCTGGGCAGCAAATGTTTCCAACGCAGCCAGCTTGTCAGCACCGAGCGCGACAGGATGTTTGGCTGGCCATAGAGTGCTGCTTGATGGGGCCTGCGAGCTTTCAATATTGGAGAGCAGCAATGCGGCCATTCCTGCTCAGCAGCACACGGCTGTCCTCAATACGTTCGACCACCCATCCATCAGCCAAAATGGCGCCGACAAAATACTTCTCGCTGTCGATGACAATATATGGTTGGACCCCATGCCACACAGCTTCGACCGCGATTGCGGATGGCGCCTTCTCCTCTTTGATGAGCACTCCGTTCACCAGTGTTAGAGTACCCTTGGTGCGACGATCGAACGATTGCTGAAGCTTCTGCCAGCTGATGACCGATTCAGACGTGACGGTGCCTTCGGCGGTCACAACACCCTTTGCCGACCCAATCTTGACGTCGAGAAGACCCGCTCGATCGACTTCCTCCTGCAGCTCTTGGGCCGCTGCCTCCGTAAGTTCATTGTCAGCGCGGTGACTGATCGTTCTGGACGCGACTTCAGCCCGAAGTGAATTGGGGCTCGATCCACTTGCATTGCCAAGATAGGAGATCGTGCCTGAAAGCGCGCCGATCCCGAGTGAGCTGATTATGACCATGGCGAGCACACCGATCGGTAGGCGCGGTATGCCGGTCGAACCAGGCGGCTCTGCATCCTGCACGGACAAAGCAATGGACATCTCGCCTACGAGCAGGACGACAGGAAGGGGCACAACAACGGACTGGCCTGCGGCGATATTCCGGTTGCCCTCGATACTGAGTCCGGGTGCAAGCGCCTCCAGTTCGATCGACTTGCCAAGAAGAGTTACACGAAGGTGATGCGGTGCCAGTCCCTGCTCGACAAAGACCAAATCGGCATCGAAGCCGCTGCCGATTAAACACTTTTGAAGATCCGTCTTGCCGGTCAGACCGCAATAGTGCCCCGAACGCACTTCGAAACGGAGGGAAACGGCGTCATCCACAGAGCATCTCTCAAACAGGATAGAAGCCGCATGGCAATTGCCATGCGGCTCATTTCGGGACTACGTCGCGTCAATAAGGAGACGCGCTAGGGGGCAGTCTAAAACCCGCTTCCGACATTACGAAACGCGTTCGTCGGCGGCCTTCTTGATGGTCTGGAGATTGGTCGTTAGAGTGCGCAACTGGACACTCCTTTTCGTCGCCTCCAAGCTAACATTGGTTAGTTCCTGCACTTGCGCCTGAAAAGCAGTAGCATCAGCTCCGCTTGTATTGCCGGGAGTGCCACTGTTAGTTTTATCGGTATTGCCGGCGCTACTGGTATTGGTATTGCCTGATTTTTTATTATTATCAACTGCAGCCATGATCATTCCTTTTTCTGTTGGAGTTGTGCCGTCAATAACGGCCTGTATGACCTCACGCCGGATTTCCCGCGTCAGGCATCTTCTGTGTCATCCAAAGCTTCATCGGCCTCAGCCATCGCATCGTTCGCGAATTGGAACGCGAACGATCGCAGGATACTTTGGAAGGCTTCACTTTGTGCTGCAGACTGTGAGTTGTCTTGAAGTTGATCATTTGAAACGGTCCGGTTATCCGCCCGATCGTTCCCGCCAGCTGCCTTGCCATCATTCCCACCAGCTGGCTTGCCATCATTGCCATCAGCCGGCTTGCCATCACCAGAATGCTCGGATTTCGAATCCCCATGGCCCTTTCGGATCAAGGAAGTCCCGAGGTTGCCAACTCCACTCCCAATTGCTGCTATCATCAGGTACTCCGGCATTTGCCATTGGCGGCGACGTGTTAAAGGTTAGCCTCGATCAAGCTAAGGGCGGGAGCTTTCGAGAACCTGACGGCTTTTGACAAAAACCGGCCAGCGCAAAAACGTATGCTCTGCAGGATGTTGCTCTCGCATCGAACAGTCGACCACGATCTCGGCTGTTCGGCCAATCCCGCCGTCCACGCATGCCGCGACCGAATGGCAGCCGCAGCAGCTCGTTTGCATCCTCGATGCTGTGGTGTCGAACAGGAGACACGGTCCACGTGCTGCATGACCGCAATGACCGTATTCTTGCTGGCTCCACGGGCGCACGCAACGAGCAGGAACTCGGTCTTTGCATCACCATTCTCTCGCCTGCACATCACGGCCCGGCGCGGTGAGCTCATTGGCTTCGAGAAGGTCGGCGACCGTACGAACATGGGATGGTCTGCCGGCTTTGGGAGGCCGGTGCGGATCCTCTTCTCACCATATCGAAAGCTTGAAGCGGTCGGATTTTCTTGCCCTGTTCGTGAGAACTCCCATCGTCAGCTAATCGTCAGCCAAGCGGTCTATCTAGGCCGGCCGTGCCTGACCTTCGGATCCAAAGGTCCCGTCTCGACACTTTTTGTAACTATAGATCGAAATGGTCCGCGTGATACGCAACGCACACGCTTCTCTGAAGCAAATGTGTGACTTTGTCGGTGGCGAACGAGAGGAGTGACGCATCAATAAAATCGTCAGGCACGTGTCTAGGAAGGGGAGCTAGCCGAGTTGGTCTGATTTCATTCGCTGTTCCTGGAAATCGGCGGACTGAAGCGCTGATAATCTCAGGACATCGATGGCAACGTTGCGAAAGTCCTGTGAGCTCGGGCCAATCTTGGCCTGCTACTGAGAAGCACTTTGGCGGGAACATTACGCCGTCGCGGGTCTGGCTGACCGTGACGTTAACCGAAAGATGCCGCTGGTCTCGTCAGCCGCCAGCACAATAGCAGCACATTCTCGCCTACTACGGAGACGCAATATGAAGGGCATTGGCCGACCACGGAAATCGCAGGCTGAAACTGGAGCCAGCCGCGCGGGGCGGGCGAGCAGTTCCCTTTCGCAATCAAGTCTTGCTGCGGGAGAAGGTGGACAGTCATTCGATTCCGTTGTGGAGCAGATGCGCTCTGGGGACGCCGATAGGAGGCCCTCCTCCCTTCCAGTTGCGCGCGGTCCAGGCGATGCCCGCGAAAGTCTGCCAGGCGCCTCGATTGGCGAAGATCAAATCCTGAACACACCGCGACGTGGAGCCGCTGCGCCACCACGCGGAACCGTAGCGCCACGTGGCGCAGCCGCAAGGCGGCGCGGTTCTCCCTCCATGTCTGAGGGCGAAGCCATGGCGCCGGTCGGTAGCCAACTATCAACCGCGCAGGTGGAAGGCACCAGCTCATCGTCAAATGAAGATATCAGTCCGACACAGCTCAGAATGAACAGTCTTGTTCAACAACTGACTGATTGCGAGGCTGCGGCCAGGAAAACCGACGTCCCCGAGGAGGCGGTGGAGCTGATCAGTCGGGTCGTCGATGCAGCCTCAGCAATTCTGGAGTACCGCGCTAGCCTGCCTGCGGCTGAGGCGCAGACAATTATGCCAGACGACAAGGTGCGTAGATGTTGCCAGATCGTGTGCGACGCCGCGAATGAAGTAGACAAACTTGGCCTGTCGACGATCACGAAATTGGACAAAAAGACCAAGAAAGCGGCAGGTATGGTCGATAAACTCTACTCCTACTCCCAGGCGGACCGGCAGGAGCTGTTGATTTTAAATGTGGAGAACCACCATACGGCGGCAATTAAGTGGTGGGAAAAAAAGGCATGGCGCTCCGAACGGCAGCGATCCGCCTGCGCTGCCACCGCTAGCCTATCCAGTGGAACGCCCGTGATGCGGGAAGCCGAGCGGTGCGCACTGCGGCTGCGTGCCGGCTCGGTACTGAGTGTCAGGATCTGGCTGGTCCGTGAGCGGATCGGTCTTGCGCGGGCCAAGATTGAACTGCGGGCGAGCAGGTTCGAGCCAGATTTGAAGGAACTCCTCGTCGGTCGAAATGGAGTGGTGCAGCTGATGGCAAGCGCCGCTCAAGAAGCTCTTCGCGCCCTCTCTTTGGCGAAGGGCATAATGGATGATGGCAAAACACTCAACGCTCATGATTGCGCGGTTGTAGAAAAAATCATGGAGCGGCTTTCGGATTTTGGATTGGCGTTGCACGAGGTGCATACCAAGCTAAGCCATACCTACCCAGATGCCGGCCTCCCATTGAAACTGTTCGAACGGATCGTGGACGATGCATGGATCACTGCGCACGATGCCATGCACTTGTTGAACCTGCAGTCTCCGCCGTCAGCCATCATGGCGCCACAGGCCCAGGCGGGCGCTGCGATGCCGGCCAGGGCAGGCGCTGCGATACCGGCTGGCACTGCTGGTACGGCTGCAGTGTCAGAAGGCACTACAGCGCGAAGGAAAGGGAAGTCAAAGCATAAGTCGGCAGCTCGCGCCGGGACTTCTGCCGCCGGGCAGCCATCAACACCAGTCGCTGCGAACGCCGGCACAGTGCCAGCAGCCAAGGTTCTCGCGCGCTCGGATCAAGTTGCGAGTACACAGGTGAGAGCGCAAGAGGTGGCTGCGAGTTCGTCGGGGGCAGGCTCGACAATCGGGGGCGCCGCGTTGTCAATGGAGGTATTGACGGAGCGGCTCAAACGATTGGACGAACTTTTGCAGTTCGATCTGGCCGGTCAGCAAAGCGTCGTCTCCCAAGTGCGCCAGATGAAGCCTGAGGAGGCCGGTAAGGTCGTGGACGATGTGGCCCAGTACCTGCGAGCCCAGGCCATTGAGATGCAAACCTGTCTCGCCGGGTTGCAGGGGCGTAATGTACGCCTGCTACTCACCTCCACCCAGCTACCCAAAGTGCACGAACGCACAGACCAGCTCAAAGGGTTGCTGAACATGGTGCTGGGACAGGCCAACGCATTGAATGAAGGAAAAGCCGGCATTACGACTGATTGCATGAAGACCTACGCATTTCCGGCGCAAAAATACCTGGAACATTTGTGCAATGCCGACGAATTGATGCCGCCGGAGGCACCGGTCGCGCTGCGTGGCGAGCCAGGAAAGCTGTTTGAGATGAAGCTGCAGCCCAAGATGCTGGTCAATGGTGCGATGCCGAGCCCGATGTGGGTGCACATCCACACGAGTCGCCCCGTCATGGCCAGAAACTTGGAAGGGCTGGCTGATTCCGAATTCACCGCTTGCCACGTTAAATCCAACGAACAGCGCGGCTACAATCGAGAGCGAGAGGAAGCCGATGCTAGGTCCGGTCGCGAGAAGGTCATAATTCATCGCGGCAAACTCACCCCCGCTTTCTGTAAGTCCTTGTTGACCTCAGGGCTTGGCCGCCAACCACGCCATTCGCGTGCCGAGCTCCCGTCGGCGCAGGCTGCATGACAGGGCACTCAGAATGCGGCCGGCCACGCTGTGAGTCAGCGAGCATTTCTCCTGGCCAAACCGCGAATGCCGCTGCGCGAGTTGCGGTCCGGCGATTGGAGTCGATCGGCTACCGTCAGGGCCGATTTGCGATGTCGCGTTACCGGCTGTTGACGTGGCGGCGTATCTTGCCTCCCATCCAACTTATCGCCGAGATCGCGCCGCCAAGATCGAGGCGGAAGGTCTTCCTGCGAGCGCGGAGCAGGCATAGCCGATCCGATCGGGATCGGCGCATCGCAACGACCCAACGGTGTGGTGGAGAAAATTGGATTCGGGAGAGCTCGGTTCCAAGAGGCGGAGTTCCGGCCCGAATACAATCCGCTCGCAAGCACCCACGATGCGCATCCGCAGTTTATTGTCTGGGAGATGGGCTGGATTGCTCGGCGGCGCTGGCGCTAAGGCGGGGCTGTCGCCGGACAATTAGCATTCACTGCCAACAGCCTTGCAACCGTCACCAGTTGCAAGGCTCGGCGGCGGGTCGACAAATCACATGAAATCGTCGTCGGACCCGCTATCGCTGCTGTCGCTGTCCTCGGTTTTGTGGAGATAGAGTGGAGGTTTGCCTGCACGCTGCCACTCACCGGCACTGTTCTTCGTCCATTTGTCGGGATGCTGCGTAGGGTCAAGCACCAGGTCGCCATGATCCACTTCAACAAACCCCATCGTCTGCGCGCGCGCTTGTGCTTCCGGATTAGCCGCACGCCAATTCAGCAACGGTCGGTCGCCGTCTATCCGAAGTTGATGCTCCAGCAGAATATCGCCCGCATTTTCGACGAGCGGATGGGCGACTTGAAGATCCACTATGGAAGTGACCTCAGTTCGACCAGGAAATTGTTCCCGCCAACTTTCCGATTCGAACTCGTTCATGCTGAATCCGCCTTCCATTCTCAGCAGTCCGGCACTCCGGTCTCCCAATTGGTAACTGAAATATCGCGCGTGCTCCGTATCTCGACGGATGCCATATTGCTGAGCAACGTCCGCGGTGCGCCTGGCTCGTGACGATACGAACTCCGAATACTCTTGAGGATTGTCGGCGATGTGCGTGATTTCATCACCATGAAATTGCCTCACCTGTCTCCTGAAGGAAGTCCTGTTGATCTCCACCACAGGAGGTCGGGAATTGAGGGAGTATGCTTGGGGAGCCGCCGATGATGAGGCGCCGCTACCTTCCGATCCGGATAAGTGCATTCGGGCAAATGTGTCCGCGAACCCTTCGCTTCCTGCATCCGATTGCTCGCCGGCATTATGCGCGCGGTAACTATCGGATGAGCCACCAATTCGACCATACATGACGATTCGTACTCCTATGTTTCGCAACCGAGCTCAAGTTAGCACGGCTGTTCAACATAGGGCGCTTAGTTGACGACTAGCTGACGAGGGCATTCCAACGGCTGCACCAATCAAATCCGCACTGCCGGCCTCAAAACCTCGGACTGCGCCACGCACCGGCCAGCAGAGGCTGAAAGGTCATGCCCGGAGGACTTGCCGTAGTTGCTGGGTGGCAGATCCGAGGGGAGTGATTGCCCCAGGCCCGCGGTTGCGCGGTTGGCCTGACAGAGACACTGGGGCACGGATGGCCAGCCGACATTTGCCACTAGCATGGAACCAGGTCAGTTTTGAACTGGGCAGTCGTGGACTTCCAATGACTAGGCCAAGCCTGCGGCAAAGAATGCTTTCGCGACAGGCTGGAAATATTGCATAGGAACCGCGTGGCCGAGTTTTGTAGTGCTTATCAGCTGACGCGCTAAGACATGGTCATGGACGATCGTCAGGCGTAGTGCCCGCGCCTCACTCAACACATGTGAAACGCGCTCACCTTCGGCACGGCAAACTAAGAACGGCACCCCGGTTTCACCGCGAACGTAACGCAGACCGATCAGGACCGCCCTTCCTGTTAAGACCAGCGTGGCGCGATGCACGCCAAGCGCAGGCTCGTCGGCCGCCTCCTCGCGGATGCGACGCTGTTCACCTTTCAACTCTGGCGCTCCTTGCTGATCCTTCGACTCGCGCGTCACTTCGGTATTGGTCATGCGCATTTCGCGCAGATACAACGCGCGCTGGAGCAGAAGATCGATCAGTCCGCCGACCAGCAGTGCGCCGGCGCCAATTCCCATCAGCAATTTTGTCTCCATAAAGATGAGGCCAACACAGCCCATGCCGCAGATCGGCAGAGGGACCATTGTCTTCCACATCCCGAGAAGGACAATGGAAAAGGTTGCGCTGAGAACCAATACCTTGAACATGGTCTTGCAGACTTCGACCATGGAACGAGCAGACCCCAAGCGCTTCAGCCCTTCAAAGGGGTCAATTTTCTTAAAGCTGAGCTTCATCGGCTCCAGAGAGAAGACAAATCCACCATTGGCTAGCAGGCTGGCCAAAATCACCGCGGCGACAAGGGTTCCAAGCAGCGGGCCAACAGCCGCGACTGTGAGTTGGACGAGCACAACCAATGCCTGCGGCACCGCGGTATCGAAAGGTAGGCTCTGCAACTTGGTGGCTAATAGGAGCGCTTCCCGGCATTTGTCCTCGATCACGCTGCCTCTTAGCCAAAGGTAGCCGAGCCCAGCGCAAGTCCCGACCGCGCGGACGAAATCGGAGCTACGTGGCAGCTGTCCTTTTTTGCGCGCTTCACTTAACTTCTTCGGGCTGGCGGCGTGTGTCTTCTCTTCACTTGTGTCGCTCATGGCAGCAATTTGTCGAACCACTCCAGCACGCCGTTGGCACGTGTGACCTCCAGTTTCATGCTCTCCACCAGATAGGCAGCGTAGGTGACCATGAGAACTGGAAAGACAATGTTCTTGATTGCCGGAGACAGTTGGCTCGCCTTAAATTGCGGGGCAAAGCGACGCAGCAGCATCATCGATATATCAATCAGTATCAGGAAGAACACGACAGGCCCCGATACCAATAATGCCGTGCGCATTATGCTGTCGAGAAGCCCCAACAACTCCATTGCTCCTGGCCCACTCAGTGTCGGGTGAAACTGATACACCGGCCAGATCAAGTAGCTGCGGTACAGGACACTGATCAAAGTTTCCAGGCCTCCTGATCCGACGAATATGGCAATCGCAGTGATCCCCAGAAAAACGCCCATCGCGGAAGCCTGACTGTTCGTCGCGGGATCGGCCGAAGCGGTCGGGCTGCTGATGCCGCGTTGGTTGTCGATAAGCTCCCCGGCAGCCTGAAGGCCCCAAAGCGGAATGCCAAGAAAAGTGCCAAGGAGTACACCGACAAAAACTTCCTTGAATCCGAGCAGGGTTAGCTGGATCAGGCGCGTATCAGAATCCAGCGCCGGCAATCCGCCGCTGACGTGTGCCAGGCATGGTAGTGCGAAGCCAACAGCCAAACAGCCCCGGATCAGCCCACTGATCTGCGAGCGTGTGAATACGGGAAAGATCAGCATGATGCCCATCGCGCGGGCTGCCCCAAGACCTGCCGCAACGACGAGTTCGAGAGCCGTCTGGATCAGAATTTGAATATCGGCCGATGGCGCGTCCATGGGGCGGACTAGTAGCTAAGTGTCATTGCGGGAAACTCGGTGAAGATCTGATCGGCTAGCTCTATGAGCGGGGCGCTTAGCACAGGAGCAAACAGCCCAATCACCGCGACAACGACCAGAAGCTTCACGGTGAGCGGCAAGCTTTCATCCTGGATCTGCGTCGCCGCCTGGAGGATGCCGATGACGAGGCCGACAACCACTGATGCAATGAGCGGCGGTAGAATCCAGATCATGAAAACCACCAGTGATTGGCTCATAAGAGTAATGATGCTGGATTCAGTGATGATCAGCCTCCCGGTAACGTATAACTCAGCACAAGCCCATGCATCAATTTTGACCAACCATCAATGGCAACAAACAAGAAGATCTTGAACGGGACAGATATAACAGTTGGTGAGACCATCGACATACCCATTGCCATCAAGATAGTTGTCACTATCAGATCTATAACAATAAAAGGCAGATAAAGTAGAAATCCTATCTCAAATCCGCGCTTCAATTCTGATAGCAAGAAAGATGGTACAAGTATTGCAAAGTCATCAGGCGTGGCTGCAGCGTGCATTTCCTCTGGCCAGACCTTTTCTGTCGAAGATAGGAAAAATCGCCGCTGCTCTTCATTTGTGAATTTCTTGAGATGCTCGCGCAAGGGCTCACTTCCGGCTTTAGCGGCGCTTACCCAGTCGTCGAATGTCTGATAGTGGAGCTTGGGATCCGACATGCGGTCATAGGTCTGCTCAGCAACGGGCGCACTAACGAACATAGTGAGGATCATCGCCGCGGCGTACAGCACCACATTGGGTGGTATGGTCTGGGTCCCGAGCGCATTGCGGACGAGGAAAAGAACAATTGATACCTTTACAAAGGCCGTTGTCGTGGCAACTGCTAAAACCAGCAGACCGAGTCCGGCGGTAACCGCAAGAAGCGCCAGGATTGTCGGCTGAGCTTCACTCATTGCATGCAAACCCGCCACGGAGCCTGATGCCCAGCTCTTCTCCGATGCGGACAATGTCGCCACGCCCGATACGCTGACCATTGGCCACTATGTCGACCGGGCCGTCGATCGGCCATCCAAGTTCAAAAATATGCCCTTCGCCGGCACTTCTTAATTCCCCAAGAGAAATAGGCCAGCGGCCGCATTCAAAGACAAGCACGATCTCGACATCGTCGAGATCCTTAGTAAGCTCCAGTTGCGATCCGGGTTGTGTCATATGCGCACTCTCCAAAGGACACGGTCGCGGGCGGAAAGGCCCCCGCAAGATTAATTCATCGCCGTCAAGATCCGCCTCGGCGCACAACTGGCCGACAGCTAGGGTGATCTGGCCGCGGCCGAACGGCGCAATATCGGGCAACAATGCATCACCGACACATGCGCTTCGAAGAAGCGCCGCAGGAAGGCGAAGCGTGCCGACCTCTCCTGCAACAATGAGCGGGAGCTCTGGAGGCAGCCCGCCCAGCTGCCGCGGCAACTGGGCAAGCAGTTCGCCTAGCGCGCGAAACGCAGGCGGTACTAAGCCGTCAAGTGGCGTGAACAGGAATAGACGGCCCTTGCCCTTGACCGCGCCGAAAATGATGTCGAGTTCAAGATGAGGAGCCAGCATCGTGGCTTCGCATACCCGCACGAGTTGCACGTTCAGACGCGTCGTCTCCTCCAGTCGAGTGACAAGCGGCTCCAGAGCGAGTTCGAGAATTAGCGAAGCAGTTGGCTCGGAAGGGAAGGCCAAGCCGTTCTGCACTGTCGTGATGAACTCCTCTACGAGCGGGCGCGACAGTGACAAGATGACCGTTTCGGCTCCCACTCTCCAGACGCAGTCAAGCATCGGAATGGCAGCAGGTTCCTGCTGCCAGACAAGCCCTGCCGTTCGCACCGATAGCGGCACCTCGTTGATCCGGCTTTGAAACGGCGTGCGCGGCGCTGCTGTATCATTGAGCCACGAGACAACCGTGTGGGACAGTTTCAGAACTGGTTCGAACATGGCGGGTGTGACCGCAGCGCCTATCAAAGACTGCACGGTCGTGTCATTCGGACGACCTCTTGCGACCGTCGGATCCGGTTGCGCGGCATTTAGGCAAGCGACCCCCTCGCATATTTCAGCAGTATCTCATCGTCGGCCTCGATCTCGGCTGCGGCCTCCGAATGAGTCTCGACGGCGCGCCGCACGTCGTCCTCGATTTGTTGCCATTTGTCCCTTGCCGCCGAACATATGACCCATAGCTCCCTCGTCCTGGACGCCGCCATCTCAGCCTCCTCTTGAGCGATTTGGGTATCATCAAGCATCTGCCGTCTGGAATTGATCTCAGCGGCAAGTTGTTCAGTGTGAAGGCGGTGACGGTCGAGCGCTGCGCTAGACAAGTTGTCGAGTGACATCAGATGCTGATAGAGCGCTGCTTCTTTTCTTGAACAATGTTGCTGTATCATTGCAAGCTCCCTAGAGGCATTTTGTACGGCTGAGGCGGCCACATCGCGCTGGGCTTCCTTCTTGGACAGCTCGCCAAGGGCACGACGCTCTTGCATTTCCTTCAGAAGCCGTAACCTCGAAGACTGAATCCAGTTTACGCGGTCAGACGCGACATCCATGCGACCGTCTCCTCGAAATCTGACGCGTCATCTTCGCTCTGGCGCAGAAACTCCCTCAGTTCGTCGATTGACGCGACAGCCCGGTCAGTCAGGGGATCTCCACCTGGCTTGTATTCGCCAACATTGATCAAGAACTCGGTCTCGGCATAGCGCGACAGGAGCTCGCGGAAAATGGATGCTGCCTTGCGATGTGTCCCCGAAACGACTGCATCCATGACGCGGCTGCGACTCTGCAGCACATCAATAGCGGGGAAATGCGATCGCGCCGCAATAGCGCGTGAGAGGATGACATGGCCATCGAGAATACCACGCGATTCCTCGGCGATTGGATCACCCGTGCCATCACCCTCTACAAGCACCGTATAGAAGGCCGTGATTGAGCCCCGCTCACCCATGCCGGCGCGCTCGAGCAGGCCTGGCAGCATGCCAAAAACGGAAGGAGGAAAGCCCCGTCGCGTCGGCGGCTCACCCGCAGCAAGGCCTATTTCGCGCATAGCGCGGCAGAAGCGCGTCAGCGAATCCAGCATGAGAGCAACGCGTAGGCCTTGATCGCGGAAATATTCCGCGAGCGCAGTCGCCATTGGAGCGCATTGCGCACGCTCTACCGCCGAGCGGTCGGATGTTTCAACCACGACGACCGTACGGAGAAGGCCCTCTTCACCAAGATTCCTTTCGATGAATTCACGAACTTCCCGTCCACGTTCGCCTATGAGCGCCACTATGACGACGTCAGCGGCGGCACCCTTTACGATCTGTGACAACAGCGTCGACTTGCCACCACCTGGCTCGCCATAAATCCCGATCCGCTGGCCCTCGCCGCACGTCAGCAGACCATCGAGGACACGGACCCCAAGCGGGAATGGCCGCTCAATCATGCGCCTCGTCATCGGATTGGGGGCTCTGCCATGCAGGGGCCGAGTTTCGACGGTCTTGATTTCGCCTTTGCCGTCCAATGGGCGGCAACGACTGTCGATCACGCGACCGAGCAAATCGCCGCCGACGGGCACCTCACGCATTCGGCCAGTGGCCACGACCTCTGCGCGGCTGGATAGGCCCACCAAGTCCCCGATCGGTGTCAGCAATACACCATCACCCGACAGGCCGATCACCTCGGCCTCGAGCGACAGCCCGGTTCGCGGGTCCTCTAGGAGGCAAAGTTCCCCAATACGAGTGTCTGGCAAGACGGCATGAACCAGTGTGCCGATAGCCCGCGTGATCCGACCGCGCACCGCACGCGTGTCAATTCGCTTGGCCGCAGCCCTCAAAGACGAGATTGCTGGAACGAGAGCTCGAGTGTCGGCGTCAGCGTTATGTTCTGGGACGGGCTTTCTCATAGCTCGCCTTTCTCACAGAGCGTCCCGAAACCAAGGCGCAGCGCGCGCATCTGGGCGTCAAGTCCAAGGTCAACATTGCCGTACTCGCTCCACAGCACGCAGCGTTGCGGCGACAATGTCGGGTCGGGCTCGATCCGCACCCTTGGTCGACCATCCTGGCCGTCGCATCGAGCAAACTCTCGTGCAAGCATGTCGACTTGCATGGGAGAAACATGAAGGCAAACGTCGGCGCCGCTGTATTGACACTCTATGGCGTGACGAACAGCCCTCACCAATAGCTCGCCCGGATCGAAAGCGCCGATAAGATCGCTCAATATTTCCATCACGAGCTGCGGCAATTCCTGCTCCAGAGCCGCCTTTCGTCGCGCGATTTCGGAGATTGTCTCCGCAATCAACCCTGCCATCTCCTCGGTGCCTGCATTCGAGCCCTCCATGTGGCCGCGCGCCCACGCCCGCTGGTAAACCGCGCGTGCCCAGTTTCGAACGCGCTGCCGATGCCGTTCTGCCGCGGCAAGGGCTTGCGCGGCGCTGTGCCAGGTTTCGAGCTCGCTCGCGGGTATCAGTGGTCCGACTGGACGCATCTGCGGCGCTATTGGCCCCTCGGAAAGTTCGACTGTCATTTCACCGGGGTCTCTGTCTCAAAATGAGCTACTACAAGTGAAAGCAATTGGCCGGCGGCGGTCCAATGCTCATGTGCTGGAGTCTCCGCGGCAGTCCCCTCGGGCAATCGAAGAAGCACGCGGTTACGCTCGGTCGCTGAACTGTCCTGGAGCCAAGCTCCAAGACATGCGTGTCCATCGTATTCGATTTGCTGAGCGAGTTTTTCTGGGTCCGAGATCAGTCTTTTGTCAACAGCATGCAGCAGGTGTCGGATTCCGAATGCGTGTGCATCCACGCCGATGCGTTTAACAAGGATGGCAAGCTCAGGCTGAGAGACAAACGCGACCAGCGAACGGGCATGCCAGATACTACCAGCAAGAAGGGCCGCTCGATATGGATCATGCCCGCGTAGAAGGTCCGGCCTGCAGCCGATGTGGTTCAGATCCACGTCATCGTTGCCCAGCAATTCTGCCAGCCTTGGATGCAGTCTGGAACACTTCTGCAACTTCACTAACGTTTCGGCCGATAACGCTGGATCAAGACGCGCCGCAAGACGGGTTGGATGGGCCGAAGCCGCAAGCTCGCTCGCGCCCGGAAAGTGCGGACCATCAGGTCGGGCGGTCTGTATAGGCATTGGCAATGAGATGTCACCCACGTCCAATTGCAGGCATTCTTTTGCGAATGGCCTCGACAGCAGAAGCATCCCGGCGCCCCTCGACCTTGGAAACGCCGGTTGATTGCTTGCGCCGACGCGTAACAACGCCGATCAAGAGATAACAGGCCACGGCGAATACGGCTGCGGCAAAACCTGTTACGGTCGCCAGAAGTGGCGCAGGAAGAGGTAGTGATGCTTGTGGCAAAACAGCAGTCGGATCGGGCCGTTGCTCGTGTGCGGACCGTTCTACCGGCACCAAAACCACTTCCACCTTATCGTAGGACAGGCCTTCGATGCTGTCGGCTACAAGCATCTTTATCTTTGGCAGCAGAGCCGCGACATTTGTTTTTGCGTCGTGCCTGATAAACACCGAGGCCGAGGATGGCGTGGCACCGGCTCGCACAAGGTCGTTATGCGGCAGCACGACGTGAACACGTACAGAAAAAACGCCATCGATATCGCTGATCGTCCGCGACAACTCTTCGCTCAGGGCATACACGTAACGGGCACGCTCTTCGGTCGGCGAGGCAATCAGGCCTGATCCTTGGAATATCTCACCGAGGTTCTTGAAGGATTGGCGCGGCAGCCCCTTGGCGTTCAGAAGGTTGATTGAGAAGGCGAGCAGCTTTTCGTCAACCTGGATCGTGCTGGTTCCATCCTTGGCGACCACCCGGATCGCGGCGACCCCGTTGTCTTCAAGAAGTGCGAGCATTTCATTTGCCTCACGCTCTTGCAATTGCGTGTAGAGGTCGGCTTTGCAAGCAGTGAGGGCGACGAGAACTGGCAGCATGACAAGTCTAACCGACCGCCACCCTGACAGGCCACGCATGATTTCGCCCTCGGCCAAGCCAATCATGCGCGCGGTTCAGCCTTCCTTCAAAAGTTTATTCACGGATGATGTGACGCCGCTGACGCCTTTGGAGATAAGCGCCACCTGGGTGACGCCGTTGTAAACATCCCGAAGACCAGCCATCATCGTTTCGAAGTCTTGCCCTTGTTGGGGAATGCCCGAGATTCCGGTTCCCGCCTCACCTGGAACGGGAAGCTTCTGCGCCGGTCCCGGTAGAGCGCCCTTCGAAAGGGCTATGTCATGGTCGAGCGCGGGGAAGGAAACAGTGTTGTGTGGATATAGGGAGGAAATCGTCTGCAACACGCGATCGCCCATGCCGCTCGTCGGCGCAGCCGCGCGCTGAACATCCATCGCCGCAGCAACTGGCGCCGCACTCGCTGGCCCCGCGGCGGCATCGTTTTTCAGCGAGTCGGCTGCATGCCCTAAGGCGCGCTCAAACTGGGCCTGCTCGACAATCGACGGTGATCCGACCCTGGGGAGGCCAGCCGTTAGAGTGGCAGAGATCGACGTGACAGGCATCATCATGTAAGGACTCGGTTGCTCTCTCTGACCGGGCGAGCCCCGCCCATTCATCACCCGGTGTCGGCGCAACACTCCTAGGGGGGCAAGCTGACAACAAGCTGACTAACGGCGGCGTCATTTCGACAATCTAAAATCTCTTCGGCAATTTAGTCACTTGTGATGATTTCAGCGTTTGGTTTATCAGTGCGACATGCCGAGAACGCTTATCCAACCCGTCACCCTGCATGTTTTGAGACTTCTTTGTGCCGGGTTTTTTCTGTCCACCGGGATTCACCCGGCGCATGCAGTCCCGCTGTCCCTTCCGGCGACACCCTATAGATACACGGTTCTGGATCAGGAGCTCGCTGCAGCGTTGCAGGAATTCGGCAACAACCTGAATATCAGGGTCAACATCAGTCCTGCGGTGAAGGGGCGAATTCGCGGACGTATGCCTGATTTGCCACCGCGCGCGTTCCTCGACCGCTTGACGAACCTTTACGGTCTACAATGGTACTATGACGGCCTTGTGCTCTATGTGTCTGCTGCACAAGAATCGCAAACTCGAATGCTTTTGATGACGTCGATTCGCTTCGATGCGTTCAAGGGGGCTCTCGACAAGCTTGATATCTCCGACGAGCGCTATGTGGTCAAACCCGTGCCAGGCAATGGCCTCGTCTTCGTTTCCGGTCCACCGCGCTTCGTCGCACTCGTGGAGCAGACCTTTAACGGCTTGGTGGCGCAGGCGCAGGCGCAGACTCACATAGCGGCAACGCCAAAGGAATCAGTGCTGATCTTGTTTCGCGGCTCCTCCACTACGGTCGTTCGCGACGGACGACCGGATGCTTCTTATTCTTCTGACATCCCACAACAGGATAGCGTTGGCGGGAAGCCTGAGCTGGGCAAGAAATGAACATTGAGGATTTCCCGCAGCTCTGAAGAACATGACTGCGGCTACCCCTTTGTGAACTCTTCGCAAACTCGTCAGTTTCTCGAAAGCTAATCCGCTCATGATGAGTCCCGGCAGCTCTCGCGGTGACTCCGGCCATTGTGTTGGACCGAACCTTGGAGCCGGCCCGGAACACAGCAATTGAAGGCAGGGCAGGCGCATTCGTGACCTGCCGACGCTTGGAATTGTCGAATTTTGTGAAACGCAAGGGATCTTCTGTCGGGGTCTCTTGTGGGGATTTCAACGTCACGTCTGAGGATGCATAATGTCGGCCAGTAATCTTTCAACTTTCTACCGCTCAAATTCGCTACAGTCCGCAAGGGGTTGGCCGGGCCTGAAAGTTTCCCATTTTGCGACCCAGCATCAGCAAAGTGCATCGTGCTTCGAAGCGATGCTGTCCACTTGTGTGCTGGCAGACAAGCCCGGCTCTTTCGCGCAAGGGGATCTGCCAGCGTCGAATCTTGATTCGACAATGGATAAATTGCGGCAGGACCCTTTGGGCCATCTGGCACCGGATGTCTTGACATTGAATGGCTTGGAGCAACACCCACTGGATCTGCTGCCGCCAAATATGAGGGCGGCTCTCAAGGAGGACCAATCGCAACGCTCCAAGGCGACTGAAGCCCAACATCTGCTCGGCGTCACTCCGAAGATCGAGCCGGCTCCCAGGCCGAGCCCCGGAATCACGTGGAACGGTGGGTCGCTGACCACGGCTGAGTTGCAGATTGTTGCGGTACTCAACCGTCACAAGGACCAATGCCCGCTTACTTGGAAGTCGTTGACCGACAAAGCCAATGATCCCTCTACGCCACCGGATCTGAAAGCGGCGATCCAGGGACTGCAGCAGGATTCGGGACTTTTTTATGCGATTGGCTCGCAGGGCGACGGCCGCTGTGGAGGCAAGATCAACGCCAAGGACTTGGCCGGATTTTCAAACCACCACCCACAAGTTGCTGCATTTCAGGAAGCCCAAGCGCGAAGCTACGAGCAGAACTACATACCATCCGACGGCAGCG
This sequence comes from Mesorhizobium sp. M1C.F.Ca.ET.210.01.1.1, assembly GCF_004791585.1. Classification (GTDB taxonomy): domain Bacteria; phylum Pseudomonadota; class Alphaproteobacteria; order Rhizobiales; family Rhizobiaceae; genus Mesorhizobium. The sequence continues at coordinate 20,959 of NZ_SRUU01000020.1, forward strand.
GAGGTTTGCAGCCTTCGGTCATGACCTTGAGCGATGCCTTGCGGGAGTTTTACCGGTACTCCGAAAATCTGTCCAAGGACCTGAGTCTGGATGAGTTCAAGAAAATGGTCGGCGGCGAATCGAAAAACGGCAAATTTCCGCCCCAGGTCATTGCGGCGGCGCAATATTTCCTCGATCACCCCGATGCTTGGAACCAGTTGTGCGGTGGCTCGAAAGGGAAGATGCACAAAGAGGATTTCCTGCAAGTCGCCTCATCGTCGATGAGCCTCACGCAAACTGAGCTGAATACGGTCGAGATGATCAAGGACCATCAGGACACGTTCTTTGGAAGCGGTGTTCTGACTCGCGACAAACTGGCGAAAATGAAAGACGACAAGAGCCTTGATCCGAAAGTGCGGGAAGCAGCCTCTCAGCTCCTTTCAGATCCTCTTCTGTTTGGCCTCCTGAACAATTCGATCACGGGCTATAAGACCCATCATAAATTCTTCGACTTTGGCGGCGGGCATACGGTTGATTCCGGCAATATCAGCAAAAAAGACTTTGCCCATTTTTGCACAAACATGTCGTCTGCGAACCGCAACGTTCAGCAGCCAATCACCCACGGCGCCCAAACCGCAGAAGAGCAGAATGCCGTCGCGGACATGAAGATGGGCCTGATGGACCAGCCTGACATTAAGTCAGCCAAAAAGAACGGCGGGGCCGTCATGCACGTCGTCGACTCCGTGCTCAAAATCGAGACGAAAGTGCTCGACTTGGCGGCAACGGCGGTGGGACTGCTCAGCTTCATTCCGGGCCTCGGACAAGTAGCCGATCTTGCCTCGATGGTTCTCGAGGCTGAGTCGCAAGCAGCCAATCTCCTGCGTACGGCCATTAACGGAGGCGATATGAAGCGAGCGCTGGAGGAAGCTGGCCTCAATATGGCCGCGCAGGCGATCGGCCTTATCGCAGGCCCCGAGGTCAAGCTGGCCATTCGAAATGGGCTCGTAAAGCACCTGATGGAAGAGGCCTTGGCGGCAGGCATTGATCTTTCGGTCTCGACGGCGCAGGACTACGCAGAAGGCTATGTGAATAACCTCAAAGCGCGCCTTGCAGGCGGCCCTGAGCAAAGCCTAGGCCTTCCGAGCATGCCATCATTCCAGAGTGTGGCAAGCAATGTGCCCTTCGTCGGCATTGCCTTATCCTAGCCGTCGCCTTGCGCGGAAGCTTTGGCTCGCGCGCTGACATAAGGGTCATTGTGGCACAAGCAGGGGTTCATCCGCATCAACGCAGCGGTGTTCCTGACGCCATCTGGATCGGACTGTGAGGGGGATGTCCGAAGTCTGTGAAGGCTTCGGTATATGACGACTTCAGAGTTACGCTGAGCCCAGCCATCTCGAGCCGGTGCGCCGGGTCGAGGTTTTCACGGGCGCCGGCCGGCAGCGGGAATGGTCTCCGGAAGGCACGGCGCGGATGGTGGCGGAGCGGCGCAGCCGAAGGAACGGCTGTCGCGCGCCCAGGGCGGCCTCCCGAACAGCAGACGATGATCTCCTGCCTTGGGCCTATATCCTTGTGCCCACGCTCAAGGCAGTCGGCTGAAAACAGCGCTGATTTAAAACAGCATTATCCTGCACTGCACCCTCGATCCTTGCGCTCACCGATCGCTCGTCGACACGCACGCGGTCAAGTCGTTATCGGCGCTATGCCGATGGGCTTCGAGAGCAAGGTGGACGCTGAGCGGTGCGTCAGCCTCAGGGCGCGGCTGGCCAGCTTTGGGTCTCACGCTCTATGACGGCAACACCCGGCTGATCAACTTGGCCTGTTCGCGGGCTCCCGGCAGCGGCGCGGAAGCCACGGTCCGCCTTCCTCGGCTTCAGGCCAAAGATACCGCAGCATGCTCCAGAGCTATGTCTGCCGCCTCCGCCCCATCGTCGCTGGTCATGTGGAAAGGACAAGCAGGCTACGCACCCCATAATCCCGTCGGGCAGGATTCGACAGTCGACGGCGAGACATTCGCCAAACCTCACCCTTGATTCTCAGCAACGTTAAAAAAAATTCACATAATGTTCGTGAGTGTAGTCTCCTGTCAGGTGGTACATTAGCCCCAATATCTGGCGTCTTAGTCGTAGAAAGGACTGTGATCCATCTTCCATTAGCATCCATACCAGCGGATTTACAGCAAATGACGAGAGAGGTCTCATGCGGATTGATGGGGATAGAAGGGCTAGCGGCTTGCTGCATCCCGTCCGGGTTGATGCCAACCAATGTTGACACTGGTAAATCGCCTAAGGACGGCAGCGCATCTTGATCGCCTTCGAATCCTGGGCCTTTGCGCGCATGCGGATCTAACCGTCGGCGAGCTGGCCGATATTACCAGTCTGCCTCGCGAGCAGGTTCGACGCCACGTTCGGCGGCTGGGCAGAGCCAACTTTCTTTGCTGCAACGAACAACGTCCGCAGTCTTCGTACCATATGCAAGCAGGAGGCAAGGATGGCGGGCTGGCTCAATTGGTGGTCGATCTCCTGCCCCACGATGATGGCCATCATAAAAGAGACCTACAACGCCTGGAAGCAATACAAGACGCGCGGTTGAAGGGACCGCCTGCTTGATCGTGAAATAGATCAGTCCAAATGGAGCGCGACTACCATGGATAACTCCGCCGGCGGCGCCATCGCGCAGCCCGACACTTACGGGCGGCCTCACTTAGCCGCCGTCGACTCCCGCGTTCACGAACTGCTTCTAAGACAGGAGCGTCAGGAGCGGACAACTCTCAAACTGATCGCCTCCGAGAACTTTGCCTCCTCGGCGGTGTTGGAAGCGACCGGGTCGATTTTCACCAACAAGTATGCCGAGGGATACCCCGGTGCGCGCTACTACGCCGGAAACGAGATCGTCGATGAGCTTGAGACCCTCGCGATCGAGCGCCTGAAAGCGCTATTTGGCAGTGAACACGCCAACGTCCAGCCTTATTCAGGCTCGCCAGCCAACCAGGCTGTCTATCGCGCGCTTTTGAGCCCCCGTGACAAAGTCATGGGCTTGCCTTTACCCGAAGGCGGCCATCTGACTCACGGTTGGTCCGTCAATTTTTCCGGCAGCGATTATCAGCGCGTCCCGTACAGGCTGCACGAAAAGACACAGCAAATTGACTATGACCACTTGCGCGAGACCGCCAAGCGGGAACGCCCGAAGCTAATTTGGGTCGGCGGAACTGCTTATCCGCGTATTTTTGACTACGCGGCAATGGCCGAAATTGCTTCGGAGGTGAACTCGTATCTGGTGGCTGACATCGCCCACATCTGCGGCCTGGTTGTCGCAGGAGTGCATCCGAACCCCGTGTCCCATTGCGATGTGGTCACCAGCACCTCTCACAAGTCGATCCGCGGTCCCCGGGGTGGCTTCATTTTATCAAGGAATGAAGACCGTTATCAGCCCCTCCATCATCCGAAGAGCAAACACAATCTGCGCCGTGTTCCCTCTTCTGCAAGGCGGACCGCATATGAATACTATCGCCGCGCTTGCCGTCGCTTTGCAGGAAGCAGCGAACTCGTCCTTTCGTGTCTACGGTCAGCAGATCGTCCACAACGCCAAGGCTCTGGCCCAGGCGCTTCTGGAGCGAGGTTATGAACTCGTCACTGGGGGCACTGACAATCACATGCTGATCCTTGATCTTCGGGACCGGCCGCTGTCAGGCAAAGCCTATGCGGAGCGCTTATCGCGTGCAGGCATCATTGCGAATTTCAATATGGTCCCGGGCGACCGGCGGCATCCGGCGCTGACAAGCGGCATCCGCTTAGGGACACCAGCGGTGACGTCCATGGGCATGCGCGAAACGGAGATGGTGCAGATCGCCGCTTTCATCGACTCGGTCTGCCGCCAGCCCGATGACCAGGAAGTTCATGCGAGCGTACGAAGAGACGTTGCCGACTTCTGCACTGCGTTCGATGTTCCCGGCATCCGCGACCGATAAGCCACCCCAATCCAGAAACTCCTCACTAACTCCAGCACTTGAAGCGAGGGCATTTTTATGACCAGGCAGTTCGTGTTCTCTTCCGAATCCGTCGGCGCGGGACACCCCGACAAGATGGCAGACAACATCTCCGATGCCATTCTCGATGCGGTCCTGCGCACCGATCCGAAGGCGCGCGTCGCCTGTGAAGTGTTGGTGAAGACGGGGATGGTCGTTGTGGCTGGCGAGATCACCAGCCATGCCCACATCGATTACAGCCAAGTCGCCCGCGATACGATACTCGATATTGGCTACGACGATGATGCGATTGGCTTTGATGGTCGACGTTGCGCCGTCGTTCTGGCCCTCACCGAGCAGTCGCCCGACATAAGCCAGGGCGTTGATGAAGGACGAGGGCAGGATCTCGGGCAAGGGGCAGGGGATCAGGGCATCATGTTTGGATTCGCATGCAACGAGACGGATACATTGATGCCCCTGCCGATCCAACTCGCTCACCATTTGACGAAAAGACAGGCCGAGGTCCGGAAAGCGGGACAGCTTGGCTGGCTGCGTCCGGACGTGAAATCTCAAGTGTCGGTACGCTACGAAGGGCTCCGCCCGGTGGCGCTGGATACCATAGTCCTGTCAACGCAGCATGACGAAGCGGTCTCACAAGCCACGGTCCGCGAAGGCGTCATTGAGGAGATCATAAAACCGGTCCTGCCGGCCCACCTGGATACTTCGGGGATCAGATTTCTGGTCAACCCAACAGGGCGGTTCGTGGTCGGTGGGCCTGCCGGCGACTGCGGCCTCACAGGACGGAAGATCATCGTCGATTCCTACGGTGGGACCGGGCGTCACGGCGGCGGTGCCTTTTCGGGCAAGGACCCATCCAAGGTTGACCGCTCGGCGGCCTATGCCGCCCGGTATGTCGCGAAGAACATCGTTGCCAGCGGCCTTGCAGAGGTCTGCGAGGTTCAGCTTGCCTACGCGATCGGCGTGGCCAGTCCGGTTTCTGTCATGGTCAATACCTTCGGAACCGCAAGGATCGAGGAAAAAAGGATCGAGCGCCTTGTTCTCGAGGTTTTCAATCTCCGACCGAAAGGCATCATCAAGATGCTTGATCTCTTACGGCCGATATACCGCAAGACGGCGACATACGGACACTTCGGGCGTGAAGAGCCTGAGTTCACTTGGGAGAAGACGGACAAAGCTGACGATTTGCTGCGTGAAGCCGGACCGGCAGCTGCGTGAGGGCGGCTGGATCAAGCGCATGCGGCAACCCATTTCAACTCGCGAGACCACGCCCGGCCGGCGTGGCAAGAAGCCGGCTCGGGTTTTGGCGGAGATTTTGATGCCGGATTATGACGTGCTTTGCATCGGCAATGCCATTGTCGACATCATCGCCCAGTGCGACGAGGAATTCCTCGAGACCAACGGCATCATCAAGGGCGCGATGAACCTCATCGACACACAACGCGCCGAACTGCTCTACAGCCGCATGGGTCCGGCGATCGAAGCGTCCGGCGGCAGCGCCGGCAACACGGCGGCCGGCGTCGCCAGCTTTGGCGGCCGCGCGGCCTTCTTCGGCAAGGTCTCCAACGATGCGCTGGGCGAAATCTACGCCCACGACATCCATGCGCAGGGCGTCGCCTTCGGCACCACGCCGCTCAAGGGTGAGCCGCCGACGGCGCGCTCGATGATCTTCGTCACGCCCGACGGCGAGCGCTCGATGAACACCTATCTCGGCGCCTGCGTCGAGCTTGGCCCTGAGGATGTCGAAGCCGACAAGGCGTCCGGCGCCAAGGTCACCTATTTCGAAGGCTATCTGTGGGACCCGCCGCGCGCCAAGGAGGCAATCCGCCAGACGGCGAAGCTGGCGCACGCGGCAGGCCGAGAAGTGTCGATGACGCTATCGGATTCGTTCTGCGTCGACCGCTACCGCGACGAATTCCTCGACCTGATGCGCTCGGGCACGGTCGACATCGTCTTTGCCAACAGCCACGAGATCAAGTCGCTCTACCAGACATCGTCGTTCGACGAGGCGCTGGCCCAGATCCGCAAGGATTGCCGGATCGCCGCCGTCACCCGCTCGGAAAAAGGCTCGGTGATCGTGCGCGGCGACGAGACCGTGGTGATCAAGGCGACCGCCATCAAGGAACTGGTCGACACGACGGGCGCCGGCGATCTCTATGCCGCCGGCTTCCTGCATGGCTACACGCAAGGCCGCGACCTGCAGACTTGCGGCGACCTTGGCTCACTGGCAGCCGGATTGGTGATCCAGCAGATCGGCCCCAGGCCCCGTCAGAATTTGCGCCGCGAGGCCGAGCAGGCGGGGCTGACCATTCCGGACGTTCAAACGAGTTAGTGGCCTACCTTCCCGTTGTGCAGGCTATCTCGCCAGAAGCGCAATCACGGAATAGGGAAATCCTGATGTCGAACATGATGAAGGCGCTTGTGAAGGCCAAGGCCGAACCGGGCATCTGGATGGAAGAGGTGCCGGTGCCGGAAATCGGCCCCAACGACGTGCTGATCAAGATCAAGAAGACGGCGATCTGCGGCACCGACGTGCACATCTACAATTGGGACCAGTGGGCGCAGAAGACGGTGCCGGTGCCGATGGTGACGGGCCATGAATTCGTCGGCACCGTTGCCGATTTCGGCGCAGCGGTCACCGAATACAAGGTCGGCCAGCGTGTATTGGGCGAAGGCCACATCGTCTGCGGCCATTGCCGCAACTGTCGCGCCGGGCGAGGGCATCTGTGCCGCAACACACTCGGCGTCGGCGTCAACCGTCCAGGCGCCTTCGGCGAGTATCTGGCGATCCCGCAGCACAATGTCGTGCCGATCCCCGACGATGTGCCCGATGAGATTGCCGCGATCTTCGATCCCTTGGGCAATGCCGTCCACACCGCATTGTCCTTCGATCTGGTCGGCGAGGACGTGCTGGTGACTGGCGCCGGGCCGATCGGCATCATGGGCGCGCTCGTCGCCCAATGCGTCGGCGCGCGCAAAGTGGTCATCACTGACATCAACCCGGTGCGGCTGGCGCTAGCCAAGAAACTCGGCGTCCAGCATGTCGTCGACGCCTCGAAGGAGAAGCTGCGCGACGTCATGCCGGTGCTCGGCATGACCGAGGGGTTCGACGTCGGGCTCGAAATGTCAGGCGCCGCCCCCGCTTTCCGCGACATGATCGACACCATGAACAATGGCGGCAAGATCGCCATTCTGGGCATCGCGCCGACCGGCTTCGAGATCGACTGGAACAAGGTCATCTTCAAGATGCTGCATCTCAAAGGCATCTACGGCCGCGAGATGTTCGAAACCTGGTACAAGATGATCGCGCTTGTGCAGGGTCCGCTGGATGTCTCCGGCCTGATCACCCACCGCATCGGCATCGACGATTTTCAGATCGGTTTCGATGCGATGAAGAGCGGCAGTTCCGGCAAGGTGGTGATGGACTGGTAGGGATTGCCTTGGCCGCTATTCAGGAAAAGCTGACGACAGCACCTCTGGTCCGCCGGACATTTTCCAACTAGGGGAACATGGCTGGGTGGAGAGCTATGGCTCCGCTACGTGCGCTCGCTAATCATACACGGCGACGTATCGCGGCCCACCCGGTGACGGTCGATGGGGCAATTCGCTTCAGTCGATGACGGAAACCCGGTGAACCGATGCTGAGGCCCCGACGCGATCGTCTATTTCCTATGATCTGCGATTGAGGTCGAGGTGTTGCCGCTTTCAGCGGGTAAAATGCGATAGACGACTTCCGGTACCCTTCCGGTCAGCGAAAAGGAAGGCAACGAGCCGCATTGCCTCAAGCAAAATGTTACCAATAGTGTCCTGTTCCAAAGGGGATGGACAGGTCGTGCCATTCCGGTTCGGGGGAAGGATGGCGCGGCTCAGCATGGCGACACGGTGAAGCGGCGATCGTGGAGCTTTATTGCGGCGTTGACAAGCGGCGCATTCTGGATGAGTTCGAGGCGGTAACCGGCTATTATTCGCAAGCGCGCGATCCGTCTTATGAACCGTCGTGAGCAGAGGCCGTCTGCGGGCAAGAGCCGCAGCCGCTGTTACGGCAGCGATGTCCGCGACGCGCTCATCGTGTTGTGGGAGGATTCGGAGCGGCTGGGTCCGCATCGACGCTCGCGGCGGCCAGCGCCGCCGGGCAGGAATGAGTTCGCAGTTCGCCGCTCGGTGCCAGCCCGCACCTTCGGCGATTGGAAAGATCCGCCGCCCGGCTTTGTTGAGCGCATTCGGGCACGTCTTCGTCAGGGAGCTTCGTGCAGACGATGGTGCTGACCGGATTGCCGCCGGCTGGACCGATTGCATTCCGCTCCGCACGCGCGACAGCGGCAATGTGATCATGGCGATCAAGCAGGCCCGCTCCCGGTTTCGCTGACCCTGTGCTGCTGTTTGCCGGCATCCGCCCGCACAGGAAGAGCTTGTAAAAGCGGTCGGTGCGGAAATCGAGGAGCCGTTGGTCGTCGATCTTCAGCCTGAACGCGGTCGTTTGCTGGTGCCGCAAATCGGCTGTTGCATGTACATCCCTGTCAGACGTCAGTTTTCCTCGCCTATTTTGGTGTCGAGCGCGAAGTGCTCCAACCAGATTGCAAGGCTTTTTGGAAATGAGAGCGGCTTTGCGCAGGGCGCTCCGTTGTTGAGCATTCAAGCTACCAAGCCAATGACGCGCAGGTTCCACCAGGCTCGCCAGCCTTGAAGGACAGCGAAAAAAGCAGAGCACGACAGACACAACAGTGCATCAGGACGCCGCAGTCGTTGAAGATGGTGCGCTGCATCCATACCGTGGATGCATTCGATCCAAATAATCGATTTGTTCAATCAGTTTCTCGAAAGCTAACCCTACCCTCTGTGGGAATCGGGCTCTGAGCCGCGACGCTGCCTTGCGAGCGCAGGGGCTGCACGTAGGAGAGATGATGCAACGAGAAATCGCACGCGGGTTGCTGGCCTCGTGGGTTCGCCGACCGGCGTATTTGAGCCCGTCAGTTGGTCCTCACCCGCGCCTATTGCCACCGAGCGACTTGCATGTCCCTCCGACTCGGACCAGTTCCGAGAGCTGCGACGAGTTGCGCGCCGTGTGCTCCGATCAGATGGCCGCCGGTGACGCGTTCGATGGGCCGTCCCTCTTCGAGAGGAGATGAAATGCGAACGCTGCTCGTGGATCATCATGCGGATCTTGCGCGCGCCATGCGACTTGCGCTCGGGGATGGCGGCTTCGTCGTTGATGTCGTTGGTACTCTGGAACTGGCTTCGAGTGCATTTTCTTGCGCCAGCTATGAAATTCTCCTGCTGGAATTGGCTCTGCCAGATGGCGATGGCTTGGGTTGGCTGAGGCAGTTGAGGACCCACGGGCATTCAGTTCCTGCCGTCATTATGAGCAGCCTTAACGATCTCGATAAGCGAATTGCGATCTTCAACGGTGGTGCGGACGACTTTCTGCTCAAACCCATCTCTACCGATGAGCTTATTGCCAGAATGAGAGCCATTCTGCGCCGGGCGACACAGATGACCGACCTGAGGCTCGTATTTGGCAATCTCGACTTTGATCCGGTCGCCCGCCAGGTTTTCGTTGATGGGCACCCAATGATGATCGCACGTCGCGAACTCTGTATTCTAGAGCACCTGCTTAACCGGGCAGGCCGCATCGTGCCCCGTGCGCAATTGGAAGATCACCTCTATTCATTCAACGACGACGTGTCTGCCAACGCGCTTGAAGTCGGAATTTATCGTTTACGGGGACATCTGACCAGATCAGGTGCAACGCCACGGATCAAGACCATCCGAGGCATTGGTTACATCCTAGAATTGACTGACGCCTCGTCCGCATAGTTTGTCGAATCGAAAGAAGATCTATTTTGCTGATCCTTCAACATCCTTGCCATGCGCTCAATTGGCGGGCGATCGCCAACAAGGTTACAAGACCTGCAGTTCCCCGTTACCTGGGCCATCTCCTCTGCGCGCTTATTGTGACTTTCCCACTTGGTGTCGCGGCGCAAAACAAGCAGGACAAAGGCCCGCCGCATGCGGCTTCGAATAGCATCAACGCCACGCTGACCCTTTCCTCTTCGCTCGGGGAGACCGTTCATCTGCCCGCGCCAGCCACGACCATCTTTGTTGCTGACCCCACGATCGCGGATTTTCAGGCGCCATCGAGCAAAACAATCTTCGTCTTTGGCAAGAAATCGGGGCGGACCAGCCTATTCGCCTTGGATGGCAATGGCGAGCCTCTCGCCGAATTGCGTATCGTTGTCACGCAACCGATCGGGGATTTACGCGCCATGTTGCGGGAGCAGGTCGGCGACTATCCCATCCGCGTCAACTATACGCCGCGCGGCGCAATCCTTAGCGGGACGGCGCCCGACGCAGAGGTCGCCGACACCGCAAAAAGAGTCACTGAGCAATATCTGGGCGACGGAGCGCAAGTCGTCAACAACATCAAGGTCGCTGGATCCCTGCAAGTTAACCTCAGCGTGCGCGTAGCCGAAGTCTCACGCAGCGCCATGAAGTCACTCGGCGTCAACTTGTCCGCCTTCGGTCAAATCGGCAATTTCAAAGTGGGCGTTCTAAGCGGAAGCGCTGCAAGCGCTGGGTCTGGTTCAACCCAGGGTGGCGGTACAGCAGAAATCGGATTCGACAACGGTGCCGTCAACGTCAGCGCGGTTCTCGACGCGCTCGCCAAGGAGCATATAGCTTCCGTCCTGGCTGAGCCGAACCTCACCGCTATGTCGGGTGAAAAGGCCAGCTTTCTCGCGGGCGGCGAATTTCCCATTCCTGTCCTGCAGGAAAACAGGCAGGTATCGGTTGAATTCCGTCACTTCGGCGTCAGTCTGGAATTTGTGCCGACAGTTCTCAGCAACAATCAAATCAACATTCACGTAACGCCCGAAGTCAGTGAACTGTCGACGCAAGGTGCCGTGCAAATCAACGGAATTTCCGTGCCGGCAGTTTCCACGCGCCGAGCCGATACGGTCGTCGAACTCGCCAGCGGCCAGAGCTTCGCAATCGGCGGTCTAATCAGGCGGAACGTCAACAATGATGTCAGGGCCTTTCCCTGGCTCGGAGAACTGCCGATCCTGGGACCGCTTTTTCGCTCGACCTCGTTTCAAAAAGAGGAGTCAGAACTGGTCATTCTAGTTACGCCTTACATTGTAAGACCAGGCTCCAACCCAAACCAGATGAGCGCACCGACCGAGCGGGCGGCACCGGCTTTGAACGGAGGGGGCGCTCCGACGAATTCCGTGACAAGTCCCCCGCGAGACCGCGCTGCTATCCGTGCGGGCGCGCCAAGCGCCCAGGGCGGTCTCGGCTTCATCATCGAATAGTGTCATCCAAAGATGTTGCGTTTTATAATCCTCTTTGTCGCTCTGGCACCAAGCGTAAGTGGCTGCACAAGCACTACGCCAGTTGATGTCGAACCATCGGCACCAATGCTTGTCCGAGAGGAGACCACCGTCCTGACGTTGCAAAGCCTGCGCGCTTCCGAACGGCAGCGTTTGCGTGTTTTCCTAGACAAGGCCAGTCGCGGCCGGTTCGATGCCATCCACCTCCTCATCAGCGGTTCGCCCCAGCTCAGCGCAGGGGTAGCCCATCAGGCCAGGCAGTTGGCAATCGAAGAAGACAACATTCAATTGCGCGATCAACACGACGCCGGCTCAGTGCGAATTGAGGCGATTGTCTATCACGCCCGTCCGCCGGTCTGTCCCTCATATGGTGCCTTACCCAATGAAGAATCCTTCAAACAGCCGCTTGGTTGTTCGACAGGACATAACCTGGCCGTGATGGTCAACGATCCGCGCGATCTGCTCGACAATCAGGCCGTCAAGGCCGGCGATGGCGATCGTGCTTCTGTACCAGTTGCAACTTACAGAACATTCGGGACGGATAAAGGTGGCTGATACCGCCCTTATCTCGGCAGCACTCCTACCGGAGATTGAAAGCTTCCAATCGCGTCCTGATCTAAAATAAAAGGAACCGCTGGATGCAATATAGGCGCTATATCGAGGGCCTTAGGGCCGTTGCTGTACTTCCGGTCGTACTCTTTCATTTCGGAATTTCGGCGATCCCGGGTGGCTTTAGCGGGGTCGATATCTTCTTCGTCATCTCCGGCTACCTAACCAGCGGAAGCCTCCTGGATGACCTTGAACGCGGCCAATTTTCCATCGTCAACTTCTACTGGCGCCGTGCCCGGCGCATTCTGCCGGCGCTCGTCTTTGTGATGCTTCTCACCTGCATTGCAGCATTGTTCATTCTTCTGCCACCGGATCTGCGCGGATTCAGTCTTAGCATCATAGCTACCTCGACCTTCTGGTCGAACGTTTTCTTCTGGAAAACGTCAAGTTACTTCTCTATCGATGCCGCGCTTCTACCACTGTTGCACACTTGGCCGCTTTCCGTAGCGGAGCAGTACTACATCTTCGCACCAATCCTGATGTTCCTAATCTATCGCTACATCGGGAAGCGCTGGCTGACGACACTTCTTCCGATAATTCTCTGCAGCTTCGTAGTGGCGGTGATGGCGACATCGCTGGCACCCACCGCCGGATTCTATCTGCTGCCGACCCGAATCTGGGAACTCATGTTGGGCGCCCTGCTCATGCTCAAATGCCCCTCGCCGCCGGGCAACCGATTCCTGATGGAGTCGGTGGGGGTGGCCGGATTTGGCCTTCTCGCCATCGGGTTCTTCGCGATTTCGGCGAGTGATCCGTTCCCAGGCTACAACGCCTTGTATCCATGCATCGGAACGGCCCTTCTGATCTATGTTGGCCAAAATACCCCCTCGACGGTCGCCACCCGCATGCTCGAAGTCCGGCCGCTGGTCTGGATTGGGCTCATCTCGTATTCGTTGTATCTTGTTCACTGGCCTCTCAATGCGTTCGCGCACTATCTTTCGTTCCAAAAACTCGATCCGTTGATGACCGGTGCGATGTTGGTGGCAAGCCTCGCATTGGCTGCATTCTCCTGGAAGTTTGTAGAGCAGCCGTTTCGACAGAAGAGGGCCTTCACCTCCCCGGGGCCTATCTTCGCCTTTTCAGCGCTCGCGATCGTTGTCCTTTGTGCCGGCGGAGCGGCGGGGGCGCTCGGCAATGGCTTTCCGCAACGGTTTCCGGACTATGTCCAGCGGCGCATTTCCGTCGGGGACTGGAGGAATGGCATCTGTTTCAACGAGGGCACCAGCCGGATCGAAAGCTGGAATATGGAGGATTGCACGCGCACCAGCGGTTTTCCAACAACGGTTTTTTTGTGGGGCGACTCCTTCGCCGCGCACTATGTTTCCGGCTTGGGTGCTAACATAAATCGATTGCAGGCGAACATCGTTGAATATACGTACGCCAGCTGCGCGCCGATACTCTATTACTACCCTTACGATCGTCTTGATTGTGTCCGGTTCAATCGCAAGGCCTTGGACGTCATCTTGGAAGCGGACATCAAGACGGTTATCCTCAGCGGTAGATGGAGTGACTATGAGGTCAGAGGTTTCGACGGTCTTCAGCAAACAATCGCTACGCTTCGTGCCCTGGGCGTGCGCGTGTTTGTCATCGGCCAGTCTCCGCAGTTCCCAACTGACGTCCGGAAAATTGCGTTCTTCGCCAAGCGCCAAAATCTGGACGATACGTCCTGGCCGATCGCGATGGACCCCGACATCAACGAACGTGTGCGCTCATTTACCAAAGGCGCCACATTCATCGATCCGCTGAAATTCCTGTGCAGCGCAGGACGCTGCGCCTATTCCGATAGAGGAGAGTTTTTATATTTCGACTATGGTCATTTCTCTTCAGCCGGCGCCACACTGGCAATCTCGAAATACTGGCCGGCTTTTGGCAAGGACAATGCTCTTCCTAAGACGAAGTAGCGGCTCAGCGGCTGACAAGCACCAGTACGGGTCCCAGTGATAGCTCCTGCTTCCGCAGCAGCCGCGACGATGGAGCTGTTCAGGTTTAAGGCCCCCCGATAGTGACCTAGGATGGGTGCTGCCACGCGGCTCGGACTCAGCGTGCATTATCACGTAAATGTTGAGAGAATGAATGGCGCCGCGAAGGGCAATTCCAGCCGTCCAAAGCGACAGGCGTGTCGCGGCCTCGACATTGCAGTGGCGCTTACCTAACACGGCCTCACACTGCCCTCTAAGCGGCCCCGAATTTGAACTGACGGCCCCTGGCCGGTTCATCGGGCAGGTCAAGGGCTAGGTGTAGTACACAGGGCTCATAACTTTCAGTTTCTAGTTGGTACGATGGGCCGTGGACGGTCGATGCAGACTTCAAGATGGCGAACGAAGCTCTCCATGCGTGCGTTGTCGAGGCAAGTGCCTTTGCCATGCTCGCGACTGGAGAGATTTCAAAATGAGCCTTGTAAGCGGAGAATGCCGCCGACGCTGTTCGGCTTGCTCGTGCCCTTGACGGCGGTAGGCTCGGCAGGGCCGAGGCCAGAGTTGCCGTAGTGGTCGTAATCGACCTCGGCTGTGACCGTGAAGCCGGGAACGACCATGTAGGCGACGTTTGCAGCCACACCAGCATCCTTGAGCTGATCACCCGAGACCTGAAGGTTGAACGAAGTTTTCTCGTCAAACTCGTAGGTGGCGCCCGCCCAGAAAGCCCACTGGCCGTTCCAGATTTTGTACGAGCCGCGCCCATGATTGGCAATTGCGCCGTTTGAGTCCTCGTTGAGACTGGCATTGGAACCGTAGCCGAAGAGTCCAAACAGCGACAGCTGGTTTGTGACAGCGACGTCGACGCGGATCTTGCCGGCAAAAGCTTCGTAATTGCTGTCATAAGCCGCGACGCCGGTGATCGAGCCCCAGCCTTGCGTGTATTTCAAGCCGGCGACAACGTGCGGAATATAGCTGTCGATAGTACCGGCTGAGCCCGATCCTTGTTCGAGCGAAATCACAGTCGAAATGCCGTTGCCGGCGTCGAAGTGGTACTGAGCCACGTTGGTGTCGAAGCCGGCCGACGGAACGAGCATACTATCGAGAACGTCGCCAGCGTAGCTTACAAACGTATCGAAGGCCGACCCCTCCTTGCCAACTCGCAGGCCTCCCAGCTCGACCCAGGCAGAAGCCAGTGCGAGGCCGCTGTTGAAATCATAGTTCTGAGGACTGTCATGCGAGTTAGCGCTGTTGCCAAAATTCACGTGGGTTTCGGTATAGGTCGTCAACGCGCCGAGCTCGGTCTGCTGGCCGGTCCAAGTTTTGAACGTGAAGCGTGTGCTGTTTCGCCAAGTGCCTTGGTCCTCGCCAGTTCTCACGTCCGAGGTTCTTGCGCTGTCATACGATCGGACGTCACCCAGGCCGATATCGTAACGGACATAGCCGCCGATGCGCAGGCAGGTCTCGGTGTTGGGAATATAGGAATATCCCGAGCCGAGGACGTCGCAGATCTTGATGTACTCGGCCGGTTCCCGCTCGGCGCCAGCTGCTCGACCGACGGAAACGGTCATCAGAGCAGTTAAGCCGAGAAGAGGACTCTTGATGTACATGTCTAGATCTCCATGAAGGAATAAAAAGGATAGAGGCGAAAGAGCAAGCTTTTCCTCTAAATTTTGTGCGTGTTGTCTCCAATATGTGGACGCCAAAGCGCTTGACACGAGAGGTGAGCCAGCGTAAAAGCCACATGTACTTATAATAGTGTTTTCTGTTAGGAGATTCATTATCGTTTACATGTGAAACACTCCGGTCGGACCGCTGCAGCTCTCCGAAATAGAGCAGCAAGCGACATGCCAACCTGAAGCGTAAATGCGGCCGACACCAAAATCGGGCCGACGCGCCTTCGTCTCGCTGGAATCACTTTTTTTGAGGGTCACTGCGAAAAGCAATGTGCGACACGGTTCGCCATGTTCGATATGTGACAGTCTCGTTTAACAGCGACGGCTTCCCGTCTGACCGCAACGGAGGCCGCGCCATGCGCTACCGAGAAGGATCACTGCGCGTACGCTCCGCAAGGGCTGCGCCAGGAACAGAGGGCGTGCGCGTCCGAGGCGTCGCATGGTGGCCGCAGCACCTTTTCGCCGCTGTAAGTTCGCCGTGCAGGTACATTGCGCGGCCGGAAGCGAGAGGGAGCGCACCCTGAAACGGCTGCCTACGGCTCGCCTCGAGTAATTGGCGATGAACAGCATTCTCGAGAACTTAGTCTCGACGGAAAGAGCAACGAAAGGAAGCCGCTTGGACGAGCACGATCCGAAGGAAGAACCGATCGAGACCATTTTCCGCAACGGCACAATCACTGCCGTGGGTATCCTGCTTGCCTTTTCGCTCGGCTTCCTCACTCATTGGGCCGCGAACCCCTTGCCATGGCAACTCTACGATCTGTTCGCCGTAGTGCCGATCCTGCTCGGCATCGCACTGCAGATGAGAGCGCTGTCCATGCTGCTCGACATGAGTTCCTTGCGGCGCCCCATCTACGAACGCGCCAATCGCATTTTCATGGTCGGCCTCATCCAGACCGCGTGTGGCGTCGGCATGGCCATCTTGGTCGATCTTTTCGGGATATCGGTAGGGGGCACGCTGCCCGGCGCTTGACGACAAGCCACACCGCCGCTCTTCGCTCGAAGCGACGTCAAGCCGGGGAACCTTGTGCACCCCCTAGCGGCGTCCTCCTTTCATCAAATGAGCCGACGTCAGCTTTAGAGCGTCTCGGTGGCTAAAGCCGGTATGGTTTTTCGGCCGGCAGGGAAGGCCGCTGGCTGGACCTGGATGGCGTCTGAACGAGGCTTGACAGGTCCGTTGCGTCGGACATGAATTTCGCATTGCAAAGTTCTTCCGCAGACGCCTCAAGCACACTGCACTGGCGTCACGTACTACTCAGACGTTGAATGCGGCACCGCACCATCACCTCAGGCGCAACCATGGCACGCGCGCTCCCCGGCGTGGTTGACCCCATCCTGTCCAAACGAGACTGCGACATAAGCGGGACGCACTGACTTAGGTCAGAGACCAGGACGAGCGCGCAACGAAAGAATGATGGATCAGCGACGTGGGATGACAGCTCCTTGCACACCTCAATCCTGACAAAGTACCGGGACCCCCGGCCGCCTTGGTATACCATCTATCCGACTGTGCCAGACTTCTCTGCGGCAGTTGGTGCTGACGATTATGAGGAATGGCTGGGGGGCCTCCCGGCCGACGAATCGGTGTCGCTCTATTTCCACATTCCGTTTTGCCGATCCATGTGCTGGTATTGCGGCTTCCCTACCGCGGTCATCCGTCGCAACGGCCCGATCCTTAATTATTTAGCGGTGCTGCGTCAGGAGATCAGTTTGGTGTCGGAGCAAGTGCGGCAAGGGCTGCCGGTGAGCGATGTGCATTTCGGCGCGGAACGCCTCACCTTATCGGGCCAGCCGAGCACTTGGCGCTGATGGAATTTCTACGCCGCCACTTCGCTTTCAGCAAAACTGCTGCGATCACCGTGGAGATCGATCCCCGAACGTTCACACCGGAAATGGCCGAAGCCTTGGCAGCTAACGGTGTCAACCGCGCGAGCATCGGCGTGCAGAGCTTTGATCCCGATGTGCAAAGGCGATCAATCGGATCCAGAGTAAGGTGCAGACGGCCGCTGCAGTCCAAAATCTCCGCCGGCATGGCGTTGGCCATATCAACTTCGACCTCATCTTCGGTCTACCGAAACAGACTGTGCAGTCCTGCATCCAGACCGCGATGGCTGCGGTCGCCATGCGCCCCAACCGGCTTGCGGTGTTCGGATACGCGCATATTCCTTCCGTGATAAAGAACCAGCGCCTATCGAGCAGGCAGGTCTACCGGACGGCGATCTTCGCGCCGAACAGGCTGCAGCTGTCGCCGAGACACTGGTTGGCGCTGGCTACCGGGAGATCGGGCTCGATCATTTCGCTCCGCCGGACGACGAACTCGCGCTAGCGCAGAAGACCGGGCGCGCCTACGGCGTAATTCGCTGGGATACTCGGCCGATACTTGCAAAACGTGATCGGCTTAGGCGCGTCGGCTATTGGCCGAGTCCGCGAGGGGTATGTTCAGAACGAAGTAACACGGGATTCTTACGCCCGGCACATCGCAAGTGGACGTCTGGCGACATCAAAGGGTCACCGTCTGACCGACGATGACCGGGTGCGCGCAGCGATCATCGAGCGACTGATGTGCGATTTGGAGGCCGACGTGCCGACCATCTGTGCCGCCCACGAAATCGAACCAGCTCGTTTTCTCGATTCAGTTGAGAGTTTGGTGACGCTGGCTGAGGAGGGGATCCTGGACGTCGAAAACGGCTTCATCCGCGTGCGGCCGGAGCACCGCTTTGTTGTTCGCGCCGTTGCTGCTGCATTCGATGCTTTTCTCGCGAATCGATGAGTTGAGGCCACGACGCCGAAAGGCATCAAACCTTGTTTGGCGCTCGTCGGCATGGGCTCTCGCAGAAGACTCCGCAAGCGTATGCAGGGGACTTCCACTTGACGCCGCGTTCACCATCATCTCGCCTGGGTGCGCGCGAAAGCGCACAACCCGGAGCACGCTGCTCTCGGTGTGAGGCTGTGCTCTGCAAAGCACCGGTGATCCACCCTGTCCCTGGACAGCAGCTTGATGGCGTCATCTTGGAGGACGAGAAAAGATTGTCGAGGTACGGGTACGAATTGCCTCGGTCGTCCGTTCAATCGAAAGCACTGTCTGCGGAGGCACCTCTCCTTCATGCAGTGACAGGAGATGCTGGGCGACTTCCTTATCTGCTGCGGTGAGTCGATGATTTAGGCGGAGAAAGTCCATCCAGGTGGGGGTGCGGAATGTCTCCGTCCAAAGTGACGGTGTTTGCAGATTTCGCTGGAGCGTCCAGTTTCGTGCACCGGCACGGCTCTGGACGTGTCGCCGCGTGCGCATGGAGCCCAGAAAGGCCTCGATATTTTCCTCCGATATCAAATACTCGACCTTGGCCACGATAGGGCCACTTCTGGGTTTCAGATCGAGAGCCACGTCCGGCGGATGAAAAACTGAACTTTCTTGATCGGTTTCTTCCCAGGGACGGACCGGCAACACGATCCCCGCTGCTGCAACCAGCAACAGAGCGCCTGCGGCGCCCTCCAATGCTAAGGTCAAGGAATAGTTTTGCGCGACAGAACCCCAGATCCAGCTGCCAGCAGCCATACCGCCTGCGCTCAAGGCGTAGTAAATGGAGAGCGTGCGGCCTACAACCCACCTTGGGCTTGCCAACTGCACCGACACGTCAATGCCCGTCCAGGTGATAAGCCAACCCGCTCCGCCGAGCGCCAGCGAAATGGCCGCCACAGGAATCGACGATGTAAGGGCAAGGGAGAGGCAACAGACTGCACAAGCCACAGAGGCGAAGGCCACCAGCCTGTTTTGAGACGTGACCTTCCTCAAGAAGCCGTTGCCCATGCCCGCGATGAAAGCACCCATGCCGAAGCCGGCCAATAAGATACCGTAGACAATTGGCCCACTCTTCAACTGATCCCGGACGACGAGGGGGAGCAACGCCAGAATGGAGATGCTTGCCAATCCGAAAAGAGCGGCTCGGGCGGTCGCTGCCCTGATCTCCAAAGACATCGCAGTAAAGCGCACTCCGTCATGAATTGCCGTCGTCATTCTCTCACGAGGGAGAGGCGAAGAGCGGACCTCCCATTTGGTGCGCCATATCGCGCTTATGGGCGCCAGATCACTCACCGCAGCCAAGGCGAAAGCGGCCAGCGGCCCAAAGACGGCCAGGATCACGCCCCCCAAGGCCGGACCAACGCTGCGCACAATGTTGTATCCGACGGACATAAGCGTCACTGCGGCCGGAATGTCGCGTTTGTGAAGGATATCGCCGACCGAAGCGTGCCAAGCCGGATCATTCAAGGCAAAGCCGCAGCCGGCCAGGAAACCTAACCCGAGAATCAGCCAAGGACTGACAAATCCCAGACCCACAGAAATCATCAGCGTCGTCGACGCCGATGCTATCAGGCAGTGTCCCGCAAACATCACCCACCGGCGGCTGAAGTTGTCGGCAATGGCTCCGGCGAAAACTGAGAGGAAGAACACCGGCAATGTGGATGCGGCCTGGACGAGTGCCACCATGAGGTCGGACGCTGAAATCGTTGCCATAAGCCAACTGATGGCGACCGTTTGCACTAGCCAACCGAGGCTGGAAATCTGGGTGGCCGCCCAAATTGAGCGAAACACCTTGTTTCGAAATGGGGCGAGCGTCTTTGAAACGGGCGGTTGAGGATTTTCGCTCTGCATGAGGTATTGCTGGCCTTCGATGAGCGCTGCGATTTGAGCAAGCGGGTCGATACTTAGACATCGCGGAGCACCGCACGGAACCCAGCTCTATGGAGCTTGCCGGCGACTATTTACGTATTGAGCCATTCTCATAGTCTCATTCATGAGCAGTCCTGTGCGCAAGCATTGCTTTGCTAAATTCCCACCACAAGCGCGCCGCCGCTGAGACCCGCACCCGCTGCCGCCAAGAGGACTTTCTCGCCAGGCCGAAACGGCTGCGCCCGATGGGCCAGCGACAATGAGAGCGGGATCGTCGCGGCGGAAGAGTTGCCATATTCGGCGATCGTCTTGACGATCGAGTGATCAGCGATGCCGAGGTTCCTGCCGACCGCGTCGAAAATGCGCGCATTGGCCTGATGCGGCACGAAACGATCGAGGTCTTGCGGCCTCAGTCGGGCAGCAGTGAGCGCATCTCTCGAGCAGGCGGTCATCATCTCCACGGCCTTGCTGAATACTTCACGGCCGTCAGTGATCGTCATCCGTGTCTGCGCGAGGTCGAGGTCGGCATGGAACGGAGTGTTGCTTCCCCCGGCGGGAATCTGGATTAGCCCGTAGCGCGAGCCGTCGGAATCCACCGAAGCGCCGAGAATGCCTCGATCCGGGTCATCGCAAGGACTGATCACCATGGCGCCGGCGGCATCGGCAAACAGCACGGCGCTGGCGCGCTCGGCCAAATTGATGCGGTGGCTGAGGATGTTGGCGGCGATGACAAGGCTCGCTTTGCCGTGCAGGCGGGTGAACCCGTCGGCGAACATCAGCGCATAGATGAAGCCGGCGCAGGCGCCGGTCAGGTCGATCGCTCCGGCGCGGCCTAGCCCCAGCCGATGTGCGACCAGCGGCGCGCTTGGCGGCAGAAGGTGATCGGGCGTCGACGTGGCGAGCAAGAGTAGACCGACGTCGCCGCGGTCGATACCGGCATTGGTCAGCGCCATGTCGCCGGCAGAGGCGGCAAGGCCCGACAGCGTGTCTTCGTCTGTTGCCCAGAAGCGCGAGCGAATTCCGGTGCGCCGCTCGATCCAGCCGGGCTCAAGCCCGAGCCGGTCTTCGATTTCCGGGTTCTCGACCTTGCGCGCCGGCGCATGATGGCCGAAGCCGAGAACGCGCGACGATAGGTTCATGGCCGCGAGCCGAAGCGTTCGCCGGCCTCCTCTATCGCGTCATAGAGCCCGCCCAATTCGTCGCTGGTGATGCAATAGGGCGGTAGAAGATAGAGGACATTGCCGAGCGGGCGCACAAGTAGCCCCCGCTCAAGGAAAAAAGCGCGCAGTTTTGGCCCGATCTCGGCCAGATAACCGGCTGAGCCGGTGCGTAGGTCGAGTGCCGCGATGGTGCCGGTTGTCCGGCAGTCGGTGAAATATGGATTGACCCGGAAGCGTTGCAGCCCGGCGGCCTGCCTCGCGCTCAAGACCGCGATCCGCTCGGCCACCGGCTCGTCACGCCAGATCTCGACATTGGCAAGTGCTGCCGCGCAGGCGATCGGATTGGCGGTGTAGGAGCTCGAATGGAAAAACGTCTTCTTGCGATCCTCCGAAAAGTGAGCGTGGAAGATGGCATCGGTGGCGATCGTGGCGGCCAGCGGGATGGTACCACCGGTCAGACCTTTCGAGGTGCACAAGATGTCGGGCGAGACGGACGCCTGTTCGCAGGCAAACATGGTTCCGGTGCGCCCCCAGCCGGTCATCACTTCATCGGCGATCAGCAGCGTGCCGGAGGCTTCGGCGATCCTCTTCAATTCGGCAAGAACCCAGGCCGGATACATCAGCATGCCGCCGGCGCCAAGCACCAGCGGCTCGACGATCAGCGCGGCTGCGCGCCGGTCGCGGCTAACGGCCTCGAACCGATCCAGCGTTTCCTGCTCGCGCCCGGCGGCCGGGAAGGGGATGGCGTCGACCTCGAACAGCAAAGGATCATAGGCGGCGTTGAAGACGCCGCGGGCGCCGACGCTCATCGCCCCGATCGTGTCGCCATGATAGCTGTGCTCCATGACGGCGATGCGCGAACGCGGCGCGCCGATGTTGCGGAAATAGCCGAGCGCCATCTTCAGCGCGACTTCGACTGAGGTGGAGCCACTGTCGGAATAGAACACCCGGTCGAGGCCGGCGGGTGCGATGCCGATAAGCGCCTCGGCCAGCCGTTCGGCCGGCTCGTGGGTGAAGCCCGCGAAGATGATCTGGTCGAGGCTCGACGCGGTCGTCTCGATGGCCTTCATGATGCGGGGGTGGCGATGGCCATGGGTGACGACCCACCAGGAAGAAATCGCATCGAGGATGCGGAAGCCGTCGGCCTTGTGGAGATAGGCGCCTTCAGTCAGCACGATTTCAGGGACCGAGGGCTCTAGCGCGTGCTGCGTGAACGGATGCCAGACTCGAGACTCCGCCATCAGTCGCCTCCGGCAATCATGGCCAGGTCGAAGCCGGAAATCATTGCATCTCTCAACGTTTCACCCGTCAGCGGACCGAGGTGCGGCAGCCTGCCCAGCTGCGGCACGCCGCCGAATTCCACGATTGTCCTTTGTGTATCGGCCACCTCTTCGCCAATGAAGGCAATGCCGATGAGCGGGATGGAGCGGGCTCTCAGGGCCTCGATCGACAACAGCGTATGATTGATGGTGCCAAGCGCGGTGCGGGCGCACAGTATGACCGGCAGCCGCCATTGTTCGAATATGTCAATGAACCTTGTCTGTCGATTGAGCGGCACCATCAGCCCGCCGGCGCCTTCGATGACGAGCGGTGTCGGCAGGACCGGAAATGAAAGATCGTCGGCCTCGATCGCGACGCCGTCGATTTCGGCTGATCGATGCGGCGACAGCGGCATCGTCAGTCGATAGACTTCGGGCAGCACGCGTCCGTCGGGCAAGCCGGAAAGCCGGGCGACGACCTCGCTGTCGGTCTCCTCGTTGAGGCCCGATTGCACCGGCTTCCAGTAGAAGCCGTCGAGCAGCCCGGCAAGTCCGGCCGAAAACACTGTCTTGCCAATTCCAGTGTCTGTTCCGGTGACGACGATGCGTTTGGTCATGCTGTGGCCAACACTCCGACGAGAGCCTCGACCATGGCGGAAATGTCGGCTTCGTCGACGTTGAGAGTCAGCGAAATGCGCAGGCGCGACGTACCCTCAGGCACTGTCGGCGGGCGAATGCCGCGTATGTCGAAGCCGCGTGCCTGCAGTCCTGCCGCCACCGCCATGGTGCGGCTGTTATCGCCGATCACAAGCGGCTGGATCTGCGAACCGCTGGGCATCACGCCGCAGCGTTCGGCCAATTGCCGGCTCGCGAAAGCGACACGCTCGTGCAACTGAGCACGACGCATAGGCTCGTCAGACAGAATAGTCAGCGCCTCACGTGCCGCGACTGCCATCAGCGGCGATGGTGCGGTCGCATAGATGAATGGCCGGCACCGGTTGATAAGATAGTCGCACAGTGTTCGCGGTCCGGTAACGAGCGCGCCGGATGCGCCAAGCGCCTTGCCGCATGTGTGGAGCGTGACGATGTTGTCGCGGCCTTCATACGCGGCGGCCAGTCCCCGGCCGTCCGGTCCCCAGACGCCGGTGGCATGCGCTTCATCGACGACGATGAATGCCTGGTACCGATCAGCCAGCGCGACCAGGCTCTCCATCGGCGCACGGTCGCCATCCATGCTGTAAAGGCTTTCGAAGGCGATCCACACCCGCCCCATGCCGCCTTCGGCGCGCCAGCGGGTGATTGCGTCCTCGACAGCGTCGACGTCGTTGTGCGCGGCCAGCTTGAACTCAGCGCGCCCGGCCTGGGCACCCTCATGCATGCTGGCATGAGCGAGCTCGTCGAGGACCAGCAGGTCGCCTTTCTGCGGCAGGGCCGTCAGCAGAGCGAAGTTGGCGATATAGCCGCTGCCGAAGAACAGTGCACGCTCGGCTCCGAAAAATGCCGCTGCGTCCGCCTCCAGTTGCTCATGTTCCGGTGCATTGCCGCGCAACAGCCGCGATCCGGTGGCGCCCACTGGCGTGCCCCGCGCAATCGCCGTCGAAACCGCATCGCCCAGTCTTTTGGAGGCGGCAAGTCCGATATAGTCGTTCGACGAGAAGTCGAGCCCGGCGCGCGGTGCGAGCGTCCGCAACCGGTCCTTGCGCCCCAGTCCCCGCAAGGTTGCGTCATAGCGGGCAAGAATTGCCTCCTTCATTGCGTGGCGAGTTCCATAGGCTCAATGCCGAGGCGCCGGAACAGAAGGGTATCCTTGTCCTCGCCGGGATTTCCCGCCGTCAGCAGCGTGTCGCCGACAAAGATCGAATTGGCCCCGGCAAAGAAGCACAGCGCCTGCGTTTCGTCGCTCATCGCCGTCCTGCCGGCGGACAGCCTTACATAGGATTTCGGCATCATCACCCGCGCGAGCGCAACGATGCGGACGAAATCGATCGGATCGATGGCGTCGGCCGCGGCAAGCGGCGTGCCTTCGATGGGAATAAGCATGTTGATCGGCACGCTTTCCGGCGGCTCGGGCAGGTTCGCGAGCGTGACCAGCATGTCGATGCGATCGGTCTTTTCTTCTCCCATCCCGACAATGCCGCCGCAGCAGACTTTCATCCCAACCGCGCGCACGTGCCCAAGCGTTTCCAGCCGGTCGGCAAAAGTCCTGGTTGAAATAACCTCGCCATAGTAGCGCTCAGAGGTATCGATGTTGTGGTTATAGTAGTCGAGACCGGCCTGCTTCAGGCGAGCAGCTTGCTCAAGATCGAGCATGCCGAGCGTCATGCAGGTCTCCATGCCGAGGGCCTTGACGCCCTCAATCATGGCGACCACAACCTCCATGTCGCGCTCCTTGGGACTTCGCCACGCCGCGCCCATGCAATAGCGCGTTGCGCCGCCATCACGCGCCATGGCCGCTTCGTCGATGACATGCTTGACGTCCACCAGCTTCGACGCCTTCACACCGGTTTCGTAATGCGCAGACTGGCTGCAATAGCCGCAATCTTCGGGGCACCCGCCGGTCTTGATGCTAAGGAGCCGCGACAGCTGCACTCGGTTTCGATCGAAGTTCTGGCGGTGGATCGTCTGAGCTAGGAACAGCAGATCGTTGAATGGCATGCCGTAGATGGCCTCGGCCTCTTTGCGGTTCCATCGCGGAGGCGTTCCATCGACCGATTGCATGGTCTGGTTCACGTCGAACTCCGAGTTCATTCCAATCGTCATCGTCAAACCTTTGTTTGCTAGTCCGGTACGCCTTCTTGGCTTTGGGGCGCACTCGCTAAAGGCGAGCTGCGGCACGTCTTTCCAGCACCTCCTACGCCTGCCGAGCTGATGTTGCTCCTCACGCCGTAATCCTCAGTTCAAGTGCTTGCAGATGTTCTGGTGGTCCGGCATGTCCAGGCCGATGTCGAGGATCGGGGCGCTGTGCGTCAGCCAACCCATGGAGATGAGATCGACACCGGTCGCCGCAATCGCCGCCGCCGTTTTCGGCATCACCCGACCGGACGCCTCGGTGATCGTACGGCCATCCACTATAGAAACCGCGCGGGCAAGATCCTCGACCGACATATTGTCGAGCAGCACCGCGTCAACACCAATCGCGAGCGCTGCATCGAGCTGCTTCAGCGTGTCGACCTCGACCTCGACCTTCACCATATGCCCTGCTGCGGCGCGCGCCCGCTCTATTGCTGTGCGGATATCGCCGGCGATCGCGATGTGGTTGTCCTTTATGAGCACGCCGTCATCGAGGCCGAACCGGTGATTGGCACCGCCGCCGACGCGCACGGCGTATTTCTCCAATGCCCGCAGCCCGGGCGTCGTCTTTCGCGTCGATACAATCCTCGCCTTGTGACCGCGCACGGCCTCAACCATGGCCGCTGTGGCAGTGGCAATGCCGCTCAGCCGGCATAAGAAATTGAGGGCCGTGCGTTCGGCCGTGAGCAGGCCTCGTGCGGGTCCGGACAATCTTGCAATGGTTTCCCCGGCCCCAACCTCGCTGCCATCAGGGCGCCAGATCTGGATGTTGATCGCCGGTTCCACGAGAAGGAAGGCATACGAGACCAGATCGAGCCCGGCAACGACGCCCGCCTGCCTCGCTTTGAGCACCAACGTGGCAGTGCAATCATACGGGATAACCGCATCGGTGGTCAGGTCGCCGGATCTGCCCAGGTCTTCGAGGAGCGCAACGCGCACAATCGGTTCGATCAGGGTCGCGGGGAGGGGGGAGAATGAAGTCATATCAAGTGCTCCGTATGGTAGCCCGGCAATCGAGTGCGGCCGCGGCCCGCATTGCGCTGTGCAGTGTCAGCCGTGATGGGCGCACGTTGGCATCGTGGAGCGGGAAATCGGACCGACAGTGCGCGCCTCGACTCTCTTCCCGCCTCAGGGCCGCCGCGGCGATCATCAGTGAGACCAAAGCCGGACCAGAGGCAGCGACACTATTGGCTGCGATCGGCAGCAGGGTCGCCACCGCTTCGCGCATTGCCTCGCCGTCGCGGATGATACCCAGGGCGGCGGAGACAATCGGGCGGACCACGGAAGCGTCTGGTCGTGGAGGGACGAATGTGGAGCATCTGCGCGGTCGCCGGGTATACGACGTGCCGGCAACGCTTTCGGCAACCCAGCTCGCGGTGACCGCCGCTTCGGTGAGCGAGTTGCTGGCCAGGCGGTTGGCGCCGTGCAGGCCGGTACAGGCCACCTCACCGCAGGCCCACAATCCCTCGATGGAGCTGCGGCCGGCGCTGTCTACGGCGACGCCGCCCATGTGATAATGTGCCGCCGGGCGCACCGGGATCAGGTCGGTCGCGGGGTCGATTCCTGCGCTCCGGCACAATTCGGCGATGCCTGGAAAACGCTTGCCAAATCTCGGGCCGAGACTTTGCCGTGCGTCCAGGAATACGCGGCGTCCAACGGCAAGCTGGTGCCAAATGGCGCGCGCTACGACGTCGCGAGGCGCAAGTTCACCGCCAGGTGTGTCGGCGAGGAAGCGCTCTCCTCGCTCATCGATGAGCACCGCGCCTTCGCCACGCACGGCTTCGCTCACCAGCGGCATCGGCCGGCGCGGACCGTCGAGCGCAGTTGGATGGAACTGTATGAATTCCAAGTCGGCGAGTTCCGCCCCCGCCCATGCGGCGAGCGCCAGCCCGTGACCCCATGAGCCAGCGGGGTTTGTCGTGTCGCAAAACAGCCCGCCGACGCCGCCGGTCGCCAGCACCGCGCGACGCGTGGGCAGAGCGAGCGCGCCGGCTCGTCCTGCTGCGACCACGGCGATGACCGACCCGTCCTGCACGACCAGCCGGCGGACCTCCACATTTTCGATAATGGTGATCGAGGCTGTACGCCGAACCGCGGCGACGAGCGCGCGCACCAACTCGCGACCGGTGGCGTCGCCGGCTGCATGCACAATTCGCCGTCGCGAGTGTGCCGCCTCGAGCCCAAGTCGCAACGCGCGGTCAGGGTGCTGGTCGAAGTCGACGCCGAACCTTTGGATCGTCCTAATCGCTTCGGGTGCAGCTCGTACCACTCGCCGCACCGTGGCCTCATCGCAGAGTCCGTCGCCGGCAGCTATCGTGTCGCAAAGGTGAAAATCTGGGCCGTCGTCGCCCCCGAGACTTGCCGCAAGACCGCCCTGGGCAAGTTCACTGCAGGCTCCGGTTCCAAGCGGCGCGTTGGTCAAAAGCACGACCGGTTCCGGCGCCAGATGAAGCGCCGTCATCAGGCCGGCAATGCCGCCGCCGATGACGACCGGCGCCCCGGCGATGTCGCGAACCTCCAGACTCATAGGGAAAGCATGCGCTCGACCGCGCGGCGGGCGGGGCCGGCAATTTCGGGATCAATCCGGACCTCATGCCGGTTCTGCTCGAGTGCGGCGCGAATGTTGGCCAGGTTGATGCGCTTCATGTGCGGGCACAGATTGCATGGGCGAACGAACTCGACGTCGGGATGCGCGACCGCGACGTTGTCGCTCATCGAACATTCGGTCAGAAGGACGACACGCGTCGGTTTCTCACGCTCGACATAATCCGACATCGCCGCGGTCGAGCCGGAGAACTCCGCCTCCGCGACAACGTCTGGTGGGCATTCTGGATGGGCCAGCACGATGACGCCTGGATGGGCATCGCGCAGTTCCCGGATGTCTGCTGCGGTGAAGCGCTCATGCACCTCGCAATGGCCTTTCCAGGCGATGATCTCGACGTCTGTATCGGCTGCCACGTTCCTCGCCAGATATTCGTCCGGGAGCATCAGCACACGCGCCACGCCAAGCGATTCCACCACCGCCTTGGCGTTGCCGGACGTGCAGCAGATGTCGGACTCCGCTTTTACGGCGGCGGAAGTGTTGACGTAAGTAACAACGGGGACCCCCGGATACCGCAGCCGCATTAGCCGCACGTCGTTTGCCGTGATCGATTCGGCCAGCGAGCAGCCGGCGCGGAGATCCGGGATGAGCACGGTCTTGTTCGGATTGAGCAGTTTTGCCGTCTCGGCCATGAAATGAACGCCGGCAACCACGATGATGTCGGCGTCGACCGTCACCGCCTTGTGGGCCAACGCCAGGCTGTCGCCGACGATGTCTGCCACGCAATGAAAAATTTCGGGCGTCTGGTAATTGTGCGCCAGCACCACCGCATTGCGCTCACGCTTCAGCGCTAAGATGGCTTCAATATCGCCGGCGAACGCGAGCCATTCAACGGGTGGGATCACCCGCCGGACACGCTCATACAGGGACGCAGCCATAGGTAACGCCCCAGTCATTGGCGCCTCGATTATATTCGGTTTGACAATAAGGGAATATATCTACCTTGACTATAAGTATGTCAAGCCCGCGCCAGCGGTAATTTTGTCCCGGCGATAGCCCTGTCGTCGAGGACGGCATGCCGGAAGCGATAAAGCTTCGCCGGTCGGCCGCCCGTGTCGAGGGAGGTCTCCCCGGTCTCCTCAACAAGTTCCTGCTGCTCGACCAATCTCCGGAAGTTCGGCTTGTTGATCAGCCTGCCAGCCAAAGCTTCCACGGTTCGCTGCAGTTGCAGCAGCGTGAAGGAAGGCCGCATAAGCTCGAACACGACCGGCCGGTATTTGATCTTCGAACGCAGCCGCGCGATCCCGGTTGCCAGAATACGACGGTGGTCAGCGACCATTGGTTTGCCAGCCGCGGCCGCAATCGCGTCCCTGCCGCCACCGGCCTCCTCAATCAGACCAGCTTCATAGAGCAACTCGTAGCGTTGGAGCGTGAGTTCCTCGTTCCAATGGCGGTCGTCGAAGCCGAAGGCTATCGCAGCGCGCTGCCGGCGCTCGCGTTGAGTGGTCGGCTCGCTGGCGCCGCCGGCCCACTCAATCAGGCGGGGCCGCAATCTATCGAGCAGCACAGGCGGCGTGCCGAAGCGGTGGTCCTCCCAGGGAAAATATTCGTACCAACTTTGCCAGCCGCACGCGGCCGAGTTCGTTGCCTGTTCCTTCCTGGTCAATGCGAGATAGCTGATTGAGATGACGCGCTGGTGGCGCTCAGTGCCGATGCGATCGCGATCGGCGAAGGTGTAGAGTTGCTCGATGTATCCAAGTGCATGGCCGGTCTGCTGCTCCACCCACCCCCTCAAACCCGACTGCAGTGATCGATGCTCAAGGGCAAAAGGTCCAGAAGGGAGGGTGTCCGCATGACCGACTGTGAGGACACAGGGCTCACTGTCGTTTACGGCGACCACGACGGCAGTCAGGTCCACTTTGGCTTCGTCAGCTTTGACGGCGGCTTTGCCTTTCTTGGTTCTTCTTGTCTGAGGATCCATGTTTGCGAAAGCGGGTTGGCCCAACGGAGCGCCTTAATCGATTGAATGTAACCTTGGAAGCCAGCACGTCAACACCAGAGTACTCAAGCGCTGTTTTTAGCTCTTCGCAGTCGCACAAAAATATGCCAAACGCGACACCCGCTGTTGGTAACGTAAGGGAAGGGGCCTCGGTTGAGCGCGGCTGGTGAGATAAAAGGGATGACTCCTCCAGATATTCGATCGCGAAAAGGCCAGACGCCACTTGTATGCTTGACGGCCTACACCACGCCGGTCGCGAGGCTGCTCGATCGCCACTGCGACATCGTTCTTGTCGGCGACAGCGTCGGCATGGTGCTGCACGGCCTGTCGTCGACGCTGGGGGTCACGCTCGACATGATGATCATGCACGGACAGGCCGTTCGCCGCGGCCTTGAACACGCGCTGATGGTCGTCGACCTGCCCTTCGGTTCCTACGAGGAAAGCCCAGAGCACGCTTTCGGCAACGCTGCGCGCGTGATGGGTGAGACCGGTTGTTCAGCGGTAAAGATCGAGGGCGGCGAGACCATCTCGGAAACCATCCGCTTCCTTACCGCGCGCGGCGTACCTGTCATGGCCCATGTGGGCCTGACGCCGCAGGCGGTAAACACGTTTGGAGGCTATCGTGTGCAGGGCCGGGGAGCCGATGCAGAGCGGATCAGGCGCGACGCCAGGGCGGTAACCGAAGCGGGCGCCTTCTCCTTGGTGCTGGAAAAGATACCGGAGCAGCTTGCACGGCAGATAACCGCCGATATCGACATACCCACAATCGGCATCGGTGCCTCGCCAGCTTGCGACGGCCAGATTCTGGTGAGCCACGATATGCTCGGGCTCTTCACCTCATTTCGGCCGAAGTTCGTCAAACGCTATGCCGAGCTCGGTGAGCAGGCTGAGGCGGCAATCGCCGCTTACGCCACCGATGTGCGGAACCGGCACTTTCCGGCGGTCGAACATCTCTATGTCAACGCCTTGAAGGCCGGTGACTTCACATGAGCGTGCCGATCGCTCGAACCGTGAGCGAGCTGCGCGGCGTCGTTGCGCAATGGCGTCGCTCGGGTGCCACGATCGGTATTGTGCCGACCATGGGAGCCTTGCACGACGGGCATCTGAGCCTCGTGCGGAAGGCGCTCGAAAGGGCCGAGCGGGTGATCGTGACGCTGTTCGTAAACCCCAAGCAGTTCAACAGCCCCGCCGACCTGATTGCCTACCCTCGGACGGAAAGCGACGATGCGCCGATGCAGCGGAAATACGCAAATGTTTGATTCATGCATCAATCACCTCACAGATTCAGTTCCACAAAGAAAAACACCGGCGTCTTCAAAAGAGCCCCGCTAGCGCGGTGACGGTTCGCGGCGACATGACGAGTTCCACTTCCCCATCGACAAGCTATTGGGAGATGAGCCGCCGGACCGCATATCCGGGACCGCACATAAGGTGAACCACCATTGCTCATCCGGCTGCATTTTCCTGGGCCGTTCGACGAGGCGTTCCAGCCGAATTGACGTCCAATGACTTGATCTCTGAAAGGGCAGGGCGGTACGAATCACCCGATTGTTCCGCTGCTTACATTCCTGCGAGCTTGTGTATGAACGATTAAAGCGTGCCCGAGCCGTTCTTGGTGGCCGCCGCAGAAGGGAATCATGTCATCCGCTGCCTATCGTAGGCGGCGCGACTTCTAGCATGACTGCACTGCCCCGACAGGGCTTTGCAATCGCGCGTTTCGAAGCCTATGCTTTGGCATCGGCCGGCATTTACTTCGGTGCAGCCGACAGTAAGACGTACGCGCTCTTGCCCCGTTGGAAGAGAGCCTTGCCCGATCCCTCTTTCGCGACCAGGTGCTGAAGCCCTCACCCCGCAGGACTTCGCGCTTTTGCGACCATCGCTGCATCACGTCGAACCGGGCATCAAGGACCAGTTGGAGGTCGCGCATCAGCCGATCAAGAACGTATATTTTCCCGAGAGGGGCATCGCGTCGGTGGTCGCCACCATGACCGGCGGGCGGCAAGGTGAAGTCGGCATTGTCGGCTATGACGGGATGAAAGGAATTGCCGTCATTCTCGGAAAGGAAAGCACTACCTGGCGCCTGCCGGTTGAAAACCTTCGCCCTGCGATTAGCCCGTCGCTTCGCACCTCAGTGCTGGATTATGCCCACGCGTTCCTCGTCCAATCATGCCGGACGGCACTGGTCAATGGCCACTCCAAGATCGAAGAACGGCTGGCCCGCTGGCAGCTGATGGTCCACGACCGTGCGGAAGGAGATAAGATCCTCCCGACGCATGAATTTCTGGCGACCATGCTCGCGCCCACCGCCCGGGGTCACCACGGCCCTGCAAATGCTTGAGTATCGAGGACTGGTGCACGCCAAGCGCGGCGAGATCACGATCATCGACCGTGCCGGATTGATAAAGCTCACACATGGCGCTTATGACAAGGAGGAGCAGCGTTATTTCGGCCTGGCCGCTGCCTGAAGCATGTCGGTTGAAACGGGTTCAGCCGACGTCTCCTTGCCCCTCACCAGGTCGCCCAAAAGCATCAGCGGTTTTGAACGAATCGCAGCTATTGTCCGCAATCGGACATAGGCTTGAAGGCGGTCGAATTCGTGCCATAAGTCGGGTTGGTCAGGGTTCAGGGAGGAATTCGTCATGACCAATTCGTTTCACACCGTCACCGTCGAAAAAGCCGCAGAAGCCTATGTCCTTTCCAGGGGAAGGGTCCGCTTTCTCTCCATGGCGCAGGCGATCCGCGCCATCCGAACACTAATGCCGGCATGCAAGGCCACCGACCGCGAGTTGGAGGAACTGTTGGCGGCCGCTTCCTTCGTTCATGGCGTGCCCGTCGCCTTCGACACAAAAACAGCCGATGGTGTAGAACCACGGCTGCATTCCTAAGAGGGCATGCCGCGCCATGCAGACTGTCAGAGGGCATTCGTCAGATGGTAGTCCGCTAACTTAACTGCAGAGTCTAAAGGACGTGTTCCAGCATTGCGAACTCACCGATCGCTTTGTTGCCAAAGCTGCCAGCAAGCGATCGCCTCATCCAGCCGTTTGCACCATCTCATCACAGACATCATCGCGATGCTACCTGTCCAGCATATGTCCAGCATTTCGCAAGGCGGCCAGAAGGAGCCTCGCATAGCCTGTGACATCGATCTGGGCCTGCATCGAAAGGGGCATGCTGGTCCAGTTCTCCAACGGTGCAATGAAAGGTGAGAAGGTGCCATTGACTAGGCAACAACAGCTAACAAGGCCCTCTCGGTCCAATGCCACCACACCGATCTTGTCGCCTGGATATCCAATGGCTGCGACTCGCTGGACCTCCAGGTCACCGTCCACCCGCACGTCAAAAAGAAGGCTACCACGGCTCCTCGTGGCTATCTCAGCCGCCTTCTCATCAAAGCTTGAAGAGAGCAAGCGGACGCTTTCCACCGCCATCTGGAAAATCACCAAATCCAGTTCATTCACGGCCATATGGGCATTTCCGCGCAACGGGTGGTGATTGCAATGACACATACTGCTTGTTCACAGATGTCGGTCACGAACGATCATTCGTCGGGTTCCGGTTCCGACCAACGGTGTCGCCACCTGATCGTGCTGCGGTTCGAACCTTCCGAACGCGAGCCGAGCGCGCTATGAGGTTGGAGTCTAGGTCTCGGACCCTGCCTCGCGGCCTTCTCATCTTTGGCAGACCCGTTGCAACGCCGCCGCGATGGCGCAAACGCCAGATGACGCTGATCCATCGCTTGATCGTGAACTGAGCTTCTGAACACCATTGGGACAGCAGGGTGGAAGGGCTTGACCAACGCTGCCCCCGTTTTCCAAGAGGACCCGTCCTCGATTGAATCTTTCGAGCCCCGTGCGGCGCGCAGCCAAATGATGACGATCTGGACTCAGCTCGCAGACCGCAAGGCAAAGAGGGAACCTTCCAGGCAGCCAAGCTGCTCGACGCAAAGAGCGGCCTTTGGAGTTCCCAAGAATCGACCCTTCCATAGTTGCGACAGGCAACCACTGCACGAGTGTGGGAGAGCGAATCGCAAGCATTGCGTGAGGTCCTGCGCGTTTTCCCCTCTTTGCTATTTGGCACATCGTTTGCGCCGAAGTGGGCGCAGCGTTCGACCGGAGCACTGCATGGGAGAGGGAGGAGCCCCACCCCGATCCGGTCAAGGAGAGAGACGGTGTTGGTTCCAAGAGTTCCCCGCGCGATCGCAGCGCCCCGCAAGCGCCATTTTGCCCGGACCTACGTGCAGGTACTTGCCGCCATAATCCTGGGTGCCGCAATCGGCTATTTCCATTTGGAGACCGGCCACAGCCTGAAGCCGCTCGGCGATGCCTTCGTCGATGTCGTCAAGATAATCACCGTACCTGTCATCTTCCTGACAATGGCGACCGGCATTGCCGGCATGAGCGATCTGCAGAAGGTCGGCCGAGTTGCCGCCAAGGCGATGGTCTATTTTCTCACCTTTTCGACGCTCGCTTTTGTTGTCGGGCTGATTGTCGCGAATATCGTTCAGCCTGGCGCCGGCCTCAACATCGATCCGGCCTCGCTCGATGTCCAAGCCGTTAAGGGCTATGTGGCCACGGCTCACGAGCAGTCCGTGACCAGCTTCCTGATGAACATCATCCCGTCAACGATTGCCAATGCCTTCGCGGAAGGCGACATCCTGCAAGTCTTGTTCCTCTCGGTCCTGTTCGGCGCGGTCTGCCGCTACAACGGCCGCTCGCTCTTCTCTCTCGTCCGATACATCAAGGACGAGCTGCTGCTCGCAATGTCCTCCTCAGAGGCCGCGCTGGCCTCGCTCATGGAGAAGATGGAAAGGGCCGGCGCCACGCATTCGGTCGTGGGTCTCATTCCATTCAATCTGGACGGCACGAATATGATGCTCGCCGCCCTTTTCATCGCCCAAGCGACGAAAACTGATCTCCCGATCGGCTGCCGGATCCTCATGCTGTTTGTCGCATTGTTCCCTTCGAACGGAACAACCCGCATTACCGGTGCAGGCCTCGTCACAATGGCTGCAACGCTCTTTCTTGTTCCGGCCGCACCGGTCACCTCCGTGGGGCTTATTCTTGGCGTCGATCAGCTTATGTCCGAATGCCACGCGCTGACGGTTTTTCTCCGCAGCGTAGCGGCAACGCTGGCTGTCACCCGGTCCGGGGCGAGCGGGATAAACGACGATTCGGGGAGCGCCTCACTAGCGGACCGTTCAGCGCTCCGGCGGTGGACGGTCAAGTCGCCCGGCGTGGTGAACACAATTCCCCGTGCGAACGACGCTCAGCTATTGGGGTGGACCCGATGGCGCAAAGCCGTATTTGAGAAACCGCCAGATCGCACCGGCACCTGTGCGCCTGTAGCAACTGCGGGGCACGATCAAAACTGACCCATTTTACACCAAAAAGGCGGCCGTTGCTGCCACGCCGTCCATGGATTGGAGACTCATGTCTAAGCCGACTGCCATCACTGTCGCAGCTCTTCTTTTACTCCTCGCCTTGCTGGCGAGCCAATATAGCGCGAACCTGCACCGGCAGGCGTGGTCGACCGACAGGCAAAAGTGGAGCGGCGCATTCGACAACGATCTCCTTCGCCAATCGCCGGCAACCCGCAAGGCGATGCCGTTCTGGTCATATTCAATGACTACCACAACTGTCCGCATTGCAGACTGGCTGATATCAACTACCAAAAAGCCTTCAAGCATGAACCCAATCTGAAGCTTGTGATCAAACAGTTCCCGGTCCTGGGACCGGATTCCCAATTCCCAGCCTTCGCCGCACTCGCCTCGAGAAAACAGGGAAAGTTCGACGAATTCCACCGCGCCCTTATGATTTCCCCCAGTTGAAGGGTCACTCTCAAGATCGCAGCGCGTGTAGGCCTTGACGTTGAGCAGCTCAAGCGGGAATGCAAGATCCGGCCATCGCAGATGAAATGCGCGGTCCGCGCACTCGCGAAAGGTCTGCACTTAGACGGTACGCCCGCGTTGGTGGTCGGCGATATAGTGGTCGCCGACCTTGTGGACATGGCCAGCTTGCAACGCTTGCATCGCCGATGCGCGCTCAAAGCGTGCTGGCTCTCGTGCGGGGCAGCATCTGTAGACCGGCCACGCTGTTGTTGCCGGAGCGTGCCGTTTGTGGCAGCTGGCTTTGCTGTCGCTCCTCGTAATCTTGTTGCGGTCATCCAGCTGCCGTGGGCGCCAACAACAATCCTGAGCGCCCGCGCCTGAAGTCGCTGGCCGGGTGCTCGTGAACCGAGCCCGCTTTTCTTCGGCAAGCTCAGGCGGTCTTGGCCCTGCGGCATCGCCCCCTGGCGCGGGGCAGCCTTCGGCTGCTGACGGTCGCCGGCCTGTCGGCCGGCGTCTTTCTATTGTGGCCTTCCCCCTGGCGCAGGGTGGGCAGCACTCCCTTCTAGGCCCGCCGCGGCGTCCCGCAACCCTTCGCTTGTCGCTTTCGGGTCCTCCACTCCGTTCCGGTCCTGCTGATGCAGTCCGCCTCCGACGGCGGGCCTTTCCGGTCGCTTTTGCCGCCCACCCCGCTTCCGGGGAGGGCGCGCGATTGTAGAGCGGAGGACATCACGATGCGTGCAAACAACAAACGTTGCGGCAGCCGACAGGCTGGCGCAGACAGTGGCGGGCGCACCGGCGCCAGCCTTTATCAGGAAATCACCGACCGCATCATTGCCGAACTGGAGCGCGGCACCGTGCCATGGGTCAAGCCGTGGGGCAGGGCAAGGACAGGCCTCGGCCTGCCGCGGAATGCGGCCACCCAGCGCCGATATTCCGGCATCAATATCCTGATCCTGTGGGGCGCGGTCATCGAGCGCGGTTTCCCCAGCCAGAACTGGCTCACCTTCCGGCAGGCGCTTTCGCTTGGCGGCAATGTCAGGAAGGGCGAGCACGGCACCACCATCGTTCACGCTGACCGCTTTGTTCCCAAGAACGAAAAGCAACGCGCCGACACCGATGGCGACGAACCGCAGGCGGTGCCCTTCCTGAAGCGCTTCACCGTCTTCGATGTCGCGCAGTGCGATAATCTGCCCGAACATCTTTACGCCGCCGGCGAGCCTCTGCCTGAGCGCGAGATGGTCCCGCAGGCCGAGGCGCTCATTCATGCAACCGGCGCTGATTTTCGCATCGGCGGCGAGCGCGCCTTCTACATGCCCGGCAGCGACACCATACAGGTGCCGCCGCAGCCGGCTTTCTTCCACCAGATCGACTATTACCGGACCTGCTTTCACGAGCTTGGACACTGGACCGGCCACCCGAGGCGACTCGCGCGCGACCTGTCCGGCTCCTTCGGGTCCAACACCTATGCGCGCGAGGAACTGGTCGCCGAAATCGCATCAGCCTTCATCTGCAGCAGTCTCGGCATCGAGCCGAGCGTGCGCCATGCCGACTACATCGGCTCATGGCTGACGGTTTTGCGCGAGGACAACCGCGCCATCTTCCGCGCCGCAAGCCATGCCTCGAAAGCCGCCGATTTCCTGCTTGGCCGCAATGTCGATGTCGAAGGCGAGGCACATGCCGAAACCGCCTATGGGAGCGCGCAATCCTCACACGCGACCGCCTTGCGCCTCTGATGACGCAAAGCCGCGCGCAACCAACTCGACAGTTCTTTTGAGGTTGCCCTAACGCCGATGGCCGGCGTTGGCGTCGATCGTTCATCGGACCGAGGTTCGCAAAAAAAGAGGGCGGCATTGATGCCGCCCTCTCGTTGCGAAAGCTGCCAGAGCTGGATTAGAAATCCATGCCGCCCATGCCGCCCATGCCGCCGCCGCCCATGCCGCCAGGCATGCCGCCGCCAGCCGACTCCTTCTTCGGAGCCTCCGCGATCATGGCTTCGGTGGTGACCAGCAGGCCGGCGACCGAGGCCGCGTCCTGAAGAGCCGTACGGACAACCTTGACCGGATCGACGATACCCATGGCGATCATGTCGCCATACTCGCCGGTCTGGGCGTTGTAGCCGAAGGTCGCGCCCTTGTTCTCAAGGATCTTGCCGGCAACGATCGATGCTTCCGCACCGGCGTTGGCCGCGATCTGGCGGGCCGGAGCCTGAAGCGCACGACGCACGATGTTGATGCCGGCGGCCTGGTCGGCATTGACGCCGGTGGCCTTGATGTTGGCCGAAGCGCGCAGCAGCGCGACGCCACCACCAGCAACGATGCCTTCTTCGACGGCCGCGCGGGTCGCGTTGAGGGCGTCATCGACGCGGTCCTTCTTTTCCTTGACTTCGACTTCCGTCGCACCGCCGACGCGGATCACCGCAACGCCGCCGGCGAGCTTCGCCAGACGTTCCTGCAGCTTCTCCTTGTCGTAGTCCGAAGTGGTCTCTTCGATCTGCTGCTTGATCTGGGCGACGCGGCCCTGGATCTCGGCCTTCTTGCCGGCGCCGTCGACGATGGTGGTGTTCTCCTTGGAGATCGACACCTTCTTGGCGCGGCCGAGCATGTTGAGGCCGACGTTCTCGAGCTTGATGCCGAGGTCTTCCGAGATGACCTGGCCACCGGTGAGGATGGCGATGTCTTCCAGCATGGCCTTGCGGCGATCACCGAAGCCCGGCGCCTTGACGGCGGCGATCTTCAGGCCGCCACGCAGCTTGTTGACGACCAGCGTGGCCAGAGCCTCGCCTTCGACGTCTTCCGAGATGATGAGCAGCGGCTTCGAGGTCTGCACGACGGCTTCGAGAACCGGCAGCATGGCCTGGAGGTTGGACAGCTTCTTCTCGTGCAGGAGGATGTAGACGTCCTCGAGCTCGGCAACCATCTTGTCGGCGTTGGTGACGAAGTAGGGCGAGAGGTAGCCGCGGTCGAACTGCATGCCTTCGACGACTTCGAGTTCGGTCTCGGCGGTCTTGGCTTCCTCAACCGTGATGACGCCTTCGTTGCCGACCTTCTGCATCGCTTCGGCGATCATCTTGCCGACCGAAGCATCGCCGTTGCCGGCGATGGTGCCGACCTGGGCAACCTCTTCGGAGGTCTTGATCTTCTTGGCGTTCTTGATCAGGGTCGCAACGACGTCGGTTACCGCGAGGTCGATGCCGCGCTTCAGGTCCATCGGGTTCATGCCGGCGGCAACGGCCTTGTGGCCTTCCTGGACGATCGACTGCGCCAGAACGGTCGCGGTCGTGGTGCCGTCGCCAGCGATGTCGTTGGTCTTCGAAGCAACTTCGCGGACCATCTGCGCGCCCATGTTTTCGAACTTGTCCTCAAGCTCGATTTCCTTGGCGACGGTGACGCCGTCCTTGGTGATGCGCGGGGCGCCGAACGACTTGTCGATGACCACGTTGCGGCCCTTGGGGCCGAGCGTGACCTTCACCGCGTCAGCGAGGATGTTGACACCGCGCAGCATGCGCTCGCGGGCATCGCGGGAGAATTTTACGTCTTTGGCAGCCATTTTTAGCTCCTGGCAGGGGCTTCAATCGAGCCCGGGAATTCAGTTGACGAAAGGGCCTGATATGAGCCGATGATGCCCATGATGTCGGATTCCTTCATGATCAGAAGGTCTTCGCCATTGAGCTTGACTTCCGTGCCCGACCACTTGCTGAACAGGATGCGGTCGCCGGCCTTGACGTCCAGCGGGACCAGCTTGCCAGCTTCGTCACGAGCGCCGAAGCCGACAGCGATGATCTCGCCTTCCTGCGGCTTTTCCTTTGCCGTGTCGGGGATGATGATCCCGCCAGCGGTCTTGGATTCGGATTCGACCCGGCGAACGACCACGCGGTCATGCAGCGGGCGGAACTTCGACTTTGCCATTTTCGGATTTTTCCCTGGTGCGCTGTTGAGGGGTTTTTGTTAGCACTCGCGATGGACGAGTGCTAACGCGATAGTGAGGTAGGCTGTAAGCGGGCACTCGTCAAGACGGACGAGGGCAGGCGAGGAGCTCTGGCCCCCTCCCCGGTGGAACCCAACGCATACGCGGCATCCGCGTTGATGGCTGCGAGCCCCACATTTCCATTGAATTCGGCGTCATGACGCCAACTTGCTCGCGCCGCTTCCAAGTCGTCAGTCGTGCTGCCGTCAGCACGAACATAGGGCTGCGCTTCACTTCCCGTCGAAGCCGCGGCAAGCAGCGTCGCCGTCAGCACGCTCCTTTGCAGATGCTTGCCAAAGGTGGACAGTGAGCGCACCTGCGCCGGGCTGTTGGTGCGAACGTAAGACGTCATTGACAACTCCTT
Organism: Mesorhizobium sp. M1C.F.Ca.ET.210.01.1.1; assembly: GCF_004791585.1. Lineage (GTDB taxonomy): Bacteria > Pseudomonadota > Alphaproteobacteria > Rhizobiales > Rhizobiaceae > Mesorhizobium. The sequence goes on from NZ_SRUU01000020.1 coordinate 61,010, forward strand.
TTTGCAAGTCGAGCCCCTTCTCCACCTTCGGCCGCCGTCGACGCGAAGAAGTCCGCATCGCGTTGAAGACGAGCTGCGAAAAAGAGAAAGATGTGTTTGATGGCTGCGGCCCCAACGGTGCCTTCAGATTTGAGATCACTTCCGCCGCGAGCGGCTGAAGCTCCTCGCAACGTCAAATCGAATCTGCTGCCAAGCCTCCAGGAAAGGAGAGCATTGCTCATCTCGCGCTTGTGCATGCAGTCAACCTTCGATCCGTGTTGCCACATCAAGAGCAAATGCCGTGCCAAAGCTCACTGGGAAGTGAACGCATGGCTCTCCCTGAAAACCTCACAAATCCAGCATGGTCAATTGTGCGGAACCCGACATGCGTCTTCTGCCACTGTCAGCTTTCGGACAGGCATGACGCGTTTCGCGCCGACCACCGGTCGATCGGTTTTGGGGCCGGTCTGTTCGCCTCATAAGAGCGCGTTACATTGCGTAGCGGTTTCCCGAGCGCCGCCACATGACACTGGACCTGCAGGTAGCACCGGCTTCTCATCCAGCCTTACTTTGGCCCCCTCGCGTATCAAATTCCCGCTGGCGAGCCCTGCTTTCATAGATCGCACCATGCCGGATGTCTGCTCTGGCGCCCGACCCGCTGGCACGATCTCGATCCGGCATAAGGGCGCAGCATCTTTGCAGGCCGTTTCATCCCGGCGTCCTGCTTGGCTGACAGACCGCACTTGGCGAGCGGTCTCCATGCTCTCTCCAAGGACCATCCCTGCGGCTGGCTTGTCGACCTATGGGCGGGTCCGGCCGCCCGAAACCCTCGCGCCATCAGCTTTTTTCCCCGCCGCCTGCGGCGGCTTCCTCGCGCCGCTTCGCTCACAAAAAAGCTGCCCGCTCGGGTCCTTCACTGTCGCTGCGGCCCTGTCGGATTCAGGCGGTCCTGACGCGCCCATTACGGTGCGCCATCGCAGGGGATGGTCCCCGGCGAAACCACAAAAGGAGACTTCGAAATGACCGCGATCGGTTACGTCAACAAGCAGGAAAACGGCGCCTACAAGGGCCAGTTCAAGACGCTCAGCGTCCGCGCCGACATCGATATCGTCCCCAACCAGGCCAAGAGCGCCGATAACCATCCCGACTTCCGGGTGCTTACGCAAGGGGTCGAAGTCGGCGCTGGCTGGATCCGCACCGGCGAGACTTCCGGCAAGGATTATGTGAGCCTGTCGATTGCAGCGCCGGAGTTCGGACCGCGCAAGCTCTACGCCAATCTCGGCCGAGCCGCCGGCCAGGACGATCACGACACCTACGCCATCATCTGGAACCCGGCCGACTGACCGGCCGAGATAAGAGCCTCGCGCCGCAGCCCCGGCGCGGGGCTCATTCCCAGGAGTTCCACCCAAACCCCGTCCGCCCTAAAGGGCGGCGAAAACTCTCCCCCGACTCTTCGCCCGTCCCCGAGACGATCTCCCTCGCCCATCCTCGCCCTCGCTTGTCCGAAGCGAAACGAGGATCATCATGGACGACGAAAACGAACGCGCGGCCCGCGCGAAAAAGGGCAGCCCGTTTCTCAGCACAGCCCAAGCCGCCTTCTATATCGGGCTCTCCCAGCGCACGCTCGAAAAGATGCGGCTCAAGGGCGGCGGCCCGAAATTCCGCAAGCACGGCCGCTATGTCCGCTATCACATCGACGAACTCGACCATTGGTCGAAAGGACACCCGCAGCACTCCATCGCCGGCGATGGCAAGGCCGGTTCCGGCCAGGGCGGCACGGGAGGCCGTTCATGAGGCGGCGCCCTTCCATCCATCTGATCGGCAGCCGCCTGAGGCGTGTTCGAGCCCGTAAGACGGTCGCCTTGGCCGCGGCCGGTCTCGGTCTTTTGGGCTTCACGGCGCTGGGAAAGCCCGCCCCTTGGCTGGTCTGGAACGCCTCGGCCAGCGCGCCGATCGGCCTTTACCGCATCGCTGCGGGAGCGCTGGCGCGTGGCGATCTCGTGCTCGTGCGCCCGCCTGAATACGCGGCGTATCTCGCCGCCGAGCGCAGCTATCTGCCTCGCAATGTGCCGCTGGCAAAACGTCTTGCAGCGCTGCCGGACGATAATGTCTGCGCCTTCAATGACGCCATCATCATCGGCGGCGACATCGTCGCGCGCCGGCTCAAAATCGACGCCGAAGGCCGACCTTTGCCATGGTGGAACGGCTGCCGAGCGCTCGGGGATAACGAGGTTTTCCTGCTCGGCAGCGACAAAAACCGCTCCTTCGACAGCCGCTATTTCGGGCCTGTTCCCACTCAAAATGTCATCGGGAGGCTCGTACCACTATGGACCGAGTGACCCTCCTCTTGTTGGGCATGATCGCCATTGCGCCATGCGCCTGTTCCGCCTCGACCGGCGCTGAGCCGGTCGCCATCTCCCAAAGTCCGCAGCTGCGAAAGTGGCAGACGTTGGTATCGGAAGCAAGCCGGCGCTTCCATATTCCCCAAGCCTGGATCTATGCCGTCATGGCTGCCGAAAGCGGCGGCAAGACAATGCGCGGCGGCCGCCCCATCACCTCCCCCGCTGGCGCCATGGGCCTCATGCAGGTGATGCCCGGCACCTATGAAGAGATGCGGGTCGAACACGGCCTTGGGCCTAACCCCCACGATCCGCGCGACAATATCCTGGCCGGCACGGCCTATCTCAGTGCCATGTATGACCGCTTCGGATTTCCTGGCCTGTTTGGCGCCTACAATGCCGGTCCCGAGCGCTACGACGAGCATTTGAAGCGTGGCAAACCGCTGCCAGAAGAGACCGTCGAGTACCTCGACCAACTCAAGGCGGCCGGAGTTTCGGCGGCCGACATCGAGGCGTTCGAAAGCCAATCTGTCGCTCCAAAGGCGCAAATCGCTCCTCTCGGACGGTCGCTGTTCTTCATTCATGACGGTGTTCACTCAGGCGTGCGAAACGGCGATCTCTTCGTGCCGCTCGGCAAGGACGGCGCGCAGCCGAAGGAGCCGGTGCGTTAGCCATGGCGGACGGGGGCGCGTCTGGCGGGGCTGGGCGCGGAAGGCAAGATAAAGGTACCGCCTCCAGGAGGCGGTTAAATCTTTGTCTGCACATCGTTTTTCCGGGAGGCTGCCGCCGGTGCCAAGAGGGTTTGACGTGTAAGTGTCTGATTTTGCTTGATATGTCTGGGAGGCTCGCATTAAGGATGACGAGTTCAGGCCGAAGCTCGGCAAAATCGGGTCGCGCGGCTCGAAGGCCGGCAAACGCTATGCCGGCCAGGTTCGTGCGGCGATCAACCGGGCTGGCGGCCGGCCGCAACGCGGTGGTCGCTTCACAGGAAGCCGGACAGGGCGCGGCGGGGCGGCCGCCGCACTGCTGAAATCGCGCGACCGGTATGCCGCCTTCCGCCAGCGCCGGGTGATCGTCAAGGCGCGGGTCGTCAAGCTCGCCGGCAAGGGCGCGGACGGGGCGCGTGCCCATCTACGCTATCTTCAGCGCGACGGGGTCACCCGCGAAGGTGAACCTGGCGAGCTCTACGGCGCCGACAGCGGCCGCGTCGACGGCAAGGCGTTCATCGATCGCGCGGACGGCGACCGCCATCAGTTCCGCTTCATCGTCGCTGCCGAAGACGGCATCGAGTACGACGACCTCAAGGCGCTGACGCGGCGGCTCATGGCGCAGATGCAGGAAGACCTCGGCACGAAGCTCGACTGGGTCGCGGTCGATCATTTCAACACCGGCCACCCGCACAGCCACATCATCGTCCGTGGCAGGGACGACCGTGGCGAGAACCTGGTCATCGCGCGCGAATATATCTCATCTGGCATCCGCGAGCGGGCGGCCGAGCTGGTCAGCCTCGATCTCGGTCCGCGAACCGACCGCGAGATTGAGCTTCGCCTGCGCCGGGAAATGGAGCAGGAACGCTTCACCAGCATCGACCGTCGGCTGCTCAGCATGCGTGATGATGACGGCCTGGTCTCGCCGGGCGGTCCCGACGCCATTCGCCAGACGCTGCACCAGGGACGGCTGCGCAAGCTCGAGCGGATGGGTCTGGCCGCGGAGGTCGGCGCTGGCTCCTGGCGCCTCGACGATGAGCTCGAAGCCACGCTGCGCCGCACCGGCGAACGCGGCGACATCATCAAGACCATGCACCGCGAACTGACCGGCAAGGGGCTTGCCCGCAGGGCCGCCGACTGGGTGATCCACGATCGATCCGGCGAGCCCGTCCAGTCTCTCGTCGGTCGCGTTGTCGCGCGTGGACTGGCCGACGAGATCAATGACCGCCATTACATGATCGTCGACGCCGTCGACGGTAAGAGCCATTGGATCAACATCGGTAGAGGCGAGGCGATGGAAACGATGCCTAATGGCTGCATCGTGCGTGTCGCGCCAAGGAACACCGAGCCGAGGCAGGTCGATCGTACCATCGCCGAAATCGCCGCCGCGCATGGCGGCCGTTACGACGTCGATATGCACCTGAAGCATGACCCATCCGCCACCGAGAGCTTTGCGCGAACGCATGTGCGGCGGCTGGAGGCGATCCGCCGCGCGACCGGCGGCGTCGAGCGAGAGCCGAACGGCACCTGGCTCATCGCGCCGGACCATCTCGATCGCGTCGCGAATTATGAGGGCCAGCGGGCCAGGGCCGAGCCTGTCGTTGCCGACAAGCTCTCCTCAATGGCGCTGGAGCGACAGGTCAGCTTCAACGGCGCCACCTGGCTCGACCGGGAGCTGGTTGCCGATAGACCCGAGCCTTTGCACGGATCCGGCTTCGGCCGCGACGTGAGAGAGGCGCAAGCTCGCCGGCGGCAGTGGCTGATCGCGCAAGGCCTCGCGCATAAAGAACAGGATGGGATCGTCTATCGAGCCAACATGCTTTCGATCCTGCGCCAGCGAGAACTGAACCGTGTTGCTGGCCAACTGTCGGAGGAACTTGGCCTGCCCTATGCCGAAGCGCGATCCGGAGGACGAGTAGAGGGTACGCTCCGCCGCTCCGTCGAGCTTGCCAGCGGAAAATATGCCGTCGTTGAAAAGTCGCGCGAGTTCACGCTGGTGCCATGGCGGCCGGTGCTTGAGCGCCATGTGGGCAAGGAGGTCTCCGGTGTCGTAAGTGGGGAGGGGATTTCATGGACCGTCGGCCGGCAAAGGAGCGGACCTGGTGTTTCGTGAGATGGTGTACAGCTTTTTAGCCAGCGGCGCGGGCAGCCATGCGAGCCCGCGTAGACCTTATGGCCGCACGCCCGCAATCGGTCGCATGGACCTGCCAGGCGGGGCGGCTTTGGAGCGTTCGGACCCGACACGCTGCGTGAGTGGCCAGACTTCGAGCGCTCGAAGATGCGGACTGTTGTCTGCTGGCCGGCGTTATTCCGGCTGGCCTATGACCGCGGCGCAACAGTTCACCGCTGAAGTTGCCACGGGCGAACATCGACAAGAGAAAAAACACCATTGCGCGATACAAATCGCCGTTGAAAGCGTTTAGGTTGCATGCGCTTCGCCAAGTAAACGGATACCCCAGAAGAGAGCCATGACCACGGCCCGCCATATCGTGACGCTGCTTAAAAGCCACATTGCCGGCGACGAGGATCGTTTCCTCTCTATCGCGATGCAGCTTGCTGCGCATGAGGCACGTCAAGGCCATGGTAAGCTTGCTCAGGAGCTCAAGGATCTGGTCGACGCAGCCAAGAGCAGGGACGCCCGGATTGTCAAGAGCAGTCGGCCGGTTCCCCTTTTTCAGCCAAAGGGCGAGCTCGCAGGGCTCCTGCATGTGCGCTATCCGGACCTGCGACTGACCGACATGATTTTGCCGGACAGTCTGCGCTCGCGCCTGCACCGCGTGCTGGGAGAGCAGCGCCAACAAGCAAGCTTGCGCGAGCACGGGCTTGTTCCCCGTCGCAAACTGCTTCTGGTCGGCCCGCCAGGATCAGGCAAGACGATGACCGCATCGGCATTGGCCGGGGAGCTTCATCTGCCCCTTTTCACGATCGTCCTCGATGGTTTGATCACCAAGTTCATGGGAGAGACTGCCGGAAAGCTGCGGCTTGTTTTTGATGCAATGCAGGCGACGCGGGGCGTCTACTTCTTTGACGAATTCGATGCCATCGGCGCGCGTCGAGGCGAACGCCAGGATGTTGGCGAGATTCGGCGCGTGCTGAATTCGTTTCTGCAGTTTCTCGAGCAAGACGACAGCCACAGCCTGATTATTGCGGCAACAAATCATCCCGAGCTGCTCGACAGAGCTTTGTTCCGCCGTTTCGACGATGTCATCGAATACGCCGTGCCCGATCGGCCGATTATAGAGGCGCTGCTTCGGGCTCGACTCGACCGCTTCGACACCAGAGGGCTTGCCTGGAACGAGGCGATCTCTCAGGCAGAGAGACTGTCGCAGGCCGAGATCACGCGCGCGGCCGACGACGCTGCAAAAACCATCATATTGCGGGGGGGGAAGCGGATCACCTCGGAAGCGCTCATCGACGCTCTGAAGGAACGCCGGCAGGCGTCGCTGTTTGAGTAGCGACAGCACAGATCATAATGGCAGACGATTTTCCGCGCGACCGCGCCCATATCCACCTTCGCAACAACGGCATTCGGGAAGCCTATCGGCGGCCCAACCAACTTATACATGCACCGCCGCTGCCGGCGCGTGATCGGGCGTCGCATGCTGCGGCCTTGACGCAATCCATCGAACAAGCGGTCGAAAGTGCACGCCAGCAGATTGCGGCGCGTGACCCCCAGCTGTCGGTCGGCACGCCTGGCTTTTACCTCGCGATCGATCTGCCCATGTCCGGACGGGCGGCCCTCGACCAGTTGGCCGATCGTCGCCAGCACATGGAGCTGGTCGCCGTCCATGAGCCAACTCAACCCGGTGCTCCCATCACAGCGTCGGTGTTCCTGCCGCAAAGCGCGCAAGCCTATTATTTGCGGAAAGTCGAGGCGTATCGAGACGTTGATACTGACCGCGGCAGACCGCGCAACGAGCCGCTCGTCTCCCGCATGGAGACAGTCAGGCTGGCGACTGCACGATCGTTGTTTACCGACCACGACGACCTCTTCCCCCAGGCCGCTGACGAGCAGGTGTGGTGGGAAGTCTGGCTGCGCGACGGTCGCCGCGAGAACTTCGAGCACATTGCCGAAGCCCTGAACATCACTTTGCGCACGCATGCGGTTAGGTTTCCGGAGCGGGTGGTCATGCTGGCCCTCGCCAGCACGGCAATGCTCGACCGCATGATTGCGCACAGCGATGTCGTCGCCGAGCTGCGGCGCGCGAAGGATACGCCGTCCTTCTTCCTGGGCCTTGGCGGCGCGGAGCAAAGGGACTGGAGCGACGAGCTTCTCGGGCGCGTCAGACCGCCTCAATCCGATATTGCGGTCTGCATTCTCGACAGCGGCGTGCGTCGCACCCACCCGTTGATCGAACCCGCACTTGCCGTTTAAGACTGGCACACCGTCAAACCGGCATGGGGCAGCGACGACACACCTGCGTGGAGCGGCCACGGGACGCGAATGGCAGGTGTCGGCCTGTACGGTGATCTGGTCCCGCTCCTGGTCGGAGGCGATCCAGTTCCATTGCCCTTTCGGCTGGAGAGTGTTCGTATCCTTCCGCCAGAAGACGAGGCAAACGATCCAGAACTCTATGGCGCGATCACCGCGGAAGCGATCGCCCGCGCCGAGGTGCAGGCGCCGGAGCGCCGCCGCGCGATCGCAATGGCTGTGACAAGCGCCAGTCCGGCGCGTGGAAGGCCCACATCGTGGTCTGCCGCTATCGACCAACTCTGTTTCGAAGAGGAACAGCGACGCTTGATCGTTCTCTCTGCCGGCAACATCGGCGATGACCTCATGCCGGCCGAGCATTTGACGCGCAACGATCTGGAAGCAGTCGATGATCCTTCTCAGGCCTGGAATGCGCTGACGGTCGGCGCTTTCACAGAAAAGGTCGATATCATTGACACCGACTTTTCGGGCTACGCTCCGATCGCGCCGGTCGGCGAGCTCTCGCCGCGCAGTCGCACTTCGGTCGTTTGGGACAGGCAGTGGCCGGTGAAGCCCGAGGTCGTCTTCGAAGGCGGCAATCTCGCCCATGACGGTGTGTTGCCCGGCGAGCCGATCGACGATCTGCAGATATTGACCACTTTCTGTCGACCCGAACTGCGCCACTTCACCACCCTCGGAGATACGAGCGCGGCAACGGCCCATGCCGCACGGATGGCGGGACTAATTCTATCAGCGCGCCCCGAGCTGTGGCCTGAATCGGTTCGCGCCCTGATCGTCCACTCGGCCGAATGGACTCCGGCGATGCGCGCACGCATCGATGCGTGCAACGGAGCGAAGGGCGAGATCCAGGCGCTCGTGCGGCGCTATGGTTACGGCGTGCCAGATCTTGGGCGCGCGCTTCTGTCAACGGTGAACGACCTCACGCTTATCGTTGAAGATGAGCTTCAGCCTTTCCAGCGCGAGGGCGGCGCGGCTGCCAAAACGCGTGACATGAAGCTGCATCGCCTGCCTTGGCCGAAGGAGCAGCTCGCGGCGCTCGGCGCTGCCCAGGTCGAGCTCCGCGTCACGCTGTCCTATTTCATCGAACCCAACCCCGGTGAACGCGGATGGACCCGCCGGCATCGTTACGCGTCCCATGGTCTTCGGTTCAGAGTAAAGTCAGCGACCGAGACAGTCGACGAATTCCGAGCCCGCATCAATCAGGCCGCTCGGGACGAGGAGGAAGGGGCGCCTGCTGGAGGCGGAGAAGAGTGGCTGCTCGGCACCTTCCGCGATCGCGGCTCGTTGCACGCCGATTTCTGGTCGGGCAGCGCCGCCGATCTCGCCGAGCGTGACGCGATCGGCGTGTTCCCGGTCGGGGGCTGGTGGAAGGAGAAGCCTTACCTGGAACGCGTCGACGCTCTGGCTCGGTACGCCCTGATTGTGACGATTCGGGCGCCTGGGGTCGATGTTGACATCTTCACACCCGTCGAAGCAGCCCTGACTGTCGAGACGTCGGTCGAGACCTGATGCAGCACTGTCCAAACCGGCCAACAACGGAGGTTTGACCAGCCTCTGGTGCCATGGCGGCTGGTGCTGGATCATCACGTCGGCACGGGATCATGCGCGGAGGACGATAGGCCGGCAAAGGAGCGGGCCAAGCGTGTCATAATGGCGCCCATGGTCACGCCCACAAGCCGCGCCCCCTGCGTCTACGGAGAGGTGCGCGTCTGCTTAGGCGGCCGAGACATCGCTTACCTGATCAACGCGCTCCGTATTTGCGCCTGTAAGCGGCAATGAAATCGTCGTCGCTACAGATGCAGCGGCCGCTGGAGTCCTTGGCCTTCGGATCGTGCAAGTGAGAGCCAAGGGGGCGCAGAAGATTCACCCGAGTGCTCGTCGTCGGGCTCATGGGAAACCCCGCACTATGCTTGACCAAATCCGCGGCAAGCATAATCCCGGCAAGCACCGACTGAAAGGCCATCGGAACCACAGTTCGAACGCGGCGACTTCCTTCGCTAAGCTGGAACACCAGACCGCCGCAGATAGCCTGCTGATAAAAGGAGCGCAGGGGCTGGCCGACAAACGGGGCTAGCGGTTCAAACGGCACAGCCATCGCTGTAGCCACGCGAACTACAAAGTCGTTGGGAACTCCGGCATTTGTCTGCAGGAGCGTTTTCACCTGCTCGTGTGCTTCCGGTATTCCGAGTTCCTCGGCAATCAGCTGGTGCTCGTCCTTGGATTTTCCGGATGGCAGGTACATGCAACAAAGGCAAGCCTGGCCGTCATCGAAACCATGCCGGGAGATACCGAGATCGTGCTCCTGCATCCAAGCGTTTGCGATCCATCGCGGCAGTGCACCTTGGACAGCCAGACGGTCGGCGGCGGTGTCAAGCGCCACACCCACTTGGTCTAAGACCCAATTGCCCCGGCGCGCAACATATTCTGCCCACGTCAGAGGGTGCGCCTCGACCTCAAGGCCAGTCGATCTAAGGGCGGTGGCTGCAAGAACCGCCTTGGACATACCAATCTCCGCCTGGCCGGCCAATGCGTAGCGCTGCAGGTTTGAGAGTTCGATCGCTTCGTGATCGATTACATGCAGACGACCCTTGAGATCGGGTTGTCTCGCTAGCGCCCAAAGCGAGCCATGGCCTATCGCACCGAGCCCAACGAGGTGGGTTTCGCCAAGGTCGACTGGGAAGTCGATCGGGCCAGCCTCCCCGGCTTTGGTCTTGTCGTAGCTGCATAGCGAGAGGTCGATGGTTTCGTCCAACTCGGCGCCGGTCAACTGGGCGGCGAAGATAGTTCGAAAGACGTTGGCGGCGCCGAAGCAACTGGCGGCGCCAGCTCCAAAAGGCAGCAGACTTGGGCCAGAGCCCACCGGGTCCGTACGCGACAGCTTTGCCGCCCAACCGTCCGATCCCACGAAAAAGATCGGGCACCGGAGTGATGGGCGCGTTACCCCTGCAACGACGCAGACGGTGGCAGACTTGCCGGAACGCCGGATGCCGACTTTTGGATTGATCGACTTTGCCAAGCGCTCCAGCGCTTGGGCTTGAGAGCTCGCCGCGCTGTCCAGCGGGAGTATCGCCAGAACCGGGTAGAGCCTAGCGAGCAATCTCACCGCAAGATCTAGTGTCGCCTGGCCTTCGGCGCAGGAAGCGGCCTGATGGTCGAAGGCGACTGCCACGACCTGCTTTTCAAGAGCTGCTTTGAAGTCTCCCAGATGAAAATCGGCCAGGACCTGAGATGCCGCCGTGGCGGCACGATCGATGAAGTTAGCGAATGCCATTGTTCAACTCGATATCATGATCATTCGCGACAGTGCCGCGGGAGGGAGCGCATTCCATTTGGCCTTTTCGTCAAGCCGATAGGCGGCGACCCGAGCAAAATCGAAAGGCTCGCGGGCGAAATTCGGCACTACCAGCGACAGACACCCAACCGTGGTAGCAACCGCATAAGCGTCGTCCGTCGTCGAATGGTAGGCGCGGCCCGGATGGCTGTGAATCTGGGCCAAGAGTTTCAGGCCGCTTTTGTAGAGCCAGACATTGAGCCGGTGCAGTTCTTCGGCCGCAACGATCACGCAAACGCCATCGTTTGTCCGAATGTGACGCTGCGCCGGGATAACCGTCTCTGTTACGGCAAAGTGCCGGTCTTGCTGAACGCCGACCCAGAGCGCCATCCCCTCATTGCCTTCGCGACCAACTGAGCGCAGATGCCCATGCGTGGTCGAGATGCAGCCGCGCGGGAGAGTCACGATCGTTACATCTCTCAAACCAGTCATTCTTGTATCGCCTGAGGGGATACCACCATTCCTACGATTGCCGGTGGGAGTTGAATCTGCAACTGCTCTATAGGAATGATTCCGTACTTGATGATCTTGTCCAGGATGAAGGCCAAACAGCCTTCGCCAGAACCCCGATGAAGTAGCCATGGATCACCTGAATGGGCTGGATTGTCGTGGTATTCCCGGACGCCCGCCATGCACAGGAATGGTTCGTCCTCGGGACTGTTGGCCTGGATGAAGTCCGTCAGCGGCACGGCGTTCTGCTGGATGAGAGCTCCTATCATCTCCGGCGGCGTTCCGGGCAGCGGCGGACGTCTAAGCATTTTCAGGTATAGATCTTTCCGGGCAATCGGATGACGCGTAAACGGATCGACGAAGACCACGGACGGTGGTCTTAAGTCGTAGTCGGTGAAGTCGACCTCGCTCGCTGCGCTGATCACCCGTGGTTTTAACTTGAGGCTTGCGAAAATGAAGAAAGCGCGCGGAAAGGTCGCCTCGATCAAGAAGCAGCCCTGAGCCCGATAGACATCAGCATATGGCCGGAACCGGCCGATCTCCCGATCAAACTTCGCTCGGGAGACCTCCGGATCCACACTTTGGGGTTTAGGCACCTGCGACGCCCGCCTTCAGGCTGAGGAACAGGGTCACAGTATTCGGGAAACCGAAATCGCCAAGCTTCTTGTCGACGTCGAGCAAGTTGCCGGCCTCATCCTTCAATTCCCAATTCTCGGCTGGTTGGGCGACATTCTGCGTGTTCTCAAGGGCTTTGGTACGAATGACGTGAAGCGGCTGGTTGGGATTGGCTTCGACCTGCGTGGGCTGGCCGTTCACCACCATCGTGATCTCGATCTTGCCCGGCCCGCCGCCGTGATTATCGCCCTTACCCGAATCCTTCGACATTGTCCTACTCCTGTGGCTTGCCAACCGTCCCACGCCCTGGCGCCCACCTGCGAGTGAGACCGGCGGTCTTCAATCGTTCACCCGGCGCCACGGCCGCGAGTACGCGAAAGACAGGGGATAAGCTACCGAATCGGTGCTTGCCTTCTTTTATGGGTGACTTGAGCCGCAAGTAAATGGTCTCAAATTGCTCCTCACAACTATAATCGATTATAGCAATGCGAAAATATTGGCGACACGCCTATTCATCTGCTCTCTCACTCGCCTGCTCCGTGCTTGGCAAGGGGAGCTTTGACTGCGTCACGCGTCCCCCAATCCTGCAACGCATTCACCCGAGCCTGCGCGACACCAGCGCCCGCACCGGCCGTGATCCGCAGAACGAAACGCTGATCGTGGCGTTCTATCGCGAACTGGCGCTGCTGTTCTGGCTAGACGATTGCAACGACGTTGGCCTGATCGCGCCGGAGCAGCTCGCCGCCGTGGAGCAGGCGCTGGGGCACGGCGTACCGTGCGTTCTCTCCGGATTCGAGGGCTGCGCTCAGCTGCGCGCTTCGCTGGTGCTGGATCGGCGAACGGCGCCGGCCACGGTGGCCGCTGGCTGGGAGTACATCCATTTCGAACACTGCGCACTGCCCGAGTTGGACCTGACGCAGATCGACCTGCGCGCCTCGCTGCTGGGCAAGGCTATGCGCGCGCCGCTGCTGATCAGCTCTATGGCCGGCGGCATGCCACGGGCCGAGGCCATCAACCGGCATTTGAGCGAGGCAGCGCAAGCCTTGCGGATCGCCATGTGCGGTTCGCAGCGTGTGAGCCTGCAATCCCGTAACTCCCAGGGGCTAACGCGCGCGCTGCGCCGCCTGGCGCCAGACATTCCCTTGCTGGCCAATATCGGCGCCGCGCAACTGCGGGAGGCCGACGGCCTGGACCTGGCGCGTCGCGCGGTGGACGCGCTGGAGGCCGATGGGCTCATCGTCCATCTCAATCCGCTGCAGGAAGCGGTACAGCCGGGAGGGCGACCGCGACTGGCGCGGCGTCCTGGCGCTGATCGCTGGCGCCGCGCGCATCGTGGGCGTGCCGATCGTGGCCAAGGAAGTGGGGGCGGCCTGTCCGCCTCGGTGGCCTGTGCGCTCGTCGAGGCGGGCGTGGCGGTAATCGATGTCGCCGGCGCCGGCGGCACCAGTTGGGCCGCAGTGGAGGGCGAGCGCGCCCGCAATGCCGCCGACCGTGCAGTGGCGATGTCATTCGCCAATTGGGGGATTCCCACCCTGACCAGCGTGCAGGCGGTGCGTCGGGCGCTGCCAACGGTGAAGCTGATCGCGTCGGGCGGGATCCGCGATGGCGTCGACGTGGCCAAGGCCATCCGCCTGGGCGCGGACATCGCCGGGCAGGCGGCCAGCGTGCTGGGCGCGGCGACAGTGTCCACCGAGGCCGTTGTCGCGCATTTCGAGATCGTCATCCGCCAGTTGTTGGGTCACCATCAAACCAATTTGACGCCCCGGGACAATATCGTCCGGCATTGTCCGGTGTGCGACGATGTTGGGGATGCGACATAGGCGGATTGCCGTGTATTAAACCGCTTTTCCTTTGGCACGCATATTGCGCCCTATCGGTAAACCTCGTCATGGGCCGGCGGCAATCGCTCGGAGATTGTCGAAATAGCACAATCTGCCGGGGTGACATCCGGCCCGACTAGAGCAGGACCTTTCAGATGATGCAGAAAAGCAAGCGGCCATACTCGCGGGGAAATAGTCGCGTCAGGGCTGCATGGACGCTCTTTCCTGGTTGTTTCGGCGACGGACGCCAACTCTTCAATCGGCACCCGAACCAGTGCCTGGATGTCCAAGGAGCGCCCCTGTTGCGCGTGCCTGGCTGCACCCGCGTGCTGGCTCTCCTCCAAGGCGACGCTCGGCGCTGCTGCAGACCGGCGACGAGAACCCAACTTCAAAATTAGCATTCCGAAAACCGAAAGAAGTGAACAGGTATGTCCAGGATCGGCGCTTTGACGCGCGCGGCATGGCGATCGGCAACTCAGACGCTGGCCAAGGGTTCGAAAAGTTTACACCCGACGCTAGCGCCGGCCGATTTCAAGCGCGCACTTACGATCAACGATCGATATGGCGGGCTCACTGTCAATGTCCCCAAAATGCCTTTCTGGCTGACCGGGGGTGAAGCCTTCGTCTACCGCCGGACTAGCCACGGCGAGCAGCAGTTCATGCAGGTCGATGCTGCCACGGGTTTCAAGCGGCCCGCTTTCGATCAGGCGCGTCTGGCGGCAGCGCTAAACAAGGTGAGCCATGAGAGCTATCAAGCCGGCAATCTTCCGTTCGACCGTTTCGAACTGAGTGAGGATGGTCGCAGGCTCGACTTCCAGATTGAAGACACCCGGTGGAGCTGCGACCTTGCAAGCTATGACTGTACCAGCACCACATTCGATGCAAGGAAAGGGGACCGTAGGGAGCTCAGCCACCGCTACACGCCGCCAGCGGAGAACAACCCCGACAAGAGCAACGCGTCGCCCGACGGCAAATGGATCGCCTATATCAAGAACTGCAACGTTTTCCTGCGCAGCGAGGACGGATTGCAGGATGTTCCTCTGAGCCGGGACGGAGCCGAAGGCAATTGCTACGTCTTTTCGACGCTGAGCTGGTCGCCGGACTCGCGCCACCTCGCCGCTTACCTTGTTCGCCCCGGCTATAGGCGAGAGGTCCGCTACCTCAATTCATCGACGGACCAGTTGGAGCGGGAATATTCAACAATATTCTATCCCAGGCCGGGCGATGTCCTTCCGCTGCCCCAACCAGTCCTGTTCGACATTGCCGGCCGGCGCCAGATCGTGATTGACGGTGCCCTCTTCTCGAACGTCTTCGAACTTTCCCCTCTCCGGTGGTGGGCGGACAGCCGCGGCTTCACTTTCGAATATAACCAGCGCGGGCATCAGCTCTATCGCTTGGTCGAGGTAGACGCCGCCTCGGGCCGCGGGCGCTCCCTGATCGATGAGACCAGCGAGACATTCGTGGATTATTTGCCGCTGGGGCATGGCCAGGAGGATGCCGGAAAAATCTTCCGTTACGATGTCGATGACGGGAAGGAGATCATCTGGGCATCAGAGCGCGACGGGTATGAGCATTTGTATCTTTTCAACGGCCGGACAGGCGCGCTCGAAAACCAGATCACCCGAGGTGAGTGGGTCGTCCGGAGGGTCAACCATGTCGATCCGGTGAAGCGTCAGATCTGGTTCGAGGCGAGCGGGATGAACTCGCAGGAGGACCCCTATTGGGTCCATGCTTACCGCATCGGCTTTGACGGCAAGGGACTGACTGCACTGACGCCCGAACCGGCCAACCACCATATCGAGTTCTCGCCTGACAGGCGCTATTATGTCGATCTCTGGTCACGCATCGATCTGCCCCCGCGCATGGCACTCTACCGCGCCAGCGACAATGCCAAGCTCCAGCAGATCGAGACGGCCGACATTTCCGAGCTCGTCGCCGCAGGCTGGCAGCCGCCGCTCAGTTTCCATTCCAAGGGGCGCGACGGCAAAACTGACATCTGGGGTGTGCTCCACCTGCCAGCCAACTTCGACCCGACGAAGAAATACCCGGTTGTGGAGAATATCTATGCTGGACCCCACGGCTCCTTCGTCCCAAAATCCTTCTCGCGGTGGACAGAGCCGCTCACGCAGCTGGGCTTCGTCGTTGCTCAGATCGACGGCATGGGCACCAACAACCGCTCCCGCGCCTTCCATGATGTTGCTTGGAAGAATCTGAAGGACGCAGGATTTCCCGATCGCATTCTGTGGCACAAGGCGGCGGCCGCGCAATATCCATGGTACGACATATCCAACGTCGGCATTTTTGGCGCATCCGCCGGCGGCCAGAGTGCAGTCAGCGCGCTGCTCTTTCACCCCGATTTCTACAAGGTCGCCGTCGCCAAAAACGGCTGCTTCGACAACAGGATAGACAAGACCTGGTGGAATGAACTGTGGATGGGGTGGCCGGTCGGCATTGAATATTCGCAATCCTCCGCCGTTGACAATGCTCACAGGCTGCAGGGCAAGCTGATGATCGCGGTCGGCGAAATGGATGATAATGTCGATCCGTTTTGCTCGTTCCAGCTTGCCGATCGACTCATCAAGGCAGGAAAAGATTTTGACATTGTCTACGTTCCTGGTGCCAATCACCATACTCTAGGCACCTACACCGAGCGCAAACTCCTAGACTTCTTCGTTCGCAACATTCTCGGTCAGACCCCGCCCGACTGGAACAGCAAACCGATCGAGCTGGAGTAGCTTGTGGCTCTTGCAATTGTTAGCTCGCCTTATCGGCTGTAATCAGGGCGAGGCGCGAGCAAATCTGCACCGAAGGACGATCGTGGAGTCTAGGACTTGCGCTGCGTATTGAGGATAGGCTCGCCGCGACGTTGGTCTGAGCAAACTGCTTGATAGGCACGCCTGCAGACCGCGTGTGTGCGATTGCAAGATCCCCTATCAGCCTGGTGTGAAGCGTTCAGGGGAAAAGCCGCACCCAACGCCGCTTCCGCTCGCCGTAACGCTACGGCGGTGCGGCCCACCCGATCCGCTCGACGAGCATAGGAACACATAGGTCCCCGAACGGACGATTACCTTGGCAATAGAAGACCCTCGTCGGTCATCGCCGCTGTGGGTGGCAGCCCGTCGGTCTGGAGCTGCCACGATTCTCATCCTCGCGTCACATATGAGCTGAAGCTTTCCGGATCGGGTATCCAATCGGCATCCAGTTGCTCGGCGATATGGTTGAATTCTACCTCAGGACAAGAGTGAGTAGAGCAGCCCCGCTACGAAAATCCTATCCTGGTTCGTTTGACGCATCGACTATTCAGATTGATTGGCGTGATACCCGGCGCGGCCGCAACACGCTAGGCCGTCAACCGCTGAGCAGAAAACCAGCCTTCGCCTTCCGCGGCGGCGGACCTCGTCAGCCTTTCGAAAGCTTGCCTGAGTAGGTTGCTCATGTGATCTGTGGAAGTGAGGCTAGCGTGCACCCGTACAAACTGGACATTCATCGTAGCAGCTTGGCTGCAGGTGCAGCACGCCGTACCGCACGAGCAAGCGGACAAGCCGGCCAAGCCGGTTTTGAGCAGCACTTGGGCGAATTGCAGGCGGCGGATGAGTTGATGAGTGCACCAGGCGAGGATGTCCTCGTCAATGGCTCGCATGGCAAAGGTGAGTTGAGACCAACGAAGAGGCAGAGGATCCAAAGCAATCTGCAGCATGCTGTCACTGAGCGGCAACCAGGTCAGGTTGGTGACTCAGGCGCTCGCGCGATGATGCAACTCCCTGCCCATCAGGTGGGTACATCGGAACGGGAGGCGCAGCTCGCGATGCAGGGGGATGAGCACGAATACACCCCAGCGCCGCATCTCGATGGGTCGATGCCCTCGACAGTGCAGCCGGATCGTCCAATTGTGGCCCCCGACGGTGCCGACAAGCGTCCTGTTTATTCCAACGATGCCACCGCCATCGAAGGGCTGAAGTCTGCACTCCTTGCGGGTAAAGCCAGGCCGGACACGGTCACTCGCAGCGCAAATTCTCTTTTCGGCTTTAGTCGTTGGCTCTTTCAAAACAAAAAGCCAGGGTTTGCTGCTCGGCTTTACCATCCGTCGCTGAGCCAGGATCTCGAGGAGTACGAGAGTAGGGGTGGTTCCTCCACAGTGGCTGGCGCACTGCGTCAACTGATGAAGCCGATAGGCGGAGCCGCCCCGATTGTGGGTCGCGCTGTCCTGAACCCCCATCCTGACGACGCCGCGCTCACTAGACATTTCAGATCCGCGAGCGGCTACGCAACTGCTCTTAACCATTTCAGTCATTACCTACGTCAAAATGACAAGCTCGGGATTGCGGGCCGGATTTACGATGAATCGCTGGATAAAGATGTTGAGAGCTACAAGGCCGCCTCCTCTACTCGTGGAGCTCCGATCGAATCTGCACTGGTTTATATCCGCAAGCACCCGCCGCGCGTTATACTCGGGAGTCATCTGGAAAACGCGGTCAGCATGGAGGCTCGTCCCCGTGGCGACGCTGCTCAGCATACCGCACCACAGCAGGGATTCGATTGGCCAGAGGAGCTCCTGCCGGTAGGTTATAAGGAGGGCACCGATCTACCATTGTCTCTCGCCCCAACCGCGCACCAACACCAAGCACCCGACTTTGGAGAGGCCGTCCCTCACTTGAACTGGCGCCACGGCGACCAGGGCGCCCCGGAGGGGCTGGTAGCTGCACGGGACAGGAGCAGCCCGCTGCCAAGCGAGGCGGTGCCACATAAATCTGGACGGGGACTCGCTACGCAGCCCAGATTGTGGGCGGAGAAATCCGCCTCGCCAGAGCTCTTTCGACGGCGGGCGGAGCAGGCTCTGCCGGCGTCCGCCAGAGGTGTGGAGACATCCTCCGCGGTTGATGAAGCCGCCGCTCGCCAAGCTTTGGCTTGGTTGCAGCAGGAGATGGAGGGGATCGAACCGATGCAGGATCCTCATAAGGTGGCTACACCGGAATCTGAGGCGCAGCTCGTCAGGCAGAGGGATGAACACGAATCCACCCCAGCACCGCATCCCGGAGGTGGTGGTTCGATGTCCTCGACAGTGCAGCCGGATCGTCCAATTGTAGTCCCCAACGGTTCCGACAAGCGTCCTGTCTATTCCAACGATGCGACCGCTATCGAAGGGCTGAGGGCAGCATTCCACGCGGGTAAGGCCAGCGCGAACACGGTCACTTTCAATGTAAATTCTCTTTTCGGCTTTAGTCGGTGGCTCCTTCAAAACAACAAGCCAGGGTTTGCTGCTCGGCTTTACCATTCGTCGCTGGATCAGGATCTCAAGGAGTACGAGAGTACGGGTGGTTCCTCCACCGTGGCTGGCGCACTGCGTTACCTCAAGAAGTCGACAAGCGGAGCCCCGATTATGGGTCGCCCTCTCGTGATCCCCTATCCTGACGATGCCGAGCTCATTAGAGATTACAGAGCCGCTTCGACCAAGGAGTACCTGGCAGCGCCTGCGACCGGACGGAATCCAGATACCGTGGGCGGCTATACAAATTTTCTTAGACATTTTAGCCAGTATCTGCGTCAAAATAACAAGCCTGGGATTGCCGCTCGGATTCACGACAAATCGCTGGATAAAGATGTTGAGAGCTTCAAGGCTGTCTCCTATGGTAATAGACTAAGTATCGGTTCTGCATTGGCTCACCTCCGGGATATCCTGCCGCGCATTGTGCTCGGGCGCGAAACTGTCCTTGCTGCTCATCCGGCAGACGCAGTCACCAGGCGCGTTGGGGCCGCTGCTGAAGCTGGGCCAGCGGCACCGGCAAGAGCTCCCCAACCCGCCTCGCCAGCAACCGCTAAGCTGCCAGGCACCTACCGCGGCCTTCCACTGGTTGATGTGACCACACTGACGACCAGTTCCTCTGGGGCTCAGATCGGGGCGCTCGATCCGACAGCCCCGTCCAACGTTGCAACGGGGCGGGTGCTCGGCGCCGCCGAATGGCTGAGCGACGCCCATGTCCAGAGAGATTACAATTTGCTGGAGCGGCAACTGCAGGGGATCAATCCGGCGCTCGCTGCCCGGACTCGGCTGGTGGATCCTTCCGTATCCCATCTACTGCGACACACGTCGCCGCAAGACGCTCGAGGCATATTGCAGTCCATCTATAATCAAAACAACGCCACAGCCGACTTCCTGTTCTTGCCAGTGAATAATGGCACGGCTACTAGCCCCGGCACCCATTGGTCGCTGCTGCTCGTTGATCGCCGCGACCCCGAAAGGCGGTTCGCCTATCACTACGACTCCCTCCAGCGAGAGGGATATAACGACGTGCCTGCAAAACAGCTCGCAGGACTGCTGAATGCTACCTTGGCGCCAGCCCCCATGGCCAGACAGACGAACCATTATGATTGCGGCGTATTTGTCCTGGAGGGCACGTGGGCGCTGGTTGAACGATTGGTGAAAGGGCAGCGGCCAGACCACGAGCCGCTGCCCCTCGACAACCTCGTTGCCGATCGGCAGGCGCTGCAAGACCGGCTAAGGAGGCGCTTGCCGCACGAGGAAGAGCCGCGGCAGCTGCTGGAGGATGAACCCGCCTCCCCACCGATGATGGCATTCGAGCCAGGGGAACTGCGGCAACTGTTGGAAGACGAGCCTGACTCCCCACCAATGATGGCGTTCGAGTCAGGGGAACTGCGGCAACTGTTGGAAGACGAGCCTGCCTCCCCACCAATGATGGCGTTCGAGTCAGGGGAACTGCGGCAACTGTTGGAGGACGAGCCTGCCTCCCCACCAATGATGGCGTTCGAGCCAGGGGAACTGCGGCAGCTGTTGGAGGATGAACCCGCTTCCCCACCGATGATGGCGTTCGAGCCAGGGGAACTGCGGCAGCTGTTGGAGGATGAACCCGCTTCCCCACCGATGATGGCGTTCGAGCCAGGGGAACTGCGGCAACTGTTGGAAGACGAGCCTGCCTCCCCACCAATGATGGCGTTCGAGCCAGGGGAACTGCGGCAACTGTTGAATGATGAGCCTGCCTCCACTTGGGCACAAATCAATTCGACCCCACATGCGCGAGCGGACGGTGTTCATCAGCCAGCCCAGGCGCCCTGGCTCCCTGAACGCAGAAGATAACTTTGCGGAGGAGCGGTCACGCAACTGTCGGCGGCGCCGGGCCTCAGGGTGAATGGAGAGGATGGTGTCGCGTGAAGGCGCAACACGCGTGCTGACCGACCTGCATAGTAGGAAGTCGTTCATTGCTCCCAAATCGTATGTGAGGAACATTCCTGTCCCGGCTGCACCGCGCGATGCTAGGTCGCGTTGTTCAGCGGGCCAAGCCGATGACACCTACGAAGCTACTGATCGGGCAGATCGCCGTTGTGTGCGCAATTGTCATTATCGGCGTATGGACGGCAACCCAATGGTGCGCTCAAATGCTGACCTACCAGACGCCTCTCGGCGCACCATGGTTTCTCTTCGCCGGCTGGCCAATCTACAAGCCGTGGAAGCTGTTTGAATGGTGGTTCCACTTCGATGCTTATGCGCCGGAGGTCTTCGACAAAGCCGGTACGCTTGCAGGCGCCAGCGGATTCCTGGGCTGTGCCGCCGCAATCGCAGGCTCGCTTTTGCGCGCGCGACAGCGCGGGTCGGTTACGACCTATGGGTCTTCACGGTGGGCCACGACTCATGAGGTCGAGACGGCAGGGTTGTTACGGCCGGCGGGCGTTTTCCTCGGTAGGCTGAACGATCGCTATCTGCGCCATGACGGCCCGGAGCACGTCATGGCATTTGCGCCGACGCGTTCGGGCAAGGGCGTGGGGCTGGTTGTTCCAACGCTACTTTCCTGGACCGGGTCTGCCATCATTCATGATATAAAAGGCGAAAATTGGCAGTTGACCTCCGGCTGGCGGTCGAAATTCTCGTACTGCCTTCTGTTCAATCCGACCGACCCGAGATCGGCACGCTACAACCCGCTGCTGGAGGTGCGCAAAGGCCCAGATGAGATCCGGGACGTTCAAAACATCGCCGACATCCTCGTCGATCCCGAGGGCGCGCTGGAGCGACGGAATCACTGGGAGAAGACCAGCCATTCACTCCTAGTTGGCGCCATTTTGCACGTGCTCTACGCTGAAGAGGACAAGACGCTAGCCCGCGTCGCCACCTTCCTGTCGGACCCGCAACGCTCGTTTGCCGCAACGCTACGGCGGATGATGACGACAAACCATCTCGGGACGGGGCATAACCCTCAGGTCCATCCCGTAGTGGCCTCGGCGGCTCGCGAACTCCTGAACAAGTCGGAAAACGAGCGCTCAGGCGTCCTCTCGACCGCCATGTCCTTTCTTGGGCTTTATCGTGATCCAACGGTCGCGGCGGCCACTTCGTCCTGCGACTGGCGCATCGCTGACCTAGTGGATGGAGAGCGACCGCTGTCGCTCTATCTGGTCGTGCCGCCTTCGGATATCTCGCGCACCAAGCCTTTGGTGCGACTGATCTTGAACCAGATCGGCAGGCGGTTGACGGAGCGTCTGGAGGGGGACCCGAAGAAGAGCCGTAAGCATCAGCTGCTCATGATGCTGGACGAGTTTCCGGCGCTCGGTCGCCTCGACTTCTTCGAAACGGCGCTCGCCTTCATGGCAGGTTATGGCATTCGCTCCTATCTGATCGCACAATCTTTGAACCAGGTTTCAAAGGCCTATGGCGAGAACAATGCTATTCTCGACAATTGCCACGTGCGAATTGCCTTTTCCTCCAATGACGAACGCACGGCCAAGCGCATCTCGGATGCCCTCGGCACCGCAACCGAACTTAGGTCGATGCGCAACTATGCGGGCCATCGGCTTGCGCCCTGGCTTTCACATGTCATGGTGAGCCGCCAGGAAACCGCGCGCCCGCTCCTGACGCCAGGCGAGGTGATGCAATTGCCGCCGTCAGACGAATTGGTCCTGGTTTCTGGGTTGCCGCCGATCCGCGCCAAGAAGCTGCGCTATTATCAGGATCAGAATTTCACAGATCGGGTGCTGCCTGCGCCGGTGCTGCACGACGGACCCTATGCGGACTGCCCTGCATCACGCCCGGACGGCTGGACTGGACAAGTGTGCAGCGTCGATAGCCGACTTGCTGCGGACGAGGAAAGCGCCGACGCGCCAGTTGAAGACGAGGGAGGCGTTCAGCAGCAACGCCATCCAAGCCTGCCCGAAGAAGACGTTGTTGTCTCTCAAGAGCCCGATCAGGCCGATCTGTACAAGCCCGCAGACGATGACAGCGAAGCGCTCGCGGACAAGCGTGTCATGGATCGGATTTCCACTGCGGCCCGCGCCTACGGTATCAACGAGGGCAGGGGCGACGATGTCATTCCCGGCTTCTGAAGTCCGCTGAGTTGCAGAGCGCACCTCAGCGTAGATAACGGCCATAAGCAATTTTGAGCGTCTGGCCGATGCTTCTCCCGTCGCCGGCGCAACGCCGGGCCGTCGGAACGAGCCGCATGAAGCCGCACCGCATTCGCCATCAGTTTCTGCTTGAGCCGGAGCTCAGCGAGAAACTGGACAACCTCAGTCGCGATCCGTCAACGACCAAATCAGCGATCGTGGCGAAGGCGATCGAGGCGTTCATCGAGCGGCGTGGCGAGAGCGAGTTCGATCGGCGCTACGGCGTAAGGCTTGACCGGCTCTCCCGCGATCTTGCCCACGTCAGGCGCGATTCCGAGGTGATCCTGGAGAGCCTGGCGCTCTTCATCCGCTTTTCGATCACCCTTCACGCCCACACGCCGGTCCCGGATCGGGCAACGCAGGCTATTGCCCAAGAGCGTTTCGAGAAATTCGTTGAGAAGGTCGGCCGCCAGATCGCTTCCGGCAAAAAGTCGCTTAGCAAAGACAATGGTGGGGGAGGGGAAGGATGAGCTCTCATCCCGAGGCCGACCACCGGCGGCGTGTCATGCTGCGCACCGCCATGGGTCCGGCAATCACCGAAGCCCTGGCCGATCCGTCCGTCATCGAGGTGATGGTCAATCCCGACGGCGCGCTGCGACTCGACCGGTTAGGCGAAGGTCGGGTCGATACCGACGTTCACATGCACCCGTCCGAGGCAGAACGTATCATCCGCCTGGTTGCTTCGCACGTGCGCGCCGAGGCGCACGCCGACAACCCGATCGTCAGTGCCGAATTGCCGTCTGGCGAACGCTTCGAAGGCCTGCTGCCACCTGTGGTGTTGGCGCCATGTTTTGCCATCCGCAAGCCCGCCGCGAAAGTCTACACCCTGGCCGACTATGTTGCCGAACGCATCATGCTGCCGCTGCAGGCCGATGCGCTGAAAAAGGCCGTCCGCGAGCGGCGCAACATGCTGATCGCCGGCGGCACTTCCTCGGGGAAGACAACACTCGCCAACGCTCTGCTGGCTGAAGTCGCCGAATGCGACGATCGGGTGATCCTGATCGAGGACACACGCGAACTGCAGTGCGCGGCCAGGGACTGCGTTGCCCTGAGAACAAGGCGGGGCTCGGTCACCCTTGCCGATCTCGTGCGCTCGACGCTGAGGCTCAGGCCGGACCGCATCATCGTGGGCGAGGTGAGGGGCGCGGAAGCGCTCGACATGCTGAAGGCATGGAACACCGGGCACCCAGGCGGCATCGCTACCGTACACGCCAATTCCGCGCGCTCGGCTCTCTATCGCATTGAGCAACTCGCCCAGGAAGCGGTGGTCACCGTTCCCCGCCGGCTCATCGCTGAGGCGATAGATCTGATCGTCTTCATAGCGGGACGCGGCTCGTCGCGCCACATCGACGCAATCGCCGAGGTCACCGGTCTCGACGGCAGCGGCGATTACGCCGTTGCCCCGCTCACGCTTTCGCAACTCCAGCAGCTTTGAAAGGCCTTCCTCATGCGCAAGAAGCTTCGCTTTCTTTCGTCCACAGCGCTCGCGTTTCTTAACACGGCCCCGGTTTATGCCGCCGGCTCCGGCATGCCGTGGGAGCAGCCGCTGCAGCAGATCCTGGAGTCCGTGCAGGGACCGGTCGCCAAGATCGTTGCGGTGATCATCATTATCACCACCGGCCTGACGCTTGCCTTCGGCGACACCGCCGGTGGTTTTCGGCGCCTGATTCAGATCGTCTTCGGTCTGTCAATCGCCTTCGCGGCATCGAGCTTCTTCCTCTCCTTCTTCTCCTTCGGTGGTGGGGCGCTCGTCTGATGGCCGCCGGGGAGCAGCATATCGAGGGCTTCGCAGTACCGGTCCACCGGGCGCTGACCGAGCCGATCCTGCTCGGCGGGGCTCCGCGCGCGGTGGCGATCCTCAACGGTACAGTGGCCGCGGCCATTGGCTTCGGCTTGCAGCAATGGATTGCTGGTCTGGTGCTTTGGATCGCAGGCCACTCGTTAGCGGTGTTTGCCGCAAGACGCGATCCGGACTTCGCCAGCGTGCTTGTGCGCCACCTACGTCTGAAGGGGTGGCTTGCATGCTGAACCTTTCGGAATATCGAAGCAAAGCCGACCGGCTTGCCGACCATCTACCCTGGGCTGCCTTGGTGGCGCCCGGCATCGTGCTCAACAAGGACGGCAGCTTTCAGCGGACGTTGCGGTTCCGCGGCCCGGATCTCGAAAGTGCGACGGAGGCTGAACTCGTCGGCATTTGCGCCCGGGCGAACAATGCTCTCAGACGCCTTGGCTCTGGCTGGGCATTGTTCTTTGAGGCCGAGCGCACAGAAGCGCTGGGCTATCCGAACTCGCATTTTCCTGACGCCGCGTCGTGGCTGGTCGACGAAGAACGCCGCGCTGCTTTCGAGGGGAAGGTAGCGCACTACGAGAGCCGCTATCATCTGACCTTGGTGTTTATGCCACCGCCGGACGCCCAGGCGCGCGCAGAAAGCGCGCTCGTCGACTCTCATTATTCCCGAGGAGAAAGAGACTGGCGCCAGGATCTGGCGAGGTTCCGTGACGAGACCAACCGCGTGCTCGATCTCTTCTCGGGTTTCATGTCCGAAGTACGCGTCCTCGATGATGCTCAGACGTTGACCTACCTCCACGGCACGATTTCGCCTCGTCGCCATCCTATCATGGCCCCGGAAACGCCGATATATCTGGATGCAATCCTGGTCGATGCGCCGCTTACCGGTGGCCTGGAGCCGATGCTGGGTGAGCAGCATCTTCGCACACTGACCATCCTCGGCTTTCCGAACCTCACCCGGCCCGGAATCCTCGATACCCTCAATCATCAGGATTTCGCCTATCGCTGGATGACGCGCTTCATTCCGCTCGAGAAAACGGAAGCCACGAAGACGCTGACGCGATTGCGCCGGCAGTGGTTTGCCAAGCGCAAATCGATCGTGGCAATCCTACGCGAGGTCATTACCAACGAGCCGGTCCCGCTTGTCGATAACGATGCCGACAACAAGGCGCTCGATGCCGACGAAGCCCTTCAGGCATTGGGCGGTGATCATGTGAGTTTCGGCTATCTCACCACCACCGTGACGGTGTGGGGCGAGGATCGCCAAGCCGCTGCAGAGAAGCTTCGCGCGGTCGAGCGCATCATCAATGGGCTCGGCTTCACCACGATCCGAGAAGGCGTCAATGCGGTCGAGGCTTGGCTCGGCTCATTGCCTGGCCATGTCTACGCTAACGTTCGCCAACCGCTCGTTCATACATTGAACCTTGCCCATCTCATGCCGCTGTCGTCGGTTTGGGCCGGTCCTGCGACAAACGAGCATCTCGCGAAAGTCACCCAAACCGAAGCGCCACCGCTTTTCGTTGCCGAGACCAGTGGGTCGACACCGTTTCGGCTTTCCACCCACGTCGAAGATGTCGGCCACATGCTGGTTGTTGGTCCGACCGGCGCCGGCAAGTCGGTTCTGCTTGCTCTGATTGCTCTGCAGTTCAGGCGCTATGCCGGCGCCCAGGTTTATGTCTTCGACAAAGGCAATTCGGCCCGTGCTGCAACACTTGCCATGGGTGGAGAACACCACGCGCTAGGAGCGGACGGTTCCCTTGCCTTTCAGCCACTGCGCAGCATCAACGACCAGGCTAGCCGAAGCTGGGCGGCCGAATGGATCGCCAGCCTTGTTGCCCACGAGAACGTCACCGTCACGCCGGAGGTGAAGGAGGCTATTTGGTCAGCGCTGGCCAGCCTTGCCACCGCGCCGGCGCAGGAACGCACACTGACCGGTCTTTCGGTCCTGCTTCAATCCAATGCGCTGAAGACCGCATTGATGCCCTACACGCTCGACGGTCCCTTCGGCCGCCTGCTCGATGCCGATCATGATGGGCTGGCCTTGTCGGATGTGCAGTGTTTCGAGACCGAGGAGTTAATGCACAGCCAAGGCGCTTTGCTGCCGGTGCTTACCTATCTGTTCCAGCGACTTGAGGAACGGTTCGACGGACGGCCCACGCTGATCATGCTCGACGAGGCGTGGGTCTATCTCGACAATCCGCTGTTCGCCGCCCGCATCCGCGAATGGCTGAAGGTGCTGCGAAAGAAGAACGTGTCGGTTGTCTTCGCTACGCAGTCGCTGGCTGATATCGCGGGCTCTGGCATAGCGCCGGCAATCATCGAAAGCTGCCCGCAGCGCATTTTCCTTCCCAATGATCGTGCCGTGGAACCCCAGGCGCGCACAGCCTACGAGCGCTTCGGTTTAAGCGAGCGGCAGATCGAATTGATCGCCCGCGCCACGCCGAAGCGTCAGTATTATCTGCAATCGCGCCGCGGCAACCGTCTGTTCGAGCTCGAGCTTGGCCCCATCGCTCTTGCGCTTTGCGGTGCTTCCGATCCGGCCACGCAGACTCTGATCGACAGGATCATGTCCGAAGACGGGCAAGGCAGCTTTGCCTCGCAGTTCCTGATCGCGCGCGGCCTCGATTGGGCCGGCGAACTTCTCAAGCAATTCCCTCAACCAGACAAGGAGCAATTCTCATGATGCGGCGACGCCTTCTCTCCGGCCTGATCACCGTTTCCCTGATCGCCAAGCCTATGGCCGACTATGTGCAGCCCGCGTACGCCCTTATCGTGTTCGATCCGTCCAATTATGCGCAGAACGTGCTGACGGCCGCGCGCGCATTGGAGCAGATCAACAACCAAATCCAGTCGCTGCAGAATCAGGCGACCATGCTGCAGAACATGGCGCGCAATCTTCAGCGTCTGGATTTCTCTTCCGTTGGCCAACTCACCGGTTCGCTCCATCGCATCGACGGCTTGATGGACCAGGCGAGTGGCCTCAGCTTTGATCTGGGCAAGCTTCAAGACCAGTGGCGCAGCCAATATCCGGAAAGCTACGACGCCACGATCAAAGTCAGCGATGTGGCGAGTGCTGCGCGGGAGCGTTGGCAAACCGCCATGCAGGCGTTCCGCCAGACCATGGGTGTCCAGTCGCAAATCGTCGAGAACGTCCGCGCCGACGGCGATCTGCTCGCCGATCTCGTCAACCGCAGCCAAGGGGCGGCCGGTGCGCTTCAGGCAAGCCAGGCCACCAACCAGCTGATGGCGCTTTCGACAAAACAGCAGATGCAGATCCAGACGCTGCTCGCAACGCAGTTTCGAGCTGAGGCCGAGGATGCCGCCCGCAAGGCCCAGTCAGACGAAGCCGCCCGCGAGATGACGAAGCGGTTCTTGGGTACCGGCTCGGCTTATCCCGGCAATTAATCACGAGTTCATCACGACGAGAAAGGCAGCGGCATGAACGACCTTGGCGTCATCGATCGCTTCATGGAGACCTTCATCCGCTACATCGACAGCGGGTTCGGTCTGCTATCGGGCGACCTCGCCTTCCTCACTACCATTCTGATCGGCATTGACATCACACTTGCCGGCCTGGCGTGGGCGCTCGGCGACGAAACCAGCGTTCTCGGCCGGCTTGTCCGCAAGGTGCTCTATGTTGGCGTCTTCGCCTTCATTCTGAACAATTTCAAGAACCTCGCCGATATCGTTTATCGTTCTTTTGCCGGTCTCGGGATTAAGGCGTCGGCCGGCAATCTGTCGGCAGACAATCTCTTGCGCCCGGGCCGCATTGCCGCGACCGGTTTCGAAGGTGCTTGGCCAATGCTTGACCAAGCCAGTCAGCTCCTGGGCTTCCCGGAAATCTTCGGCAACGCACTGACCATCTTCGTGCTGCTGATGGCCTGGTTCCTGGTTATCATCGCCTTCTTCATCCTTTCCATCCAGCTTTTCATCACCATCCTAGAGTTCAAGCTCACCACGCTGGCAGGTTTTGTTTTGGTTCCATTCGCACTTTGGAACCGTTCAGCGTTCCTGGCCGAACGCGTGCTCGGCCATGTTATCTCGTCAGGCATCAAGGTGATGGTGCTCGCCGTCATTGTCGGTATCGGCTCCACGCTCTTCGGGGAGTTCGCTTCCGCATTGCAAGGCAAGGAGCCGGATCTTGCCGGTGCCATGTCCCAGGTACTGGGCGCACTGGCACTGCTTGGCCTTGGCATTTTTGGGCCGGGGATCGCGTCGGGTCTTGTCTCAGGCGCACCGCAGCTTGGGGCGGGCGCCGCCCTCGGCACGACCGCGGCGGCAGCGGGTGTATCACTCGTTGCTGGAGGCACAGCATTTGCTGGCGCGCGTATGGCAACCAGCGGCGGTCTCGCCGCCATCCGAGCCGGCACAACAATGGGATCGGCTGCTTCCACGTCATGGCAGATCGGGCGCGCAACCTCGCCCGACGCTGGCCTCTCCGGTGTGGCTGCTGGAATGCATGGTGTAACCAGTGCAGCTGGCGGCGCCGCTATACGCATAGCGCGATCCGCCACTGCAAGTGTTGGGCGCAACGCCGATGCCGGGCGCGATGCCGCGTGGACCGCGACCGGCGGCGCGCCGACAGCGTCAATGACCGAACGCTCTGCCGGTTCGGCCACTGTTTCGGCGCCGACGTGGGCAAGGCGCCTACGTTCTGAACAGACCGCCCGGGCAAATCGCCACGCTGCCATGCAAGCTGTCCGAGACGGAGACCGGCCGGGAGGCAGCGCCAACCCCTCTCTCAACGACAAGGATGACTAGATGCTCTTCAAGCGACCCGTGCACCGTTACGGCAAAACACCCGAACCGGTCACGCCGTATCAAAAAGCCGCCCAACTGTGGGACGAGCGCATCGGCTCATCTCGACTGCAGGCCAGGAACTGGCGGATCATGGCCCTTGGCTGCCTGGCCTTGGCGACCGGGCTTTCCGGCGGACTCGTATGGCAGTCGATGCAAAGCCGTGTCGTGCCTTATGTCGTCGAGGTCGATGGCTTCGGCGAGACGCGCGCCGTCGCGCCGGCGGTCCGGAATTATGAGCCCTCGGATGCTCAGATCGCCTGGCATCTCGGCCGCTTCATCCAGAATGTCCGTTCCGTTTCCACCGATCCGGTTTTGGTTCGGCAGAACTGGTTGGCAGCGTACGACTTTGCTAGCGATCGCGCAGCGCTCTTCCTCAACGAATACGCCAAGGCGAACGACCCCTTCGGTCAGATCGGAACGCGCAGTGTTTCGGTACAGGTCACCAGCGTGGTCAGAGCCTCCGAAAGTTCATTCCAGGTCAAATGGACCGAGCAGGTGTTTGAGCGCGGAAGCCTTGCCAGCACGATGCGCTGGACTGCGATCCTCACGATCGTGATCCGCTCGCCAAGCAATACGGATCAGCTGCGCAAGAATCCGCTCGGCGTCTTCATCAATGCCATTGACTGGTCACGCGAGCTCGACAGCGCCGTCCCAGCCCCCCTTTCTCCGACGGAGTCCACCAATGAAAGGTAAAATGTCACCGATTCGTGCCGTGCTGATCCTATCGGTGTCGGCAGCGGTCGTTTCCGCTTGTGCATCGAAGAAGGTGCCGCCGCCTGAGATTTCCTATGACGCTGCCGACTTCAAACCGGCCGCGATCGAAAAAGCGCCGGAGAGGCCGATTAGAATTGTCGAGGTGCCAAAACCACTGCCGCTGCCTGGCCAAATGCAGCCCGAGCCCGGCAAGGCCGAGGACAAGCGCCCTCCTGAAGAACGCGTCGCTGATGCCAACAAAGCCGCGACCCAGCAACCCACCAAGTACGGGTATGTTAATGCAGTGCAAGTCTACCCCTTCACCGATGGCGCGCTTTATCAACTCTATGCCGCGCCGGAGCGCGTGACCGACATCGCTCTGCAGCCGGGCGAGAAACTAACCGCCGTGTCGGCTGGCGACACCGTGCGCTGGGTCATTGGCGATACCGCAAGCGGCACCGGTGACAATCAGCGCACCCATGTTCTGGTAAAACCCTTCGCGCCGGGTCTTGCCACCAATGTCGTCATTACGACGGACCGGCGGACCTATCATTTGCAGCTTCAAAGCACCGAGAAGACCGCAATGGCGGCAATCTCCTGGACCTACAGCCAAGACCAGATCATCGCGCTTCGCCAGCGCAATGCTCAAGCCGAGGCAGTTACACCGGTCGCGTCGAACATCGCGCTCGAAAACCTTCGCTTTCGCTACTCAATCAGTGGCGACACACCGCCCTGGAGACCGACGCGAGCCTTCGACGACGGCAGCAAGGTCTATATTGAGTTCCCTCGTCGCATAGATCAGGGCGAGGCGCCACCACTCTTCATCGTCGGCGCAGATGGGAGCAGCGAGCTCGTCAACTATCGCGTGCGCGGCAACTATTACATCGTCGATCGGCTCTTCGCCGCGGCCGAACTTCGCCTCGGCACCAAGCGGCAGCAGGTGATCCGCATCAGCAGGATTGACGGCAGGCAACCGCAACGGCGGATCTCGCTCTTTCGCGGCAGCCGGCGAGGTGAGGGCTCATGATCGAAAATTCCCGCTCTGGCATCCCGCCGAAACTGGATCCCGAGGAACTGCAGCTTCGGGCCTCTCCCCGCCGCGTGGTGCGGTTCAGGCGCGGTGTGATCATCGCTATCGCAGCGCTCGGATCCGGCGCTGTCTTCGGCGTTACCATGATCGCCCTCCAGGGGCCGGCCCTTCGCATCAGGGATCAGGCGGAAGATCTCTACAACACTGAGCGCAAACCAACCGCCGAGGGACTCGATACGCTTCCCCATGACTATTCCGGCATGAAGCCAAAGCCTCCCGTCCTTGGGCTACCTTTGCCGGGCGACCTCGGCCGCCCCATCCTCGAGCGGCAGCGCCAGCTCGGCATCGTGCCGGGCCAAGACATCTCGGCCGAGGAGCAGCGTCTAGCGCAGCAGGCGATCGAAGCGCGTGAATCGCGGGTGCTTTTCCGCGTCGAAAATCGAGCTCAACAGACAGATGTCGGAGAGAGCGTGCAAACTGCTCAGCATCCATTTGAGGCGCTTCCCCAATCCGAAGCAGGACGCGCGTCAGCCTCGGTGGCGGCGGCGGAAGGCGACCAGAACAATCAGCAGCGAAAGCTTGATTTTCTCAGCCAGCGGAGCACTGGCGGGATCTACAATCCGCATGCGCTTCAGACGCCGATCTCGCCATATCAACTGATGGCTGGCAGCGTGATTGCCGCCAGCCTGATCACCGGCATCAATTCCGATTTGCCGGGCCTTGTCGTCGCGCAAGTCACCGAAAATGTGCACGACACGGTCACGGGCAACATATTGCTGATTCCGCAGGGCTCACGTCTTATCGGCGTCTACGACAGCGTCGTCGCGTTCGGGCAAAAGCGAGCGCTGCTGGTCTGGCAGCGCATTCTGCTGCCCGACGGCTCGTCGGCCGAAATCGACAATCTGCCCGCGAGCGACACCGCCGGCTACGCAGGGCTGGAAGACAAAGTCGATTTCCACACTTGGCAGATGATCAAGGGAGTGGCGCTTGCCACATTGCTCGGTGTCGGCACAGAATTCAGCCTCGGCGAAAACGAGAGCGATCTGGTCAAGGCGATCCGGGAATCAGCCCAGCAGAACGCCAGTCGAGCCGGCCAGCGCATCACCGAAAAAAACCTCAATATCCAGCCCACCATCGTCGTCCGCCCAGGTTGGCCACTGCGCGTCATCGTGCACAAGGACATCGTGCTGCGGCCATACGCCAGTTGAGCAGGAGTTATCATGGCTGACCTGAAACTTGGAAAACTTCCGGACCGAACAGCTTCGAAGATCACCATTACCGTCAGCGCGGAGCTGAGCCAAACACTCAAGGAGTATGCTGCACTTTACCGTCAGACCTATGGTCAGTCTGAAACCGTGGCAGAACTCATCCCTTTCATGCTGGCGGCGTTTCTGGAAGGCGACCGAGCCTTTGCCAGGGCCAGAAAAGAACGTCTGCCGACGGAGCTTGCCGGAAAATCGTGACTCCTCCGCTAGGGCAGCTGGAACATTGCCTAGCTGTCGCGACCTACCTGCTCCTCGCGAAGCATAGGATCAAACCCCTTGGAATGTAGGTATGCGCAAGAGAGGATGTGGAAGGAGATACCGCGCAACAGCCTAAGTTTGCATTTTCGATTTGATGCGGTAGTCGCCTATGAGCGGTCAAAACGAACGCAGCTGGTTCGCCGATCGACCAAACGGCGAGCGCACTGTGCTTTGCTCAGACCGCCACCGAGTGCCTCGCCGTTCCCCCTTTGAAATATGTATCGAACTTGGCCGCGATGGTTCGAATGAAGGGGCGACTTTCAGTCCGTACGAGGAAACTGTCACCATCGAATTCAAGCGCTCGGGCAGGATCGTGGAGTGCGATGGACCTCGAGCGATGAAGGAGCTGCTCGCCGGCTTTGCCGAACCGCTCCACCAGATCGACTGCCGAGAAGGCAAAATCACACATCAGCCGCTCGATGATCCAGCCACGGACGCGATCGTCGTCGGAAAGGGCAACGCCGCGGACGGCAGCCAACCCGCCATCCGCAACCATGCGCCCGTACCCGGCAGTCGAAGCCATGTTTTGCACGTAGCCTTGGCGAAAACGACCGATGGACGAAGGGCCAAGTCCGATCAGTGTCGGGCAGCGATCCTCAGTGTAGCCCTGAAAATTGCGATGCAAAACCCCTGCGCGGGCCGCTATGGCCAGCGCATCGTCGGGCTTCGCGAAATGATCGAGTCCTATTGCCTCATATCCCTTGGCGACAATTGCCCGCGCCGCGAGTTGAGATTGGGCGAAACGCTCAGTGGGACTCGGCAGCCATGCCTCGTCGATCATCGTCTGATGCTTCTTGAACCAGGGCACATGTGCGTAGCCGAACAGGGCCATCCGGTCTGGCTCCAAGGTCAGTGCCTGCGCCACCGTGGAACAGATCGTCTCGCGTGTCTGATTCGGGAGCCCGTAGAGCAGGTCCAGATTGACCGATTCGACGCCCCGCGAACGAACCCCGTCGACGACTGCCTTGGTCTGCAAAAAACTCTGCTCACGATTAATTGCTTTTTGCACTTGCGGATCGAAATCCTGCACGCCGAGGCTCGCCCGGGTTACGCCGATTTGAGCAAGTGCATCAAGGCGCGCCTTGTCCATGTCGTTGGTTTCGATTTCGATGCTGACCGTAGCATCCGGGAGAAAGTCGAAGCTGTCCCGCAAGGCCGCTCCAAGAGCAACCATATCATCGGGCCTCAGAATAGTTGGCGAACCGCCACCGAAGTGGATTGCACGGACATGTGCCTTGCCGCTCAGCAGACCGGCAATCGTGACGATTTCGGCATTCAGCGAGCGCAGATAAGCGGCCACCGGCTCATATTGGTGCGTCTGCTTGGTGTGGCAGGCGCAGAACCAGCAGAGCTTGTCGCAGTAAGGAATGTGCAGGTACAGCGAGATTTCGTCGCCGCTTTCCAGCGTCTCCAACCAGCCACGGTAAATGGCAGCATCGATCCCCGAATGGAAATGCGGCGCCGTCGGATAGCTGGTGTAGCGTGGGACGTTCTCGCTGAGTTTGACAGCTATTTCCGATTGCATCTCGCGTTCACCGTGTTGCCCGCCGGAACACTGCACGCATCGCTGAAGCAGACCCTGATCTCGATCAGCCGCGCTCATGGACAAACCGCCGCAGGATTTCTCTACCCTGGATGGGTATCCTGCCGGCAGTTAGGATCGGGTAAGGCGAACGCATGACCTTTCGGCAAGACATTCATAGTTCCGGCATTCCTGTTCTTTGCTTCCCTTGCGAGGCACGGCGTCGCGGTGTCTGCGGTGCGCTCGATCCAGACAATTTGGTTGGGCTCGCCAAGACTTGCTCGCGTCGCCGGATCGAGTCAGGAATGGAGTTGACCGGCGAGGCACAGAACGTCGACAGCTACTCCAACGTGCTTTCAGGCGTTGTAAAGCTATCAAAGAGCCTGTCGGATGGGCGCCAGCAGATCGTCGGTCTCCAGTTTGCACCGGATTTTCTGGGACGTCCTTTCAAGGTGGAAAGCTCGATCAATGCGGAAGCGGCAACAGCAGTCACGCTGTGTTCGTTTCCGCGAGCGGCCGTCGAACGGATGATGAAGGCGTCACGGGAATTCGAGCATCGCCTGCTCAAACAGACGCTGAATGAACTCGATGAGGCGCGCGAGTGGATGGTGACGCTGGGGCGCAAGACAGCTCCGGAAAAGGTAGCGACTTTTCTCCTCATGATGGCCCGGAATATCGATTCCAGTCTCGATGCGGCTTCCGGGTCGGCGTCCTTCGATCTGCCGCTGACGCGTGTCGAAATGTCTGATTTCCTTGGAATCACCAACGAGACCGTGAGCCGCCAACTGACGCGATTGCGGGCTGACGGGGTGATTCGGATTGAGAACGCACGCCATGTGACGGTGGACAGCATAAGCCGTCTGGAGAAGCGCTGTGGCGGCGGACGCGAGCGGCCCTAAGCGGCGAGGCCATGTCGCATGACTCCGGGGCGGGCCGTGTTTGCCTTTTAATGCGATGTTGCCGCGCCTTCGACGAAGCGGCGTCACGGTCGAGACAAACAGCTTTCGGGCTTTGATAGGAACGTGACCAATCGCCAGGTGTGTTTCGGCACATACCGGCGAAGCATGGTCCTTAATCTGCCACGGCTCGGCGGAACGATC
Source organism: Mesorhizobium sp. M1C.F.Ca.ET.210.01.1.1 (assembly GCF_004791585.1). Taxonomy (GTDB): domain Bacteria; phylum Pseudomonadota; class Alphaproteobacteria; order Rhizobiales; family Rhizobiaceae; genus Mesorhizobium. The sequence goes on from NZ_SRUU01000020.1 coordinate 96,521, forward strand.
GCGTTCGTTTCCAATGGGATCCGAACAACGTTTGGCAGGGCATCGGCAATAGCATCCAACGCGCGCAGGGCCTCAGCTTTCGCCTCAGCGATCGCGTCTGCGCCCGCCCAACCCAGGGAACGCCTTCCATGAGGGGGGTGAGCCCGCGCTGCGTTCCTCGTTCATTCGCCACCTGCTGATTGCGCCGCCGACACAAAATCTTGCGGCCTGACATAGATCAGGGCGAGGGGGCGGCGGCTGCGCGATTAGTGCGCTGCGGATTTGGCATCCACCAGATTCGAGATCGGGATCTGCAATGAAATTCGGCACAGAGATCGTCCTTCTAAGCGTGTTCGCTTTTGCGGCCCTGGTGGCCGCCGGCTTCGGCGTGGATGAACCTTTCCGCCGACACATGTGGGTGTTGTTCTTCGCAGTGGCTGGTTTCACTGCGATCCTGTTGCGCAACACGGAGTTCAAGCCAGCAGCTCCGATTGACCCATCCGCTTACATGGATGGTCCGATCCGCTACGGCGCGATCGCCACCGTGTTCTGGGGTGTCGTCGGCATGCTGGTCGGCGTGGTGATCGCGCTGCAGCTCGCCTACCCCGATCTCAACATCCAGCCCTGGTTCAATTTCGGTCGTTTGCGGCCGTTGCACACATCCGGTGTCGTCTTCGCCTTCGGCGGCAACGCGCTGCTTTGCACGTCTCTGTATGTCGTGCAGCGCACCTGCCGCGCCCGCCTCTTCGGCCGTGATCTGGCCTGGTTCGTCTTCTGGGGCTACCAGCTGTTCATCGTCATGGCCGCGACCGGCTACCTGCTCGGCATCACCGAGGGCCGCGAGTACGCCGAACCCGAATGGTATGTGGATGTCTGGCTGACCATCGTCTGGGTCGCCTACCTCATTCTGTTCCTTGGCACGATCCTGAAGCGCAAGGAACCGCATATCTACGTGGCCAACTGGTTCTACCTGTCGTTCATCGTCACCATCGCGATGCTGCATGTGGTCAACAACCTGTCCATACCAGTCTCGTTCCTGGGCTCCAAGAGCTACTCCGCCTTTTCAGGGGTCCAGGACGCCTTGACGCAATGGTGGTACGGCCACAACGCGGTCGGCTTCTTTCTCACCGCCGGCTTCCTCGGCATGATGTATTATTTCGTGCCCAAGCAGGCGAACCGGCCAGTCTATTCGTACCGGCTGTCGATCGTCCATTTCTGGGCGATCATCTTTCTCTACATCTGGGCCGGGCCGCATCACCTGCACTACACCGCCTTGCCCGATTGGGCGCAGACGCTCGGCATGGTGTTCTCGATCATGCTGTGGATGCCGTCCTGGGGCGGCATGATCAACGGCCTGATGACGCTGTCCGGCGCCTGGGACAAGCTGCGCACCGATCCGATCATACGCATGATGGTGATGGCCGTCGCCTTCTATGGCATGTCGACCTTCGAAGGCCCCATCATGGCGATCCGGGCGGTCAATTCGCTGTCGCATTATACCGACTGGACGATCGGCCACGTCCATTCGGGCGCGCTCGGCTGGGTTGGCATGATCTCGTTCGGCGCAATCTACTACATGGTGCCGAAGCTCTGGAACCGGCAACGGCTCTACTCGTTGCGGCTGGTCACCTGGCATTTCTGGCTGGCGACACTTGGTATCGTTGTCTACGCCGCGGTGATGTGGGTATCCGGCGTCATGCAGGGCCTGATGTGGCGCGAATACGACGAGCAGGGCTTCCTGGTCTACTCCTTCGCCGAGACCGTCGCCGCCATGCACCCCTACTATGTCATGCGCGCCATCGGTGGGGCCATGTACCTCTCCGGCGCGCTGATCATGGCCTGGAACATCACCAGGACCATCCTCGGCCACCAGCGCGAGGAGGAGCCGATGCCGAGCCCCGTCGCCATCCGACCTGCGCGATCAGGAGCCAGGTAATGGGCTTGATGGACAAACACGCAATCATCGAGAAGAACGCCACGCTTCTTCTCGTTGGCTCGCTGCTCGTGGTGACGGTCGGCGGCATCGTCGAGATCGCGCCTCTCTTCTATCTCGACAATACGATCGAGAAGGTGGAAGGCATGCGCCCCTATTCGCCGCTCGAACTTGTCGGGCGCAACATCTATATGCGCGAGGGCTGCTACCTCTGTCATAGCCAGATGATCAGGCCGTTCCGCGACGAAGTTGAGCGCTATGGCCACTACAGCCTAGCTGCCGAGTCCATGTACGATCACCCCTTCCAGTGGGGATCGAAGCGCACCGGGCCGGATCTCGCCAGAGTTGGCGACCGCTACTCGAATGCATGGCATGTCGCGCATCTTACCGACCCGCGCTCGGTGGTGCCGGAATCGATCATGCCGAGCTATGGGTTCCTGAAAGACACGCCGATCGACGTGAAGGATTTCTCAACGCATCTGGTCGCCAACAGGCTTGTAGCCGTCCCTTACACCGATGACATGATCGTCCACGCCAATGCGGATCTGGCGGCGCAGGCCGATCCCAATGCCGACACATCAGGCCTTGAGGCGCGTTACCCAAAAGCCAAGATCGGCGACTTCGACGGCAACCCGCAACAGGTCACCGAAATGGATGCCCTGCTCGCCTACCTGCAGATGCTTGGCACACTGGTCGACTTCAAAAATTACGACGAAGCCGCCGGCTACCGCTGAGGAGAACGCTGATGACCTACAATTTGATGCGGGCGTTTGCCGACAGCTGGGGCCTGGTTGCGATGGCGCTGTTCTTCGTGGGGTGCATCGCCTTTGCCCTACGCCCCGGCAGCCGAAGGCTGGCCGACGAAGCGGCCCGCATTCCGCTCGAGGACGAGTGATCATGAGCGACGAGCATATCGATGAAATCTCTGGCGTCTCGACCACCGGCCACGAATGGGATGGCATCCGGGAGCTGAACAACCCGCTTCCCAGATGGTGGGTTATCACCTTTTACGTCACCATTGTCTGGGCGATAGGCTACACCATCGCCTATCCAGCATGGCCTCTGTTGCACTCGGCGACGAAGGGTGTGCTCGGCTATTCCAGCCGCAACGAGGTCAGGAACGAGCTGACTGCGGCTGAGGCCGCCAAGGGCAAATATATCTCGGCGGTGGAGTCCAAGAGCGTCTCGGAGATCTCCGCGGACGACGGCCTGCGCGAATTCGCAATCGCCGCCGGTGGCGCCGCTTTCAAGGTCAATTGCGTACAATGTCACGGCTCCGGCGCCCAAGGTTCCAAGGGCTTTCCCAATCTCAACGACGACGACTGGCTATGGGGCGGCAAGGCCGAGCAGATCCAGCAGACGATTACGCACGGCATCCGCTTCGCATCCGATCCGGACACGCGCCTGTCGGAAATGCCGGCCTTCGGCGACATCATTACCGCCGACCAGATCGCACAAGTCAGCGCCTACGTGGCCAGCCTTTCCGGCAAGGTCCGCGATGCAAGTCTGATCCAACCCGGCGCCAAGGTCTTTGCCGAGAACTGCGTCGCCTGTCACGGCGACAATGCAAAAGGCAACAGGGAATTCGGCGCCCCCGACCTGACCGATGCGATCTGGCTCTATGGATCCGGTGAGACAGCCATCGCCGCACAGGTCCGTGCGCCAAAACAGGGCGTCATGCCGGCCTGGGTTGGCCGTCTCGGCGAGATCAAGGTCAAGGAACTTGCAGTTTATGTCCATTCGCTTGGCGGCGGAGAATAGGAATGGAAGTCCTATTCTTCGGTCCCCCCTGCCAAGCGGACGAGGCCCGGCGTGAGCCGGGCCTCGACACCATCCCTAATGCGATCTGCACAACCCGGCAAGGCTATCCTACCGCGAGGCTTTACGACAGGTGCCCCTGACATTGGCTGGGAAAGTGGAGTTGCACATGCGTGATAAGACGCAGTTGACACGGCTCGAAACAGAAACTGTCAATTCCGCCAAAACCCGCAAGCCGCTTTATGCCGCGCGTCAAAAGATCTTTCCGAAGCGCGCCTCGGGCAACTTTCGTCGCTTCAAATGGCTGGTGATGACGATCACACTTGGCATCTACTACCTGGCTGCGTGGCTGCCTTGGGCTCGCGGTCCATTTGCCCCGGACCAGGCAGTCCTGCTCGATCTCGCGAACCGGCGCTTCTACTTCTTCTTCATCGAGATATGGCCCCAGGAATTCTTCTATGTGGCCGGCCTCCTGGTCATGGCGGGCGTCGGTCTTTTCCTGATCACCTCGACTGTCGGCCGTGCCTGGTGCGGCTATGCATGCCCTCAGACGGTGTGGGTCGATCTGTTCCTCGTCGTCGAACGTGCGATCGAGGGGGACCGCAACGCCCGCATGAAACTTGACGCAGGTCCCTGGACCGCGCGCAAGCTCATGCTGCGTGTGTCCAAGCACACCATCTGGCTGGTCATAGGGGCGGCGACTGGCGGCGCCTGGATCTTCTACTTTGCCGATGCACCGACGCTGCTCGGCGAGCTCTTCACCGGCACTGCGGCGCCCGTCGCCTACATCACTGTCGCCGTCCTGACGGCTACCACCTACACGTTCGGCGGTCTGATGCGCGAACAGGTCTGCACCTATATGTGCCCGTGGCCCCGCATCCAGGCGGCCATGCTCGATGAAAATTCCCTCACTGTCACCTACAATGACTGGCGCGGCGAACCGCGTTCGCGCCACGCCAAGAAGGTGCTGGCCGCAGGCCAGCCCGTGGGCGACTGCGTCGACTGCAATGCCTGTGTCGCGGTCTGCCCGATGGGGATAGACATTCGCGACGGCCAGCAGCTCGAATGCATCACTTGCGCGCTCTGCATCGACGCCTGTGACGGCGTCATGGACAAGCTCGGCAAGGAGCGTGGGCTGATCGCCTATGCGACGCTCTCCGACTACAACGCCAACATGATGCTGGCGACTGCAGGCGGGTCCAGCTCAGTCAATCCATCGCTGATCAGGACCGCTGATGGCCTGTTCTCCGACAAGGTGGCGCATTTTCACATCCGCAAGATCTTTCGGCCGCGCACCTACGTCTACATGGGCTTGTGGTCGCTGATCGGCCTCGGCCTGCTCTATTCGCTGCTGACGCGCGATCGGCTCGAACTGAACGTATTGCATGATCGCAATCCCCAGTTCGTCACGCTGACCGACGGATCCATCCGCAATGGCTATACCGTCAAGCTGCTCAACATGATCCCCGAGCCGAGGACGATCGTCGTAACCATGCAGGGCCTTGAAGGCGCTGACATGGTCGTCGTCGGCGACGACATCCCCGCAGGCCGTTCCTTCGCCATTCCGGTCGAACCCGACCGCCTGAAAATGCTGAGGGTCTTCGTTCGCCAGCCGGCGGACCAGATCCGCGCTCCGGCACAGACCTTCAAGTTCCGCGTCGAGGACAGAGCCAGCTTTGAGTCGAACGAGTACACCGCCACCTTCAACGCGCCGGAGCCCCTCAGATGACTGCCAATGTACAAAAGCCTCGTGAATTCACCGGCAGGCACATGCTGGTCATCATCCTGGCCTTTTTCGGCGTGGTCATCGCAGTCAATCTGACCATGGCAACGCTCGCCAGCACAAGCTGGACTGGCCTCGTCGTCGAAAACACCTATGTGGCGAGCCAGCAATTCAACAAGAAGGCCGAGGAAGGACGGGCGCAGGCAGCACTTGGCTGGACCGGCAAGCTGACCATCGCATGGGGCGAAGTTCGCTATGGCCTCGCCGACGTCGCCGGCAAGCCGGTTCCCTTGCACGGCGTCAAGGTGCTGTTTCGCCATCCCGCGTACGAGAAGGAGGACAAGTCGGTCACCCTCGCACCCGCCTCGGGCCAGGAATTCGCAGCCCAGCACATGCCGAAGGACGGCGTCTGGATTGTCGAAGTCGACGCCGACGCCGGTCTGGACAAACCGTATCGCGACGTCCGCCGGATCATGATTTCCAATGGAGCGCTGCAATGAGTTGTTGTGCACCGGGCGCCGAAATGGCGCTTGATCTGGTCAACACCGGATCGGTCCTGCCGTCCAGCCAGGAGATCAGGCTGGCGAGCCGATCGCTTGGCGATGATCTTCACCAGACCGATCTTTCAGTACCGACGGTTCATTGCGCAGGCTGCATCCAGACGATCGAGACGGCGCTGGGAAAGCTCGATCGCGTCGAGAGCGCCCGCGTCAACCTGTCGACGAAACGGGTCTCTGTCCGGTGGCGTGGTGACGAGGTCCCACCGTTCGTCGTCGCGCTTGGGCGGCTAGGCTACCAGGCGCATCTCTTCCCTTCCGAGGTCGGCGACAAGGACAGGACGTTATCGGATTTGATCCGCGCGGTCGCGGTTGCCGGCTTTGCGGCGGGCAACATCATGCTGCTTTCGGTCTCGGTCTGGTCCGGCGCCGAAGGTGCTACCCGCGACCTGTTTCACTGGGTCTCGGCGCTGATCGCCATTCCTGCCCTCGCCTTCGCCGGCGGCATCTTCTTCCGTTCGGCCTGGAATGCTTTGCGCCATGGCCGCATGAATATGGACGTGCCGATCGCGGTCGGTGTTTCGCTCGCCTACGCCATGAGCCTCTACGAGACGATCAACCATGGCGATCACGCCTATTTTGACGCGTCGGTATCGCTGCTGTTCTTCCTGTTGATCGGCCGCACGTTGGATCACGTGATGCGCGAACGTGCCCGGACCGCTGTGAAAGGCCTGTCCCAGTTGGCCGCACATGGCGCCATGGTGCTGCGCAGCGACGGCGCGCGCGACTATTTGCCGGTCGGCGAGATCGAACCAGGCATGCGGTTGTTGATCGCAGCCGGTGAGAGGATCCCCGTCGACGGCAAGATCATCCAGGGAACGTCGGATCTCGACTGCTCGCTGGCCTCAGGCGAAAGCACGCCGAAAAACGTGGCGCCGGGCGAAGCAGTTCAGGCCGGCGTGCTCAATCTTACCGGCCCGCTGACGATTGAGGCGACAGCCGCCGCGAAGGATTCGTTTCTGGCGGAAATGGTTCGTCTTATGGAAGCCGCAGAGGGCGGCCGCGCGCATTATCGCCGGATCGCCGATCGCGTTTCAGCGCTCTATGCCCCGGTGGTTCATCTCACAGCCTTCGCGACGTTCCTTGGCTGGATGGCGGTGACCGGCGACTGGCACCGGGCGATAACCATCGCCATTGCCGTTCTGATCATCACCTGCCCGTGCGCGCTCGGCCTCGCCGTACCGATCGTTCAGGTGGTCGCCGCGCGGCGCCTGTTTGAGAACGGCATCATGGTAAAGGACGGTTCTGCCATGGAGCGCCTGGCGACGATTGATACAGCGGTGTTCGACAAGACCGGAACGCTCACGCTCGGCCAGCCCCGGCTGGTCAATGCATCGTCGATCGATCCGGCCATGCTGGCAGTCGCGGGAGACATGGCTACGCATTCCCGCCATCCTTTTTCAAAGGCCATAGCCGGTTTTGCCCATCCCGGCGGGCAGTACAAATTTGATGCCGTCACCGAGCATCCAGGGTTTGGAATCGAAGCCACTGGAGCCGGAAGCACCTGGCGGCTAGGCCGACGCGGATGGGCTGGATGGAGAGCCCGGACCGGTGGTGAAGGCAAACATGGCGGAACCGTGCTGACAAAAGACGGGTTCATTGTCGCGACCTTCGATTTTGAGGACGCGCTGCGCGCAGACGCCAAGGCGGCGATCGGGCAATTGAGCCATGCCGGGGTGTCAGTGGAAATGCTGTCGGGCGATACTGCGGGTGCCTGCGGTGAAGTCGCAGAAATGCTGGGTGTCAAGGACTTCGTTCCGTGCCTGCTGCCATCCGGCAAGGTCGAGCGCATCGAGACCCTGGCGAAAGACGGACACAAGGTTCTGATGGTTGGCGACGGCCTCAACGACACGCCGGCGCTCAGCGCGGCGCATGTCTCGATCGCTCCAGCTACCGCCGCCGACATTGGCCGCAATGCCGCCGACTTCGTATTCCTGCGCGAAAGCCTTCTGGCAGTGCCTCTCGCGCTGGACGTCTCGCGCAAGGCGGGACACCTGATCCGCCAGAACATCGCGATTGCGATCGTCTACAATGCGGTGGCAGTACCAATCGCCATCCTCGGGCACGCCACGCCTTTGTTAGCGGCGATTGCCATGTCTGCCTCATCGGTGCTTGTTATTGGAAACGCATTGCGCTTGCACGGCTTCGGGGCGAATGCGACGCTGCAAGTTATTCAAAAAGTCGGACGCTCCGCAGTCAGCTATTCGGCATAATCCTCGTGACGACGTTGCTCTATCTCATACCAGTGGCCCTTTTTCTGGGTGCACTGGGTGTGTCCGGCTTCGTCTGGGCATTGCGAAGCGGTCAATACGAAGATCTCGACGGAGCCGCCGAGCGGATACTAATTGATCGGGACGACAAACCGGAACGCTGATTTCAATCCGCTGTGCATAAGATGCGCGGATCGCGCTCGTCAGTCGAGCCGGCTCGGTCGGGAACAAGCTGTCCATGCTCCATGCTCCATGACCATCTTGACCTAAGCTGCACACTACATTTGTGAAAAGCCTCTGTCGTGCGAAGGACTGCCTCCCATTGCACCCAGTATGAGGCGGCTGATGCCACGAGAGTACCTCGCGTGGCCGGACGAGAGCTTGGCCATGTGCGCACGGGTTCCAAAGTGGAACGTCACGGTCGATCACCTGACCGTGAACCGCCAGTGCCGATTGGTCATGTCTGGCTGATCCAGATCAGGGTCATACTCATCGGTGTGTTCTATTGACCAGTCTTCGACGGAGAAATGCATGACTTACGGAAAGATTGGTCGTCATTATCAGCACCTTCACGGTTCTGGGTTTTCTGTCGTGTGGTCGGCCATGCCTTGTGCTTACGGCGCAGCCATTAGCTGACCGGCGTCGTGTGTATCTCGCTTGCTGGCTGACCATCCGCGTGGCTGCGCGGACACGGGGGCCGATCAACAGCTTTCGCCTTTGATGGGTTGTGTGCGTCGAAAGTGGCCTTCTTTGGGCTGACTTCGTAGAAATGTTCCAGGGCTCGCATCCAGCGCCGAAGATCCTCGTGATGTCAACGTGCTGCGGAGCATCATCGGGGTTGGGACGTGCGTTTTCGAGATCGATCAACCGTCCGAAGTTGATCATTGGTTCGAGTGACGCGCGCTATTTCGACGACTATGTCGCCGCGTGGGCTTTGCTCTATCGGCGACTGAATTGCAAGGACATCGACATCGAAGCCATGCAGCAGGTTCTTGATGAGATATGCGCGGTCGTGGATAAAAGTTTCCGCTACCTTGGCTGGGATGACGAGAGAGAGCGCTACGTTCGATACCCTCGCAAGAGAGCCCGCTTCGACGTCGTGGAGCGTGAGTAGTATGCGCAAGGGTTCCAGGTGGAATGTGGCGATCGATGCGGCGCGGCCGTGGCTGACCAGCGTCGCGAGTGTCTCGCTTGCTGGCGGCGATCTGCGCGGCTGCGCGGCCAAAGGGCGGGATCGGTTAGCCGCATCCACCTCTGAGCGCTTTGAGTGCTTCGTTGCCGATCGATGCGAATCTCCCGGCCCAGCGCCTTTAGGCAATGCGGCGGCCACGGAGCTCATGTCACTCGGCTCAGTTCCACCGTTACACGAGGATAGGCGACCGGATGGCGGCACGCTGATGGGCTCTGACGATAATTTTGACATCGTTGTCGTTGGAGCCGGCCCGGTCGGCCTTTCGTTCGCTGCGTCGCTTGCCCAAAGCGAACTCAAGGTGGCAGTTGTTGAACAGAACACATTCGATAGTCTGGCGAATCCGGCTTTCGATGGTCGCGAAATCGCGCTGACCAACGCTTCGATCAGAACCCTTCGCGAGCTCGGCGCCTGGGATGTCATCCCGGCTTCGGACAAATCAGCACTTCAAGGCGCGCGCGTGCTCAACGGCTCGAGCGCATTCGCTCTTCGTTTCGATCCTCCCAGCAACTCTGGAGAACCGCTGGGGGTTTTGGTTCCAAATTGCCGGATCCGCGAGGCGCTGTTCAAAATCGTCCGCTTGCAGGATCGCGCCCGGCTGTTGTGCGGCCACTCGGTCGTCGATGCAACAAACAGCCAAGAAGGAGCAGTCGTAACGCTCTCTAATGGCGCGCGTTTAACTGCTCGGCTGGTTGTTGCCGCGGATTCGCGTTTGTCCGCCACGCGTGATCTGCTAGGCATCGGCGCCGATATCAACCGGCTTGGCCACTCGATGCTGATTTGCCGAGTGAGGCACGAGCGCGCCCACCACCAGATCGCCATCGAATGGTTCGATCACCATCAGACGATAGCGATGTTGCCCCTCGCGGAGGGCATGTCGTCGCTGCTGCTCACATTGCGCTCAAACGAGGCCTATAGACTGCTTGCCTTCGATGATGATTTGTTCCTGTCGGAGTTGACGAAACGGTGTCGAGGGCGCCTTGGAAAAATGACCTTGGCAAGCAAGCGCCACACCTATCCGCTGGTCACGACCTGGGCGCACAAATTCCGGGCGCCGAGCGCCGCACTCATCGGCGACGCTGCCATCGGCATGCACCCGGTGACCGCTCACGGATTCAACATCGGTCTCAGCAGCCAGAAGCAACTCGCCCGTGGAATCATGACTGCGTGCCGCGACGGCCGCAATGTTGGCGACCCCGACATGCTGCATATATACGAAAGGCGGCTGCGCCTGTCGGCGGCGCCGCTCTACCATGCAACGAACATATTGATTGGACTCTACTCCAGAGACCACCTGGCGGCACGGCTTGCAAGGCATCTGGGGCTTCGCTTTGCCCAACATGTTCCCCTTGTCCGGCATGGGATATCGGCGGAGCTCCAGCGGTGATACTGCACCAGCAGTCGCATTTTTGCGCGTGCTGGGCGAGCGATGGGAGAGAGTGCATGATGCACCGGAGTAATCCTGCTCCCCGACGCTGATCTCCGATTGAAGAATTAACCCGTCCTTCAGGGGGGCTGCATAGGCTGCGGACAAGCAGGAGTAAGCAAGCTGACCCGTCCAGCCTTGGAAAAGAAGATCCGCTGGAGGCGAGAATCCTTCAGGACCAGCTCGCTGATCTGAGGGCAGGCCTTTTCGTCTCAATGCCGATAAGCATTGTGCTGTCCGGGCTGATTTTGACCGTGCAGGCCCTTTCCGGGAACGGTCTTGCTGGCGCGGCCTGGTTTTCGGTCGTTAATGCGATAAATGCCGCCCGCCTTGCACTCGCCCGTCATCAGCTGAAGGAACCCGGAGTCCAGGATGATCTGACACGGGTTTGGCTGCGGCTTCGCTGGTTTGGCAGGCTTGCTCTTCTGGCGGGATTCACCTGGTCATTCCTTGCCATCCTAACGGCTGGATACACGACGTCTCAAGCATCGCTGCATCTAATAATTCTGGCGGGCATTTCAGCTGGCGCGGTCACGTACGGCAGCTCATATGCTGCGGCAGCGATATGCTTCATCACACCGCCACTCCTCATTGCCGCCGCATGTTTGCTGACGAAGGGAGCCCCGGAAAACTACATTCTGGCTTTTGCCGTCCTGCTTTTCGAGGGCGGCCTGGTTCGATCCTCGTTCGTTGGACAAGCGCGCTTCCGTGACGCGAGCCGCCTGAGACATCAAGCCGAGCGGCTTGCCGCGGAAATGGAGCGCAATTCCAGGGAGGACCATCTTACCGCGCTCCTCAACAGGCGGGGCCTCGAACATGCAATCGATCAGTTTGAGAACACCGATGGACCCTTTGTGGCCATGCTGATTGATCTGGACGGGTTCAAATCTGTCAACGGTACCTACGGTCACAGAACGGGTGACGAGCTGCTTGCCAGGATCGCCCGCCGAATAGAGGAAGAAGCACCGGAGGGCTCAACGCTCGCCCGCATCGGTGGGGATGAATTCGTGCTGGTTTTTTCTTCGCGAAAGAATTCTCCTTCTCCCACCAATCTCGCGTCCAATCTCATAGCCAAGCTTGCTCGCCCCTATCCTGGGATCGCATCCGTCCGCATTGGAGCGTCTATAGGAATCTACTTGGCTGAAAACCCCGGACTGACGGAAATGTTGTTGCGGGCCGACATCGCCCTTTACACAGCTAAGCGCCGCGGCAGGAATGAATTTTGTCTGTTCGGTGCCGAGCTAGCCCGGGAACTGCAACGCCGCCAGTCAATCGAACGCGATCTTCATTCGGCGATAACGATGAGAAGCTTGGTCGCTTGGTTTCAGCCAATCGTAAGACTCGAAACTGAAGCGTCGTCGGTTTTGAAGCCTTGCTAAGATGGTCTCACCCGCTTCACGGTCCCATTTCTCCGCCCGAGATCATGACAGCGGCACGCGAAACTGGAATGCTTCAGCTGCTAACTCAAACGGTATTCGCCGACTGTTGCGCTCTTATCGAGGGCTTGGTCAAAGCTGACCGTCGTGATGTTCGTGTGGCGATGAATGTTTCACCGCGCGAGTTGGAAGCTGGCGATATTGACGAGATGATTCTTAATGGTCTGGCGGCAAAAGACCTCCCTGCAACGATGTTCGACATCGAGATTACCGAAGAAGCCCCAGTGGATCCGGACAGAGTGGATGAAAAGCTCGGCCAGCTTTCACATGCTGGCATTTCTATCGCGCTCGAGGACTTCGGCACCGGTTTTTCGACGTTGGCATCGCTCAAGGACAGTCGGATCAGGAAAGTGAAAATAGATCAGGGCTTCATTCGCGGCTTAGCCAAGTCCCGGGAGAATCGGCTGCTTGTCAAAGCGGTGATTGACCTTGGTAGGACGCTCGGGATCGAGGTCATGGCCGAGGGCGTTGAAACAGAGGCAGATCGGCAAACTCTGTACAAGCTTGGCTGCAGAACCGCGCAGGGCTTCCTGTTCTCTAAGGCAGTGCCTCTCCATTTGGCACTTGATTCGGTAGTAAAAGAGCACGCGAAGGAGTTGTGACCGGCCTCTCCGTCCGTGCTGCTCGCGGAACTTTCATGTGGGGTGGACCTGACGCGCGAAAGCCGTTTCGGACGGTAGAGTTATTACGGGGGCGAAACTGAGCACGTGGTTTGGATAGCAGCAATCCGGTCCACCGGCGCACATGCAGCGGCTTCATACAAGCGTTCAAGTTGCGAGATGAGCTTGAGTGAACGACGTCGGAGAATTGCGTCCCTTGGACGCTGGTTTCGCGGTTCCCGTAGGATTCGATTACGGGAAGCGTTCTTGGCTGCTTCTCGGCTCAGCGCTCATCTGGATGAACAACGTACCCGCGGTCAAGGTTTTCGCGACCTCAACCCAGTCACCATCCCGCAACAGCAGCGGTCGGGTCCTGATCAAGCGCTCAGCCTCAGCACAGGTGCTGGAGCAACGGTAGAGCGCGGAAAACGTGTATCGGAATGCGCTGGCTCACCATAGGAAGCTGCCACGGCATGTCGAATGTCCCCAGGGGGCGGGACCGTTCCCTTGCATTTGTCTCGATGACGGGCTCTCAAAGCTAAGGTCGTGCCCCGCTGAGTGGTGTAGCTCGGCGGTAGCGAAGCCGCTCGCGAGCGCGCCCTCAACAGCGCCGTAGCGAGCGAGCGGCGTAGCGGTGGTCATCGATGTTCTTCGGTAGGGTTGGGTTGC
>NZ_SRUU01000209.1 GCF_004791585.1 Mesorhizobium sp. M1C.F.Ca.ET.210.01.1.1
CTGCCTGCCGAATATCCGGGCTGGATGCTGGAGCGGCAGGCAGCGCGCTGACTTCGTCCAGCCTGGCAAGATCGTCGCCATCGAGCTTCAGACCCGTCGCGGCAAGGTTCTGCTCGAGCTGGTCCATGCGGCTGGCGCCGATGATGACGCTCATCACGAACGGCTTGGCCAGCACATAGCCCAGCGCCACCGTGGCGACGCTGATATCGTGCTTCCTGGCGATCTCGCGCATGACGGTGCATCGGCGATCGCCTTCGCGCTCACCGGCGTGCTGACCAAGTCGATCCATG
>NZ_SRUU01000210.1 GCF_004791585.1 Mesorhizobium sp. M1C.F.Ca.ET.210.01.1.1
GCCGCCGCTCAGACCTGGAGCAGCCACGTTCAGCTGTTCTTCTATATGCTCGGTCTCGGCATAGGCATCCGGTTCATCCATCACGCGCTGTCCGACGGCACGATGTTCTCACTGCATTACTATCTCGTCGACACCATCGTGCTGATGATCCTTGGCTTCCTGGGCTATCAATACACGCGCACCAACCAAATGGTCACACAGTATAACTGGCTCTACGAAAGAGCTTCCTTGTTAAGCTGGAAGCCGAAAGGTTGACGTTCACCATTACGCCGCTTCAGGGACGAATCGGC
>NZ_SRUU01000211.1 GCF_004791585.1 Mesorhizobium sp. M1C.F.Ca.ET.210.01.1.1
CGATGATGAACTGCGAGGCCGATCTGCCGGTCTCGCGCAAGACCCGGTCGCACATCGTCACGATCTCGTCGCGCTTGAGCTGCTCGCCGGAGACGTTGATCGAGATGCGCCGTCCGGGGAAATGCCCGATATCGGCACAGGCGCGCTTGAAGACCCACTCGCCGACCATGTCGATCAGCGTCGAGCGCTCGGCGATCGGGATGAATTCCGCTGGGGATATCAGGCTGCGCACGGGATGACGCCAGCGGATCAATCCTTCCAGCGCGTCGACCGAGCCGTCGGGATCGACG
>NZ_SRUU01000212.1 GCF_004791585.1 Mesorhizobium sp. M1C.F.Ca.ET.210.01.1.1
CTGTAGTCAAGTGTAACGTGCACTGCTGCGCTTCTCGGCATGTCAGGATAAGCGGCATCCGTAGAATCCTGGCCGATCGTGATACCGCCTCGCCGGCTTATTTCGAAAAGACCGAGAGTGCCGTCATTCAGGTTTCCGGTCAGTATGACGCCCACGGCGGCTGGGCCGTAGCTCTCGGCGACGCTCCGGAAGAGCGGGTCGATGGCGGGCCGCGCGCAGTTCTCCTTGAAGCCTCGCGAGAGATGGAGGCGCCCCCCAGCGACGATCATGTGGTGATCTGGTGCGGCCA
>NZ_SRUU01000213.1 GCF_004791585.1 Mesorhizobium sp. M1C.F.Ca.ET.210.01.1.1
CCGGCCAAGCGCTACTTCACCATTGGTGAGGTCAGCGAGCTGTGCGACGTCAAGCCGCACGTCCTGCGCTACTGGGAGACCGAGTTTCCCAGCCTTGAGCCGGCCAAGCGCCGAGGCAACCGCCGCTACTACCAGCGCCATGACGTGCTGATGGTGCGGCAGATCCGCAGCCTGCTGTACGAACAGGGCTACACCATCGGTGGTGCCCGCCTGCGCCTGGACGGCCCCGATGCCCGCGAGGAATCGGCGCTGAGCAACCAGATCATCAAGCAGGTGCGCATGGAGCTGG
>NZ_SRUU01000214.1 GCF_004791585.1 Mesorhizobium sp. M1C.F.Ca.ET.210.01.1.1
AAAAGCTTCTCCACTGCTGCGGCACTGAAATCTCAGCTGGCAAACACCTTCTCGCCGCCGATCCAGACGTTCTTCACATCCAGCCCCTCCGACAGCCCAACGATGTCGGCAGCTGTCCCGTTGGCGAAGCGGCCGAGGCGGTGCGCCTGGCCGATCGCTTCGGCCGGATAAAGCGAAGCCATGCGCAGGGCCTCGTCGAGCTCCAGCCCGACGACGCGATGGACGTAGCGCACGGCCGAAATCATGTCGAGGTCGGCGCCGGCCAGTGTGCCGTCGGCAAGCCTGAGGC
>NZ_SRUU01000215.1 GCF_004791585.1 Mesorhizobium sp. M1C.F.Ca.ET.210.01.1.1
GCGAAACGCCTCTACCTTCCTCTGAGAACTGGCCGCACGGCGATCGGCGTCGTCGGCCTCGACGACGACAGGCAGGGACCGCTGCTGACGCCCGAGCAGCAGCGCCTGCTCGATGCGCTTGCCGACCAGGCGGCGGTCGCCATCGAGCGCATCCAGCTCGCCGCCGACGTCGACCGTGCCAAGCTCGCCGCCGAGGCCGACCGCTTGCGCTCGGCGCTGCTCACCTCGATCTCGCATGATCTGAAGACCCCGCTCGCCGCCATCATGGGCGCGGCCGGCACGCTGAG
>NZ_SRUU01000216.1 GCF_004791585.1 Mesorhizobium sp. M1C.F.Ca.ET.210.01.1.1
GCCCGGCCCCGTCGTCCGCAACACGGCAGACGGGAAGCGTGAGCTGGCCAGACTGCTTTGGGGGTTGCCAACGCCACCTGAGCGCATGAAGGGAAAGGCCGACTACGGCACGACCAACGTTCGCAATCCACAATATTCGCACTGGCAACAGTTTGTCGGGGTCGAGCATAGATGCGTCGTGCCGGTCACCAGTTTTGCCGAACCCAGCCCGACACCGAGTGACAAGGACCCAGAAACCGGCATCCAACGCAACTACTGGTTTGCCCGTGACGATAGCCGACCGCTG
>NZ_SRUU01000217.1 GCF_004791585.1 Mesorhizobium sp. M1C.F.Ca.ET.210.01.1.1
TGGACATCATTCTGTTGACCGTTCTGCTGATAACGCCCAACCCGTTTGCCCAAGAGGTCGCGCCGGCCGCGATGCAGCTGCGCGAAGGCAGCTTCAAATTCCTGCTGATTTTCGTATGCCTTGGCGCGCTGACCCTTTCGACTCGACTGGCGCTCTATCTGGGCGCGCTCGCGGCCTTGACGTGGGCGATCGGGGTGGGATGGGTGATTGTTCATCCGGGTACCGTCATTCCGGCGACGAACCTCTATTCACTGCCGCTGACAGAGCGACTGAACCTCTATCTCAA
>NZ_SRUU01000218.1 GCF_004791585.1 Mesorhizobium sp. M1C.F.Ca.ET.210.01.1.1
GAGTTGTATCTGCACGATGACGATCTGGATGACGAGCAATGGAGAACGGACTTCGAGGTCGAAGCTCCCGCCGAAAGCTGGATATATGCCGTTCGCCTGAACCAGGGTGAAACCACCTACTACATTCCCTTCTACGTTCGCCCGGCCGCGGTCAGGAAACGGGTCCTGTTCGTCGCTCCCACGAACACTTATCTGGCCTATGGCAACGAGCATCTTTGGGAGGGCGAGCGCGGAGTCGCCCATCAAAAGATGATGAGTTTTCCGATCGTGCTGGACAAGGCGGAAA